>CAWKBU010000019.1:0-213698 GCA_963847975.1 uncultured Acidobacteriota bacterium | reverse complement strand
CCGGAGACACCCACGATTCCAAGGACCACCTCGAGCCGCGGCCGCAAGGCGGATTCATCGATCATCTCGTGAATGGCGGCGGCGGCGCCTACCTCAGCTTCGGCACGGCGCTCGCCTGGCCGGCCAAGCCGGCGTCGCCGGACTGGGCGTTCTATCCCGATACGACCGCGGTTATGGCGAAAATCGAGGCTGAGACGCCGTTGTGGAAACGGCCCGCCTGGTGGTGGACCCGACAGTTCGGGGCCTGGCCGGTCTCGGCCGAGTGGCTCTCGGCGATGTTCGATTACAACGTTGCGCCATTCTTTCAGAAGCTTCGTCGAGGTCCGCGTCGAGCCATCGGCCCACCGTATTCTCCTGCGCCCCCACGGCATCCGCGGCCGGCTGACCTGGGTGACCTTGGCCTCGTCAGAAGCGATCCGTCCATCCGGCGTCACGGGGGACACGCCGGTGGAGTGGATTGTACCAATGGCGCGACCGTAACGTCGGTCGCGGTTGAGATGTGTTAGCATCCCGGCGCCATGATTGATGTTGCGGCGCGCCCTTCGCCGGCGTCGGTTTCGGCGCCGGCGCCGATCTCGCGGGCCAGCGTCGCGGCTGACGTCGCTCGACGTCTTCCGCGGTGTCACGATGCTCTTCATGGCGTCGGAGATCCTGCACATTCCATCGGTGGCGCGGCAATTTCCCGACAGCGGCCTCGCCCGCTTCCTCGCCGACATGCTGGATCACCGGGCACTGGGTCGGCTGCGTGCCGTGGGACCTCGATTCAACCCGCGTTCATGTTCATGGTCGGCGTCTCGCTGCCGTACTCGATCGCCAGCCGCCGGGCGAAGGGCCAGTCCTTCGCCCGCATGCTGGCGCACAGCGTGCTCCGGGCGCTGATCCTCATCGCGCTTGGCATCTTTCTGCGTTCGCAGTCGCGGCCGCAGACCTACTTCACGTTCGAAGACGTGCTCACGCAGATCGGGCTCGGCTATGTCTTCCTCTTCCTGCTCGGCCTGGACGCAGGCCGCGCACGCAGCTCGCGGCCGCCGGCTCATCCTCGTCGGCTACTGGGCTGCCTTCGCGCTCTATCCGCTGCCGCCGCCGGATTCGACACGACGACGGTCGGCGTCCGCGCCGATTGGCCGCACCACGTCACCGGCTTCGCGGCGCACTGGGACAAGAACACGAACCTCGCCGCCCGCGCCGACCAATGGTTCCTCAACCTCTTTCCGCGGGAGCAGCCATTCGTCTACAACGGCGGCGGCTACCTGACGCTCAACTTCGTTCCCTCGCTGGCGACGATGATCTTCGGTCTGCTCGCGGGCGGCGTGCTGCGGAGCGCCCGCGCGGCGCCGGAGAAGTTGCGGCTGCTCGTCATCTGGGGCATCGGCGGGATCGTCGCTCGGCGTCGTCGTTCACCTGCTCGGCCTCTGCCCCATCGTCAAGCGCATCTGGACGCCGTCGTGGACGGTGTTCAGCGCCGGCTGGGTCACGCTGTTCCTGGCCGGCTACTACTACGTCATCGACTTGAGAGGGCTATCGCGAAGCTGGACCTATCCGTTCCTCGTCGTCGGCGCCAACTCGATTGCGATGTACGTGCTCGTGCACGTCGCGACCGACTACGTGACGCGTTCGCTGACTGATCCACTTCGGCGCCGGGTCCCTTCAACGTCTTCGGTGCGGTGTTCGCCCCCGTGCTGCTCGGCGCCTGCACGCTCGCGCTGTTCTGGCTCATCCTCCACTGGATGTACCGGAACCGGTGTTCGTGCGGATTTGAGGCTCCGGCTTCCTCGGAGAGCGCCGGTGTTCACGAGACCACGATGACACGATGGCACGATGGCTGTCGTCAAGGCTTCATCGTGTCCATCGACATCGGCTCATGTGCTTCGCCGCGAGGCCGCGCCCCTGTAAACTACCTGGATGGCCCTGCCCGAGACGCGCCCGGCATTGCGCGTCGCCAATCTTCGCAAGACCTACAAGGACGTCGTGGCCGTCGACGGCATCGACCTCGACGTGCCGGCCGGGCAGTGCTTCGGCCTGCTCGGTCCGAACGGCGCCGGCAAGACGACGACGATCGAGATCTGCGAGGGGCTGACCGAGCCGGACTCGGGTGACGTCGAAGTTCTCGGGCTGCGGTGGGCGTCGGACGCGCAGGCGCTGCGCCAGCGGCTGGGCATCCAGCTGCAGGAGACGCAGCTCTCCGACAAGCTGACCGTCCTCGAGACCTTGCGGCTGTTCCGCAGCTTCTTCGATCGCGGTCCGGCGCCGGAGGAGGTGATCGCGCTCGTGCAGCTCGAGGAGAAGCGCGATGCGCGCGTGGTCGCGCTCTCGGGCGGACAGAAGCAGCGGCTGGCGCTCGCGTGCGCGCTCGTCGGCGATCCGGATCTCCTCTTTCTCGACGAGCCCACCACCGGGCTCGACCCGCAGGCGCGCCGCCAGTTGTGGGACCTCATCGAGGAGTTCAAGAAGGCGGGCCGGACCATCCTGCTTGACCACCCACTACATGGACGAGGCCGAGCGGCTGTGCGACGAGCTGGCGATCATGGACCACGGCAAGGTCATCGCCCGCGGCACGCCGGGCGCGCTCGTCGCGTCCATCGGCGCGGACCATCTCGTCGAGCTGTCGACAGCCGGAGCGTCGCGACGTCGATTTGGCGGCGCGTTCGGCGAGTCGCCGGTGTCAGGGACGCGCGCGCCGAGAATGGCAGCCATTCGCATCCAGGCGACCGAGCTGCATCGGGCCGTGCCGGCCCTTCTCGAAGAGCTGCGGCGTCAGGGCATTCCGCTGACCGAGCTCAGCACGCACTCGGCGACTCTGGAGGATGTGTTCGTCTCGCTGACGGGCCGTCATCTGCGCGATGAGTGACGAGGTGACGGCGCCGGCCGCGCCCGGCATCCGCGCCCCGCGGCTTTCTCGATCATCCGCTCGTCCAGCTGACGCTCGTCCGCGTGCGCGAGTTCACGCGCGAGCCCGAGGCCGTCTTCTGGGCGCTCTTCTTCCCCATCCTGATTACCGCCGGCCTGGGCGTGGCGTTTCGCAGCCGCCCAGCCGAGGTCTTGAAAGTCGCCGCCGCGAGCCCGTCCATCGCCCAGGCGCTGAGGCAGGAGCCAACGCTCGACGTCGCCGAGCTTGATCCCTCGGCCGGCGAACAGCTGCTGCGGACCGGTAAGGTCGCGCTGCTCGTCGAACCTGGCGCCGCGGGTGCGGTCGTCTATCGCTACGACGATACCAATCCCGAAGGCCGCACTGCGCGGATGCTCGCCGATCGCGCCGTCCAGCGCGCCGCGGGCCGCGCCGATCCGGTGCCCGCCACCGACGGCATCATTCGTGAGGCCGGCTCGCGCTACGTCGACTTCCTGGTGCCCGGCCTCGTCGGCCTCGGCATCATGAGCAACACGCTCTGGGGCCTCGGCTTCTCCATCGTCGATTCGCGGCGCCGGAAGCTGACGAAGCGGCTGATCGCCACGCCGATGTCGCGGACGTACTACCTGCTCTCGTACCTGGTGTGGCGGTTGATCGTGCTCGTCGTCGAGGTCGGCGTGCCCATCGGCTTCGGCGCCCTGGCGTTCGGCGTGCCCGTGCGCGGCCGTCTCTTCGATCTGGCCGTCATCTGTATCCTCGCGTCGCTCTCGTTCAGCGCGCTGGCGCTTGCTCATCTCCAGCCGCGCCCGGACGATCGAGGCCGTGTCGGGCCTGATGAACCTGGCGCAGGTGCCGATGTGGATCCTGTCCGGCGTGTTCTTCTCGGCACAGCGCTTCCCCGACGCCGTGCAGCCCGTCATCAGCGCGTTGCCGTTGACGGCGCTCATCGATGCGCTGCGCGCCCACATGCTCCAGGGCGCCGGACTGCCCCAGCTCGGTCCGCAGCTGGGCGTGCTGACCGGCTGGCTGGTGGTGTGCTTCGTCCTGGCGCTCAAGCTGTTCCGCTGGCGGTAGGCCTCCGACCCGCGGAAGTCTCGATATCCATTTAGTTACATCTTTCCTGTGCCCCAGCAGGTAAGCTGCTCTCAGTGGCGAGCGGCGGCGCGCGTAATGCCGCCACGCCGCGAGGAACGAGGATGGCATGCTGGAATGGATGAAGAAGAACAAATCGCCGTCGCCCGGCGCGGCCAGGACAGAGCCAGGCGCCGTGCGCCGGCACGAGAGCAAAAAGGGAGGGCGGTACCGGTTCCTTTACGAGTATCTGGAGCACCGATACGCAGGTAGCGTCGTCCTGACCTTCGGGCAGATCGAAGACCTCCTGGGTTTTACACTGCCAGATCTGGCGCGCACCGACTTGGAGTGGTGGACGCCTTTAGACCTGGCCACTGCCGAAGTCCATTCAGATGCATGGACACTGGCCCAGCAGAACGGCCAGGCCGAATCTGGGGGCGCAGACAGTGGTGTTCGATCGCGTGTCCTGAGGGTCCCGCTGCTACGATCGCGCCGCCTTCGGCCCGGACGCGCGCGCTGCTCTTAGCAACCCGAGGATGGATTCTGCAAGCAAGGCAGGCTCGGTCGGCTTCGCGAGGTGAAGCTGGTATCCCGCCGACAGCGCCTGGATGCGATCCTCAGGCTCGGCGTAGGCAGTTATCGCGATCGCCGGCATGGAACAGGTAGGCTCGGACAGAGCGCGAACGTGCCTGATGAGGTCGTAGCCATCGATGTCCGGCATCCCGATATCCGAGAGCAGGACGTCCGGCCTCAGTGTGCCCGCCGCCAGGGCGGCCAGCGCCCGTTCGCTCGAGTCGAGCGAAACCACCGTCGCGCCGTAAGCCGCGCAGCGCCGCCTCGAACATCTCACGGCTGTCGGCGCTGTCGTCGACGATGAGCACCGTCGTTCCCCGTCAGCGCATGCTCATCCAGCTTCGGCTTGATGTTGTGGCCACATGAGAAAGGGCGTCGGCGACGGGCAGGCGAATCGAGAATTCGGCACCCTTGTTGGGGCCGTCGCTTTCCCCTCCTATCGAGCCGCCGTGCAATTCGACGATCTGCCTCGTCAGCGCCAGACCCAGGCCCAAGCCCCCATGCCGGCGGCTGGTCGAGGCATCGGCCTGCCGAAAACGGTCGAACACGTACGGGAGAAAGTCGGCGCTGATGCCCTGACCCGTGTCGGCGACGACGACCGTGGCCGTGCTGACTTCGCTCGTCACCGTCACCCGTATCGTTCCGCCGGGACCCGTGAACTTCAACGCGTTCGACAGCACGTTCCAGATGGCCTGCTGCAGCCGGTCCGCGTCGGCATTCACCGGGATCGCGCTTTCGTCGAAGCGCGTCTCGATAGCAACCTGTTTGGCGACGGCACCCGGCTCGATCACGTCGAGCGCCGCCTGCACGACTGTTTTCAGGTCGATCGACCGGACGTCGAGCCGCAGCTTGCCGCTGATGATCCGCGCCATATCGAGCAGATCTTCGACCAGTCGCAGCTGGGAGGAGGCGTTTCGCTCGATGACCTCGAGTGCGCGTTCGCGTGACTGGACGTTGCTCTGCGTGCGCAGGATCTGCGTCCAGCCGAGGACGGCGTTCAGCGGCGTCCGAATCTCATGCGACATCGTCGCCAGGAACTCATCCTTGAGCTTCGAGGCGTCCTCGGCGACCGTCCTAGCTCGCTCGGACACGAGAATCTGATTTCGCAGCTCGCGCTCGCTCATCACCCGCTCGCTCACGTCCTCGATGATCGTGATGGTGCCGACGACCTGCCCCGACGATGTCAGGGGCGCGATCCGTGCGCTTTGAGTCGCGTCGCCGCTACCACCCGCCACCGCCGTCTTCGCCACCGGAATGAGGAACTTGTGGAACCGATGCGCGAGGACGCGCACTTCCCCTTCGAGTGCGCGCTGGTAGTGTTCGTCGAGCCGGCGGGCGGCGATGGTCGGAAACAGAACGAGAGTGGCCGTCCGACGGCCTCCTCTGACGACACGCCTGTGTGCGTCACCAGCCAGGAGTTCCACGCCCGAATGACGAGCGCGGTGTCGGTGACGATGATGCCTCGATCCGCGAGGTCGTCGAACCAGCGCTGTGCGGCGATATCGAGGAGAGCGCCGGCGGCGAAGTCCGTGCCCTTCACCGGTTGTTGCGCTCCCAGGCTTCGACTTCCCGGATCAGACGATCGAGGGACGCGACGCTGAGGATGATGACGAGGTAACCACGCACTTCCGTGTCGCGCAGGTTGAAGCCGGCATGGACCACGAGCGCGTACCTGACGCCTTCCCGGTGCACCCGCAGCGACTCGAGTATGGCGCCGACGCTCTCGAGATTCAGATGGGGGACCGAGAAGGAGACCTGCACGTTGAGGATGTTGCCGAAGGTGCCCAGGCAGGCATTGAGGAGGATGTTGCCCACTTCTGTGATGACTTCCCGGGCCGACGCGTCGATCGACAGCGGCAGCGCGGGTTCGTTCGTCAGCAGTTCCTTCAGCATGGCGGCGCCGCTTTGATCGAGCATCAGCAGCGCATCGCCCGACACCGGCCCCGAAAAGATCTGGTGGACGCTGGCGACGTCGCTGCTGATGACGCTTTCGAGCGCCTGGGTCACCTCTTCAATCGGATGGACGGTGACTTTCGGCACCTCGAGCAGCACGCGATGCCCCGTCAGCTGCGACAACGATGCCGCCGCCCGGCCGAAGCCGATGTTGAGAAGCTCGATGAGCGCGTCCTGCTGAACGGCCGTGAGTTCCATCAGTGCGACCCTTCGAGCACATTCCGGATCAGCGTGAGCAGATGGTCGCGATCGACAGGCTTGTTGACGAACCCGCTCGCGCCAGCGGCGTGAACCATGTCCCGGGACGAGCTCTGGACATCCGCGGAGACGACGATCACGCGCGCGGCCGGGTCGAGCTCGCGGAGCTTGGTCAGGACGTCCAGGCCGTACATGCCTTTCATCACCAGGTCGAGCATCACGATGTCCGGCCGCTCGACGAAGTACTTCTCGAGCGCGACCATCCCGTCCTCGGCCTCGACGACGTCGAAATCGTTGGCTTCGAGAAGGGACCGCATGCTCCGTCTGGCCAGACCGGAATCGTCCACGAGCAGCAATTTGCGTCTCACAGTTGCTCCAGAATGGCGTCGGCCATGTCGTCCAATCCCACGGATTCGATCGCTCAGTCCGGCCTCCACGACCGAACGGGGCATGCCATAAACGACGCACGTCTCCTCGGACTCGGTCAGAACCCTGCCCCCCTTGGCTTTTATCCACGCGGCGCCTTCGCGCCCGTCCGAGCCCATGCCCGTCATCACCACCCCGAGAACCCGTCCAGCATACACATCCGCCGCGGATTGGAATAACACGTCAACCGAAGGGCGATGCGGCGTATCGAGCGGTCGCACGTCCAGGTGGGTGGATCACGCTGCCGTCGACCCCACGTCGCATCGAGAGATGCCGGCCCGCCGGCGCAATCAGCACCGTTCCGGGCTGTACCTGCAGCCCGTCCGTTGCCTCCACCACGTGGAGCGAGGACAGCTCGTCCAGCTTGCGCGCGTACAACTCGGTGTACCCGACGGGCATATGCAGGACGACGGCCAAAGGCACCGACAAAGCCGCCGGCAATCTTGGAATCAACGCGCGCAGGGCCTGGGGGCCCCCGGTCGAGATTCCCAGCACGACGATATCGAACACGCCCTTGGCGCCGAGCGGCATCGGCGCTGTCTCGATCGTCCGGTTGAGGGGTGGGCGCCGCACGCGTGCGTCGGCGGCGGCCTTTACCTTCGCGATGAGATCCTCGCTGATTTCGAGCAACCGTTCCGACGCCAGCGCCGTCGGCTTCTGCACGACGTCCACCGCGCCGGCGTCGAGGGCGCTCAGGACGAGCTCGCCGGACTCGCTGGCGACGCTGACGATCACAATCGGCACCGGCTTTCTGGCCATCTGCTCGCGGACAAAGCCCACGCCGTCCAGATTGGGCATGATGAGATCGCAGGTAATCACGTCCGGTTCGAGCTCGACGACCCGATCGAGCGCCTCCTGTCCATCGCGCGCGGTGCCGACGACGTCGAGGAAGGGACTGCGCGACAGCAGTTGCGACACGACTTTGCGGACGTAGGCCGAATCGTCCACGACCAGAACGCGAAGGAGACGGGCTTTAGACATCAGTTGCTGACTCACGTTTGACATAGACGAATGCCTGGTCCAGGTCATGAAGCATGAAGCGGTCCGTGACGTTCAGGAGCGACTCGGACGCGCCGACGAAGAGATATGAGGGCATTGGCATCCGATCTGCCAGGGCGCTCACCACGGCTTTGACGCTGGACGGGGAGAAGTAAATGAACGCGTTGCGGCAGAAAATGACCGGGCTGCTCGCGTACGGAGCGATCTCGTCCGCAGACGCGAGGTTGACGACGCTCCAGGAAGAAATCCGATCGCGGAGTGTCTGCACCGGCTCCCAGGCGCCATCGCGCTCGACGAAGTACTTTTCGCGGAGGAACGCCGGCAGCGAACGGAACGACCGCTCTCGATAGCGGCCGATGCGCGCCTTGGCGATGGCGGCGCTGCTCGCGTCGCTCGCGTGGATCGTGATGCGCGTCCGATCGAACCAACCCGCTTCGCTGAGCGCCATGGCAATCGTGAGGGGCTCCTCGCCGGTCGCGCAGGGCACGCTCCAGATACGGATGGGGCGATCCGCCGTGTCGCGGACGAGCGCCGGCAGCACCGACTGCACGAACCCATGAATCTGTGCGATCTCGCGCCAGAAATAGGTTTCCTGAACCGACAGCGCGTCCATGACGCGCCGCCACTCGTCTCCCAGTTCGCCCTCGTCGTACTTCAGGAGGTAGTAGAAGTCGAGAAAAGACCGGAAGCCGCGCTGGATGACGAGCGGGGCCATGCGGTCGCTGAGCGCTTCGTACCGTCCGTTGTCGTAAAACAGGCCCGTTCGCTCGTGGATCAAATCGCGCAGGAGCGGCAGCCCGGCCGACGAGAGGCCCAGATTCTCCGGTTCGAAGGCCATTCATTCGTTCCCTTCGAGTGACTCTGGGTGCCGATGGAGCGCGGCGGCCGCAGCTTGCCGAACCGGAGGCGACGGATCGGATCGCGCCAGCAGGCTCAACTGTTGTCCCAGACCACGCGTACCAATTCTTGACAACCCCGTGATGGCGATTCGGCGCACGACCGCGTCCCCATCGGCGAGGGCACCGCGCAGGCAGGCGGAGGCCAGCGGGTGCGTCAGCCGGCTCAGCGCTTCGACGACGCCGCGGCGCACCTGGGGCTCGTCGGCGTTCAACGCCTTCGCCAGCTCTGGCAGCGCTGGCGCGGCGAGCCGGGCCAATGCGTCCAGAGCATCGCGGCGCCGCGAAGAATCGCGCAGGATGTCGACGAGCGCGCGGACGGCGTCCCCGCTCGCCGAGCCGTCACGGTTCGCGATCGTCGCCAGTCCGGAGGTGGCCGCACGCGCCACCAGCGGTTCGGCATCGGCAGTGGCGCGTCCAGCTCAGAACCTCGACGGCGGCGGCGGAGCCGTTCGCGATCAGCGCCTCGACCGCGGCCAGCCGACGGCCGGCGTCGGTCGCTCGGAGTGCAGGTTTCAGCACATCCACGACCCCATCGGTCCGAACGCGTCCGAGGGCGCGCAACGCCGCCATCCCGCGATCCTCGTCCTGCAGACTGAGCGACGCCAGCGCCGCGACGGCGTCGGCTGTGCCGACGGCCGCCAGCGCATCGGCCGCCGCGACCGCGACGTGCACTGCCGCGTCGCTCTGCGCCCGCTTCACGAGCGGTTCCAACCATGCGGGATCGCCGTGGCGGCCGAGGCCGATGGCCGCGAAGTAGCGAACCCACGAATCGGTATCGTCGAGCGCCCGCGCGAGCAGTTGTGGCACCGGGTCTTCCGCGATCGATCCGAGCGCCCGGGCGGCAGCCGCCCTGGCGCGCGGCTGGTCATCGGCCAGCGCCGCCGCCAGCGTCGGAATCGACCGGGGATCCTCGAAATACGGCAGGTGTTCGAGCGCAGCGGCGCGCACCGACTCGTCTGGATCCTGGCACCGCGCGAAGACCGTATCGGCGCAGGCGGCGTAGCCAAAGTAACCCGCGACGCGAACCGCCGACTCCCGCACGAAGGGGTTCGGATCCTCGAGCATCGGCAGGATTCGATCGCACATCGAGGGATCGCCGATCGAGTTCAGCGCGCCGATGGTTCCCTGTCGAACAGCGGCGTTGGCGTCACCCAGTCGAGCGAGCAGCGGCTCGAAGGCCCGCCGATCGCCGAGTCGTGCCAGCGCGGCCGTGACGACGACCCAGAGTTCCCGCTCCTCGTCGTCGCGCAGCAATCCGAGAAGGGCCGGCGTCGCACGGGTGTCGCCCATCCGGCCGAGCGCGACTACGGCCGCCCGCCTGGTGTCGATGTCTTCAGCGGCCAGCTGCTCGATCAGGAGGTCCACCGCCGGACCGCCGAAGCGTACCAGCGCCTCGACGACCTCGTGACGGACGTCTGCGCTGCCGAGGAGCCTGGCCAGCGCCGTCGGGATGAGCGGATCGGAAATCCAGCTCAGAACGATGACGGCATGTTTGAGCGCGTCGCCTGACGCGTGGGCCAGGGAGTCGACGAGGCGCGCGGTCGCGGCCGGCGTGATGGTTCGTCGTACCGTGTCTTCGATCTCCGCGGCACCCTCGAACAGCAGGCAATATCGCTGATGAATCTGAACGAGCGCATCGACAATTGCGTCAATTGGCGCCTGCGGCAGCGCCAGCGCGCGGCCGAGGGAACCGACGGCATCCTCGTCGCCGATGCGTCCCAGCGCTTCGGCGACGATGCCCGCCAGCATGGGGTCGCTCAGCAACGGCGAGAGCCGTGGGGCGACGAGCGGATCGCCGATGCGCACCAACGCTTCGATGGCGGGAAAGGCGAGAAAGAAGTCCCCGGATACGGCAATCTCGGCGAGGCGGTCGATGGCCTCGGGATGTGCCTGCTTGCCGACGGCCTCGATCGCATGAAACCGCACGTTGACGTCGGAGTCGTCGAACGCGGCAATCAACGCCTCGATGGCTTCGGGCCGGCGTTGGGTGCCGAGCGCGAGCGCCGCCTGGATGCGGAGATCGGCATCGTCGTGACCCATCAACGACACCAGCGCTTCGGTGACGTCGACCCCGGTGAGGGATAGGAGCTGCAGCGCACTGCTCAGCAGGCTGAAATTGCGATGGCCATCTCGGAGCGCCGTAACGACGGCGTCGACGAGCGCCGTGTCGCGTCGGCTGGCGAGCGCGCGCACCGCCGCCCGCCGGACCTGCCAGTCGTCGTCGGCGAGCGCCGTGCCGATCGGTCCCAGGCCGTCGGCGGGCTCGAACTCGGCCAGGCGCCGGATCGCGACGACCCGATCCGCCGGAGAGCCGTCGCGGAGCTGCCGGGCGACGCGCCGCTCGTTCTCGAGCCTCGCGGTCACATCTTCGATCGTGACCACCAGGCCGACCGCTCCGTCGTCGTTGCGCAATGCGCCGACCACCACGCGCTGCTGCATATAGTCGAATTCAGCGGACGGTTCGGCCGGCGGGCAGGGGATCAGGTACTTGTGCAGCGCCGGCGCCAGTACCTGCACGGATCCCGAGACCAGAGGCTCGCGGAGGAGTTCCGGAGAGATCCGCACGGCCAGATCGGGGACGATGGCATCCAGCGGCCGGCCGCAGGCCTCTCCTGCGGCGATTCCTGTCATCCGCTCGAGCGCCGGATCCCAGCTCCTGACGACGAAGTCGAGGTCGGTGGTGAAGATGCCAACCCGGCAATCGCGTTCGGTTCCCGAGAGCTCACTCATGCGCGGCCGTTGGCTCCGTTGCGACGGGGCCGGCCGTTCTTCGCGACGCCACGGCTGATTGCGGCCTTGAGCGCCTCGGCATGTTCCAGCAGCTGACCGGTCGTACCGCGCGACTCGCGCACACCCTGCGTGTTGCGCTCGCTGACCGAACGAACGTTCCTCAATTGACCCAGCAGGCGGCCGGCGCCGGCTGAATGCTCCCGATTGGCGGTGGACGACGAGCCGGATCTGCTTGCCGATATGTGCGGTGGCCCCGCTAATCTCCTTCATGGCCCGCGCCTGCTCGGCCATCGCGCGGGCGGCCTGATCGGATTCCTTGCGCATGCTCTCGACTGCCGCCGTCACCTGGCCGGCGGCGGCGGCCTGCTCGGCCATCCCGCGGCTGACCGAGGCAATCATCTTCGCGAGCGCCGCGGCCGCTTTGACCAGCTGTTCCGACCCGGTCGCCTGTTCGGCGAGCGCGCGCGTGCTCGACGCCGCGCCGCGGCGCATGGATTCCGTCGCGCTGACGATCTCCCCCGCCGAGCGCGCCTGCTCGGCGGCGGCCTTGTGGACGTGGGCGGCGAGCCGGCTTCCGTTCTGTGCCGCCTTGAGAATGTCGCGGGCCGCCGTGCCCTGCTGTCCGACCGCCTTCGTGACCTCCTGCGCGATCTTGCGCATCTGCGTTGTCGCCTGCGCGATGCTGGCCGCCGAGGTCGCCTGTTCCGCGGTCGCGGCTGCGACCAGCCGCGCCTGTTCGGTCGTGGTGGCCATCGCCGCCGTCGCGACCTTCGACGCCCCCTGCTGTTCCTCCGCGCCACGAGCGATCTGGGACACCACGCCGGTGATCTCGCCGAGGCCGCTGAGAATCTTCTTCAGTCCGCCGGCGCCGGCCTCGGCCAGCGCGTTGCTCTCGTCCGCCACGCGCATGCCTTCGGTGGTCGCGGCGACGGCGTCCTGGGCCACTTCCTGCAGCGCCTTGATGATCGCGGCGATGTCGGCAGTCGCCTTCGCGGATCGATCGGCGAGATTGCGGATCTCCTCCGCCACGACGGCGAACCCGCGGCCGGCGTCGCCGGCGCGCGCCGCCTCGATGGACGCGTTCAGCGACAGCAGGTTGGTCCGTTCGGCGATCAGGTTGATGGTGTCGACGATGCCACCGATCTCGTTGGTGCGCTTTCCCATCTGCTTCATGACCGAAGACGACTGCAGCATCGACTCGCGCAACCGGCTGATGCCCTGGATCGAGCGCTGAATGGTCGCGCCGCCGTCCTCGGCGTCGCGCGAGACGCGCCGCGTGACCTCATCGCCCTGCCTGGCGAGGGCGGCAATGGACTGGATCGAACGATCGAGCTGGGTGGCGCTGGCGGACGGCATTGAGGGCCGCATCGCTGATGGCGCGGCCGTTGGCCGCCACCGACTGGACCGTCCGTGCCATCTGTTCGACCGCTGTGGAGTTCTGCTCGACGGCAGTCGCGAGGCTCTCGGTCATGGCTCCGACTTCCTCGATCGAAGCCGCCATCTCGTTGATGGACGAGGTCGTTTCCTCCGTCGCCGCGGCAAGGTCGGTGGCGTTGCCGGCGACGCCGTCGATCGATCTGGACATCTCCTCGATGGCAGCGGCGGTCTCGTTCACCGAGGCTGTCAAGGATTCCGTGTCGCGGCTGACGCTCTTCGTGCTGCTCGCCATCTCCGTGATCGATGCCGCCACCTGTTGCGACGCCGTCGACATCTCCTCGGCGGTGGCGGCAACCGATCGAATCGACGCGGTCGTTTCCTGTGCCGATGCGGCTGTCTCGGCGACCGACGTGGCCAGGCTGGCGGTGTTCGCCGTGACCTGCTCGACCGACGCGGCCATTTCGTTCATCGACGACACCAGGCCATCGGCTGACACCGTCACCGACTCCGCCTGCTTGGCCGTCTCAGCCAGCGACGCGGTCATCTCGTTCACCTCGCCGAGGGCCTCGTCAAGGCTGCGTCCCTGGGACTCCGATCCTTCGGCGACCTGGTCGGCGATGCGCGCGAGCGTGTCGGCCGACAGCGCGATCTCATCGGCGCGCGTGCGAACAGCCCCCGTGTCCATCAGCAGGGCGTCTGTGGCCGCACCGTGCCCGTTGCTGCCACGTCGACTAGTCGAAGCCATGTTTCAGTCTCCAGATGTCAGGCCGCGGTCAGCGGCTCTGCGAAGTTCACGAGTTGGTCGAGCTCCAGCACGAGAATCAGACGGTCCTTCACGGAGGCGATGCCCTTCACGTACTGACTGCTCAAGCCGGAGAGCGTTTCCTGCGGCGGGTGAATCTCCGACGCCGCCAGGCGCAGGAACTCTCGTCCCTCGTCCACGATCAACCCGATGTGCCGGCCGCCGGCCTGAACCACGATCAGGCGCGTCCGCAGGTCGTACGGCGCGCGGTCGAAGCCGAAGCGGCTCCGCAGGTTGACCGCCGGCACGACCTGTCCCCGGGAAAAGACGACGCCGTCGACAAACGGTGCCGCATTCGGCACCCGGGTCACCTGTTCGACCATTTCCACGTGCTGCACGTCGGTGCTGCGCAAGGCGTAGAAGGTCCCGGCGACGCCGAAGACGATGAAGTTATCGCTGACGGTGGCGTGGTCGGTCATGCGTGCCTCATGCGCGGATGCGTCCCCAGGCCGCCGCCGCGCCCAGGCTGCGGGCGGTACGCTGCCGCACCGCGCGGGCCAGCGCCGTCGGGTCGATGATCAGCACCACCTTGCCGTCGCCAAGGTCCGTTGCGCCAGAGATGCCTTCGACCCGCACGAGCGGATCGGCGATCGTGCGCACCACGATCTCGCGCTGGCCGACGATACGGTCGACGGCGATGCCAATGGCGCTCGTGCCAGTCGAGATCACGAACACATGGAAGCGCGCTGGCGGTTCGCCGCCGATGCCGAACAGGCGCGCGAGACGGACGATCGCGAGCGACCCCTGGCGGTACGGGACGATCTCGTTGCCCTCAATCTGCCGGACGTCCGTCGACACGACCTCGATCGCCTCGCGAACGGCGCTTTGTGGCACCGCGAACGATTCGGCGCCGACGCGGCCGATGAGCGCATCCGCGATCGCGAGCGTCAACGGCAGCTGAATCGTAAAGCGCGTGCCTTGCCCCGGCTCGCTGTCGAGCGTGATCGTGCCCGACAGCCGCTCCACGGTCTCCTTGACCACCGACATGCCAACCCCGCGGCCGCTGGCGCGGTCGGTGTCGTCCTTGGTCGAGAATCCGGGCGAACACAGCAGCGCGAGCACCGTTGCCGAATCCACCTGGCCGGCGGGGACCGGCAGGCCGGCCTGACGCGCGCGCGCGGCCACGTCGGCCGCGTCGACGCCGCGGCCGTCATCCGAGATTTCGATCGTGACGAGCTCGCCGGCTGCCGAGGCACACAGCGTAATCGTCCCTTCCGGCCGCTTGCCCAGCCGAATCCGTTCGTCCGGCGGTTCGATGCCGTGGCTCACCGCGTTGCGCACCAGATGGAGCACCGGGTCCATCATGCGCTCGATCAAGTACTTGTCGATCTCCGTGGACTGGCCCTGGAGGAGGAGCGTCACCTTGCGGCCGGTTTCCCGCGCCAGGTCGCGCACGACGAACGGCATGCGTCGAAAGATCTCGCCCACCGGTACCAGGCGGACCCGCATGAGGCCTTCGCGCAGGGCTCGCAGCTGGCGATCGATCGCGACGGCGTTTTCCTGCGCGTCACGCCATTCCGCCGCCGGCACGTAGGGTTCGATTCGTGACAACGAATCGAGCAGGCGCGCCCGGCTGATGACGAGGTCGCCAACTTGCCGCATCAACTCGTCGAGCCGGGTCAGATCGACCCGGACGACGTGTGACAGCGCAACGCTCGCGGGGCTACCTTCGAGATCCAACGTCGGCGCGGCTGGCGGCCTGGTCCTCCGCCGGCTGGCGCGCTCCGGCGATTTCGACCGTAACTGGATCGGCCTGCAGCGCGGCCTCGAAGTCCACGCTGGCATCGACTTCGACCATGAACGTGAAGCTGATCGACGCATCGGGCAGGACGATGGGAGACGCTTCGACGATCGTGCCGATTTCCGAGAGCCGCCGCCGGATGGTGTCGACGCCGATCCCGCGATCGAGCAGCTCGCGGGTCGGAGCGAACGAGCATTTCCAGAGTCGCCGCTCGGCACTCCGTTCGGTCGCTCCGGCGGTCGCGTTTCCGGGCCGTGGTTCGCCGAGAGCGGCCGCGTTGTCCGCACGCGGCAGTGAATCGCTGATGCGATCGAGCACGTCGCCAATAGCCGGCAGCTCGTGCTTCGCCCGGTGAGCGTTGACGATGCGTTCGAGCAGCTGCGTCCCGTCGATGAGCAGGCTGATGCCGTCCGGCGTGACCGAGAGCTCGCCGGTTCGGACCGCCCGCAGGTAGTCCTCCAGGCCGTGGGCGAGGTGCTCGGCGGGCCGCAACTCCACCATCGCGGAGATGCCCTTGAGCGAATGGAAGAATCGAAAGAGCTCGTCGATGACACGGCGCTGCCGCCCTGGCTGATCGGCCAGAGACTCGAGCGCGAGCAACGCGGCCCGCGCGCCGGTCAAGTGCTCCTCACACTCGGCGTAGTAGTCGTCGAGGAAACCGGTGAAGAGCTCGTCCGTCATCGGTCCGGCCCTGAGGAAGCCGTGGGCTTTGCGCCTGACAACAGGGTGTGAGCCGTCGCCGCGAGCGCTTGCGGCACGAACGGCTTGGTCATGTAGGTGGTGGCACCGGCTTCCACCGCGAGCTCGCGGCTCGAGTCGTCGCCCCGCGTGGTCAGGATGATGACCGGCAAGTCGCGGTACTGCTGGTTGCGCCGAAGGAACTTCAGCACGTCGATCCCATGCATATCGGGCATGTTGAGGTCGAGCACGACGAGCTGGACGGCCGCGAGCGCCAGCTGTTCGATGGCTTCGAGACCCGTGCCAGCTTCCAGAAACTGGGTCTGGTCGAGCGTCTGTAGAGACGCGCGCACCATCTTGCGGATGGTGGCCGAATCGTCCGCAATGAGAATCCGGTGCATCGAAAGGCTACGCTAGACCCTTCAGTTGGATGAAAACGAGACGCCAGAGTGGCACAACCAAGCCCAACCGCAGGGAATGAGCAAGGAGCGTTCCAACAAGCTCAACAGCTCGACCGCTGGTCGGTTGTCACTCAAGAGAGGCATGGCGCCGCCCTCGAGTCGGACGACGGCAGAGGGGTTTGGAGGCTATCCCCTTGGTGCACGCGGCGTCGCCTTCCCGCGCGGCTAGAGCAGCGCCGACGGCCGGCGCGTCCACGACTTGGCTCCCGGCGCCGACATGCCCTCGACGTCCTTCACGTAGGCGCCCGCCTGCGTGAGGATGTGATGCAAATCGTTGCCGATGCTGACGAATCGGAATCCCTTCTCGAGGAACTCGGTGACGCGGGCCGTACCGAAGAGGAAGATGCCGAGGATGATGTCGTGCTTTCTGGCGGCGGCGATGAGCTTATTGGTGGCGTCGCCAAGCTCCGGTGAGGTGTACATGTCGGGGAATTTGTATTTCTCGTAGAGTCCCATCGACATGCAGAGATCGTTCTGTCCGAGGAACAGCATGTCGACCCCGGGAACCGCCGCAATCGCGTCGATATTCTTGATGCAATCGGCCGTTTCCACCTGGAGCGCGACGATGACGTTGGCGTTGGCGTCGCCAGCGTAGCCGAGGAGGCCGCCCTTGTTCATGCAGCGCTGCGGAAAGTACACCGACCGCGTGCCGGCGGTGGGATAACGGCAGCAGCTGACCGCGGCCCGCGCTTCCTCCTCGCTGTTGATATAGGGCACGAGGACGCCGTCGGCGCCCATGTCCAGGGATTGCTGAATGCCAGCCCGGTCGCTATAGCCGCCAACGCGCACGATCGATGTCGCGCCACCGTTGGCGATGCCGGCCAGCATGCCCGACAGGCTTTCGTTCCCCATCGGCCCGTGCTGCGTATCGACGAGCAGCCAGTCGTAGCCGCTGTGCGCCAGCTGTTCGGCAACGGTGGGACTGTGTGAGTTCAGGAACAGTCCCAGTTTCGGGGCGCCGCCGCGCAGCTGTTTCTTGAATTCCGCTCCGCTGACAGATGCATGCATGGCGACCCTCTTCTGTTGCAACCCGCCGCTGAGCCGACGGTGTTTGCTGAGTAGCATATCGTAGGGACCCGCAGGAACCTCCCCGGACGTCGCGATACCTCCCTCGACCTCTTCCGCACTAAACGAATTGCGCCGATCGCCCGTCTAAGCCTGCGCCGACATTCGACGGCGAGGGAGCACAGAATTTGGGTAACGTCTTCGGCGAACTTCGCTACGCGCTGCGTCAGTTCTGGGTCGCCCGCGTCTTCACCATCACGGCGGTGCTGACGCTCGCGCTCGGCATCGGCGGCACGACGGCCATCTTCACGCTCGTCCACGCCGTCATGCTGCGCTCGCTGCCGGTCAGCGATCCCTCGCGCCTGTACCGCATCGGCGACGGCGACTCCTGCTGCGTGCAGGGCGGCCCGCAGGATCGCTGGGGGATGTTCTCGTATCCGCTGTTCGAGCGGCTGAAGGCCGACCTGCCGGAGTTCGAAGAGGTCGCCGCCTTTCAGGCGGCGGGTCCGCGGCTGAGCGTCAGGCGGCAGGACACGGAGTCGACATCCCGGCCGCTCCGGTCGGAGGTACGTGACCGGCAATTATTTTTCGACCCTCGGCGTCAAGGCCTTCGGCGGCCGCGTCTTCACGGCCGCGGACGACACGGCGGCGGCAGCGCCGGTCGCTGTCTTGAGCCATCACGTCTGGCAGGGCACCTACGGTGGGGATAAGTCGCTCCTCGGCGCGACCCTCGTCATCGAAGGCCACCCGTTCACGGTCGTCGGGGTGACGGCGCCGGGGTTCTTCGGGGAGACGCTGCGCGGCGATCCACCGGACGTGTGGATTCCACTGCAGCAGGAGGCCTTGATCAACGGCGACACGTCGATTCTTCGCCAGCCCGTATCGGCATGGCTGCGCGTGATCGGCCGGCTGCGGCCAGGGGCCACGACTGAGGGGATTGGTCCACGACTGACCGGAATCCTGCACCAGTGGCTGCAGCACGACTCGGGCTATCCGCCGAACTGGATGCCGGACGTCATCCAGGGGCTGCCGCGGCAGGTGATCGCGGTCGTCCCCGCGGGTGCCGGTGTCGGCGTGATGAAGGAGCAGTACGGCCGCAGCCTGCAGATCCTTCTCGGCGTCTGCGGCCTCGTGCTGCTCCTGGCGTGCGCCAACGTGGCCAACCTCCTGCTCGCGCGCGCCGTCGCACGTCGCGGTCAGACCGCACTCCGCCTGGCGATCGGCGCGTCGCGCCGCCAGATCGTGACGCAGGCGCTCGTCGAGAGCATCGTCCTCGCCGTCGCCGGCGGCATCGTCGGGCTCGCGGTGGCGATCGGCACGGCGCGCCTGCTCGTGACACTGGCGTTCGCCGGGGTGAGCTTCGTGCCGATCAATACCTATCCCGAGCCGCTCGTGCTCGGGTTCGCGTTCGCGCTGGCGCTCGTGACCGGCATCGTCTTCGGCGCCGCGCCGGCGTGGTTCGCGACGCGGACCGACCCCATCGACGCGCTTCGCGGCGCCGGGCGGAGCACGAGCGATCACTCCTCGCTGACGCGCAAGTCGCTCCTGGTCGTGCAGGCCACGGTTGCCGTCGTCCTCGTCGCCGGCTCGATGATGCTGGCGCGCAGCCTTGGCAACCTGCAGAGTCAGGACTTCGGCTACGAGGTTCGCGGGCGTGTGCTCGTGGCGTTGAACCGGCCACCGGCCACCTACACCGCGGAGAAGTTGACCGCGCTCAATCGCGACCTCGAGGAACGGCTCAACCGGCTGCCGGGGGTTCGCGCCGCCGGACTGGCGCTCTACAACCCGCTCACCGACAACTGGGGGGAACTGGTGCTCGTGGCGGGGCATCCCGCGCCGAAGCCGGGCGAGCAGGCGGGCGCGTCGTGGGATCGCGTCAGCGCGAACTACCTGCAGGACCTCGGCGTGAAGCTGGTCCGCGGGCGGCATTTCACCGCCGCGGACAACGAATCGTCCGAGCAGGTGGCGGTCGTCAACGAAGCCTTCGTCCGCCGCTTCTTCAAGAGCGATGAGGAACCGCTCGATCAGCGCTTCGGACTCAACCTGCCGGAGAACGTCAACACCTACCGGATCGTCGGCATCGTGCGGGACGCGAAGTTCGCTGGCTTCCAACTCGATCGCCCGGCGCGGCCGATGTTCTACGTGGCGCTCGCCCAGACCGTCGACTACCCGAACGCATTGATGAAGCGGCTCGAGCTCCAAACGCACTTCGTGCGGGGACTGCTGCTCGTCACCGACCTGCCGCCGGCCGCGCTCGAGCCGGAAGTGAAGCGGGCGCTGGCCGCGGCGGATCCCAACCTGACCGTCAACAGCATCAGAACGCTGCAGCAGCAGATCGACCGTTCGTTCAATCAACAGCGGGCCGTCGCGAGTCTCGCCGGACTCTTCGGGATCGTCGCGCTGGTGCTGGCCGCGATCGGGCTCTATGGCGTCACGGCCTACTCGGTCGCACAACGGACCAACGAGATCGGCATCCGGATGGCGCTCGGGGCCGGCCGCGGGAATGTGCTGGGTATGGTGCTGCAGGGCGCCTTCCGGCGGGTCGTGTTCGGTCTCGCACTGGGCCTGCCGCTGGCGGTCGGCGCCGGGTATCTTCTGTCGGCGCAGCTCTATGGGGTGCGGTTCTGGGATCCGCTGGCGCTTGGCGTCAGCGCCGTCTCGCTCGCCGCCTGCGCGTTCTGCGCCGCGGTGATTCCAGCGCGGCGTGCCGCATCGATCTCTCCGATCCGCGCTCTCCGCAGCAACTGACGTCCTGGCCATTTCCCGCTGACCTTGATCTCCTGGGCCGCCAGCCCATACGCTTGCACGTGGCCCGCGGGCGGGCCAACCGTCGGTCTGCTGCGCAATGGACCCGTCGACACACGATTCGTCGAAATGGTGGACACCATGGGGAGGTCGTCGAGCCCGTCAGGGGCCGTCAACGACCCCGCAACCTGACGCGCTCGTCGCGGCGTGGAAAGCCGCCTGGCTGAAAGGGGCGAGCGCCGCCTGGGCACCTCGCCGGCCCGCCGCCAACCCGTACGCCGCCGAGATGGAGCGCGCTGCCTGGGATGCGGGATGGAAGTGGGCCAGCCAGAATCCCAACCGGCGCGCCAATCGCGCCCCCCGATTTGCCCACCCGCTTCGCCGCGCCGCCGATGCGACGTTCTCGGCTTCGCTGAAGCGGGCCGCGGCCGTCGGCGCGACTGGCGTCACCGTCTACGCGCTCTCGAGAGCGCTGCGCCGCTGGCTGCACAGGACGGAACCAGACGAGTCCTGACGTCAGGCCGTTCGGCCCGCCGACCAGCTCTAGGCTCCGATCACGGAAACCCTCACGAAAGTTTCGAAGCTCACGAGGCTCGCGAAGGACTACCCCCGTAAGCGCCCAGAGCCTCTCACCGCGGAGACCGCCGAGCCCGCTGAGTCATCTGATGGGCTCTGCGCGCTCGGCGGTCTCGGCGGTGAAGGGCTTTTGGACACGCACATGCGACCGCGTGCCTCATTCCTCACTATCGGCTGCGATCCTCGTACGGCCGCAGGTGCCATTCGAAGAACGTCCACGTCCGATTCCACGAGTCGCTCTGATCGGGCGAGTCGTCGCGCTCGAGCGTCTTCGGATCGACGCGCCGGTTGAAGGTGTGGCCGCCGCTCGCGGGTCCGGGACAGGATCCACGTAAACCTTCGTCTCGGCGAGGTCCGGCTTCCGCGATCGCAGCGCGTCGACAATCTGCTGATCCTCGACGAAGTTGACGTCGGTGTCGTTGGTGGCGACATGCACCAGCAGCGGAATCTTCAGCTTGTCGACGTGGTACAGCGGTGAGCGCTCGATGTACAGGTCGCGCTTCTCGAAGGGCAAGCCCTGGATCCGCGCCTGCGTCGAGAATGACCGCTGGTAGCCCGGTCCTTTGTACCAGAGCCGGAACACGAGGTTCGTCACCGGCACGATGGCGGCGGCGGCCTTGAACGGGTGGGTGTCGCGGAAAACCGAGAGCAGTGTGATGTAGCCACCGTGGCTCCAGCCCATCATGCCCAGCCGGTCCGCGTCGACGTGAGGCAGGGTCTTGAGGTACTCGACGGCGCTCATCGTGTCGTCGATTTCGTAGCCGCCGTAGTCGATCGCGTTGTGATAGCGCTTCGCCGTATCCGGTACTGCCGCGATACTCGGGGCAGATGACGACGTAGCCGCGCTCGATCGCCTCCCGGACGAACGGAAACATGTTCGCGCCCCAGTTCCCGTGCACGCCGCCGTGCACCCAGATCATCGCCGCGTGCCCCTTCGGGCCGCGCTTCTTCAGCGGCTGAAAGAGATAGGCGGGGATGTCCAGGTCGCCGACGCTGCTACGGTAGGTCACCTTCGTGAAGTCCATCACGCCTTGGCTGGCCTTGGCGTACTGCGCGTCGATGGCCGCCTTGGCGTCGATGTCGCGCTTGAAGTTGTAGCCGCGAGCATGATCGGCGGGATCCTTGCTGACGTAGAGCTCCCGCGCGCGCTCCGGATCCATGGGCGTCTCCGGCCGTGGGCGGCTGGCTGACGCCGGCGTTCCACCAACCGGCGGCGGCGACTGTGCCTGCTGAGCGGACGGGGCCGCGGCGGCCGCGACGAGAGCGGCGAAAACGACGTGAGCGCGGCGCTGCAGCCAGGAACGGCGACCCATGCTGACCCTCCAGATGTGATGACGAAGCCTTGCGCCAGAACATACCGGCGAGCTGGGGTGTGATGCAACCGCGGACCACTTCCACGGACAAACGTCGGGCAAGGATGAATGACGTTTACCCCAGCAAAGTTGGCGTGAGCTCGATTGCCCTCGTTTCGACATCGTCAGTTGAGAGTCGATGAATCGGCACTCTCAGACACCCGCCGGAGTGACGCAGGCGGATCGGCGCGACTTGAGCGCCGTGACAGCGCAGTCTCTAAAACAGTCCCGGAGCGGTCCCGATTGGCGTCGGCGCCGTTTCGTCCCAAGGGGCCACGTGGGCTCGTTGCCGAACCGATGCTTTACCGGCGGTCGAGTCACCCCAGCCGACGCCGCACCGTCAGGTCCGCCGCGGAGGGGCTGTTTTTCCACGGCGCGAAGTGGAGCGCCGAGCCGCCTGCGTCATTCCGGCGCGCACCGTCACGTGCCGGTCCCGCACCGCCTTCACGCAACGCTCTACGCTGCGACGCTACAGCACCATTGCCGCCAGCCGACGCGGATCGATGAAAGGCGCAGATCCGGCGGCGCAGTCTTCCGCCATGTGATCGGGATCGCCCGTTCCAGGGATGACGCAGGTGACAGCCGGATGCGCGAGGACGTATTTGAGCAGCAGCTGCGACCACGTGCGACAGCCGTATTCGGCCGCCCACTCGGGAACCGGCTGGGTTCGCAGACGGCGGACGAGCGCTCCCCCGCCGAACGGGCGGTTGGCGATGACGGCGATGCCGCGGTCGGCGGCGAGCGGCAGCAGTTCCTGTGCGGCTTCGGGTTCCTCGAGCGAATAGTTCACCTGCACGAAATCGAGTGGCTCGCTGCGCATCACCGCCGCCAGCTCCGCGTGAGCGCTGGCCGTGTAGTGCGTGACCCCGAGGTAGCGGATCGTGCCCTCCGCCTTCCAGTCGCGCAGCGTGGCCAGGTGCGTCCGCCAGTCGAGGAGGTTATGAATCTGCATCAGATCCAGCCGCGGCGTCCCGAGCAGCGCGAGCGAACGCCGCATCTCCTCGATGCCGGCCTCTCGCCCCCGGGTCCACACCTTGGTCGCGACAAACGCGCGCTCCCGCATGCCAGGCGCGATGAGGCACTTCCCCACTACTGCCTCGGCGCGGCCGTACATCGGGGAGCTGTCGATCATCGACCCGCCGGCGTCGAGGAGCGTGCGGACGACACTCGTCAGCGTCGCGACACGGGCGCCGTCAGGCGCGACATCGAACGCCTGCCAGGTTCCGCAGCCGATGACCGGAAGGGGCTCGCCCGTCGAGGGAATGGGTCTGGTGTCCATCCCCGCATTGTCGCCTATTCGTCGCGGAGGGCGACCTTGGGATCGACCTTGGACGCGCGCCGCGCGGGGACGTACGACGCCAGGAGCGCCACCAGCACGAGCAGCGGCACGACCAGGAAGAACGTGCGGGGATCGTATCGGTGGTTGACCGGGACGAGCGTCGCGAGCCCGCGGGCGGTGGCCGCGCTCAGCGCGAGGCCGACGGCCAGGCCGGCCGCTGCCGGCAGCAGGCCCTGCGCGAGGATCATGCGCAGGACGCGGCCCGAGGTCGCCCCGATCGCGACGCGAATGCCAATCTCGCGCGTACGCCGGCTCACCGTATACGCCACGAGCCCATAGAGTCCGACCATCGTCAGGCTGACGCCCATGAGGCCCATACCGGCGATGAGGCGCGTCATCACGGTGCCGATGCTGGTGACGCGCGCCGCGTAGAAGGCCTCGATCGTCTGCGCGTCGTAGGCGGGCACCTTGGGATCGAGCGTCTGCACCATCGCGCGCAGCGGCCCGAGGAGTGAGGCGGAGTCGGCGGCCGACTGCGCCACGAGCACCATGTTGTTGCGCGGCGCCTGGCGGAACGGAAAGTAGACCATGTCCTGCGGCGGCTCGGCGAAGTAGAGATAGAAACCGGATCGAGCGATGCCGACGATCTCGACCCACGCGTCACCAATTGGCGAACCCGGCTCGCCATGGATCTGCAAGCGCTTCCCGAGCGCATCCCCGAGCGGCCAGTAGCGGCGCGCCATGATTTCGTTCACGACCGCGACTCGCGCGCTCTTCTCGGTGTCGCTCGCGAGGATCGCGCGCCCCGCCAGAATGGGAATGTCCATCGCGTCGAAATAGCCCGCGTCGATGCTGTTGGAGTTGGTGCGCAGGCTCGTCTGCCCTTCCGGAAGGTGGTAGCCCTCCGGGACAATCAGGGTCGACTCGAACGAGAAGAGCGGAATCGCCGAGGTCAGAGTGGCCGAGCGGACGCCCGGCAGGCGCCGGGCGGCGTCGGCGGCGCGCTCGAAGAACGCTGCCGACTCCGCCTCGCTGTAGTGGGCCTGCGACGGGTCGAGGGTGATCTTGGCCATCTGCGACGTCCGGAAGCCCGGTCCTTCCGAGAACGCCGTCGCGAACACCTGAAACGCCCAGATCGAGACCGTGACCAGAACGAGCGAGAGCGCGACCTGGAGGCCGACCAGGAGGTTCCGGCCGGTGAGGCGCGTCCGCCGCGTCAGATCGGCATCGGTCGTCTTCAGCGCGGCGACGAGATTGACGCGGGTGGTCTGGATGGCGGGGCCGAGGCCGAAGAGGACGGCGCTCAAGAGCGCCATCGCCATGCTGAAGACGAGCGCCCGCTGGTTCAGCTGCAGGAGCGGCATCGAGACCACTTCGGTCGGAAACTGGATCTGCCGCAGCAGCACGACGCCGACGTGTCCCACGGCCAGGCCGCAGATGCCTCCGGCGAGGGCGATGCCCAGGCTTTCGGTGATGAGCTGGCGCACCAGCCGCGCGCGCCCCGCACCGACCGCCATCCGCAGCGCGATCTCGCGGGCCCGGACGGGCGCACGGCTCGCGAGCAGACCGGCCACGTTCGCGCACGCCACGCACAGCACGGCAAACGACAACGTCGTCAGCACGACCATCAGCCAGGCGTCGAGCGGGCTGCGCTCGAAACGGACCTCGAGCTCGGTCTGCGCCACGAGAGCTTGCTTGTCGTTCGTCTCGGGATACGCCTGTTCGAGCGCCCGGCCGATGGCGGAGAGCTCAGCCTGGGCGGCCGTGAGCGTCAGCCCGGACTTCAGGCGCCCTTTCACCGTCAGGTTGCGGAAGTCGCGCGCTGTCAGCGGATCGACGTGCGGGAAACTGACGACGCGCGGCCACATGGCGAGGGGGACGAATGCCGCTTCCTGCACGATGCGATGAAGGCCCGTGAACTCTTCCGGCGCCACGCCCACGACCGTGAACTCGATGCCGGCGATGTACACGGTCCGTCCAATGACCGCCGGGTCCGAGGCGAACTCCTGCTGCCACGTGGCATGACTCAAGACGACAACGGCGTCCCGTCCCGCGACCCGATCCTCCTCCGGCAGGAAGCCTCGGCCGAGCACGGGCTCGACGTCGAGCTGCTCGAAGAAGTCGCCGCTCACCATCGTCACCAGCTTCACGTGCGGTGAGGCGTCCGGGCGGGTACCGAATCCGACCGTGCCGAACACCATCGCCACGAGCCCTGTGAAGCTCGTGGTCCGCTGCCGGATGTCGAGGTAGTCGGGATAGGACGCCACGTTGAGCGTGGCGATGCCCCGCGTGACGCGCGTGCCGATCGTGACGAGCTCGCTCGGACGCGGTACCGGGAGCGGCCGCAGCAGCAGCGCGTCGGCCAGGCTGAACATGGCGACGTTGGCGCCGGTGCCGAAGGCGATCGAGATGACCGCGATGGCCGTGAAGCCCGGATTCTTGGCAAAGACGCGCGCCCCATGGCGCACGTCCCGCCACAGGCCGGCGGCCCACGCGACGCCCGGCAGTCGGACCATTGTCGATAGTCTAGGCAATGTTGAGGATTGTCGATGGTCTAGGTATGATGTGTCAAGCCGCATGCCCAAGCCATCAGATCTCCTGCAGGGAACCCTCGACCTCCTCATCCTCAAGACCGTCGCGCGCGATGCGCTGCACGGCTGGGCGATCTCGAAACGCATTCAGGAGCTGTCCGACGAGGTGCTCTCGGTGCAGCAGGGCTCGCTCTACCCTGCCCTCCATCGCCTCGAACACCAGGGATGGATCACCGCCGACTGGAAGGAAACCGACCTTGGCCGGAGCGCGAAGTTCTATACCCTGACGCGCGAGGGCCGGCAGCAGCTCGAGCGCGAGCTCGAGAGCTGGAACCGGCTGTCCTCCGCGGTCCGGCTGGTGATCAAGCGCGCCTGAGACGACCTCGCCATGTCCATCGCCCGCTTCCTGCGCATCTGGCACCATCGGGTCCGGTCCCTGGTCCGGAAGGATGTGGTCGACGCCGAAGTGGCGAGCGAGCTCGCCTTTCATTTCGATCTCCTCGTCGCCGAGCACGTCACGAACGGGATGCCGCTCGACGAGGCGCGGCAGGCGGCGCGACGGGCGCTCGGCAACGTGGCCGTACTCGAGGAGCAATGCCGCGACCACCGGCGAGTGTCGTGGTGGCACGACCTCCGCCAGGATGTGTCCTACGGGCTGCGCGTCCTCGCGAAGAGCCGCGCGTTCACGTTCGTGGCGGCTCTCTCGCTGGCGCTCGGCCTGGGGGCGAACGCCGCCACGCTTGGCGTGATCCACACACTCAAGGTCCTGCCCCTTTCCCTGCCGCATGCCGATCGGCTCGTCGTCCTACGCAGCTACCTGCTTGCGAACCCTGCACAGCTGAGCGGGATCCCGCTCGGCGATTACCTCGCGTGGCGCGAGCGCAGCCGCGCGTTCGAGGCGTTTGGCCTGTCGCTCGGGGCGCCCGGTGACCTCAGCGCCGAGCGTGGCGGACCGGCGGAGCGGATCGACGGCCATCTCTTCGATGCGGCGATGGTCTCGCTGCTCGACGTTCGCCCGCTCGTCGGCCGCGTGTTCACCGACGACGATCCGCCCTTCGGCACGCCCGGATCCGTCATCGTCATCAGTCATCGCCTGTGGACGACGCGCTACGAGGCTGACCCGGCGGTCATCGGCCGGCAGATTCGGCTCAATCGCGCGCTCGTGACCGTCATCGGCGTGATGCCGCCGAGCTTCGCGTATCCCGACGACCGGTTGGAGTTCTGGGCGCCGATGTGGACGCTGGGGTCAGGCGCCGAGCCGGGCAGCAGTAACGACGCGCGACTCTACAACGTCGTCGGCCGCTTGCGGCCGGGCGTGACGCTCGAGGCGGCGGCCGCCGATCTCGGTGCGATATCGGGCAGCCAGTGGGGTGTGCACGCGCGGCCGGTGCGCGAGGTGATGTTCGGGTGGGCGACGGAGCCGCTCGTCACGGTGGAAGCCGCCGTCGCGCTCGTGCTTCTGATTGCGTGCGCGAACGTCGCGGCGCTCCTGCTGGCGCGCGGGACCGTGCGCGGTCCGGAGCTGGCGCTGCGCCTGGCACTCGGCGCGAGCCGCGGCCGCATCGTCCGGCAGTTGCTGACCGAGAGCCTGCTGCTGTCGGTCATCGGCGGTGGCCTCGGCCTGTTCGTTGCCTGGGTGAGCCTGGGGGCTCTGAGGCTCATGGCACCGCTGCCGGGACAATCAGCCATCCCGCCGGTCGCGATCGATGCGCGCTTGCTGGCGATCACGGCTGCGCTGGCGGTGATGACCGCGCTCGTCTTCGGTGTCGTACCAGCCCTGCGCAGTTCGCGGCTGACGATGAACAATCCGTTCAAGGGGCTGCAGCGGGCCGCGCCGCGCGGTCGGCAGCAGTTCCTGAGGAGCGCGCTCGTCGCCGGCCAGATTGCGATTGCGTTCGTGCTCCTCATCGGCGCCGCCCTGTTGACGACGAGCTTCGCGCGCCTCGCCGGACGCGACCTGCACTTCGATCCCGACCAGCTGATGACGTTCGACTTTCGCATGCCGCCGACTGAGTTCACGCGCCCTGCCGGGATGCGGCGGGGCTGGCCGCACGTCGAGATCGGTCCCCAGCCGTCGGCGACGCTCGAGCGCGTGCTCGCGCGCCTGCGGACGCTGCCGGGCGTGCTGTCGGCCGCCGGCATCTCGCATCATCCAACGAACACGATCGTGCTCGCGCGGACGCGTCTGACGGTCGAGGGCCGCGCGGAGTCGAGCGAGAGCGAGGGAACGCCGCCGGTCTACTTCCTGGTCACCCCTGACTTCTTCAGCACGATGCGAACGCCGATGGTACGCGGGCGGGAGTTCGGCCCCGGAGACACGGGCGCGTCACCGTGGGTTGCAGTTGTGAACGAGACGCTGGCGAGAACCTACTGGCCGGGCGAAGACGCGATCGGGAAACTGATCCGCCTCGACGTGTCATCCGACGAGCCGGCACGCGAAGTCGTCGGGGTCGTGCGCGACATTCCGACCAGGCGGGCACAGATGCAGCCCGAACCCGTGGTTTACGCGTCCACGCGACAACAGGCGTCAACGTCGCGAGCCGGCATGGCCGGCATCTTCGGGCGGATGACGTTCGTGCTGCGAACGGCGGGCGATCCGGCGACCCTCGTCGCGGCGGTCCAGCGCGCGGTCGCCGAGATCGAGCCGGATCGGCCGCTCGGGAATATCTCGACCCGCCGCGTCGAGCCATACCTCTTCAGCCGCTACGCCTACGTCTTCGTGCTGGTGGCGTTCGCCATGGCCGCGACGCTCATCGCCTCGATTGGTGTCTACGGCGTGATGAGCTACACCGTCGCCCAGCGTCTGCGCGAGATCGCGATCCGCATCGCGCTCGGCGCCGACGGCCGCGCCGTCTTCGCGACGGTCGCCCGGCAGGCGCTGGCGATCGTCGGCGTCGGGGTGGGCCTTGGGTTCCTCGGAGCCTTGGCCATGGGGCGCCTCATCTCGTCGCAGCTGTGGGGGATCACGCCGACCGACCCGACGACGTTCCTGGCCGTCGCGCTGCTGCTCGGTGTCGTCGCCGCCGTCGCCTGCCTCGCGCCGGTGCGCCGGGCCCTGCGCACGGATCCCGTGTCGGTGCTTAAAGCGGATTAGTGGCTCCGTGGGCTGTTCGCTGTCGGACGACTCTACAGGAGGCAGGAGACCAGGAGGTTCTTGAGTTTTAAAGTGCTCCTGACCTCCCGTGCTATTGCGTAACTACGGTGGCACTTGGCGGCTCATCGCTGTCGACAGACCCTAAAAGGAGATCAGGAGGGCAAGAGTTTTTGGACGTCGCCGAGAACTATCGCTGGCTCGAACAGGACAATCCCGAGGTCGCGACGTGGACCGAGGCCCAGAACCAGTTCGCTCGCCGCGTGCTCGACAACATCCCGGGACGCCGGGCGCTCGAGGATCGCCTGCGGCCGCTCGTGCAGATCGGCGCCGTGACGGCACCGATCATCAGGGGCAACCGATATTTCTATGCCCGCCGCCCGCCGGCCCAGGACCGGCCGGTCGTCTACGTGCGCGAAGGCGCGCTCGGGGCCGAGCGCGTGCTGGTCGATCCGGCCGTCGCCGGGGCGGCGGCGGGTCAGGTGACGTGGCTCTCGCCCTCCGAGGATGGCAAACTGCTCGCCTACGGCGCGTTCCGCCCGGCCGACAACGCCTCGGCGCTGCTGCTCCTCGACGTCGAGAGCGCGTCGCCGTTACCGCTCGAGATCGCCGGCGTGCAGGAGGCAGCGCAGTGGCTGCCGGACGGCACTGGCTTCATTTACCACAGCCTCAAGGACCCTCGCGATCCCTACAGCCGCCAGGGTCTGTTCCACCGGATGGGGACGCCGCCGTCGGCCGATCAGGTGCTCTACCGCCAGGTCGCGCCGGCGGAGAACGCGCGGCTGGCACCGGGCGGTGGTCCATCGGGCACGCTGTCGCGCGACGGGCGCTGGCTGCTCCTCAGCTACCATCTCGACGCCGGAACGAACGACATCTGGCTCTCGCGCTTCGACGAGTACCGGCAAAAGGGGGCGCGCGCCGCCAGGGTGGTGAGCGTGGGCGCGAGCGGCCGCGCCGAAGGCACGGTGATCGGCGACACACTGCTGCTGCACACGACCAAGGGGGCCGCCCGCGGCCGCGTCGTCGCGGCCAGCGTTGCCGCCCCGGAGCAGGCGCGTTGGCGCGAGATCGTCCCCGAACGCCAGGAAGCGATCGAGGGCGTCTCGTTCGGGCGGGGCGTGGTCGCGGTCAGCTACGTCAGGAACGCGGCGACCGTGATCGAGGTCTTCGACTTCAACGGCAAAGCGCTCGGCACGCTCAACCAGCCGACGATCGGATCGGCCAGCATCGCCACGAGCGAGGATCGAACGGAAGCGTATTTGAATTTTGCGAGCTTCAACTATCCGCCGACGATCTTCCGCGTCGACCTGGCGACGCCAGGAGCAGCGCCGAAGTACTGGAGCGGGCCGGACGTGCCAGTAGATCCGGCGTCGATGGAAGTGACGCAGGTCTGGTACCCGTCGAAGGACGGCACGAAGATCAGCATGTTCTTGACGCGTAAGAAGGGGCAGGCGTTAAACGGCGACGCTCCGGTGCTCGTGTCCGGCTACGGCGCGTTCAGCGTGAGCCTGGTGCCGATGTTCGCCGCGCCCTTCCTGCAGTGGTTCGAGGCCGGCGGCGTGCTTGCGGTGCCGAATCTTCGCGGTGGCGGCGAGTACGGCGAGGCCTGGCATCAGGCAGGCATGCTCGGCCGGAAGAAGAACAGCGTTGACGATCTGATTGCCGCGGCCGAGTGGCTGATCGCGAACAAGTACACCAGTCCACGGCGGCTGGCAGTATTCGGGCAGTCAAACGGCGCGCTCGTCGCGGCCGCGGCGATGGCCGAGCGCCCCGAGCTCTTTCGCGCCGCGGTCCTCGGCGGCCCGATACTCGACATGCTGCGCTATCACAAGTACGCGCGTGAGCCCTACTGGGCCGGCGAGTACGGATCCGCAGACAACCCGGAGCAGTTCAAATGGTTGCTGGGCTACTCGCCGTACCACCGCGTGAAGGCAGGCACGCGCTATCCCGCGGTGCTGCTCACGTCGGTGGCCGCTGAGGCCGAAGTCCCCAGCTTCCACGCGCGCAAGATGACGGCTGCGCTTCAGGCCGCGAGCGGCTCGGCCAGCGCGGAGCAGCCCGTGCTGCTCCGCGTCGACCCCGTGCCGCAAGATCCGGCTGCCCTCTTCGACCTGGAACTGCGCGATCTCGTCGACCAGCGCTTGTTCCTGATGTGGCAGCTCGGCATGTCGTAGCGCCGTCCCAGTCCCGCACTCGTGACGGCGTCGATCGCGGCCTCGACCAGGCTGGCGCCCGACGGGGCTTGACACGGCTCGCGTTGGTGAATATAGTTGGCAGTAGCAACGATGAAGCGCATCGCAACCGTGGCACCCGTGAGCACCCCATCCGCGCTCGAGCGCGATGCAAGTGCGCTGCAGTCGGCCGTGGCCGATCTGGTACGCGTGTACCAGTTCCGCGATCGCGATCGCATCTGCTGCCACGATATCTCCGTGACGCAGTGCTATGCGCTCGAGACCCTCGTCGAGCATGGTCCGCTCCGTCTTGGGGCTCTCGCCGATCGTCTGTTCCTCGACAAGAGCACGACGAGCCGCGTCATCGCCGCGCTCGTGAAGAAGGGCTACGTCGAGCAGCAGGTCGAGGCGTCCGATCGCCGTGCGACGGCGTTGCACGCGAGCTCCAGCGGACGGCGACTGTGCACCCGCATCACCGAGGACCTGGTCCAACAGCAGAAGCAGCTCCTCCAGGATCTCGAACCCGACGTACGTGAGGCGGTGGTTCGCGTCATCCGCGGCCTCGCGCGCGCGGCCGACTCCCGATTTCGTTCCGGCGTCTCGGTTGGTCCCGATGCCGTGTGCTGCGCCCCGGGCGATGGGCCGGGTTCGTGCGGCTGAGTTTTTTTGGACGTTAGTTGCTACTGCCAATCATGCTGCAAAGGAGTTCGAACATGTCGGTGCCGTCACTCCCCGTCGCCATCATCGGTGCTGGTCCGGTCGGCCTGGCCGCGGCCGCGCACGTGGTCTCCCGGTCGCTCACGCCAGTCGTGCTCGAGGCAGGTGCCGCCGTTGGTGACGGCGTTCGCCGGTGGGGCCACGTGCGCGTCTTCTCGCCGTGGTCGTTGAACGTCGATCCGCTCGCGGCCGATCTGTTGACGCGCCGAGGGTGGACGATGCCGCCGGCTGACGAGTATCCAACTGGCCAGGAACTGGTCGCGCAGTACCTGGAGCCGCTCGCTGCCCTGCCGGAGATCGCGCCGCACCTTCGCCTGGGCACGCGCGTGCTGACGGTCGCGCGCCGGCATCACGATCGGATGAAGGACGGCCGGCGCCAGGACGCCCCCTTCCTCCTGCGCCTGCTTGGCCCCAACGGCGAGCGCGACCTCCTCGCGAGTGCGGTCATTGACGCGTCTGGAACGATCGACACGCCCGGTCCGCTCGGGGCTTCCGGCATGCGCGCGATCGGCGAGGCCGCCGCCCGCGACCGCATCTTCTACGGCATTCCCGACGTGCTCGGCGCCGAGCGGAGCCGCTACGCCGGCCGCCGCGTGCTCGTCGTCGGCAGCGGCCACTCCGCGCTCAACGCGCTGCTCGAGCTCGCGCAGTTGGCTGCCGAGGAACCCGCCACCCGTATCACGTGGGCAATCCGCCGGACGACGATTGGACACCTGCTCGGCGGTCCGCGCCAGGATCAGCTGGAGGAACGCGGGAAACTCGGTTCGAGCGTGCGCGGCCTGCTTGACAGCCGTCGCGTGGAGCTTGCCACCAACTTCCACATCACTGAGGTCTCGCTCACACCGGAGGGCCTCATCGTCAGCGACGGCGAACGCCGTCTACCCCTGGTTGACGAGATTGTCGCGGCCACGGGTTTCAGACCCGATTGGTCCATCCTGTCGGAGGTCCGGCTCGACCTCGATCCGGCAGTGGAGAGTCCGCGAGCCCTGGCGCCGCTCATCGATCCCAACGTGCACAGTTGCGGGACCGTTCCACCGCATGGCGCGGAGGAGCTCAAGCAGCCCGATGCCAACCTCTTCGTCGTCGGTATGAAGAGCTACGGACGGGCGCCGACATTCCTGATGCGCACCGGGTATGAGCAAGTGCGATCGGTCGTGAGCGCGATTGCCGGCGACTGGGAGGCCGCGCGCCGGGTCGAGCTCGTGCTGCCCGAGACCGGCGTGTGCTCGACCGATCGGAGTGGAAGCGCGGCCAGCAGCTGTTGCGGGAGTGCACCGGACGCCGAGGTGGACATCCCACTCGTGAGTGTCTCGAAGTCGCGACCGCCCGCGGCGGCGCAGACGCCGCCGTCGAGCTGCTGCTAGCGGGATGGTGTCAGGGCGCCGATGACCACCCGCGCGATCCTCGCCATCGGCGTCGGCCAGTTGGTGAACTGGGGCGTTCTCTACTACGCCTTTGGCGTGCTCATGCTTCCGCTCGAACGCGATTTGGGCGTCGCGCGCTGGGTCGTCGCGGGAGCGTTCTCCCTCGCGCTTCTGATGTCCGCCGCCGTCGCCCCTCTCGTCGGCCGGCTGAGCGATCGGGGGCGCGGACCGCTCCTGATTCGGACCGGCGGTTTCGCCGCTGCCGTCCTCCTGATCGCTTGGGCCATCGTGCCGAGCGTGGTGACGACGTACCTCGCGTGGGCCGGGCTGGGACTCTGCATGGCCGCGACGCTCTACGAGCCCGCGTTTGCGGTCGTCGCCCGCGCGCGGCCGCGCGCCGACGATCGACTCAGGGCCCTGGCCACGGTCACGGTGCTCGGAGGACTTGCGAGCACCGTGTTCCTGCCGCTCACGGCGTCCATGAACGAGACCTGGGGCTGGCGCATCGCGGTTGGAGCGCTGGCGGCGATCGTCGGCGCGTCGACGTGGCTCACCTCCACGGTTGCACTGCGGCACGTCTCGCCGGTGTCGGCCGCGGCGGAGGCGCCGTCGCCCGTCGCGTCGGGTTCGATCGGACGCGGGTTCCTGCCCGCGCTCGCGGTGTTCTCGGTGACCAGCCTCGCGAGCGCGGCGTTCACGACCATGCTCGTGCCGGCATTTGTCGACCGTGCCTTTACTCCGACAACCGCCGCCATGCTCGGTGGCGTTCTAGGACTGATGCAACTTCCGGGCAGGGTCTTGTTGATGAACGGAACGGTGGCGGCGTCGCCTGCGACCCTGCTGGTCGGGAGTCTCGTTCTCCAGGCGGCTGGCCTTGCGGTGCTCTCCGTTTCGATGTCGTGGCCACCCGCGGCTGCCGGGGTCGCGCTGTTTGCGGCCGGTGCGGGACTGACGACGCTCATCCGGCCGCATTTCGTGCAGAGCGTGTTCGGGATTGCGCGCGCCGGCCATATGAACGGCGTGGTGGCGCGCTCGCAGCAGCTGGCGCGGGCGGCAGCTCCCGTGCTGACGGTTGGGCTCGCGAGCGCCATCGGGTACGGAACGGTGTTCGCGCTGCTGGCGGCAACCTTCGCCGTCCTGGCCGTGACATCCCGGGTAGTGCTGTCGGACCTGTAACAAGAAAGAGGAGGCATCGTGAATCAGCAAAACACTCAATCGACGCGGAAGGTGGCCGAGGCACCGGCATGCTGCGACTCCGTGCTGTTGTCGTCGTGCTGTGGCGAGGAGGTCAAGCCCACGTGCTGCGGCGCCGAGCGTGCGCCCGTCGTGTGCGGCTGCGGCGAGCGGCCGGCGACCGGCCAGGCGGCGACTAGCGAATCGCGCTGAGCGGCGTGAGCGTCACGGGGCCGAGGAGGCCGGAGTCGAGCGGGTCCCAGCCGGCGGCGGTGAAGAGCCCATCCGGTCCACGATTCTCGGGCAGGCGCGCGGGAAAGTTGACGTTGTAGAACTTCTTCCACGCGACGCCGCGTCGATCGAGATCCCGGATCCGGTTAGCGGCAAGGTTGGAGACGCTGATCGCGAGGACGTTCTTCGCCTGCACCTGAGCGTCGTCGAGCACGATCTGGTACGACGGCCCGATGAGGGTCGCGAGCTCGCGGCCATTCAGGTGCACGCGGGCGCTGTCGCGAACCTGGCCGAGATCGAGGCGCCAGGGGCCTTTGCCGTTTGGCGGCCGGGCGAAGGTCGCCGTGTAGCTCGCCGTGCCTGAGAAGTTAGCGGCGTCTTCGCCGAAGGTGGTCCACGACAGGAGCCGCGCGATCGATCGACTCGCCGGCAGGGTGGGCCCGCCCTTGGTGAAGCGTAACGTCCAGGGCCCGGCGATGGGCACCGCGTCCCCGGCGGCCCGGTAACTCTCGAAAGCGCTCGCGCGCCGGCGCGTTGGCTGCCGCAACCAGCAGTGAACCGCCGGTGGGGATCTGGAGATACACCTCGCGGCCATCAGCCGCAGCACGCACCTGAGCGGCTCCGCTTCTGCCGGTCATCGGATCGAACAGCTGGATCGCCGGCGCGGTGCTGTCGAGCGGTACCCAACCGTCGATCGCCTGCGCGCCAGGATTGCTGAGGAAATAGACACGCCCAACCGAGTCCACACGCCGTGCGAACTGCAATCCGTGGTCGACCAGGCGCTCGCGCCTTACGCCCGCGCGTACGAGCAGGCGCGCCACGTCGTCCCCACGGAGAATGCGTCCCCGGCCGACTGCGCGCCTCGCGGATGCCGTCGGCGCCGGCTGGACCGAACGCGATACCGGCGATCGCGTTCCGGAAACGCGCGCGCCCGGACTCGAGGTCCTGGAGTCCGGCAATGTCTGACGGCCAGTCCCCGGATGACACCACCGTCGCGCCGCTCCGTGCCAGGGCGAGCACGTGCTCGAACGTCGGAAGTGGGATGTAGCGCGCCGCCGGGAGCACGAGGACGCGATAGGGTGTCCCTGCGCTCGTGAGAAGCCGGCCGCCATCGGCGCGGGCCGCCGAGGATCTGGCGATCGGAGATGAAGTCGTAGGTGAAGCCGTCGCGCTGAAGCCGGGCGGCTACCTCCTCGAACGCCGTGCCCTGTGCCGGAGGACTCGCACCGCCAAAGTGCGTCAAGAGCGCGTTGCCGCGCGCCGTCAGCGCTTCGTAGAACGGGTAGTACAGCAGGACATCGTGATCGGGCGTGCCGGCCTGCAAGAACGACTGCACGCGCGTGACATAGCGGTTGAGCGCGCCGAAGTCGTCCCACCATGCGTTCTGGGGACTGAACTCGACCGCAGCGTAGAACTGCCAGCCGGGCCATGGCTTCGCCAACCGGCGAGTAGGCCGTGCCGTGATAGAAGATGTGATTGACGCCGGCGACGAAGAACCGGTCGACGTTGGCGCGGACATCCGCGAGCGTCGAACGGAAATGCTCGCCGAGCCACGTGGCGGCTTCCGCCGACACGAGCGGCCGCCCGGCAACGTGCGCCGCGGAGGTCGCCCACTTGAAGCGCTGAATCTCGGCGCCCTCGGTTTCCGGGATGTCGCTCGCCGCGTACAAATCCAGCAGGTTGGCTGGTGCGCCGTGTGCCTGGTTGCGCACTTGCCGCCGCCCCTCGCGCGCCCACCTCGCCCACTCGACGGTGAACGTCTCGAGCAGCAGATCCGAGACGGTCTCGCGGTAGTCGGCAAGCACGCGGGCGTTGACGTCGGCGCGTTCAGCACTCGTCGCCTTTTCACTACCCGCGTCCACGAAAAGCGATGGCAGGTGCCGGCGGAGGTCGTATCCACGCCGCTTCTGAAACTCCGCGAGGAGCGCTGGTGTCCAGTCCGCCTGACCTGTCGCATCGTCGACTTCGTACGAGTCGTTGAAGAACGCGCGCAGGCCCGCCAGAGCATGTCCGGCAAAGGCGCGATCGAACGGCGCGAGGTAGCCGCGAATCGCGTCGCGGGAGAAATGGTCGATGACGTTGCCCTCGCCACCGGGAGCGGCGCGCTCGACGAGCTTGCCGTGCCACCCGGCAAAGAGCGCGTAAAGCCTCCACCGGCCGGCGGGCGCGGTCCAGTCGAGTACCCCGCCGGCTCCGACACGAGCGGTCAGATCCAGGACTTCCCCCGCATCGTCGAAGGCCATCAGCACGATGAGTGGCAGGTCGCGTGGATACTTCACCTGCTCGAGCGCCAGGGCCTGGAGGTTCTTGTTCGCCGCTACCGGATCGGCAAGGTCCGTGATCTGGATCGCGCGCGCATCCGATCGGATCACGGGCTGTGCCGCGGCACCCGCCCGCGGTGGATCGCCAGGCGCGCCTTCGTTGACGACGTGAATCTGGTTGCCGAGCGCCCGCACGAGCGGCGTCTGCCGCAGCCGGACGGGCTCGCTCAACCGCTCGCCGCCGCCGAGGACCCAGGTCTTGTGCACGAGGGTTCGCGGTGACGAGTCATCGCCGACCCACGGTCCGCCGAACGGCCAGCCCGTGCCGGTGGCCATGTCGACGCCGAGGTCGAGCCGCGCCGCCTCACGGAGCGTGTAGTCGAGCACCTTCATCCACGCGTCGGACAAGTACGGGATAAAGCGATCTTCCGCGCCGCGCACGCCGTAGATGGGAGTGATTTCGACGCCGCCAATGCCCGCGGCTTTCAACGCCTCGAGTTGCGCTGTCAACGACGCGGGCGTCACCGCACTGCCCTGCCACCACCAGCGGGTCCACGGTTTCGTCTGCTGAGCGATCGAGGGCCAGCTGCGCGCCACGCCGGCCGCGTTCTGGCTGGCAGAGGCCCGTTCACGGCCCTGCAGAGAGACGAGCATCGCCGCCGTGGCGAGAGCCGCGCCGGCGAGCCACGTGCGGGATCGGAGAGAACGTGCCATGTCGGTTGTCGGCCGGCATGATCATACGTCGAACGTCCCACGCCGCGCCGGGCTGCGGGTGGAGTTGAGCGCCTGTCACGACTCCATCACGATGCCCGCGATGGCACGATGGACACGAAGACACTCTTGTTTGTTGACGTTCATCGTGAGCATCGTGGACTTCGTGTTCGTCAGCCGAGATCGACCGCCATCATCGAGCGCCGGTCTCGAATATAGAGGCGCGTGCCGACGAGCGTCGGCGGCGTCCAGGAGAGATTGGTCAACAAGGGAGCCTTGGCGGCGATCTTGAACCCCTCCCGCGACGGGTAAGCGATCATCAAGTTGCCGTCCTGATCGAGGGTGATGAGCTTCTCGTCCGCCCAGACGAACGTCGCCTTCTCGATGCTGCGCTCCTGCCAGTAGATCTTGCCGGTGCGGGCATCGACGCAACTCAGAATCGCCTGGCTCCCTTTCCCACCGCTCGAGAAGTACACGGCATCACCGATGCGCATGGCATTGCCATGATGGAGGCGCAGCCGGTTCGAGCTCCACAACTCGGTCGCGGCGGTCTGCTGACCGTTGCGCCGCAGTTCGATGACCTTGGTGCCGGCGTTGTACTCCGAGGAGACGAACAGCAGGTTGTCCGGACCCCAGATCGGGGTCGCGATCGCGATCGAGTAGTCTGCCTTGAACGGCACCTGCCACTGGGGGTCGCCGTTGTGAGGGTTGACGGCCATCACCGCGCCGTCCAGGACGACCGCGAGCTGTTCCAATCCTCCGACGTTGATCAGGATCGGAGAAGAATAGACGCTGCCGAAGTCGTTTTTGGCCCACGCGACTTTGCCGTCGGCCTGCTGGAACGCCATCAGGGCCTTGCCGCGTCCGCCAACCGGGAGGATGACCGTGTCCCGGAACGCGATGGGGCTCGACGAGTAGCCGTACATCAGACGTGAGCCCTGGTGCTCGGCCCAGAGCTCCTGCGCCCAGAGCGGCTTGCCGGACTTCTTGTCCAGGCATTGCAGCCGGCCGGCAACACCGGTCGTGAAGAGGCGGTCGCCGACGATGAGCGGGGTGGAATATGGGCCGTTGCCCATGTCCTGCGCCGCATCGCTCTGGAACGTCATCGCACCGACTTGTTCCCAGAGTGTCTCGCCGGTCTCGGCGTTGGCGGCGAGCACGACCTCTTCGCCCCGCTTGCCGTACATCGTGTACAGCACGCCGCCTTCGACGACCGGCGCCGAATAGCCTTCGCCGAGCGGCCGTTTCCACACCACCCGCGGACCGCTCGCCGGCCAGGTGTCCTTCAACCCGCTGGCTTCGGTTTGGAAGTTCCGGTGCGGACCACCCCACTGCGTCCAGGGCACTCCCGCCGGGCGGCCCGGCGCAGCCGGCTTTTTGATTTGAGCGAGCGTCGGAGCCGCCAGCGCGATGGTGAGGAAGGTTCGTCGATCCATGCCGGAATCCTTTCCGCGAGCGCCAATCGAGTGAGTGACCGCAGACGAACTGCCGGCCAAGTTCAAAGGCCGTGCCGGCTCGAACACCGACGATTTTCTGAAGACGGAACGGCCGCGAACGCCTTTCACCGTCCGCTATCGGAACGCTGCGTCCCGGAGGCGGACAGCCGGTGTTTTAGCTGGCCCAGGCAACTATTGTCGAGGTTTAGCTCTTCCGATAAACCGAACGAATGGTTGATGGATCGATTGAGGACTCTTCGCGGTGACGGCCGCGCGTCTCTGCATCATTGGCGACGTTGCCGGACAAAGCGACTATCACCTGGGCGACGAGGCGATGCTCGAGGCCAACCTCGCGCGGTTCCGCCAGCTCCTGCCAGGAATCCGCTTCACTGTCTTCTCCCGTGACCCGGCGTGGACGAGCGTGCGCTACGGCGTGGACTCGGTCAGGACGCCGACGATTCGGCGGGGCGTCACCGCCGAAGTGATCGAGGCGCTGCGTCAGGCCGACGGCCTGGTCATCTCGGGTGGCGGCAACATCAGCGGCACGTGGCCGGAGAAAGTCGACGAGCGCATCGCCTTGCTGAAGATCGCCCGCGACCTCGGTCGGCCGGTCGTAGTCGTCGGCCAGACGCTTGGCCCCACGCTCAGCCTCGATCAGTCGGCGCGTCTCGCCCACGTCCTGCCGTGGGCGGGATGGGTCGGTGTTCGAGACGAGGAGTCCGGCGCCGTCGCGCGGTCGCTCGGCGTTCCGGCCGATCGCGTCCATCGTCAGCTGGACGATGCGTTCTTCCTGGAGCCGCAGCCGGTGATCAACGGGCGAGCCGAGCACCTTCGCCGCGAGAGTCGTCCGCTCGTCCTCGTGACGTTGGACGCTTCGTTCGGCGCCGCCGGCCACCGCGAAACGTTGCGTGCGATTGCCAGTCAGCTCGACGGCGTGGCGGACTCGCTCGGCGCGGCGCTGTGGTTCGTTCCTCATGTCGGCGGCACCGCGGTGCCGGACACTCATTGCGATCTCGTCGCCGGCCACGCGCTCGCCGCCTGCCTGCGCACGCCGCTGCACCTGCTCGACCTCTGGCAGCCGCGTGAGGTGCGCTGGCTGGTGGCACAGGCGGCGATGGTGATCTCGACGCGCTACCATCCGATCGTCTTCGCGACCGCGGCAGGTACGCCGGCGCTGGCCCTTCACCAGGACGAGTACACGCGCATCAAGTTACGCGGCGCGCTGGCGAGCGTGGGGCTTGAAGACTGGTGTCTCTCGACCGCCGATGCGGCTCGTGGTGCGCTGCTGCCGCTTGCCGTCGAGTTGTGGCGAGAGCGCCGGGCGGTTCGCGCCAGCCTCGATGCCTTTCCGGCGGCCGCCTGGCCGCGGGAAGCCCGTCGCTGGACTGAAATCTGCGATGCCCTGCGTCTCTCGCCTGCAGCCAGCCCACAGTGCGGGCTGGCCGTGCCTGCAGCTCCTTCTGCTGGAGCTCCACCGGCACGATCTCTTTCACCGTGTGTGACAACCAAGGAACGAGGCCTCGTGTTCGACTCCCTCAGCGAAGGTCAGTGGCAGCAGTTCGACAAAGACGGATACCTCTTGCTCGGACGTGTGCTCGACGACGAACGCTTGACCGCGCTCCGCGGCAGGATCGACGACATCATGCTCGGGACGGTCGACTATCCCACGCTGCAGCGGCAGCTCGACACCGGCGGCCGATACGAAGAGCTCGCCGATCCTGTCGCCGGGCCCGGTGAAGTGACGCTCAGCTATCGCAAGCTGCAGGGACTCGAGGCCGACCCCCTGGTGCTGGCTCTCATCACCCTGGATCTCTTTCGCGAGGCCTGTGCTCGAATCTACGGCCGCCACGCCAGCATCTCGATCTTCCGCGCGATGCTCATGAACAAGCCGGCCGGCAAGGGGACGCATCTGCCCTGGCATCAGGATGCGGGCGACGTGTGGAAATTGGACCGCGATCCCGTCCTCACGAGCTGGATCGCGCTCGATCCCGCCACCCGTCAGAACGGTTGCCTGCAGGTGATTCCCGGCAGTCACCGGCTGGGTCTGCTCAGCAGGAATGGCAGTACCTTGAGCGAGGAACACGCCCGGCAGTACTGCCCGGAAGAGCAGATCGTTCATCTCGAAATTGCAGCCGGCGAGGCGATCCTGCTGCACAACTGGATGCTGCACCGAAGCGGGACGAACATCACCAATGGCCCACGCCGGGCGTTGAGCGCCTGTTACATGGACGGGCGAACGTTGAACACGGTCAGCGGCACTCGGTTCCCCGTCGTCTTTGGACGGCACGAAGAGGTCGAGACCGCCCTCCCGTTTCGTGAACTCGTTCCGGGCGGAGTCCCGTCGCTTCCAGGAGATGGCAGCCGAGTCGGAACGCTATGCCAAGAGTCTCCTTGCCGACAACGAACAGCGCGAGTTGATGCGCAGCGAAGCCGAGCGTTACGCGCGATCGCTCGAGGGCGAACTCGTCAGGATTCGGCAAGCATCGTAGCCTCCCCACCCGAACGAAACGGACGTTGCTCCTCCCCTCCCTGGCCGCAACGATTACCGTGTTGCGCGACCGACTGTCGTACCTGTATGCGGTACTGTGCCCGGCAGTCGCGGTCCCGGGACGACAAGTCCCTCGATTCAGGCCGGTTGCGAGCAGAATGGGTCTGACGACTGCAATGGCCCACAGCTTGCTGGCGTCAAAATGGATCGGGGGTTCAAGATGAGGCGAGTGATCTGTGCGATGGTCGCGGGGCTCTTGCTGGGCGTAGCGGCCGTCGGCGCCGCGCCGTCGCAGGGCAAGGGCAAGAAGCAGTCCGGCCAGGAGAAGTCCAAGGACAAGTCCGCGGATACGAGCGTCGCCGTCAATGTCGTCTTCGCGTCCGCAGACGTAACCGTTCTCAGGGACTACTACGTTCCGCGCTACCGCAACCTGCCGCCCGGTCTGCAGAAGAAGGTCGCGCGTGGCGGCCAGCTCCCACCGGGATGGCAGAAGAAGTTCGAGCCCTTCCCGGTCGAGGTCGAGCGCCGGCTGCCTCCCGTGCCGGACGGCTATCGGCGCGGCGTGATCGACGGGCACGGCGTCATCTTCAACACTCGATCCAACGTGATTATCGACGTGGCAGTGCTTTTCTGACGCGAGACGGCACTTCGGGTGCGCCTCGCGCCGAGCATCGCCGCAGGTTCGCTGGCGGGATATGATCCCTGCCATGCCCATCCGGCTCACGCCGCTCCTGGCCTCGCTCCTCGGGCTTACCTCCGTTGTTCTTCAACGTCCGGTGGCCGTTCCATGGCCGCCAACCGTCGAGCGCCTCCCGTCTCCCGCGCCAAGCGGCAGTGCGCAGCCGCAGCTGTCGGTCTCGGATCGCGGCATGGTGCTCAGCTGGGTGGAGAAAGAAGCCGAGCGAGCGACCTTGAAGTACTCGGAGCGGATCCCGGCCGGGTGGTCGGCGCCGCGCGTGGTTGCGTCCGGCAGCGACTGGTTCGTGAACTGGGCTGACGTTCCCTCGGTGCTGCGCCTCGCGGACGGAACGCTCGCGGCACACTGGCTTCAGAAGAGCGGTCCCGACACATACGCGTATGACGTGCGCCTCTCCTACTCCACCGACGAGGGCAAGACGTGGGCGCCGTCGTTCACGCCTCACAACGACGGCACCACCACCGAGCACGGTTTCGCTTCCCTCTTTCAGGTGCCCGGTGCCGGCCTCGGTCTCGTGTGGCTCGACGGCCGCGCCATGAAGCCCGATGCGGGGCACGGCGGCCACGGCGCCGCGACAGGGGCCATGAGCTTGCGGTTCGCGACCTACGGGCGCGACTGGAAACAGTCGGTTGAAGGCCCGCTCGATGTCCGCGTGTGCGAGTGCTGTCCGACGAGCGCGACGGTGACCGCCGATGGACCGATTGCAGCCTTCCGCAACCGGTCCGAAGAGGAGGTTCGCGACATCCACGTCACGCGCTTCGAGCATGGCAAATGGACCGAGCCGGTGGCCGTGCACGAAGATGGCTGGAAGATTGCCGGTTGCCCGGTGAACGGCCCGATGCTGAGCGCGCGGGGCCGGGATGTCGCTCTGGCCTGGTTCAGCGGGAAGGACGAGAAGGGGCGTGCGTTTCTGTCGTTCTCGAAGGATGCCGGCCGAACGTTTGGCGCGCCCATTCGGCTCGACGAGAGCGCAACACTCGGGCGCGTCGACGTCGAGCTGCTGCCCGACGGGGCCGCGGTCGCGAGCTGGATCGAGTCCGCTGGCGGGCGCGCGCAGTTTGTCGCCAGCCGGGTCACGGCATCAGGCGCCAAATCTCCTCCGGTGACCGTGTCGGGGCTGGCCGGCACGCGCGCCAGCGGCTATCCCCGCGTCGCCTGGCACGCCGACGAGCTCGTCTTTGCCTGGACGGAGAGCGTGGACGGGCGGACCGTCGGTCCAGACCGCGGTGGCGCGCACCAAGTAGCGTGCCCTGGCAGGCTGAGCGTCGCCGCCTGCCCCGGGTCAGTAGCTCCAGCCGATCGACAGGACGAATCCGACGTCGTTGGTGTTCGCCTCGGGGTTAGGCGGACGGTTGTCGTACGAGTTGTAGAGATTGAACGACAGAAAGAGGTCCTTGAAGAACTCGCGCTTGACGCTGGCGTCGAGCTGCACGCGCTGGCGGCCCCGATTGCTGAGGCTCGGATAGTAGTCGAACGAGATGTCGAAGTTCGTTTTCGGCCGATCGTAGGTGTAGAACGAGTTCTTGAACGTGAAGATTGCCTCGATGTTCTGCGTCGGCTCGACATCCACTCCCCTTTCGTCGTTGAACGCCAGCCCGGCGCCGACCGTCAACTGAGCCCGGTTGCTGTTGACGAGCCGCGGGCCGACCGCCGCGCCAACCTGGGATCGCAGCGTGAGCCCCAGGCTCTCGTTGGTCTCGAAGCGTCCGGCGGCCCGTATGAATACCTCTTGCCACGGGTAGCGGAGGTACGAGGCCTCGAGCGATCCACGGTCGTCGCGCTCATCGTCTTCGTCTTCGTCGTTCCTGGTCATCGTCAGCGATGCGGTGAGGCGAGCCTGGGACGCCGGGCCACGGAAGATCGTGTCGGAATTCACATTGAGCTGAGCGACGCCGCTCGACTGCGTGTAGTTGAAGCCGGCATCGACGGAACCATCGAGCTGGCGCCAGAAGTTCCCGCCGATGGCCGGATGATGGTGACCTCCGGCATCAGGAGCGGATACGGTGCCCTCGGGTGTGACGACGGTGATCGACCGGGCGGCCGCGGATCCGAGGCTGCCGAGAAACCGTCCGGCCGTCGCTCGTCACGACCTCGACCAGCCGGGTCGCTACCACAGTGGCCAGCTTGTCCCACTCGAGATAGAGCGTGCCGGCGTCGTCGGTCTTGAACTCGAGTCGGCCGCGATCGAGCCGGACGACCTCCCCGGTGATCCGGTCGCCGTTTGGCAGGGTCACGACATCGGTTCGAGGCTGGGCCCAGAGGGTTGTCGACACGGCCAGCGACAGGACGATCGCGACCACCGCCCGCCCGCATAACGTTCGCTCGATCGGCATCAGCCGCGCCCTCACGATGTGCTCTACATCAGCGCGACGATGACGGTGCCCCAGAGCGCGAGGAGCACGTTGCCGACGGCGTATGAGACGCCGTAGCCGAGCGTCGGCACGGGGCTCTTGGCCGCTTCCTGGATCGCGGCGAGCGCCGGCGTCGCGGTTCCGGCGCCGGCGCACACGCCGAGCAGCACGCCCGGGTGCATCTTGAACACCCACCGGCCGACGATGACGCCGACCAGGTGCGGCACCAGGACGGTGACCAGCCCGGCGGCGAGCAGGCTGGCGCCGCTCGTGCGCAGGCCGACCACGAAGTCGGGCCCGGCATTGAGGCCGACCACCGCGACGAATCCGGCCAGGCCGATCGACTCGAACACCCACAGCGTCGGCGCCGGGAATGCGGCCGAAGAAGCGCGGCCACATCGAGCGCAGCCAGCCGCACACCAGCCCGCCGAGCAGGACGCCGACGCTCAGGCTCAAGCCGATCTCGATTCCTCCCAGCATCAGCGCCGGGATGCCGATCGAGCGCGCCGGCGACGATGCCGAAGGCGACGAGCACCATGTCGGTGACGTCGGTCGCGCGATCGGGAACGCCGATGCGGCTCACCGCGTCGGCGATGCGCCGCGTCGGCCCGACCAGCGTCAGCACGTCGCCGCGGTGCACTCGCGTCGCCGGGAACATCGGCGACCGGCGTGCCGGCGCGCGTGATTCGCCGCAGGAAGACGCTGCGCGCGAATTCCTCTTCGGCGAGATCGGCGAGCGTGCGGCCGTCGAGGTCGGCGCGGGTCACGACGACGTCGCAGCACCTCGGCCGGGATGTCCAGCAGCTCGCCTGTCGTCGACTTCGAGCACGCCGAGCCGCTGCTCGTCGACTCGTGCGACCAGCAGCTCGCGCCGGCCGGCGACCGCCAGCGTGTCGCCGGCCTGCACGACGGTCGTCGCATCCGGTTCGAGGATGCGATCGCCGCGCCGGATGCGCTCGACGAACAGGCGCGCGTCGCGCGCCAGCTGCTTCGAGCTCGCGGATGCGCTGTCCCGACGAGCGGCGACCCGGGCTGCACCGGCATAGGCGCGATACTCGATGTCGCGGCGCGCCGGCGACTCGGCGCCGTGCGCCGCCCTGCATCTCCTGTTCGTACCGCCGGCATTCCTCCTCGAGGTTGACGCCCATGAGCCGCGGCGCGAGCTGCGCCAGGAACCAGGCGGCGCCGACGACGCCGATCAGATAGGTGACGGCGAAGGCGACCGGAATGCGGTTGGTCATCGCGGCGGCTTCGGCCGCGGGCAGGCCGAGCCGCGCGATGGCGTCGCTCGCCGTTCCGATCGTCGCCGACTCGGTGAGGGCGCCGGCGATGACGCCGGCGGCGGTGCCGGCGTCGTAGCCGAACAGCCGGCTGACCACGTAGGCCACGACCAGCCCGGTCGTGGCGATGATCGACCGCCAGCGCCGCCTGCTGCAGGCCGTCGCTCTTGAGGCCGCGGAAGAACTGCGGTCCGGTCCTGAACCCGATCGAGAACAGGAACAGCAGGAAGAAGCACTGCTTGACCTCGCCCGACACCTGCACGCCCAGTTGGCCGATCGACGACGCCCGCCAGGAGCGTTCCGGTGACGGCGCCGAGCGTGAAGCTCCCCGAGCTTCACCTTGCCGAGGAGGTAGCCGAACCCGAGCACGAGGAAGAACGTGACCTCGGGATGCTGGCGAAGGACGCCGATGAGAGACTCAGCTCATGACGATACGGCTCCTACGCATCCGCGCTGTGAGCCGGCGCGGCGCAGCCGCCGTCTGCGAGGCCCGGAACGCCATGACGTAGCCGCGCGCGACCGCGCGGACGGCGCGGCCGATGTCGTCGTAGACCTCTTCGTCGAGGTTCGCGAACGAGACCCGCACCGACCAGTCGGGCGCGTCGAAGCCGCCGCCGTTGAGGAGCACGATGCCGTGGTCCTCGGCGAGGCGGAACACGATGTCGAGCGGGTGGACGTTCGCCTTGACCCAGGTGACGACGTCCTCGCCGCCGTACTTGCGCAGCCAGAACTCGAAGTCGATGAGGCCGTAGTACCAGTCGAACAGCGGATTGGGCGGAATCTCGATGCCCAGCCCTTCGATCGTGGCCAGCGCGCGCCGCCGCAGGATGTCGATGCACGCCTGCTGGTAGGCCTTCTTCTCGTCGTACAGCTCGGCGAGCGAGAAGAGCGTCATCATCACCTGCTGCGGCAGCGACAGGCCGGCGGTGTGATTGAGCGCGATGTCGCGGCTGTCGGCGACGATGCGATCGATGAACTTGATCTTGCCGCGGCTCGAGCGTCAGCGGCGCGTAGCGCTTGTCGAGCGCCTGCTGCGACCGCTTCGGGCAGCGCGGCGATCTTCTCGTCGAAGATGTTGTTCTCGTGCAGGGCGATGACGCCCAGGCGCCAGCCCGAACAGCCGAAGTACTTGCTGTAGGAGTAGACGCCGATGGTGTTCCTGGGAAACTCGCCGAGCAGCGATCGGAATCCCGGGCACGAACGTCCCGTAGACGTCGTCGGTGAGCAGCATGAGGTCCGGGCGCGCCTTGCACGATCCGTGCCGATCGCCGCGATCGACTCGCGGCTGAGGGCGACCGCGTACGGGTTGCCGGGATTGACGACGAAGAACGCCTTGACCGTGGGATCGAGCAGCGGCGCCAGATCCTGATCGGTGAACTGCCAGCGCTGCTCCTGCCGCGCCGGGATGCTGACGATCTTGCAGGCCGTAGTCCTCGAGATGCGGCATCTCGAGGTACGGCGTGAAGATCGGCGTCACCATGGCGATGGTGTCGCCGGGATTCAGCAGCCGGTTCGCCTTGAGCGACTTGAAGATGTAGCACATCGCCGCCGTGCCGCCCTCGACGGCGTAGAGGCCGAACGTGCCCGGCGGGCCGCGGCTCGCCGCACATCGCCCACTGCAGGTACTCGCGGACGATCCGCTCGTTGTGCACGAGCATGCGATCCGGCACCGGATAGTTGTCGCCGATGATCGAGTCGACCAGCTCGTGCACGAAGGCGTCGGGCGTTGAACTCGAACGTCTTGACCGCCCAGGGCACGACGTGCTCGCAGGAGCGCGGCGCCTGGCATGTCGGCGTGCGCCGTCGAGCCAGGCGGCGAGGCGAGCGGCGATCCCCGGGGCCTTCGGCATTCCGCCGACGCCGGCCGGCAGACTGCATCGTGCGCTGGCTCTCGGTGATGGCGAACTGGCCGAGCAGGAAGAACGCCGAGCGCGGCTCGGTCGCGATCCAGTTCGGATTGCCTCGTCCGGCGTTGAGGTAGGCGACCTGTGAGGCCTTGGCGGTCTTGGTCGCGACCTTCGCGAGGTCGTTCTTGATCTCGAACGGGCTGAGCGTCTCGTACTGACGCAGCGTGACGGCGTCCATGTTGCCTCCTGAAAGACCTAACCGAATCTGCTCATCAACAGCACGACGGCCATGCCGAAGATCGTGAGCAGCGTGTTGCCGATGGCGTACGGCATGCCGTAGCCGAGCGCCGGAACCTTGCTCTTGGCGGCGTCCTGGATCATCCCGAGCGCCGCGGTCGTCGTCCGCACGCCGGCGCAGACGCCGAAGAGGATCGCCGGGTGGAACTTGAAGACGTAGTGCCCGAGCAGCACGGCCGCGACCATGCGGCACCGAAGTCGCGACGATGCCCCAGAGGAACAGGCTCAGGCCGACCTGCTGGAGGCCGGCGACGAATCCCGGTCCGGCGTTGATGCCGACGATGGCGATGAAGACGTTCAGGCCGAGCGTGTTCATCAGCACGAGCGCCGGCGTCGGAATGCGTCCGAAGGTCGGCCGGATCGTCCGCAGGTACCCGAGGACGAGGCCGGCGAGCAGCGCGCCGCCCGATGTCGAGAGGCCGATCGGAATGCCGCCCAACTCGACGCTCAGGGCGCCGATGAGGCCGCCGACGAGGATGCCGCCGGCGACGGTCATGAGATCGGTGGACTCGAGCGGCCGATCGGCGAACGCCCAGCGCCTCGACCGCCGCCTCGACGTGGCGGACGCTGCCGGCGATGGTCAGGATGTCGCCGCGCAGCACCTCCGTCTCCGGCAGGATCGGCATCTCGACCATGTTCCGGGTGATCCGGCGGAGGTGGACGCCGCGCGCGAAGGGCTCATCGGCCAGCTCGCGCAGCGTCTTGCCGCTGAACGCCTGGTCTGCGTGACGAACACGTCGACCACGCGTTGCCGGCAGGTTCAGCAGCGCGGCGTCGTGGACCTCGGGCACGTCGGCTTCGATGCTGCTCGACCAGCAGCTGGCGCGGCCCGATGATCGCGACGGCGTCGCCAGGCTCGAGCACGGTGTCGGCGTCGGCGTCGATCAAGTCGTCGCCGCGCCGGACGCGCTCGACGAAGACGCGCAGACCGGGAAAGAGCTCGCGCACCGGCCGGCCGGTCAGTCCGCTCGCCGCGTCGATGCGGTAGGCGCGCAGCTCGATCGTCGCGATAGGCGGACATGACGCCGGCGTCGAAGCCGACGCCGCGCCCGCCCATCTGGCGCTCGTACTCGGCGCAGGCGGCCGCGCAGGTCGACGCCGATCAGCTTCGGGCCGAGCTGCGCCAGCACGATGGCCGAGCCGATCGTGCCGAAGATGTAGGTGACGGCGTAGCCGATCGGGACCGCGTCGGCGTAGGCCTTCGCCTGCGCGGCGCTGTATCCCAGCCGATCGATCTGATCGGTCGCGACGCCGATCGCCGCCGAGATCGTCTGCGATCCGGCGTAGAGCCCGGCGGCGTAGCCGACGTCGAGGCCGGCCGCGATCGCGCACAGGACGGGAACGACCAGGCACAGCGCCAGCACGACGAGCGAGAAGACGATCTGCCGCGGGCCCTCCTTGCCGAGCCCGCGGAAGAACTGCGGCCCGACGCCGAAGCCGACCGCGAAGAGAAACATGCAGGAAGAACGTGGACTTGATCGGTCCGCCGACCGTGATTCCCAGCTGGCCGATGAGGACGCCGGCCAGCAGGGTCGCGGTCACGTTGCCGAGCGTGAAGCCGCACGAGCTTCCAGCGGGCCGACCGCGAACCCCACCGCCAGCGCGAAGAAGACCGCGAGCTCTGGATAGGCGCGCAGCGTGTGCGACGAGCCAATCGCCAGAGGGCGAGTGTCCATCGATGTCCCTCGGTCAGTACTTGTCGAAGAACTCCTGGACCTTCTTCGGGTCCGACGTCTGCGTCAGCGCGAGCTTCAGCAGCACGCGCGCCTTCGACGGGTTGAGCTCCATCGACGCGACGGTGCCGACCTTGTCGTCGTCGACCTCGATGTTGCGGCGGATGATCCCCTCGCCGACGCGGCTCGACCGCACGACCACGACGCCTTTGGCGATCGCGCGCTTGACCGCCTCGAGCGCCGGCGTGGTCATGTTGCCGTCGCCGACGCCGGCGATGACGAGGCCCTTCGCGCCGTTGGCCACGGCCGCGTCGATGAGGTCCGGCGACATCCCGGCGTGCGCGTAGATCACGTCCACGCGCGGCAGCGTCTGCCCGGCGGCGACCTTGAACGGCGTCGCCGTCGTGTGCGCCCGCGCCGGCGTCCGGGAGAACTCACGGTCGTCGAAGAGGCACACGCCGATGAGCCCGACTTCGGGCGAGACGAAGGTCTCGACGTCGGTCGTGTGGCGCTTGGTGATGGCGCGCGCGCCGTGGATGTCGTCGTTGGCGACGACCAGCACGCCGCGCCCCTTCGCCCGCGGATCGGACGCGACGCCGACGGCGTTGTAGATGTTCAGCGGACCGTCGGCGCTCAGCGACGTGGACGGCCGCATCGAGCCGGTCAGGACGACCGGCTTGTCGCTCTTGACGACGAGATTGAGGAAGTACGCCGTCTCCTCCATCGTGTCGGTGCCGTGCGTGATCGCGATGCCGTCGACGTCGGACTGCGCGAGCAGGCGATTGACCTCGATGCGCCAGCTTCACCCACAGCTCGTCGTTCATGTCCTGGCTGCCGACCGACGAGACCTGCACGCCGCGCACGTCGGCGAACTTCTTCATCTGCGGCACGGCGGCGATGAGGACGTCGACGGCGACCGCGCCGGACTTGTATCCGGCGGCGGTCGTCGACTCGGCGGCGCCCGGCGATCGTGCCGCCGGTGGCGACGATGACGATGCGCGGTCTTGCGGGTTGGGCCCCGGCCGTCATCGGCAGTGAGCATCAGCGCGGCTGCTCCCATCGCAAGGAAACCTGCCTGCGAGTTAGGTGCGGACATCTTCTGCCTCCAGCGGTCTGCTGCGTCTTCCAGTTACTTCGGTCGCGGCGCGTACGGGTTGCCGCCGAGCGCGTTCGAGATGTCGGCGATCGCCCGCTGGGCGCGGATGCTGTTGCCGGCATCGTCGAGCGGCGGCGACACCACCGCGATGCCGAACTTGCCCGGCGACACGGCGACGATGCCGCCGCCGACGCCGCTCTTGGCGGGAAGGCCGGTGTGATAGAGCCACTTCCCGGAGTCGTCGTAGAGGCCGGCCGTGGCCATCACCGCGAGCACGCCCGGAACCTTCGACGGCGTCCATGACCTGCTTGCCGCTGACCGGATTCCTGCCGCCGGCGGCGAGCGTGGCCCCCATGGTCGCGAGGTCCCGCGCGTTGACGCCGATCGAGCACTGGCGCGTGTAGAGATCGACCGCCTGCTGCCAGTTGTTCTTGATGTAGCCGTAGGCCAGCATGAGCGCGCCGATCGCCTGGTTGCGCTGGTTGGTGTCCGACTCGGACTTGTAGACGTCCTGCAGCACGGTCAGCTGGCGGCCGGCGGCATCGTTGTGGAAGCCGATGATCTTCTTCCACACCGCGTCCGAGCTCGCGCCCGCGCACCATGCTCGTCGCCGAGATGGCGCCGGGGTTGACCAGCGGATTCATCTCCGGGGCGCCGGACCCGACCACCGTGCTGACGGCCTCGACCGCGATGATCGAGTTGAAGCGCGCGCCGGTCGCATCGACGCCGATCTGCTTCTCGACCGACTCGAGCCCCTGCTCCTCGATGACCTGCGCCATCGTGAAGACCTTCGAGATCGACTGGATCGAGACTTCGGTCTTGACGTCGCCGGCGGTGTAGACCTTGCCGTCGGCGGTCACGACGGCGATGCCGAACAGGTTGGGGTCGACCTTGGCGAGCGCCGGGATGTAGTCGGCGTTCTTGCCTTCCTTGAGCGTCCTGAACTTCGCGTAGGCGGCATCGACGGCCTGCTGGATCGTCAGCGGGCGTCTGCGCATCGCGTGCTGCATCGTCAGCCCTATGGCGGCGACCGCCGCGCGTCCGAGCACAGATGTTCCGGTGACGTCGATCCATCACTAGCCTCCAAGCTTCCACGAGAAGTTGTACTTGAACGAGAACTGGATCTTGAAACCGTCGCTCTGGAACCCGTCCGAGAAGTTCTCGCGCCGGCCCCACTGCAGCTCGCCACCCATCATCACGTTCGGGACCGGGTAGTAGAGCAGGTTGCCGAGGGCGTACTGCCCGACGCTGAAGGCGTCAGGCGCCTGCGCGTCGGTGTTGTCGTTGTCCTGCGCCGAGTAGCCGATGGCGCTGCTGAACTTCTCGCTCCAGGTGTGATCCAGGAAGACGCTGTAGGCGACGATCGGTATCGGCTTGCCGATGAGCGGCCTCACCGGGTCCGAGAAGTTGTTCTCGATGCCGATGTCGATCGGCGAGTCGTTCATTTCGTTCTGGATGCCCTCGCCGACGGTGAACTGCATCCGGAGGACGTCGTTCTCGCCGGCCTTGAGGACCGAGCTGACGTTCCATCCCCAGCCGGTGGCGTCTCCTGAGAGGTCGAACTCGTCGTCGAGGGTGTCGTCCCAGTTGATACGCCGGAGCATCCCGGCGGTGCGGATGTGGCCCCAGTCTCCCGTGTACTTGTAGGCGGCGGCGAAATCAGGCAGCGGGAAACGCGGCCGGATGCCGTCGAGCTCGATACGGTCGGCATAGACGCCCTGGTCGCCGCTCGCGCCGGGGCGCGCGAGCGCGAGCATCAGGTTGCTGTTGTCGGTCTGGATCGCCGTGTAGCGAAGCTGCACGTTGCGGTACCACGGAAGACCCGTGGGCCCCCAGTATTCCAGCGAGTTCGGGAACACGTCAGGGTCGGTAAACGGGCTCCAGTACTGACCGGCCCCGATCCGGCCGAGCTCGCCCCACGCATGGCGCAGGCGGAACGTGGTCTGCCCGGAGTCCACGCCGGTGCCAAAGAGCTCGAACTCGAAGATGGTCTTCAGTTCGCCGGCAGCGGTCGGCGTCGACGACCTGAAGCCCAGGCGGCTCTGGCGCACACCCGCGAACGTACTGTTGTCCTCGCCGAACTCGTCTGCGAACTTCGGCAGCCTGGTCAAGCGCAGCGTGTCGTACCAATTCGGGGTGGATCTGCTTGAAGTCGTGCCCGATGTCGAGCATGGCGAAGCCGTAGATCTCGAACGAGCCCTTGGGCGGCGCCGCCTGCTGGCGCGGCGCTGGCGGCGTACGGGTTGCCGCCGAGCGCTGCCGAGATGTCGGCGATGGCGCGCTGTGCCCGGACGCTGTTGCCGGCCTCGTCGAGCGGCGGGGAGATCGACGGCGATGCCGAACTTGCCTGGCGACACGGCGATGATGCCGCCGCCGACGCCGCTCTTGGCCGGCAGGCCGGTATGGTACAGCCACTTGCCGGAGTCGTCGTACAGCCCGGCGGTGGACATGACGGCGAGGACGCTCGGCACCTTGCTCGCGTCCACGACCTGCTTCGACGTGACGGGGTTCTTGCCGCCCGCCGCGAGCGTCGCGGCCATCGTGGCGAGGTCTTGCGCGTTCACGCCGATCGAGCACTGACGCGTGTAGAGGTCCACGGCCTGCCGCCAGTCGGTCTTGATGTAGCCGTAGGCGAGCATGAGGGCGCCGATGGCCTGGTTCCGCTGGTTGGTGTCGGATTCGGACTTGTAGACGTCCTGCAGCACGGTCAGCTGCCGTCCCGCGGCGTCGTTGTGGAAGCCGCTGATCTTCTGCCACACGGCATCCGAGGTCGCGCCCGTCACCATGCTCGTCGCCGAGATGGCGCCGGGATTGACGAGCGGGTTCATCTCCGGCGCGCCGGTCCCGGAGACGGTCCTGACGCCTTCCACCGCGATGATCGAGTTGAAACGGGCGCCGGTGGCATCGACGCCGATGCGCTTCTCGATCGCGCCTTCGCCCTGCTCCTGGATGACCTGCGCCATGGTGAAGACCTTGGAGATCGACTGGATCGAGACCTCGGTCTTCACATCCCCGGCGGTGTAGATCTTGCCGTCCGGTGTGACCACGGCGATGCCGAACAGGTCCGGGTTGACCTTGGCGAGCGCCGGAATGTAGTCGGCGTTCTTCCCTTCCTTGAGGGTTCTGAACTTGGCGTAAGCGGCATCAACCGCCTGCTGGATATTGGCTGGCGATTGTGCGCTCGCGGGGATCGCCCAGGCGAGCAGCCCCCAGACCGAGCACGCAGGCGCGGAGCGAGAGACTCCGAACACGTCTACCCATTTCTATCCTCCACTTTCTATGACAGGTTGTGTCGAGCGAGACCTGCCACTTTGACACGGTCACCGCTTGCTTGTCTGCGTCCCGGCCTCATTTCACCTGCGCTGCCTCCCACGCCCGGACCCGCCGCCGTCCTTCGTCGAAGATCCGCTCGTAGTTGCCCTTGCGCACACGGAGGCTCGCCTCGGGGGTCAGCAGGCGCCAGACCGGCGCCCACATGTCGAACACGGCGAAGTACGGCGCCGGGCCCGCCGGCGCGACCGTGTCGGTGCCGAACAGGAACCGGTCGGGGTACTTGTTGAGCATCGCCGCGACGCGAGTGATGGACTCCGGCGTCGCGACCGCGTACTTGGCCACCTCGTCCCAGGAGATGTCGAAGCTCACGTGACTCAGTGCCGGATCGGCCAGCATCGCTTCGACGATCTCGACTTGCGTCGGCGGCCGTACGGCCGCCTCGGCTGACACCTGCACCGGGTGCACGATGCGACCCAGGCCGACGTGGGCCCAGATGATCGTCGTCTTCGGGTGGCGCTTGAGCACGGCCTTGGTCTGCGTCAGGTACACCGGCTCGGCGTTCTGCTTCGCGAACGGCATGTCGATGTCGTTGTGCAGGATCACCACCAGGCCGGACTCGGCGGCGAAGGCGAGAATGCGATCGAGCGCGGGGTTGGTGAGGCTGGCGGTCTCGCCGGGGATCTTGGCCGAGACGAATTCCTTGTGGATGCTGAACTCACCGATGCCGCTGAAGACGCCCGGGAACGTTCTGAGCACCCGGCGGATGTGGTCGACCCCGTACATGTCGGCCGGGTTGAACCCGGTGATCATCGGGTCGAAGCGCGCCTGCTGCTCTTTCGGCAACGCGCGATACGCGCTCGCGATCGCGGCGTCGGTGAACGAGTAGTAGTAGAGCGGCGCGTCGCGTGTGCAGGTAGTAGGTCGGCGCGAAGTCGGCCGAATTGGCGTAGGACCACTGCTGCTGCAGCGGGATGCCGAACAGCGTCGATCGACCGACGCGGTTCCCCATGATCTGCAGGAACTGCCCGACGCCGATCCCTTCCTGGATGTAGTTCGTCAGGTGGAAATGCGAGTCGTAGAACTCGTTGGCGGCCCCTTGGGCCCGTGCGTCGATCGGGCGCGGGCGGACGACGAAGAGCGCGAGCAGCGTCAGCGCGAAGACGGCACCGAGAAGCGCTGCCGAACGGGATGAAGGTGTGCGCGTCATGCTCGCCATGTTCACCTCGCCGATCAGAAGTTCAACTCGAGGTTGATGTGGAACACCTTGCCCTTGGCGCCGACCGGATAGGGATAGGCCGTGTATCCCACCGGGGATCGGTTCACGTACATCCACTCGCCGTTGAGCGCGAATCCCGCGCTCCTTCATCACGTACCAGTTCTCGCCGGCTCGCACTTCCCACTGGTCGCCGTGTTGGCCGAAGATCTGCGACGTGCCGAAGTACAGCTGGAGGACCTTGGGCACGGCCATCGCCGACGCCTGCAGCTGATAGCCGTGGTCGTTGATGTTGGGAATGCCGCCGGTGTTGACGCCGGTGTAGTTGCTCAGCCAGCGCCAGTAGTACTCGCCCTCGAGCGACAGGCCCTTGTACTTGACGCCGGCGTCGACGCTCGACATCCGGTAGTCCACTTCGTTGACGGTGATGCCAGGCCCGAAGAGATCGGGCGTGAAGATGACGCTGCCGTCGGTCAGGCGGATCTGGCTGTTCTCGATGCCTTCGGTGCCCGGCTGGCTTTGCTTTTCCTCGAGGCTGTGGCGTGTAGTGCACGCCGATCCGCGTCGCGACCTTCTGGTGATCGTCGTAGTCGCCGAACGTGTTCCACAGACCGAACTCGCCGGTCGTCGGCATCCATGCGACCGAGTAGCGACTGCGTGTCGAGCTTGTTGTCGAGCTGCGCCGCGCTCACGCCGAGCGTGCTCAGGTTGTTGGCGAACATCACCTGGTACTTGACCTTGGTGTGGAACTCGCCTTTGAGCCAGACGCCGGAGGTGTACGACCCGCGGAAGAACTCGTCGGCGATCAGCCGGTCGTCCACGCCGAGCCAGTACGGGAACTGGCCCTCTGTGCTTCGCACGGTCGGCAGCGACGTGATGCCGACGCCCACGCTCACGAAGCGGTTGAAGATCCAGGTCAGGTTGCCCGCGCCCACGACCTGCGCCGGATCGCCCTGCGAGGGGTTCGACGACCAGACGTAGAGGTAGTAGCGCATCTTCGGCGTGAGGAACCAGCCCGAGAACGGCGCGAAGAACTTCTGCAGCTGGATGTCCTGGCGCCGCTGAATGGTCTTCGTGTTGCCGAAGGAGTCGACATAGGACTCGTCCAGGTTCCGCTGGTTCAGATATCGTCCGTAGCTGAAGAGCCGGAAATACACCTGGCCCTTGGGGTTGTCGACGAGCAGGAAGCCGACATTCGGAATGTGCGAGAGGGGCTTGGGCTTGGTCGTCTCAGGCTCGACGGCTGGGCCTGTGCCGAATTCGGCGCTGCAGCCATCCGATACCCAGACGCTCGTCTGGTCGTAGCCCCAGGTCCGGCCGAGCAGACACGGTGCCTCGCCCGTCGATCGCAGCAGCACGACGCCCTTCGAGGTGTCGGCCTGACACTGTGTGCGGTCGCCTAGTTTCGACGCGCACGCAACAACTGAGGTCTGCGCCGGTGGGGTCTGCGCCGGGGGCGGTGATGACGGTGCCTGTTTCGTGGGACCCACGGTGGGCTCAGGTGGTGGCGGCAGCTCTTGTGCCGAGATCGACGTGCCGACCGAGAAGGATTGCTGCAATCATGGGAACGCCCAGCATTCGCATGCCGCCAAGTCAGCACGGTCGGTGCCACGCCAGCGACGCCGCGCAGGCCCGGCGCTAAGTTGTTGAATTGACAAGGCGCAAGTTGTGAATCGACGGCCGAACGCCGTCCGAATGACGCCCTCCGCTATTCCGGAGGGCCTCCGGTACTCGCGGCGTCGGCCCGTGGTTCGCGCGCGGGAGACTGCCCGGAAGTCGTAACCGATCCCGACTTCCTGGGACGAATCGCCGCTCGTCGTGCTGGCACGCGCAATGCTCTCTCGCGAGCGAGAAAGGATAGGTGTCATGCGTTTAAAGTCGGTAGTCGTGTTAGTCGGGAGCCTTCTCGCCAGCCTTCCATACGGTCGCGTCGGCCCAGAAGCCGGTGAACTTTTCATTTGGAGGCGGGTATACGCAGCCGAACGCAGAAGTAAGTGACCGCCTCGGCGGCGGCTTCAACTTCAACATCGGCCTCCAGGGCAATGTGTCGCCGGTCATTGGGATCGAGGGCCTCTACAGTTTCAACGGCTTCGGGGACAAGGACCTGCCGCCGCTCGATATCGCCGGCAGCCCGGGCGGCGGGACGATTCCCACTGACCTGTCCGGCGACATGAGCATGCAGTACGGAACGGCGAGCCTCATCGTGCAGAAGCCGGACGGCTCGGTCAGGCCGTACGGACTCGTAGGGATGGGCGTCTACTATCGGAAGGTTCGCTTGACGTCGCCGGGTGTCGGGTGGGTGCCGGGCTACTGCGATCCGTGGTGGTACGTCTGCTACCCGGGTGGCTGGGTCGAAACGACGAACATCCTCGGCGATCGCAGCTCAACCGACTTTGGGATGTCGTTCGGCGGCGGCGTGAACTTCGGCGTCGCGTACGCCGAGCTTCGCTATCACTACGTCTGGGGTCCGGAAGTGGAATCGCAAACGATCACGGGGCCCGCAGGCGGGTCGGTGACGTTCGATGGCCGAAAGGCCAACGGCCAGTTCCTCCAGACGACGTTCGGCCTGCGCTTCTAGTTTGGGCGGCGGGCCACGCACCTCACTGCCGCGGACTCCTCCTCCCCCGCGGCGGCGATGCTCCGCCCGTTCGGGTGTCTTGGGCGCCAGCCCAGCGACCTCGGACGGGTGGAGGTGTTTTCCTTTACGGTGCGGCCTTTCCCGCGCGCTTTTCACAAAACTTTTCCCGCGCGCTTTTTCACAAGACTTTCGCGCGCGCGGTTTTCACAAGAGACGAGGAGATCATGAGAAACGATGATCAAGAACTCCTGATCTTCTGATCTCCTGTTATCGTTCCGCCGCGTCGCGCCGCACTCATCTTCGAACTCGATCCGCCGCAACGCGGTCGTGCCGATCGGCGAAGTCCCATGCGTCCTTTTGAAGCAAAGAGCTTCGGCCCACGGCTCTGTGAGGCTCCGGTATTCCGGATGTGCTCCGCGATGTCGGAGCCAGATCGGATAGACTCTGGCCGATGTTTGCGCGAAGGACCGCGCTCAACTTGGAATCCGCCGATCGTTGTTTCCGGAGGCGGCATTGGTACGCCGGCTGCACTGATTGGAACCCTTGCGATTCGGCAAGACAAAAGAGGTCACTCATGATTCTTCGACAGACGGTACTGACCGGCGTGTTCTCCCTGGCCGCTGCAATGCTGGCCGTGCCGCCGGTGCATGCACAGGGGGCGGAAACGTTTACCGCCACGGCTGAAGTCAAGGCGGCCGGTGGCGCAGCCACCACGGCGCCGGTCACGATCGTTGTCGATCGGAAGATGCCAAAGAGCGAGGCCGATCGCCTGACGGCGGCATTCAAGGCCGGCGGGCCGGCGGCACTGCGCAAGGCACTCGTCGGAGTTCAGGCCACGGGCACTGTGCAGCTGGGCGCTGGGGCGGCCACGCCGACCCGGCTCACACTCGAGCGCTCGACCGACAAGGGTCGCCTCCTCACCATCGTCACCGACCAGCCGCTGCTGTTTCTTGGCGCCGGCCTGCCGGGTGCCAAGCCCAAGGAGGGCTACGACTTTGCCATCATCGACATCGAAGTGGACGCCAAGGGCAATGGCGCAGGCACGCTCGCGCCGGCCGCGAAGGTCACGGTCAAACAGGATGTCTTCGTGGTCGAGGATTACGCGTCAGAGCTGGTGCGGCTGACCGCGGTCAAGAAAGTGAAGTAGCGCGGAGGACATGTCCGTGGTCAGGGTTGGCAGCGACGAGGCGGCGACGTTTCAGCTGGCGATTGAGGCCTCGCCGACAGGCATTCTCGTAGTCGACGGTAGCGGTACGATCGTCCTCGTCAACGGCGAGGTCGAGCGGCAGTTTGGCTACGCGCGCCACGAGATTCTCGGCCAGGCCGTCGACGTGCTGTTACCCGAGGCGCGGCAGTCGATCCAGGAGGCCCACCGGCAGACGTTCGGCGACGCCCCCGCGGCGCGCCCGATGGGCGCGGGCCGCCAGGTGCATGGCCGTCGCAAGGACGGCTCTCCCCTCGCGGTCGAGATGGCGTTGAAGCGGCTGGAGGCGGCGGAAGGGCCGCTCGTGCTGGCGTCGATCGTAGACGTCACCGAGCGGCACCGCGTCCACAACGCCCAACGTGCCTCCTTCGAAGAGCAGCTCGAGTTCGAACGATTCGTCGCCGAGCTTTCCTTTCAATTCATCAACCTGCCCAACGAGCAGGTCACCGACTCTATCCAGGCGGTCCTCCCGCGTATTTGCGCGCAGTTCGGCCTCGACCGCTGCTCGTTTTTCAAGGTTGCGGTCGATAACGTGATGGTCGATCACGTCACCTGGACGGCGCCCGGTCTTGCTCAGATGGAGCGGCCTCTGTCGGCCAAGACACTCTTTCCGTGGACGGTCGAGCGATTGTTGGCGGGCGGGGATGTGTCCTTCTCGACGCTGAGCGAAGTCCCGAGCACGGTTGACCGCGAATCGTTCCGTCGTCTGGATTTGAAATCAGGGGTGCTCATTCCGCTCTCGGTCGACGGCCGGGTCGAGGGTGGAGTGGCGTTTGCCGCGCTCAGGGCCGAGCGGACGTGGACGCCGGAGGTCGTGCACCGCTTAAAGGTATTTGCCGGCGTCTTCGACCAAGTCTTGGCACGGCAGAAACGGGATGAGACCCTGCACGGGGCCCTGCAGGAAGTGCAGCGGTTGAAGGACCAGGTCCAGGCGGAGAACGTCTACCTCCGTCGGGAAGTGCGGGAGCGTCTCGGACTGACGGCCGTGGTCGGGCAGAGTCCCGCCGTCCGGCGGGTCCTCGAGCAGATCCAGCAGGTGGCGCCGACCGACTCGACAGTGTTGCTGCTCGGCGAAACCGGCACCGGCAAGGAACTGTTCGCGGCGCAGATCCACGAGCTCGGGACCCGGCATGCGCGGGCGATGGTGCGGGTGAACTGCGCCGCGATCCCGGCGACGCTCATCGAGAGCGAATTGTTCGGGCGCGAGAAAGGCGCCTACACGGGAGCGCTCGCGCGGCAGGTGGGCCGGTTCGAGTTGGCCAATCACTCGACGATCTTCCTCGACGAGATTGGCGACCTGCCGTCCGAGGTGCAGGTCAAGCTCTTGCGCGTGCTCGAAGAGCGCCAGGTCGAGCGTCTGGGGAGCCCGCGGCCGATCGCGATCGACGTGCGGATCATCGCCGCCACGCATCGGAATCTCGAACAGCGGATCGCGGAGGGCGCGTTTCGCGACGATCTCTACTACCGGCTGAACGTGTTTCCGATCTACATTCCGCCGCTCCGGGAGCGCGCCGAGGACATTCCGCTCCTCGTGTGGCGGTTCGTCGAGGAATTTTCCAAAGCGTTCGGCAAGCGGATCGACGCGATCGACCGGGACAACATGATCGCGCTCGAGCAATACAGCTGGCCCGGGAACATCCGCGAGCTCCGAAACGTCGTGGAGCGGGCCATGATCACGGCCTCGGGCCACCGACTGGCGATCACCCTCCCGCCCTCATCGACCGCCGCGACCAGGCGGAGTCCGAAGCTCGTCGACGTCGAGACAGAGCACATCCGCGCCGTACTCGAAAGCACCGGCTGGCGGATTCGCGGCGCGGGCGGCACGGCCGACCGGCTGGGCATGAAGCCCACGACCCTTGAGACGCGGATGGCCAAGCTCGGACTCAAGCGCCCCGGCCACTAGATGGCGGCGCCGCGATCGGCTGTCCCCGCCGGCGGGATTCGCTCCGGCATTCCGGGGGGGCTCTGAGATGCCGGGGGGGCATCGGCAACGGCCACGCCCACGATCTGCCAGATCTCCAGCCAAATCCAGCAAAATGGGGTGTTCCGCCGGGCGGGCATGGCTGCGTCCGTTGGAACGCCAACTGCTTAAGCATCAGCCATGGTGAGGCTGACGCTCGCGCTCAGCGCTGCCTCGGGGCAGTCGGTTGACGACCTGCTCGAAGCGCTACGGTTCCTGATCACCAGTACGCGGCTCGAGCCCGGGTGCCGGGGCTGCTCGGCGTGGGCAGACCCCGACGCCACCGTGCGCTACCTGGAGGATTGGGAGACCGAAGCCGACATCCGGCGCCGGGTCCGCTCGCCACGCTTCACGTCGCTGCTGGCGGTGATGGAATCCACCCTGGAACAACCACAGGTGCAGTTCGACTTCATCTCGAGCACGCGCGGGATCGATTATGTCGCCGAGATCCGGGGCGAACTGGCGATGTGAGCCGCCGCGCCGATGACCTCGTCGATCGCGACGCCGGCAAGCCGCACGCGTCTGCTACTGAGACGCCGACGGTTTCGGCCGTCTGAGTCCGAGCTTGGCGATGCGCGTTTCAAGGGTGGTCGGCCGGAGACCGAGCCGCGCCGCCGCGCCGCTGGCTCCCCGGATGCGCCATGACGTGTTCTCGAGCACGGCGCGAATGTGATCCTTCTCGACGTCGCTCAGGCGCTCGGTCTGCCGCCCCAGGGCGGCCGCCGGAGCCGGCAGCGGGATCGTCAGTTGCGGTCCCTGTGCCACGATCATTGCGCGCTCCACGACGTTGCGCAGTTCACGGATGTTGCCCGGCCAGGCGTAGCGCTGGAGCGCGGCCATGTTCTCGCGCGCGATGGCGTCGATCGGCTTGGCGAACGCTTTCGAGAACTCTTCGACGAACCGCCACACCAGGAACGGGATGTCGTCGATTCGCTCACGCAACGGCGCGATGCGGATCGGGAAGACGTTGAGGCGGTAGAACAGGTCCTCGCGGAACTTGCCCGCGGCAATCAGCTGTTCGAGGTTCCGGTGCGTCGCGGCGATGATCCGGGTGTCGACGCGAATCGACTTTGGACTGCCAAGGCGCTCGATCTGCCGCTCCTCGAGCACGCGCAGCAGCTTGACCTGGACCTCGAGCGGCAGGTCGCCAATCTCGTCGAGGAAAATCGTCGAATGGTCGGCGAGCTCGAAGCGTCCGGCCTGCCGCGCCAGGGCGCCGGTGAACGCCCCTTTCTCGCGCCCGAACAATTCGCTCTCGAGGAGCGTGGCCGGTATCGCGGCGCAGTTTACGCGCACCATCGCCCGGGCGCGCCGCCCGCTCAAGTCGTGCACCTCGGTGGCGACGAGCTCCTTGCCGGTCCCGGTTTCGCCGAGCAGCAAGACCGTCGAGTTCGTCGGCGCAACCAGCCGGACCTGCTCCATGACCTCGCGAATGGCTGCACTCTGGCCGACGATGATGCCGGTGCCGAGCCGCTCCCGAGCCTCGATTCGCAGATACACGTTCTCGGCCTGCAACTGATCGCGCAGGCGTTCGGCTTCCTTGTAGGCGGCCTGGAGCGCGGCGTCGGCGTCGCGGCGCGTCAGTACGTTGCCGAAGGCCGCGGCGAACAGGCTCAGGCGATGAATGACCTCCGGGGGCAAGGCACGTTCCTCGCGCAGCGCGTTGAAGCCGACCGCGCCGACCACGTGGCCCGCCACCGACAGCGGCACGGTCACCGATGACCGCACGCCCAGCGCGAGGTATCCGGCGCGGTCGAGCTGACTCGGAATCTCGTCCACGCTTGAAAAGCACACCACCCCACCCGACTGAATCGCCGCGTGCGCCCACGGGAACTGTTCCTTGGCCGAGATGGGCGCCGGCGCGGGAGGAGTTCCCGGCCGCTGCCAGCCCACCGGCGCGGTCGCGGTGCCGTCGGGCTCAATGCGATAGAACGTGCAGCGATCGAAATCGAGCGCCTCGCCGATCCCCGCGAGCGCCTCCCGTATCGCATCATCGACGCAGTCGGCTGGCAGGTTGATGAAGCTGACCGATAGCTTCGAGACGAGGCGCTCGAACTCGATCTGCTCCTCGAACGTCAGGCTGTCGGCGTGCTCGGCAGGTCGGTGCGCCGTCAGGTCAACGACGACCGCGACGCTCGCATGTGCGGCAGGCAACTGGCGGAGCCTGACTTCGACCGGAAATTCAGCGCCGTCGCGGCGCCGACCGAAGAGGTTCTGGCCAGGCGGATTGAGGCTCGCCGCCGCCCTCGCCAGGAAATCGCGACCGCCGTGTGCTTCTCGGTCCGAAGGCGGGCACGATCAGGTCGAAGGATTCTCCGACGAGCTCTCCCCGTGAGTAGCCGAACTGCTGCTCGGCCTGCGGGTTCGCCAGCGTGATGAGGCCCGCGCCATCGACGACCAGCACGCCCTCGGGCAAGGAATCGGCGACCAGATGGAACAACAATGCCCCCGGTTCAGCACCCGTTTCGGCCGGCCCGCGAAAGTAGTGCGCGACTGACACAGCGAAACGAGTCTACCCGCGTTTGGCTCGCCCGGACGCTCGCAGATGCGCTCATTTGCCTCTAAATCGCCTGAACTAGGACCAAAGCCACTCTCGACTAGGACCAAAGCACTAGTGAAGAGCAGCGATGTTTACGGTTCGGCGCGTTCGAGGCGGGGCCCTCCCGGTGATGTCGGGTGTCACGTGCGTACGCCAATCTCGTCCGACACGCCGCGACGAGACCCGGCATGTCGGACGGACTCCGGGATTTCGGGGTTCCGGTGCAGCCATCGGAGGCAGATCGCCAGACGTTTGGGCAGGTTGGCGGCACGCCGTTCGCAGCTGGTCCCGGGTTCCGCGCCGCGCGCGGGCGGAGGCGCAATGCGAAATCCACGGGCTTTGCTTTTAAGTGTTTGTTTGTTGGCGCTCACGGCGAGTGTGCTCGTTCGGGCACAGACGCTTGCGCCGTCCCAGCCGACGCCCACCCCTCCAGCCGCAGAACCGCCCAGGGACGCGCTCGGTCGCAGTACGCCGCGAGACACGGTGATGGGATTCCTCACCGCCGCGCGACGGGGCGATACGGCAATAGCGCGCCAATACCTGAACACCCGCTTGAACGACCAAGCGGCTGAGGAGCTCGCGCGCCAGCTGTTCCTCGTGCTCGACGCCCGCTTAGCAGCTCGACTCACCCAGCTGAGCGATGCCCCCGAGGGATCCCGCGCCAACCCCCAGGCGCCCGACCAGGAAGTGGTCGGGAGAATCGATCAGGGCGCGACCGCCGTCGAGATCGTCGTCGAACGCGTGGAGCGCGAGAAATCTGGCCCGATCTGGCTGTTCTCGGGCGGGACACTCGACGCTGTTCCCGGGCTCTATCAGCAGCTCGCGACGAGCCAGGCCGAGGCGTGGTTGCCGCGAGTGCTTTTCGACAAGCGAGTTGCCAGCATCCGCCTCCTCGATTTGCTGGCCGTGCTGCTCGGGCTTCCCGTGCTGTACCTGGCGACCTCCCTCCTCAATCGTCTTCTGACGCCCCTAGTCCGCGTGGCGTGGCGGCGTCTGTTCAGAGTGCCGGACGACGGCGGACGGAACGCCTTGCCCGCGCCAGCGCGTCTGCTGCTCCTTGCGGTCGTGGGCCGGTTTCTCCTCCCCAGCCTGCCCTTGTCTCTGCTCTTGCGGGAGTTCCTGACCAACGCGGCCACTCTCCTCACCATCATCTCTGGCGCCTGGCTGCTGGTGCTCCTCAACGGCGAGGTCGAAGCGCATGCTCTCCGCCGGCTTCCCTCCTCCAACACCGCTGCTGTTTCCCTGCTGCGAGTCGGGCGTCGAGGCATCGACGTCCTGATAATCTTTATGGCCCTGCTCGTGACGCTTCGCCACTTCGGTGTCGATCCCACGCCAGCGCTGGCGGGACTCGGCGTCGGCGGGATCGCGGTGGCGCTAGCGGCGCAGAAAACGCTCGAGAACGTCATCGCCGGTGCGTCACTCATCTTCGACCAGGCGGTGCGGGTTGGAGACTTCCTGAAGATGGGCGAGATCTCCGGCACCGTTGACCACATCGGCCTGCGCTCGACGCGCATCCGTACCCTCGACCGCACGATCGTGAGCGTTCCCAACAGTCATATCGCCAACGTCAGCCTCGAGACGATCTCGGCGCGCGACAAATTCTGGTTCCATCCGGTCGTCGGGCTTCGCTACGAGACGACGCCCGAACAGCTCACCCTTGTCGTCGATGGCATTCGCGAGCTTCTCCAGGCGCATGGCGCGGTCGAGCGCGAGTCGGTCCGGGTGCGTTTTCTCCGGCTGGGCCCGTTTTCTCTCGACGTCGACGTCTTTGCGTACTTGCATGCGCGGGACTGGAATCACTTTCTCGAAATTCAGGAACGCCTGCTCTTCGGCGTGACGGAGATCGTCGACCGGGCCGGCACCAGCATCGCGTTCCCGTCGCAGACGATGTATGTGGCCAACCGGCCGGAGGCCTCAGTCGTGGGGGAATCAGCAACCTAGGGGCCCCTGCCGTGCCATCTCGTGGGCCGCCCACGAAGTTCCGAACACCGCTGCTGCCCGGTTGTCTGGACGCTGCGATCGGAGTTCGGACGGGCTTTTGACGAGAACCTCCGATATGACTGGTATGCTCCGGGATACCGGAGGGTCCTAAAAAGGCTCTGTTTACAGCTGTTTACGGCCGACACGGACCCTCGGAGCCGCCGGCAAACCGCGCCCCGGCTCGAGAGCCTTTCGATGATCGCCCGTGTGGCAAGTTCCTCCCGTTCTCGAGGAAATAGGACGGGCACACCCATTGCAAATTCGACGTTGGGCTTTGGTCTCAGGAAAGGCTTTACGTGGAAACAGTTACAGCGGCCAGTGCGGATATCCAAGCACGAGACGGTCGGGCGCAAGCCTTTGGTCTGGGTGGAGGCTTCGCCGCCGGCAAAGAGCAAGTGAGTTTCCGCCGCGACGGTGAGGACCCGGCCGGCCCCCGGTCGGTGTACGGCAAGAGCGCGGCCGTGCTGAGCGTGCTGGCCCAGGTGGATCAAGTCGCCCCCACGGACTCATCGGTGCTCTTGATCGGGGAAACCGGGACGGGAAAAGAGGTCTTCGCAGCGCAAATCCACGACCGGAGCGCGCGACGCGGCCGGCCGATGGTGTGCGTGAACTGCTCCGCGATTCCGGCCACGCTCATCGAGAGCGAGTTGTTCGGGCGCGAGAAAGGCGCGTTCACCGGCGCCATCGCGCGGCAGATCGGGCGGTTCGAACTGGCGGACCACTCGACCATCTTCCTCGACGAGATCGGCGACCTGCCGCCAGAAGTGCAGGTCAAGTTGCTGCGCGTGCTCGAGGAACGTCAAATCGACCGGCTCGGCAGCCCGAAGGGCGTTCCCGTCGATGTGCGCATCATCGCCGCCACGCACCGCGACCTCGAACGGCGTATCGCCGATGGCTTGTTTCGAGAGGACTTGTTTTACCGCCTCAACGTCTTCCCCATCCGCGTGCCGCCGCTGCGCGAGCGAGTGGACGACATTCCCGAGCTGGTATGGCGCTTCGTCGCGCAGTACCTCGCAGGCCTTCGGCAAACAGATCGACGCCATCCCGCGCGAGAACCTCGACATGCTGCAGCGGTATGCCTGGCCGGGCAACATTCGCGAGCTGCGCAACGTCGTCGAACGCGCGATGATCGTGGCGACCGGGCCAAGGCTGACGATCACCCTGCCCCAGGCAAGGATCGACTCGGCCGTGGGCAGCGAGAAGCTCGTCGATGTGCAGCGGGAACACATCCGCGCCGTGCTCGCGAGCGTCGGCTGGCGGATTCGCGGGAATGGCGGCGCGGCCGAGCGCCTCGGGCTCCGGCCGACGACGCTCGAGACGCGGATGGCCAAGCTGGGGCTCAACCGGCCATCCGCAGCCTAGTCGGACTACTTCTTCACCTTCGGCGGGTAGTTCTTGAGGATCTTCTTCACGGCGTCGTTGATGCTCTTGTCCCGCTTCTCGGGCTTGGCGTCGGTCTTGACTTCCTTGACGCCCATGCCGCGCCAGGCGACCTGATTCTTCTTGGCGTCGGCGATGTCGATGACGAGCGTGCCAATCAGGATGTCACGCACCTGCGTGGTGGTCGTGCCACCAGCCCAGCCGCCGCCGTATCCCCACCCGTACGGGCCGTAGCCGCCGCCATAGCCGGAGCTGTACGTGGAGATGTCCTTCTGCTTGTCGAACGCCGTGTGATACACGACGAATACGTCGGGACTCGCGTCGCTCTTCGTGAGACCCTTTGCCGCCAGCTCCGCTTCGATCGCGTTGACGATACGGTCGTCGATGAGGGGCTGCCCGACCTTGGTGCCGTCCTTGAGCGCGTAGGTTTTGAAGGTCGTAAAGTCCATGGTCTTGTCGTAGTCGTAGCTGGTCTTCTGGGCCATCGCCAGCGCCGGCGCCAGTGCGACGGCGACTGCCAGGGTCACGAGTGTCTTCTTCATACTCTGTCCTTTCGATTCAGGCGCTCGTCCGATCGTTCGAAGCAATTGTGCAATTGGCGCGCCGCCGGCAGGTTATCGCGATCGCGCGGACGAATCCAGCCACGGCGGTGGCGGGAGACCGCCCGTCCGGCATTTCGGAGGATCTCCGGTCGAGCGGAGAGTTCCGCCGGTCGCACCCGTGCGGGCTGCTGCGACCGCGGTCCGGTCAACCGGCACTATGGATGCGACTTCAGGAGGCGCGCGGACTGGGAAGTGCAAACCCGGCCAGCAGGTACAGTCCCTGCTTTTCGTCCATAGCGCCATGCCAATTTCACTGGAGCACGAAGCCGACAACGTCTTTCGCCTCGACGTCCGGGGCCTTTTGGGCCAGGCGGAGCTCGAACAGTCGCAACAACGCCTCGCCGCCGAGATGGCGCGCGGTGGCCCCGCCAGGCTGCTGTTCGTCCTGGATGGATTCGAAGGGTGGGACCCCGCCGCCCGCTGGAATGACTTATCCTTTTACGTGAAGCACGGCGATACGATCGAGCGTATTGCTATCGTGGGGCCCGAGCGATGGCGCAGCGAGACGCTGATGTTCGCGGGCGCCGATCTGCGGCGGGCTCCGGTCGGGTTCTTCGTCGAAGGCGCCGTCGCCGAGGCTCGAGCGTGGCTGACGGCTTGAACAAATCAGGGTTCGGCGAGGGTAGCGAGGACACTGGCCAGAAGGATGATAAAGCGATGACGCACAAGAGACGAGCGAATCGCGCCGCGGCGATCGTGGCGGCGTTGAGCATGCTGGGGCAACCAGCCGCTCACCTGACGGCCGTCGCGGTCGGCCAGTCGCCGCCGGCGGCCAAGCCCGCGACCACTGCCCCGCCGGCGTCGTCGACGTCGCAGGCCCAGCCCACCGCCAAACCGCCGCTCGCGACCGTCGCCGCCGCCACCACGCCAGTCGACGGCGGCTGGCCGCGGATGTACAGCCTGCCGAGCGAGGGCAGCATCCTCGTCTATCAGCCGCAGATCTCGAGCCTGGGACAAGCAGACGCGCATGGAGGCCTTCAGCGCCGTGTCCTATCGCAGCAAGGCCGGCGACAAGCCGGCACTCGGCACGATCAAGATCGAGGCCGAGACCAATGTCGCCGTCTCGGAACGGTTGGTGAGCTTTCAGAAGATGAAGATCACCGAGGCGAACTTCCAGACCCTGCCCAAGGAGCAGATTCGCGAGATCACCGACACCATCGACAAGGCCATTCCCGACGACGAACGCGTGATTGCGCTCGATCGAGTGCTGGCCAACGTCGACAAGAGCCAGATCGTGCCGAAGAACGTGGAGGGCATCAAGGCCGATCCTCCCGACCATCTTCTTCAGCAAGACACCGGCGGTCATCGTGAACCTCGACGGGGAGCCGATCTGGAGTCCGATCAAGGAGAACGATCTGAAGTTCGCGGTCAACACCAACTGGGACCTGTTTCAGCATGTCCCGACGAGCACCTACTATCTGCGGAACAACGACACCTGGCTGAAAGCCAGTGACGTCAAGGGCCCGTGGACGGCTGCCGGCACCCTGCCCGACAGCTTCAAGAAGCTGCCCGCGGAGGACAACTGGAAGGACGTCAAAGCCAATCTGCCGGGGAAGAAAGCCTCCGCGGTGCCAAAGGTCTTCGTCAGCCAGCAGCCCGCCGAGCTGATTTTGCTGACCGGCGAGCCGAGCTACCTGCTCGTGCAAGGAACCGGGCTCCTCTGGGTCAGCAACACCGAGAGCGACGTCTTCCGGATGGGCAAGACCGGACCTGTCTACTACCTGGTGGCCGGCCGGTGGTTCTCGGCGCCGGACTTCACCGGACCGTGGACGTTTGCCACGCCGACGTTGCCGGCGGACTTCGCGAAGATCCCGATGGAGCACGACCGCTCGCGCGTGCTCGCGTCGGTGCCGGGAACCGACCAGGCCATCGAAGCCGTCCTGGTCGCCCAGGTTCCGCAGACCGCGCGCGTGAACAAGAAGGAAACGAAAGCGCCGGACGTCGCGTTCCAGGGCGATCCGCAGTTCACGCCGATCGAGCAGACGAAGGTCGAACGCGCCGTCAACACCGACAAGGACGTCTTCAAGATCGGCGACCTCTACTACATGTGCTATCAGGGCGTCTGGTTCAGCGCCAAGGGCGCCTCGGGTCCGTGGGAGGTTGCCAGCTCGGTCCCGCAGGAGATCTACCAGATCCCGGCGAGCTCGCCGTCTCACCACGTGACCTACGTCACCATCGAAGACGACGATGATGATGACTGGGTCGTGTACGCCGCCGCCGCCGGCTACACCGGGATGATGGTCGCCTGGGGCTGCACGGTGTGGGGCACGGGTTGGTACTATCCCCCGTACTGGGGAATGGGAGGCTATTACCCGTACCTACTATCCCCACTTCCCGACGTATGGGTACTCGGCCTGGTATAACCCGCGGACAGGCGCCTATGGGCGCAGCGCGGGCGTCTACGGCCCCTATGGTGGCGCCGGCGTCGGCGCGCGCTACAACCCGCGGACCGGAACCTACGCGCGTGGCGCCGCGGCCTATGGTCCCTACGGCGCGCGCGGTGTGGCGCAGGCCTACAACCCCAGGACCGGCACCTACGCGCAGACGCGCCAGGGCTCCAATGTCTACGGCAGCTGGGGTTCGACCTCCGTTCAGCGCGGCGACGACTGGGCCAAGACGAATCGGTACACGAACAACCGAACGGGCAATACCACGCGCACGGTCAGGACCGACGAAGGCGGAGGTGTCGTTCGCAAAGGTTCGGGGGGCGGGACTGTCGCCGCGGGAAGCGGCGGCAATGTCTACGCCGGCAAGGATGGCAACGTCTATCGGAACGAGGGCGGGAACTGGCAGAAGCACGAGAACGGCGGCTGGACGGACACCGACCGTCAGCCGAGGGGAGAGGACCCAAGCCAACCGATCGGTCGACCACCGGCCAGCAGCGACCCAGCACGATGGACCGCAGCACCACCGATCAGCTCAATCGTGATGCGGCCGCGCGCCGCGAGGGCACGCAGCGCACGAACGACTACGGGAACTATCGCAGCGGCGGCACCAGCACTCCGCGCAGCACCGGCAGCTATCGTGGCGGCGGGGGTTCTCGAGGCGGTGGCGGGGCATCTCGTGGCGGTGGCGGCAGACGACGGTGAGTTTCGATCTGATCTGCCAGCGACTATCCGTCCGACCGTAGCATCACCGTCGGATCGACGCGCACGGCGCGCCGCGCGGGGCCATAGGTGGCGAGCGCCACGGCGGCGGCGATGAGCACGAGGCTCACGGCGAACGCGCCTGGATCGATCACCGACACGTTGTCGAGCCGGACCACCGTGCTGAGAAGCTTCATGGCGCTGAATCCGAGCAGCAAGCCGATGGCGGCGCCGAGCGCGGCCAGGCGCGCCGACTGCTCGACGACGAGCCGGGTCACGGCGCGCGTGGTCGCGCCGAGGGCCATCCGGATGCCAATCTCGCGCGTCCGCTGGCCGAACGTGTAGATCAGCACGCCGTAGAGTCCCGAGATGCTGAGCGCGAGTGCCACGCTGCTGAGGAGCGTCCCGATCCACGAGGCGGCGCGCAGCGGGAACTTCTGAAGCGCGACGATCTCGTCCACCGCGAGGACGTCGAACGCCAGCGGGTCGCGGTTGACGCGCTGCAGCACGTCCTTGAGCGCATCCATCCGGACGTCGGCCGACGGCAGCCGCACCAGCAGCGCCGCTGCGTGCGGTCCGGTCGGTCCGGTGGGAATATACAGGTGGGCGGGATCCTTTCCCCTGATACACGAAGCCGTTCACGACGTCGGCGGCCACGCCGACGACGGTCAGAAGCCGAGAGCCGGGCGCCGCTTCGTCGTCCGGAGCCTTCCGCAGCAACATCACCGTATCCGCCACCGTCGTTCGCGCTTCGGGTGATTCGATGGTGACTCGAATCGTTTTCCCGATCGGGTCTTCTCCCGGCCACAGGGCCGTCGCGCCGGCGGCGCTGACCACCACGACGTCTGCCTCCGCGGCGGCTTCGTCCGCGGAGAAGCCGCGGCCATGCACGATCGGAATCCGCAGCAGCGAGAAGTACTCAGGCGACACGAACGCGTACGACGCGAGCACCAGTCCCGAGGGCCGGCGCAGCGGGATTCTCATCGTCTCGCCGAAGAGCGGGCTCCGGCTGGCGACGGCGAGCTGGGCGAACCGCGGGTCCATCGCCAGCTCGGCCTGCGTTCGTGCCACGAGCGTGCGGTCGTCCCGGCGCGGGCGGACCGAGATCACGCCCGCGGTCTCGAGCCCGAGGTCGGTCGCCTGAATCGCGGTTCCATTCCGGACGAGCGTCGTGGCGACGATGAGGAGGAGCAGCGAGACCGCGACCTGGCTGGTCACGAGGATTCGGCGGAGCGTCGAGCTCTGGACGCCGCCGCTCACCTGCCCGCGCAGCGCGTCGGTCAGGGTCAGACGCGTCGCCTGCAGTGCCGGCAAGAGCGCAAAGAGGACGGTGGCCGCGGCCGCGACGGCGAACGCGAAGAGGAAGACCCGGTAGTCGAAGTCGAGCGGCACCAAGCGCACCATTGCCGCCACCGTCGGCGGAAGCATTGCCACCAAGACGAATACGCCCAGGCGCAGGAGCGCGCCGGCGAGCGCCAACCCGGCGAGCCCGGCCAGCATCGCGATGAGGAGACCTTCGGTGACGAGCTGGCGGACGACTCGGCCCCGGCTCGCACCGATCGAGAGCCGGATGCCGATCTCGCGGTGGCGGGCATTCGCGCGTGCGAGCATGACGTTCGACGCATTGGCGCACGCCGCCACGAGCACGAGACCAAACGCGGCAAACACCGGCGAGAGAAACGCGACGCCCGTCAGCGTGATGCGCGTCGGCGTCGCCTGTGCCTGGAGTTGTGCTCGGACCGTGTCCACGCGTCCAGCCACGCGGGTCTCGAACGGCTCGATCGCCAGCGATCCCTCGACCTGCTGTGGCGTGATGCCGCGCCTGAGCCGTCCCGTGACCCGAAGCCGTCGCGACTGGTTGCCGGCGACGAGATCCTCCTCGCCGCCGATGCCGTACATCGTGAGCGGCGCCCACAGATCCCGCGGCGAGTCGTCGAGGCCGACGAATTCGGGAGCCATGACGCCGACGACGATGAGCTTTCGGCCGTTGGCGTCGATCTCGCGGCCGAGCACCGCCGGGTCACGGCCAAAGAGCCGCGTCCAGCTCCGGTCTGTCAGCACGGCCACGGGTTCCGCGCCGGGCGCGCGAGCATCGTCTGGCACCAGGCCTCGCCCGAGCGCGACACGCGGGGCGAGCGCCGCGAAGTAGTTCCCGGATACGAACCCGATGGCCACCGGCTGCCCATTCGACTGGACCGTTCGCGTCGCCTCGGCAACGACGTCGTCGAAGAGGTCCGGCCGCGCGCGCATCGACTCGAAATCGCGCCAGCGGAAGGAGTGACCGCCGGCCTCCTGCGCGCGCCACCTGATGGCGTAGAGGCTGTAAGGATCGTGCACGGCGAAGGGGCGCAGGACGTAAGCGTTGAGAACCCCGAAGACGGCCGTCACGAGGCCCATGCCGACGGCCAGTGTTAGAACCGTGGTGGCGACAAAGGCCGGGCTCTGTCGGAGGCCGCGCCAGGCGTAGCGCAGATCGTGCGCGATCTGCTCGAGCCAGAGGGACCGGTGCGTCTCATGGAAGCGCTCGCGGACACGCGTGACGTTCCCGAACTGGCGCCGGGCCGCGGCGCGCGCCTCCCGCGGTGTCATGCCCTCGCCCACGAGGCGATCCGCTTCGGTGTCGAGATGGGCCTGGACCTCGGCGGCGAAGTCCTCGTCGGTCCGTCGTCTTCTCGAGCGCACGGCTTACACTCCCACCGAACGGGCGCCCCCCGGGCGCTCGGCGGAGCGAAGGATTGTTCGGGTAGACATACGACTGGAGTGTGGCCGCAGCTTGGGTCGAATGTCAACCCCTCGAAGGCGGCCGGCGATGAGAAGATACGAGCCACCCATGGCTGTCTCGCGGTGGCCTCGCCGGCAGGCCGCAATCCTCTCCGCCCGTCGTGCCGCACACGTCGTGCTGCTCAGTGCGGCCGCGGCGCTCGCCGTCAGCTGCGGGTCCGGACCATCGGCGCCCTCGCCGTCCGATCCGGTGATGGTGATCGGCCCGGCGGGCGTGGCCCAGGTGGAACTGCGGATCAAGGCGTGGAGCCGGGTGACGTTCGTGAACAACGATTCGCGGCCGCACACGATCGTGTCGGATCCCGTGGACGTCCACACGCAGTGTCCACCCGTCAACCAGGTCGGACTGCTCAACCCGGGCGAGAGCCGCAGCACGGGGACGTTGAACCTCACCGGCACGTGCGGCTTCCACGATCACGGCAACAAGACCGACGCCTCGCTCATGGGGCGCATCGTTGTCCAGTAAAGGTCCAGTCGAGAAGCACCGGTGAACGCGCGTCGTTACTTCGGGCCCGCCGCTCCGTAGACCTGCTCGCGCGTGTGGAACTTGTCGCTGATGATGATCTGGTCGATCAGATCCTTGTGGACGGCGATCGGCGTCAGGAGGAGCGCTTGCACCTCTTTCAAGCCGTTGTTGATCGTTGACGTGCCTTCGACCTTCTCGCCCTTCGCCAGTTGCACGGCCGCCGACGCGGCCCCGCGCGCGAGGGGCCTGAGCGGCTTGTAGACCGTCATGGTCTGCGTGCCGCTGACGATCCGCCGCACGGCGTCGAGATTCGCATCCTGCCCCGAGACGAAGACCTTCCCCGCCAGGCCCGCCTTTTCGAGCGCCCTGATGGCGCCGCCCGCGGTCACATCGTTCGACGCGACCACCGCCACCACCTGATTGCGCGCCTTCTTGAGCGCGGCCTCGGTCAGCGCCATCGCCGCGTCAGCCTGCCAGTCCGGCGTCCATGGGTCGGCGACAATCTTGATGTCTCCACGCTTGACGGCGTCGGAGAGCGCGGCCATCTGCCCCTCGCGAATGAGCTTGGCGTTGTGGTCGGTCGGCGCGCCGCCGAGGAGGATGTAGTTGCCGCGCGGCGCCTGATTGCGCAGCGACTGCGCCTGTTGCTCGCCGACGCGGGTGTTGTCGTAGGAGAGATACAGATCGACATCGGCCTTCAGGATCAGCCGGTCGTAGCTGATCACCGGGCACGTATTTCTTCTTGGCGGCCTCGACGATCCGGCCGGCCGCTTCGGCGCCGTGCGGCACGACGACGAGCGCCTGCACGCCGCGTTCGAGCAGCGACTCGGCCTGCTGGAGCTGCTTCGCGTCATCCCGTTCGGCTGCCTCGACGAGGACGTCGGCGTCGAGCTCCTTGGCTCGCTCCAGGAAGAGATCGCGATCGCGTTGCCAGCGTTCCTCCTGCTGGAGCGTGTCCATCAGGAGACCGATCTTGGGTCTTGGCTCCTCTTGTTGCGCTGGCCTTGGCGTCGATGGGCCGCAGGCCGAGACGGCGGCAAGCAGAAGCGCTGAAAGGATGCCGAAGACGCCGGTTGAGCCAGACCTGACCATAGGACCGCCTCCCTGATGCAATGGACCCGACGAGCGTCCATGATGCTACTACCACCGGGCAGCTGAACGGGCGAAAATTGGGGCCAGCCAGCGGGTCCGTTCCCGGCACTCGACTGTTTCGAGACCGGCGCGTATCATGGCCGCCATATGCGCAGGTGGAACCTGGCCACGGCGGTGACGGCGGCCGCCAGCGCGGCTCTCGTGGCCACGGGCGGCGCGCTCTACTCGCTCCAGGCGCAGCAGGCCCCGGCTCCCGCGTCGACCTCGCCCCCGCACCTCACTCTCGTCGAAGAGTACTGTGTGAGCTGCCATGACGACGAGGAGAAGAAGGGCGGGTTGTCGCTCGCGCTGGTCTCTCCTGACGTCGCTCGTGACGCGGAGGTGTGGGAGAAAATCGTCCGCAAGCTCCGCGCCCGCCAGATGCCGCCGGTTGGACGGAAGGAGCGTCCGGACGAAGCCACTTACGACGCGACCGTCCGCTCCCTGGAGACGCTGCTCGATCGGGCGGCCGCCGCCCATCCCAATCCGGGCCGCACGGCCACCATCCGGCGTCTGACCCGAACCGAGTACCCGGAACGCCGTTCGCGACCTCCTCGCGCTCGATGTGGACGTCGACGCGCTCCTCCCGGCCGACGAGTCGAGCTACGGCTTCGACAACGTGACCGTCGGCGACTTGTCGCCCACGCTGCTCGACCGCTACTTGTCCGCAGCGGAGAAGATCAGCCGCATCGCGGTCGGCCGGCCGAGCCTTTCGCCCGGCGGGGACACCATCAGGCTTCCCCCGGACCTCACGCAGGAAGACCACCTGCCTGGGCTGCCGATCGGGACGCGGGGCGGAGCCGTGCTCGACTACACCTTCCCGATGGACGGCGAGTACGAGATCCAGGTTCGGCTCATGCGAGACCGTGACGAGCACGTCGAGGGCCTGACCGAACCGCACGACCTCGAGCTGCTGCTCGACAAGGCGCAGGTGCAGGTGTTCACCGTGAAGCCGCCGCAGCGCGAGCCGGAGCACGCGACCGTGGACGCCCACCTGAAGGTCCGTGTTCCCGTGCAGGCCGGCCCGCACGCGCTCGGCGTCGCGTTCGTGAAGAAGCCGTCGCTGCTCATCGAGACCGCGCGTCAGCCATATCAGGCGCACTTCAACTACTACCGCCACCCGCGCGTCCAGCCGGCCATCTATTCGATCTCAATCGTCGGACCCTACGCGACGAAGGGGGCGGGCGACACGCCCAGCCGGCGCCGGATATTCGGCGCGGGGCCCATTCGACAGGCTCAGGGCGGGCAGGCGGGTGCTGAGGAGGACGATCGCGCCGCGCGACAGATCCTGACGGCCGCTGATGACGCGGGCGTATCGGCGGCCGGCCACCGCCGCCGACCTGCGCGGCCCGCTCGCGCTCTACCAGAAGGGTCGCGTCGCGGGCGGTTTCGATGCCGGCATCGAGATGGCCCTGTCGGGGGTCCTCGTGAGCCCCAACTTCCTGTTCCGCGTCGAGCCCGACCCCGCTGGCGTCGCACCGAAGACACCGTATCGGGTCAGCGATCTCGAACTGGCGTCGCGGCTCTCCTTCTTTCTCTGGAGCAGCATTCCGGACGAAGCGCTGCTGAACGTAGCGATCGCGGGCCGGTTGCACGAGCCGCTCGTGCTCGAGCGGCAGGTTCGCCGGATGTTAGCCGACCCGCGGTCGCAGGCGCTCGTCGACAACTTCGCGGCGCAGTGGCTGCACTTGCGGAATCTGGCGTCGATCACGCCGGACATGCGGCTCTTCCCCGCCTTCGACGACAACCTGCGGCAGGCGTTCCGCCAGGAAACCGAGCTCTTCTTCGCCAGCGTTCTGCGCGAGGATCGGAGCGTGCTCGACCTGCTGCGCGCCGACTACACCTTCGTCAACGAACGGCTCGCGAAGCACTACGGCATCCCGCACGTCTACGGCAGCCACTTCCGCCGCCTGGCGCTCGACAAGAACAGCGAGCGCGGCGGGCTGCTGCGTCAGGGCAGCATTCTGACGGTCACCTCGTACGCGACGCGAACCTCGCCGGTCGTCCGCGGCAAATGGATCCTCGACAACCTGCTCGGCGTGCCTCCCCCGCCGCCGCTGCCCGACGTCCCGACACTCAAGGACAACACCGTCGACGGCAGCCTTACCGTCCGCAAGCGGCTGGCCGAACATCGCAGCAATGCCGTGTGCGCCGCGTGTCACAACCTGATGGATCCGATTGGCCTGTCGCTCGAGAAGTTCGATGCCGTCGGGCGCCGGCGTTCGGTCGAGGACGGCGTGCCGATCGACGCCTCGGGTGGGTTTCCCGACGGGAGCACCTTTGTCGATGTGGACGGTCTCGAGGCGGCACTCTTGCGGCGGCCGGAGTTGTTCGTCGGCGCCTTTGCCGAGAAGCTGCTCACCTACGCCTCGGGACGAGGCGTCGAATACTACGATGCGCCCGCGGTCCGCACGATTGTCCGGGACGCGCGCGCCGGCGACTACCGCGTCTCCGCAATCGTCCTCGGAGTGGTCAAGAGCAAGCCGTTTCAGATGAGGATGTCCCGATGATTATCACCAGGATGGCATTGCCGCGCCGGACGTTTCTGCGGGGCCTCGGGGCGAGCGTCGCGCTCCCGCTGCTCGACGCCATGGTCCCGTCGATGACCGCCCTCGCCAAGTCCGTGGCGGCTCCGGTGCGCCGCCTGGGCTTCGTCTACATGCCCATGGGCTGCGATCTGCCCCGCTGGACGCCGCCCGGCGAGGGCCGGCTGACGGAGCTGTCGCCCAGCCTGCAGTCGCTCTCGTCGGTCGTCGATCAGCTCACCGTGATCAGCAACCTCGAGCTGAAGAACGCGTACCCCGGCACGCATGCGACGTCCAACGCGTCGTTTCTGAGCGCCGCCAAGGCCAAATGGACCGAGAGCACGGACTATCACCTGGGCACGACCGTGGACCAGGTCGCGGCGCAGCAGCTCGGCCAGCAGACGCTGCTGCCGTCGCTCGAGCTGTCGATGGACCTGCTCCAGATGGTCGGACAGTGCGACAACGGCTACGCCTGCGTGTATCAGAACAACCTCTCCTGGTCGTCGCCGACCACGCCTCTCCCCGCCGAGGCACACCCGCGCATCGTCTTCGAGCGCTTGTTCGGCGAGGGCGGCAGCGCGGCCGATCGGCGCGCCGCGCTCCAGCGCCGGGCCAGCCTGCTCGATTCCGTGCGTGACGACATCACGCGGTTGCAGACGAAGCTCGGGCCCGAGGATCGCACGCCGCGTCGGCCAGTATCTCGAGACCGTTCGTGAGGTCGAGCGGCGGATCCAGAAGGCTGAGGCGAGCACGGCCGGCGAGCCCCTGCCCGATCTCGATCGCCCGGTCGGCGTGCCGGCGGCCTATGCCGACCACGCGAAGCTGATGTTCGACCTGCAGGTCCTGGCGATGCAGGGCGACGTGACCAGGGTCCTCACGTTCCAGCTCGCGCGCGAGACGAGCAACCGCACCTACACCGAGATTGGCGTGCCCGATCCGCACCACCCGCTCACGCACCACGGCAACGATCCGGCCAAGATCGCGCGCATGGCCAAGATCAACGCCTTCCACGTGTCGCTGTTCGCGTACTTCCTCGAGAAGCTGAAGGCGACGCCCGAAGGCGACGGGTCGTTGCTGGATCACGGGCTGTTCCTGTACGGCAGCGGCATGGGAAACCCGAACGTGCACGATCACGTCAACCTGCCGATTCTGGTGGCCGGCGGCGCCGCTGGCCGCCAGAAGGGGGCACGCCACATCCGCTACGCGGAGCCGACACCGCTGGCGAACCTGCACCTGACGCTGCTCGAGCGCGCGGGAGTCCGGATGGATGCGTTCGCCGACAGCCGCGGCCGCGTCGACGAACTGCTGTCGCTGTAAACCATGACCATTGCCAGGCGTTTCGCCGCCATCGTCGTCGTCGTCGTGCTGTCAGCTGCAGTGCTGGCGCACGCCGCTCCTGGTCCGAGTGCGCCGCTGGCTGATGCGGCGGAGCACGGCGATCGAATCAGGGTCCGCGCGCTGCTGGCAGAGCGCGTGGACGTGAACGCGCCGCAAGTAGACGGCATGACGGCCCTCCACTGGGCGGTTCATCACGACGATGGGGACATGACGGCCCAGCTATTGAGCGCCGGCGCCAGCGTGAAGGCCGTGAACCGCTACGGCGTGACGCCGCTCTCGATTGCCTGTACCAATGGCAATGGTTCGCTGGTCGAGGCGTTGCTGAAGGCCGGGGCTGATCCGAACCTGCCGCTGCCTGGCGGCGAGACCCCGTTGATGACCGCGGCGCGGACCGGCGCCCTCGCGCCCGTGAAGACGCTTCTCTCCGGCGGCGCGAGCGTCGATGCGAAAGACGGGTCGCGCGGGCAGACCGCCCTCATGTGGGCCGCGGCCGAAGGACACGCGGCAGTTGTACGCGAGCTCGTCGCCGCGGGCGCGGACGTGAAGATGCGCGTGCCCTCCGGTTTCACGCCACTGCTTTTTGCCGTGCGGGAAGGCCGCCTGGCTGTGGTGCGCGCGCTGCTTGGCGCCGGCGCCGACGCGAATGAGGGCATTCCCATGGAGGGGCCGCGCCGGCGTTACGGGGGGCCATTGCCGCGCGCGGGCGCGAGCGCGCTCTTGCTGGCCGTGGCGAACGCGCACTTCGAGGTGGCCGCGACGCTTCTCGATGCGGGCGCGAACCCCAACGTCGACTTGACCGGTTACACCCCGCTGCACGCCATCACCGTCGTGCGCCGGCCCGGTATCGGCGACAACGATCCAGCCCCCGATGGCTCCGGAACGATGACCAGCCTCGAGCTCGTGCGCAAGCTCGTCGCCAAGGGCGCGAACGTCAACGCGAAGATGACCCGGCGGGTGAATCTGAACAACACGCGCATGAACGAGATCGACGCGACGCCATTTCTCCTCGCCGCGGTGACGGCAGACGCCGAGCTGTTGACGGCCCTCTCGGCGCTCGGTGCCGATCCGTCGCTCGTGAACGTGGAGAACAGCACCGCGCTGATGATGGCGGCGGGGCTTGCCACGCGCTCGCCCGGCGAGGACGCGGGGACCGAGAACGAGGTGCTGGAGGCGCTGCAGGTTCTCCTGCGGCTCGGTGCCGACGTGAACGCGGTCGACAACAACGGCGAAACCGCGATGCACGGCGCCGCCTACAAGAACCTTCCCAAGGTCGTGAAGTTCCTCGCGGCCAACGGCGCAAAGATCGAGGTCTGGAATCGGCCGGACAAGTTCGGGTGGACGCCGCTCGTCATCGCCGCCGGCTATCGCTTCGGCAACTTCAAGCCGTCGGCCGAGACCGAAGCCGCCGTGCGCGAAGTCATGATCGCCGCGGGCGTGACGCCGCCGAAGACCATCGTCGCCAAGACGCAGCAGATTTACTAGTACGTATGGGGTCAGGTCTTGTATTTCAACATTCTGGAAATGTTGAAATACAAGACCTGACCCCTTCGCGCAGGACTTGACCGCGGTGCGGCCGACACTTCATGATGGTTTCGTGCGGCGCCTCATCGCCTTCGCGCTGGTCCTGTCTTTCGCCTTGTCGCTTCCCCTGCGCGAGGCTGGAAGTCCCGAGCGGGAAACCTCGCCCGCGACGAGCGGGGCGAGCGCGCCCACCCAAGGGCCGACGCGAGTGCTCGCTGTCGTGCCTCACCTGGCTGCCGGATCGGCCGGGGCCATGCAGGGTCGGCCGGCGTCCGAAACGCTTGCCGCCGCGATCTGGTCGTTCACGCCCCCTGACTACTCGTTCTCGTCGTCGGTTCTGTCGGCCCGGTTTCGTCAGCACCTCTCTCACCCGCTTCGCGACTTTCCCCTTCTGATCTGATTCGAACCTCGCGCCCGAGCCTCAATCCGCTCGACGTGTGTCTTCGTGTCTCAACAGGAGGGTTTATGAATCGCAGGTTGCGCTGGCGCGTCGTCGCCACGCTCGTGGTGACATTCGGAATCTCGATCTTCGCCTGGTATCCGCTGCTGGCCGAGCGCGTCGGCTTGCCGAACCCGGGCTTCATGCAGGAGAAGCGGCTGCGGCTCGGGCTCGACCTCGAGGGGGGCGTGCACCTGGTGATGCGCGTCAACACCGATGACGCGGTGCTCGTCGAAACGCGACATACCGCCGCCAGGCTCGACGAGGGACTTGGGCGGCACGGCGTCACGAAAGGCTCCGTCGACGTGCTCGGGCCAGGCCGGTTTCGGGTCACCGGGATTGCGGCCGAGGGGGCTCCGGCTTTTCGACGAGTGTCCGATGAGGTGGCGGCCAGTTTCAATCGGGCGTCTGGCGCCAGCGGCGAGTACGCGTTCACGATGAATCGGCAGGCGCTCGCGACCCTGCGTGCGGACACCGTTCTCCAGGCGAGGCATGCGGTAGAACGGCGGGTCAACGCGCTTGGGGTCGCCGAGCCGATCATCGCCATCCAGGGTGCGGCTGGCGACGAGATCCAGGTGCAGCTGGCGGGCATCGACGACATGGATCGGGCGCGGGAGATCCTTGGCGCGACGGCGCTCCTCGAGTGGAAGATTGTCGAGCAGGGGCCGGCGCCGACGCGGGAGGCGCTCCTCTCCGCGGACGGCGGCAGCCGTCCCGCCGGGGACGGAGGTTGCGGTCGGCGCGGAGGACCCGTCCACGGCGAGTCGACGCTCGTATTACCTCGTCCGAAGCGTTCCAGACATCACCGGCCGTGATATTCGCAACGCGCGACCGATCGGGACGAGAACAGTCAGCCGGCGGTGGCGTTCTCGCTGACCCAGGACGGAGCGCGCCGCTTCGGGCAACTGACAGGCGAGCACGTGGGACGCCACCTCGCCATCATCCTGGACGGACGCGTGCAGTCGGCGCCACAGATCGAGGATCGGATCGGCGGTGGCGAAGGCTACATCCGCGGACGCTTTACTTCGGAACAGGCCGCCGATCTCTCACTGGTGCTGCGCGCGGGGGCATTACCCGCCTCGATGACCTATCTCGGCGGCGGGTTCGTCGGGCCATCGCTCGGCAGCGCATCGATCCGCTCCGGCGTGATCGCTTCGGCTGCCGGGCTCGCGCTCATCGCCGCCTTCATGCTGCTCTACTACAACCGCGCCGGGAGCAACGCCATCGTGTCGGTGGTCGCTGAACCTGCTTCTGCTGCTGGGGCTGATGGCGTACTTCGGCGGCGCGCTGACGTTGCCCGGCATCGCCGGGCTCATCCTCACGATCGGCATGGGCGTGGATTCGAACGTGCTGATCTTCGAGCGCATCAAGGAGGAGCTGGCGGCAGGCCGCAGCGGTCAAGGCCGCGGTGGCGGCGGGTTTCGACCGCGTCTTCCTGACCATCCTCGACACCCACATCGCCTCGCTGATTGCCGCCGCCTTCCTCTTTCAGTTCGGCACCGGGCCGATTCGCGGTTTCGCCACGACGCTGACGTTCGGGCTGCTCTCGAACATCTTCACGGCAGTGTTCGTGTCGCGGACGCTCTTCGACCTCGTCCTCTCGCGCGGGCGAGGCGCGCGCCTGCGCATCTCGACGTTCGCCGCCCGCGTTCGCCTGCCGGCGCTCGACTTCCACCGCTGGCGCTGGCATGCGGTAGCACTCTCCACCGCCGTCATTCTGGCTGGGTTCGGCGGCGTCCTGGCGAGAGGCGGCGTACCACTCGGCGTCGAATTCGCCGGCGGCACCATCGTGACGGCCAAGTTCGTCCGGCCGGTCTCGGAAGAGGCCGTTCAAAACGCAATCCCTGGTGACGAGACCGTCCAGCGGTACGGCGACGCGGCGAACAACGAGCTGCTGATCCGCCTGCCCCAGGCCGAGGGGCGTGAGGAAGGGGCGACCCTCGCGCAGGAAGTCAGCCGGGCGGTCGCGGCGTTGAAGGCCGCGGGTCTCCCCGAGTTCGAACTGACGGGGAGCGAGGCCGTGGGACCTGCGATTGGCGCGGACCTCCGTCGCAAGGGGGCCTATGCCACGCTCGCGTCGATCGCCGGCATCACCGCGTACATCGCCTTCCGCTTCCGCCCGAGCTTTGCGGCAGGTGCCATCGCGGCAACCCTTCACGACATTCTCGTCACGGTGTCGGTCGTCGCCGTCGCCGGCTACGACGTCTCGCTCAACGTCGTGGCGGCTATCCTCACGATCACTGGCTATTCGGTGAACGACACCATCGTGACCTTCGATCGCGTGCGCGAGAACCTGCGCACGATGCCCGGGGCGCCCCTCGAGCAGGTCGTCAACGCGGCGGTGAATCAGACCTTGGGCCGCACGACGATTACGGCGCTGACGACGTTTCTCGCCGTCCTGGCGCTGTACCTCTTTGGCGGCGATGTCCTGCGCGGGTTTGCGTTCACGATGCTCGTCGGTATCGTCAGCGGTACTTACTCGACCATCTTCATCGCCGCGGCCATCGCGGTCATGTTGAGCAAGGGCCGCGGATAGCAAAACGACGGAAACCATCACGAGGGTCTCGAAGCTCACGAGACTCACGAAGGATTCACCTGATGGTGCTACTTCGTGATCGTCGTGAGCTTCGTGATCATCGTGGTGAGCCGTGGGCCGTGTCCTTGGATGGCTGGTCCTGATCTAGTTGGTTCGCAGCGCGTCCACTGGCGCCATGCGCATGCCGCGCCGGGCGGGCACGTACGACGCGACGGTGGCGACGACGAGCAGGAGGAGGGCCGTAACCGTGAAAGTCCACGGGTCGAGCGGCTCGACGGCGAAGAGCAATCGCCCGAGGAGACGCGTGAGCATGGCCGCGGCGGCCAGGCCGGCGACAAGGCCAATGGCGACGAGCTTGAGCGCATCGCCCAGCACGAGCCGGAAGACCGATGTCGCGGTCGCCCCGAGCGCCATGCGGATGCCGATCTCCTGCGTCCGCTCGCGCACCGAGTAGGCCATCACGCCGTAGACACCGACGGCCGCAAGCGTGAGCGCGACCAAGGCAAACACGGCGACCAGCACCGAGATCCCGCGCGGCCGCGCGATTGTGCCGCGAACGACTTCGGCGAGCGTGCGCAGTTCGACCGGCGCCTCCCCTTCGAGCGCCTGTACCGTTCGCGTCACGCTGGGCGCGAGCAGCATCGGGTCCTGCGCCGTGCGCAAGAAGAACGTCATGCCGAATCCAGGACGCTGCGTCCGCGGCACGAAGATCGTCTGGCGGACCGGACCGTCGAGGGTCGACCGGGTGTTGCCGACCACGCCGACGATCGTCCATTCCATGTCGGTCTTGCCGTTGGCGTGGTCGACGTTGATGCGCAGGCGCCGGCCGATCGGATCGCTGCCGGCGAACTGCTGCCGAACGAGCTCCTCGCTGACGATCGCGACGGGCATGGTGTCAGCGGTATCGGAGTCGGCAAAATCCCGACCGGTCACCTGCGGGATCCCCAGCGTCTTGAAGAAACCAGGCGTGACCGGCCGGACCTGACTGGATGACAGCTGACCGTCGGGCGGCTTGGGTTGATTGACGCGCCAGAAGCTCGTGCCGATGCACGCAAACGGGACCGGCAGGCATGCGGAGCCTGCAGCATCCTGGACCCCGGGCAGCGCCGCGATGCGCGCCAGCGACTCGCGGAGGAGCGCCTCGGCTCGATTGATATCGTAGCGGCTCGCCGGCAGCTGCACGTCGGCGGTGAGGACGTTCTCGGCGCGGAAGCCGGGATCGACGCTCTGCAGCTTGATGAAGCTGCGCACCAACAGGCCCGCACCGGTGAGGAGCACGAGCGACAGGGCCACTTCCGCGACGACCAGCCCGCGCAGCACGCGGTGCAATCGGCGTCCACCACCGTGTCGCCCACCTTCGCGCAGGGTGTCGGCAGGCTCGCTCGTCGAAACGAAGGCCGGCACGAGACCGAACAGCAAGCCGGTCGTGAGCGCGATGGCCATCGTGAAGATCACGACCGGCAGGTCGAGCGCGACCTGTTCCAGCCGCGGTACCGGGATGCGATCGCCGACGAGCGCGAGCAGGCCCCGATGGCAGAGCGCGGCGACGCCGAGGCCAGCGATGCCGCCGGCGCTCGCCAGGACGAGGCTCTCGGTGAGCATCTGGCGCACGAGCCGGCCGCGTCGTGCGCCGAGGGCGGTCCGCATGCTGACCTCGCGCGCGCGCGCCGCGCTCCGCGCCAGGAGCAGGTTGGCGACGTTGACACACGCGACCAGCAGCACGAGGCCGACGGCGCCCACGAGCGTGACGACCGCCGGCCGGAGATTGCCGACCATCTGCTCCTGGAGTGGAAACATCATCACGGTCCGGCGGGCATTCCGGTCCGGCGCCTCTCGTTCGAGGTCAGCGTAGATGCTCCGCATCTCGCCGAGCGCCTGCGCGAAGCTGACCCCCTCGCGGAGCCGGGCGACCGCATATGAGTTGTCGCGGCCGCGTACGGCACGAAGCTGCTCGATCGTCAGGCCGTAGGGAATCAGGAAATTCGCTTTCTCCCCGACGACGGTGAAACCAGGGGGCATGACGCCGACGACCGTGCGCGGCCGGCCGTTGGTGGTGAGCGTCAGGTCGAGCACATCCGATCGGCCTCCGAGACGCGTTTGCCAGAACTCGTAACCGAGCAACATGACGGCGTCCTTGCCGCCCGTGTCCTCCTCTTCCGTGTAGGCGCGGCCGAGCACGGGCTGGACCCCCAACGCGTGGAAGACCTCGGCGGACACCGTGAGTCCGGACAGCCGTTCCGGCTGACCGTTGACGATGGTGGCAACGTTTGCCGGCCCCACCATCCCGAGGTGCGCGAGGGTGCGAGTCCGCTCGCGCCAGGCGACGAAGTTGGCCGAGGCGATCACGTTCCGGCTGGTGGCACCGCGGTTCGTTTCCCAGACGGCCACCAGCCGATCGGGGTCGTCGTACGGCAGCGGCGTGAGGATCACCGTGCGCACGATGCTGAAGATCGCCGACGAGGCGCCGATGCCGAGGGCCAGCGTGACCAGCGCCGCGACCGTAAAGCCCGGCGCCCGCCGCAAGACGCGGAGCGCGTGGCGCGCGTCACGCACCGAATCGTCGAGCAAGCGCGGACGAATCTCGTCGCGCGTGCGCTCCTTGACGCCCTCGCGGCCGCCGAAGCGGAGGTGCGCCTGCCGCCGGGCCTCGCCCTCGGTCATGCCGGCGCGGCGGTTCTTTTCGGTCGCTTGATCGATGTGAAAGCGGATCTCCTCGTCGAGTCCACGCTCGAGTGCGCCCCAGCGAGTGAGCGATCGGATCCACGTCCAGGCGTCGACTACCCGTTTCATCAGTGCTCCTCACCCATTCGATGCTGGCGCCGGGCACAAGGTTGACAGCCGTGCTTCTTTCGGCTGTCGAAAGAAGGGTAGGTCTGACGCCCGGGGTTGTCAAGAGAACCGGGCACGGCAAGGTATGATCGCGCCGCGCGGTTCGCCAGCTGCTAACTCAGCGATTTCAGGAGGCCCAATGACGACACCCGAGACCGACATGCGCCCGTCCAAGCCAGGCGATGACTCCACCCTGAAACGTCGCGGCCTGCTCGCCGGCGCCGTCGCGCTCGTCGCGGGACTCGTCGCCAAGATGTCCGAGACGACGGTCTCGGCCGGCGTCGACGGCGACGTCGTGCTCGGTGCGGCCAACAGCGAGGCGACGACGACCACGATCACCAATACGACCAGCGGCAGCACCGGCATGCAGGTGACGGCTGAGGTCGGGACCGCGACCATCGGGCTCATCGGTCGCGGCAGTGGCACGGGCGTGTCGGGTGTGCTGTCGGCGTCGGGAGCGGCGGACAGCGCCGGCGTGCGCGGATCGGGCCGCGCCAACTCGTATGGCGTCATCGGGATCAATTCGGACGGCATCGCTATTCGCGGCGTCAGCAGCGTCTCGACCGGCGTCGTCGGCGAGAGCAACAGCGGCATTCCGGTCCTCGGGCAGGTCACGAACGGCAGCGCGTCCAACACCATCGCGGTGTACGCGCTGAACAATTCGACCTACGCGGGGCCGAGCCCCGGCGCCGGCGGTTTCGGCATCTATGGCCTCTGCGCCAAGGGCCACGGGCTGGTCGGGGCGACGTCCACGGCCGGCGGTGCGGCGGTCGTCGGCGCCACCAACGGCGTCGTCGGTGCCTACGCCGCCGCCTTCTACGGTCCCGTGATTGTCGGTGGCGATTTCACCGTCGTCGGGGGCGCCAAGAGCGCCGCGGTGCCGCACCCGGACGGATCGCACCGGCGTCTGTATTGCGTCGAGAGTCCCGAGAGCTGGTTCGAGGATTTTGGTGCCGGCCGCCTCGAGTGCGGGCGCGCTGAAGTCACGATCGATCCCGACTTTGCCGCGATGGTCGACCTGACCGACTACCACGTCTTCTTGACCGAGCTCGGCGAGCATCAGGCGCTGGCGGTCAGCCAGCGCACGCCGACGGGTTTTACGGTGCAGGCGAATGCGGCGCTGGCGAAGCTTCTCGGCAGGTCCGACGCGGAGCTCTCGGGGACGTTCTCGTGGCGCGTCGTGGCGCGCCGCAAGGACATCAAGGGCGAGCGTCTCGCGCCCGTGACGCTCCTGCCCGAACCGAAGCTGCCGCCGCTGCCCGGCGTTGAACCGCTCACGGCGACGTCGTCATCGCAACGCGGATGACATCGGTCAAGTCTGAGTGCTGAGTGTCGAGGTAACCATGGCCGATCTGAGTCGAATCGTCAGTATGCTGGACTTGAAACGTCAAGAGTTGCTTCAACAGCTGGCCGCGGTTGACCAGGCGATCGCCCTGCTGCGCAGCGCACCCGCCGGCGACGCGGTCGAAGAGCTCATCGAAGATCATCAGTCGGCGGAGTCGCCGTCCATTGCGAGCCCGCCCCTGGTGCCAACCCGCGTGAAGGCCAAGCGGGTCCTTGGCGAGGGGCACAAACAGGCGCTCACGATCGGCCGGCGAAAGGCACGGCAAGCCAAGGATGCGGCTGCCGGGCACGCGCGGGAGATGCTGGACGCCTCCTTCGTGCCGGCCCTCGCGACGCGACGCGTGGATGCGCTGCCGCGCCTCGTCAAAACGCCGCGGAACCGACCCTGACGAGTCCCGACGAGGCGGACAATACGGCGTAGCGAGGGCCCGCTCATGGCCGCACGCTGAGGTTGCGAAAGTGGGCGACCGTCCCCGAATCGAGCCACAGCGCCACGGCGCCCTTGCCCGTCGCGCCCGACTTGAGGTCATTGACGAGGAGCGTCGGCTGTTCCGCATCGTTGACGAAGAGGCGTGCCTTGTCGCCGCGCACGTCGATCTTGACCTTCGTCCAGACGCCCGGGAGGAGGTCGGCGTAGGCTTCGTACCTCGACGGCGTTTCCTTGCGCAGCCTGAACCACGGCCAGTCGGGATGCGCGATGTACTGGACGGCGTGATTACGGCGCTCCTGGTCGTCGGCGCGGCCGTTTGTCGGGCGCAGGTAGAACGCGTCGTAGGTGCGCAGGTCTTTCTGCACGCGGAAGGCGATGCCGACGAACCCGCGCGCGCCTGCCGCTGCCCCCGGTGCCGGGGCGCCGGCGATCTCGGCCTCGATCGTCCCGTTGTCGAAGTCGACGCCGTCGATGAGCGCGAGTTGCTCCATCGGCGCCTGCTGATCGGCAGGCATGGCGCGAAGCCGCTGGGCCGCCTCGTCTGAGAGCGTGACCTTGACCCCCTTCTTGTCCAGCAGCACGGCCGGCACGGCGCTGACGTTGTGGAGCGTGAGGCCCTGCGACGATTCGAGCGCGTAGCTCTTGGCCTGGGCACTCAGTGCCGATGGCAGGGCAACCGCGAGGGCGGCGGCGACGAGCAACAGCGCGGCTCTCTTCATGGCGTTCATCCCTTTCAATGCAATCCGGCTCGAGTGAGGGGCGCGGAGCTCCTATTCGCAGCCTCGAGCACCAGCCGTGCCACACGGATTATCGTCTCCAAGTGCGACAAAACGAGCCGGCGCTGTGGAAGAGGCGAATCCGGAAGGCTGGTGAAAGTGTCCGCTCTTGCGACGGGTTATCCCACGAGTGGACGGGCTCCCCGAAGTAGACGCGCGCCTGCGATTCGGCGCGCAGCGGGACGGCCCAGTTCATCGCGGAATCCCGACGACTGCAAAGCCGTGCGCGCGTGCGGCCAGTCCCAGCGCCGCGTCGTGTGTCGCCATGACGAGATCGGCGCTCGACATGTCCCGCCACAGCACGGCGGTGGCGAGATGCAACGCGTCCAATGTTCCCAGTTCGGTCGGCATCGGTTGCGCGGCACGCTCGAGCACGACCTCGTCAAGCTCGACGAGTTCCAGGGACGCGATCGGCCTGAGGATCGTCGCTCGACGCGTGGCCACTTCCTCGTCCGACAGACTCGCCCGTAACCGCAGCCGGTCGAGCGTGCGCAGGCTCTCCGTCAGAGATCAACGCACTCGCGATGCCGCGCTCGATCTGCCGCCATTCCCGGAGCGCGTCCGACTGCCGGAAGGCGACGCGTAGCAAGACGGAGGCGTCGACGTACGCGATCATCGGTGCGATTGGCGGGTTTCGAGCAGGACCTGCACGACGTCGATCTTGGACGTCGAGGGCTTCGGCAGTGAGACGCGATTCGGCGCGGGCGCGCCCGCGGCCGGCATGCGAATCCGCAGCGAATTGGCGGCGCGGACCGGGACGATCTCGGCGACGCGCGTCTCCCGATCGAGCACCGCGATTGTCTCACCGCGTCGGACGGCGCGGAGGTACTCGCTCAGCCGCGCCTTCAGTTCCGCGATCCTCACCGCCTTCATGACCTCATTATGACCAGAACTGGTCATCTTCGCAACTCAGTCGGTGGACCCGCTTGGAGCGCGGGTTCATACCGGAGACATGGTAAGTTCTATGTTCCGGTGGCCCGCAGCTCACGGCGGGCCTCGGACACAAAAGGCCCGCGTTGGCGGGCCTCGACGTGCGCTGAATTTTGGTCGGGGCGAGTGGATTCGAACCACCGACCCCTCGGTCCCGAACCGAGTGCTCTACCAGGCTGAGCCACGCCCCGACAGGCGAGAAAGAATCGGCGACTACCTGCAACGGCCGGGGACCGTCGCGCCGAATCCTCATTCTACTTCAATTGCCACCTCCGACATAATAAACATGGCTCGGGCGCTCCCGAACCCCCAACCGCGGAGACCTAACGATGAGACCGGCCCAAATGACGGCGATTCTGTGCCTCGCGCTGGCGTCCACGACCCTCGCGGGTCGCACGCCGCAGCTCCCGAGCCCCGCGGTGGATCCCAAAGTCACTGGCGAGCAGACGGCCGTCCTTGCCGGCGGGTGTTTCTGGGGCGTCGAGGCGATCTTCGAGAAACTGACGGGCGTCAAGGACGTTGTCTCCGGCTACGCCGGCGGCAGCAAGTCGTCGGCGAACTACCGCGTCGTCAGCTCGGGCACGACCGGTCACGCGGAGTCGGTTCGGATTACCTACGACCCGGCGAAGATCTCGTACGGCCAGCTCCTGAAAGTGTTCTTCGCCGTCGCGCACGATCCGACTCAGCTGAATCGTCAGGGCCCTGACGAAGGCCCCCAGTATCGGTCGGCGATCTTCTTCAGCGGTCCCGAACAGAAGTCGGCGGCCGAGGCCTACATCACGCAGCTGAACGAGGCGAAGATCTTCAGCCGCCGCATCGTCACCACCGTCGTCACGCTGGACGGCTTCTACCCCGCCGAGTCCGAGCACCAGGACTTCGTCCGCCGCAACCCGTGGAACGCGTACGTCCTCGCCCACGACCGTCCCAAGATCGAGCTCCTCGAGAAGGATTTCCCGGAACTGCTCAAGCGTAAGTAGAGCGCCCGGCTGAAGCGTAAATGACTCGGCCGTTCGTGCCGATGATCATTAAGGCGGGAAATCGGCTCTAGGCTTTAGGCTCTTGGCTCTAGGCAAACCTTCGGGTACACCTGCCGGAGCCTTGCCCTAAAGCCCAGAGCCTAAAGCCCAAAGCCTGACAATTCCGTAAGTTGGTGTGCCATTTTGAGTAGCCCCTACTACCTCGACCAAATCGGGGGTATCTTGGAGTCAGGGGGGATGGTTAATGAAGCCTAGACTCTCGATCATCGCGCTCGCTCTGGCTGTGATGGCGACGACGGCTAGCCCGGCATTTGCCCGGGCGCAGCAGCCGGAGCCCACTGCCGCCGGCCGGGTCAAGATTGCCTCGGGGGTTGTCTTCATCGTGCGCGCGGGGACCACGATTCCAGCTCAAGCAGGACAGCCGGTCTTCGAAGGCGACACCCTTCGCACCGGCGCCGACGGACGTGTGGGCGTCACCCTTAAGGATGACACTCGCCTGTCCCTGGGACCGAGCAGCGAGATCCGCCTCGACCGTTTCGCCTACGCCCCGGCCGAAGGGCGGCTCGGCGTCGTCCTGAACGTCGTCCGCGGCGTCGCGGCCTACGTCTCCGGAAGAATTGCCAAGCTCGCGCCCGATGCGGTTCGGCTTGAAACGCCGGCCGCGATTGTCGGCGTGCGCGGGACCACGGTGGTCATCCGCGCCTCACAGGAATGATCACTCAGCGACTGGCTGCGCTGCTCGTTTTGACCGCCGCCGGGATTTCGTCCGCGTGCGCGTCGCACCAGGTACAGACGCCTGGGGCCCCTCCCGATCCGAAGACGGCGACCCTCGTGATGCTGTTGCCCGATGCCGACACCGGCACGACCGGGCCGCGCCACGGTAGCGAGCAAGGCGACCAGCAAGACCTCGAACAAGCCGGCGTCGGTCGAGCTCGCCAACGCGCGCGAGTCGACGCTCGTCGGCATCAATGGGTCGGCCACCAAGGTGACCGTGCTGAGCGACGCCGAGGTGCAGGCGCAGTTCGGCAGCCTCCTGTCGTCGCTGCCGCCCGCGCCGCAACACTTCATCGTCTACTTCCGCTTCGAGTCCGACGAGCTGACCGCCGAGAGCCGGGCGCTCGTGCCAGACATCCTCCGCGCGGTGAAGGATTGGCCCGTGCCGGAAGTCGTCGTCACCGGCCACACCGACACGACCGGGACGCCCCCGAGCAACCGCGAGCTGGGCATGAAGCGCGCGACCATGGTTCGCGCGCTCCTCGCCGATGCCGGTCTCGATCCGACGTCGGTTGAAGTGACCTCGCACGGCGAAGCCGCCCTCCTCGTCCAAACCCCCGACGATACCTACGAACCGCGCAATCGCCGGGTCGAAATCACGATCAGATGACCTTCGGCCCCGGCCGTCTCGTGGTGTTGTGCGGGCTCGTGCCCACGCTCGTCGCGGCGGTTCTCTCGCTCTACCGGCCGGCGTTCCTGAGAAACTGGGAATACGGCGCCTACGACACGGTCCTGCGCGCCACGCCGACCCGGCCGCCCGACGGCCGCATCGTGATCGTGGACATCGACGATCGCAGCCTCACGACCGTCGGTCAGTGGCCTTGGCGGCGGGACGTCGTCGGACAGCTCGTGTCTCGCCTGCGCGACCTCGGGGCCGCGACGGTGGCGCTCGACATCATCTTCGCGGAACCCGATCGCTTCGAAGGGACGGGCCGCTCGCCGGACGAGATACTGGCCGACACCCTGCGCGAAGGCCGTGTGGTGCTCGGCTACGCGATGACGTTCGATGGTCACAGCGGGCAGGCCCCCTGCGTCCTGCACCCGCTCGGACTGGCCATCATGCGGCGCGACGACTCCGCCGAGGAGCCGTTCTTCCACTCGACCGGCTCGATCTGCAACCTGTCCGTGCTGACCCAGGCGGCCAACGTCTCGGGGTTCCTGAACGCGGCGCCTGACCCTGACGGGCTGCTGCGGCGCGCGCCGGTCCTCATCGAGCGCGATGGACAGGTCTATCCCAGCCTGGCGCTGACCGCGTTTACGTCGGTCTTCGGCACGCGCAACGTGTCGCTGCGAGTCGCCAACGTCAACGCGTCTTCCCTGCTGCTCGACAGCCGGACCGTCCCGCTCGACGGCAAGAGCAATCTCCTGCTCCGCTATCGCGGTCCAAAACGCACGTTCCCCTACATCTCGGCTGTCGACGTGATGCGCGGGCAGCTGACGCCGGACGTGTTCAAGGACAAGATCGTCCTCGTCGGGACGACGGCCCTTGGCACGCGCGAGGTCGTCTCGACGCCGCTCGATACGCTCTTTGCCGGCGTCGAAGTCCAGGCGACGGTCGCCGACAATCTCCTGCAGCAGGATTTCATCCAGCGCCCCGAGTACGCCGGCGTGCTCGAGACGCAGTTGGTCATCGGGCTCGGGCTTTTCTCTGCCTTGCTGGTGCGGCGGTTCGGTCTGGCGTGGGGCGCGGCGGGAGTCGCTGTCTGTCTCGCCGGGGTCTGGTTCGGTCCCATCAAGCTGATGGCGACGAGCGGCATCTTCGTCTCGCCGCTCTTTCCAACCATGGGATTGCTGTCGGCACTCGCGGCGATGACCGTCGCTCGCTTCACGAGCGAGCGGCAGCGTGCCGATCAGGCCGGCGAGGAGAAGGTGACGTCGCAGCGCTTGATGGTGCAGTCGCTGTTGTCGCTCACCGAAGTCAGGGACGCGGAGACGGGCAAGCACTCACGCCGGACGCAAGCCTACACCCGCGTTCTGGCGAAGCAGCTGTCAACGAAACCCGGGTTCCGCGACTTCCTCACACCCGATCGCATCGACCTGCTGGCGAGCCTCGCCCCGCTCCACGACATCGGCAAGGTCGGCGTGCCCGATCACATCCTCCACAAGCCCGGGCAGCTCACGCCGGAAGAGCTCGTGGAGATGCGGAAACACCCGGGCTACGGCCGCGACGTCATCGTCCACGCCGAGGACCTGGCCGACGTGCACGACGACGTGATCCTGACGATGGCCAAGGACATCGTCTATACCCATCACGAGAAGTGGGACGGCACCGGCTATCCGCAGGGGCTGCGCGGGCCGGCGATCCCGATCCCCGGACGCGTGATGGCGATCGTCGACGTCTACGACGCGAGCACGACGCGCCAGTTGTACCGGACGCCGCTGTCGCACGACGAGGCGGTCGCGTTCATCCTCAAAGGGAGCGGCTCCCACTTCGACCCCGATGTCGTCGACGCGTTCCTGCAGGTGTCCCCCGTCCTGCGCGACCTATCGCTCGATCCCGAGCACGCGGCTGTGTGAGTCCGGGTCAGGCCGTGAACCGTGAATTCAGCGTCAAGACCGATTCACGATTCACGGCCTGACCCCAGCAACCGAGCCAGCGCGTCGAGCTCGTCGTAGGCGGTCAGGTCTGGCTGCAGCGGCGTCACCGACACGTAGCCGTCCTTGACCGCCTGATAGTCCGAGCGGTCGTGCGGCTCCCACGAGTCTTCGCCTTCCTCGATCCAGTAGTACGGCTTGTCACGCGGATCCATGCGCGGCGAGACGACCGTGATGTGGTTGCGCTTGGCCTGGAACGTCGCGCGCATGCCCTTGGGCGGCACGGAGGGGACATTGATATTGAGGAAAGTGCGGGGCGTCAGGCCGTTCCGCAAGACCAGCGCGGCGACTTCCGCCCCGGCCGCGGCGGCGGCGCTGAAGTCGTAGGTGTCGAGCGTCCGCTCCTGAGAGACGGCGATTCCTGGAATCCCCAGCAGCGCGGCTTCGAGCGCCCCGGCGACGGTACCGGAGTACGTCACGTCGTCGCCGAGGTTGTAGCCTTTGTTGATCCCCGAAACGACCAGGTCCGGCATGGTGCCGTTGGGCTTGTAAAGCTGCGTGATGGCGATGTTGACGCAGTCGGTCGGCGTGCCGTCGACTTCGTAGACGCCCGTCTCGAGGACTTCCATCCGCAGCGGGCGGCGGAGCGTCAAGGCGTGGCCGATCGCGCTGGCCTCGGTCTGCGGCCCGACGACGATGACTTCTCCAAAGGACTTGAGCGCATTCGCCAGAGCGTGGATGCCTTCGGAGCGCACGCCGTCATCGTTGGTGACGAGAATTTTCTTCATGTGAAAACAGCAAGTATAGCAGCCCGGTCGCGACGGCAGCCACGGCGGCGCCGGTGAAGAACGCGGCGCTCGGCGACACCCGGGTCCAGATGACACCAAACGCCAGGCTGGAGGCGAGGCCGCCGATGCCGAGCGCGCCGTTGTAGATTCCAAACGCGGTGCCGCGCGCCCCAGCGGGCGCGAGATCGGCGACCCAGGCCTTCTCCACTCCCTCGGTCAACCCGAAGTAGAGGCCGTAGCTCAGGAAGATGACGATCACGGCTGACGGTGAGTCGAAGAAGCCGAAACCGGCATACACGAGGGCATACACGATCCAGCCGGCAGCGATCAGCGTTCGGCGGCCGAAGCGATCCGACAGCTCCCCGCCGGCGAGCGACGATACGACTTTGACGACGTGCAGTGCGGACCAGAGGAGCGGAATCCAGAACGGGGCGACGCCGAGATCGGTGATGCGCAGGAGCAGAAAGGCATCGCTCGCGTTGCCCAGGCTGAAGACCAGGATGACCAGGATGGCTTTCCAGAAGGAACCGGACAGATTCAGGGGGACGCCAGCTTTGCGAACGTCAACAGGTTCAGGCGAGTTCTCAGGCTCACCGCGGTTGGTGGCGCGTGCCTCAGGCACGCGCAGGAGAATCAGGATGACGACGATGCCGGGAATGATGCTGAGGGCAAAAAGCGCGCGGTACTCGCCGGGATAGAAAAACAGGAAGATCGCGGCGATGAGAGGCCCCGCGACGGCGCCGGCGTGGTCCATTGCCCGGTGGAATCCGAAGGCGCGGCCGCGCAGGTGTGGCGGCGAGAAGTGCGCGAGCATCGCGTCGCGTGGTGCGCCGCGAATCCCCTTGCCGACGCGATCGGCGAACCGCAGACCGAGGACCTGGCCCCACGAGCCCACGAGCGAGACGAGCGGCCGGACGAGGCCCGAGAGCCCGTAGCCGGCGAGCACGATCCGCTTCGGCGTGCCGGTCTTGTCCGAGAGGCGGCCGGCGGCGATCTTGAGGACGCTGCTGGCCGCTTCGGCGACGCCTTCGATGAGGCCGAGCGACAGCGCCGTCGCGCCGAGCACCCGCGTCAGAAAGATCGGGAGCAGCGGGTAGATCATCTCGGACGCCATGTCCGTGACGAGGCTGACCCAGCCGAGCAACCAGACGGGACGCGGTAGAGCGAGCTTGAAGAACGTCAAAGGGGGGAGCCGGACGAGCCAGTATAATCGCTCGAGAGACGTGGCCCAGCCCTTCGACGCGGTGTTGATGATCGCCTTTGGTGGTCCGCAGGCGCAGCCCGACGTGCGCCCGTTCCTGGCGAACGTCCTGCGCGGCCGCCGGGTCGCGGAGGGACGTCTGGAGGAAGTGGCGCATCACTACGAGGCCGTCGGCGGCCGCTCGCCGATCACCGAGCTGACGCTGGCCCAGGCCGATGGGCTGCGCGAGCGTCTGGCGGCCGCGGGAACGCCGCTCCCGGTCTTCGTCGGCATGCGCAACTGGCATCCCTACCTCGGCGATACGCTCGCGGCGATGGCGAAGGCTGGAATCCGGCGGGCGGTCGGTTTCATCGCCGCCGCACACCGCAGCTACTCGAGCTGCACGCAGTACCGCGAGAACGTCAGGGACGCGCGCGTGGAACTTGCCCGGGCCGGCCTTCCCGACGTCGAGGTGACCTTCGTGCCGGACTGGTATCACCACCCGCTCTTCATCGAGGCCAACGCCGACCGTGTCGCCGCCGTGCTCGGCCCGAGCGATCCGCGCGCGCAGCTCGTCTTCACCGCGCACAGCATTCCGGAATCGATGAGCGCGCGGTATCCGTATCGCGCCCAGTTCGAGGAGACGGCCAGGCTCGTCGCCGAGCGCCTGGGCCGCAGCGAATACCGTACGGCGTATCAGAGCCGCAGCGGCCGTCCCGAGGATCCCTGGCTTGGGCCCGATATCTGCGACTATCTACGGGAGGCCCGCACTCAGGGACTCGAGGCCGCGGTCCTCAGCCCGATCGGATTCCTGTGCGATCACGTGGAAGTGCTCTACGACCTCGATATCGAAGCGGCCGGCGTCTGCCAGTCGATTGGCCTCCCGATGGGCCGCGCACAGGCCGTCAATGCCCATCCGCGGTTTCTCGACATGATGGCGGACGTCGTGCTCCGCGTGTGCCGCCGCTACGAACACGCGCGCCCGCTCGAACTGGTGCCCGCCGTATGAGCGCGATCCCGACGCTCGGCGCGGTCCGCGATCTGCGGTGAGCCTCACGCTCCTGCTCCTCGTCGCCTACTCGCTGCTCATGGCCGCGATCGGCCTGTGGATTGGCCGCCACGTGCGTGCGACGGGAGACTTCTTCGTCGCCGGACGCAGGCTCGGTCCGGCCCTGATCTTCGCCACCTTTCTCGCCGGCAACATCGGCGCCGGATCGACCGTCGGCGCCGCCGGGCTCGGGTTCCGCGACGGCCTGAGCGCGTGGTGGTGGAACGCGTCGGCGGGCATCGGGTGTCTCGTGCTCGCCTTCTCGGTCGGCCCGCGCATGTGGCGCGAGTCGGTGGCGCACGGCGACCTCACCGTCGGCGATTTCCTCGAGCGGCGCTACGGCCGTGACCTGCGCCTCGCGGTCGCGATCCTCATCTGGGTCGGCACGCTGTCGATTCTGGCGGCGCAGATCATCGGCATGTCGACCGTCTTCCAGGTCGTCGCGGGCGCGTCGAAGTTCGCTGGGTGCGTGCTCGGCGCGGCGCTCGTCAGCGTGTATTTCGTCGCCGGCGGTCTCCTCAGCTCCGCCTACGTGAACCTCGTGCAACTCGCGGTCAAGCTGGTGGGCTTCGCGTTGGTGGCGCCGATGGTGATGGCGCTCGCCGGCGGCTGGGACGCGATCGCTGCCGATCCGGCGCGCATGGATTTGCTCGCCGGCGGCTCACCGCAATCAGGCTGGCGGCTGCTCTTCTTCCTGGGACCGGCGTTCGTGGTCTCGCCGGGGCTCATCCAGAAAGCGTTTGGCGCGCGCGACGAGCGCGCGGTCACGACCGGCATCGCGCTCAACGGCGTCGTGCTGCTGGCCTTCGCGGCGCTGCCGACGATCATCGGCATGTCGGCATACGCGCTCCACCCCGAGATCAACAAGGACCTCGCATTCGCGACGATGGCGAGCGAGTTGACGCCGGTCCTCGGCGCGCTCGCGCTGGCGGCGGTCTTCTCGGCTGAGGCGAGCGCGGCCGACGCGGTGCTCTTCATGCTCGCCACCTCGGGGTCGCGCGACTTGTACCGGCGCGTGCGTCCCGACGCGACCGACCGCGACCTGCTGCGCGCGGCGCGCTGGGCGGCGATCGCGGGCGCGGCTCTGGGCCTCGGCCTGGCGATGATGCACCGCTCGGTCATCGATGCGCTGTTGACCTTCTACGCCGTGATGGTGGTCACGTTGTTCGTCCCGCTCGTCGCCGGGCTCTACGCGCGGCACACGTCGCGCCGCCAGGGCCTGGCGTCGCTCGTCGGCGTGCCGGTCCTGGCGATTGTGCACTTCTCCACCGCCGGCGCCGGCTACGGCGCGCTGACGCCGACCGTTGCGGGCGTTCTGGTGAGCGCGCTGGCGTTTCTGGCAAGTCGACACCGCGATTGATTCGTGTAGCGCGCTTGCCGGCGCCCGATCGGCTCACGGCCATATCACGTGGGCACGATGCCACTGATGAACACGATGAATTGGCGTGGTTTTCATCGTGCCCATGGTCGCATCGTGCCCATCGTGAATGAACCGTTTCGAATCTTTTACATTCTTAACAACAAACCCTGCGACCTACGGTCGAGCTCCGTGTGAGAATCGTTCCCATATGCGCACGCAGAAGACTTGTCTCGCGATGACCCTCACGCTGTTGCTGTCGCCGGCGCTGGCCGTGGCGCAGACCACCGTCGAGCAGACGATCCAGATCGCGCCAGGTGGCGGCGGTGGTGGATCGATTCAGCTGCCGGGCATGATGGGCGGGCCGCGCACGTTCAAGACCGGAACGGGGCGCATCCGAGGCCGCGTGCTCGCGAGTGACGGTGCCGGGCCCATCCGGCGGGCACAGGTGCGCATCTCTGGCCCCGATGTCGCCTCGAAGGCGGCGCTCACCGACGCCGAGGGCCGCTTCGAGTTCCGCGAGCTGCCGGCCGGCCGCTTCACGCTGCAGGCGACCAAGTCCGGGTTCGTCAACGTGCAGTACGGGCAGACGCGGCCGTTCGAGTCGGGGAAGCCCATCGAGCTCGCCGACAAGCAGAGCCTCGACAACGCCGACATCAGCATGCCTCGCGGCAGCGTCATCGCCGGACGGATCGTGGACGAGTTCGGCGACGCGATCCCCGACGTCTCGGTCACCGCCATGCGGCAGACATGGCAGAACGGCCGGCGCCGCCTCGTCCCGTCGCCGGGCCGCATCGCGCAGACCAACGACCTCGGCCAGTTTCGGATCTACGGCCTGCCGCCCGGTGACTACTACGTGAGCGCGTCGCTGCGCAGCGGCGGCGGGCTCGAGATGATGGAGATGGACTTGATGGTCACGTCCGGCGCGTCGGCGAGTGCCGGTCCGACGGCGTCGGCGCCCAAGTCCGGTTATGCCGCCCACCTACTATCCGGGCACGCCGAACGTCGCCGAGGCGCAGCGCATCACGCTCGCCGCCGGCCAGGAGTCGCCGAGCGCTGACTTCGCCCTCGTCGCCGTTCGTCTGGCGAAGGTGTCGGGGATCGTGATCGGCTCAGACGGCAAGCCAGTCGAAGGCTCGCAGGTGTCGGCCGTGCCGGCCAATCGCGATTTTGGCGGCCTGCTGGGACAGAGCTCGGCGCGAACGGGCAAAGACGGCAGCTTCACGCTCAACAGCGTGCCGCCGGGCGATTACACGCTGCAGGCGCGATCGGTCCAGGTCATCACCAGCTCGCAGGGCGACAACGTCATGGTCTTTCGCGCGATGTCCATGGCGGGTGGAGGCGATTCTGAATCCGGATCGACGCCGCTCGCCGTCGCGGGCGAAGACGTGTCGGGCATCCTGCTGACCACGAGCAAGGGCGGAACCGCGACCGGGGCGCTGGCGTTCGACGGGCCCCGGCCGGCATCGCTGACATCGATTCGTCTGACGTCGATGGCGGTCGACAGCGACGGCCCATCGCTCGGGGCCGGCGCCGCCAGCGCCAAAGAGGATGGCACGTTCGAGCTGAAAGGGTTGACTGGCCCGAGGATCATTCGCATCGGCAATGCGCCACCGGGATGGACGCTCAAATCCGTCAAGCTGAACGGCACGGACATCACCGATACCGGCGCGGAGTTCAAGGCCGGCGAGACGACCTCGGGGTTGGAAGTCGAGTTGACCAACAAGGCCACGGCCGTGAATGGCAGCGTCACTGCGAGCGACGGCGCGCTCCTCAAGGACTACACCGTCGTCATCTTCTCGGAGACCCCGGAGCAGTGGCGTCTGCCGATGACCCGATGGGTGACGGGCACGCGGCCCGATCAGGACGGCCGCTTCAAGGTGCAGAACCTGCCGGCGGGCAACTATCTGGCGGTCGCCGTGGACTACGTGCCGCAGGGCGAATGGGGCGACCCGGAACTGCTCGATCGCCTGAAGTCCAAAGCCAAGCGCTTCACCCTCGGCGAGGGGGCGACCCACACGCTCGACCTCAAGCTGTCCGATTTCTGAGCCGCCGCTAGTTCTTGAACAGGGCCTCCGCCTCGTCATCGACGTCCGGCGCGGGGCCGTGTTTACGCGCGTACCAGTACGAGACGCCGAAGATCGCGATAATCAGCCCGAACGACACCCACTTGTTCACGCCGAAGTGAACGCACCTCGATCGAGTGCAGGTACTCGATGAGGAGCTTCAGCCCCACCCACGCGATGATGATGAACGCGCCATCGACGAGCGCGGGATAGCGCCGGACGATCGTCAGGAGCTGTCCGATCACCATCCGCATGGTGATGATGCCGAGCACGCCGCCGGAGATAATCACCCACGTCTTGTTCGACATCGCGACCGCCACGAGAATCGAATCGACGGCAAAGACGATGTCGGTCAGCTCGACTTTGACGACGGTCGCCCAGAACGCGCTCAGCCCCAGCCACGGAACCGCGGGCTTGATGGCCCGGCGCTCCTCGGCGCCACCGCCGTGGCCGCCGAAGAAGTGCTGGTACGACAGGTACAACAAGTAGAGCGCGCCGATGAGCTTGACCCAGGTCAGCGCCAGCAGATGGATGGCGAGCAGCGTCGCCAGGATGCGGAAGAAGAAGGCTCCGAGAATGCCGTAGCGAAGCGCTTTCTGCTGGTGTTCCCTCGGCAACCCGAGCACGAGAATGGCCAGCACGAGCGCGTTGTCGGCGCTCAGCAGGCCCTCGAGCAGGACGAGGAGGGCGATGGTCAGAAAATCCGAAGCGTGGACGTCCATTCAGGCGGTATGCATCCTTGACACGTGCCGTATCAATGCCTATATTTGGAGTGACGCAACTTGAGGGCCCGGACAGCGGCGTCCCAACGTCAACCCGCACGCCGGATGGCGTGACAAACGGCGGGCGCCAGCACCTGCGCTGTTCCCGCGGCGGTCCGAACACCATGGCGGTCGAACACCATCTCTACTTTATCAGCATGGCGGCGCGGCTGCTCGACATGCACCCGCAAACGCTGCGCAAATACGAGCGGCTCGGGCTGGTCCGGCCGACCCGAACGGTCGGCAGCATGCGCGTGTACTCGCGCGAGGAGATGGACCGCCTGAGGTTGATCAAACGGCTGGTCGAGGAGGATGGCGTCAACCTGGCCGGCGTGCAGCGGCTGCTCGACATCGCCGAGGCGCTGCAGCGGCTCCGTCCGCTCGTGCAGGACGGCACCATCCGCCCGGACGCCCGCAAGCGCGTCGCGCAGGAGGTCGAACGGATCGGCCGGATTGTCGGGATCTGACAGGTCAATGGAATTCAAGGATTACTACCAGACGCTCGGCGTCACCAAGAGCGCGTCGGAGAAAGAGATCGAGCAGGCGTACCGCAAGCTCGCCCGCAAGCATCATCCCGACGTGAACCCCGGCGACAAGTCGGCCGAAGCGAAGTTCAAGGAGATCAACGAGGCGCACGAGGTCCTCGGCGATCCAGAGAAGCGCAAGAAGTACGACGAGCTCGGCGCCAACTGGCGCATGTACGAGCAGGCGCGGCAGCAGGGCCACGACGCCCCGGGCTCACCCGGCTCCCCTTTCGGGGACGCGGCCGGCGGTGCCTGGAACATCAACATGGGCGGGCCCGGCGGCTACCGCACCATGACCGAGGAGGAAATGCAGGACCTCTTCGGCAACCAGGATCCCTTCTCGGATTTCTTCAACACGTTCTTCGGCGGCGGCGGCGGTGGCGCGCGCGAAGCGGGACGAGGCCGCGGCGGGCGGGCCAGCCGCAACCAGAAAGGGCGCGACATCGAGCACCCGGTGGAGTTGACGCTCGAAGAAGCGTTTCATGGCGCCACCCGCCGGATCTCGATCAAGCAGGGCGGCCACGCGCGCAGCGTGGACGTGCGCATTCCGGCGGGCGTCAAGGATGGCTCGCGCGTCCGGGCTGCCGGCGAGGGCGAAGCCGGGGCCAACGGCGGCGCGGCCGGCGACCTGTATCTCCGCGTGCAGACGCGTCCGCATCCGGTGTTCGAGCGCAAGGGCGACGACATCCATACGAACGTCGCGCTGGCCCTCACGACCGCCGTCCTCGGCGGCGAGGCGCTGGTGCCGACGATCACCGGATCGGTCCGGCTCAAGATCCCCGAGACCACGCAGGCCGGCCAGGTCTTTCGCCTCAAGGGCCATGGCATGCCCGTCGTCGGCAAGGCCGACACCCGGGGTGACTTGTACGCCACTGTCGACGTGCAACTCCCCCGCTCTCTCAGTCAGGAGCAGCGACAGCACTACGAGGCGCTGTCAAAACTGGACAAGTAAGTCATGAATATCAACAAGTACACGGAGAAAGCCCAGGAAGCGATTCTTGCCGCGCAGCAGCTCGCCGAGCGCGAGGGCCATGCGGAGATCCTTCCCGAACACCTGCTGCTGACGCTCCTCGAACAAAAAGAAGGCGTCGTCCCCGAGATCGTCCGCAAGATGAATCCGGATCCGCTCGGCCTGGCGTCGGCCGTCCGGGCCGAGCTCAACCGTCTGCCGCGCGCCCATGGCGGCACCCAGGTGGGCTTCTCCGGCCGCCTGCGGCAGGTCCTCACCGCCGCCGAGCAGGAAGCCGAGCGTCTCAAGGACGACTACACGAGCACCGAGCACCTCTTCGTCGCGATTGCCGCCGAAGGCGGACGCTCGTCGGCATCCCGGCTCCTCCAGCAGCGCGGCATCACGAAAGACACGATCCTGCAAGCGATGACGAGCGTGCGCGGGTCGCAGCGCGTCACCAGCCAGAATCCGGAGTCGACGTATCAGGCGCTCGAGCGCTACGGGCGCGACCTCACCGAGCTCGCCCGCAAGGGCAAGCTCGATCCGGTCATCGGCCGCGACGACGAGATCCGGCGGGTCATTCAGGTGCTGTCCCGGCGCACCAAGAACAACCCGGTGCTCATCGGCGAGCCTGGGGTCGGCAAGACCGCCGTCGTCGAAGGACTGGCGCAGCGGATCGTCCGGCAGGATGTCCCGGAGGGCCTCAAGAACAAGAAGATTGTCGCCCTCGACATGGGCGCGCTCGTCGCCGGGGCGAAGTATCGCGGCGAGTTCGAGGAGCGGCTGAAGGCCGTCCTCAAGGAAGTGGCGGACGCCGCCGGTCAGGTGATTCTTTTCATCGACGAGCTGCACACCGTCGTCGGTGCCGGCGCTGCCGAGGGCGCGATGGACGCGTCGAACATGCTCAAGCCGATGCTGGCGCGCGGCGAGCTCCACACCGTCGGCGCCACGACGCTCGACGAGTATCGCAAGCACATCGAGAAAGATGCCGCCCTCGAGCGCCGCTTCCAGCCCGTCGTCGTAAGCGAGCCGAGCGTCGAGGACACGATCAGCATCCTGCGCGGGTTGCGCGAGCGCTACGAGGTTCACCACGGCGTCAAGTTCAAGGACTCGGCCCTGGTGGCGGCCGCCGTGCTGTCGAATCGCTACATAACGGACCGGTTCCTGCCGGACAAGGCCATCGACTTGATCGACGAGGCCGCTTCGCGGCTGCGGATGGAGATCGACTCCATGCCCGCCGAGCTTGACGAGGTCGAACGCCGGATCATGCAGCTCGAGATCGAGCGCGAGGCCCTCAAGAAGGAAACGGACAAGCCGTCGAAAGAGCGCCTGCAGAAGCTCGAGAAAGAGCTGGCCGATCTCAAGGAGGAGAAGAGCCAGCTGACCAGCCATTGGCAGCAGGAGAAGGAAACGATCCTCGCCGGGCGCAAGCTGAAGGAAGAGCTCGAGCAAGTGCGCATCGAAATCGACCGCGCGCAGCGCGGCGGCGACTACGCCGTGGCGTCGGAGCTGCAGTACGGCCGCCTGCCGGCGCTCGAGCAGCAGATCAAGGACGAAGAGGCGCGGCTCACCACGCTCCAGCAGGGGCAGCGGATGTTGAAGGAAGAAGTCGACGAGGAGGATATCGCCGACGTCGTGAGCCGCTGGACGCACATCCCGGTGAACCGCCTGATGGAGGGCGAGATCCAGAAGCTCCTCCGGATGGAAGTCCGGCTCCACGACCGCGTCGTCGGACAAGAGGAAGCCATTTCGGCCGTCGCCAACGCGATTCGACGCGCGCGGGCCGGGCTGCAGGACCCCAACCGCCCTCTCGGCAGCTTCATCTTCCTCGGCCCGACCGGGGTCGGCAAGACCGAGCTGGCGCGTGCCCTCGCCGAGTTCCTGTTCGATGACGAGCACGCGATGGTCCGCATCGACATGTCGGAGTACCAGGAGAAGCACACCGTCTCGCGCTTGATCGGCGCTCCCCCGGGATACGTCGGCTACGAGGAGTCCGGCCAGCTGACCGAAGCCGTGCGCCGCCGGCCCTATGCAGTGGTCCTCTTCGACGAGATCGAGAAGGCGCACCCCGAGGTACTCAACGTCATGCTGCAGCTGCTCGACGATGGGCGGCTGACCGATGGCAAGGGCCGGACGGTGGACTTCAAGAACACCGTGATCATCATGACTTCGAACGTCGGCAGCCACTTCATCGCCGAAGCGGCGGTCGAGCGGTCGGTCTCCGGGACAGACGACGGCGCGCTCGACGAGGGGACGAGGCGGCAGGTGCTCGACACGCTCCGCGCCCAGTTCCGGCCGGAGTTCATCAATCGTGTCGACGAGATCATCGTGTTCCACGCCCTGACGCGGGTGCAGATGCGATCGATCATCGACATCCAGTTGAAGGGATTGATGAAGCGGCTCGAGGATCGCAAGATCCGCGTCGAGCTGTCCGATCGTGCCAAGGATCTGCTGATCGCCGAAGGCTACGACCCGACGTATGGGGCGCGGCCGCTGAAGCGCACGATTCAACGCCAGGTCCTGGATCCGCTGGCCATGCGCGTGTTGCAGGGCGAGTTCAAGGAAGGCGATGTCGTCCGCATCGATGCGGCCGGCGGCGGGCTGCAGTTCACCCGCGACGAGAAGTCGGTCCAGACCTAACGGACGTAGAATCAGTTCAGATGTCTGAAGAAACCCCAGGCGACGCGCCGACCCCGCGCGGACGGCGGCTACCGCCGCGGCCGGCGCCGGGCACGACCATGTGGTACGTGCTCGGGGCGTTGCTCCTCCTCGCAGTCGGCAACCTCCTGTTTTTCTCGCTGCAGGCCGGTGAGCCGATTTCCTACAGCGAGTTCAAGGCGCGCGTCCGCGAGGGCAAGGTCCAGGAAGTCACGGTCGCGGCAGACCGGATCCAGGGCCAGTTGAAAGCCGAGGGTCCCAAGGGCCGGAGCTTTTTCGCCATCCGCATCGACGATCCCAAGCTCATCGAGGATCTCGAGCAGCACGGCGTCAAGTACAGCGGCGAGCTCGCCAACCCCCTGATGGGCGAGCTGCTCCGCTGGGGCATCCTCGTGTTCTTCCTGGTCATGCTGTGGAGCTTCTTCTTCCGCCGCCTGGGCGGAGCCGAGGGCGGCGTGATGTCGTTCGCGCGCAGCCGGGCCAAGGTCTACGCCGCCGAGGACGAGGTGAAGGTCAAGTTCGCCGACGTCGCGGGCGTGGATGAGGCCGAGGAAGAGCTGCGCGAGATCGTCGAGTTCCTGAAGAACCCGAAGAAGTACACGAGCATCGGCGGCCGGATTCCCAAGGGCGTGCTGCTCGTCGGGCCGCCGGGGACGGGCAAGACGCTCCTCGCGAGGGCGGTCGCGGGCGAGGCCAACGTCCCCTTCTTCAGCCTGAGCGGTTCCGAGTTCGTCGAGATGTTCGTCGGGGTCGGCGCGGCGCGCGTGCGCGATCTCTTCAGTCAGGCGCAGAACAAGGCTCCCTGCATCGTCTTCATCGACGAGCTCGACGCGCTCGGCAAGGTCCGGATCCAATCGCCGATGGGGAGTCACGAGGAGCGCGAGCAGACCCTGAATCAGCTCCTGGCCGAGATGGACGGCTTCGACGCCCGGAAGGGGGTCATCATCATGGCGGCCACCAACCGGCCCGAAGTGCTCGATCCGGCGCTGATGCGGCCTGGGCGGTTCGACCGGCAGGTGCTCGTCGACAAACCTGACGTGCGCGGGCGCGAAGAGATCCTCAAGATTCACGTGCGCAAGGTCAAGACCGCGGAGCACGTCGATCTCAGGGTCATCGCGGCGCGGACCGCCGGCTTTGCCGGCGCGGATCTCGCCAATCTGGTGAACGAGGCGGCACTGCTGGCGGCGCGGCGCGACAAGACGTCGGTCGAGATGAAGGACTTCGACGAGGCGATCGATCGCGTGATCGCCGGGCTCGAGAAGAAGCGGGTCATGAGCGACAAGGAGCGCCGGATCGTCGCCTATCACGAATCCGGCCACGCCATCGTCGCGACCGTCCTCCCCGGCCTCGACCCGGTGCACAAGATTTCGATCGTGCAGCGGGGCTTTGGCGCCCTTGGCTACACGATGCAGCTGCCGCTCGAGGACAAGTACCTCATGACGCGGAGCGATCTGCTCAGCCAGCTCTCGGTGCTCCTCGGCGGCCGCAGCGCGGAGGAGATCGCGTTTGGCGAGATCTCGACCGGTGCGCAGAACGACCTGATGCGCGCCACCGACATCGCGCGCGCGATGGTCGCCGAGTTCGGGATGAGCGACGCCATGGGCGTCGTGAGCTACGATGGCCACCGCCGGCAGACGTTCATCGAAAATCCCTTCGCCCAGGAACGCGGCAACTACGCCGAGGAGACCGCGCTCAAGATCGACAACGAGATCAAGCGGATCCTCACCGAGGCGCACGAACAGGCGCGCCAGATCCTGCGCGACCATCGCGACGTGCTCGACCGGCTGTCGGAGCGGCTGCTCGAGAAGGAAGTGATCGAGGCCGACGAGCTCAAAGTGATCATGGGAGTGCCGTCGACGGCTCCCGTTCACGACGCCCCCGCCGGCTAGAGTTATCATTCCGGCCTGACTCCGACCGGCTGAGGGTATCGTGGTCTACCAATTCGACGACTTCACCATCGATACCGCGACGCGCCGGCTGCTCAAAGGGCAGTCGGAGCAGCACCTGTCCCCCAAGGCGCTCGACCTTCTCCAGTTCCTGATCGCGAACCGCGCCCGCGCGGTGGCGAAGGCGGAGCTGTTGCAGCTGCTGTGGCCCTCGACCCACGTGCTCGAGACGAACCTGGCGAGCCTGGTCGCCGAGATCCGGCAGACGCTCGGTGACTCCGCCGAGGAGCCACGCTACCTCCGGACAGTCCACCGTTTTGGTTATTGGTTCGTGGGCGCGGTCGAAGATCCCGATGATGCGGGCACGGGGGATGTGCCGCTTCGCTACTGGCTGATGCTCGACTCCCGACAGGTCGCGCTCTCGGAGGGCGACGCGATCCTCGGCCGCGCACCTGATGCGTCGGTCTGGATTGATGCGCCGGGCGTCTCCCGTCACCACGCGCGCATCCGCATTGCGGGCGTCCAAGCGACGATCGAGGACCTCGGGAGCAAGAATGGGACGTTTCTTGCCGGCCGGCGGGTCTCCCAGCCCTCGCCACTCGGCGATGGCGACGAGATCCGTCTCGGCTCGGTCGTCGCCACCTTCCGGATTCCCCCACCGGCCCCGACGACGACGACTTTGCGGTCCGGGCGCTAGCCGGACGGTATAGAATCGGCGCTCGGCGGTCCTTATGAGCGACGACAGGCGGGCGCTGCCCGCGTCCATCGGACCGTACGAGCTCCTCGGGCAGCTCGGTCGCGGTGGGGGCGGCCAGGTGTTTCGCGCCTGGGACCCGCGCCTCGAGCGTGAAGTCGCGCTCAAGATGCTGCACGCCCGCGCCGGCGGCGACCCCGACCGTCTCCTTCGGTTCGTGTCGGAAGCGCGCGCCGCGAGCGCCCTCAATCACCCCAACATCGTCACGATCTACGACGCCGCGATCGACGGCGAGCAGCCGTTCATCGTCTCCGAGGTCATCGACGGGGGCACGCTCAGGGACGAGCTCCGCCGGGGGCCGGTGCCCGTCAAGCGGGCCCTGGACCTCCTGACGCAGGTTGCCGACGGACTGAGCGCCGCTCACGACGCCGGCATCGTGCACCGCGACCTGAAACCCGAGAACATCATGGTGACGCGCTCGGGGCGCGCGAAGATCGTCGATTTCGGCCTGGCGCGGATCGGGGAGACCCGCACGGGGAATGTCAGCTCGCCCACGACCGATGCCGTGACGCTGACCGAAGACGGCCTACGCGCCGGCACGGTGCCCTATATGAGCCCGGAGCAGACGCAGGGCGCTCGCTCGGACTTCCGCGCGGATCAGTTCGCCTTCGGCGTCATTGCCTTCGAGATGCTGACCGGCAGCCACCCGTTCCGGCGGCCCACGCCGCCCGAGACGATGTACGCCATCGCGCACGACGACTTCCCTCCGCTCCTCGCCGATGACAGCCGCCTTCCATCAATGCTGCGCTGGGTGGTCGAGCGGTGCCTCGCGAAGGCACCGGAAGATCGCTATGGCGCGAGCGCCGATCTCTACCGTGACCTCCGCACGCTCCGGGATCGTCTCAGCGAAGCGATGGCGCGTGCGGGGACAACTGTGCCTCCCCCATCGCCCGCGTGGAGGCGCGCCGCAACGGTGGCCGCGGTTGCGGCTGCGCTCGTGGCGGGAGCGATCCTGGGAAGCGCCGTTTGGCAACCGGAATCGGGCGGGACACCCAATCTCCAGTACACGCCGCTGACCACGGCTCCCGGGTACGAAGGCTTTCCCGTCTGGTCACCCCGGGGCGACAACGTGGCGTATGTCGCCGAGGTCAACGGGGTCCTGCAGATCTTTCAACGGGACCCTCGGAATCCATCCCCCTCGCAGGTGACCGAGTCCAATTTTGACTGCAAGTACCCGTTCTGGTCGCCGGATGGAAGTCGTATCTATTACGTGTCGCGAGCCCAGGACCGGGAGGCGATCTGGTCCGTTCTGGTGGGCGGAGGTAAGCCGCAGGTCGTCGTGCTCAATGCCGCGCGGGGCGCCATCTCACCGGATGGCCGGACGCTCGCGTTCCTTCGCGACGAGAGCCAGGCCGACGTCGTCAGTTCGCTGGCACTGTACTTCGCGACCCCGCCCGGCGTGGCGCCCTGGTCGCGCGAGGCCGTCGAAGCGGCGGCGACCATGCACGCGCCGTTTGCGGATCGGCGATTCGTCGAGGGTGCGTTGGCGTTCTCCCATGACGGCCGAACCCTGGGCGTCCTGGCGGTCGGCGAATGGAACAACCCCGAACGGTGGTGGCAATTCTGGATGGTTCCGATGTCGGGCGGCACGCCAACCCGACGGCTGCAATGGCTGAGCCTCGACGTCGCACCACGGGTGAGCAGCTTCACGCTGGATGCCAGACGACCGGCACATCATCCTCGGGCTCATCTCCCTGTCGTCCTCCCGCTCGCATCTCTGGCTGGCCGACCTCAACAGCGATCGCGCCTGGCAGGTCACCAGCACGCCGGATGGCGAGGAGTACCCGTCGATCTCCGAGAGCGGCAACGACATCGTGTACACGAAAGACGACTCCGACTACGACGTCGTGGAGATCCCGCTTGGAGGGGGCGTCGTGCGGTCGATTCTGGAGTCGTCGCGCAACGAGACCGACCCGGTGTGGTCGCTCGACGGCGGGCTGCTCGCGCACGTCACGAATCGCAGCGGTCAGGATGAGATCTGGGTGCGCGATCGCGCCGGTCGGCTGGATGACCAGCCGGTCGTCACGCAGCGCAACTTCGACGAGGATGACGCCACGGTCATGCTCAACGCTCCCAGTTTCTCTCCCGACGGACAGCGGATCGCGTTTGTCCGCACCGGCAGGAATCCGGTCTGGCCACTGCGCGTGTGGTATTCCGCCGTTGCCGGCGGGAAAGCGTCGCCCCTCCTGCCGATCACGCACGTCGCGCTCCAGGGCGCGCCGACCTGGTCACCCGATTCGCAATGGATTGCGCTGTCGGAGTGGAAGGACAACAAGTGGCGGCTCGTCAAGGTGCGGGTGGGCACCGACGAGCGCCTCGAGCTTCGGGCCGACGGCGTGCCGAACGCGACGCCGAAATGGTCCCCCGCCGGCGACTGGATCACCTGGGAAACCGCGGACGGATTCATGCTGGTGTCGGCGGACGGGACGCGTCAACAGCTCCTGTCGAACGACCAGTGGCACACGCACACCTGGTCGAGGGATGGGTCCGAGATTTTCGGGATCCGCGAGACCGACGACTACCGCCTGTCGCTCGCGGCCCTCGAGGCGCGGCCAAAAGGACAGACGCGAGTGCTGGCCGACCTGGGCGCGGCGCCGCCCGCCAACAATCCAGTCAGGGGGCTCAGCCTCAACGCGGACGGCCGCTCGGCCGTGACGTCCCTGTTGCGCCTCCGCGGCGACCTGTGGCTCGTCAAGGGCCTGCAGCTCCGCGATCGTCCGCGCTGGTGGCCCTGGGCGGTGCCACCCTCCCCATAGAAAACCCATAAAATCCACACGCCCTGCGGCTTGACAGGCCCGTCGCTGGGGCTTACTTTCTACTCGTTACCAGGAGGACCGCCCATGTTGCGACGACTGCTGGCCGTCGGTGTCCTGACCACACTGTTCCTGCCCGCGATCGAGCTCGCGGCCTGCGGCGACAAGTTTCTCCGGCCCGGCCGAAGCGGCCGGTGGCAGACGTACGCCGCCATGCATCCGGCGGCGATCCTCCTCTACCAGTCGCCGACCGCGAAGCCTGAAGTCATCAAAGCGTGGCAGGCGATGCTCAAGAAGGCCGGGCACAAGTCGCAAGTCGTCCGCACGGGCGACGAATTCACACGCACCGTCGCCGCGGCGCAGTACGACGTCGTGATTGCCGACTACAGCGAGGCGGACAGACTGAACGCTCTGCTGCAGGCCGTCCCGTCGAAGCCTGGCGTGCTTCCCTTCCTCAACAAGCCGAGCCCGGAACTGGTCGCATCGGCGAAGCGGGACTACCAGCAACTCCTCAGCGCCAAGATGGACCAGCACGAGACGCTCGTGACCATCGACAGCCTGATGGATCTCAGACGCAAAGCCAGCCTGGGCACCGTTGGGAGCAGATAGCCGTCCGCGTCCGGGCACTTCGTCGTCTGGAGCACTTCGTTTGGGTCCGATCATGATGCGCCGCAATCTCCTCGTTCTCGCGTGGGTAATCCTTTCCGGCTTGGGCGCGGCCGACGCGCACGGCGCAGGCGTGGTTGCCGGCCAAGGGCGAGGGCGCGGTGTCGGTGCTCTATCAGAACCTGTTCACGCGCGATCATTTCCTGGCGGGTGGAGGCCGGATCGATCGCGGACACATCCAATCGAACAACCTCCTGTTCGACGTGACGTACGGCCTCACTGACAAGATGGCGCTGACCCTGGCGGCGCCGTTCATCCGTACGCGGTACTCGGGCCAGTTTCCGCACCCCACGTCCGAGGACTTGCTGGGCCAAGTGAACAGTGGGTTTCAGAACCTCCGGTTCGGGCTCCGCTACAACATCGTCGATCGCCGGGCCATCACCATCACGCCGTTTGTCGGGACAAACGTACCCAGCCACAGTTACGAGTACTTCGCGCACGCCGCGCTCGGGACGCGTGTGCGCGAACTCGAGGTCGGCTCCTATTTCGCGCGCACGCTCGGTCCGGCGCTCCCGAGGGTGTTCGTGCAGGCCAGGTATGCGTATAGCTTTGCGCAACGCATCGAAGAAATCCGCCACGATCGCAGCAATCTCGACCTCGAAGTTGGATATGTCCTGACGCCAAAGGTCCGAGTCTTCGCCATCTCCGCCGGACAGACGACGCACGGCGGCATCGACACACCCGACTCCGGCTGGAGGGCCCTGCCCGCGAACCTGGGCGAGCATCACGATCGGCTCGCGCGCCTGGAGATGCTCGATTTCGGCGGCGGGGTGCAGATCAGCGTGTCGAGATCAATCGAGGCCTTCGGCTCGTTCATGACCACGACCGCCGGCCGCAACTCGCACGCGCTTGCCCGCGGGCTCACCCTGGGCGTCTCATGGGGCTTCGGCGGCGGGCTCCCCTCTCTCGTCGCCTCGACGGCTTCGTCAACCGAACCGAAGCAGGTCCTCGTCAGGTGCCTCTGTCAGAAGTAGGCCAGCGCGCCCCGGTCGTCTGCCGAAAGCCCATACCAATTCCATAGAAGGCCAAGGACTTCTCGCCGGCACGAGCGTAGCCTCACACAGTATGCAAATCGTTGCTGCTGTCTGGCGCGTGTCAAGCGTGCTGATTCTCGCAGGTGTCCTTCACTCCTGCGGCGGCGACCGATCACCGGTCGCCCCCACGACACCGGTCACGCCGGCGCCAGTGCCGGCGACCCTCCTGCGTCTCGAAATTGTCGGCCCGCGGTCGGTCGCACCCGGTGAGAGCGTCCAGTTTCTGGCCACCGGCCACTACTCGGATGGGTCCAGCCAGGACGTCACGAGCCAAGCCAGTTGGAATAGCCAGCGGAGCGGCATTCTGACCGTCGATGCTACCGGCCGTGCGACCGGACGCGACTTCGGCGAGAGCGCGCTCCTTGTGCGTGCCGGCGGGCGGTCAGCGACCACTGAAGTCGTCATTGTTCCCGCAGGGACGTTCAGGTTGTCGGTGATCGCGCGCGAAGCCGGCGTCTTCGCTCTCGAGGTGCGGGTCGAGGTGGTGAGCGGCCGTGGGGCCGGATTGTTCGATGCGACGCCAGTCAGCGGGCGTTACGACCTCTATGGTGTCGAAGGTGACGCGCAGATTCGCGTGAGCGGCAGCGGCTACGTCGATCACGTGCAGCGGGTGATGGTCACGGAGCACACGGTCCTGACGGCCGACCTGACGCTCGCCCGCCCGCGCCATGACTCGTCGGGCACCTACCGGCTGACGATCACGGCCGATTCGGCATGTGCCGATGCTCTGCCTGCGGAGGCCAGATTCAGGCAATACGGTGCGGCAGTCAGCCAGTTTGGTCCCGAAATCAGAGTCGCGCTGACGGAGGCCACGTTCCGCGTGGCCGAAGGGCGAGGCGACCGATTCGCTGGGCGGGTGGATGGCAGCGGCTCGAGGGCCGCGTTCAACCTCGCGTTTCTCAACGACTCATACGGCGGCATCTACGACCGCGGACGTCGTCGAGTCGCTCGGCGGCTCCCAATATCTGGTGCTCAAGGGAGAGGCCGTGACCTCGATCTGGCCGAGCACACTCGCGGGGGTGTTCAGCGGATCGATGGATGTCTGGGACATCGGTCCGGGGTTCTACAACAGCCGCCGCATCGCGTCGTGCCCGTCGACTCACCATCGGTTCGTGCTGTCACGGTGAGCACGATGCTGAGTCCACGCCTCCCGGCGACCGGCCATAACGGCACAACCGCTCGCGCCGTCTACGTCGCGCTGCTCGCGACGGTCTTTGCCGGGCTCGCCGTAGTGTGGTGGCGGACCGACGATCGCCCGCCCCTGAACGTGGTGCTGATCACGCTCGACACCACGCGTGCCGATCGCCTCTCGCCGTACGGCTACATGGACGCGTCGATGCCGGCGTTCGAACGATTGGGGCGCGAAGGAGTCGTGTTCGATCAGGCGACGTCGGTGGCGCCGCTGACGTTGCCGTCGCACACGAGCCTGCTCACCGGCCTCTATCCGCCAGCACACGGTGTTCGGGACAACGCCGATGCCGCGCTGTCCCCGCATCACACGACGCTCGCCGAGATACTGCGCGCCGAGGGGTTGTGTACTGGTGCTTTCGTCTCCTCCGCCGTGCTTGGTCCGGATCGTGGACTGGCACAGGGCTTCCGGCAGTACCCAGGGCATAGCAGGCGAGGGCGGGACGCCTACCACGCTCCAACGTCGAGCAGACGGCCGTGGTTGATGACGCCATCCGGTGGCTCGACGACATCGGCCCGTGTCCAGCGCTCCTCTGGACGCACTTCTACGATCCCGCATCGCCCGTACGAGCCGCCAGAGCCATTTCTGTCGCGCCATGCCGACCCCTACGTCGGCGAGATTGCGTTTGTCGACTCGCAGGTTGGCCGGTTGCTCGACGCGCTCGAGCAACGGCGCCGTCTCGAGAACTCGATTGTGGTGGTCGCCGGCGACCACGGCGAATCGCTCGGCGAACACGGCGAGGACGGCCACGGCATCTTCGTCTACGAGAGCGTGCTTCGCGTGCCGCTCATCATCCGCCCGCCGGGTGGCGCGCGCCAACCCGCGCCGACGCCGCGCCGCGTCCAGGAGGTCGTTCGTCTCGTCGACGTCCTGCCTACCATATTGGACCTGTTGGGCAGGCCCGTGCCGCCCATGGATGGAGTCGGCCTGGTCGGCCTGATAGGTGGAACCGGCAGTGGCCTCGGCCTCGAGGCCTACGCGGAATCCATGTATCCCGACGCGATTGGGCGGGAACCCGCTCCGCGCCCTGCGGGAGGGGCGCTACAAGCTGATTCAGGCGCCCCGTCCTGAGTTGCTACAGACCTCGAACGCGACCCGTTCGAAACCCGGAACATCTCTGAGGACCGCCGCACCGTGACGCAGGCAATGACCGCACGGCTCGATGCGATCGCGGCGCGAGGACCTGAACCGCCGGCGGCCGCGGACGTGCCGGCCGACCTGAGTGACCGGCTGCGAGGCTTTGGGGTACATAGGGGCTCCTCCACCTCCGTCGCGGCGCGCCCGAAGACAGACCTGACCCGAAGGAGTGTATCGGGGCCCCTGCGCTTCAGGTCGTTGACCTGCTGGTTACTGGCGACAGTGGTTACCGTCCGTAATTCAGAAACTGCGAAGAATTTCGTCAGGACTACAGAAGAGTCGATGAGACAGGCTATCGGCCGGCGCCGATGGCGCTGACGCATTGGAACCACAATCGCCGAGAGAGAAGCAGAAGGAAACACGCCGAAAGGAGAAGACGGTATGACAAGTCTTCGAAGGCTCGCAGGTCTCATCATCGGCAGCTGTCTGATGTGGACGGCGCCGGCGGCTGCCGACCCCATCACCGAGTTGAACGTGATCGCTGCGGAGACGATCTTCGCCGGTGGACGTCCAGCCGGGGCGGCGCCGCTCCTCGACTTTGCCATGGTCCACGCGGCGATCCACGACGCCGTTCAAGCGTATGAGAAACGGTTCCAGCCTTATGCCATCCGCATTCGCGACGCCTCCGGCTCGCGAGTGGCCGCCGTTGCCGCGGCCGCGCGCGATGTCCTGGTGAATCGGTTCCCGGCGCAGGAGGCAACCATTCACGCGAAGTACCTCCTCTTCCTCACGAATCATGGGTTGACCGAAGCCGATCTGGGCAGGCTCGTCGGCGAGGCCGCCGCGACCGCGATCATCGCGCGGCGGGCGGGTGACGGAAGCTATCCGCAGCCGCCACCTCCGCCCGATCTCGGCGGCACGGGAGCTGGCGAGTGGCGGCCGACGCCGACGGCGCTCGCGCCGTTCTCCGCACCGTGGCTGGGTGCCGTCGAACCCTTCACGATGGATTTCAACGAACAGTTTCGCGCCCGTCGTCCACCAGCGCTCGGCAGCCTGGAATACGCCAGGGACTACAACGAGGTGAAGGCCCTGGGTGGACAGGTCGGCTACCCTGGCGTGACCCGTACTCCTGAGCAGACCCAGATCGGCTACTTCTATTCGGGCAACACCATTGCCCTTTTTCAAGGCATGCTCCGAGGGCTGGTCGAAGCGTGCGAAATGGGAACGGAGCAGCGGTACTGTAAGCGTCTCAGCAGGCTCGGTGACACGGCCAGGCTCTTCGCCCTGGGCAACCTGGCGGCCGCCGACGCCGGCATCAGAGCCTGGAACAGTAAGAAGCACTACAACTTCTGGCGACCGATCACGGCGATTCAGCAGATTCTGCCGGAGGATAACGACGGAAACCCGCTCACCGAGGCCGACCCGAATTGGACGCCGCTGATTGCGACGCCACCCTATCCTGACTACACGTCGGGCGCCAATAACCTGTCGGGCTCCTTCACGACCATCGTCAGGCGCTTTTTCGACGCCGACAAAGTGACGTTCACGGTCACGACCACTGCTACGCAGGCCGTTCCGAATGCGCGCACGTACAATCGCTTCTCGGATTTGGCCGACGACGTAGTCGAGGCTCGCATCTACCTGGGGATTCATTTCCGCTTCGCGGACACGGCGGCGCGGAGGGAGGGCACTCGCGTCGCGACGCAGGCCTTCAACCACTTCCTGCGGCCGGTTCGCGATCGCGGTCATGATCATGACAAGGAGTGCGCCGGCCACGATGACGACGACTGGGACGATCGTCGTGGTGGCGGCCGCGACTGACACCAGCAAGTCCGAACCCCAGCCGGCCGTCGCCCGCGCGTGACGGCCGGCCACGCCACACTCCGTTTCCTCCCTTCCGCCTTCCCGGGTACAATCCCGACATTCCTTCGCACCGCCGTCGTTCCCCTTTTTGAGGCCGTTTCATGAGACGAACCGCGACCCTTGTCCTCGCCGGCGCCCTGATTGCCGTGACCGGTTCCACCGGCACCATGCAGTCGCCCGCCAATCCGTATGCCCGCGACGCCAAGCAGCCAGTGGACGAGGCCTACACGAAGAAGCTGAAGGAATACACGACCGAACCGTTCTTCACGTCGCCGCTCGTCGACTACCTCCCGGCGTCGAAGAACGTGCCCACGCCGCAGGCCGTCCTCGGTGACATTGCCGGCGCCCCCGGGAAGCTCCCCTACTCGCACGAGGTCTACCAGTACCTCCGGATGGTCGAGAAGGCGAGCCCGCGGGTGAAGGTCTACTCGATCGGCAAGACGGAAGAAGGCCGCGAGATGCTGGCGGTAGCCGTGTCGTCCGAGGCCAACCTCGCCAAGCTCGGCGAGAACCGCGCCCGGCTCGCGAAGCTCGCCGACCCGCGGACGATCGCGCTCAACGACGCCGAGGCAGACAAGCTCGTCGACCAGTCGGTGCCGGTCTACTACATCACCGGCGCCATCCACGCGCCCGAAACCGGCTCGCCGACGGCGCTCATGGAGCTCGTCTACCGGCTGGCCGTCGACGAGAGTCCCTACATCCAGAAGATTCGCAGCCGAATCGTCACGCTCGTCACGCCGATCGTCGAAGTCGACGGCCGCGATCGCCAGGTCGACATCTACCGCTGGCACCTGGCCAATCCCGACAAGCACTGGCCGTCGCTCATCTACTGGGGCAAGTACGTCGCGCACGACAACAACCGCGATGCGATGGCCCTGACGCTCAACCTGACGCGCAACGTGCTCAACACCTACACCGAGTGGAAGGCGCAGGTGCTGCACGACCTCCACGAGTCGGTCGCGTATCTCTACGACAACACTGTCGGCGACGGGCCGTACAACGCCTGGCTGGATCCGATCCTGACCGACGAGTGGCAGATGATCGGCTGGCACAACGTCTCCGAGATGACCAAGATGGGCATGCCGGGCGTCTTCACTCACGGCACCTTCGACACGTGGACGCCGGGGTATCTCATGTTCATCGCCGCGACCCACAACGGGATCAGCCGGCTCTACGAAACGTTCGGCAACGGCGGTGCCGACACGCTCGAGCGCACGCTCGGCCCGAACGACACCGCGCGCACCTGGTACAAGCAGAACCCGCCGCTGCCCAAGGCGAAGTGGTCGCAGCGGAACAACAACAACTACCAGCAGACGGGGCTGCTCGTCTCGCTCAACCACTTTGCCGACAACAAGAACCTCTTTCTCAAGAACTTCTACCTCAAGAGCAAGCGCTCGATCCTGAAGGCGAAGACCGAAGGGCCCGCGGCGTACGTGTTTCCGGGCGACGATCCGCGGCTTGGACCCCAGGCGGATCTCCTCCGCATTCTCCAGCTCCAGGGCTGCGAAGTGTCGCGCGCGACGGCGCCGTTCACGGTCACGCTTCCCGGCAAGAAGCCGGCGGCGCGTGAGACGACCAACGACGCCACGGCCGGCCAACGGCGCGAGCGACGGACCGGGACCGAATGCGCAGGACAAGGCGAAGCCGACCGAGAAACCGGCTCTACCCGAGACGCGCACGTTCCCAGCCGGCACCTACGTACTGCGCATGGACCAGCCTTACAGCCGCATCGCCGACACGCTGCTGGACTATCAGGTACCTGGGCGCCGGACGACCCGCAGCGCAACCCGTACGACGACACGGGGTGGACGTTCGGGGAGCTCTTCAACGTCAAGGTGGTTCGCGTCACGGACGCGAAGGTGCTCGAGGCCCCGCTCGAGCTCGTCAAGGGCGAACTGACGGCCGCCGGCAGCGTCACCGGCACGGGCAGCCTCTTCGCCATCAATCACAACGCAGACCCGTCGCTCGCCACGCTGCGGTATCGCTTCAAGAACGCCCAGGTCGACGTTGCCGAAGAGCCGTTCGAGGCTCAGGGTCAGAAGTTCAACCGTGGTTCCTTCATCATTCGCGGCGGCGTCAGCGCCGAGGACCTCGGCAAGGCAGTCGCCGACCTCGGGCTCAAGGCCGTGGCGCTCTCTGCGGCGCCGACGGTGAAGACGCACCCCGCCAAGGCCGCGCGCATCGCGCTGCTCCACACCTGGATCAATACCCAGGACGAAGGCTGGTGGCGCCTCGCCCTCGATCAGATCGCCGTGCCCTACGACTACATCAGCACGCAGGATGTGGCGAAGGACGCCGATCTCATGTCCAAGTACGACGTGATCCTCTTTCCGCCGGTCGGTCGCGGCGCCGGCCAGCAGCTCATCACCGGCCTGCCGATGTACGGCAATCCCCTGCCGTGGAAGACGACCGAGCTCACGCCGAACATCGGCAAGATCGATTCGACCGACGACATGCGCCCGGGGATGGGCTGGCAGGGACTCGCCAACCTCCAGAAGTTCGTGCGCGACGGCGGCGTCCTCATCACTGTGGACGACACGGCCAACTTCGCGATTCAGTTCGGGTTCACGGCCGGCGTCTCGGTGACGCCCGCGACGCGGCTCAAGATTACCGGCGCCGTGCTGCGCTCGAAGGTCGTTGACGGCGCCAGTCCGATTGCCTACGGCTACGACGAGAACCTCTCGATCTACTCGTCGGACGGTCCGATCTTCGGCGTCAGCAATACGCTCGGCGGACGTGGCGGACGTGGCGGCGCCGCCGAGCCGAGACGGCCCACGGGACGCGGCACGGTAGACGAGCCCGACCAGCCCCAAGGCCGTCCGCCGTCCGATCCGCTCCCACCGGACCCGAAGGTCGAATCCTGGCAGGCGACGCCGATCCGGGACGAACAGCTCCGCAACGGCATCAGCATCATCCCGCCGGCACAGCGGCCGCGCGTGGTGCTCCGCTACGGCGACGCACGCGACCTGCTCGTCTCCGGCCTCCTCGACGGCGGCGCCGAGATCGCGCAGCGGCCGATGGTCGTCGACGTCCCGGTCGACAAGGGCCACGTGGTCCTCTTCTCGAACAACCCGGTCTGGCGCGGCGAGACGCACGGCAGCTACTTCCTGGTGCTCAACGCGATCCTCAACCACGACAACCTCAACGCCGGACGAAAACTGGACGCCCGCTGACGATGCTGCTGCAGGACTTGAAGTACGCGGTTCGGACGCTGGCGCGGACGCCGGGATTTACCGCCGTCGCCGTCGTCACGCTCGGCCTCGGCATCGGGGCGACGTCGGCCATCTTCAGCGTCGTGCACGGCGTGTTGATGAAGCCGTTGCCGTACCGCGAGCCGGGACGGCTCGCCAACATCTGGGTCGATCTCGGCGTCGGCAACCAGTCGCTGCCGGCCGTCTCGCCTGGAGACTTCCGCGACTACCAGCAGCGCAGCCAGCTCTTCGAGTCGTTCGCGGCCGGCACCGGGCCGGCTCTCGTCGGCGCGACCGGCGCCCTGGGCGCGTCCGAAGGGCGCGACACCGAGCGTGTCGACGTCACGCCTGTGACCGCGAACTTCTTCTCGCTCCTCGGCGTCGACCCGATGCTCGGGCGGCACTTCTCCGCCGAAGAGGAAACACCGGGGGGCCCACAGGTGGCCATCCTGTCGTACGCCCTGTGGGCGCGCCGCTACGCCGGCGACCGTTCGATTGTCGGCCGACGCATTCGCCTGGATGGACTCGACCACACCGTCGTCGGCGTCATGCCCGAGACGTTCAGCCTGCTCCTGCCGGCCGAAGCGTTCCTCGTCACTGACGCGCAGATCTGGAAGCCTCTCCGGTTCGACTACAGCCAGGGGCCGCCGCGCAACTTCACGCTCTTCACGGTCTTCGGCCGCCTCAAACCGGACGTGACTTTCGCCCAGGCGCAAGCCGAGATGGACGGCATCGCCCGGCAGCTGCGACAGGAGCACGCCGAGCACGAGTCGTCCGACATGCGCATCCGGGTCGTTCCCCTCCAGGACGACATCGTCAAGCACACCCGGCCGGCGCTCATCGCGCTGGTGGGCGCGGTGCTGTTCGTGCTGCTCATCGCGTGCGCCAACGTGGCGCACCTGCTGCTCGCGCGCTCGACGGCGCGCCAGCACGAGATGGCGCTGCGCGCGGCGCTCGGCGCCCGCGGTTTGCGCCTCGTCCGGCAACTCGCCACCGAGAGCCTCGTGCTGGCGGCGGCCGGCGGACTCCTCGGCCTGGTGCTGGCGGAAGGCGGCTTGATGGTCCTGCGTGCCATGGACCCTGGCAACCTGCCGCGGATGTCCGATGTCCGCATCGATGCCGCGGTCCTCGCCTTCACGCTGGCCGTCAGCGGGTTGACCGCGATTGCGTTCGGGATCGTGCCAGCCTTCCGAGCGGCGCGTCAGGACCTCAACCGCACGCTGCGCGCCAGCACGTCGCTCTCGCCGACGGCACTGCAACTCCGGCTGCGGAATGCCCTCGTGATGGGAGAGATCGCCCTGGCGCTCGTCCTGCTCGTCGGAGCGGGGTTGATGATGCGCAGCTTCGTACGCCTGCAGCAGGTGCAGCCGGGGTTCGAGCACGAGCGCGTGCTGACGTTCCGGACCGCCATGCCCAGGGCTGGCCGGCCGACTCCCGAGGCACGGCGTGCGTTCGTCGAGGAGATGAAGTCCCGGCTCGAGGCCATTTCGGGCGTGACGTCCGTGGGCTTCACGTCGCAGCTGCCGCTCACGGGCAGCGGCGCGCTGCAGCCCTATGCCTACGACGAGGCCACCGCGCGCAACTGGGAGAGCGCGACCTCCGACCGCCGCACGGTGTCTCCGGACTACTTCCGGGCCATGGGCACGCGTGTCCTCGCGGGAAGGGTGTTCGACGCGCACGACCGTGACGCCCGCACGATCGTGATCGACGAAACCCTCGCCGCCCGAGCGTGGCCAGGTCAGCCAGCGGTCGGCAAGCGCCTCCAGGTCAACCCCACCGGCAGCGACGGCAACCTCTACGCCGAGGTCATCGGCGTCGTCGAGCACATGCGGATCCTCGACCTGACCACGGCCGTCAGGCCGCAGATCTGGACGCCGTTCGGGCCGGGGCTGACGTTCTATGCCGTCGTGCGGACCGACCGCGACCCGTCGGCGCTCGCTTCAGCCGTCAGAAGCGTGATGGCCGAGCTCGATCCAGAGGTTGCCGTTGACCGCGTGCTGCCGATGTCAGGGTATGTTGCCGATGGCCTCGGGCAGGCGCGTCTCAGCCTCGCGCTGATGACGGCGTTCGGCGTCGCGGCGCTCGTGCTCGCCGTTGTCGGCGTCTACGGTGTCATCTCGTATTCGGTCGGGCAACGCACCCGGGAGATCGGCATCCGCATGGCACTTGGCGCCCGTCCGGGCCGGGTGCGGAACGCGATCCTCGTTCAGGGCCTGCGCCTCATCGTGCCGAGCCTCTGCGCTGGCGCGGCGGCGGCATGGGGGCTGTCCTATTTCATCCGCGGGTTGCTGTTCGAGACCGACGCCGCCGATCCGCTGACCTTCGGCGGCATGGTCGCGTTGCTGCTGGTCGTGGGGCTGGCAGGGTGCTATCTTCCGGCGAGACGGGCGACCGCGGTGAGTCCGCTGGTGGCGTTGCGGACCGACTAGATCCGCGGGTTCGACGGGCCACGGACAACACGGACAACACGGGTCACGGGCGCTTCACAGGAGACCAGGGGACCAGGAGCTATTTCCGCTTGCGGTCTTTCGATCGCACGGCGAAGGGGGATTCCGATGTACTCCTCGATCGCGTCGCTGCTGCTGATGCTGGCGATGCCGATTGCCCAGGCCGGCCAGCCTGCACAGCCCACTCCTCAGAACACAGCGCAGCCAGCCGCGCAGCGGCGGCTCGTCGTGACGTACAGCGACGGGACGACGAGCACACAACTCCTAAGGCCTCGCGGTGGTTTCTGGAAGCCAAAGTTCCCTCGTCAAGGCAATCCGCCGCAGCACGATGGTCTCGCGCTGAGCGCGCTCCAAGTGGACTTCGAGGCCGGCCGCGAGCTAGTTGTCACGGTATCGCTGAAGTACGGCAGCCCGCATCAGAAGACGGTGCAGGTCGCAACCGTGCGGCTTGGAGCCGAGCCGGTCCGAGTGGACGATCTGGAACGGTACGGGCGTCGATCCGATTGTGCTGTCGCTCGACGAGTTCTCGCCGGTATCGCTCGTGCAGCCGACCGTCACCTCGGCGTCGCCGCTGCTCGACGTCACGGTCGACCTCGTGCGGCCTGACGTGCCCAACTACAGGATTACGTTTCGCAACCGCGCGGCGCGCGCCGTCATGGCCGTCTCTTTCAAGATGTACCGCGGCGAGAAGCAAGTCGGAAGCGGCCGGCGAAAGACGAACCGCGGCACGCCCATCGTCGACGCCGCCGGCGAGTACACGTTCACGATGACGGTCGGCAGTGGCGAGACGCCGGGGTTCGATCGCTTCGGAGTGGACGGTGTCCTGTGGGACGACGGCCGGGTTGAAGGCATTCCCGATCTGAAGACGAGCGAAGAGGCGCTGGCGGCCGGGCATGCGCTTCAGCTGCGGCGTGTCCTGGAGATTCTGCGCGACGCGGCGCCGGCGGACGACTCGACGCGGCGCCAAAGAGCCTCGGACAGATTCGTGCCGCGATCGCCGCCCTGCCCATTGCCGTGACCGCCGACGATAGGGCACGCGCGGCCGCCGCGATCCCGCGCCAGACCTATTCGGTCGAGATCGGAAAGCAGCAGGTCAAGGATGCGGTGTTGCAGGACCTGAACGACTATCTTCGCGCCCAGTCGGGCAACGGCCAGCTCCCGGCGAAGCTCTGGGTCGATGGAGCCATCGCCACCTACTCCGCCTGGCTGGCGCGCGCTGGGGGCCAGTGAGGTCTGGCTCGGGATCCGGCAGCTCGATACCGGTCTTGCAACGCCACGATGAGGTTTGTCATCGGAGCGAGTCGTCATCGCTAGCCCTGCGGAGACCGCAGTGGCGTTGTTGCTGCCGTATTGATGGTCGATACCCATGCGACGATCAATCGGTTTGGATCATCCTGAATATTGCGGAAGCCTGTGGAACTAGTCGTCCTCGTCGTCATCTTCGTGCTCCTGATCTACGGTACAGCCGCGGCGGCCGGATGCCCGGACCCGTCACGCTCATCGTGGGGACCTTTTTTCTTCTCTGGTTCCTGCTGACGTTCGGCCTCGGCGCGCTGTGGAACGCGCTGACCGACGGAAAGTGAGCGTGGGCGCGTATGCCGGAACGATCATCGCGATTCGGTGATCAGTGGGACCCCGTTCGACCGAGAGGCGGCGCCGGGTGATCAGGCCTCACGCTAGACTGCGGAGGCGTTCCGGTGCTGAGTTGGGCCGGCTCGCGTAGTATTTCGTTAGACCGTGCCGATGCAAATTATGAGAGCGGCGCCTTGCTGTCCTCTGTTCGTCTGCCATGCGAACTGCTGCCGGTCGGTTCTGGCTCGCTACCTCTACCGACATCTGTGTCGCCAGGCTCCGGCCCTCTCGGCGGGGTTAGAGGCGGGAGAGCGGATCAATGATCGCGCGGAACGGATGCTCCGAGAGTGGGGGATTGACGCGAGCGCACACTCACCGTTGCAACTCTCGCGCGACTTGTGTGCGGAAGCCGGTGCGATCTTCGTGATGGGGCCGTCGTACTCGCACCGGGTCATCTGGGAGTATGGCGAAGACCTTGCCGACAAGGCGTACCTGTTCGCCGATCCGTTCACCAGACCGGTGTCTTTCGGTAGTGGCGGTACAAGGTTTCCGATCCTTCGTTCGACACCCGACCGACGATTGAACTACTGAAGGAGTTCGGGTGGATGCGCGAGCGGGTGCTACAAATCCGACTCGCTCTGCTCGGGGACGGCAGACGGCTTGTCCCGTCGAGCGAGTATCTCGATCTGTGTAAGGCGGTCGATCGCGGAAGTCATTGAGCACCCTGAGCCGGCCAGTAGAGGGATTCCAGACCCACGCCGCGGCAGCCGATCGCCCCTGAGGGAGAATCATGAGCGAAGATGCACACGCCCGACCGACACGCGACGCGCCGGCGCCGTTGTACGACGTAAGTATCCCGACACCCACGCACGCGGAGCGCGCGCGAGCATTGGTCGTCCAGATCTCGACCGGCCGGCGCGCGTGGGCCGATATCGTGTGAATCATTCAGATATTTGCTGCAATTTCGCGTCTTACCCCATCTTCTGCATCGACGACAGGAAGTCGCCGTTCGACTTCGTCTTCCCCATCTTGTCGAGCAGCAGCTCCATCGCCTCGACCGCTGACAGCGGCGCGAGGACTTTTCGCAGCACCCAGACGCGGTTGAGATCTTCGCGCGCGAGCAGGAGTTCTTCCTTGCGCGTGCCGCTCTTCTGCATGTCGATCGACGGGAACACGCGCTTGTCGGTCAGCTTGCGGTCCAGGTGGATCTCCATGTTGCCGGTGCCCTTGAACTCCTCGAAGATCACGTCGTCCATGCGCGAGCCCGGTGTCGATGAGCGCGGTGGCGATGATCGTCAGCGAGCCGCCCTCCTCGATGTTGCGCGCGGCGCCGAAGAAGCGCTTCGGCTTCTGCAGCGCGTTCGAATCGAGACCGCCCGAGAGGACCTTGCCCGACGGCGGGATGACGGAGTTGTAGGCGCGCGCGAGCCTGGTGATCGAGTCGAGCAGGATGAGGACGTCCTTCTTGTGCTCGACCAGGCGCTTGGCCTTCTCGATGACCATCTCCGCCACCTGCACGTGCCGCTGCGCCGGTTCGTCGAACGTCGACGAGATGACCTCGCCGTGCACCGACCGCTGCATGTCGGTGACCTCTTCCGGCCGCTCGTCGATGAGGAGGACGATGAGAAAGACTTCGGGGTGGTTCTTCGCCACCGACTGCGCGATGCTCTGCAGCAGCATCGTCTTACCGGTGCGTGGCGGCGCGACGATGAGGCCGCGCTGGCCGCGGCCGATCGGGGTCATGAGATCCATGACGCGGCCCGAGAGCGCATCGGACGCGGTCTCGAGCGAGAAGCGCGTCTGCGGATAGAGCGGCGTCAGGTTCTCGAAGAACAGCTTGTCGCGGGCCTGCTCGGGCGCCTCGAAGTTGACGGCTTCGACCTTGATGAGCGCGAAGTAGCGCTCCCCTTCCTTCGGCGGGCGGATTCTGTCCCGACACGGTGTCGCCCGTCTGCAGATCGAACTTGCGAATCTGTGACGGTGACACGTAGATGTCGTCGGGGCCAGGCAGGTAGTTGTAGTCGGGCGCGCGCAGGAACCCGAAGCCGTCGGGCAACACCTCGAGCACGCCCTCGGAGAAGATGAAACCGCTCTGCTCGGTCTGCGCCTTGAGGATCTGGAAGATCAGCTCCTGCTTGCGCATGCCGGTGGCGCCGGCGACGGTGAGGTCCTTGGCAATCTGGGTGAGCTCCTGAATGCCCTTGTCCTTGAGCTCGGTGATGTTCAGGCCCTGTCCGCGGCGGTTTTCGCCCCCACCTTGATTGCTCTGTCGGCCTTGGCCTTCCTGCCGTTGCTGACCGTTCTGCCGTGGCTGACCGTCCTGACGCGGTTGACCGTCACGCGGCTGGCCATCCTGTCTGGGCTGCTCTTGCCGGGGCTGACCTTCCCGCCCTTGTCGTGGCTGCCCTTCTTGACGGGACTGCCCGTCTTTTCTGCTTTGGCCTTCGGGTCTGCCTTGGCCTTCGGGTCTCTTGGCCTTCGGTCTGCCTGGCCTTCGGCTCGGGCCTGGCCTTCGGCTCGGGCTTGGCCCTCGGGTTGGGCCTGGCCTTCTGCGCGGGGCTGGCTGTCGCCGCGTGGAGGAGCAACGGGGAGAGCGGCCGGCGGCGCGATCTCCTGCTCCGGCGCTTCTGCGGCGGCGGTAGCGGCGGCAGCGGTCGTGTTGGCAGTTACTTCTGCGGCGGCCTCGGCGCGCTTGTCGACATCGGCGGCAGGCTGGCGCGGGGTGCGCTTGTTGGGTGTTGGCATGGGACTGGTGGCGTTCTTCGATCGATCCGTGACGGGTTCTGAGTGTTGGTTGACTGACGGTTAACGGCGTCTGGGCTTCGCGCTATATCGGAGCGGGCGTGAGGTGCGCCCGTGAGGCCCCGAGGCGAGTGAGGTTGTCTTAGGCTTGTGTGTGGGGAAAAGTATAGGCAGGCGCGGAACGGGTGTCAATGGGACGCGGGAACGAGCAAGACGTAGCCCTCGGCGTGCGCGATATGGACGCGGGAGAAGAGCGCGAGCGGCAGCAGCCCATCCGGAGCCCGCGCGTCGCGTTTGTCATACCAGCTTCGTACGGCGACGGCCGGAATGTTCCTGAGCGCCATCTTCCCGACCGTCAGGCACGCGAGCTCGCCCAGGCGGCCAATTGTCGCGCCGTCGAGCCGGTCGATCCGGACGATGGTCGCCTCCCGGCTCGTCCAGCGCAGCGTCGCTGCCGCGGCCGCATCGCTGAAGACGGTGACGGTCGTCGCGCCCGAGTCGAGGACCAGGCGCGCCCCTCCGCCCACGGCGATCACCGGCCGCCCCTGGTGCCACTCGAATGGGACCCGGACCGCCTCGCCGCCCGGATCGGAGCCTCCGACGGTCAACTGACACTCGCCAATGTCGATTGCGGTCCGGCCCAGGGCTCGGAGGGCATCGCTCCCGAGAATCCCACCGACGTTGCCGAGCAGCCGCGACAGGCTGACGTACGTCGGCGGTGACCACCTGACCCGGTGGCAGGGCGACCGGCCCGACTGTGAGCTGCGCGGTCACGAGCGGGTCTGAGCCTGATGAGGATGCTATCCTGCCCGCGGGCGCCAGCGACAGCTCCCTCGCCGAGCGGTCGTCGATGACCGTAACGCTGCTGCCGGTGTCCAGGACGAACAGGCGCGCCGGCGCCCCTTGCACCGACACGGGAACGAAGAGCCCTTTCCGGGCGTCACACACGAGCGGGATGCTGACGGCTCCCCTCGTCTTCAGATCCATCTCCGCACTTGGGACGAGTTGGTGGACGAACGACGACAGCAACAGCGTCACGAGGATCATCACCGCACCTCTCACGTCGAGCGTGCGCGCCGCTGCCAGAGAATGTCGTGACAGAGAGATGATGTGTCGGTGATGAAGGCGTGATGATGCGCCCCTCGGTGCGTGGTGGTGCTGTAGGTGCGTGATCGTGGGTTGAGATCTGAATGCTTTTCCTAGAGCCTAGAGCCAAAAGCCGAGAGCCAGAGCTTGCTGATGAATGAGCCGGTGTATCAGTTCGAGGATGTGACCGTCGACTCCGCCCGATTCCAGGCGCTGAGGGCCGGCGTCGCGCTCGACCTGGAGCCCAAGGCGCTCGAGGTCCTGCTCTTCCTTATCGAGCGGCGCGAGCGTCTGGTGCTCAAGGAGGAATTGCTCGACGGGGTGTGGCGAGACACGTTCGTCACGCCGAACGCGCTCACGCGCGTCATCGCGCAGCTGCGCAAGGCGCTCGGCGACGATGCGCAGGAGGCGCGGGTGATCGAGACCGTGCCGCGAAAGGGGTATCGCTTTCTGCCGGCGGTGTCTCTCGCAAAAACCGGTGCCACGCCGGTCGTTCCGTCGAGGCCCACGGGAGCGTCAGAGGCGACGAGAGCAGGTACCGTGCGGCGAACGCCCGTTGGCCCGGCGCCGCCGCCGTTCTGGCGCATGGCCCTGCCGCTCGTCGCGGGCGCGTTTCTCGCGCTGACCGGTTGGATCTGGACGCGAGCGCCCGCGCCCGAGCCGTTGACTTTGACCGATGTGGTCCAGCTGACCACGTCGGCGGGCTTTGAGGCCGATCCGGCCCTCTCGCCGGATGGGCGGCGCCTCGCGTACACGGCGGAAGAAAACGGTTTCAACGAAATCTACGTGCGCCCGCTCGGAGAGGGCAAACGGATACAGGTGACGAGCGACGGCGGGCAGAACGGCGAGGCGGTCTGGTCGCCCGACGGCGAGCGCCTCGCCTATCACTCGCACGCAAGAGGCGGCATCTGGGTCGTGCCCGCGACTGGCGGGGTGGCGAAGCAGGTGGTGGCGGTTGGCTCCGAGCCCGCGTGGTCGCCCGATGGCGCGCTGCTGGCGTTCTCCACCTACCAGGGCGCGCTCGCCGAGCGCGCGGTAATCATGGCCGTTCCGGTTGCCGGCGGAGAGGCGCGGTCGGTGACGCGCCCGGGTTCGCCCCGCGGCGGCCATCGCGGTCCGGCGTGGTCGCACGACGGCAACCGCGTCGCGTTCTATACGTTCGACGGGAGAGAGGGTGCATCGCTGTGGGTCGCCCCCGCCGCCGGCGGCGAATCGGCGCGCATCGCCGTCCACGTCACGCCGAAGCGGGTGGCCTTTACGCCCGACGACCGCTCGCTGTGCTGGAGCGGCACCGGCCCGTCGGTCAATGTCGGCATCTGGTGCGTGCCGCTCGATCAGGCCAGCCCGGCGGAGCCCGTCGCGGTGCTCCAAGGCGTGGCTGGCGTCTCGGATCTGTCGATCGCCCGTGACGGCACGATTGCCTATGCGATTCGCCGGATGGAGAGCGATCTCTGGTCGCTGCCGGTTTCGGCCACGGGCCAACCGGCGGGTGATCCCGTGCCGCTCATGCGCGACACCAGCCGGAACACGTACCCAGCCTTCTCCCCCGACGGACGCCATCTCGCGTTTCTCGGCTGGCATCCCGGCAGCCCCTCGGATCTCTGGATCATGAACATGCAGACGCGGGCGAGCGAGATCGTCGCTCCCGGTAAAGACGATGAGTTCTTCCCCACCTGGATGCCGGACAACCGTCGAGTGCTGACGGCGATCGGCCGCGGCCCGGTGCGGCGGGTGTCGCGTGTGGCCATCGACACGCGGCAGGTCGAGGATGTTCAGGGGCTGCCGGCTCAGATGAGTAACCTGGCCCTGTCTCCCGACGGTCGCGACCTCGCGTATCACGTCACCGACGAGGGCGGCGGGCTGACGGTGTGGCGCGTCCCTGCGACCGGCGGCGAGCCGGTTCGACTGACGCCTCCGAACCAGTCGGCCGGCTACCCGTCGTGGTCGCCGGACGGCCGGCGGCTCGCGCTCGAGGTAGACGATGGCGGCACGACGCAGGTCTGGGTCGTCAATCGCGACGGCACGGGCTTCCGGCGCGTGACATCCTCGGCCGGGCAGCACTGGCCGCACTCGTGGGCCCCAGACAACGATCGCATCGTGTTTGCCGGCGAACGTGATGCGGTCTGGAATATCTGGACCGTGTCGACCTCGACTGGGCTGACGCAGCAGGTCACGCGCTTCTCGAAGCCGAACGGCTACGTGAGGTATCCGGCCTGGTCGCCGCTCAACGACCAGATCGTCTTCGAGCACGCCACTGTTACCGCCAACGTGTGGACCGCGCGCCTGCGCGGCGCCACGCCGCGCTAAGGCCACCGAATCTAAGGGGGTCAGGTCTAAGGGTAGGTCGTATTTCAACATTCAACACTTATTGAAATGTTGAAATACAAGACCTGACCCCGATGGCGATGCACCGCGGACGAGAGCGCGACTAGAAACTGCGTGGGGTCTCGCCGATGGCGATGATGCTGCAGGCCTGAATCGTCTTCAGCCCCAGTTGTCCGGCGCGCGCGACGACCTCCGGCCCGTCGGCGCCCGGGTTGAGCCAGATCTCGCCGACCTGCTTCGCAGCCAGATCGTCCATCACGCGGACGCCGACCTCCGGCCGGACATAGACCGTCGCCATGTCGATGGGGCCGGGCACGTCGAGCACCGACGCGAACGCCGGGTGGCCCTCGATTTCCCGCTCGTGCGGGTTGATGGGGAACACGATGTATCCCTGCTGCGCGAACGCGCGCAGCGCCTTGTTCCCGAACTTGCGGCGATCGCTCGAGGCACCGATGACGGCAACGGTCTTGGGCATGTGCGTGCTCAAGATTACAGGAGATCAGAAGATCAGGAGCCGGAAGTTGGGTTCAGAGCCGTTGAGACACCGCCACATGCGACGCGTCCTTGATGCCTTGCGTGAACGCAGTTCCTGACCCTCCTGTGAAGAATCCGAAGAGGCACCGAAGCGGCGGCGTAGAATGACCTCATGGCCACGCTGGGCGAGCTGCTCGAAGCCCGGACGATCCAGGCGGCGCCCGAACTGGTCGAGACCATCGACCGCGGCCGGCTGCGGTGCCATGCCTGTGGTCACGCCTGCCCGATTCCCGACGGGGCGGCTGGTGTGTGCAAGGTCCGCTTCAATCGCGGCGGCGTCCTCCACGTTCCGTTTGGTTACGTCGGCGGCGTGCAGTGCGATCCGATCGAGAAAAAGCCGTTCTTCCACGCTCGTCCTGGCGCCCTGGCGTTCAGCTTCGGCATGCTGGGATGCGACCTCCACTGTTCGTACTGCCAGAACTGGGTGACCTCGCAGGCGCTCCGCGATCCGCAAGCCGTGGCGCTCCCGCGCGATTCGACCCCGGCCGCACTAGTCGCCGACGCCTCTCGCCTCGGCGCCCGCGCCGTCGTCAGCACCTACAACGAGCCGCTCATCACGAGTGAGTGGTCGGTGGCCATTTTCAAGCAGGCGCGCGCCGCCGGGCTCATGACCGCCTTCGTATCGAATGGCAACGCCACGCCGCGCGTGCTCGGCTATCTGCGGCCCTGGGTGGATCTCTACAAGGTCGATCTCAAGGGCTTCGACGACCGCCACTATCGGCAGCTTGGCGGCCGGCTCGAGCCCGTGCTCGCGACGATCCGGGCGCTGTACGAGATGGAGATCTGGCTCGAGATCGTGACGCTCCTCATCCCCGGGTTCAACGACTCCCCGGAAGAGCTCGATCGCCTGACGAGCTTCGTGGCAAGCGTTTCGCCGGACATCCCCTGGCACGTCACCGCGTTCCACAAGGACTACCGGATGAGCGATCCGGACAACACCACGCCGGAGATGCTGATGGCTGCCGCCGAGATCGGGCGCCGGAACGGCCTGCGCTATGTCTACGCTGGGAACGCGCCGGGACGTGTCGGGGATCTCGAGAACACGCGCTGCCACGAGTGTCGCAGCCTGCTCATCGAGCGCGACGGATACCTCGTGCGGCAGTACCGGTTGACACCGTCGGGTGGATGTCCCGAATGCGGCACGCGGATTCCGGGCCGGTGGGCTTCAGCGTTCGAAGGACAAATCAGCGCGCTGCCGTTCCGCCCGTTGGGCCTGCGCGCGCGGTAGCTACGGACTCTCTTACAGGAGATGAGGAGGCCAGGAGACTATTCTGGAAAACCAGAATTGCTCTTTATCTCTTGGTCTTCTTCAAGGTCTTGCAGTGAAGAGCGCCGCTACTGGCTCAGGACCGCATCGAAGGCGGCCTTGAACTGCGCGAACGGCACCGCGCCTCTCACGACCTTGACGACCTTCATGGGCTGGCCGGGGGCGGGCGTGAGCCCGATGAGGAACGTCGGCGTGCTGTCGACGCCAAGCGCCTGCATCCGCGCGACGTTGTCTTTGACCGGCGTCGCGTACTTCCCGCCGTCGAAGCAGGCGCGGAACTTCGCGACGTCGAGGCCAATACCCTGGGCTTGAGCGACGAGCTGCGGCACGAGCTGTGCGCCGTCGCGCGCGGGCGGCGACTCGAAGAGCTTGGCGTGCATCTCCCAGTACTTCCCCTGTTCGCCGGCACAGTTCGCCGCTTCGTGCGCCTTGAACGCGTCCGGGTGCAGCTGGTCGATCGGGTAGTCGATGAAGGCGTAGCGCAGCTTGCCGGTGTTGATGTACTCGGTGTCGATTTGCGGCTGGGTCGTCAGCGTGTGCCGACGGCAGAACGGACAGTGGTAGTCGGACACCTCGACCATCATCACCTTGGCGGTGGCCGCGCCGCGTGCCGGTGCGCCGGCCACGACGATGGGGGTGTTGACCATCGCGGCCTGGGCCTTCTCGACGATCATCTGCTGCAGAAAGGCGCGGATCGCGTCGAGGTCGCGCTGCATCTCCGCCTGCTGGGCCTTGAGCGCCTCGATCTCCCGCTTGAGGGCGGCCGTGTCCTGCTCGTACGGCGGCGAGAGCGAGAAAAGGGCCACCAGCGTGACCGTGGCGAGCTTCAGCATCATCTCAAGACTGTAGCAGATACTGGCTGTTACCGGCGCCGCACGCGGAGGATGCCAATCGCCGGGGAGAGGGTCTCGCCCTCGGCGGCCGAGGCCTGGATCTTGCGCACGACGTCCATGCCGCGTACGACCTGACCGAAGGCCGCGAACCCCTGCCCGTCGGGCTGGCGCGCGCCGCCGAAATCGAGGGAGGGCTGGTCTCCGACGCAGATTGAGAACGAGTCGCGCGCCGTATCAGGAGTCGAGCGCGCCATCGACAACGTCCCGTCCTTGTGCGACAACCCCGTCACGTTCGTCCGCTCGAGCGGGATGGCCGGAAAGAACTCGCTCCGGCGCTCGCGGCTGCCGGCGGCCTGGATGACGGCAATCTTGACGGGCTTCTCGACCTGGTTGTCCGGGCGCACGGTCCGAAAGAATCGACCGCCATCGAAGAGGCCCGCATCGACGTACTTCAGGAAGTTGGCGGCGGTGATCGGCGCGCGCACGGTGTCGATCTCGGCTTCGATCTCCCCTGCCTCGGTCTCGATGATGACGCGGACGGGTCCCGGCGCACCCTGCGCTCCGGGGCCAGAGCCATCGACCAGCGCGAGGCCGAGCACGACGAGCAGCAGCATGGTCATGGAAATATTTTGCCTGGATTCAGAAGACCGTGGGGATCGAATGCCGCCTTCACGCGTTTCATCAAGGCGATCTCCTCGGGCGAGAGCTCGATCGTGATGAACGGCGCCTTCGAGAAGCCGATGCCGTGCTCGCCGCTGATCGAGCCTTCCATCGCCACGACGCCTTCAAACAGCAGGCGCTCGGCTTCGTGCGCGCGCTGAATCTCGTCGGCGTCGGCGGGGTCGACCATGATATTGACGTGGATGTTGCCGTCGCCGGCATGCCCGAAGCACGGGATCCGGAGGCGACGCTCCGAGGCAATTCGCTGGACCAGGTCGAAGAGCGCGGGAATGCGCGCCTTGGGCACGACTACGTCGTGGTTGAACTTCAAACCGGCGACCATCTTGAGCGAGAGCGACAGTTCGCGCCGCACCCGCCACAACTCCTGCCGCTCGGCATCGTCGCGCGCGTGCAGCACTTCGGTCGCTCCCGCCGCGAGGAGCGCCCGCTCGACGCGGATCGCCTCTTCGGCGACCGATGCCGGGACGCCGTCGACCTCGACGAGCAGGATGGCCGCCGTGCCTTCCGGCGCAAGTGACCGTACCTTCAGATTGCGGGCGACCGCCTCGAGCGAGATGCCGTCGATGAGCTCGATGGCCGCAGGCACCACGCGCTCACGAATGATCCCACCGACGGCGCTGACGGCGGCTTCGACCGACCGGAACGTCGCGCGCAGCGTCGCCTGAAGCGGCGGCTTCGGGACCAGCCGCAGGATGATCTTCGTGATGATGGCGAGCGTTCCCTCCGACCCGACGAGGAGATGCGTCAGGTCGTAGCCGACGACGTTCTTGACGACCTTACCGCCGGTCTCGACGATCTCGCCCGTTGGCAGCACCGCCTCGAGCCCCAGCACGTACTGCTTGGTCGTTCCGTACTTGAACGCGCGGGGACCGCCCGCGCATTCGGCGACGTTCCCACCGATGACCGATTGCCGCAGCGACGCCGGGTCCGGCGGATAGAAGAGCCCGACCTTCTCGACCGCGTCCTGGAGATCGCCCGTGATCACGTTGGGTTCGACGATGGCGATGAGGTTGGCTTCGTCGATCTCCAGGATGCGGTTCATCCGCTCGAGCGAGATCACGACCCCGCCTCGTGTGGGGACCGCCCCACCCGTGTATCCCGTGCCGCCGCCCCGCGGCACCATCGGCAGGCGGTGTTCCGCGCACAGACGGACAACGGCCGCGACCTCCGCCGTCGTGCCTGGCAGCACGACGATGTCGGCCGGATGCCCGCGCTTGAGCGCGTCAGTGCCGTAGACCGCCCGCGATTGCTCGTCGGTGCGGACGTACTCCGAACCGAGTGCCGTCTCGAGCTGGGCGAGGATGCAGTGGTAGGCTCAACGGTTGCTACAGGAGTCGACTAGTGATTCGCTGGCCAAGAGCTCTTCACCGCCTAACCGCGAGATCGCTTAGTTCAAAATGAACTGGGCTCAGCGTTCTCGAGCGGACTCGAGCGATGAAATGCTCCTGGACAGCCAGCGTGCCGATTCGTCGCACGCGACGTCCTGATGCGAGTGCGTCGTCGTGTCCGCGGCCGCTCGACCGACCGGAGGTGGTCGATGATCTTCTTCGCGCCGCGTTCGAGGTCTTCCATCGAGGCGGCGTACGAGATGCGCACGAATCCGGGCGCGTCGAACGCCTCGCCTGGGGTCAGGGCCACGCGCGGACCGTCGAGGAGCGACTGCGCGAGCTCGGCCGAGGTGCGGACGCCGTCGGGCGAGAGGAAGTCCGAGACGTCGGGAAAGAGGTAGAACGCGCCCGCGGGCTTGACCAGGCGGAGCCGCGGCTCGGCGCCGAGCCAGAGGCAGAGCTGGTCGCGGCGGCGCCGATACTCGTCGAGCATCTCGGTGACGCACACCTGCGGACCGGTCAGTCCTGCCACTACGGCCTTTTGCGTAATCGAGCACACGTTCGAAGTCGAGTGGCTCTGGAGAGCGTTGCTGGCCGCCACGACGGCGGCCGGCCCGAGGGTCCAGCCGCAGCGCCAGCCGGTCATCGCGTACGCCTTGGACGCCGAGCCGCAGAGAATCGCCCGATCCCTCATCGTGCGCGCGAGGACGCCCGGGAGGTTGTGCGGCGTCGGATCGTAAATCAGCTTCTCGTAGCAGAGGTCGAGCAGAATCCAGATGCCGCGCTTGGCGGCCTCGGTAGCGAGGAGCTCGAGATCTTCCTCGGAGATCAACGCCCCGGTCGGGTTGCCGGGCGAGGCGATGATGATGCCGCGCGTCTTCGGCGTGAACGCCTTCAGGAAGGTGTCGGCGCGCAGCCGGAAACCGTCCTCCGCATGCGTGTGCACGATGACGGGCGTGGCGTCGGCGAGCTTGATCTGCTCGACGAGCGTCGGCCAGCCCGGCATGTGCGTGATGACCTCGTCGCCGGCGCCGAAGAGCACCATGACGGCGTTGAAGAGCGCCTGCTTGCCGCCGGCGGAGACGATGACCTCGTTGGTCGCGTACTCGACGCCGTAGTCGGTCTTGTAGCGGGCGATGATCGCCTTCTTCAGCTCATCGGTGCCGGAATTGGTCGTGTACTTCGTGAAGTTGGCGTCGATGGCCGCGTGCGCCGCCGCGCCGATGTGCTTCGGCGTCGGAAAGTCCGGCTCGCCGGCGCCGAGATCGATGACGTCGATCCCTTTCGCCTTGAGCGCCATCGCCTCGGCGGCGACCTTCATCGTTGGTGACATCGCGATGCGCGTGGCGCGCACGGCGAGAGCAGCCGCCTGGCTGGTTGTTTGTGCGGAGCTTCCCATGATTTCAGGCCCTCAATGTCTCGCGCGCGAGCTTCTTCTCGCGCAACCGGCGTTCGACGATATCTGGAACGATGCCCTTGACGGATCCGCCGAGGGCGACAACTTCCTTGACCAGGCGCGAGCTCACGTAGGTGTAGGGCTCGGCGGGCATCATGAAGACCGTCTCGACGTCGGTGTTGAGGCGGCGGTTCATGAGGGCCATCTGCATTTCGTACTCGAAATCCGACACGGCGCGCAGGCCGCGGACGATGACGCTCGCCTGCCGCCCTCGAGCGTAGTCCACCAGCAGGCCGTCGAAAGTGTCCACTTCCACGTTGGCACGGTCGCGGAAGACCTCGCGCGCGATGTCCACGCGTTCGTGCACGGTGAAGAGCGGCGACTTGTCGGCGTTGATGAGGACCGCGATGACGATGCGGTCGAAGAGCCGCGAGCCCCGCTGGATGATGTCCACGTGACCCATGGTCATGGGATCGAACGAGCCGGGATAGATGGCCAGGGCGGAAGACATCGTTGAAGTTCCAAAAATGCGCTGTGAACGTGAAGGTGTGGCAGCTGCTAGCTGCTCCGGTAGAATGCCAGCCCGCTATCGCCCGACGACAGACTCCGCGTCAGCCGCAACTTCCCCGCCTCCGCCGGCGGCTCGTCCCGCCTGGCGTGCTCGATGACCACGCGCGTGTCGGATGACGCGATTCCGGCGGCCGCGGCGAGCGCCGATGCCATCTCTCCGGCGCCATACGGCGGGTCGAGAAAGATGATGTCGAACGGGTCCTGGTCGAGCCGGGCCGCGACGCCCGCAAAATCCACGCGGATAATAGCATAGCCCTCTTTGACCCCGCAGTGCAGCAGGTTGGCCTGGACGAGATCCGCGGCCCGCCGGTCGTGGTCGACAAACGTCACGTGCGCCGCGCCGCGGCTCAGCGCTTCGATGCCGACCGCACCGGTGCCGGCATAGCCGTCGAGGACGCGCGCGCCGGCGACGGACGGGCCGAGCACATTGAACAACGTCTCGCGCAGCTTGTCGGACGTCGGCCGCAGTCCGGACCAGTCGGGACTGGTGAGGCGGCGGCCCTTGAGCTGGCCGGCGATGATGCGCATCGGCCGCTACCCGACTCCGACCAGACCGAACCGCTGTTCCCAGCTCGCTCGCACGAACGCCGCCAGCGACTCGGCCTCGCGCCCGTCGTCGAGCGCGGCGACCGCCTCGCGCCGCGCTTCCTCCATCATCTGATGATCGCGCAGCAGATCGCCGACGCGCAGCGTCGGCATGCCCGACTGCCGCGTGCCGAAGAAATCACCGGGACCGCGCAGCGCGAGGTCGCGCTCGGCGATGACGAAGCCGTCGGTCGTGTCGGTCAGCGCCTTGAGACGCTCGCGGCCGGCGTCGTTGAGCGGCGCCTGATAGAGGAGCACGCAGTACGACTGATGCGCGGCGCGGCCGACGCGGCCGCGCAGCTGGTGCAGCTGCGACAGGCCGAACCGCTCGGCATGTTCGACGACCATCACCGACGCGTTCGGCACGTCGACGCCGACCTCGACGACGGTCGTCGACACGAGGATGTGGAACTCGCCGCGCGCGAACGCGTGCATCACGCGGTCCTTGTCGTCGGGCTTCATGCGGCCGTGCAGCAGGGCGACGCGATAGGCCGGGAAACACGTCCTGCTGCAGGTGATCGGCCATCTCGGTCGCGGCCCGGAGATCGATCTTGGACGATTCCTCGACGAGCGGATAGATGACGTACGCCTGGCGCCCGAGGTCGAGCTCCTTGCGCATGAAGTCGTAAATCTCGTCGCGCCGCGTTTCCGGCTTGGCGATCGTCTTGATCGGCTTGCGTCCGGGCGGCATCTCGCGCATGACTGACACGTCGAGATCGCCGTAGGTCGTCAGCGCCAGCGTGCGGGGAATCGGCGTGGCCGTCATCACCAGGATGTCGGGGTGCATGCCCCTTGGCGCGCAGCGCCGCGCGCTGCATGACGCCGAAGCGGTGCTGCTCGTCGATGATCGCCAGCCCGAGCTCGCGGAACGCGACCGGGTCCTCGACGAGCGCGTGCGTGCCGACGACGAGGTGGAGCGATCCGCCGGCGAGCTCGGCGTGCAGTCTCGCGCCGCTTCTTCGCCGGCGTCGTGCCGGTCAGGAGCGCCATGCGGAACCGCGACGACTCGAGCAGGCGCCGGATGTTGATGTAGTGCTGCTCGGCGAGGATTTCGGTCGGCGCCATGAACGCGACCTGGAAGCCGTTCTCCATCGCGACGAGCGCGGCCATCAGCGCGACGATCGTCTTGCCCGAGCCGACGTCGCCCTGGAGCAGCCGGTTCATCGGATGCGGGCGCTTCATGTCGCCGACGATTTCGGCGATCACCTTCTTCTGATCGCCGGTCAGCTTGAACGGCAGCACGCGCCGCGCCGATTCGCGGATCTCGTCGGTGATGACGACCGCACGCGGCTTGATCTCGGCGCTCGCACGGCGCTTGCGCAGGACCAGGCCGCACTGAAAGAGAAAGAACTCCTCGAAGATCAGCCGGCGCTGCGCGGGCGACCGGAAGCCGTTCAGCTCGTCGAGGTTGGCGTGCTCGGGCGGAAAGTGCGCCTCGCCGATGCGCCGTTCGCCGGTCGAGCAGGCCGTGACGCTGCGCGCAGCGCGGCCGGCAGCGGATCGGGCAGGACGTCGGGCAGTTGCGCCAGCGCGTGGTGCACGAGCACGCGCTGCATCTTGGTCGTGACGGTGCCGGTCTTCTCGTAGATCGGGACGATGCGGCCGGTATGCAGCGTGTCGTCGTCAGGGCCGGGCTCGTGCGCCGGCCTCGCCGGCACTCGCCGCCACTGCCCTCGTCGGCGGCCGCCTGCGGCAGCACTTCGTACTGCGGGTTCTGGAGCTGGAGCCCGTGCGACGTCAGCTCGAGCTTGCCGAAGAGGATGACGCGCTGATGGGGCCGGAAGACGTCGTTGAGAAACGGCTGGTTGAACCAGATCGCGCGCAGCGAACCGGTGCGATCGCGGACGACCAGCTCGAAGATCTTGAAGCGCGGCCGGCGCGTCGGGCGAATGCCGCAGCCGACGACTTCGCCGAGGACCGAGGCCGTGACGCCCGGCCGCAGCGCGGCGATGGTCTGGAACGTGCCGCGATCTTCGTAGCGGATCGGAAATCGGTAGAGCAGGTCTTCGACCGTGTGCAGGCCGACCCGCTCGAGATCCGCCGCGCGCCGCGGACCGACCCCTTTGAGGAACTGCAGCGGCGACTGAAGGGGATCTATTGCACCACCATCCTGCACCACTCGCTTCCCCCTTCCCCACGCGGATCTCCTTGATGCGGGCGGGCAGCTCGAAGGGGTCGTCCATGCTGATGCCGGAAGGTTTCTCAGCCGACTTGGAGTAGTACGAGAGCAGTTCCTGGAGCAGGCTCTTCGGAATCGAGATGCCGGAGATCTCCGCGGATTCGAGCTGGAAGCGGCCGACGCCGTTCTGCGTGATGAGCAGCCCGGAGGCCGTCAACGGCAGCTGGCCGGTCATGTAGCTCATCGGATCGGTCCACGCGCGCTGCTTCTGCTTGCGGACCGCGTCGAGATCGATGGTCGGCGGCGCCGCGCACGCGTCCCTCGCCGAGCGCGTTAAGCGTCGGATCGACGACGCCCGCCGGCACCTGGTCCTTCAGGTGGTAGTGCAGATAGGAATTCAGCTCGGCGTCGGTGAGCTGCGTCGTCTGCGAGGTGGCGCGGCGTCCCTTGGCCTGCGCCCTCGCCTTCGGCGCACGTGGCGAAGCCCGTGATGCGACCGAGCTTGCCCTGGACAGCGGTCCGCGTCCTGTTTGGTCAGGCCGCGTCTGCGCGCGCGCAGCCCGGCGGACGCGAGGGTCACCGCCGCCAGACTGAGGCCGACGCAGACTCCTGACCGCAGTCGCAAAGCCATACCGCAATTGTACACAGACTCGGCGCGGAACGGACCATCAGGGACGAGTGGCGCCTGCAGCCCGGCCGGGCCGGCCGGAATCGACGCGCGCGCCAGCTCAGCTGCAGCGCTGTTTCTGAAGCGCCCGCTCTCGCGCGCGGACGAGCAGGTCCAGCTTGCGCCGCTCGATCTGCTCCTCGAACATCCGGAAGCGCGCCTGCTGCCGGGTATCGAGGACCTCGTCGAGCGCGTCGTACGCCTGTCGCAGCTCGACGCGCGGCGCGCTCGTCGTGCTCGCGAAGCGCCGTCAGCTGGTTGCGGATCGCGGTCTCGTCGGCCGGAACGGGCGCCCGCGGCCCCGCCATCCGGGCGAGCTCGCGCACCATCTGATGGCGCTGACGCTGATTCCGGCGCCGGATGTCCTGGAGCTTCTTCAGCCGCGCGGCGAAGGTGCCGTAGCTGCTCGTCGGCGATCGTCAGCGCTCTCTGCGCCTGCACGATGGCGTAGGTGTCGAGCATGTTCGGCGAGGACCGCGTCCGGCAGGACGTCCGGCGTCTCGGCTTCGGCGCGGCCGCCTGGAGGGACCGGTCGCTGCACGGGCTGACCGGCCGGTGCCTGCGCGGCTGCCGTCGGCGGCCGTTCCAGCGGTCAGGACCAGGAACGCCGCGAGGGACGAAGAGAAGTCGTCGCACCATTGTCATGCCTTGGGAGCTAGGCGCCCGGTTGCTTGGTTTCCGCCTCGAGCAGACGCACGAGCTCCGATCGCTCCTCACCGGTCAGCGTCGCCATGCGCGCGCTCGGCGAACCCGGACGCACGCCCAATCCTTCCGCCGCCGCATCGTCCCACGCCACGTCGTCGGCGACCGTGCGCACGAGCGCCCACGCCTCGTCGGTTTCGGGATCCGCATCGAGCAGTTCGCACGCCAGGCTCGCCACGGCCCGGCCGACGCTGTCGCCGTCGTCGCGGGAGGCACGCGTCCCGGAGACCGGCGCGGTCGTGCGCCACAGAGAGCCCAGACACCAGCCACGAGCAGGAGCGTCAGCAGCGCGCCCGCCATCGCCCACTTCACCGTCGCGCCGTGCGGCCCAGCCAAACCACCGCTGATGGCCCCGCGGCCTCCGCGCCGCGCACGTCTTCGTGCACGCGCGCCGAGAAATGCTCCCAGAAGAGCGGCGACGGCTCGGGCATCTCCACGTCGGCGGTCCGCGCGAGCACCTCGCGCATGCGTCGTCGCCGTCGTCACGGCAGCGTCGCACGCGTCGAGGTGCGCCACGCGCGCCGGTGCGAGCGCGCCGTCGACGAGGTCGACCAGTCTCGACTTCGCTCAGGTGCGTCATCGCAGCAACTTCTTCAGATTCGCCAGCGCGTGAAAGAGGTTCGCCTTCGCCGCGCCGACCGAGCTGCCGAGGATGCCGGCAATCTCCTCGTGCGGCAGATCATGATAAATCCGCAGAATCAGCGTCGCGCGCTGCTTCGGCGGCAGCTGGCGGATGGCCGCGCGGACTTCGCGCCGCGCGCTCGTCGCGCAGGAGCGCGACATCCGGACGCTCGGCGCGAAGGTCGACGCGCTCGGTCCGGCAGTTCGAGCGGCTCGCTCTTCGGTGTCTTGAGCGCCAGCCGATTGAGACAGACGTTGACCGCGATCCGATAGAGCCAGGTCGCGAGGCTCGACTCCCCCTTGAATCCCTTCAAGCCCTTGAACGCGCGAATGAATGCGTCCTGCGCCAGATCGGCGGCGTCCTCGTGGTTGCCGACATAGCGGTAGCACAGCTGATACACCTGGCGGCGGTGGCGCTCGACGATGACGTCGAAGGCCGCGCGGTGGCCAGTGAGACAGAGCTCGACGAGCGTGCGGTCGTCGGCCTCGGCCCACGCCGGATCGAACGACGACTGTTCGATCGCCGCCGCCAACGCGAATGGTCCAGTCAGGCGACACGGGTCCCGTCCAGGCGCGGGTCAGCACGGGAAGTCACTCTGTTGAGTCAGGCGTTCGACAAGAGACGCTCGGGCACATCTGTTCCGGATTAGACCGTGCCAAGGGCCCTGCAGGGTAAAAGGGCTCGGTGGAATTGACTTTCGCTTTTCCTTTGCGTATAGTGCGCGCACCATGCTGCCACTGACCAAGCGCCAGCGCGAGATCCTCGATTACCTCAACGATTTCATCCAACAGCACGGCTACGCGCCGAGTCTCGAGGAAATCGGACGCCGGTTCGGGCTTTCCTCGCTGGCGACGGTTCACAAGCACCTGACCAACCTCGAGGAGAAGGGCTTCATCAAGCGCGCCTGGAACCGCAGCCGCTCGGTGGAGCTGGTGCCGACGCGGCTCGGCAGCCGCGCGCTCGAGCTGCCGCTCCTCGGCTATGTCGCCGCCGGCTCGCCGATCGAGGCCGTCGTCGGCAGCGAGACGATCGCCGTGCCCGAGGATCTGGTGGGCAAGCGCGACAGCTACGTGCTGCGCGTGCGGGGCGACTCGATGATCGACGAGCAGATTCGCGATGGCGATTACGTCATTGTCGAGGATCGCCGCACCGCAGACAACGGCGAGATGGTCATCGCCCTCCTCAACGGATCCGACGTCACCCTCAAGAAGCTCTATCGCGAGCAGGGCCGCATCCGGCTCCAGCCGGCCAACCCGGCGATGCAGCCGATGGTCGTTCGCCGCCGAGCAGGTGCAGGTTCAGGGCGTGGTCGTCGGCGTCATGCGGAGATACTGAGACTGGAGCGCGTCATCGTGCCCATCGTGACGGCCGGCGGCTCGACCTGCTCATTGCGGGTTAAGCTATCCGGTATGGATGAACGCAAGCAGATCAACTTCACGATCGTTCCCGACGACAAGGGCGACAGCCCGCGGATCTACGCCAACTTCTGCGCGATCTCCCATACGCCCTTCGACTTCACGCTGTCGTTCTGCGAGGTCCTCCCGCTCTCGGAAACCGACATCCAGCAGGCGCAGACGACCCACGTCGTCCGCGCCCCCGTCCGCGCCAAGATCGCCGTGCCCATCCAGGTCCTGCCAAATCTCATCGCCGCCCTCCAGGAACACATGCGCGTCTTCAGCGAGTCCACCGGCGCCAGCTGGGACAAGGGGCCGGTGCATTGAGGTCTGGCTCTGGGCTCTAGGCTCTTGGCTCTAGGTAGAGCCTAGAGCGCTCAGCCGATCGACTGGGATCGAAGGCTCTTCCTGAAGCCCAGAGCCCAAAGCCTAGAGCCTGCTAGAGCCTTGAGCCATGAGCCCTGAGCCAACCAACAAACCGAACTCGCATAGACGTCTGGAGTGGTATGACCGGGCAGGCGATCGCGATGACCGCGACCGCAGACCGGCCGACCGACGACGCTTCGGTGCGGCTGGGCACTCTATTCGACGCGCATCACCAGCGGCTCTACCGCTTGGCCCGACGTCTGTCTCGGAGTGCCGAGGACGCCAGCGATTTGGTGCAGGAGACGTTCTTGCGCGCCGCCCGGCACGCCGCGTCGGTGCCGGAGGGCGCCGGGCACGAGGAGGCCTGGCTGGTGCGGGTGCTGATCAACGTCGCCCGCGATCGCTGGCGGCAGCTGGCGGTCCGCAAGCGCGGGGCCGACGACGCGGCGTTGATGGTGACGCCGGTCGCCTCGGATACCGAGTCGGCCCTGCTGGCGCGCTCGATCATCTGGCAGGCGCTCGAACGCTTGCCGCCGCGACGGCGCGCGATCATCGTGTTGTATGAAATCGAAGGCGCGACCATCCCAGCGATCGCGCGGCTGCTCGGCGTCGCGGCCGTCACCGTCCGCTGGCATCTCTCGATCGGCCGCCGCGAGTTGGCGGCCGCGGTCGATGGCCGCGCGGGAACCACGGGTAATAAACATGACTAATCCACGCACGCTTCTCCCTGACGTGAGGAAGTGTCTCAACGACGGGGACCCGCTCAGGCTCGATGGTGGCGAAGCCGCGGACTGTCGCACAGTCGATGCCGAGCGGATGCGCCGGGTCATCGTCGTCGGCCGCGCTCGAGTCCCGGCCGTCCGCGAGCGCCATGGCTGCGGCCGTTCGCGATGGCGGCCGTCGCCGCACTGCTGGTTGTCGTCGGAACGATGACCGGGCATCGAGTGATCGTCGAGCCGGCGCCCGCCGCTGGAACGCCCGAACCTCTGGCGGCGATCGGTGGCAGCGGTGGGGACGATCGACGACCGCCGCCAACTGCAGTTTTCGACGCCGGGCGGCACGCGCATCATCTGGATCTTCGATCAGAATCTCCGTCTTCAGGAGTCGATGCCCTAACCATGAGAACCCTGACCCTTCGTTCCAGCTGTGCATGACCGCCTGCGCCTTGACCGCAGTGGCGGCGACGGCCGCACCGAGCCTGGCGCAGCAGGCCGCACCGGCGAGAGCGGTGCAAACCACCAGGCCACCGGAAACTGCCGACGCCGACGCCCCCGGCGATGACGTCCAGTCAGAAGCGGCCCTCGGAGCGCACCGGGCTGCCGCAAGGATTCAGCGTCGTGCTCGTGCTCGGCGACATCCAGGGCACCGCAACGCCGGACGACGTGCCGCCGGCCGCGCGCAAGGCGCTCGTCGACATGCGCGACTTCCTGCCGTTCAAGTCGTACAAGCTGCTCGACGCCGCGTGGGTGATGTGCTGCGGGCAGCAACGAATCGGGCTCCGGCGACGCGCGGCCTGCCGGACAGAACAGCTTCGGCAGCCCGCAGATGCTCAGTCAAGTGCTGCGTGGACCCGAGGAGCAGGAGTACGAGCTGAAGCTCATGACCTCGCGCACCGAGAACTCGCGGTCTTCGTCAGGTTCAGCCTGTTCGGCGCCGGCGCGCCCCCGGAGGCCATGGTCGAGTCGACGGCGGCCATGTCGCGCACGACCGACCAGACGGATCGCGGATCTGAGAGACCAGGCGACGCTGCTCGAGAAACAGATTCAGGACGTCAAGCGCAAGGTGGACGTCGGTACGTCACCGGGCACCGAGATACCAAAGCTGGAAGTGGAGCTTCGACGGGTCGAACCGCGAGATCGAAGATCTGACCGCGCGGCTCGCCGAGCAGCGCGCGGGCCGCGCCGGCGCGCGCGGCAGTGCGGCCAACGGCCCCGCAGGCGCGGAGCTCGATTATCGACACGAGCTTCACCATGGACGTCGGCGAGACCGTCGTCGTCGGAACGTCGCGGCTCAAGGGCGGCAGCCAAGGCGCTCATCGCGCTGCTGACGGCGGTTCCGCCGCGCGGCGACGACCGAGCGGCGGGAGTAGGCTCTAGGCTCAGGGCTCTAGGCTCTAGGCTCAGGCAAAACCTTTCGAGCTACGGTAGTCGAAGGTTCTTGCCTGAGCCCTGAAGCCCTAGAGCCTAGAGCCTGAGACTACAATGACGGCATGGCGAAGCGCGCGGCTCCGCGCAAGAGCGTGCCCGTCACCGTCGAAGTCGCCGGCCGAGACGCGGCGCATCATGAAGCGGCTCGGCACGCAGCATCCCAACGCCGACACCGAGCTGCATTTCACCAACGCCTACGAGCTCCTCGTCGCGACGATCCTCTCGGCGCAGTGCACCGACGAGCGGGTCAATCAAGTCACGCCGGCGCTCTTCGCCCGCTATCCCGACGCGCGCGCGCTCGCGCGCGCGACGACCGACGAGCTCGAGCCGCAAATCCAGTCGACCGGGTTCTTCCGCGCCAAGTCGCGCTCGCTCGTGGGCATGGCGACCGAGGTCGTCGAGACCCATGGCGGCGAGGTGCCGCGCACGATGGAGGCCCTGGTCGCGCTGCCGGGCGTCGGCACGAAAGACGGCCAACGTCGTGCTCGGCCACGCGCTCGGCGTGCCGGGACTTCCCGTCGATCGCCATGTGCTTCGCGTCGCCAACCGGATCGGCATCGCCAAGTCCGACGATCCCGGAGGTCGTCGAGCAGCAGCTCTGCGCCGCCATGCCGCCGGCCGCGTGGACGCGCACGTCCGACACGCTCATCCTGCACGGCCGGCGCATCTGCAAGCCGCGCCCGCTCTGCGATCGGTGCGTCGTCCGCGCCGACTGCGACTTCTATGCGCACCTGACGCGCTCGCGAGCACAGCACCCCGCGCCGCCGGCCGGTCGGCGAAGCGCGCGGGGCAAGGCGTGACGAAGGAGCGCTTCACGCAAGCTCGTCGAGGACGCGCTGCGCGAGATCCCGCGGCGGTTCCGCAACGCGATGAAGAACGTCGCGGTCGTCGTCGAAGACGAGCCGTCGCCGGAGATCCTCGAGGAGATGGAGATCGGACCCGACGACACGCTGTTCGGCCTCTACCAGGGCACTCCCCTCCCCGAACGCGGCTGGGGCTATGGCAACGCGCTTCCCGATCGCATCTCGATCTACCAGATTCCGATCGAGGAGGCCTGCGAAGACGACGACGAGATCCGCGACTGCGTCGCCGAAACGGTCATCCACGAGTTCGGCCACTACTTCGGCATGAGCGAAGACGAGATCGAGGAAATCGAAGAGAAGTACTGGCGCGGTGAATCGCTGGACGACGTGTGATGCGGCGGCGAGGGCCGAGCGTCCGGGCGAAGAAGAAGGTTCGGGCAGCACTTCCTCGAGCCGGCGTGGGCGGACAAGCTCGTCGCAGGCGATCGCGCCCGCGGCCGACGGATCGCTTTCTCGAGATTGGGCCGGGCCCCGGCGCGCTCACGCTGCGGCTCGCGCCGCTCGTCGCCCACCTGACCGCCGTCGAACTGGACCGCGACATGTGCCGAGGCCCTGCGCGCCGAGGCTGCCGCCGAACGTCTCGCTCGTCGAGCAGGATTTCCTCGAGTTCGACCTGCGTCGCGGCCGCCGACCGCGACCTCAGGGTCGCCGGCAACCTGCCCTACAACGTGTCCTCGCCCATCCTCTTCACGCTGCTGCGGGCGCGCCGCGACGGCGGCCGGCTCATCGATGCGACGCTGATGGTCCAGCGCGAAGTGGCCGACCGCATCGAGGGCAAGCCCGGCACGAAGGACTACGGAACGCTCGCGATCTTCGTTCAGCTTCGCGCCACCGTCCGGCGGCTCTTGACCCTGCCGCCCGGGGCGTTCAGGCCCGATCCCGAAGGTGCACTCGGCGGTGCTGCGCCTCGAGTTCCGCGATCCAGTCGTGGACGTGAAGGACGAGGCCATGTTCGAGCGGCTGGTGCGGTCGATCTTCACCCAGCGGCGCAAGACGCTCCTCAATGCGCTCAAGCCGTTTGCCGAGGAGCGCGGCGTCGACCCGCGCGCGGCCATCGCCGCGGCCGGCGTCGACGGCACGCGCCGGCCGGAGACGCTGCAACTCACAGAACTGGCTCGGCTTGCGGACGTGTTCGTTTCGCTCTTCGCCTCGAGGAGCTGTGCTATAGTTTGCACGAATTTTCCCTGTCCCTGACCGCCTGTCCCAGCAGACGGCAGGTGGGGCACGAGACGCGCGGCGCCCTGCCGCGCAGCACCTGAGCGATCGCACCTTCCCGGGTGTGCTCTCGCCGGTCGTCGTGCCTCCTGACGGGTCGGGCAACGGCATCTTTACGGATTTCCTATTGCACTGGCGACTTTCGCTCGGGCACGTCCTGGCACGCTGAATAGGACGGGGGTCTTCTGTCGACTCACGGAACTGACGCGCCGCTCGAGCTCGTGCCGCTCGGGGGCTGGGCGAGTTCGGCATGAACATGATGGTGGTCGCCTGCGGCGACACCGCCATCCTCGTCGACGCCGGCGTGATGTTCCCCGAGCCGGAGCTGCTCGGCGTGGACCTCATCATCCCGGACCTGCGGCAGCTGCAGCAGTACAAGATCGCCGCGATCGTGCTCACCCACGGCCACGAGGACCACATCGGCGCGGTGCCGCACGTCCTCAAGGTCGTGCAGGGGCCGGTCTACGGCACGCCGTTCACCCTGGCGCTCGTCGAATCGAAGCTCGAAGACGACGACCACGAGGCGCGGCGCCGGCTGACGCGGGTGCGGCCGCGCGAGCGCGTCACGGTCGGCACGTTCACCATCGAGTTCCTTCGCGTCACGCACAGCATCCCCGACTGCGTCGCGCTGGCCATCGAGACGCCGCACGGCGTGGTCATCCACACCGGCGACTTCAAGATCGACCAGACGCCGATCGACGGCGAGGGCGTCGACGTGCACCGGCTGGCGCAGCTCGGCGCGTCGGGCGTCCTCGCCCTGCTGGCCGACAGCACCAACGTCGACCGGCGCGGCTTCACCGGCTCCGAAGTCGAGGTCACCGACGCCTTCGAAGAGATCTTCACCAACGCGGACGGCAAGATTGTCGTCGCGACGTTCGCGTCGAGCATCTACCGGATGCAGATCGTCGTCGACCTCGCGGCGCAGTTCGACCGGCGGGTCGCGTTCATCGGCCGCGGCATGATCGACAACTCGGAGATCGCGCAACGGCTGGGCTATCTCCGCATCCCGACGGGCGTGCAGATCAAGGACAGCGACGTCCGGAACTTCCCGGCGCAGGACGTCGTGTGCCTGTGCACCGGCTCCCAGGGGGAGCCGCAGGCGGCGCTCCCGCGGATCGCCATCGACGACCACCGGCACGTCCGGCTGGAGCCGGAGGACGTCGTGGTGTTCTCGGCGCGTGAAATTCCGGGCAACGAGAAGGCCATCGGCCGGGTGATGAACCATATTGCCAAACGAGGCGCCGAACTCGATCTACGAAGGCCTCAAACACGTCCATGTTTCCGGCCATGGCAGCGAGGAAGAGCTGAAATTGATGCTTTCCCTGGTCAGGCCGCGCTACTTCGTGCCGATACACGGGGAGTACCGCCAGCTTGCCCGGCACGCCCGGATCGCCAGCCGGGTGTCCCGGGGCACGAAGGTCCTGCTGGCCGAGAACGGCGACGTCATCCAGTTCGATGGCGAGGGCGGGCGGCTGGCGGGCAAAGTCCCGGCGGGCCGCATCCTCATCGATGGGACCCGCAGCGGCGAGGTGGGCGACGAGGTGCTGCGGGACCGGCGGCACCTGTCCGGCGACGGCCTGGTCGTGCCGGTGGTCGTGATCGGACGCCAGTCGGGCAGCCTCGAGGAGACGCCGGACGTGATTACACGGGGTTTCGTGCTCGATGCGCGGACCGAAGCGCTGCTGAAGGAGATCCCGGCGCTGCTCGCCGCGACGATCGAGGGCGCCAACGTCGAGGAGCGGACGGATCCCGGGCTCATCAAGGAGAAGATTCGCGTGGACCTGCAGCGGTTCTTCCGCAAACGTTCAGGACTCCGGCCGCTCGTGCTGCCGGTGATCATGGAGATCTGAGTGGCGGGATCCTTCGCTTCCCGTCGCCTGAGCGAGTTCGTCGGCGTGGCGCTCTTCGCCCTGGCGCTGATGTGGCTGATCTCGCTCGCCAGCTACAACCCGGCCGATCCGGTCCTGTTCTTCACGACCGGCACCGACGGCACGCCGCTGAACTTCGGCGGCCGGGTGGGCGCGTTCCTGGCGGAGTTGTCGTACCAGCTGCTCGGCTATACCGCCTACCTCGCGCCGGTGGTGCTCGTCGTGAGCGGCTGGCACTACTTCTGGTGCCGGGTTCCCGACGCCGCCTACACGAAGCTCGTCGGCGCGGGCCTGCTCTTCGGCTGCGTCGTCGTCGTTCCTGTCGCTCGCGTTCGGAACGCTGCGGGTCGCGCAACCGCGAGATCGCTCGCCGGCGGCTACCTCGGCAAGGTGCTCGCGTCGTTCCTGGCGGAGTACCTCAACAAGACCGGGTCGATCATCCTGATCCTGACGCTGCTCTTCCTGTCGATCGTCCTGTCGACGCAGTTCTCGTTCGGCCGGCTCTTCGGCGCGTTGTTCCAGATGGTTCGCGATCGCTGGGCGGCCGTGCTCGACTGCGATGCGCGCCCGCAAGGAGGAGCGCCGGCGCGAGAAGCAGCGCCAGGAGGTGCTGAAGAAGCACCTCGACAAGACCGGAGACAAGACGGGGACAAGGACAGCAAGGACACGAAGGTCGCCCGGACGCCGTCGTCGAGTCGACGACGACGATGACGCTCCCCTGCCGGCGCGGGCGAAGGCCGCGACCGCCAAGCCCGCGGCCGAGGAAGCGCCGAAGCCCTCGCGCGCCGCCGCCGTCGTCGGCGCCGCCGCCGCGGCGCTGCGCGCGGCCTCGTCGCGGCCCACGCCGCCGTCGATCAAGCGGCCGACGCCGGCGCTGATGGAGCCGACGCTGCCGTTGTCGGATCCCGAGAAGCTGCCGGCGGAGAAGACGGCGAGCGAAGCGCGGCGCCTATGCGCAGCCGCCGCTCGCCCTGCTCGACGCGCCCAAGGGCGAGCAGAAAGTCGACGAGCGGGAGCTGATGGACGGCGCCCGGCAGCTCGAGGAGAAGTGCCGCGAGTTCTCGGTCGAGGGGAACGTGGTGCAGATCCACCCCGGCCCGGTCGTCACGACCTACGAGTTCAAGCCCGACGCCGGCGTCAAGTACAGCAAGATCACCGGGCTCGCCGATGACCTCTGCCTGGCGATGCAGGCCGAGTCGGTCCTCATCGATCGCATTCCGGGCAAGTCCACCGTCGGCATCCAGATTCCGAACCCGAACCGCGAGCAGATCTCGATGCGCGAGCTGCTCGAGTCGGAGGCGTACCGCCGCTCGACGTCACGGCTGACGCTCGCGCTCGGCAAGACCATCCACGGCGAGCCGTTCGTCAGCGACCTGGCGACGATGCCGCACCTGCTCATCGCCGGCTCGACCGGCACGGGCAAGTCCGTCAGCGTGAACGCGATGCTCTCGAGCATCCTCTTCCGCGCGACGCCCGAGGAAGTCCGGCTCGATCATGATCGACCCGAAGCGTCTCGAGCTCGGGATGTACGAGGAGATTCCGCATCTGCTGACGCCGGTCGTCGTCGATCCCAAGCTGGCGGCGAACGCGCTCCGCTGGGCGGTGCGCGAGATGGAAGAGCGCTACAAGACGCTCGCCGCCGTTGGCGTGCGCAACATCGAGCAGTACAACCGCAACATCAAGACGGCGATGGCCGAGAGCCAGGGGCCGCTCCTCGACAAGAACGGCCTCGAAGTCAAGACCCTGCCCTTCATCGTCGTCCTCATCGACGAGCTGGCGGACCTGATGATGGTCGCGAGCAACGAGGTCGAAGAGTCGATCTGCCGCCTCGCCCAGATGGCGCGCGCGGTCGGCATCCACCTGATTCTCGCGACGCAGCGTCCGTCGGTCGACGTCATCACCGGGCTCATCAAGGCCAACCTGCCGGCGCGCATCTCCTTCCGCGTGTCGTCGAAGATCGATTCGCGGACGATTCTCGACGGCAACGGCGCCGAACAGCTGCTCGGCCGCGGCGACATGCTCTACCTGCCGCCCGCGTCGTCGCGCTTCGTGCGGCTGCACGGGCCCTATATCTCCGAACAGGAAACGCGCGCGGCTGGCGAGCTTCCTGCGCAAGCAGGGCAAGCCGACCTACGACGAGACGATCACCGAAGAAGAGAAGAAGACGGCCGGCGACCTCGAGTTCGACAAGGACGACCTGTACGACGAGGCGGCGCGCATCGTCGTCGGCAGCGGGCAGGCGTCGATTTCGTATCTGCAGCGGCGGCTGCGCATCGGGTTCAGCCGCGCGGCGCGGCTCGTCGACATGATGGAGGCCGAGGGGCTCGTGTCCCCCGGTGCCGGCGGCAAGGCGCGCGAAGTGCTGGTGAAGAAGGATTACTTCGAAGAGGTCGACGCGCAGCTCAGGTGACCTATGACGTTCAATACTCGAGCAACGATGATGCTTCGTGGCGGTTCTGGCCTGGGCACCGCGCCCATGGCCTACGCGCAGCCGCCACGCGACTTGTATACGCGCGCCCTGGCGCAGGATCGCGCCGTCCGCGACGCGAGGCAGACGCCGACGCTGCGGCAGATTCGCGCCGCCGTCGCCGCCTACGAGCGCGTCGTCCGCCGCTATCCGGCGAGCGGCTACGCCGACAACGCGCTCTGGCAGGGCGGCGAGCTCTCGCGCCTGGCGTGGGAGCGGTTCGGCGACGACGCCGACAGGCGAACTGGCGTGCGGCTCCTCAAGCAGCTGCAGTCGGGCTACCCGTCGAGCTCGCTCCTGCTCTGGCGTCGAACAGGCGCTGGCACGCTTCGAGGCGGTCAAGGCGGTTCCGACGTCCGCACCGCGCCGGCGGCGAGCGCTGCCCCGCCACCGTCCACGTCCGTACCGGCGCCCGTCACGCGCCCAGTGACCAAGCCCGCGGAGGACAGCCGAGCCGGTCCCCGCAGGCATCGTGACGGTCCGCGGCATCACGCGCACTCCCCTGCCTGACGGCGTGCGCGTCAGCATCGAGATGGATCGCGAGCTGCTCTTCAAGCAGGAGCGGCTCGAGAATCCGAGGCGCGTGTTCTTCGATCTGCGCGGCGCCCATCTGTCGCCGGGCCTGCGCGACAAGACGCTCACCTTCCCCGACGACATCGTCCGCGAGATTCGCCTCGGCCGGCATCCGCAGAACACGACCCGCGTCGTCATGGACACCGAGGGCGTGGAGTCGTACAGCGTGTTCACGCTCTACAACCCTTACCGCGTGATCGTCGACTTCCGGCGCAAAGGCCTTGCGGCCGCTCCGGCGCTCGTGCCCGGGCCGCCGGTCTCGGCGGCCGTCCCGACGACCGGCTTCGTCAGGCCGAGCCCAAGCCGGTGCCGCCTCCGCCGCCGCCGCAAGCCGGCGCCGATTGTCGTGTCCGCACCGCCACTGACGCCGCTGCCATCGCGTCCGGTGGCGCCGCCGGCCTGCCGGCGCCGACCGTCCCGCTCGCCAACTCCAACGGTCAGTTCTCGCTGGCCAGACAGCTCGGCCTCGGCGTGTCGCGCATCGTGCTCGACCCGGGCCACGGCGGCCACGATCCCGGCGTGCGCGGCAACGGCGTGAACGAGTCCGAGCTCGTGCTCGACGTCTCGCTGCGGCTGAAGAAGCTGCTGGAGAACCAGCCCGGCATGGAAGTCGTGATGACGCGCGACACCGACGTCTTCATTCCCGCTCGAACAGCGGACGGCGATCGCCAATCGCGAGGGCGCGGACCTCTTCCTCTCGATTCACGCCAACGCCAGCCGGAACGTCAAGGCGCGCGGCGTCGAGACCTACTTCCTGAACTTTGCCGCCAACCCGGAAGCTGAAGCCGTGGCGGCGCGCGAGAACTCGGCGTCGGGCCAGACGATGCACCGCCTGCCGGACATCGTGCGGGCCATCACGCTCAACAACAAGATCGACGAGTCGCGCGACTTCGCCGACACCGTGCAGAAATCGATGGTGCGGACGCTGTCGACCAAGAACCGCGAGCTGCAGGATCGCGGCGTCAAGCAGGCGCCGTTTGTCGTCCTCATCGGCGCCGGCATGCCGAGCGTCCTCGCCGAGATCTCGTTCGTGAGCCACAAGCAGGAAGGGCTGCTGCTCAAGACGTCCGCCTACCGCCAGCAGATCGCCGAAGCGCTCTTCGACGCGATCGTGAAGTATCAGAAGTCTCTCAAGTCGAGGACGACGATCGCCTCGCGAGAGAACGTCGAGTCGAGCGCCGCAAGTCGAGGACCTACTGCGGCGTGATGCGGAGCGATTCGGAGTCGGGCACCGGCTCCAGGTTGTAGCGGGCGCGGAACAGCTTGATGCCGATCAGCGTCGCGCCGAGGATGCGCGCCGAGCACCACCGCCGCGAGCAGCAGCGCGCCGACCAGGCCGAGCGACCCCACCAGCACGTCGACGATCGTCGTCGACTTGACCGGCTCCTCGACGACCCGGACGATGATGGCAGGGTCAGGCTGCGCTGCTGCATGGTGCGTTACTTCCACTCGCCGCTCGTGAACGCCAGTTCCGCAAGCGTGCGGACGGCGACGCCCGTCGGCCCTTTGGGCTGCCAGGGCTTGGCATCATCGGCCCAGGCGGTGCCGGCGATGTCCAGGTGGGCCCACGGCAGGCCCCCCGCGAACTCCTTGAGGAATATCGCCGCCGTGCAGGCGCCCGCGGGCCGGCCGCCGGTGTTCACCAAGTCGGCGATCTCGCTGCGCAGCTGCTCGGTGTACTCGTCGTAGAGCGGCAGCGGCCAGGCGCGATCGCCGGCGCGCGCCGACGCGCGCCGCACGCTCTCGACCCACGCCTCCGGCTGCCCGAAGAGCCCCGAGGCGACCTTTCCGAGCGCGACGACGCACGCGCCCGTGAGCGTCGCGACGTCGACGAGATGCGTCGCGCCGAGCCGCTGCGCGTACCACAGACCGTCGCCGAGGATCAGCCGGCCTTCGGCGTCCGTGTTGAGCACCTCGACGGTCTTTCCGCCTGCGCCGGTGAGGACGTCGCCGGGCTTGGTCGCGCGGCCGCCCGGCATGTTCTCGGACGCCGGCACGATGCCGATGACCTTGATCGGCGCCTGGAGCAGCGAGATCGCGCGCATGGCGCCGATGACGGCCGCGCCGCCGGCCATGTCGTCCTTCATCCGCTCCATGCCGTCGGCCGGCTTGATCGAGATGCCGCCGGTGTCGAACGTGATGCCCTTGCCGACCAGCCCGAGCACCGGCCCGCGCGGGCGCGCCCGCGCGGCTCGTGCGTCATGACGATCACGCGCGGCGGCTCGGCGCTGCCGCGCGACACGCCGAGCAGCAGGCCCATGTGCAGACGCGCGATCTCGTCCTCGTCGAGGACCTCGACCGTCAGTCCGGCGTCGCGAGCGATCGCCGCGCCGCGCTCGGCGAAGACCGAGGGCGTGAGGATGTTCGAGGGCTCGTTGCACAGCTCGCGCGCCATGTTCGAGGACTCGCCGAGGACCGGCCCCGCTCCATCGCGCGCTCGAGCGCCGTCACGTCGCCGCCGCGGCGGCGCGACGACCAGCATCTGCTCCGGGGCCGGACCGGCCTTGGTCCTGGCTCTTGTAGCGATCGCCGCTGAACGCCGGCGAGCATCAGGCCTTCGGTGATGACCTGGACGGCGTCGGCGGCGTCGATTGTCGGCAGGCGGTGAGACGAACGCCATCCGCGCGACGTGGCGCTGCCGGGCGGCGAGCGCGGCGGCAGTGGCCAGCCGGCGGAGGCGCTCGAGGTTGACGTCTGGCAGCAGGCCCGGCGCCGATGAGGGCGACACGCGTGGCGCGCCATCCGTGACGTGACGGGGGTAAGGAAGAGCTCGTACGGCTTGCCCTGAATCTCCCTCGAGGCCAGCGCGCGATCGATGGCGCCCGCGGTGGCGTCGGACAGCCCCGGCACGGCCTTGCAGGAACGGCTCCCCTTCGACGACCGGAAGAATAATGAGATCAGTCTCGACATCGGCCGGCGCCGATGTCACGAGACTCACCGCGCGCCCGAGTGCGGACCGAATCATCGATCGATTATAAGGTGAATCCTCACCTGCGCCTCCCTGCTAGAATGAGATGCACTCGCCTGTTTGACTTCTCCTCGGAGCGTGCCATGCGTTTGCGATCCTCGGTCTCTCGCCGCTCGTGGGTGCTGACGACGGCCGTCGCCACCGCTGCCACGCTGGCGCTTGCCCCGCTCGATCTGGATGCTGGCCAGAAGCCGACCGAAGGCCGATCAGAACAAGAAACCCTCGATCAGCCTGCGCGCCAACCCTCCCGTCGGCTTCTCCCCGCTGCGCGTCGTCGTCACCGCCGAGATCAAGGGCGGCGCGAACGACTACGAGGACTTCTACTGCGCGTCGGTCGAGTGGGAGTGGGGCGACGACACCAAGTCGGAAAGCAAAGCCGACTGCGATCCGTACGAAGCCGGCAAGAGCGAGATCAAGCGCCGCTTCGTCGCAGGAGCACACGTTCCGTTCACTCGACGAACGACATGCCGGGCGCAGGTGGCGCCGGCATGCCCACCGGCCCGACCCAGTTCCGCGTCAGGTTCGTGCTGAAGCAGAAGAACAAGGTCGTCGGCTCGGGCCAGACGACGGTCGAGATCCGCTCCGGCATGGGCGGTTAGCGGTTCAGTGTAGCGTCCAGCCGCCGTCGACCACGCGCCTATTCTCTCGCCGGCTGGACCACCCTGATGCGGACGTGACGAAACTCAACCGGCGCGCCGGTGAGGTGCGCCTGGAAGCCGATGTGTCCCGAGGCTGCGCGCTTCGCCAGCGGTCCCCGCTGCGCGCCGGCGTACTGCGGATCATCGAGATCGACATCGTGGATGGCCACGCCATTCCACGTCGCTTGCAGGCGCCGCCCGATCACCGAGACCTCGACCGCATTCCACTCGCCCGCCGGTTTCGTGGCATTGCGAAGCGGCGCGACGGCGCCGTAGATCGCGCTCGTCGAGCGCGTGGTTGCCGGACCTCCCGCATCGTTCCGGATCTCGAGCTCCATGCCGGTGAAGGATGGATATCCAGTCGGGGTCGACCGCAGGAAGATGCCGCTGTCGCTCTCGGGACCTGTTCGGTACTCCAGACGCAGCACGAAGTCGGTGTAGGTCGCGTCGCTGACCAGCCAGCTGTCGCCGCTCTCGAAGCTGAGGATGCCGTCGCGCGCCCACCATGTGCCGGGCGTCTGACCGAGGCTGATCGTGTGCCAGTTGGTGAGCGTCCGGCCGTCGAAAAGCGGCGTGAACCCCTCCTCCACCGTCTGCGCCCGAAAGCTCCCGGCCGCGAGCGCGCTGCACGCGACGACGACCGCCGAGCGAACCACTACGCGAGCGAACCTCATGGGACCACCTCCTCCGGGACCTACCAGCTGCCGTGCACGAGCGGCCGGATGCGTGCGTCGTACACCGCTTGGATGGCCGCCATCGTCTCGGGCGCTAGCGGCGCCAGATCGGCGGCGGCGGCGTTCTCGCGCGCCTGCGTCGGCGTCTTCGCGCCGGGAATCACGCAGCTCACGGCATTCCACATCAGGATCCAGCGCAGTGCGAACTGCGTCAGGCTCGCGCCCGGCGGGCACGAGCGCACGCAGCGCTTCGACCGCCTCGAGCGCCGCCTCGTAGGGAACGCCCGAGAACGTCTCGCCTTTGTCGAACGCCTGGCCCTCGCGATTGAACGCGCGATGGTCGTCGGCCGCAGAAAGTCGACGCCCGGCCGAGCTTCCCCGTCAGCAATCCGCTCGCCAGCGGCACGCGCGCGATGATGCCGACCTGCCGCGCTTCGGCCTCGGCGAAGAACCGCTCGGCGGGCTTCAGCCGGAACATGTTGAAGATGATCTGCACGGTTTCGACGCGCGGGTAGCGAATCGCCTTCTGTGCCTCGGCGACGGTCTCGACGCTGACCCCGTAGTGGCGGATCTTGCCCGCGGCGACGAGGTCGTCGAGGATGCCGAACACCTCCGGCCGATCGTAGACGGCCGGATGCGGGCAGTGCAGCTGCAGCAGGTCGAGCGTCTCGGTCGTCGAGATTCTGCAGGCTGCGCTCGACCCACGCGATCAGATTCTCGCGCGTGTAACCCTCGGGCGTCTGCGCCGGCAGGCGCCGCCCGGCCTTGGTCGCGACCCAGATCTCGTCGCCGGGCCGTTCCTTCTTGAGCCTGCGCGACCAGCCGCTCGCTCTTGCCGTCGCCATAGACGTCGGCCGTGTCGATGAAGTTGACGCCGGCGTCGATCGCCGCATGCAGCGCAGCCATCGACTCGGTGTCGTCGACCGGTCCCCACGAGCTGCCAATCGCCCAGGCGCCGAAGCTGACAGCCGACACGGACATTCCCGTGCGGCCGAGTGGTCGTTGTGCATCGATGATTCGGGTTGCGTGACGTGTGGGCGTGGTGATTCGCCGGATCAGACGGCGATGAAGATGATGCCGTCCTCGATGGTCAGCTCGATGCCTGCCGCGCTCGGCCGCTTCCTGCAGCGCCGCGGCGAGCATCACGACCGGGTCGCCGCCGACGTCCAGGCGCCGCATCAGGCCCTCCCCCTTCTTGCTGCCGGCCGAGAGCGCGATCTTGAGCCCGCGCCGCTTGCACTTCACGAAGCGTGCCGTCGGGCAGCTGGGCGTTCATCGGCTTGAGGTACGCGTCGACGTAGTGCACGCCGATGCCGGACTTGTCGTCGGTGAGGTGCGGCAGCTTGTCGAGCGCCGCCGGGTTGACGTCACACAGTTTCGTTTTCATGACGCCTGATGTCCCTGACCCGCTCTGTCTGCGGGCGGCCGAAGTGCCGATCCATCGCCTGCCGAAACGCCCGGATGTGATCGGGCGTGCTCCCGCAGCACGCGCCGATGATGTCGACCCCGCTCTCGAGCAGCGGCACGACGCCGCGCACCATCTGCTCGGGGGTTTCATCGTAGACGACCTTCATGTCGACGAGCTTGGGCAGGCCGGCGTTCGGCTGCGCCATGACCGGCAGGCCGGTCGTCCGCTTGTAGCGCTCGACCGCCTGGCGCGCCCGCTCCATGTCCATGCCGGTGCCGCAGTTGAGCGCCACGATGTCGGCGCCGTGCTCGACCATGAAGGCGGCCGCGCGCTCGGGGTCGATGCCCATCATGGTGCGAAACGTCGAGCCGTCGAGCGTGACGTCGTAGGCCATCGAGCCGATGACGCACGGCGCGCCGGCCTCCTTCGCCGCCGTGATGGCGAGGAGCAGCTCCTCGAGCGACGTCTGCGTCTCGATGATGATCGCGTCGGCGCCGGCGCTCGACGAGCGCCTCGGCCTGCTCGGCGAACGCCCGCCGGACCTCGTCCTCGGTGAAGTCGCCGTACGGCTCCATCAGCCCGCCGAACGGCCCGATGTCGCCGAGCACCCAGCCTTCCCGGCCGCCGAACGCGGCGCGCGCGATCTCGACGCCGGCCCGGTTGATCGCGGCGACGTCGTCGGCATGCCCGTGGCGATTGAGCATGATGCGCGAGCCGCCGAACGTGTTGGTGATGATGCAGTCCGAGCCGGCCTCGGCGTAGCGCCGCTGGATCGCCAGCACGCGCTCGGGGTGGGTCAGGTTCCAGGCCTCGCCGCAATTGCCCTGCTCGAGCCCGGCGATCATGAGCTGCGTGCCCATCGCGCCGTCGCCGAGCAACGGCCGTTCTCGAACCTTGTCCTGCAGACGTCGTGTCACCGGTCACCTGCTCCTCCTGCTCCGCGCGCCAGCGCGAAATGAATCGTCTCGAGGACCAGGCCCCACTTGTGCTCGCGGCTGTCGGGCTCGCAGTAGCAGCCCGCCGCCGCTGGCCGGCCGGGTCCACGCGAGCACGTCGTTCAGCGGCTGGCCGTTCAAGCGGCGTTCCCGATCGATGGCGACCAGCAGGTGCTCGCGGTTGCTCATGTAGCGGCACATGTAGGTGTGGCCTTCGTCGCCTTCGGCCGGCGCGCAGTGCTGCTCCCGAATCGGATAGCCCTCGTCGCGCGGCCCGAGCGTGACGCGATACTGAAACTGCAGCGGCCGGCCCATGTTCGTGCAGGTCGTGCCTTCGTAGCGGAAGACCGCGTCGATCGCTGCCGTCGGCGCGGTCGCTCCATCGACAGCCGCTCGTCGCTCCAGCGCTGGAGCGCCTTGCGCGTTGACGCTGTACTTCGCGTCGCGAGTCGAGCGGAACGGCGGGCGTCGCGCGTCCGCTGCCTCGGTTCGCTCACCGCCCATGCGCCGCGAGCTCCGGATTTGCCGCCTGCGGCGCGCGCCGATATGGCGCTCCGCCGGTACTGGCAGGTCAGGAACGAACAGTTCTCGCACGGGATGAGATCGGTCAGCCGCTGCACGCGCTCGACGTGCCTCGTCACGCCGAACACCGCCAGCAGCGACTTCTTCGGCCGCAGCATGCCCGACTCGAGCACGTCGACCGGCACTGGCGCCATCTGCTGCCGCGAGCGGTTGATGAGGTCGAGCAGGCGCGGCTGCTCGTCGATCGCCCACTCGGGATACCCGGGACTGTAGTGCGGCAGCACGGCCATGTGCCGGCTCTCGGCCCACGCGCACAGCCGCGCGCCGGTCATGGTCACCAGGTGTTCGACGACGGCGGAGCCGTAGACTTCGAGGAAGAAGTACTCGTCGGGCTTTCCCTCCTGCCACAGCTTCTGCGCCTCGCGCTTCGAGCTCCGGGCCGGCGCCGACCGCGACGACGACCGCGCCGTGCGCGTCCGGCTCCGCGCAAGCGTCTTCGACAGCCGCGGGCTCGTCGAACGGGACGCCGTTCAGCGTGACGCCGCCGTCGGCGATCTCCACCGCGTCGGCTTCGCGGGCGTACACCCACGGCTGGCCGTGCTGCGCGTACCAGTCGCGAGCCCAGTCGACCAGCTCGCGGGCGCGGTCGCGGACGACCCAGTCGCGCGGATAGCCCAGCAGCCGCTTGTACTCGGCCGGCTGCACGTTGACGTCGGGGCCGGTGTCGATCAGCTCGATCATCGCACGCACCTGGTTCGGCCGACTGCACGGCTTGAACTGACAGCCCTCGACGAAGAAGTCGAAGAAGTCCGGATGCGTCTCCAGCCGGCAGTGCTCGACCCGCCGCACGAGCGCTCTCGAGCGCTTCGCGGCGCGTCGACCGACAGGAGCGCGATGCACGCGCCTTCGATGGCGGCGTTCCCGACCTGCACGACTTGTGTCATCGGGCAGGTTCGGGATGAGGCCGATTCGCCGCGACGCCTCCTTCTTCAGGTGCCGGCCGAAGCCGCCGGCGAGGTAGAACACGTCGACGTCGTCGAACGGGACGCCGTAGTTGCTGAAGACAACGTGCAAGCCGGCGACGTTGGCGCCCTTGGCCTGCGCCAGCTCGTTGACGTCGCTTTCGAGGAAGTACACGTCGTGCGCCGCGGTCGAGCGTGAAGCGCGAGACGCCGTCCTCGAATCGGCCCATGTCGTTCATGCGGCCCGTGCGCAGCAGCTCGCTCATCAGATCGACGAGCCCCGACCCGCAGATGCCCTCGGGGCGCCGCCGCCAATCACGCCGAGCGTGAACGCACCGGCCTCGTCCAGCGTGACATCCTCGACCGCGCCGTCGAGCCCGGGCATGCCGCAGGCGATGGCGCCACCCTCGAATGCCGGGCCGGCGGGGCACGACGCGGCGAGAATTCGCTCCTTGTTGCCGAGGATCAGCTCGGTGTTGGTGCCGATGTCCATGATCGCGACCAGGCGGTCTTCGTCGGCCAGGCCGACGGCGAGCATGCACGCCGCGGCGTCGGCGCCGACGTGTCCGCTGATGATCGGCAGCCCGTAGACGCGCGCCTCGGGATGAATCGGCAGGAGGCAGCGGCGTCCCGTCTCGGTCAGGCTGGTCGTCGTTCGCCTGTCCCTCCGCCATGTCGATCTCGGTAATCGAGCGGTACGGGGTCTGTCCGATCGAATACACGTTCTGGCGGAAGAAGATATCCCGCATCGTCGAATTGCCCGACGACGACGACTTCGTAGATCGTCCGCGGATCGACGGGAAACTCTTCGATCGCGTGGGTCAGGTAGCCGGCGAGCGTTCGCCGGAGCAGCTTGCCCTTGTGCTCGGTGTCGTAGTGAATCCGCGACATCACGTCGGACCCGCCGAATCGCTGCGGATTCTCGAACGAGGCGTCGGCGACGAGCTCGCCGGTCTCGAGATTGATCAGGCGGACCACGACCGTCGTCGTGCCGAGATCCATCGCCAGCCCGTGGATCGGACCGCTCGACTCGTCGAACACCTTGCCGCTCATCCTGTCGACGATGCGGTTGCCCGTCCCGCATCACCGCGGGATCGAGCGGCATCTGCGTCGCGGCTGACCGGCAGGTTCAGCGCCTGCCGCTCGATGCGCATGTGGCCGCGGCGCATCGTGTGGCACTCGATCGCGCCCGCGTCGGCGACGATGCGGCACTGACACGACAGGCGGAAGGCGCCCTTCAGGTGCCGCTCGTGCGCAGTTCGGCGGCGCGAGCAGTTCCATGCCGCTCGTGACCTCGACGATGCACTCCTTGCACTTGCCCTGGGCGACGCAGGACGTGGGCACGCGCACGCCCGCCTGGCGCGGCCGCTTCGAAGAGCGAGCCGCCGGCAGGAACGTCGATGCGATGTCCGTTGATGGTGACCGCCGGCATGCTCGGGTCAGGCCTCTACCAGTCCGCCTCGGCTTCGAGCTCGGCGCTGACGGCGCTCGGCGACGTCCTGGGCCGCGCCGGCGCGCTGCTGCTCGTCGCTCCACTGCCACTGCGCGAGGTAGTCGTCGGCGCCCTGCAGGCCCCGCTTCGCGGCGAGCTGGTCGATGCGCTCCATGAAGCGCGCGCGGAAGCGACAGCGTGACCTCGTCGCGCTCGTCCTCGGCCTTGATCTGCGAGGGCACTTCCTGCCAGTAGAGAATCTTGTAGGTGGTAGTCACGTGGTCGACGTGCGCTCGAGGCTCAGGCCGGCTTGGCCAGCTTCAGAAACAAGTCGACGGCGGCCGACGCGTTCTGGCCGTAGCCGTCGGCACCGATCTCGTCGGCGAACATCTGGCTGATCGGCGCGCCGCCGACGGCCATCTTGATGTGGCCGCGTCCCGGCCGCCTCGAAGCCGTCGATGACGGTCTTCATGTAGGTCATCGTCGTCGTCAGGAGCGCGCTCATGCCGATGATGGTCGGCTGGCACTTGTCGGCGGCGGCCATGAACTTCTCGACGCTCTGATCCACGCCGATGTCGTGGACCTCGAAGCCGGCGCCTTCGGCCATCATGCAGACGAGGTTCTTGCCGATGTCGTGCAGATCCCCGCGCACGGTGCCCATCAGCAGCACGCCGATCTCGACGAGCCGCCGTCCCGGGCGCTCAGGAGCGGCTTGAGCACGGCCATGCCGGCCTTCATCGCGCGCGCGGCGATGAGCACCTCCGGCACGTAGAGCACATTGTGCTTGAAATCCTCGCCGACGACGCTCATGCCGGCGATCAGCCCGTCGGTCAGCACTCTCCTGGACCGGGCGGCCTTCGGCCAGGGCATCCTTGGTCATCTGCTCGACCTCTTTGGCCTTGCCTTCGTAGAGGTACTGGTTCATCAACGCGTAGTCAGGCATCCCGATTCTTGTCTCCATGGTGCGACTGGGACGGCGGCCGCTCGAAGACCAGTTGCATTCGTAAGCCCATCATTCTAAGCTTTTGTCGACTTTTGTCCACGTCGCGAACAAATAGGCCCTCGTGAAGCCCTGGCGGTAGCCACCTCGATGACGCATGCCAACCTCGTTTCGCGCGACCGTTTCCCTCGCCTCCATCCTCGGTTGCCTGGCGATCGCCGCCTTGACGTTCGTGCCGACGACGCGGGGCGGCGTCTCGGCGACGAATGACGACCTGGCGCCGTACCGCAACATCCCGCTGTGGGAGCCAGGCAAGGTCCCGCTGGCGACCGGCACGGGGCCGCTGGACGACCCGTTCCTGACCGCGTTTCTCCCGCCCGAAGGCAAGCGGAACGGCGCGTCGGTCGTCATCGCTCCCGGCGGCGCGAACATCATGCTGATGTACGGCGCCGAGGGCCTCGAGATCGCCGAGCGCTACAACGACTGGGGCGTGACGGCATTCGTGCTCACCTATCGCCTGTCGCCGCGCTACGGCGAGAACGCGCGGGTGCTCGACGGCACGCGCGCCATTCAGCTCGTCCGTCGCCAACGCCGCCGCGTGGAAGCTCGATCCGGCGCGGATCGGCTACATCGGATTCTCGGCCGGTTCGAACATGGGCCGCTCCGTCGTCGCGGCGGCGCGGCCGGGCGATGCGAACGCCGCCGACCCGATCGACCGCGTCAGCTCGCGGCCCGACTATCTGGCGCTCGTCTACGGCGCCGGACGCGCGACCCCGGGCGAATCGCTCAAGGACTTTCCGCCGACCTTCCTCGTCTCGGCCGCCGGCGATCAAGGACCGTCGCTGGCAACGCGCAGCTCTTCATGGACCTGACGCGCGCCGGCGCGGTCGCCGAGATGCACGTCTATCAGAAAGGGCGCCACGGCTTCGGCAGCGGTTTCGGCAGCCCCGAGTTCGGCGACTGGATGTCGGAGCTGCGAGCACTTCCTGAAGGTCGGCGGGTTCCTGCCGACGCGCCCTTGAGCATGGAGCGACTCGCCTTGCCCGTTGCGGCGTTGGCGACGCTCGCCGTCGTCCTTGGCGCCACGGCGCAGACGTCCAAGGTCGTCACCGACGGCTACGGCGACTACGTCTACGTGCCGGCCGGCGCGTTCAGGATGGGAGACGCGTCCGGCGACGGCGAGGCGCGCGAGCGGCCGGTGCACGTCGTCGAGCTCGACGCCTTCTACATCGCCAAGTTCGAGATGACCAACGGCGAGTGGAAGAAGTTCCGCGACGATCCCGGCTACGACGATCCGCGATTCTGGCCCGAAGGCCGCAGTCGTGCCGCGAGATCAGGTGCCGTACTGGGCGCCAGGCCAACAACCACGGCGGCGGCACGCCCGACAGCGACAGCTACCCGCTGCTCGGCGTGAACTGGGACTCGGCGGTCGCCTACTGCAACTGGCTCAGCGCGAAGACCGGCAAGACGTACCGCCTGCCGACGGAAGCCGAGTGGGAGAAGGCCGCGCGCGGAACGGACCAGCGCCGCTACCCGTGGGGAAACGCGATCGACCGCTCCTACGCCAACTTCGTCGGCGCGCAGGCGTTCGACACCGGCCGGCCGGTCGGCTTCTACGACGGCAGCCAGCGCGGCGATCTCCAGACGCGCAGCAACGCGTCGCCGTACGGCGCGCTCGACATGGCGGGCAACGTCATGGAGTGGTGCCACGACTGGTACAGCCGCGACTACTACGCCGTCGTCGCCGCGGAAGAATCCGCGGGGTCCGGCGACCGGCGCTTACCGCGTCGTGCGCGGCGGGTCGTTCTTCGTCGAAGCCTTCGACCTGCGCACCTCCACACGATCGGCCGCGTGGCCGTCGTTTCAAGGACATCGGATGATCGGGTTTCGCGCCGTGCGCGAGCCCTGACGCGACCCTGAGGTCGCCAACAGAAAGACGAGGACTAGATGTCTGTCCGAGTGCAAATGCCAGGCCGGCGCAACAGCGCAGGGAGATCACGCGTGTGATTCTCTGGTCCGCCGGGCTGCTGCTCGTTGCTTTCGGCGTGTCTCCCATCGCCCAGGGCACGCAGACCGCCAGCGCCCGCGGGACAAGCCGCTGGGCCGGTTCCGACTCCCCCGCCGGCGCCCGCACCGGCGCCGCCGTCGCCGGTGCAGCTCGCGAATCAGGCGGAGCGACAGCGGATCATGAACCTGCTCAAGATCTCCGGCGATCCCGCCGGGCGCGGTCAGCTCGAGCCCCGCGACCTACAACGAGGCTGACGCCAATCCGTACCCGAACCTTCCGGATCCGCTGACGCTCAAGAACGGCCAGAAAGTGACGACCGCGGCCGTGTGGCGCAGCAAGCGCCGCGCGGAACTGCTCGAGGACTTCCAGCGCGAGATCTACGGCCGCACGCCGAAGACGCCCAAGGTCACCTGGTCGGTCGTGAGCTCGACGAACGGCACCAACGGCGAGATTCCGATCGTCACCAAGCAACTGCTCGGCAAGGTCGACAACTCGTCGTATCCCGCCATCACCGTCGAGATCCAAGCGACGTTGAACACGCCGGCGAATGCCACGGGGCCGGTGCCGGTGATCATCCTCTTCGGCGGCGGCGGCTTCCCGCCCGCGGCAGGTGCGCGCGGCTCCGCCCAACCCTTGCGCGCCCTCCCGGAGGATTCGGCGCGCGCGGCGCGTGGTGCGGGCGGACCTCCCGCCGCGGGCGGCGGTCGCGGACCTGGCGCGCCGGCGGGCCCGACCGGGCCGACCTGGCAGCAGCAGGTTCTGGCCAAGGGATGGGGCTACGCGAACCTCAACACCGGCAGCGTCCAGGGCGACTGCGGCGCCGGCCTGACGTCGGGCATCATCGGCCTGGTCAACAAGGGCCAGCCCCGCGCGCTCGATGACTGGGGTGCGCTATCGGCGTGGGGCTGGGGCGCCAGCCGGCTGCTCGACTACTTCGAGACCGACAAGTCGGTCGATGCCAAGCGCGTCGGCGTCCAGGGCCATTCGCGGTCCGGCAAGGCCGCGCTCGTCGCCATGGCGTTCGACGAGCGCTTCGCCATCGGCTACATCAGCTCGTCCGGCCAGGGCGGCGCCAAGCTCCATCGCCGCAAGTACGGCGAGACGATCGAGAACGTCGCCAACTCCTTCTACCACTGGATGGCCGGGAACTATCTGAAGTACACGGCCCGCTGGGACACGATGCCGGTCGACTCGCACGAGCTCATCGCGCTCTGCGCGCCGCGGCCGGTGTTCCTGAGCGCGGGCAACAACCCCGGCCCTCTCAATCCCGACGGAACCGTGCCGGTCAACGACGCCTGGGTCGACGCCAAGGGCAGCTTCCTCGCCGCGGTCGGCGCCGGCCCGGTCTACAAGCTGCTCGGCAAGAAGGACCTCGGCACGACGGAGTTCCCGCCGATCGACACCGCGATCATCGACGGCGATCTCGGCTTCCGGCAGCACACCGCCGGCCACACGCCGGAGCCGACCTGGCCGACGTTCATCGCGTTTGCCGAACGATACTTCGGCGCGCCAAAGGCGACGGCGGCGGCGCGTCTGAAGCTGGCTCTGAGTGCTGAAGCCTAGGGTCAAGGCCTTTCTCAGCACTCAGCCTTCAGCATTCAGATTTCCCGATCGGCAACTTGCTGAAGCCCTGAAAGTACTTGAGGATCTGATCGCTCCACTTCGCCGCGTCAGCGACTTGAATGGCGAGGCGGTCGGCGACCTCTTTGTGACGCTGCGGCATCGATCTGTCCGGCGAGCGACTGCCACGTCGTCTGCATCGCGGCCGCCTGACGCGCGCCCTCCTGGTACTTCGCGCAGATCCCATCCCACAACGTCATGCCCGACTTCAGCTTGTAGTCCCACGGGCAGCGGTGGAACCACAGCAGGAACATCTCCGGGCACGTCGCCAGGCTGTCGAACATGTCGCGGACCGGCGGGAAGTACTGGCCCACGGCCTTGTTGCCTCGCATCGTGCGATCGAAGCCGATGCCGTCGGTGGCCGCCTGATGGTAGTAGGTGGCGGTCCAGTCCGCGCGCGGCGCTTTCGCGTTCTGCGGCATCGGGGCGTAGTGATCGCCGCCGATCAGGTGGTGCAGGCCGAGCGGCATCGTGTAGTTCACGAACGCCTCACGCGACCCCATCATCAGCGCGCTGATGGTCTCGACCGTCTTGGGCTCGTTGCTGAACGTCATGCGCGTCCACTCGTCGGCGACTTGCTTCGCCCCGAGCTCGGGGTTCCACGCCAGACGTCCGGACGCATACCAGTTGGACTGGGAGAAATGGTGCCCGCACCAGTTGCGGTCGAGTCCCGGGTTGAGCACTGACACGATGCCGGTGACGCGCTGCGGGATCACCGCGCCCTCGAGGACTTTCCCGACGGTCGAGCCCTTTCCCTTCGCGTAGGTGTCCGCGTCGAGGAACTCCTCCCACATCGTGCCGAGGTAGACGAGGTGCTTCGCCTGTCCGAGGTACTCCTGCGTCGCCTGAATCTCGGCGATGACCGGTGTCTTGTTCAGCGCCCCGAAAAGCGGGTGGAACGGCTCCCGCGGCATGAAGTCGATGGCGCCGTTCTTCACCTGCACGAGCACGTTGGGACGGAACTGTCCGTCGAGCTTGGTGAACTCGATGTAGGCGCGCTTGGCGCGGTCCGGATCGACGTCCTCGTCGTAGATGAACGCGCGCCAGATGACGTTTCCGCCCTGGGCCCTCACCGCATCGGCCAGGCAGTTCGCACCCTCGGCGTGATTGCGGCCGTAGTCTTTTGGTCCCGGCTGTCCTTCGGAGTTGGCCTTCACGAGGAAGCCGCCGAAATCAGGAATCAGCTTGTAGATTTCCTCCGCCTTCGCCTTCCACCAGGCCATCACCCCGGGATCGAGCGGATCGGCGGTCTTCAGGCCGCCGAGACGCAGGGGCGCGGCGAAGTTGGCCGAGAGATACATGCGCAGGCCATAGGGGCGCCAGAGGGTGGCGAGCGCGGCGACCTTCGCCAGATAGTCCGGCGTCAGGACGAGCACGTTGGCGTTGACGCTGTTGATGACGGTGCCGTTGATGCCGATCGAGGCGTTCGCGCGCGCGTAGTCGACGTAGCGGGGACCGAGCGTGCCCGGCAGCTCGTTCCACTGCCACAGCGAGCGCCCCGCGTAGCCGCGCTCGATCGTGCCATCCATGTTGTCCCAGTGATTGAGCATCCGGAGCTGCACTTTCGGGCGCTCCGTGATGTCGAGCCGTTCGATGGCCTGCCCGGTCTGGAGCAACCGCAGAAAGTGATACGCCCCGTAGAGCGCGCCAATCTCGCCGTCGGACGCAATCGCGGTCACCTGCCGGTTACCTACCCGCCCTGGACGAATGCGATACCCTTCCGGACCGAGTTCGGTCAGCTCGGCCTGCCAGCCGAGGCCGCGAATCAACGCCGAGTTCGCGGGCGTTCCGATCACGAGCGCGCCCTCCGCCACGCCCTGCTGCACGACCGGCACCGCGGCTCCGAACATGGCCGCCGTTCCGGCGGTCAATTCGTCGCGGATGATGCCGGCGGTTGGCGAGCTGCCCTCGACCACGACCTGGCGAAGCGCTTGGCGGTAGCGGGCAGCGATGGCTCCAGGGGGCGCGAAGCGCAGCCACAGCTTGTAGCCATCCTCGTCAGGCATCTGCAGCGGCGCGGCGGCAAGATCGCTCGTCAGCGATCCGGGCGCGAGCACGCCCGCCGCCCCCGCCAACCCGGTCGCCACGAAATCTCTGCGTGAAAACTCCATGTGTGCAGCTCCGTCGCCGGGCGTTCACGCCGGCGTCTGGGAAATCGAGACCGGATTCGGGCGGTAGTCGCGTTCGACGTACTCGAAAAAGTCGAAGTCGGCGGGCATGGCCGTTCCCGCCATGTCCTGACAGGCCATCCCGACGAATGCGCCGGTAAAGTTCGGGAGGCCAGGCGCCGTCGCCTCGTCGGAGAGGATGCTCGCGTCGAACTGCTGCGGCAGCCACTGCCAGTCGCGACCTTCAACCTGATAGGCGAAGCGGAGCCGCTCGTAGTCCACTTCGACGCGCAGATGCACCCGATGGCCCGCCGGGATAGCCAGCGGCGGCGTGAACACGTCGGACTGCACCTGGTCCGGCAGACAGGTCATCACGCGCAGGTGTTTGCCGATGGCCTCGTCATGCGAGACGTAGAGATAGTGGAACTTCGCGCTGTTGTAGTAGCAGACGAGTCCCGCCATCTGCTGGTAATGCCGTGGCTCGACGTCGATGACTGTCGCGGCGCTGTAGCAATGCGACTGCTGCCGCCGCGCGACGAGCGCCTGGCGAAACTGGCTGCCGATGGTCTCTCGACCGAAGAGACGCAAATGGCCGGGCCGGCGCTCAGGCTGAAGAGCTCGTCGGGCCAGGGCGAACGCAGCCACTGAAACGATGCCGGTAGATCGGGCCCATCGAAATCTTCGCGAGCAGCCGCGGCGGGAAACGGGCACGGCGGAAGCACCGGCGCACGCACTTCAACCGCGGGCATTCCCTGCTCATCCTCGGTGCGCAGCCAGCCGTCGGCGGACCAGGTCATGCGCTGGATGGCTGTCTCCCGGCCAAGCGTGCAGCGTCCGCGGTTGCGAAGCGGACGGCCGCACAGATAGACCATGAAGGTCTCGCCGCCCGGCGTCTCGACCAGATCCGCATGGCCAGCTCGCTGGAGCGCGGCATCCGGCCGATGCCGGGAGGTGAGGATGTAAGTGTCGGGGTGGAGCTCGTACGCTCCGAGGAGACTACGCGACCGCGCCATCGTTACGGCGTGCCCCCAACCCGTTCCGCCCTCGGCGGTGATCAGGTAGTAGTAACCGTTGCGCTTGTAGAGATGCGGTGCCTCGGTAAACCCAATCGGGGTGCCTTCGAAGATCACGCGTCGCTCGCCGATAAGCCCGCGCTCGGACGCTGAGTACTCCTGGATGACGATACCGGCGAAGCGGTTCTGACCGGGCCGGTGGTCCCACAGCATGTTGAGCAGATACTTGCGGCCGTCGTCGTCGTGAAACAGCGACGGGTCGAAGCCGCTGCTGTTCAGGTAGACGGGATCTGACCACTCGCCGTCGATTCGTGGGCTGGTGACGAGGTAGTTGTGAAAATCACGCAGTGACGCGCCGGCGGCGCCCGCCTGGGACGTTCGGCCGTAGCGCTTCACGTCCGTGTAGATCAGATGGAAGAGGCCATCGGAGTACGTCAGACATGGCGCCCAGATGCCGCAGGAGTCTGGATCGCCGAGCATGTTCAGCTGGCTGGCGCGCGTCAACGGTCGCGTCAAGAGCCGCCAGTGCACGAGATCCCGCGAGTGATGAATCTGTACGCCCGGAAACCACTCGAACGTCGAGGTCGCGATGTAGTAGTCCTCGCCGACCCGGACAATCGACGGATCGGGATTGAAGCCGGGCAGAATCGGATTCCGAATGATTGCGGTGGTGGCGGCCATGGGTCAGGCGACAGCCATCGCTCCCTGCACCGCTGGGCCAGAAGGCCGAGGCTCGCGCACCAGCGTCCACAGCAGGACCGCTCCGAGCAGGTCGAGCGCGGCCAGGCCGATGAAGAACGGCGAGTAGCCGATTCGGGTGACGAGCGTCCCTATGAGGAGCGAGAACAGGAGGACGCCGGCATTGCCGCAGGTGCCCGCCATGCCGGCCACGGTGGCCACTTCGTTCCGCTTGAAGAGATCGGAGGACATCGTGATGACAGTCACCGAGAGCGTCTGGTGCGCGAACCCGGCCAGGCTGAGCAGCGCGATCGCCACATACGGGCTGTCAACGAACCCGACGAAGGCGACGCCCACCATGAGGCACGCGCCGACCGTGAACGCGCTCCGGCGCGCGTTGATCAGGCTGATGCCGAATCGTTTCTGCAGCCACAGGCTGATCGTGCCCCCAGACAAGCATCCAAGATCGGCGGCGAGGAACGGCAGCCAGGCGAAGAGCGCAATCTGTTTCAGGTCGAAGCCGCGGACGCTCGTCAGATAGAGAGGCAGCCAGAACGTGAGCGTGCCCCAGGTCGGATCGGCGAGCAACCGCGGCAGCGCGATCCCCCAGAAGTTCCGCTGCGCGAGTATCTTTCCGATCGACGGGCGGGTGCCGTCGCCCTGAAGATGCTGTTCCTGTCCCGACAGGATGTGATGACGCTCCTCGGCGGAGAGAGCCGTGTGTCTAGCGGGCGACTCGTAGAGCCACAACCACAGGCCCACCCACACGAGACCGAGCGCGCCAGTCAGGACGAAGGCGGCCTGCCAGTTGTAGGAGATGATGGCCCACGCGACGAGCGGCGGCGCGAGCATCGAGCCAAACGACGCACCGATGTTGAAGACGCCGCCGGCCAGGCCGCGCTCGCGCGCGGGAAACCACTCCGAGGTCGCCTTCATCCCCGCCGGGTTGGCCGATCCTTCGGCCAGCCCCAGCAGGCCGCGCAGCCAGAAGAGCGCCGTCCAACTGCCGGCGAGTCCGTGCGCCATGCTGATAAATGACCAGGCAATCGCAAAGATCGCGAAGCCCAGCTTGAGGCCGATGACGTCGAGCACGTAGCCGCAGATTGGCTGCAGCATGATGGCGCCCTGGAACGCGCCCACGATCCAGGAGTACTGCTGGGTCGTGATCTCGAGGTCCTTCATGACCGTCGGAGCGGCGACCGACAGCGTGCTGCGCGTGAGGTAGTTGATGATCGCGCCCAGCATCAGCAGGCTGATCATCCACCAGCGGAGGCCGCGAATGCCGCGCGTCATGAGCGGCGGTTGAACGTCTCCAGCGCCTCGAGCATCGCCAGCACGTTCTCGCGCGGCATGCCGGGGCTGACGCCGCCTCCGACCGAGAGGATGATCCCTTCCCCGCCGGATCCCTCGAGAACGTCGAGCGTCGCCGCGCGGACCTCAGCCGGCGTGCCGCGAACGGCAATCTCCAGCGGGTTGACGTTCCCCATCAGGCACATCCGCTTCCCGACGCGCTGCTTCACTTCGCGGATGTCCTTCTGCTTCCCCCAGTTGAGGACGTTGAACCCGGCGTCCGGCAAGTGATCGAGGCAGGCGTCCACTTCCGCGTCGTTGTGATAGACCTTGACCCAGTCCTTGGGAAAGGCATCGCAAATCCGCTTCAAGTACGGGTGCGCGAACTCCTGGTAGTGATCCTCGTTGATGAAGCCGACGATGTCGTCGAGGATGAAGATGCCCTCGACGGTGTCACCCATGACCTTGTGCTGTGCTTTCAGCCAGTCGATGATGACGCGCGTGCACAGGTCGATGAGCTTGTGGCATCCCTCGGGATTCTCCACCAGCTCGATCATCAGGTTGGTCGTGCTGCGCACGAAACCGGCGGTGCAGAGCGGCCCGCGCGAGGTGATCATCGGCAGGATGTAGCCCTCGTCGAGGATGCGCTGCTTGTGCATCCCGATGCGGTGGAGCGTCATCGCGGCGAAGGCGTCGGCCTCGACCTCGTACTCGGGGAACTCGTCGATGTCCTCGAGGCGGTACAGCGTGTGATACTCGCTCGGCGTGTTGTCCTGCCAGAACTTGATCTTGGCGCCGAGCACCGAGGGTTCGGCCGCCATCCCGTACTCCATCCACCACGAGGGCACCATGATGACGTCGGGGTACTCCCGCATGATCTTCAAGTTCGACTGGAACCAGAGCTCGGGGTCGAGGTAGTAGTCCATGTGCTTGATCCCGAGGTAGCCAGGGATCCATGGGCTATCGACGATGAGCGCCATCGGAATCTTGTCGAGCTTCTCGAGCCGCGCCGCGCGCTTGAATGTGTCCCACTGTTCGGGTCGCATGAACGTTCCTCACCTGTGACTGACCGCTGGCGAATCTGCCGGTATTATATTGTTTGCGACACGAACAAGGTCGCCGCGCGAAGGGTACCATAATCGCGAGAGTTCAAGCAGGCATTTACATTTGCATTCCAACCAATTCGACGTCGAAGATCCGGCCCTTCTCGATGTGGTCACGCACGTTCCTGGTCCCGTGGGTGCACTCCCGCTGACGCCGGAGATGTTGCGGTCGCGTCCCTCCGGCGACGTCTTCGGGTGGACCCAGAACGCCGGGATGGGCTGGGAGCCGTCCGCCATCGGCGGCGACGAGTTCCTCATCCTCTCGACGCACGGCGGAATCCGCGCGCCCGATGGCACCCCGATCGCTCTCGGCTACCACACGGGACACTGGGAAGTCGGCCTCCTCATGGAGGCCGCGGCGCACGAGTTCAAGCACGCCGGCGCCGTGCCATTCGCCGCCTCCTGCACCGATCCCTGCGATGGCCGCTCGCAAGGAACGCCGGCGATGTTCGACAGCCTCGCCTACCGGAACGACGCGGCGACGATCTTCGGCCGGCTGATTCGTTCGCTCCCCACACGCCGCGGAGTGCTGGGTGTCGCCACCTGCGACAAGGGACTCCCGGCCATGATGATGGCGCTCGCGGGGACCCATGACCTGCCGAGCGTGCTCGTGCCTGGCGGCGTCACGCTGCTCCCGCTCGAGGGCGACGATGCCGGGCGGGTGCAGACGATTGGCGTGCGGTTCGTCCACGGCGAGCTCTCGCTCGAGCAGGCCTCCGAGCTTGGCTGCCGCGCGTGCGCCTCGCCGGGCGGCGGCTGTCAGTTTCTCGGCACCGCGGCGACCGCGCAGGTCGTCGGCGAAGCGCTCGGGATGTCGCTGGGGCACTCGGCGCTCGCCCCCTCCGGCCACCCGATCTGGCTCGACATGTCGCGCCGCTCGGCGCGTGCGCTGATGCTGCTCGAGAAGCGCGGGGTCACGATGAAGGACATCCTGACTGACGCCGCGATTCACAACGCCATGGTGACGCATGCCGCGTTCGGCGGTTCGACGAACCTCATCCTGCATCTGCCGGCGATCGCGCATGCGGCCGGCCTGCGCCGGCCGACCGTGCAGGACTGGACCGACGTCAACCGCCGCGTCCCTCGCATCGTCGACGCGCTGCCCAATGGGCCGCGGCATCATCCGACGATTCAGGTCTTTCTCGCCGGGGGCGTCCCAGAGGTGATGCTGCACCTGCGCCGGGCCGGCCTCCTCGATACGCGCGCGCTGACCGTGAGCGGCGTCACGCTCGGCGAGCAGCTCGACGCCTGGGAGGCGTCGGAGCGGCGCGCGCAGCTGCGGGCGCAGCTGAAATCGCGGGACGGCGTCGATCCCGACGACGTGATCCTGGCGCCTGAAGAGGCGGCGGCGCGCGGCCTGACCTCGACTGTCTGCTTCCCTACCGGCAACCTTGCGCCCGACGGCGCCGTGATCAAGAGCACGGCTATCGACCCCTCGGTGCTCTCGCCTGACGGCGTCTACCGGTTCACCGGTCCGGCCAAGGTCTTCGTCACCGAACCGGCGGCGATGGCGGCGATCAAGAACGGAGGGATTCACGCCGGTGACGTCCTGGTGCTCATCTGCCGCGGACCGATGGGCGCGGGGATGGAAGAGACATATCAGCTCACGTCCGCGCTCCGGTATTTGCCCTTCGGAAAGCACGTCGCGATCCTCACGGATGCGCGGTTCAGCGGTGTCTCGACCGGTGCGTGCATCGGACACGTGTCGCCCGAAGCGCTCGCCGGGGGGCCGATCGGAAAGCTGCGCGAAGGCGATCTCGTGCAGATTGTCATCGACCGGGTGAAGCTCCAGGGTTCCGTCGATCTCATCGGCGAGAACGGCGTGCACGCCGGGCCGGACGTCGGCCGGCAATTGCTCGATGCGCGCACGGTGAGAACCGACCTGCTCGCTGATCCCCTCCTGCCGAACGAAACCAAGCTGTGGGCGGCGTTGCAGGACGCCAGTGGCGGGACCTGGGGCGGATGTGTGTACGACGTGGACGCAATTCTCGAGACGTTGGCGGCTGGCAGAAAGGCTCTCGACCGATGAGCGATGGAGCGCAGAAGAGTACGACCGGACAGCCGGTGGACAACATGGCGGATTGGCTCGACACGGCGAAGTGTCTACCCGACGACCATAGCCGGGCCGAGCTCATCGGCCGCGTATGGAGGCCCGACGTCGCCGTCCCTGGCCCGACAGTCGTTCGCGTGCGCGATGGGCAGGTCTACGACCTCTCGAGCATCGCGCCTACCGCCAGTCAACTGCTGAACCTCGAGGATCCGGTCGCAGCGATTCGGCGCGCAGGACCGCTGCCGGCCATCGCCTCGCTCGCCGACGTCCTGGCGAACTCGACCGCCGGCGCACGGCGCGCGGACATGCCGTGGCTGCTCGCGCCGTGCGACCTTCAAGCGATCAAGGCGAGCGGCGTCACGTTCGTGGCCAGCCTGCTCGAACGCGTGATAGAAGAGCAGGCGCGAGGCGACGCCGGCAAAGCCGAGGGCCTGCGCACGTCGATCACGGCGGTCATCGGCTCCAATCTGCAGCAGGTCCGGCCCGGCTCGGACGAAGCGCGCCGGCTCAAGGACGTCCTCATCGGCCAGGGTGTGTGGTCACAGTACCTGGAAGTCGGCATCGGTCCGGACGCCGAGATCTTCTCCAAGGGACAACCGATGTCCGCCGTCGGCACGGGCGCCGAAGTCGGGATCCATCCGAAATCCGAATGGAACAACCCGGAACCGGAGATCGTGCTCGCCATCAACGACCGCGGCCAGGTCGTGGGCGCCGCGCTCGGCAACGACGTCAACCTCCGGGACTTCGAAGGCCGCAGTGCGCTTCTGCTCGGCAAGGCGAAGGACAACAACGCGTCCTGCGCAATCGGGCCGTTCATCCGGCTCTTCGACGAGCACTTCGGCATGGACGACGTGCGGCAGTGCGATCTCGCGCTCCACATGCGCGGGCCCGATGGCTTCGCGTTTACCGGCCGCAGCTCGATGTCGCAAATCAGCCGCGATCCGCTCGAGATTGTCGCGCACACGATCGGCCCGAATCATCAGTACCCCGACGGCCTGGTGCTCTTTCTCGGCACCATGTTCGCCCCAACACTCGACCGCTTCGCGGCCGGCAAGGGCTTCACGCACATCATCGGCGACGTCGTTGCCGTCACGACGCCGCGTCTCGGGGCGCTCGTGAACCGGGTGAACCACACCGATAAGATTGCGCCTTGGACCTTCGGTACGACCGCGTTGATGAAGAATCTCGCCCAGCGCGGGCTGCTCTGACAATTTCACGGCAGCCGCCAAGAGCTCTTCACGCTGTCTGACACCACGTCACGGCACGTTCCACACGATGAACACGATGGTCACGATGCTCCCAGAGGGTGTTCTTCGTGTTCATCGAGTCATCGTGTACATCGTGAGCCCTGGCCGTCGGCGCGTTCAGCGTGGTCTGGCGATCAGTGAGGTCGGTCTAGTTCGGGACGGTCTCTGAACAGCTCGAGCGCCTCGGGGTTGGCGAGTGCCTCCCTGTTCCGGACCTCCCGGCCGTGCACGACGTCCCGGACCGCCAGCTCGACCAGTTTTCCGCTCTTCGTCCTGGGGATGTCGGTGACCTGGACGATTCGCGCCGGCACATGCCGGGGTGACGAATTCTCGCGGATGCGTCGCCGGATTCTCGCTTCCAGCTCGGCACCGAGCGTCAGGCCCTCGCGCAGCCGGACAAACAGCACCACGCGCTCGTCGCCCTCCCACTGCTGGCCGATCACCAGGCTCTCGACGATCTCGTCGAGCTGCTCGACCTGACGGTAGATCTCCGCGGTGCCGATGCGGACTCCGCCGGGATTGAGCACGGCGTCCGACCGGCCATAGACGATGAGGCCGTCGTGGCTGGTCAGCTCGACGTAATCGCCGTGGTGCCAGACGCCGGGAAATCGTTCGAAGTACGCCGCCCCGTACTTGCGCCCATCGGGGTCGTTCCAGAAGCCGACCGGCATCGACGGAAACGGCAGCGTGCAGACGAGCTCGCCCTTCTGTTCCCGCACGGACTGGCCGGCCTCGTCGAAGACCTCGACCTGCATGCCGAGCGCCCGCGCCTGGATCTCGCCGCGCCATACCGCGCCATTGGGATTCCCCCCGGCGAAGAGACCGACGATATCCGTGCCGCCGGTAATCGAGGCCAGGTGCACGTCGCGCTTGATCCGCTCGTAGACGAAGTCGAAGCTCTCAGGCGCGAGCGGAGAACCCGTGGACGTGATCGTGCGCACGGTGGTCAGGGAGTGCGACGTCACTGGCGAGAGCCCCGCCTTGGCGACCGCGTCGATAAAGCGCGGCGAGGTGCCAAAGAGCGTCGTGCCCGTCGCGTCGGCCAGGTCGAAGAGCGCGTTGCCGTCAGGGTAGAACGGCGAGCCGTCGTAGAGCACGAGCGTCGCGCCCGACGCGAGCGCCGACACCAGCCAGTTCCACATCATCCAGCCGCAGGTCGTGAAGTAGAACACCCGATCCCCGGAGCGGATGTCGCAGAGGAGTTGGTGTTCCTTGAGGTGCTGCACGAGCGTGCCGCCGGCGCCGTGCACGATGCACTTCGGAACGCCGGTCGTGCCCGAGGAATACAGGATGTAAAGCGGATGATTGAACGGCAGCGGCTCGAATCGCAGTTCAGACCGTGCTCCTGGCGACACGAAGGTGTCCCAGGTCACGAGATTCCCGATGTCTGTGGCTCCGGCGTCGAGATAAGGAATCAGGACCGTCCGTCGGACCGACGTCAGCGCCCGCACGATTTCAGCCACGCGGGCCGAGCAATCGTGACGCTTCCCGCCGTACGCGTAGCCGTCGGCCGCGACGAGCACCTTCGGCTCGATCTGGCCGAAGCGATCGAGCACGCCCGGCACGCCGAAGTCTGGCGAGCAGGAAGACCACACCGCCCCCACCGCCGCAGCGCCCAACGCCGCGATAATCGCTTCCGGCAGATTCGGCACATAACCTGCGACGCGATCTCCGGGCGTGACGCCTTCCCTGCGCAGCCCTTCGGCGAAGCCAGCGACCGCCTGGTAGAGCTCGGCACGGGTCAGGACTCGTACCGGCCGGTCTTCGCCCTTGAAGATCAGGGCGGGAGAGGAACTGCGGTCCGCCAACAGGTTGTCGGCGAAATTCAGCGTGGCATCCGGAAAGAACACCGCACCCGGCATCCGATCCAGATTCTCGACGATGCGCTGGCCCATGGTGCCGCGCACCCCGCCAAACTCCCACATCAGCCGCCAGAAGTCCGCGGGGCGCGAGACGGAAAAGTCGTGGAGGACCGCGTAGTCACTGACGTCGAGGCCAAAGCGAGCGTTGACAGCGTGCATGAACGCCGTCATCCGGGTAGTGGCGACCCGGTCCGGCGAAGGAATCCACAGCGGTCTCTCCATACCCCATTGTAGGGGTCAGACCGGGGTCAGACCGGGTCAGACCGGGGTCAGACCGGGGTCAGACCGGGGTCAGACCAGGGTCAGACCCCGACCACGTAACGTTCGGTCTTGAACACGGCAAAGCCGCGATCCAGGTAGTTCTGGATGGCAAAGGGGTGATCGAAGCTGCAGGTGTGCAGCCACACGCGGCGGGCGCCCGAGGCCCAGGCGCGCTCGACGGCATCGGTCAGGAGGTGACCGCCAAGACCGCGCCCGGTGAACTCGGGAAGCAGGCCGAAGTAGACGATCTCGACACTCGCGTCCTCCTCGCGACGGAGCTCGTAGTACCCGGCCACAACGTCGTCAACGGTCAGCACCCACAGCGACACGTTGGGGTCCGTCAAGTAGGCGCGCGCGACGTCCTCGGTCCACGGCAAACGATCGAGCCACTGATAGGCCGCCCCAACCGTCGTGTAGAGGTAGCGCCAGAACTCCGGCTCGCAGGGATCTCGACGCGTGACGCGAACGTTGCCGCCGGGATCGCGTCCGGGCCGCAGGACGCCCGGGTCGGTCATCTCGAGGTAGGTTCGGAGCGCGGTCGTCTCACCTGCACTCACGACTCGCCCCGCCCTCTACCGCCCGTGCCGGATTCATCGAGCGTTCGCTTCCACTTCGCGGCGCCGTCGAAGATGCGCTGCAGGTCGTCGCCAACGGCGAGGTCGGCCTTCAGGCGTTGCAGCGCCGCCGTCAGATCGTCGATCGCGACTCCCAGCGCTTCCGGGTTCGTCGCCGTGACGTCTCGCCAGGTGCCCGGCGGGCTCGACGCGAGACGCGTCGTGTCCCGCAACCCGGTACCGGCCAGGCTGAGCCCGTCGCTGCCCGTCCGCTCTCCTACCACTTGCATGAGGGCGCTCACCGCCAGCTGCGGAAGGTGGCTCAGATACGCCATCAGGCGATCGTGCGCGACGGGGTCCATCGTGCGCGGCAGCGCGCCGACGGCAGACGCCAGGCTCGTCACGCGATCGACATCGGCCGGGTCGCACTCGGGCGATGGCGTCAGGATCCAGGGACGCCCGTGAAAGAGATCCGCTCGTGCCGCCTCGACGCCGCCGGTCGCGGCTCCAGCGAGCGGATGGCCCCCGACGAATCGCAGCCGCGGCGGCAACGCCCGAGCCGCCTCGACGATCGCGCGCTTCGTACTGCCGACATCGTGAACGATCGCGCTGCCCCGCACCCGGGTCACCAGCTCCTGCAACAGGGCGATATTCTGCCGCACCGGCGCGGCCAGGACGATGAGCTCCGCGCCATCCGCGAGCGCGAGGTCCTCACCGCCGTCGTCGGCGACACCGAGGCGGCGAGCGGCTTCGACGACGGGCGCGCGATCGATGGCGATCAGCCGGCACGCCGGCCACGCCTCGCGCAGGGCCAGCGCGACCGAGCCGCCGATCAGGCCGCAGCCGACGACGGCGATATGGTGAAACATGAAATGCTGAATGCTCAGCTGCTGAAGCTGAATGCCGAATGCCAACCCTTACTTCAGCATTCAGCATTCGCCATTCAGCATTGCCAGCGTTAGGCCCTACGTGCCCCACCCGCGCCGGCTCACCGGCTCGAGGCAGATGCTGCGGCCAATCGCCGGCGCGATAATCCGGAGCTCGGCCATCAGCCGGTCGAACTGCGCCGGGAAGAGCGACTGCGCGCCGTCGCTGCGCGCACGGTCCGGGTCGTTGTGCACTTCGATGATCAATCCATCCGCGCCCGCGGCCACCGAGGCGCGCGCCATCGGCGTCACCTTGTCCCGGCGCCCTGTGCCGTGGCTCGGATCGGCGAGGACCGGAAGGTGCGAGAGCTGCTGCACGACCGGAATCGCGGAGATGTCGAGCGTGTTGCGGGTGTAGCTCTCGAAGGTGCGGATGCCGCGCTCGCAGAGCATGACGTTCATGTTGCCGCCCGCGAGGATGTACTCCGCCGAGAGGAGCCATTCCTCGATGGTGGCCGAGATGCCCCGCTTCAAGAGCACCGGCACCTTCGAATGCCCAAGCTCGCGCAGCAGCGTGTAGTTCTGCATGTTGCGCGCACCCACCTGCAGGATGTGCGAGTACTTCTCGATGAGCTCGAGCTGGTTGATGTCCATGACCTCGGACACGAGCTTCATGTTGTGGCGATCGGCGGCGCCACGCAGCATCTTCAGGCCCTCTTCGCCGAGGCCCTGGAAGCTGTAGGGCGAACTTCGCGGCTTGAACGCGCCGCCGCGCAGGACCTTGGCTCCCGCCTTCTTGACCGCGGCCGCCGTGGCTTCGACCTGTTCTTCCGTCTCGGCCGAACACGGACCAGCCATGACGATGACCTCGTCGCCGCCGATGCGGAGGTCGCCGATGGTGATCACCGTGTTCTCGGGACGGAAGCTCCGGCTGGCGAGCTTGTAAGGCTCGGTGATCCGGTGGACCTCCTGCACGCCGTCCATGACCTCGATGAGCGCCGAGTCGTACTGGCGATTGCCGCCCACCGCCCCGATGACGGTCTTGAGCGCGCCCGTCGACCGGTGCACGTCGAACCCCATCTCCACGAGCTGCGCGATCACGTGCTGGACCTGCTCGTCGTTCGCGCGTTCCTTCATGACCACAACCATAAGATCCTCTATTGTTTCACGGTGTTATCGTGACTAGAACCCGTCTCCTGAATGCTGTCACGACGTCGCGGCACGATGCCCACGATGACACGATCGGGCACGAGCGTTCATTGGCTCTAGCCGTCAGCCGGCTCCGCATCCGACTTCCCTGCCCTCGAGACTTCGCCGTCGTGGCCCCCGCTCCCCTCCGCAATCCGCTCCAGACGTCTGGCCTCGTCGATAATCCGCTCGAACAGCCGCCGCACCGCCCCGTTGTCGAGCGGTCCCGGATTGATCTCCTGGACGTGTCCCAGGACTTCCGCCTCTCGCGAAGGCTGATAAATCGGCAGCCCCGCGTGCTTCTTGACGCGACCGATCTCGAGCGCGCAGGCGGCACGCGCGTTGAGCAGGCGCACCAGCGTCTCGTCGAGCGCGTCGATCTTGCTGCGCAGGCCGGCCAGGCTGTCTACAGAGTGTTCTTCAGCCACCGCACATACTCGCTTGCATGCTCACACTCGTTTGCCGCCGCGGTGTGCTCCGCCACGACGTTGACCAGGGCGCTGCCGACCACCGCCGCGTCGGCGATCCGGCACGCGTCCGACACCTGATCGGGATGCGCGATGCCGAACCCGAGCGCCACCGGGAGATCGGCGCATGCCCGCACGCGCGTCATCAGGCGTACCGACGTCCTCGGGCAGCTTGTCCCGCACCCCGGTGACGCCGAGGCGCGAGATCACATACAGGAACCCGGCGCCGAGCGCGGCCGACTTGCGAATCCGCTCCTCGCTGGTCGTCGGGCTGATGAGAAAGATCGGATCCAGGCCGGCGTCGATGAGCGGCGCGCGCAGTGGTTCCGCCTCTTCGACCGGATAGTCCAGGATGAGAACACCGTCCACGCCCGCATCCGCGGCCGTGCGCGCGAAAACGGTCGGGTCCATACGCACGACCGGGTTCGCATACGTGAACAAGACGATCGGCGTGTCGATCTCGGCCCGCACGCGTCGCACGACGTCGAGGGCTCCGCGCAGCGACATCCCACCGGCGAGCGCTCGTTCGCTGGCGCGTTGAATCACCGGTCCGTCGGCCAGCGGGTCGGAGAACGGCACGCCGACCTCGAGGACGTCGGCACCGGCCCGAGCGACGGCGGTCAGGAGCGCGACCGAGCGGTCGGCGTCGGGGTCTCCGGCGGTCAGGTAGGTCACGAGTCCGCCGCGGCCGTTCTGGCGCAGGCGAGCGAACGTTCCGGCCAGCCGTGACATCAGCGCGCCTCCACCTTCTGTGTAGCGGCGTCGCGCGTCGCGGTCAGCCGCTTCTGCACGCTCATGACGTCCTTGTCGCCCCGCCCTGAGAAGTTGACGAGCACGACCTCGTCAGCTCCCAGCCACGGCGCGATCTTGATCGCATGCGCGACGGCGTGCGCGGACTCGAGCGCCGGGATGATGCCTTCCTCGCGCGCCAGGCGCTGAAACGCCGCAAACGCATCGTCGTCGTCAATCCAGGCGTACTCGGCGCGACGGGAATCGTGGAGCCAGGCGTGCTCCGGTCCAACCGCGGCGTAGTCGAGTCCGGCCGAGATCGAGTGCGTCAACTCGATGTTCCCGTTCTCGTCCTGCAGCACGTACGTCTTCGTGCCCTGCAGCACGCCAGAGCTGCCGCCGGCAAAGCGCGCGGCGTGCTCGCCGGGCACGATGCCGTGCCCGCCGGCTTCGACACCGATGAGGCGCACGCCTGCGTCAGCGATGAACGCATCGAAGATGCCCATGGCGTTACTCCCGCCGCCGACGCAGGCCACGATGACGTTCGGCATGCGGCCAAGCAACTCCTGGCACTGGCGCTTCGCCTCCTGACCGATGACCGACTGAAACTCGCGCACCATGAGCGGATACGGATGGGGACCGAGGACCGACCCGAGCAGGTAGTAGCTGTCCGCGACCGTGGCCACCCAGTCGCGCATCGCCTCGTTGATCGCGTCCTTGAGCGTGCGGCTGCCGCCGTCGACCTTGCGGACGGTCGCGCCGAGGAGCTCCATGCGGAAGACGTTCAGTGCCTGCCGCTCCATGTCGTCCGCGCCCATGTAGACGTCGCACTCGAGGCCAAGCAGCGCACAGGCCGTCGCGGTGGCGACACCGTGCTGCCCAGCGCCGGTTTCGGCGATGACGCGGCGCTTTCCCATGCGCTTGGCCAGGAGCGCCTGTCCGATCGCGTTGTTGATTTTGTGCGCGCCGGTGTGCGCAAGGTCCTCGCGCTTGAGCAGGATGCGTGCGCCGCCGAGCGATGCCGACAGACGGCGCGCCTCGAAGAGCGGCGTCGGACGGCCGACATAGTGTCGCAACAGGTCCGCGAGCTCGCTGCGAAAGCTCTCGTCAGCGCGCGCGGCCAGGTAGGCAGCCTCGAGTTCGGCGACAGGCGCGACGAGTGTCTCGGGGACGAAGCGGCCGCCGTAGGCGCCGTAGTAGCCCCGCGCGTCCGGATCGCGGTGGCCGAAAGAAAGGTTCATATGTTTGCACCGACTGCGGCGAAGAGCGCACGCAACTTCTCAGGATCCTTGATGCCGGGACTGCACTCCACGCCGGAGGACACGTCGATAGCGTATGGCCGGACTGCGCCCACGGCAGCGCCGACGTTTTCAGCGTTCAGTCCACCCGACAGTATGATCGGCCGCACCTTCGCAGCCGAGGCGGCCTGCGACCAGTCTATGGTCCGACCGGTGCCGCCACGCTTGACCGGATCGTGGGCATCGAGCAGCACGGTCACGCCGTCGGCGATGGCCGAGACAGCCGCCAGGCAGTCCTGCCCCGCGCGAACCGGGACTGCCTTGATCATACGGCCCGGAACTCGGCCGTACGAGTCCAGCGCTTCGTCCCCGTGCAGCTGAACCGCGCTCAGGTTGAGCAATCGCGCGACATCACACACATAGCTCTCTGGCTGATCGACGAACACGCCCACCGTTGACACAAACGGCGGCAGCGCCGCCACAATCTCCCGCGCGTCATCGGGGTCGAGAAACCTCGGGCTCGAAGGCCAGAACACGAAGCCGAGCGCATCTGCCCCGAGCTCGGCGGCGAGCAGCGCGTCTTCGCGTCGGCGGATGCCGCAAATCTTGACGCGCATCATGTCCTTCAGCGTCCCGCTCGCAGTGCCTTCAAGGCCGCACCTGGATCGGGCTCGGCAATCAGGCGCTCGCCGACGAGAAACGCCGAATACCCAACTGCCGACAGGCGCTCGATATCCGCGGGCGTCCGAATCCCGCTTTCGGCCACTCCGATCACGCCGCTCGGGATCAGCGCACCGAGCTCGTCCAGCACATCTGGATCGACCGTGAGCGTGCGCAGATTGCGGCTATTCACGCCAACGATGTCCGCATCCGCGTTCAAGGCGCGGTCAAGCTCCTCCCGATCGTGCACTTCGACGACGGCGGCAAGCCCGAGGCTCGAGGCGGCCGTCGCGAGCCGGTGCAACTCGCTGTCGCTCAGCGCACCAACGATCAGCAGCACGGCGTCGGCGCCGCTCGCCACCGCCTCCAGCAGTTGGTACTCCGTGACGATGAAGTCCTTGCGCAGCAGCGGCACGTCAACAGCCGCGCGCACCTGCTCCAGGTGCTCGAGGCTGCCATCGAAGAATGTCGGCTCGGTGAGCACCGAGATCGCCGCCGCCCCGGCCCGCGCGTAGGCGGAAGCGTGCGCCGCCGGGTCGTAGTCCCGGCGCAGGATTCCCTTCGACGGCGACCGCCGCTTGCACTCGGCGATGATGCGCGGCGCTGCGGAGGCACGCAATGCGTCGCGAAACGTCACGCCCCTGGGCCTGACGCTGACTCGCGCGGCGCACGAGTTCCTCCAGGGGCGCACGAACTTCCCGTGCCGCAGTCGTATGCCTGGTGGCGGCGACGATCGTCTCCAGCAGATCGGAACTCGAGCCCGTCCCTGAGAATCCCCTCGCTGCCGTCGTCATCACGCCGCCTCCGTCGTCGCGTTCGACACGGTGGTCAAACGCTCGAGCGTCGACGCCGCTGCCCCGGAGTCGAGCACGGCGGCGGCGCGGGAGATGCCTTGCGCGAAGTCTGGCGCCGCGCCGGCCACGAGCAGCGAGGCCCCGGCGTTGAGCAGGACGATGTCCCGTGCCGCGCCGCGCGCGCCGCTGAGTACCGTCCCTTGCGATCCGCGCGTTCTCTGCGGCGTCGCCGCCACGGAGAGCCTCCGGGGCAGCCTTGGCGACGCCCAAGTCACCGGGGTGGACATAGAACGTGTTGACGGCGCCGTCCCGATACTCCGACACCTTCGTGTAACCCGTGGTCGAAATCTCGTCGAGGCCGTCGGCGCCGTGCACCACCCAGGCGCGCGCCGATCCCAGAAGGCCGAGCGATCTGGCCACGAGCTCGGTCAGCTCCGGACGCGGCACGCCGACGAGCTGCCGAGCCGCACCGGCAGGATTGGTCAGCGGGCCGAGCAGATTGAATGCCGTCCGGACGCCGAGGTCTTTGCGTGTCGGTCCGGCGTGACGCATCGAGGGATGGAACGTAGGCGCGAAGAAGAAGGCGATGCCGGCCTCGTTGAGGCAGCGCTCGACGATGGCGGGGGGCGCGGCGATGTTGACGCCGAGCGCCTCGAAGAGATCCGCACTGCCGCAACGGCTGGACACCGAGCGGTTGCCGTGCTTGGCGACCTTGACGCCGCAGGCGGCGACCACGAGCGCCGCCACCGTCGACACGTTGAACGTGTGCGCCCGATCGCCGCCGGTGCCGCACGTATCGAAGACGTCGGGGTACTCGCGCGACAGCCTGGTCGCGCGCGCGCGCATGGTCCGCGCGAGGCCCACGACCTCGGCCGGGCGCTCGCCCTTCATCGCCAGCGCGATCAGGAGTCCGGCAATCTGCGCCGGTTGCGCCCGGCCCTCCATGATCTCGTCCATGGCCGCCGCCGACTCGTCGACGGTGAGGTCCTGACGCCGCTGCAGCTTCTCGATCAAGGCGGCGAACATCACATCTCCAGGAAGTTGCGGAGGAGCTTCCGTCCCTCGCCCGTCAGCACGGACTCGGGATGGAACTGCACACCGTGAATCGGATAGGTGCGGTGCCGGACGCCCATCACGACGCCGTCCTCGGTCTGCGCCGCCAGCTCGAGGTCCGGCGGCAGCGGCTGCGCGACCACGAGCGAGTGGTAGCGCCCGGCCGAAAACGGCTGCGTGACGCCGCGAAAGACGCCGGCGCCGTCGTGGTGGACGTTCGACGTCTTGCCGTGCATGAGCTCGCCGGCACGCACGACCTCGCCGCCGAAGGCGATGCCGATGCCCTGGTGCCCAAGGCAGACGCCGAGCACGGGGACGTGCGTCCCGAAGCGCTTGATCACCTCGACGGAGATGCCGGCATCTTCCGGCCGTCCGGGCCCGGGCGAGATGACGATCCGATCGGGCCGCATCTCGGCGATCTCGTCGGCGGTCAGCTCGTCGTTGCGCCGGACGATCGGCGGAGCGCCCAGCTCGCCGAGGTACTGCGCGAGGTTGAACGTGAACGAGTCGTAGTTATCGATGAGAAGAATCACAGTCCCGCTTCCGCCATGGCGAGCGCCTGCAGCATCGCCCGCGCCTTGTCCCGCGTCTCCTCGTATTCCGCCGCCGGATTCGAATCGGCCACGATCCCGGCCCCGGCCTGGACGTGCGCCCGGCCGTTCCTGATCGTGATGGTGCGAATCGCGATGCAGAAGTCGAGGTTGCCTGCAAAGTCGAGGTAGCCGACAGCGCCGGCGTAGATCTCGCGGCGGGTCGGCTCGAGCTCCGAGAGAATCTGCATCGCCCGGATCTTGGGCGCGCCTGACACCGTGCCGGCCGGAAAGCACGCCACGAGCGCGTCGAGGTGATCGCGATCTTCGGCGAGGCGCCCATCGACGGTCGATACGAGGTGCATGACGTGGGAGTAGCGTTCGAGCGCCATGTACTGCGGCACCCGCACCGACCCGTACTCGCACACGCGGCCGAGATCGTTCCGCCCGAGATCGACGAGCATCACGTGCTCGGCGCGCTCTTTCTCGTTCCGCTTCAGCTCCTCGGCGAGGCGCAAATCCTCTTCGTCGTTGGTCCCGCGCGGGCGCGTTCCGGCGATGGGATGCGTCTCGACGCGCCGGCCCTCGACGCGCACCAGCATCTCGGGTGACGACCCCACGATCGCCAAGCCGCCCATGCGCATGAAGTACATGTAGGGCGACGGGTTGACATGGCGCAGCGCGCGGTAGACGGTGAACGGATCGGCGGTGACGTCGGCTTCGAAGCGCTGCGACAGCACGGCCTGATAGATATCGCCCGCGCCGATGCGCTCCTTGATCGTGCGCACCCCAGTCTTCGAATACCTCTTTCGTCTGGTTCGATCGAACTTCGAGCGGCGGTCGCTCACCGGCTTCGGGTTGCGACAGCCCGCGCTCGAGCTCACGTTCGAGGAACTGAATCTTGGCGCACGCGAACTGGTAGAGCGCCTGCAAATCCTCATCCGCGGTAATGCGGGCGTTGGCGATGATGAGGATGCGATGCTTCACGTGGTCGAAGGCGAGCACGGTGTCGAACAGCATGAAGCCCGCATCGTCTTCGGCCGCGGCGCCTGGGTCGTTGATGCGGGCGGCGGTCGCCTCGGCCCACGCCTTCCCGAGCGCGGGCTCGAAAATCGGGGACGCGTCGTAGCCGATGAAGCCGACGGCACCGCCGGTGAAGCGCGGCAGCCCAGGCACGAACGGCGACTGGAGCTCGGCCATCAGCTTGCGCAGCGCCGGCACGAAGGCTTCCTCGCTCTCGGTCGTCGTCCCTGAGCGCTCGAGCGTGGTCTTGCCGTCGCGCGCCCGCAGCACGAGGAAAGGGTCCTTGCCGAGGAACGAGTAGCGCGCGACCTGTTCCCCGCCCTCGACGCTCTCGAACAGAAACGCGTAGTCGGAGTGCTCGGCAATCTTCAGAAACGCCGACACCGGCGTCAGGAGGTCGGCAATGATCTCCTTGACCACCGGCACGAACGTGCCCCGCCGCGCCAGATCGACGAACTCTTCGAACGTGGTTTGCTTCATGTAGCTCATTGGTGTCCTGGGTGCGCGATCCCTGCCGCCACTACCCGCGGGCCGCAATCGCGGCCGCTCCATCACTGACCGTCGCCGCGGCCTCGAACAGCCCCGCCGGGGGCCGCTGTCCCGTCCATAACTCGAACTGCCGCTCAGCCTGGGCGATGAGCATCTCGAGGCCCCCAATCGTGTGGCAGCCTGCCGCCCGGGCGGCCTGCAGCAACTCCGTGTCGGCTGGTGCGTACACCAGGTCGTACACGATCTGCCCGTCGAGCGGTGCATTGGACATCGGCGTCCCCGGCATCTTCTCGCTGCCGACCGGTGTCGCGTTGACCAACACGTCCCAGCTCGCGGGTCGCGGCGGGAACTCGCCCACCTCGCCGTGCACGAGGCGCGCGATCGCCCGCGCCCCTTCGACGCTGCGGGCAGAGACCGTGACTCGGGCGTTGCGGCTCCCGAGCGCGACCGCGACCGCGCGCGCCGCGCCACCTGAACCGAGCACCGTGACTCTGGCCCCGTCGAGCGCGATGCGCCTCGAGAGCGGCACGAGAAAGCCTTCGACGTCGGTATTCGCACCGAGCCAGCGGCCGCCGCGGACGGTCACGGTGTTGATGGCGCCGACGCGCGTCGCGAGGGCATCAATCTCATCCGCGCGTGGCATCAGGCTGATCTTGAACGGGGCGGTGATGCTCACGCCCCGCACGCCGAGGTGGGTCGCGAAGGCAGCAAAGTCGTCCGCGTCACGCGCCTCGAGCGGCACGTACACGGCGTTCAAGCCGAGCGCCGCGAAGCCCGCGTTGTGCATCACCGGCGACCGCGAGTGGATGATCGGGTTGCCGACGACCGCGTAGATCGCGGCGTCGGGGGCGATTCGCCGGAACCTGAAATCGCGCAGGAGACGAGCCGCCGTGATCTGACCGGGCGCGACGCCGTCGCCCGCATAGGTCCACCGGTTGCGCAGCCGCGCCGACAGGACGCGCGTCGGCACCCCCTGGTTGCCCATCGCGATGAGGACATGGCCCGCGTCCGGCGCCTCGGCAGCCGTCGCCCCGAGATCGAAAAGCGGCAGGGTCTCGGCGAGCGTCGTCACCTGGATAGCGAGCTTCGTGACCTCGGCGCCGGTGGCCCGCATAGCCGCGTAACGCTCGGCAAGGTCAGCCGGCGGAGCGCCGAAGACGTGCGACGACAGCACGACGCCCCGCCCGCGGCGCGAGGCGATGAAGTCGGACGCAAAGCCGGCCGCCGCCTCGACGTCGACGTACTCGGCACCAAGCGCCGCGGCCTGGTCGAGAATGCGTCGCCGTTCTTCCTCGCTGCCCTCGAATCGCCCGCCTTCCCACTTCGCACGGCAGGTGACGACGACCGGAGTCCGCCGCCCCTCGAGCGCGCCCGCCACGTCCGGCCGTTCAACGAGGTCGAGACGCAGCTCGACGAGGTCGGCGTCTGACGCCGCATCCCGGCCGCGACGGAGGTCATCCATCGACGGTCCGGTGACGGTCACGCACAGCTTCGGCTCGGTCATCGCGCTTCTAACGGTCCCAAAAAACGAAAAAGCCCCCTCAGCACGCGGCTGAGGAGGCTTTCCGAAATCCTGTACCCTGCCCTTGGCAGGCTAGCGGATGGCCCCCTCAGCGCACGCGTACCACCACCAATAGGACGCCTTCGTCCCACGGTGCCGGCGCGCGCTGGTAAAGAGAGTCATTCCGAGGAGCCGAACCTTACCACCTTTCTCCTTGACCTGCAAGCAGATGCTCCTTATAACTGATAGAAGCATCCCCGTTTCCCCTACAGACTCATGAAGTTACCAGTCACGGCGGCTCTCGTCGGCCTGCTCGCAGCGTCTCTCCCGTCGATTTCGCCGACGGTGACGGCACGGTCTCCCTTCGCCACCGTTTTGATGCCCATCGAAGAGGTCAAGCCCGGCATGGTGGGTGTCGGACGGACGGTGTTCGAGGGCACCGAGCTCAAGGATTTCAAGGTCCACATCCTCGGCGTGCTGCGCAACATCCAAGGCCCCCGGCGCGATCTGATCCTCGCCCGGCTCGAGGGGGCCGGACTCGCCGAATCCGGCGTCGCGCAAGGCATGAGCGGCAGCCCCGTCTACATCGATGGCAAGCTCGTCGGTGCGGTGTCCTATTCCATCGGATCCTTCTCGAAAGAACCCATCGCCGGGATCACGCCCATCGCTGAGATGAAGGAAGCGACTACGCTTCCCCGCCGCGCCGGCACCGGGCAGGCGCGGCTGGAGTTGCCGATCACGCGCGAAGGCCTCTCGGCAGCGCTGGCCGCGGTCTCGGCTCGACTCGCGCCGTTTGCGCGCCGGCCCGCTGACGTCCAGGCGATCGGAATTGCCCCAGCGGCCGGCGGACAGCTCGCCTCGATGCTGCGGCCGATCGCCACGCCGCTCATCCTCGGCGGGTTCGAGCCGGAAACCATCGACCTCATCTCCGGAGCGTTTCGTGACGCGGGGTTCATTCCGATGGCCGCCGGGACCGCGACCGGGACTCAGACTCCCGTCACGTACGGTCCGCTGCGCGAGGGTGACGCGATCGGCGTGGCCCTCGCCAGTGGCGACATCGACATGGGCGCGACCGGCACCGTGACCCACATCGACGGCGACCGCGTCTACGCGTTCGGCCACCCCTTCTACAATCTCGGCCCGGCCGAGTTCCCGATGACCCGCGCCTACGTCTACACGATCCTGCCGAGCCTGCTGACGTCGTTCAAGATCTCGTCCATGGGAGAGACGATCGGAACCATGACGCAGGACCGGCCGACGGCGATCGCCGGCACGCTCGGCAAAGGGCCGGCGCTCGTGCCGATGACGGTCACGCTCGAGCGGGCGTCGGATGGCACCGCGGGCGCCGCTCTCGGCACGAAACGCACGTTCAAGTACTCGATCGTCAACGATCAGATGTTCACGCCGCTCATCGCCTACGTGACGATGTTCAACACCTTGGCCTCGTACGAGCGCCAGTTCGGGGCGTCGACCATCAGCGTCAAGAGCCGCGCGCGCATCAAGGGGCACGCGGACCTGAACGTCGAAGATGTGTTTACCGGCGATTCGCCGATTCTCGGCGCCGCGACCGCCGTCGCCGGCCCGATGACGATGCTGCTCGCGAACGACATCGAACCGATCACGCTCGAGGGACTCGACGTCACGATCACCGCCGCCGAAACGCCGCGCCGCGTCACCATCGAGCGCGTCTGGCTCGACGACATCCGGCCCCGCGCAGGACGCACCACGCCGCTCAAGATCCTCACGCGCAGCTATCGCGGCGAGGAAAAGATCTCGACCGTTCCGATTGAGATTCCATCGAACGCGTCCGGCCGGCTCTCGATTCTCGTCAGCGACGGCCGGCAGTTGAATGTCCTCGAGCAGCGCGACGCGCGCCGCACGCTGGAACCGCAAACGGTGACCCAGCTGGTCCGGCTGCTGAACGACACCCGCCGCAACAATCGCGTCTACATCCGCCTCCTCAGCGGGACGCCGGGCGCCGTCGTCAACGGCGAGGCCATGGCGGCGCTGCCGCCGTCGGTGCTGTCGGTGCTCGAAAGCGATCGCAACGGCGGCAGCTTTACGCCGATGCGCAGCGCCACCGTCGGAGAATGGGAACTGCCCATGGACTCGACGGTCGCCGGATCTCGTCTCCTCACCATCGAAGTCGACAGCGGTTCCGGCCGTTGATGCCGTCAGCCGTTCATTCCAGACTCTCTCAACCTACTATGCGCACCGGCGTCCGCTTCTGCATCGTACTGGCGCTAGTCGCCACCACCTGGGCCGGCCTGAGGGCGGCGATGGCTACTTTCTGGACGGTCGCCACCCAGGCCGACTTTCTCAAAGGCGAGGTCGAAGACCTGTCGATCGACAGCGACGGCCGGGTGTTCCTCGGACCGTCGACGTCGCTCATCGCCGAAACGGCGGCGCCGTTTCTCTGGACGGTACTGCCAGGCGCGGACGGTTCGTTCTGGGCGGGTACGGGCAACGAAGGCCGGGTCCTGAAGATCGGCAAGGACGGCAAGGTGACCACGTTCTTCGATGCGACCGAGCTCGAAGTCCATGCCATTGTCCAGGCGCCGAACAACGCCCTCTACGTCGCGACTTCGCCCGACGGCAAGATCTACCACGTGAGCGCAGACGGAACGGCGCGCACCTTCTTCGATCCCGAGGACAAGTACATCTGGGCGCTGGCACTCGATCGCACGGGCAACCTTTTTGCCGCGACCGGTGACAAGGGCGTGATCTACAAAATCACCCCGGATGGCAAGGGATCCAGGTTCTACAAAACCAGTTCGACCAACGTCGTGTCACTGGCCTTCTCCCCCGCGGGGGATCTCCTTGCCGGAACCGAGTCGCCCGGACGCGTCTTCCGGATCGACGCCACCGGCAAAGCGTTCGTGCTCCTCGACTCCCCGTTCAAGGAGATCCACGCGCTCAGGCTGACCGACGACGGGACGCTCTTTGCGGCGGCGGTGAGCGGATCGACCGCCGTGACCGAAGACCGCTCGCTGCCAACACCTGGTGCGGATCCCGGACGAGCGCCAGTGCCCACCGTTTCGACCGAGATCACGGCCATCTCCGTCGTCGACCCGGGCGCGTCGCAAGTGTCGCCGCCGGTGACGTCCGGCGCCTCGCGCCGCAGCAACCGCGGCGCGATTTACCGTATTCGGCCGAACGGACTGTGGGACACCTACTGGGAGACGGGCGAGGACTCGCCCTACGAACTACTGGTCGAACCCGGCGGCGGGCTACTCGTCGGCACTGGCCCCGAAGGCAAGATCTTTCGCGTCACCGGCGATCCTGCCCGCGCCACGCTGCTCTCGCGCGCCACCGCTCGGCAGGTCACGGCGCTCCTGCGTGAACCCTCCGGGCGCGTCGTCGGCGCCACGAGCAACCCGGGGAAGGTCTTTGCCCTGTCGGCGAACCCGGCGACCAAGGGCTCCTACGAGTCGGACGTGCGCGATGCCGGCACCGTCGCCAGCTGGGGGGCGATTCGGTGGCGCGCCACCGCCAGCGCTGGACAAGTGCAACTGCTGACGCGATCTGGCAACACCGCGAACCCCGACGAGACCTGGAGCGCGTGGTCGAAGGCATATGCGAGCGCCGACGGCGAACAGATCCTGAGCCCGAACGCGCGCTACCTGCAGTGGCGCGCGGTGCTCACTGCCAGCAGCGCACCATCGCCGGTGCTGACGTCGGTGACCGCGGCCTACCTGCCCCGCAATCTCCGGCCCGAAGTGGCGACGATCACCGTGCACCCGGCTGGGACGGTCTTTCAGCGCCCGTTCTCGGGTAGCGAAATCGAGATCGCCGGCTTCGAAGAGAACACCTCGGACGGCCGCCCGCCGTCGCAGGCGCAGACGGGGCCCGGCGGCACGCCTCCGCCACCGCCGCCGCTCGGCCGGAGAATCTACCAGAAGGGCCTGCAGACGATTGTATGGAAGGCGGAAGACGCCAACGGCGATCGCCTGCAGTACGACGTCTCCTATCGCCGCGAGGGCGAGACCGCGTGGAAAGTCCTGAGGCGCGGCATCTGGGACGCCATCTTCGTGTGGGACACGACGTCGGTTCCTGACGGCACCTATGTCGTCCGCATCGCCGCCTCCGACGCGCCGTCGAATGCCCCGGCGACCGCGTTGGCCGGCGAGATGGAGAGCACCAGCTTCGATATCGACAATACCGCCCCGCGCATCGAAGCGCAGCCCGCCACGCGCGCGGGTACGCGCTCGACGCTCACGTTCACGGTTCGCGACGACCAGTCGCCCGTGCAGCGGGTCGAGTACTCACTCGACGCGAGCCGGTGGCGGATGGTCTATCCGAAGGACGGCATTCCGGATTCCCGGCGGGAGGATTTTGAGGTGGCGGTCGACGACAGCGAGCCGGGCCGCAGCGTCATCATCCGCGCCACCGATGCGATGAACAACGTCGCGACAGCCGTCGCGATGCTGCAGCGATAATCCGGGCGCGACGCTTTCGTCTGCCGGCGTCAGAGCCTGAGCACTGTTGCGGGCGGCGTGATCGCCGCGCGGCGTGCCGACGGAAGCGTCGCGCCGAGCGCCACAGCCAGCACCACGGCTGCGCTGCCGCCGAGCACCAGCCAGTTTCCGGGACTGACCTCGTAGACATACCGTCCCATCAAGCCGCCCGTCCACCACGCCAGCAATACGCCACCGACGAGTCCCTGGAGCGCGAGCGTCCCTCCATGACGGACGATTAACCGGAAGACATGTCCGCTCGTCGCGCCGAGGGCCAGACGGACGGCCATCTCCCCCGAGCGCTGCGCCGCGACGAAGGCGATGACGCCGAACACGCCGGTTGCCGCCAGGACGAGCGCGGTAACACCGAAAGTCACCATCAGGAGCACGCCCAGCCGCGGCCAGATGAGCGATGACGACACGATCTGCGAGAGGGGCTCGAACTCGATCGGCACTTGCGGATCGAGCCGCGCGAGCTCGGCGCGGATTTGCGGGATCAGTCGTTCCGGTCGCCCATCGGCGGCCGTGATGACGATGCTGCGCCGCCAGGTCGGGACCTGGGCATCGGAGACGTAGACCGTCGGCTCGGCTGCCTTCGTCACATCCGAGTACGGAACGTCCTCGACGACGCCGATGATCTCGGCATCCCGGGCCACGAACCGCCCGTCGACGCGGGTCGCGAACCGCATCGGGTTGATCCGCTCGCGCAGGGGATCGAGCTCGGGAATGAACTTCCTCGCCCACGCGCGATTGACGATCGCGACTGGCGCGCCGCCCAGGCGATCGTCAGCCGTGAACGATCGGCCTGCCAGCATCGGGATGCCGAACACCGGAAAAAAGCCGGGGCTGACGATGCGCAGCCGGGCGTTCGGACGGCTGGCGGGCTCGGTCGGACGATTCGTGATGTCCACGAAGGTGGTGGAATCCCATTCGTGACCGAGCGGCAGCGACGAGGCGACACCGATCCCGGTTGCGCCAACGGCGCGCAGCCGGCGTTCGGCTTCGGTTGACCACGCGGCGAGCCGTGCGGGATCGGAGTACGACTGCGGCGGCAGCAGGACGTCTACCGCGAGGCGGCCCTCCGAAGTAAACCCAGGGTCGATCGCGAGCAGGCGCTGCAGGCTCAGCAGGAGCCGTCCGCCGCCGGCGACGAGCGCCACCGCGAGCGCCACCTCCACGACCACCATCGCGCCGAGCAGCCGGCGTGTCACCCGCCCCTGGAGACCGCTTCGGCCGCCCTCGCGCATGACGTCCGTGAGGTTGACCTTCGCCATGGTCACGGCCGGGGCAATCCCGACCACCATCCCCGCGACGAGCATCAGGAGGGCCGAGAACAGGAACACGCGCGGGTCGAGTTGCAGTCCTTCGACGCGAGGGAGCGCGGCGCCGCCCATCACGGCGATGGCGCGAACGGCGGCGAACGCCAGCGGCAGTGCGATTGCGGTTGCCGCGGCCGCAATCAGCAGCGATTCGGCGAGCAGCGGACGGATGGCGCTCCAGCGCGTGGCGCCGAGCGCGGCGCGGACGGCCACCTCGCGGGCGCGCGCAGTTCCCCGCGCGAGCAGGAGGTTGGCGACGTTGACCATCGCCAGGAGCAGCAGGAGTCCGGTCGCGGCAAAAGCGATGAGCAGGATCGGGCCGAGGTCTCCGACCATCGACTCGAGGAGCGGGCGCATCACGAAGACGCGATTCTTCGCCTGGTCGGGATACTTCTTTGCCAGGTCGGCCCACATCGGGACCAGCTGCCCGGCGAGCCCGGCCGGGTTCGCCCCCGGCTTGAAGCGCACGAACGCGTCGAAGGCGTGGCCGATCGAGTCGGGGTTGCGTTGCGCGAACCAGAGGTCGGCCTCGCGCGGGATGGCGAAGCTTTCCGGTGCGACACCGACAACCAGCGCGCTCGCGCCGGCAAACCGAATCGTCGTGCCGAGCACCGAAGGACTCGCGCCGAACATCGTGCGCCAGGCGCGCTGCGACAAGACGACCCGGCTGCGGTCCGGCGCCGCGAAATCCTCGGCGATAAACCCACGACCGGCTGCCATCGGCAGACCGAAGAGCTCGAAGAACCCTTCGGACACCCCGAAGCTCGTGACCTGCCGCGCAGCCGCCTCGGTCAGGATGGTGTCGTCACGCCGCTGAATCAACGCCGACGCCGCAATCGTGTCGGTCGCGCGGCGCAGGGCGCTCATCTCCTCCGACGCCACCAGACCGATCGTGAACCGGCCGTCGGTCATCGTGGTCCGAACGGTGTAGATGTCGGGAGCGGCCGGGTACGGCAGCGGGCGCAGCAGCGTGGCGTGCACGACCGCGAAGAGGGCGGTCGGCGCCGCCACGCCCAGCGCCAGGGTGATGACGGCTGCGCCGGCGAACGCGGGCTGATGGCGCAGTTGACGAACAGCCGCGACGAGATCGTGGAGCGCGTGCATGGCCGGGAGTCTATCGCAGCCCGACGCCGGTTGTGGATGGGGAGCTAGGAGCGGCTCTTCGGCTTGACCGTCGTCTGCGCCAGCAGCCAGACGAGGTTGACCGCGACCGGAGATCCGGCAAGTTCGGCCGGCTGAAGGCGTGCGCGCGAGATGACGTCGAGGATGCCGGTCAGCTGATGGTCGTGGCGGCCACTGCCGAGGACCGCCAGATCAGACACGCGACCCTCGCGCGTCACGACCGCCGACACGGCGAGCATGCTGTCGCTCTCCGACACACCGTCGGCGAGCGCGCTGCTTTCGAGTGTCCGCTGCACGTCCCCGTCCTGCGGCACGCTTGGAAACCGGTAGCGGCCATCGAGCCGGGCGGGATTCAGATCGGAGCCCGAGGGCGCGGCCATGACCGCAATGACCGCCGCCATCGAATCATGCCGTTCCGGCGACGCGAACTGGAGCGTGCCGAGCGCCACCGCGCCGCAGAGGAAGGTTGCGGTCGTGGACGCCAGAGCAATCCAGACGAGGTGCATGTCCTCGAACACCCGCCCGACGCGCGCGCGCAGCGACTCATGATTCTCGGCGCACATGCGGCCGACCACTCCGGGCGCCAGTCCGGCCCACTCGTCGGCCGGCGCCGGGGCGGCGGCGATCCGCAGCAAGTTCCCGACGTTCTGGAGCTCGGCGAGCTCCCCGGCACACGGCGGGCAGTCCTTGATGTGACTCTCGAACGAGATCATCTCGCCGACCGGAAGCTCGCGATCGTGGAAGGCTGCCAGACGCCGCCGCACCGTCGCGCAGGTCAACAACCTCATACGTCCCTCAATTCCGCGCGCAGGGCCTCTCGTGCCCTCGCGAGGCGCGATTTCACCGTGCCGACCGCAATCCCGAGCGAGAACCCAATCTCGTCGTAGCTCAACCCGTCGATCTCTCGCAGGACCAGCGCCGTGCGCTGATCGAACGGCAATTCATCGAGCGCCGTGCGGATGCGGTCGGCGAGTACCCTTCTGGCCGAGCACGCGATCCGGCGAGCCGTCGTGGCTGCGCTCGGGCGGATCGCCGTGATCGCGGATGTGCTCGTCGAGCGACACCTGCTGCGAGCGATGACGCCGGCGCCACCAGCGCTGGCGGTTTCTCGCCTGATTGATGACGATCCGGTAGATCCAGGTCCGCAGCGCGGACTGCCCCCGGAAGGTATGAATCGTGCGGAAGACCCGGAGAAACACCTCTTGGGAGAGGTCCAGGGCCTCGTTGTGTTCACCGAGGAGGTTCAGCGACAGCTGATAAACCATCCGCTGGTGCTCGTTGACGAGCTCGGCGCAGGCCTCTTCATCGCGCGCGGCGCAGCGCTGAATGAGGGCGGCTTCCCGCCCCCCGACCTCAGTCCAGCTGATGGCTCGAACCGGCTTCACAGACAGTCCCTGTGCCATCTTAGCACTCCACCGTTGGGGAATCACGGCTGCTTCTGTAGTGCTTAGAACCCGGCCGGGCCCCGAAGTTCCCCTGCCGGCCAGCGCTCGTACCACGCCCGGAGTCGAACGGCTGTAAGTGCTAGAATCTGCGAGGTGAAACGCCTAATTTCGACGGCGCTCGTGCTCGTGGCGCTGGCCGTGGCTTACGGCTCTGTCGTGATCGGACGCGAAAACAGGCACCGGGATCTGATCCAGCGCGGTGATGCCGCCATGGCCGCCGGCGACCTCTCGACCGCTATCGAGGCCTTCAGCGGGGCTATCGCCCTCAAGGATGACTCGATGATCGGGTATCTGATGCGCGGCGACGCGTATCGCCGCCGCGATGAGCTCGAGGCCGCGCTGCGCGACCTGCGCCAGGCGGCGGACATCGACCCTGGCGCGCCGCGCCCGCGCGAGCTCCTCGGCGACGTCAACTACGCCCGCCACCGGTACCCGCCTGCGGCCGACCACTATCAGGCGTACGTCGACCTCGACGATCGCTCGCCCCGCGTCCTCTACAAGCTGGCGCTGGCGCGCTACCGCGCCGGTCAACCAGCGCTCGGCATCGAGGCGCTGCAGAAGGCGGTCGCGATCCAGGAGAACTTCGCCGAAGGCTTCTACCTCATGGGGCTGTGCCTGCGGGACGCCCAGCGTCCGTCCGAAGCGCTCGTCTCTCTCCAAAAGGCGATCGCGCTCTCCCCTACCCTTCTTTCAGCCCGCGAGGAACTCGCGGATCTCTATGGACGGCTCGGACGCACCGAGGACTGGATCAGGCAACTCGAGATGTTGAACGCGCTCGATCCGGGTCCCGCCCGCGAGGTGACCCTCGGGCTCGCCTACTCGAAGGCCGGCCAATCGGACCGGGCCGTCATCCTGCTCCGCCGCACGGTGGAACGGCACCCGAATCACCGGCACACCTACGTGGCGCTCGGGCGCGTCTGGTTGGAGACGGCGCAGGCCCGCGCGGACCGCGTCGACTTGAACAAGGCGCTTGAAGCACTCGAAAAAGCGATCGCCGAAGAAGATTCGAGCGAAGCCTACATGCTCTTTGGCCGCGCGCTCCTGCTCGCATCGGCGTCCGAGCCCGCCGAACGCATGCTGCGCCGGGCCACCGAGAAACTGCCGGCCGACCCGCTCGCGTTCTACTACCTGGCCGATGCCGCCGAACGCCGCGCTCACTACCCGATGGCGCGCCAGGCGCTCCTCAACTACTCGGCCCTCGCCGGCGAGGACCCCGACGCCCGCCGGCGCGCAGGCATCGCGGTCCGGATCGCCGATTTGTCGCTCCGCATGAACGACTTTCCTCTCGCCGCCACGTGGTACGAGCGTGCCGCCCCCTCGCTCTCCGCCGACGAAGGCTTTGTCCTCAAGCACGCCGAAGCCCGCTGGCGCGCCGGCCAGCCTGATGCCGCGCGCGCCATGCTCGACAAGCTGATCGAGAAGAACCCGGCGAATGCCGCGGCGATCAATTTGCGCCGGCGCGTGCGATAACAAATTACCGAAAGACCGTCATCCCGCCGTCTCCTCGATGCGCAAGCGACGCATCATCTTGGCGAGGCCTTGTCGCGACAACCCGAGCGTCCGCGCGGCGCGGGCGCGCTGGCCGCCGGCGTGCGCCAGTGCCGCGCGCACGAAGCGGCGCTCGAACTCGTGCCGCGCCGCCTCGAACGTCGTCGCACTGGTGGCTGCCGCCCGCGCGATGTGGGCCGGCAACACGGCTGGTGCGATGCGGCCGCGGCGGGGCGCGTGCACCGCCAGCGAGGCCATGACGTTCTGGAGCTCGCGGATGTTGCCCGGCCAGTCGTAGCGTGAGAGCGCCGAGAGCGTTTCGGCCGCGACGGTGGCAGACGTGCCGACGCGGGCGGCCGATTCGCTCCAGAAATGCAGGGCGAGCGCGGGGATGTCCGAAGCTCGTTCCCTGAGCGGTGGGACGGTAATGCGGACGACATCGAGTCGGAAACGCAGGTCGGCGCGAAACCGGCTGGCCGCGACCTCCTCGTCAAGCCGGCGGTTGGTCGCGGCGATGATGCGGGCGTCGACGCGGCGGGGCATGTTCTCGCCCACGCGGCGCACCTCGCCGTCCTGGAGGACGCGCAACAGCTTGGCTTGCGCGCGGGGCGACAACTCGCCCACTTCATCGAGAAAGATCGTGCCGCCATCGGCCTCTTCGAAGAGTCCCGCGCGCTCGCCGACAGCACCGGTGAACGCCCCTCGCGCGTGGCCGAAGAGCTCGGCCTCGAGCAGATCATCGGCGAGCGCCGCGCAGTTGACCGTGCAGAGCCGGCGGTCGCGCCGCGGCCCGAAGCGGTGCACGCCGCGAGCGACGAGCTCCTTGCCGCTGCCGCTCTCCCCTTCGATCAGCACCGGAAAGGGCGCGCGGGCGGCGCGAAGCACGGCGGCACGCAGGGCGGCGGCGGGTTCGCTCGCGCCGAGCAGCTCGCCGGGGCCTGGTTCCGGCGGAACAACCGCGTGCCGGTCGAGCAGTCCGCGAACCGACGGCGAGACTGCGAGGGCGGCGGCGCGCAGCACCGCCGACGCCCGGTCCTCTTCGATGACCGTTCCGAGCGTCCAGCGACAACAGAGGACGCCGAGCGTCTCTCGACCATAGCGGATAGGCTCGGCCGCTTGCCGCGGTTCATCAATAGCAGACACTCTTACGCCGACGTTCGATCCCGCGGCCAGCACACGAGTGACAATGCGCAAGTCGCCGAGCCAGGGCTTGCCGGCACGCGCGAGTGTCCGCTGTTCGCCGGGACCGCTGACGACTTGTACGCACGCGGCGCGCAGGCGCTCGCATACGTGCTGACAGACCGCATTGATGGCCTCGGCGTCGCCTGGCGCGGTGTGGGCCATCTCCAGGAGCCCCTCGATCTCGAGCAGCGCTCCGTCCGGCATGCTGGACGAGATCCCCGGATCAGTCTCGGCTGTCCGAGCGCAGACGATCTCCAGCTCGCGGCGCAGCAGCGCGGGCAACGGCCGCCGGGCGAGGGCCGTTCGGAGGTGCCCGAACCAACGCGCCGCGCGCCCATCCGTCGATTGCGAGTGGCATGTCGGTCGCAGCGAGGACACCAGCAGACACCGTGCGCGGAGTCCAAGGAGCGGCAAGTGACCGGACGCCGCGAGCCGCAGCGCGCGATCGCTCCAGGCACGAACCTGCTCCTCGTCGCCGACCAAGCGCTGGGCAAGCGCCATGCTGCGGCAGGCGGTAGCCGCAATCCTCGGTGCGACACCGCCGACACGATTCGTCGCCTCCGCGGCAGCGGCGAGCGCCGCCCGGACATCGCCCATCGCCGCCCGGACTCGCGCCAGGAGCGCCCAGGCTTCGACCGTGATGCCGTCATGCCGCGACGATGCCACGAGCGCGAGGGCCTCGACCGCGGCTTCCTCATAGCGGGTCTGCCAATAGAGACAGCGGACGAGCGCCAGCCCGGCGCGGCCGCTGAGGTCGCCGTCGCGCACCAGGTCTGCGGCTGCCCGAGCGCCTCGCAGCGAGGCTTCCGCTTCCTGGAATCGCCCCTGATCGGTCCACACGACACCGATGCCCACGGCCGCCGCGACGCCGGGGGCGCCATCGCCTCCGGCCGCGTCCCCGGCTTGCGTGGCCAATGTTCTCGCTCGCTCGAACGCCGACAGGGCTAGCTCGCTTTGACCGCGATCGCGAAGAGTCCAGGCCAGCTGTTCCGCGCACGCCGCCGCGAGTCGCAGCTCGCCGCGCGCCTCGAGGACCCGTGACGCGCGGGTCAGCAATCGGACGGCCGACGCGTGCCGGCCGCGCGCCGCCAACCGCGCGCCGCGTTCGGGCGAGTCGCGCAGCACGCGGTTGACGCCACGCGACGGCCGCGCGGCACCTCGTGGGTCGAACATGTACGCCGGCGATGACTCGTGCACGACCACGAGGCGGGAACCCGATTCCCCGTAACCGGTCGCGCGCAGGCGTTCCAGGAAGAGGCCTGGGCGTCCGGCGGCGCCACGCGCGGCTTCGAATAACTCTTCGTGCTCCGGGCCGCGATCACCATCGACAAACACCATTGAAGTCATGGCCGTAATCCCCATCGAATCGATTGGTCGGGCGCCCCGATGCGCCGCCTCGGCACGCGTGAACCGAAGCAGCACGTGGCGCCGCGCGCTCGCCGTACCCAATTGGGAAAGAAACATCGCCAGCGTGAGCCGCTCATCGGGTCCGTGATCGTCGAGCAGGATGCAGATGTGTCGCCCCGCGAGCCGCTCGCGCAGCCAGGGCAGGCGGATGAGCACCGCGCTCGCGACCGGGACGAACCCGGCCAGCCTTGCGGTGCGGGCCGCAAGCAGGCGGGCCGTGCGCAGCCCGGATCCGCGGCCACCCGTGATCTCGATTGTCGTGGTTCCACCAGGGACGGCCACCTCCAGCGCCTCCTTCAAGCTCTCCAAGATCGACCGCGGCTGCAGGATGAGCCCCAGGGGCCGGCCGCTCGGGAACCGAAGCCGACCGTTGGCCACGTCGCGCAGCGCCACGCGCGCGACGAGCGAGGTCACCGGCAAGCCACGTGCGGCCAGGAAACGGCCGGCGTGCTGCAGGAGCGCGGACGCTCCGCGGCCCGACAGGGTGACGGGATCGCCGATGCCATACGCCTCGAACGTTCGACCGTTTGCGGCAAGACCGTAGTCGAGCAGAACGTTCAACAGCGGATGCCGCATCCGGGCGCGCTCCGCGCACTGGTCGTTCCAGAGGATCTGCTCGGACACGCGACCGGCCTGGCCGAAAAGGAGACGCACAGCGGCACCGCTCGCCAGGTCGATCCAGGCGCGATCGAACGCGACGAAGCGGTCCGCCACCAACTCACGCATGTCTGCCTCGCGTGACAGTGCAAGTTGGCCGCCGAGGGGCGAAGGGTCGGATTTGCTCAGCGATCCGCGAGCGGGCGTCCGGGAGTGCGCAGAAACTTAATATACAATCGAGCCACAAATGGTGCGATTTCTCACAGCTGGCGAGTCGCACGGGCGTGCGCTCGTGGTGATACTCGAGGGCATCCCGGCCGGCCTTCGGCTCGATCCCGAGGCGATCACGCGCGACCTGCGCCGGCGCCAGGGCGGTACGGCCGCGGGCGCCGGATGGCGATCGAATCAGACCGTGCTGAGTTGCTCTCGGGCGTCCGCGCCGGCGAGACGATCGGCGGGCCAATCGCGATGATGATCGAAAACCGCGACTGGCCGAACTGGCAGTACACGATGCGTGTCGGTCCCGACAAGGACGGCGAACCGCCGGCCGAGGGCGGCGGCGCGCGCCGCGCCCCGGTGACCCGTCCACGCCCTGGGCATGCCGACCTCGCGGGCGCGGTGAAGTACGGACGGAGCGACGTGCGTGACGTCCTCGAGCGAGCAAGCGCACGCGAAACCGCCGCCCGGGTCGCCGCGGGAGCCGTCGCCAAGCAACTCCTCGCCCACGCGGGCGCGAGCATCACCAGCCACGTCTTCGTCCTCGGCGCGGCGGCCTTGCCAGCCGGAAAAATCGTCAGCTTCGAGCAGGCGGCAGCGCTGCCCGACGACAGCCCCCTCCGCTGTGTCGACGCCGACGTCGAGCGCCAGATGATTGCCGGCATCGACGCCGCGAAAGAAGCCGGCGACACCATGGGCGGCGGGTTCGAAATCATCGTCAGGGGCCTCCCCGTCGGGCTCGGCAGTTACATCCAGTGGGATCGCAAGCTCGACGGCCGTCTGGCGCAGGCGCTGATGTCGATTCCCGCGATCAAGGCCGTGGGCGTCGGCCTTGGACCGGAGGTCGCGGTGCGACCGGGATCCCGTGTGCACGATGAAATCGTTCCGGACCGGTCCGGCGCCCACGACACCGGCGTCGCCCGTCCGACCAACAATGCCGGCGGGCTCGAAGGCGGCGTGACCAACGGCGAAGACCTCCGCGTCTCTGCCTGGATGAAGCCCATCTCCACGCTTATGAAGCCGCTTCGGTCGGTTGACCTCACCACCATGGAGGAATCGCCGGCGGCGATAGAACGCAGCGACGTCTGTGCCGTCCCGGCCGCCGCGGTAGTCGGAGAAGCCATGGTCGCGCTGGTGCTCGCCGACGCGCTCGTCGAGCGGTTCGGCGGTGACGCGATCGCCGACCTCGAGCGCGCGGTGGCCGGTTCAACCGCCGCCGTCCGCGGGCGCTTCCGCTCTCGATGATCCGTCCCATCCTCCGCTACGGCGAGCGGCCGCTGCACCAGCCGGCGGCAAACGTGACGGTGTTCGACGACGACCTGCAGCGCCTCATCGACGACATGATCGAGACCATGTATGCCGCGCCCGGCATCGGACTCGCGGCGACACAGGTCGGTGTTCCGCTGCGCGTGTTCGTCGTGGACGTCAGCGTCGGCCGCGACCGGAAAGACCTCATCGCCATGATCAATCCGGCGTTTGCCGTCCGCGAGGGCATGCAGCTCGAAGAAGAGGGCTGTCTGAGCGTGCCGGGATTCAATGCCACGGTCGTCCGGCCGTCGCGCACCGTCCTCACCGGGCTCGATCGCGACGGCGTCGAGCAGACCGTCGAGGGCAAGGGCCTGCTCGCGCGCGCGTTCCAGCACGAGATGGATCACCTCGACGGCGTGGTTTTCGTCGATCGCCTCCGCGGTATCAAGCGCGATCTCATCGTCCGGAAAATTCAGAAACTGAAGCGCAACGGCCGATGGTGACGACGAGACGGCTGCGCGTGGTTTATTTCGGCACGCCCGAGTTCGCGGTCCCGACGCTTCGGCAGCTGCTCGAACCCCGGTCCGCGCTCGATGGCCGCGGATCGCATGACGTCGTCGCGCTCGTCTCGCAGCCGGACCGGCCAAAGGGCCGCGGACATCACCTGGCAGCAACGCCGACGAAGGAGGTCGCGCTCTCTGCTGGGATCCCTGTCCTCCAGCCCGAACGCTTGAAGGAGGACGCGTTCCTCGCGCAGATCGCTGCCCTCTCCCCGGACATCGGTGTGGTCGCGGCGTATGGCCGGCTGCTTCCCGATCAGCTGTTGAGCATCCCGCCGCTCGGCATGGTGAATGTGCACGCGTCGCTGCTGCCGCGATGGCGAGGCGCCGCGCCGGTTCACCGGGCGGTGATCGCGGGCGATCGCGAGACCGGGGTCACGATCATGCGGGTGGTCAAGGAACTCGATGCCGGCGCGTCATTCAAGATGGCCCGGCGCGCGATTGGAGACGACGAAACGAGCGTAGACGTAGAACGCGGCCTCGCCGAGCTTGGCGCCGCCCTTCTCCTGGAGGTCCTCGAGGAGATCGCCGAGGGCCGCGCGTCCGAGACGCCACAGGACGCGTCGCTTGCCACTTACGCGGCCAAGATCACCAAGGCCGAGGGCGCGGTCGATTGGGCGCTGCCGGCCGAGCGCATTCACAACCTCGTGCGCGGTCTGCAACCGTGGCCACTCGTGTCCGGCCGGCTCAATGGCGCGCGCATCCTCATCCACCGCACCGCCTTGACCACGGCCATCAGCCCCGATGCCCCGGGGACGGTCGTGCGCGCCGAGCCGGATCGCTTCGAGGTCGTGGCCGGCGACGGACACGTGTTGCGGCTGCTCAGCATTCAGCCCGAGGGGCGGCGCGCCATGTCCGCGCGGGAGTTCCTGGCTGGCCGGCACGTCGCGCCCGGCGCGAAAGTCGAGCGCGGATGATTGCGCCCGCGCGCGAAGCGGCGTACGAGGTCCTGCGGGCGGTCTCGACGGGCAGCGCCGACTTACCTTACGCGCTGGCGCGGGCGCGGGCGCGGTTGCCGGACGAGCGCGACCGTGCGCTGGCAAGCGAGATCGCCACCGGGACTCTCAGGTGGCAGGGCACGTTCGACCACGTCATCGCGGAGCTCAGCCGGCGCCCGGTAGCGAAGCTGGATCCCGAAGTCCTCGACATCCTCCGCAGCGCAACCTTTCAACTCCTCCACCTCGATCGCGTACCCGCCGCGGCGGTTGTGAGTGACGCCGTCAACATGACCAAGAAAGCCGGCAAGAAGAGCGCCGGCCCCTTCGTCAACGCCCTGCTGCGCCGCATCAGCCGCGAGCGCGCGCAGTTGCCGGTGCCGCCGCGTCCCGAGAACCTGGACGATCGCGCCGCCGCCCTCGACTACCTCACGGTCACGCTCTCTCATCCACGCTGGCTGGCGGCCAGATGGCTGGATCGCTACGGGTTCGCGGCAACCGAAGCGTGGCTGCGGTTCAACAACCAACCTGCCCCGCTCACGCTCCGCGTGAACCGCCTGCGCACGACGGGCACAGCGCTCGCCGAGTCACTCGCGGCTCACGGTGTGCAGATAGTTCCTGGCCGGTTCGCACCCGATGCCTGGGTCGTCAGCAAGGGCAATCCCCTGCTGACGCCGCTCGCCGACACGGGCGCGTTCGTCGTGCAAGACGAGGCCTCTCAGCTCGTCGCGTCGCTCGTCTCGGCTCGCGCGGGCGAACGTGTCCTCGACGCCTGCGCCTCTCCCGGCGGAAAGACGACCGCCATCGCCGCCGCGATGGGCGACCGTGGCCTCATCGTCGCCACCGACGTCAGAGGACGTCGCGTCGACTTACTTGCCCGCACGGTCCGCGCGTCGGGGGCGCAGTCGGTGAAGATCGTCCAGGCCGACGCCTCCGCCCTGCCGCTCAGGGCGACATTTGACTGGGTCCTGCTCGACGTCCCCTGTTCGGGGCTCGGCACGCTCCGCCGCGACCCCGACGTCCGCTGGCGCAGGTCCGAAACGGACCTCGTCCGGCTCGCAGCGTCCCAGCGGCAGCTGCTCGAGGAAACGGCGCGTGTCCTTGCCCCCGGCGGCCGGCTCGTCTACTCGACGTGCTCGAGCGAACCTGAGGAGAACGAGGACGTCGTGGCGGCCCTGGTCGCGGGCGGCGCCCTCAAGCCCGTCGCGCCGCGCGATTTGCCCGCGGCGGTTCAGCCGCTCGTCAACGCGGCAGGCCACCTGCGAACGTTCCCGTTCCGCGACGGTCTCGAGGCCTTCTTCGGCGCCATCCTGACGCGGGCGGAATAGGTCCAACTTGCGGTACAATTTGAGGTTGCATGCCACTGACGACGCGCGTGTGGGGAGCTGGCAAGGTGCTCTTCCTCTGCGGCGCGCTGCTCCTCACGTACGTCTTGTTCGCCGCGGCGTCCATGCGGATGGCGTTGAAAACCCGCGAGGTCGTCGTGCCCGAGCTCGCCGGCAAGACCGTGAACGACGCCTCGGCGGCGCTCGCCGAGGCCGGCCTGACGTTGAAAGTCGAGGACGGACGCAAGGTGGATCCCAAGGTTCCGGCGGGACAGATCCTGGCCCAGGAGCCGCTCACGGGCGCGCGGACGCGCCGCCAGCGAAGCGTGCGAGTCTGGATTAGCGCCGGCCCGCGGTCGACGATCGTTCCGGGGCTCGTGGGTGAGTCCGAGCGGACGGCCCAGTTGCGGGTGTCTCAGGACGGCTTCGGCGTCGGGCCAACGGCCGAAATTCGATCGCTCGACTATGCCGCCGGGACGGTGGTGGCGCAGAACCCGCCCGCCAAGAGCAAGTCCGATTCGATTTCGCTCCTCGTCAATCGTGGCGAGCGGGGCGCGACGTACGTGATGCCCGACCTTATCGGAGTCAACGGCGATCGGGCGTCGGACGTGCTGCGGACGCGGGGCTTCCGGGTCTCGGTCGTCGGCGATCATCCCTATCCGGGTGTGCCGGGCGGCGTAGTCCTGCGGCAGAGCCCGCAGGCCGGGTTTCAGATCGCTCCCGGAGAGCCGATCTCGATCGAGGTCAGCCGGTGAGCGTGTTGATTGCTCCGTCGCTGCTCTCGGCAGACTTCACGCTCTCTGGCTACCGAGGTCGCGGCCGTCGAGCGCGGCGGCGCCGATCTGCTGCACCTCGACGTCATGGATGGCCATTTCGTGCCAAACATCACGTTTGGCCCGCTGGTCGTGCGCGCCATCCACAGGGTCGCCACGGTCCCGCTCGACGTCCACCTGATGATTGAGGATCCGGATTCGTACATCGCGGCGTTCGTGGAGGCCGGCGCCGCCCGCATCGCGGTTCATATCGAGGTGCTTCCCCACCTCCACCGGACGATTCAGCTCATCAAGAATTCGGGCGTACTGGCGGGCGTCGCCATCAATCCCATCGACGCCGGTGGGCGCGCTCGAAGACATTGCCGGAGACCTCGACTACGTGCTTGTGATGTCGGTCAATCCGGGCTTCGGCGGACAGACCTTTATCCCACGCAGCGAGTCTAAAGTGCGTGCTATCCGCCAGTTGCTCGACCGCGCCGGCTCGCGCGCCCAGATCGCGATCGACGGTGGCATCGACGCCTCGAACGCCGCCCGGGTGGTCGCGGCCGGGGTCGATATCCTGGTCGCCGGCCAGGCGATCTTCGGTTCGGGCGACGCCGAGCGGGCGATGCGTGACCTGCGCGTGGCCGCGTCAGGATCCGGAGTCAGATGACGTCCACGCCGAGCTCGACGTCGCTCGTCCGCGTGCGCTACGCCGAGACCGACAAGATGGGCGTGGTCTACTACGCCAACTACTTCGTGTGGTTCGAGGTCGGGCGGACGGACCTGCTTCGGGTGCTGGGGTGGAGCTACCGCGAGATGGAGTTGGCCGGGGTGGCGCTGCCCGTGATCGACGCCCACTGCGAGTACGTGCGGCCCGCGCGCTACGACGACGAGCTCGAGATTCACACCACGGGCCGGCTGCTCTCGCCCGTGCGATTGGAGTTCACCTACGAGGTGCGCATGGCGGCGCAGGCGACCGTCGCCGCAACCGGACGCACGACGCACGCCTCGGTCGACCCGACCGGCCGCCCCTGCAGGCTGCCACAACGGATTCGGGAGGTCTTTGCATGAAGGCGTTGATTACGGGAGCCGCGGGCTTCATCGGTTCACATCTCACAGCGGCGCTGCTCGATCGGGGCGCGGAGGTGACGGGCATCGACTGCTTTACCGACTACTACCCTCGCTTCATCAAGGAGGCGAACCTGGCCGTCAACGCACGGCCAGCCGGGCTTTCACTTCGTCGAAGGGGCGCTCCAGGCGACCGACCTCGGCGCGCTGCTCGCGGGCAAGACCCACGTGTTCCATCTCGCGGCGCAGGCCGGCGTCCGCAAGAGCTGGGGCGGCGACTTCCGGATCTACACCGACAACAACGTCGACGCGACGCAGAGGCTGCTCGAAGCCTGCGTCGGCCGTCCGCTGCACCGGTTCGTCTATGCGTCGAGCTCGTCGGTCTACGGCGACAACGTCAGCATCCCGATGCGAGAGGATGCCCTCCCCCAGCCGGTGTCCCCGTACGGCGTCACGAAGCTGGCCGCCGAACAGCTCTGCTACCTGTACTACGCGAACCATCGCGTCCCGACGACGTCGGTGCGGTACTTCACCGTGTACGGCCCGCGGCAGCGTCCGGACATGGCGTTTCACAAGTTCATGCGGGCGGCTCTCCGGGGCGATGCCATCACGCTCTACGGCGATGGCGAGCAGACGCGCGACTTCACGTTCGTGACTGATGCCGTCGCGGCGACCGTGGCCGCGGGGGATCAGGGCGACCTCGGGTTCGCGCCTACAACGTCGGCGGCGGCTCGCGCGTCTCGGTCAACCAGCTCTTCGAGATCATCGGCCGGATCCACGGCCAGCCGATTGAGATCCAGCGTGAAGCACAGCAGAAGGGCGACATGCGCGATACCTTCGCCGACACGACCAGGGCCCGGGCCGACCTCGGATTTTCGCCCAAAGTATCGCTCGAGCAAGGGCTCGAGGCCGAGTATCACTGGCTGGCAAACACTCCGGCGCTCGTGCGATAGGGACGCTCGGACTAAAATCGAATCAACCTTTTTCCTGGAATGAAGCTTCTGTGCTGACACCGGTAAGACACACCTTCTGCGCCGCGCTGGGCGTCGCCCTTCTACTGGCAGCCGGGCTCGCCGCTGGCTGCGCCGGCGGCTCGGTCAAACCGCCGACCGGGACGCCCGAGCCCGACAAATTCCTCTTCGAGCGTGGCAACGAGGCGCTCGGCAAGAAAAAATGGCTGGTCTCGCGCGAGTACTTTCGCGAGCTCATCGACACGTATCCGCAGACGCCCCACCGCGCCGACGCCAAGCTGGGCATCGGGGATACCTATCTGGGTGAAGGCTCGGCGGAATCGTACGTGCTCGCCCTCAACGAGTTCCGCGAGTTCCTCGCGTTCTACCCGACGCACGCGCGCGCGGGCTACGCGCAGTACAAGCTGGGGATCACGCATTTCCGCCAGATGCACAGCGCCGATCGGGATCAGACCGAAACGCGCGAGGCCATCAAGGAATTCACCACCTTCATCGAGCGCTACCCCACCGACGAGCTCATCGAAGATGGCAAGGCGAAGTTGCGTGAGTCGCGCGACCGCCTGAGCCAATACGAATACAACGTCGGCTACCACTATTACCGTTCGCGGTGGTACCCCGGAGCCGTTGACCGGTTCAAGCAACTGCTCGAGAAGGACCCGCAGTTCACCCGCCGCGATTCGGTGTACTTCTACCTCGGCGAGTGCTACGCCAAGGCCGGACAGCCGGCGTTGGCCTTGCCCTACTTCGATCGGCTCATCCAGGAGTTCGAGCAGAGCGAGCACCTGGCCGAGGCGCAGAAGCGAGTCGAGTTGCTGAAGGCGGAGATGGCCAACCAGGCCAAGAAGCTTCCGTGACCTGCCGCTACGGCGCCTTCATCGTGAGGAAGCGGCGGTAGTAGTCGATCCCCGACGCCACCGCGGTGATCAAGGCGAACCAGAGGGCGATCGGGCCAAGCACGAAGAACATCTGCAGGTGGTCGTTCCCGAGGATGAGCAGCAGGATCGCGACGACCTGCGAGAGCATCTTGATTTTCCCGAGCGGCGACGCGGGAATCACGACGCCGCGCGAGTACGCCACACTGCGCAGCACCGTGACCGCGAACTCCCGTCCGAGAATCACGGTCACCATCCAGGCGGGCGCCAGGCCCATCTGCACGAGCGACAGGAGCGCGGCCGTGATCAGGAGCTTGTCGGCCAGCGGATCCATGAGCTGCCCGAAGGTCGTGACCTGCTTGCGGCGGCGGGCGAGATATCCGTCGAGCCAGTCGGTGAGCGAGGCCAGGCCGAAGATCGCTGCCCCGACGAGTTCCATCCGAATCCCGAGAATCAGACGCCCCTCGAATTTCGTAACCAGCACGACGACCAGCAGGGGCACCAGGAAAATCCGGGCGAGGGTGAGGGCGTTGGGCAGATTCATCCAAGAACGTCTGAATGCTAATGCCGAAGGACCTAACTTTCAACCTTCATCCACGTAACGTTCAGTATAAAATCATCGATTGTCATGAAAGCTATCTTGCTCGCCGGGGGAAAGGGTACGCGCCTGCGTCCCCTGACGGTCCACACGCCCAAGCCTATCGTGCCGATCTTCAATCGGCCGTTTCTCTACTACCAGCTCGATCAGCTCAGGCAGGTGCCCGAGATCGATGAGGCCATCCTCAGCCTGAACTACCAGCCGCGGCGAATCGAAGAGATCTTCGGCGATGGCGAGGGGCTGGGCATGAAGCTTCGCTACGTCGTGGAACCGATGCCGCTCGGCACTGCCGGCGCCATCCGTTATGCCGGCGACCAGCTGACCGAATCAGTCGTGGTCTTCAACGGCGACGTGCTGACGCAGGTGGACCTGCGCGCCGTCCTCGCGCTCCACCGCGAGCGCAAGGCCAAGGCCACCATCGTCCTGACGCCGGTCGAGAACCCGCGCGCCTACGGCCTGGTCGAAACCGACGCGCACGGCAACATCCAGCGCTTCCTGGAGAAGCCGGGCGAAGACGAGATCACCTGCAACACGATCAACGCCGGCATCTACATCCTCGAACCCGATACCTTCGACCGCATCCCGAAGGACACGGCGTGGTCGATCGAACGCAGCTTCTTTCCGTCCCTCATCGAGCGCGGCGAGACGTTTGTCGCCTACGTCTACGATGGCTACTGGATCGACATCGGCACGCCCGCCAAGTACCTGCAGGTGCATCGCGACATCATGGACGGGCTCTACTCGGCTCCGCCCTTTGACGGCGCCGACCGCAAGGCCTGGATTTCCCCGGGCGCGAAGCTCGAGGATGGCGTCGAGGTCCATGGCCCGTGCTTCATCGACGAAGGCGTCGTCATCAAGTCGGGCACCAAGGTCCTCCCCTACTCGGTGATTGGACGCCAGACGCACGTTGACGAAGCCGCGGTGCTCGACGCATCGATCGTGTGGCCGAACGGCTGGATCGGGCGCGAAGCGGTCGTCCGCGGTTCCATTCTCGGACGCAACTGTCACGTCGGCCGGAACGCGATGCTCGAAACGCCGGTCATCCTTGGCGACAAGACCGTCATCACCGACTACAGCAGGCTATGAGCATCAACCCCAACATCTTCAAGGCGTACGACATCCGCGGCCTCTACCCATCGGAAGTCAACGAGGACGCCGCGCGCGCGATCGGCCGGGCCTTCGTCAGCTACCTGAACGCGAAGCGGATCGCGGTCGGCCGCGACATGCGCTTGTCGTCGCCGACGGTTGCGGCGGCCTTCATCGAAGGGCGCGCGCGCGCAGGGCGCCGACGTCGTCGACTACGGGATGATCGCGACCGACATGATGTACTTCGCCGTGGCCCGTGACGGCCACGACGGCGGGGTGCAGATCACCGCGTCGCACAACCCCAAGCAGTACAACGGCATCAAGATGGTCAGGCGGGAGGCGTTTCCCTTGAGCGGCGACGCCGGCATCGGCGAGATCCGCGAGATGGTCACGACCAACACGCTGCCGCCGGCGGCGTCGACTCCCGGTTCCCTCTCCCACCAGGACGTGCTCGACGACTACGTCGGCCACGTCATGTCGTTCATCGACGAGAAGGCCATCACGCCCTTCAACGTCGTGCTCGACGCCGGCAGCGGCATGGCCGGCCTGGTCGGGCCGAAGCTCTTCGCCCGCATCCCCACCCGCAAGCTGACGACGCTGTGCTTCGAGGTGGACGGCAGCTTCCCCAATCACGAATCCAACCCGCTCATCGAAGAGAACCGCCGCGACATCGTCGAGCGCGTGATCGCCGAGAAGGCCGACATCGGCATCGCCTGGGACGGCGACGCCGACCGCTGCTTCTTCATCGACGGCACCGGCGAGTTCATCGCCGGCGATTTCGTCACGGCGTTGCTCGCCGAGTCGTTCCTGATGAAGCATCCCGGCGAGACGATCATCTACGACGTCCGGGCCAGCTATGCGGTCAAGGACATCACCAGCAAGTACGGCGGCAAGGCGCTGATGAACAAGGTCGGCCACTCGTTCATCAAGCGGCGCATGCGCGACGAGCGGGCGATCTTCGGCGGCGAAGTCACCGGGCACTATTACTTCCGCAACAACTTCTACGCCGACAACGGGTTCATCCCGGCGCTGCTCATCCTCGAGCTGATGTCGCGCAAGGGCCAGACGCTGGCGGAGCTCCTCGCGCCGCTGCGCGCAGAAGTACTTCATCTCGGGTGAGATCAACACCAAGGTCAGCGACCTCGCGATCGTGCCGCGGAAGCTCGAGGAGCTCGGTGCGCACCCCGTCTACGCGGCGAGCGGACGGACCTATTCGCTCGATGGCTTCTCCGCCGAGTTCGCGGACTGGCACTTCAACGTCCGCGGCTCGAACACCGAGCCCTATCTTCGGCTGAACCTCGAGGCCACGTCGCAGCAGCTGATGGAGGAGAAACGCGACGAGGTGCTGGCATTCATCCGGTCGTAGCGAGTGTGCTACGATCGTGACGGACGGGCGGGCTTAGCATAGTGGTAATGTCCTGGCTTCCCAAGCCAGTCAGACGGGTTCGATCCCCGTAGCCCGCTATCCAATCTTGATCTGGGGACTTCGTCCCCAGACCCCTTACACAGTCGCTCGCGGGGACCCCTGCGATCCCGTCCGTTCCTGTGGCTCCTCGCTTCGCTCGTTCGCTTCCTCGGTTATTGGTGTAAGCTTCTTCGGTGGGGGTGGTTGCCGCGACTTGTCCGCCGTAGCGGCGAGCCGCGAAGGCGGAACAGAACGTGTGCCGCAGGATATGCACGCCTGTTCCTGCGGGTTTCGCTGTGCGCCGCGCACCGCTTCGATCACGCGAGCGCGCGTGATTGGCGACCCATCCACTCCTCACTCATCCGCCGTAGCGGTCTCGGACTGAGACTCAACTGCGCCAACAGCGGCGGCGTATCGGCTTGCTCCACAGCCCCGTTCGTCCACAT
>CAWKBU010000018.1:0-847277 GCA_963847975.1 uncultured Acidobacteriota bacterium | reverse complement strand
CATTGGTGGCTATTCAGCGAATCGGAGTGGTGGGCGCGGGCACGATGGGCAACGGGATTGCCCAGGTCTTCGCGCAGGCGGGGTTCGAGGTGCGGCTCGTCGACGCCGCGGCGGGGGCGCTCGATCGCGCCAAGTCGTCGATTGAGAAGAGCCTCGCCAAGCTCGTCGAGAAAAGCCGGTTGACGGCGGCGGAGCGCGACGCGGCGCTCGATCGCCTCGCGACCGGCACCAACGTCGACGCGCCTCGCGGACAGCGACTACGTCATCGAGGCGATCTTCGAGGATCGGCAGGCCAAGCAGTCCCTCTTCGCGCGGCTCGACCAGCTGACGCGGCCCGACGTCATCCTGTCTTCGAACACCTCGTCGATCTCGATCACCGCGCTCGGCGCGGCCACCAACCGTCCGGAGCGCGTGCTGGGCATGCACTTCATGAACCCGGTGCCGCTGATGTCGCTCGTCGAGCTGATTCGCGGCCAGGCCACCGCGCCCGAGTCGATGCTGATTGCGGCCGAGCTCTGCATGCGGCTCAACAAGACCGCGGTCGAGGCGGCGGACTATCCGGGATTCATCGCCAACCGGATTCTGATGCCGATGATCAACGAGGCCATCTTCGCGCTGATGGAGGGCGTCGGGACCGCCGATTCCATCGACAAGGTGATGAAGCTCGGCATGAACCATCCGATGGGCCCGCTGACGCTCGCCGACTTCATCGGCCTCGACGTCTGCCTGGCCATTCTCGAAGTCCTCCACGAGGGACTGGGCGATCCGAAATACCGGCCGTGTCCGCTCCTGCGGCGGATGGTCGCGGCTGGTCACCTGGGCCGGAAATCCGGTCAAGGTTTTTACCGCTACTGATCGCCTCTTGCTGCCGAAGAACCCCACAGGCCGACGACTGGCGCTCATCGGATGGGCGCTCGCCGCCCTGGGCGGCACCGTTGCCGTCTGGTGGCTGTCCTCCTACCTCGACACGCTGACCGCGCTGGCGCAGACCGACCGCGACGCGGCGCTGGTGCTCTTCCGGACGCGCGCGATGCCCGCGCTCCTGGTTGTCGTCGGGGTCGCGGTGGCGGCGGGCGCGGTGCTGCTCAGGCAGGGACTCCAGATCGCGCGCGCCGAGCCCGAAGGTCGCTTGCTCGGCAACCTCATGGCTGCGGCCGGGTTCCTGCTGGCCGCGGTGCCGCTCGCCTCATCTCGGTGGTGTTCTGGCTGCTCGGCCGCACCTGAGTCACTTCGCGAAGTAGCCGCGCCGCGCCCGCACGTCGCCGGACTTCCCCCGCAGCTTCACTTCTGTCGTGTGCCATCCCGCGTCGGACACGCCGGTCGGCGTGTAGCTCAGCACGTAGCGCTGCCGGAATTCGGTGAGGACTTCGAGGAACGTCTTCTCGAGTGCCGCCTCGTCGGTCGCGTACACCACGCGCCCGCCGGTCTCCTCGGCGAGCGCGTCGAGCAACCGCTCGGATGGCTCTTGGCGCTGCTGGCGTATGCACGCCTCCCGCCGAACATGACCAGCGGAATGGATCGAATCGTGACGGGATAGATGACCACATCGGTGCGGCGGGCGGACTCGACGAGCTTGCGCGCCGTCAACCAGCTGGACGTGTCGCGGCCGTCGCTGAAGAGGAGGAGCAGCGTGCGGCCCGCATCGGTTTCGCGCAGCGCCAGCGCCGCAAAGACGGCATCGAAGAGCGACGTGGTGCCGCCGGCGGCAACGCCGTCGGCGAGCGCGCGCAGCCGCGCCCGATCGCCGGTCAGAGCGCTGTGGAGCTCGATGCGCTCGGCAAACGTCAGGAGCGCGGCACGATCGTCTCGGCCGAGCGCCGAGATGACGCCCCGCAATCCTTCCTTGAGATGCCCGAGCGGCACGCCGGCGACGCTGCCGCTGACGTCGAAGCGCACAGACGACGTTGAGCGGCAGCGTCTCGTGATGCGACGTCGGTGATGGTCTGGAGGACGCCGTTGTCGCGGAGCTCGAAGTTGGCGGCCGTCAGGCCCGTCACCGGACGGCGTCCGTCGGTCACGAGCGCGTCGACGCGCACCGCCGCCACCTGACTCCTGAAGCGCGCGTCCTGAGCGGACAGGCCGCAGGCACCGACAGCGCCATCGACCGCAACGAGCAGTGGCGAGCGTCACGGGCTTCATTTCATGACCATCGCGTGCGCGAGCTTCAGGTAGGAATCGAATCGCCAGGCCTGGCCGCGAATGTAGGGCCACCACGGGTCGGATTCGATCGGCGCGATTCGCGAGCGCGGGCGTCACGAGTCGCGGCCGCCTGCGCGCGCTGGCCCTCGAGATGCGCGACATGCGCCGCGCGCGACCTGCGCCGACTGCGGGACGGCGACGAGGCCAATCGCGCGGTCGTATGCCGCCGCGGCCGCCGGCCGTGTCGCCGCGGCGTTCGTGCAGGTCGCCTTCGAAGAGCCGCGCCGAGGTACTCGAAGGCTGGCGCCGTCAGCCGTCCAGTTGTGCCCGGAGAGGAGGCCGGGACGCGTCCTCGAGGTCGTTCAGCTCGAGGAGGACGTTGACGAGGCGCAGCCGCGCCTCGGATTCCTTCGCATCGGCTTTGACGCTGCGGCGAAGGTAGCCGCGCGCCTCCATCAGGAACTTCCTGATCGAGTGCGGTTCACTGTCCGGATCCCGCTGGGCATTCTCGAGCGACATCCACCACGTGAGCTCGTGCCGCGATCCCGCGGCGAGCAGCATCTGTGAATCGTTCGGAAACGCGTCCAGCGCGTCGTCGAGGAAGTCGAGCTCGAGGGGAAGCGACTGATTGACGTGCACCTGCCGGAACGACTCCCACAGCAGATACCAGCTCCTCAGAAACGGCGTTTTCGGGATCCATCCTCTTGAGCGCGAGACGGAGGCGCATGAATGGCGACGTGTAGCGCCCCACCACGGCGATCGGGAAACGGATGGTCGTTCTGCCACGCGAGCATGATCGCGTCCGTGTACAGGAGCAGCGCGGCCTCCAGATCCGCTCGCCGGTTCAGGTCGCGCGTCGCGGGCGATCCAGCGCGTGGCTTGGCGCTGGCCGCCATCCGCCTGCGAGCAGCTTCGTCAGAGCCGTCGACCGCCGGCTCGACGGCACCGCTGCGGTAGCCCGCGAGCAGGCCGTCGTACGGGTGCGGCTCCGCTGTCGGGATCGCGGGCGGCTGCGCGCGTGCCGGGATGGGGAGGGCGACGGTCGCCAGCGCGGCGATGACGATCGCGCTCCGGGCTGCCCGCACGACGAAGCGCGAGAGCCGCGCTCATGACACAGCTCAGTCAGGCCTGCGGCCCCTGAAACGCCAGACCAGGGCGAGAGCCGGAACGAGAATAACCAGCTCGAGGCTCACAGCGCAGGACATTCTGCGTGACAAACCTCCACCCCTGGTAGTAACGACGCGAGATGGCCATGAAGACGTGCAGGTCGGATTCGTAGTATGCGCGACTGAAGGGCCAGAGCGCCATCACGCCGATCGGCGGCGACGAGTCGCTTCCCAGCCAGTCGAGCAGCACATGGCTCGCGTACGCCGCCACGCAGGCGAGCGCCAGGCGGCTGGCGTGATGCGCCGCCCAAGCTGCCGCGCGATCGTAAAGGCCGCCAACCCGACGATCGCCGCCGCGCCAACGCTGTGCGTCGGCCCGCTGTGCGCGCCGGCGAGCAAGTCGACGTCCGGCAGCACCGCCAACGCCCCGAACAGCACCGCCTCCAGCCAAGAAGGTGGCTGGCACCTTCCCGGCAAGGTGCCAGGCACCTTTGGCGCGGTCTGGTGCGCCGGCGACTAGCCAGCCGGCCGCCACGCCCGCGATCGCATGTCCGATTGGGGACGGCATCAGCAGTCGCGCCCGGCGTCCGCCTGCGCCAAGACTTCGGCGGACGGGCTGGCAGAAAGCTGCCAACCGGGCGCCTGCCGGAGGGCGCAGAAACTGCGATCTGCCGGACCGGGGGGCGAAAGTCCGATCGCCCTCGTAAGATGCCTCTAATCAACACGATAATAGGCCATGCTTTACAGATTTTCGCTTGACTTTCTCCCCGGCACGAACCTAGAATGCCGAGTCTTGTGAGCCGCCAAATCGTTGGCCGCCCGCAACCCGAAGGAGATACCGAATGCCGCCAGAGAACGACCGCGAACGCCTCAAGGCCATCGAGATGGCCGTCGGCCAGATCGAGAAACAGTTTGGCAAGGGCTCGATCATGCGCCTGGGCCAGAAGGATGCCGTGGCCGCCATCCCGGCCATCTCCACCGGGGCGGTCAGCCTCGATTATGCCCTCGGAATCGGCGGCGTCCCCCGCGGGCGCGTCGTCGAAATCTTCGGCCCGGAATCGTCGGGCAAGACGACGCTCTCGCTGCAGATCATCGCCGAAGCGCAGAAGCTCGGCGGCATGGCGGCGTTCGTCGACGCCGAACACGCCCTCGACGCGAAGTACGCGCAGAAGCTCGGCGTCGATCTCGACAACCTCCTGGTCTCGCAGCCCGACAACGGCGAGCAGGCGCTCGAGATCGTCGAAGTGCTCGTGCGCTCGAACGGCGTCGACGTCGTGGTCGTCGACTCGGTCGCGGCGCTCGTGCCGCGCGCCGAGATCGAGGGCGAGATGGGCGAAGCGCAGATGGGCCTGCAGGCGCGCCTCATGTCGCAGGCGCTCCGGAAGCTCACCGGCGCCGTCTCGAAGTCGAAGACCTGCCTCATCTTCATCAACCAGCTCCGCGAGAAGATCGGCGTGATGTTCGGCAACCCCGAAACCACGACCGGCGGCCGCGCGCTCAAGTTCTACTCGTCGGTCCGCATCGACATCCGCCGCATCGGCGCGATCAAGGACGGCGACGCGGTGGTCGGCGGCCGCACGCGGGTCAAGGTCGTCAAGAACAAGGTGGCGCCGCCCTTCCGCGAGGCCGAGTTCGACGTGATGTACGGCGAGGGCATCTCGAAGGAAGGCGACCTGCTCGATCTCGCCGTCGATCGCAAGATCGTCGACAAGAGCGGCACGTGGTTCGCGTTCAACGGCGACCGGCTCGGTCAGGGCCGCGAGAACGTCAAGCAGTTCCTGAAGGACAACCCGGCGGTCTTCAAGACGCTCGAAGAGAAGGTCCGCCGCGAGCTCGGCATGGGACGCGAAGCGGAAGTCGCAGCCGTCTAAGGAAGCTAGCGAGTCGTAGACCGAACGCGGCGAACATGCGGATGTCCGAGATCGACGGAGGCGTCGGCGACAGCTGTCTCGCCGCGTCTCCGCGTGTCTTGACGAACGACGAGGATCTTCGCCCGGCTTGATGAGCCCGAGCTCGGCGCGCGCGACGTTTTCGATCGTCGGCGCGTCGTGCTGCAGCCGGCGAATCGTGTCGGCCAGCATCGCGTTCTCGTACTGCAGCCGCGACAGCTCCGCAACCGCCGCGTTGAAGTCCCGGCGCGCGCGCAGCGTCTCGGACAGCCCGCGCTCGCCGATCAGCGCATTCACCGCGAGGACGCACGCGGCGAAGCAGAGCACCCGGCCCGTCCACGCGTGTTCGCGTCGGCGGGGCGGCAGCTTCGGCGTGTCGAATCCGCTCTGGCTCATCGTTGGTGAAGGGAAAGTACCAGAACCCGCCGAAAAGTACAAGCCAGGAATTTCGTGCAAGCGCGACGATCGGTCAGCGCCCGCTCAAGGTACCGCAGCGCGCGAGAAAGTACAAGTGATTTCTTTCACGCACGGAACGATTTCGACCGCAGACGCGCCTCGCGGGTTGTCGATCCGCGGGCGGGACTGTTATGATGAGGGTTCTGCCTGAGGCACGCCGAGGTAGCTCAGTTGGTAGAGCACAGCACTGAAAATGCTGGTGTCACTGGTTCGATTCCAGTCCTCGGCACCAACCTTCGCTCACTCGTCACGCGAAGTCGCGGCTCGCTCAGGCGGGCCATCCCGAGTCGGCTGGCGAGCCGTGTCCGCTCACGGTCACTTCGACGATTGCTCACGCCTTCCAGTAGTACGCCCGCCCCTGCTTCCAGTTCACGACCACAATCAGACCGCCCTGCGCGCGATCGGTAGGCTTGGAGGCCGGCGGCCTTGGCGTGCTCGGCGTTCACCGTCCCTCGGAGGAGCATCGGCCACCATTCGATCCGCCCGGGGATATCGCACTCGACGCCCGCGAGTGACATCTCATCGGCTCCGAGCATCGCGCGAATCGCGTCCGCATCCGCCGGCGGGAAGTTGAACAGCCCCCATCGCCGCCCCGAATTGAGGTCGCTCGCGGTGCGGATGCTCGTAGCGCGCCCTCGGGCAATCCCTGAGGCATATCGGCGCGCCCCGGCGCGCCGGCCTCGCGCGCCTCGGCCATCGTCGCGTACGACTCGGTCACGACATCCTTGTCGCGGCAGCTCATCGACATCGTCGTCGCCACCGCGGCGACAAGCAGGAGGGACGCACGGCGCAAGCGTGGCATGCGTGCTCACGTCAGCGACCCGCGCGGCCCACTCGGCGTAGAGCTCCGGCCGGCGATGCTGCAGGAACAGGCGACGCGCGTGCGAGGTCTCGGCCTCCGACGAAGTCGACGTCGACGAGCAGGATCGCATCCTCGAGCCTCGGCGCGCGCGCGACGACGCGGCCGTCAGGGGCGCAGACGAAGGACTCGCCGGCAAACGTCAGGCACTCTTCCTCGCCCACGCGATTGCAGAGCGCGACGAAGTAGCCGTGCTGAAACGCCGCGACGCGCATCTCGCCTTCGTAGAGGCCCTCGGGCCACTCGTCGAGCGCGCCGGCCTGTGGCACGACGACCAGGTCGGCGCCACCGAGCGCCAGCGCGCGCATGTACTCGGGATAGTGACGGTCGTAGCAGATGGCCACGCCGACGGCACCGGCCTGCGTCCGGTAGACCGGCGCGCCGGTATCGCCCGGCGTGTAGTAGCCCTGCTCGTGGAAGCACGGGTAGTCGGTGATGTGGATCATCCGCGTCCGGCCGAGCAGCGACCCGTCGGCGTCGATGACCGGCGAGCAGTCGAACCCGCGCTCGCCGTCCCGCTCGTACAGGTTGAGGACGACGACGACGCCGAGCTCGCGCGCGCGACGGCAGAACGCATCGGTCATCGGCCCGGGGACCGTCTCGCCGTGCTGCCACGGGCGCTCCGCCGGCGGGGCGCTGCGGGAAAGAACCGTTCGAACGCCAGCTCGGGAAAGACGACGAGCGCGGCGCCCTGCCGCGCGGCGTGCTCGAGCGCCGCGAGCCCGCGGCGGATGTTCTCGGCCTTGTCCTCGCCGGCCGACTGCTGCACCAGTGCGAGTTTCACCGAGTTAGTCTTACACGCGCTGCCCCACGAGCTCGCGGCTCGCCGATGATCACGATGACACGATGGCCACGAAGAATGTGTTACTTAAGACTCATCGTGTGCATCGTGCCATCGTGACCATCGTGAGTTGCGAGCCGCGGGCCCGTCTGCGCGTCGAGCAGTTACACCGCCTCCCACCTGCGCGCGAGAATGCGCGCGCCGCCGAGAAACACCACCGCCAGTCCGGACAGCACCGCGACCTGCGGCCACAGCTGCCAGATCGGCGCGTTGCGCCAGAACACCTTCAGGTAGCCGTCGAGCGCCCAGGCGTTGAACGTCACGAGGCCGATCTGCTGCATCGTCTCGCTCATCAGGAAGCGCGGAAACATGCTGCCGCCGAGCGCCGACATCGTCAGGATGAGGATCGTCGAAAATCCCGAGAGCTGCGCGCGGGAGCGCGCGATCGTGGCCAGGACGAGCGCGAGCGCCGCCGCCGCGGCGGTCGTGGCGAGGGTCATGACGACGAAGCCGCCGAGGTGCGAGAAGAGCGGCAGGCCGAAGGCGACGCTCCCCCAGAGGAACATCACGCTCAGCTGCGCGAAGCCGACCGCGACCAGGAACACCCATTTCCCGAACAGGATCCCGGACATGCCGATCCGTGTGCACAGCAGACGCTCGAGCGTTCCGGACTCCGCCTTCCTCGAGCAGCACAAAGCCGGCCGCGCCGACCATCGAGAAGAGCAGAAACATCACGCCGATGCCGGCGGCGTAGAACGACACGAGCGAGCCGCGCTGGTTGCCGGTCCGCATGACGTCGACGACCTGCACGGCCACGCCCATCGCCGGCCCACCGGCCGCGCCCGGCGCATCCGCCGGGCTTCAGCTGCGGCATCCACGCGTCCACCGCCGCACGCTGCTGCGGCGTGAGCGCGCCGGCGTAGGTCTCGAACTGGCGCATGCCGCCCTGCATCATGAGGTCCGGCGCAGCCGTCATCGTGACCTTCTGCAGCAGCCCGCCGACCATGTTGGGCGCGATCGGATCGGACGGATCGGCGAGCAGCACGATCGCCGGACCGCCGCCGAAGCCGGATTGCCCGAAGGCCTCGCCCAGTCCCGCGGGGGATGACGACCGCGACCGGCACGTCGCCGTTCTTCACCAAGCGCTCGGCCGCCGGCCGATCGAGCGCCGGACCCGCGGTGTCATCGGCGGCGGTCGTCCTGACCCGCAAGCCACTCTCCTTCTTCAGGCCGTCGACCAGGCGGCGGCTCAACTCGGACTGGTCTTCGTCGACGACCGCGACGCGGATGCCGGCGGTGGCCGCGTCGCGCTGACCGCCGAACACCATCGCGAAGATCGAAAAGAAGATGATGGGCAGCAGAAACGTCAGCGCCTGCGCCACCCGGTCGCGCGACAGGTTGGTCCACGCGATGCGCATCAGTGTGAGCATTACTCTCGCAGCTCCCTTCCCGTCAGGTGAATGAACACCGCCTGGAGGCTCGGGCCGCGGACGTCGATGTCCTCGACCAGCCGGCCAGCCCGGTGGAGACGCTCGAGGAGCGGCGGCAGTTCCAGCCCGACGTCCTTCAGCCGCGCGCGTCACCACGCGCGGATCGGCGGCGTCGATCTCGATGGCGCCATCCCTCGTGAGCGGCTGCCGCGTCGAGCGGCGCATCGAGGCGCAGCGTCACGAGTCGATGCCGGCCGACGGTCAGTTCGACGAGCTCGGACAGCGTGCCGGCCGCGATCACCTTGCCGTGATCGATGATGACCGTGCGCGAGCAGCGCGCCTCCGCCTCTTCGAGATGATGCGTCGTCAGCAGCAGCGACACGCCGGTGGCGCGGAGGCCGGCGAGCACGTCATAGATGCGGTCGCGGCTCTGCGGATCGACGCCGACGGTCGGCTCGTCGAGCAGCACGATGCGCGGCCGGTGCACGATGCCGCAGGCGATGTTGAGGCGGCGGCGCATGCCGCCGGAGAACTGGCCGATCGGCTCCGCATCGCCGATCGGTGAGGCCGGTATGCTCGAGCGCCCAGTCGACCTGCTCGCCGAGCCCCTTGCCGGACAGCCCCTGCAGGCGGCCGAAGGCCTGCAGGTTCTCGCGCGCGGTCAGGAGCGGATAGAGCGCGACGTCCTGCGGCACGACGCCCAGCTCGCTCGGCGTTTGACCGCCGGACAGCACTCGGCCGAACAGGCGAATCTCGCCGCCATCGAGCCGCACGCGTCCGGTGATGGCGCGAATCAGCGTCGTCTTGCCGGCGCCGTTCGGCCCGAGCAGCGCCAGCAGCTCGCCCGCCGCGAGATCGAACGACGCGCCGGCGAGCGCCGTGACCTTGCCGAAAGACTTCGTGGCGTTCGACACCGTCAGCACGGACATGTTCAGCTCTCGATGGTGAGCGGGTGGATGTGTGGCAGCGCCCGCATTCGGACGTTACGCCACGTTACGCCGTCGGAGTCCGCCGGATCGAGGCATCCGGCGAATGGAGGGGTGGACACGGTGGACGGCGGCTAGTCCTGCTGCCCTTGTCTTCGAGCCGCTTCCGCAGCGCCTTGGCTCCGATCTTTCCGCGGCGCTTCTCTTCGATGAGCGCCCGTTCGTCCTGCTGGCGCGCCTGATGGGCCTGCTCGCCCGCGAGCTTGTGGAAGCTGTCCAGCCGGATCGACGAGATCTCGCCGGCCGTGACGGCTGCGCGGACGGCGCACCCAGGCTCCGTGCGGTGCTGGCAGTCTCGAAACCGGCAATCAGCCGCGCGATCCTCGATATCGGTGAACGTCCCGCCGGCGGCTTCCCCCGAGTCCCACAACTGCAGCTCGCGCATGCCCGGCGTGTCGATGAGGACGCCCTGTCCGGGCAGCATCACGAGCTGCCGCGCCGTGCTCACGTGGCGCCCGCGGCTGTCCGAGGCGCGCACCTCGCGCGTGCGCAGCAGCTCGTGGCCGATGAGCTGATTGACGATGGACGACTTGCCGACGCCTGACGAGCCGAGCAGCGCCCCCGTTTGGCCGTGGCCGAGATAGCGCCGGAGCACGTCGAGGCTGTCGGGCCGGCGGCACGAGACGGCGTGGACGTCGACACCCGACGCCAGCGCAACGACTTCCGCCAGAACCGCCGGCAGATCCTCCACCAGATCCACCTTGTTGAGGACGATGACGGGCGTGGCGCCGCTGTCTGACGCGACGACGAGGTAGCGCTCGATGCGGCGCGGGTTGAAATCGCCGTCGAGACCGGAGACGAGAAACACCGTATCGATGTTGGCGGCGACGATCTGCTCTTCGGTCGGATCGCCGGCGGCGCGGCGGGAAAAGCGGCTGCGGCGCGGCAGGACGGCGCGAATGCGCGCGTCGGCGCCTTCGACCGGCGGCTCGAGCGCGACCCAGTCGCCCACGGCCGGGAAATCGATGCGCCCGGCGGCCTGGTGGCGCAGGCGTCCGGAGACGCGCGCCAGCCACTCGCCGCCTTCAGTGAACACGCGGTAGATGTGCGTGTGCTCGAGGGCGACGCGCGCCGGGATCAGGCCCTCGGCGGCGTGCGGCGCGAAGGCGTCGGCGAGCCGTTCTGTCCAGCCGAGCGCGGTCAGGTCGATCGGCATACTCAGGACTTTCGCGGGCGCTTCGCGACCGGAATCACGAACTTCTCGGCCGTGTGCGTCTCGGAGAAGCTGACGACCTTGACGTCGACGAGCCCGGCGCGCTTGCCGCCGGCCATGGTTTCGGCTTCGGTGATCTCCTCGCGTCCCTTCGGCCGGACGATCCAGATCGCGCCCTCGGGCTGGATGAGCGGCACGAGGCTCGCGATCCGTTCGAGCGCGTCGCGATGCTCGACGCCGTAGAAGATCAGATCGACTGGCCGGCCGGCGGCCGGCGCTTTCCGCGAGACCTTCTCCGCCCGCTCGGCCGCCTCGGCCAGAAATCCCTCGTCGAACACGCCGATGACTGCGACCGTCATGCCCGCTTTCACGCCCAGCTTGTCCAGCCTCGACGGTGGATTCGTGATCCGGCTGGCCCACTTCTCGGCGGCGGGTCCGATCGTGAGCTCGGCTGACTTGCCACCAAACCGGAGGTGCAGTGTGCCCTCGCGCGCCGTCGCCTTCGTGATCGTGGAGAGCGGGATGGCGAGCCGGACCGGCCCGCGGAACACGAGGTCCTTGTGTTCGAGGAGCGCCGTCCCGCGCGTGGTCTTGCCGTCGAATGTCAGCGTGCAGGTTGCGTCGTACCCCATTGGCAGAAAGTCTGAAGTCTGACGTGTGAAGTCTGAAGTGAAGTTGAAGTCTGACGTCTGAAGTTCGAAGTGGGAAGCGGAAAGTTCGAAATCGGAAGTCTATTGCGCGCCGGCCAGGCGCTTCTCGGCCGCGGCCAGGTAGGCGGCCATCGTGCTCTCGTACCCGAACACGAAGCGCGACATGACGCGAAAAATCGGGTTGTAGATTTCTCCGTCCTCGGTGATCGTCAGCGTGCTGCCGCCTGCCACGGGCGCAATCTCGTAGGTCCAGGTCCCACCAAAAGGAAGATCGAGGTCCGCGATGCGGACGACCAGCAGCCGGGCGCTTCGCCTGCGCGACGGCGTACGTGATGCGGCCATTGCTGCCCTCCTCTACCCAGACCGGCCGGCCGTCGCGCTCAGGCAGACGCTCGACGGTCTTCACGTCACTTCGCCATGCCGGAAACGCCTCGACGTTCGTGATGAGCGCCCACACCGCTGCCGGAGCCGCGCGGAACGTCGCCTGACGCGAGGCCCGGTGCTGAACCGGCATGAGCCACCCGACCACCAGCACGACGACGACGAGTATGGCGATCGCGCCAGCGGCCATCCAGATCCATCTCATGGGGTCGTGTCTCCTAACTCCCAGCTCCTTTTTGCGCTGCCCTCGCGAGCAACGCCAGGCCGCGGATTGCCGCCTCCCGCTCCTCGTCCGTCAACCGCGCCACCATTGCCTCGACGAGCGGCGGGTCGAGCACCGAGCTTGCTTCGCGCACGCGCACCCCGGCCGATGTCAGCCGGACATTCACGCGACGCCGGTCGGCGGCGTCGCGCAGCCGCACGACATAGCCCTTGCGCTCCAGACGGTCGATCGTCAGCGACATCGTTCCGGACGTGACGCCCATGTGGCCGGCGAGACCGTTCAATGTAATCGGATCGACCTCGTCCAGATGGTCGAGCACGCTCGCCTGATGCCGGCTCAGGAGCCGGTTGTCCTGCGGATCGCGCACGTGCCGCGTGTGACACGCAAAGTAGATCCGGGGATACAGGCTCATCACCTGTTGCGCGGCCTCAGCCGGCGATATGGGCACGCCGGAGTGTGACCCAATATAATTTGCTTTGTCAAATCAAACTAATTTACTGCAAATTGTTCTAAACCAGAGCGTTGACACTTCCGTCCAATCCACCGACCCAGAGCCGGACGCCAGATCGAGCTGACTGTTCGGATCTGGGACGAGGGCATGTCGGATTCGGGCAGGCGGCCACGGCTCGCGAAGGCAGCCCTAATTGCAATCATGATTGTTATCAATAACTTACCGTCAGCTCAGCCCGTGGCACACGGTTTGGGATAGGCACTCTGACGCCGGCCCCGTTTCCAGCCCGGCATCAGACAGAGGCAGTTCAATGGTCGACATAGCGCGCTCCCCCGAAGTCAAACGTAAGAAGCAGATTCGCCGCATGATCTACGGCGCGGTCGCCCTGATCGCCATCGTGCTCATCACGCGTCGGCGTGTCGCGGCTCAGGCCCGCGGCGCCAAGCGTCGATGCGCGCCACGGTCTGGGTCGACACCGTCAAGCGCGGCCCCATGATTCGCCAGGTCCGCGGCTCGGGCATCCTCGTTCCCGAGAACATCCGCTGGATCACCGCCACCACCAACGGCCGCGTCGAGCGTCTGGTCCTGCGGCCCGGCGCGACCGTCACGCCGACGACGGTGATCCTCGAGATGAGCAACCCGGACCTCCAGCAGTCGGTCATGGATGCGCAGCTGGCCTTCCGCTCCGCTGAAGCCGCCTTCGAAAACCGCAAGGCGGACCTCCAGAGCCAGCTGCTCAACCAGGAGGCCGGCGTCGTCGACGATGGAGTCGCAGTATCGCCAGGCGAGCCTCACGCTCGCCGCCAACGAAGAGCTCTACAAGGAGAAGCTGATCTCCGAGCTGCCAGCTGAAACAGTTCCGGGCCACCGAGCAGGACCTGAAGAATCAGCTGTCGGTGGCGCGCCAGCGCCTCGAGATCACCAAGGCCGGCATGAAGTCGCAGCTGGCACCGCAAGAAGCCGAGGTCAACCAGCGCCGCGCCGCCTACGAACTTCGACTCCGGCAGTTGGACGATCTGAAGGTCAAGGCCGGCATGAACGGCGTGCTGCAGGTCCTGCCGGTCGAAGTTGGCGCCAGCGTGCAAGCCGGCGCGCAGATCGCACGCGTCGCCGATCCGACGGTCCTCAAAGCCGAGCTGCGAATCGCCGAGACGCAGACCAAGGACATCGCCATCGGCCAGGTCGCCGAAGTCGACACGCGCAACGGCGTCGTGGCGGGCAAGGTCTCGCGCATCGACCCGGCCTCGGCCAACGGCACGGTCGGCGTGGACATCATCCTCGAAGGCGCGCTGCCCCCGGGCGCGCGCCCGGACCTGAGCGTCGACGGCACCGTCCGGCTGCAGAAGCTCGACGACGTGATCTTCGTCGGCCGGCCGGCGTTCGGGCAGGAAGAGAGCACGATCACGCTCTTCAAGCTCTCGCCCGACGGCGAAGCGCACCGCACCAAGGTGGTGCTCGGGCGCAGCTCCGTGAACACGATCGAGATCCGCGAGGGCCTGCAGCCCGGGGATCGGGTGATCCTCTCCGACATGTCCTCGTACGACCAGTTCGACCGCGTCAGGCTCAATTGAGCATCAGCTGTCAGCTCTCAGCTGTCAGCATGAAGCCGGATGCCTGCGTAACTGAATACTGAGAGCTGAAAGCTGACAGCTGATAGCCACTACTAAGGAGCGAAGATGAACACTGCCGCGCAGACTCTAATCCACCTCGATGGCGTCACGAAGGTGTTCTTCACCGACGAAGTGGAGACGCACGCGCTTGCCGGGATCCACCTCGAGATCAAGAGCGGGGAGTACATTGCGATCGCCGGGCCTTCGGGCTGCGGCAAGTCCACGCTCCTGTCCATCCTCGGGCTCCTCGACTCGCCGACCGAGGGCAAGTACACGCTGAACGGCAAGGCCGTCGCCGACCTGCCGCTCTCCGAGCGCGCGCGCGTGCGCAACCGCGAGATCGGGTTCATCTTCCAGAGCTTCAACCTGATCGGCGACCTCAACGTCTACGAGAACGTCGAGCTGCCCCTCACCTATCGCGGGATGAAGGCGGCCGAGCGCAAGGAGCGCGTCATGGGCGCGCTCGAGAAGGTCGGCATGGCCCACCGCGCGAAGCACCTGCCCAGCCAGCTCTCAGGCGGTCAGCAGCAGCGTGTCGCGGTCGCGCGCGCGGTCGGCGGCGCCCCCTCGATCCTGCTCGCGGACGAGCCGACCGGAAACCTCGACTCCAAGAACGGCGAGGCCGTCATGGAGCTGCTGCGCGAGCTGCACCGCGAAGGCGCCACCATCTGCATGGTGACCCACGACCCGCGCTACGCGCGCCACGCCGATCGCAGCATCCACCTCTTCGACGGCCGCGTCGTCGAGGAAGACGGCAGCAAGCGGGGTGAGAAGGAAATGGAAGAGAGCGGGTTCCACATCGAGCACTAAGCCACTGATACGCGGGAGCCGGGGGCGGACGCTCATGTCCTGCCGCCGCCTCCCGCGGCCATGGACCTCGACGGCGCGCCCGCCGCCGCGACGCCGCGAACGATCCGCTGGCCGCGCTGAGAGAGCGGAATAATCATGTTGATCACCGACCATCTCAAGCCCAGCAACCAGGACCCCTTCCGATCCTCCCGCAGCGACGCGGCCGAGCACGTGCGCCACCCGGTGCGGCAGAGCGAGCCGCGCGTGCTCATCGCCGACGACCAGTCCGACGTCCTCGAAGCGCTGCGCCTGCTGCTCAAGGCGGAGGGGTTCCAGCTCGAGACCGCCTCGTCTCCGGCCGGCGTCCTGGCGGCCGTCGAAGCGCGCGAGTTCGACGTCGCGCTGATCGACCTCAACTACACGCGGGATACGACCTCGGGCGAAGAAGGCCTGAACCTGCTGTCGCGAACGCAGGGCCTCGACCCGACGCTGCCGGTCGTCGTCATGACGGCCTGGGGCAGCGTCGAGATCGCCGTCGAGGCCATGCGCCGCGGGGCGCGCGACTTCATCCAGAAGCCGTGGGACAACGCCCGGCTGCTCGCGATCATCCGGACGCAGATCGAGCTGAGCCAGGCGCTGCGCAAGGGGCAGCGGCTCGAAGCCGAGAACTCGCTGCTGCGCAGCGAAGGGTTCCCCAAGATCGTCGCCGAGTCGCCGGCGATGCAGAACGTGCTGCAGGTGATCTCGCGCGTCGGGCCGTCGGACGCCAACGTCCTCGTGCTCGGCGAGAACGGCACCGGCAAGGGCGTGGTCGCGCGGGCGCTGCATTCGGTCTCCAGCCGCGCATCCCGGCCGATGGTCATCGTCAACTCCGGCGGCGTGTCGGAGGGCGTGTTCGAGAGCGAGCTCTTCGGCCACGTGCGCGGCGCCTTCACCGATGCCAAGGCCGATCGTGTCGGCCGGTTCGAGCTCGGCGATCAGGGCACGCTCTTCCTCGACGAGATCGCCAACGTGCCGCTCAGCCAGCAGAACAAGCTGCTGCGGGTCATCGAAACCGGCGAGTTCGAGCGGCTGGGATCGTCGCGAACGCGGCGGGTGGACGTCCGGATCATCTCGGCGACCAACGCCAACATCCCCGAGGAAGTCGCCGCCGGACGATTCCGCCAGGACCTGCTCTTCCGGCTGAACACGATCGAAATCCGGCTTCCGCCGCTGCGCGATCGGCGCGAGGACACGCCGCTCCTCGCCCAGCACTTCCTGCGGCAGCACGCCCAGCGGTATCGCAAGCGCCTCACCGGCTTCGAGAGCGGGGCGATGCAGGTGCTGCTCGAACATCCGTGGCCGGGCAACGTCCGCGAGCTCGATCACGCGATCGAGCGCGCCGTGCTCATGGCGCAAGGCCCGCTCGTCAAGCCGGCCGACCTCGGCCTGCGCACCAACCGCGAGGGCGGCGGCCGCCTCGAAGACATGAGCCTCGAGGAAGTCGAGTGCTTCCTCATCAAGAAGGCCATGACCCGCTTCGACGGCAACGTGAGCCAGGCCGCCAAGGCGCTGGGGCTCAGCCGAAGCGCGCTCTACCGGCGGCTGCAGCGGTACGGACTCTGAGACGGCTCTCGGCTTTAGGCTCTAGGGCTCAGCAGGCTCAGGGCTCAGGGCTCTGGCAAAACCATTGGAGTAAGATCGCCGATGCTCTTGCCGAGAGCCTATGAGCCTGAGCCTGAGCCCAGAGCCATGTCCTCCACCTCGCCCCGCGAGCCGCGCCTCAGCCACGACCGCCGCATCCTCTTGATGGCGTTCGCCTCGGCGCTGCCGGGGGCGCTCATCTCGCTCATCTTTCTGTGGACCGGCGACTACACCCCTAAGGTCCAGTGGACGCTGACGGTCCTCATCATCACCTTCTGCCTGGGCTTCGCACTGGCACTGCGCGAGCGGGTGGTGCTGCCGCTGCAGACGCTCTCGAACCTGCTGGCCGCGCTCGGCGAGGGGGACTTCTCGATACGCGCCCGCGGCGCGCGCGGCGGTGACCCGCTCGGCGAGGTCATGATCGAGGTCAACGCCCTGGTCGAAACGCTGCGCCATCAGCGGCTCGACGCGCTCGAGGCCACGACCCTCCTGAGGAAAGTGATGGCGGAGATCGACGTCGCGGTCTTCACCTTCGACGAGGAACACGAGCTCAAGTTCGTGAACCGCGCCGGCGCGCGACTCTTGAGTCAACCGGCGGAACGGCTCCTCGGGCGGCGCGCCACCGAGCTCGATCTCGACGAGTGCCTGAGCGGCGAGGCGCCGCGCGTCATCACCACCGCGTTTCCCGGTGGCGTGGGCCGGTGGGAAATCCGGCGAAGCCTGTTCCGCCAGGGCGGCCGGCCGCACGAGCTGCTGGTGCTCTCCGATCTGAGCCAGCCGCTGCGCGAGGAAGAACGGCAGGCGTGGCAGCGCCTGATTCGCGTCATCGGGCACGAGATGAACAACTCGCTCGCGCCGATCAAGTCGATCGCCGGAAGCCTGGCGACGATCGTCGAGCGCGAGCCGCCGCCGCCCGGACTGGCGCGAGGACGTGCAGCGCGGACTCGCGGTCATCGGTTCGCGGTCCGAATCGCTGAGCCGATTCATGAGCGCCTACGCGCGCCTGGCGAAACTGCCTCCGCCCAAGCTCGCGCCGCTCGACGTTGCCGGCTTCGTCGATCGGGTCGCGACGCTCGAGAAGGCCCATCACATTCAGGTGGTGCCGGGCCCGCGGGTCACGGTTCAGGGCGACGGCGATCAGCTCGAGCAACTCCTCATCAACCTGATTCGCAACGCCGTCGACGCGGTGCGCGAGACCGGCGGCGGCGTCAGCGTCGGCTGGCAGCGGCTTCCAGGGTCTTCCCCGCCCACCATGGAGCTCTGGGTCGAAGACGAAGGCCCGGGCCTCGCGAATACGGGGAACCTCTTCGTGCCGTTCTTCACGACCAAGCCGGGAGGCTCGGGAATTGGGCTCGTGCTCAGCCGGCAGATCGCCGAAGCGCACGGCGGGAGCCTCATCCTCGAGAACCGCGAGGATCGGCTGGGATGCCGGGCCAGCCTGCGCATTCCCATTCACGCCGTGCCACCGGTCAAGCCCGAAGCGGTGGCGCTGACCCATGGCTGATCGCGATCTGCACGAGCCGGTGCTACCGGGCACCGCGGCGACCGACTACGAGCGCTACCTCAGGACCGACGAGCTCCTGTCCCTGCAGAAGACGGCGGCGGAAGCCGTGCATCGCGACGAGCACCTGTTCCAGGCGGTCCATCAGTCGTCCGAGCTCTGGCTCAAGCTGGCGTGCGTGGAGCTCGACGCGGCCACGGCTCTCGTCGACGAGGGCAAGCCCACCGCGGCGACGCGCCTGATACGGCGCGCCTGCGATGCGATGCTCCACATCACGAATCAGCTGGGCATGCTGGAGCACATGTCGCCGTGTGACTACGCCGTCGTGCGCACGGCGCTCGGCCACGGCGCGGGCTTCGACTCGCCAGGATTTCGCCGCGTGCATCGAACCTCGCCCCTGCTCGGAGACGGCGTTCGACGGCCTGCTGAAGACGCGCGGCCTCACGCTCATCGACGTCTACGAACGCGGCCATGACCTCGACGACGTTTATCAACTCGCCGAGCAGATGATGACGTGGGACGAGCGTACGATTCTGTGGCGCTTCCAGCACCTGAAGACGGTCGAGCGCATCATTGGCGGCAACGTCATCGGCACGCAAGGCACACCGGTCGACGTGCTCGGCAAGCGCATCGACGTCCGGTTCTTTCCGGAGCTCTGGCTGGTTCGCGACGAGATCACCCGCCGGTCCGCGCTCGGCACCGACGGGCACGGCCGCTAGCTAGCCTGTTTCGCCTCTCGATACGCCCTGCCGCGGCCCGGACGTTACCGGGTGACCCGGTCCAAGTGTCCGGATTCGGGAGCGGATTCGCACTCAGCCCTCGGCAGAAGCGGCCCCGACTCCCGTTACCTTTGGCGACTCGTCGGATCCGCCCTCGCGTTCCACATAACGAAATATCGCCAGCCGTTGACAGCTGTAAATTGCGTCCTGTAGCGTTCGCCGAACTGGAATATCAGTGAGCGGGATTCACTCGCAGGAGGCAGGCACATGACAAGGCTCGGGTCTGGTCCAGGGCAAGACTTTCCTCGTCGCAACCGTGATGGCCGCTCTGGCCGTCCTGCTCCCACGTAGCGCCGCGGCCCAGGCCGTGAGCGGAACGATCTCGGGCAACGTCGCCGACCCGCAGGGCCAGGTGATTCCGGGCGCCACGCTCACCGTCATCAACGAAGCCACGAACGACTCGCGCGTCACGGTCAGCGACGGCAACGGCAGCTTCCAGGTCACCAACCTGCAGCCGGGCAGCTACACCGTGAAAGTCGAGATGCCGAGCTTCCGCACGCTCGAACGCAAGAACGTCGTGCTGAGCGCAGGCGAACGGCTGTCGGTCGGCACGCTCGCCGCTCGACATCGGCAGCCTCGGCGAGACCGTCGTCGTCGAAGCGCGCGGCACGCAGGTGAACATCGCCGAGACGCAGCACAGCGGCCTCATCACCGCCAAGCAGATCGAGCAGATCCAGGTCCTCGGCCGCGACGTCACGTCGATCATGCGGCTGCTGCCGGGCGTGCGCTACGAGAACACCGTCGACTCGCTCGGCATGAGCTTCGGCACGTCGGTGCCGAACGTCGGCGGCGCCCGCCGCGACTGGAGCAACGTCATCGTCGACGGCGTCGTCGCCAACGAGGTCGGCGCCACCAACCTGATGGCGCAGCAGATCAACCTCGATGCGATCGCCGAGGTGCGCGTGCTGCTCAACTCGTACCGGGCGGAGTACGGCCGCGCCGGCGGCGGCCAGGTGCAGATCGTCAGCAAGAGCGGCACGTCGAACTACCACGGCAACCTCTACTACTACGGCCGGAACGAGAACCTCAACGCCACCAACTTCTTCACCAACCGCGCGAACGCGGACAAGCCGCGCTACCGCTTCAACACCTACGGCGCCAACCTGGGCGGACCGGTGCCCAAAGCCGAGAAGAAGCTCTTCTTCTTCTACTCGATGGAAGCGCCGCTCGTGAACCGCCCGGGACCGCTGCGGAACTGGACGATGCCGACCGACGCGGAGATGACGGGCGACTTCTCGCAGACCCTCGACGCCCAGGGGCGGCTCATCAACATCAAGGATCCGCTGCGCGACGGCGCGTGCAACGCCGTGACCGGCGGACCCGGCTGCTTCCCGGGCAACATCATCCCCGCCAACCGCATCAACTCGAGCGGGCGAGCGCTTGCTGAACATGCTCCCGCGCGCCAACAACTTCGACCGCACGTTCACGCAGGGCCAGTTCAACTACTCGACGCAGGAGAACGCCGACAACCCGAAGTTGAACAACATCGTCCGCGTGGACTGGCGGCCGACCGCGAACGACAGCTTCTACTTCACGTTCAAGGACTGGTATTCGGACCAGCGCGGCAGCGAGATCACGGCCGGCCCGAACAAGTGGGGCTTCTTCAACACCCACTACCTGAACACCGACCGCGGCGGCAGCGTGAACTACGCGAAGATCATCAGCTCGAACCTCGTCCTCGACACCGACTTCGGCACGCGCCAGCAGACCGAGCAGTTCTACCCGCTCACCGAAGGGGACTGGGAGCGGATCAACCGGGGCAACGTCGGCTTCACCGTCGGCCAGTTCCATCCCGAGCTGAACCCGCGCAACGTCATCCCCAAGGTGAACTTCAACGTCCCCAATGCGCCGAACTTCACCTTCGACAACCGGCTCGTCGATCAGGGCGAGGCATGGCTGACGTCCCTGCGCACCAACCTGACGTGGATCAAGGGGAACCACTCGCTCAAGGGCGGGTACTATTTCGAGCTCTCGCAGAACTCGGAAGGCAACGGCGGCGTCGGCGCCGGCCCGTGGGCGGGCGAGTTCACGTTCAACACCGACACCAACAACCCGTTCGACACCAACTACAGCTACGCCAACGCGCTCCTCGGCACGTTCCGCGACTACACGCGAGATCGACGCGTTCTCCGAGGTCGTCGGCAAGCGCTACATCTCGGAGTTCTACCTGCAGGACACGTGGAAGGCGAACCGGCGGCTGACGCTCGACTACGGCCTGCGCTTCCTCTGGTACACGCCGTGGTACTCGGAGAAGCCGGCGGCGGTCTTCGTCCCCGAGCGCTACGATCCCGCCAGGGCGCCCCGGCTCTACGAGCCGGCGCGCGATCAACAACGTCAACGTCGCGCTCGATCCGGTGACGGGACAGGTCCTGCCGAACGTCTTCGTCGGCTCTTTCGTGCCGGGCACGGGCGATCGCTACAACGGCATGGTGAGCAGCTCCGAGCCCAACTACCCGAAGGGCTTCCGCGACAGCCAGGGCATCGAGCCCGAGCCGCGCCTCGGCCTCGCCTAGGACCTGACCGGCGACTCGAAGACCGGCGCTGCACGCGAGCGTCGGGCCTGTACCACAACCCCCACGTCAACGCGAACGGCCTCGACGCGATGGCGAGGAATCCTCCGGCGCAGAACACGCCGAGCATCATCTACGGGACGATGGACACGCTGCTGGCGGTCGGCGCGCAGGGCGCGTTCTCCAACCGGCCGAGCGCCGTGTTCGGCGTCCAGCGCGACGCGAAGACGCCGAAGAGCTACAACTACTCGGTCGGCGTCCAGCGCGAGCTCGGCTGGGGCACGGTGATCGACGTGACCTACGCCGGGTTCCAGATGCGCAACGCCGAGATGAACAGCAACATCAACACGGTGCCGGACGGCGCGCGCTTCCTCGACCTGAACCCGCAGAACGCCAACCCGCAGAACCCGACGACGGCCAAGCCGGCCGAGTTCCTGCGGCCGTACCTCGGCTACCAGCACATCACCATCCGCGAGCACTTCGGGACGGCCTCGTACAACTCCCTGCAGGTGCAGCTCAATCGCCGCTACATCAACGGCCTGCAGTTCGCCGTCGCCTATACCTTCGGCAAGACCGTCAGCGACGGCACCAACTACGACACCGCTCGTCCCGGCGGCGGCGCTGGAACGAGGGCCCCGACGGCGCGACGCAGTACCACAACCTCGTCGATCAACTACACGTGGGACGTGCCGCCCGGCAGCCGCATGTGGGACAACTGGTTCACGCGCGGCGCTGCTCGACGGCTGGCAGCTCTCCGGCGACACCGCGTTCGTCAGCGGCGACTGGGCGGGCGCGAGCACGTCGACGACCGACAACTTCGACTTCACCGGCGGCGACGGCGGCACGCGCCCCGACATCACGCGGCGACCCGCTCTGCAGCAGCGGCAACTGCGACCCGACGCCGGGCGGCGGCGGCAGCTACTTCAACGTCGCGGCGTTCAGCCGGCTCACCGGGCGCGGCGACATCGGCAACGCGCCGGTCACCTTCTACCGGCTGCCGAAGATCGTGCTGTCGAACATGTCGATCTTCAAGAACTTCCAGCTCGGCGGCGGCACGCCGCATCCAGTTCCGCTGGGAGGCGTACAACGTCTTCAACCAGGTGAACTGGTCGACGCTCAACACCAACGCGCAGTTCAACCCGGCAGGCGAGCAGGTCAACGCGAGCTTCGGCCAGGCGACCGCCGCGCGCGACGCGCGCGTCATGCAGGGGGCGATGCGGTTCACCTTCTGAGCCGCGGCTTCAGCCACGGACCACAGACAGAACACCAAGGGCCACGGACAACACGGGCAACACGGATCTCGGTCGATATGGGCAGGATGGCGGTCGGCGCCATCCTGCCGCCTCCGTCGATCGAGATCCGGAGCAGCACGGGTGTTAGGATCGACGTCGCTACTTCGAAAGGACCGAACCTCGGATGACACAGTCTGCGCGCCTGTTGCTGGTCGCCGCGGTATTCCTGCTCTTTCCAGCGGTGGGTCTGGCCCAGAACCCCCACCTGGTCGTCTACCAGGGCGACAAGGGGCCGGGCGCGGGCAAGCACATCGTCTGGCTGGCCGGCGACCACGAGTACCGCGGGGAGGAGTCGCTGCCGGCGCTGGCGCGAATCATGGCGCGGCACTACGGCTTCAAGTGCAGCGTCTTCTTCACGACCGACCCGAAGACCGGGTTCATCGAACCGGGCAGCTCGAACATCTCGGGGCTCGAGGCGCTGAAGACGGCCGACCTCCTCGTCGTCTTCCTGCGCTTCCAGGACTTTCCCGACGACCAGATGCAGCACATCGTGGACTACCTGGACCGCGGCGGGCCGGTCGTCGGCTATCGCACCTCGACGCACGCCTTTCAGATCAAGCGGCCGGACGCGAAGTTCCTGAAGTACACCTGGAACAACGGCGCGAACAACCCAGGCGCCGACTACGCCGGGGGCTTCGGCCGCCAGATCCTCGGCGAGACGTGGGTCTCGCACTACGGCACGCAACCACAAGCAGAGCTCGCGACTGCTGCTGCAAGCCGACCAGGCTGAGCCATCCGATCCTGCGCGGCGTCAAGGACGTCTGGGCCCAGTCCGGCGGCTACACGGCGGATCCGATCGCCGGCAGCACCGTGCTGGCGCTCGGTCAGATCCTGAACGGCATGACCGCCGACTCCCCGCCGGCCGAAGACAAGAAGCAGGTGCCCGTCGCCTGGTACCGGACCTACCAGCAGACGTCCGGCAAGCCCGGCCGCGTCTTCACGACGACCCACGGCGCGTCGGAGGATCTCCTGAACGACGGCTTCCGGCGGATGGCGGTCAACGCGACGCTCTGGGCCGCGGGTCTCGAGTCGAGCATCCGCCCCGACGGCAACATCAGCTTCGTCGGCCCGTTATGCTCCGACGACGTTCGCCTTCGACGGCTACGTCAAGGGGATGAAGCCGTCGGACCTGGCGGGCTGGGACTCGCCGATTCCGAAGGCCGTAGCGAAGTAGTCAGCACACTAGTAACTGGCGATCGGCACCAAAGAACGCGCCGAGCGCGATAAGCTTGAGAGCTGGCGACGAACCAACCAGTTGGGCTTGCCGCGCCGAAGCGGCGAGACAGCGAAGAGAGATCGTGAAGACACACACCATGACCAAGACACGTGCGGGTTGGGCGGGACTGGGGCTGGGGCTCGTCGCGCTGTGGACGCTGGCGGCTGGCGGGAGCGGCGGCTCGGTGCTCGCGCGGCAGCAGCCGTTCGCGCTGCAGCCGAACGACCACATCAGCATCATCGGCAACACGCTGGCCGAGCGGATGCAGTACGACGGCTGGCTCGAGACGATGCTCCAGGCGCGCTTCCCGAAGCACGAGCTGGTCGTCCGCAACCTCGGGTTCAGCGGCGACGAGATCAACACCCGCCTGCGCTCGAAGAACTTCGGCACGCCCGACGAGTGGCTGAGCGGGCTGGCGCAGCCGATCGGCGGCTACGAAGACAACCGCTTCGCCGGCACCAACACCAAGGCCGACGTCGTCTTCGCGTTCTTCGGCTACAACGAGTCGTTCGCCGGGCAGGCCGGGCTCGAGGCGTTCAAGAAGGATCTGGCCGACTGGATCACGCACACGCTCGCGCAGAAGTACAACGGCGAGTCCGCGCCGCGCGTCGTGCTCTTCTCGCCGATCGCGCACGAGGACCTCGGCAATCCCGATCTGCCCGACGGCAAGGAGAACAACGAGCGCCTGGCGCTCTACACCAAGGCGATGGCGCGAGGTCGCGCGCGCCGGCAACGTCACGTTCGTCGATCTCTTCACGCCGACCACCAAGCTCTACGCCGACATCAAGGCGCCGCTCACGATCAACGGCGTCCACCTGAACACCGAAGGCAACCGCCAGGTCGCGCAGGTCATCGACCGCACGCTCTTCGGCGACTCGCCGAAGCATCAGGAAGCGCTGCTCGACCAGGCTGCGGCAGGCGGTCGTCGACAAGGACTTGCACTGGTTCCACCGCTACCGCGTGACCGACGGCTACTCGACCTACGGCGACCGCGCGTTCCTGACGTTCGTGCGCGGCAACCCGCGCAACGTCAACGCGAAGCAGATGGCCAAGCGTCGCCAAGGAAGACGTCCTGCCGACCAACTACGACGTCCTGCAGCGCGAGCTGCCGATCCTCGACGTGATGATCGCGCAACCGCGACCAGCGCATCTGGGCGATCGCCGGCGGATCGGACCTCGAAGGTCGACGACTCGAACACGCTGCCGTTCGTCGACGCGAAGACCAACCTGCCGGGTGCGTCGCCCTTCCTGAGCGGCGACGAGGCCATCAAGGCGATGACCGTCGGCCAGGGACTGAAGGTCGAGCTGTTCGCGTCGGAGAAGGAGTTCCCCGAGCTGGTCAAGCCCGGTGCAGATGGCGTTCGACACCAAGGGCCGGCTGTGGGTCGCGGCCTGGCCGAACTATCCGCACTGGAAGCCGAAGACGCCGATGAACGACAAGCTGCTCATCCTCGAAGACACCAACGGCGACGGCAAGGCCGACAAGTGCACGGTCTTCGCCGACGATCTGCACAACCCCACCGGCTTCGAGTTCTGGAACGGCGGCGTGCTCGTCGCGCAGCAGCCGAACCTGGTCTTCCTCAAGGACACCAACGGCGACGACAAGTACGACACCAAGGAGATCCTCCTGCACGGCTTCGACTCCGCCGACACGCACCACGCCATCAACAGCTTCACGCTCGATCCCGGCGGCGCGCTCTACTTCCAGGAAGGCATCTTCCACCACACGCAGGTCGAAACGCCGTGGGGCCCGGTCACGCGCCAGGCCGACGGCGGCGTCTTCCGCTTCGAGCCGCGGACGCAGAAGTTCGAGATCTACGTGCCCGTTCGGCTTCGCCAATCCCGCACGGCCACGTCTTCGACCGCTGGGGCCAGGACATCGTCTTCGACGGCACCGGCGGTCAGCCGTACCACGGGCCGTCGTTCTCGGCCAAGAAGTACTTCCCGGCGATGGAGACCAAGCAGGCGCCGAAGCCCGGCGACGTGCGCACGCGCCCGTCGGCGGCGCCGAGATCCTCTCCAGCCGGCACTTCCCCGAAGCGATGCAGGGCAACCTGCTCGTGCTCAACGTGATCGGCTTCCAGGGCCTCCTGCACTACAAGCTCAGCGAGGACGGCGCCGGGCCTGAAGATCACCGAGGTCGAGCCGATCCTGCAGCTCGACCGACCAGAACTTCCGCCCGGTCGATGCCGAGGTCGGCCCCGACGGCGCGCTCTACTTCATCGACTGGCACAACCCGATCATCGGCCACATGCAGCACAACCTGCGCGACACCTCGCGCGATCACGCTGCACGGCCGCGTCTACCGCGTCACCTACGAGGGCCGGCCGCTGCTCAAGCCGGCGCAGATCGCCGGCGAGCCGATCGCGAAGCTGCTCGATCTGCTCAAGGAGCCGGAGGACCGCGTCCGCTATCGCGCCAAGATCGAGCTGAGCGCGCGCGACACGAAGGACGTGCTGGCCGCGGTCCAGACCTGGATCGGCCGAGCTCGATCCGAAGGACCCGGCGCTACGAGCATCACATGATGGAAGCGCTCTGGGTCCACCAGTGGCACAACCGCGTCAACGAGAAGCTGCTCACGCGCATGCTGCAGTCGAGCGACCCGTGGGCGCGCGCCGCCGCGACGCGCGTCCTCTGCTACTGGCGCGACCGCGTCGCCAACCCGCTGGCGCTGCTCAAGACGCTCGCCACCGACGAGCACCCCGGCGTGCGGCTCGAAGCCGTCCGCGCCGCGAGCTTCTTCCAGACGCAGGAAGCGGCCGAGGTCGCCCTCGCCTCGCTCGGCTCAGCCGCAGGATCGCTTCCTGAAGTACACGCTCGACCAGACGATGAACACGCTCAAGCCGTTCGTCCGTTAGAATTCGGGGATGCGTGTGCGGCGTTCAGCTGCTGGTTGTGCTCTTGCTCGCGTTGGCGGCGATCCTTGTGACGCCTCGGGGCGTTTCGGCGCAGGACGCGCCGCGCATCCTCATCGATCAGCCCCTTCGCGCCGTCGAGTACCAGCTCGGCCGCCTGACGAACGACGAGCTCGTCGCTCGTCGAGCGCAAAGACGACGACGTCCGCTACCGGCCGGTCTATTTCGCGCTGCTCACGCGCAAGGGCGTCGCGGCGCAGTTCCGCGACGAAGCGCTGGCGGCCTTGGAAAAGATGGACAAGGCCAGCCGGAGTCGCGTGCTGCTCGACGCGCTCGCCAAGGTTCCGGTGGACGATCAGGCTGACGGCCGAGAAGCTGCTCGGCCTGCTGCTCGCCCAGCCCGCCGAAACCCTCCGCAAGGAGCGCGCGACCTTCACCAGGCGATCGACGCTGCCGCCACGCCCCCGCTCGTCCTTCGCGGCGCCTACGGCGGCCCTCATGATCGGCGACGGCAAGCCGGACCTGGCGTGGCAAGCCGCCCAGAAGCACGAGGGTCACCTCGTCGAGCTCCTGCTCGGCGTGCGCTACCTTCCACGACCGCGAACGTGCGAGCTCAGCTCTTCGCCCCGGTTGCCGGCCCTGCTCGGCGCAACGCAAGATGCCGCCACGAAAACCGCGGCCCTCGACGCCCTCGGGTGGACCCGGCCCGACGCAGCCACCTTCGATCTCCTCGCGCGTGAAGTCAAACCGGACGCCGACGCCCGCCCCGCGCGCGGCAGCCATCGCGTCGCTCCAGCGGATCCCTGACAGCGCCTGGCCTCCAGCCGCCATCGAACCGCTCGCCCGCGCCATCGTCGCCATCGTCACGGCCATACCCGCCGAGAGCCGGACAGAGCCCGACGCGCTCGACGCCATCCAGTTTGGCGAGAAGCTGGCGGCGAAGCTGCCCGACGACCCCAAGCGCGCCGTCCGGCGCGACCTGCGCGCGCTCGGCGTGCAGGTCGTCCGCATCCAGACGCTTCCCGAGAAACTCAGCTTCGACGTCAAATGGTTCGTCGTCGAGGCCGGCAAGCCCGTGCAGATCGTGCTCTTCAACCCCGACGCGATGCCGCACAACCTGATCGTGAGCAAGCCCGGTTCGCTCGAAGCGGTCGGCACGGCCGGCGGCAGCGATGCCGATGCCCACCGATCCTGACGCCAAGGCCTTCGTGCCCGACTCTGCCGGCGGTGCTCTTCTCGACGAAGCTCGTCAAGGAGGGCGAGACCGAGCGTCTCGGCTTCACCGCGCCGAAGGAGCCGGGCGAGTATCCTTTCGTCTGCACCTTCCCGGGGCACTGGGTCCGCATGTATGGCGTCATGCTCGTCGTCGAGAAGCTCGACGCGTGGGAAGCGAAGCCGACCGTGCCCATCGACCCGATGACCAAGCAGCCCTTCACCTCGAAGCAGCACCCGAGCGCCGCCGCCCGCCCGTGATTCGGTTGCCAGCGCATCTGCTATCCTGCGACGCCATGACCCCAGCCCTGTTCGAAGGGAACCGTGAGCCTGCACACGATTCTGCTCGCGGTCGTTCCGACGCTCTTCCTCGCCTGGCTGGCGGCGTTCGTCGCCGGACGGCTGGCGCGCCGCGCGCTCGCAGGCCCTCGTCGGCGATCACCTGTCGCTCGTCGAGCCCGCTCGTCCGCGGTCCGCTGCGGCTCGTCAGCTTCGCCACCTTCGTGCTGTGCTCCGCGCTGCTCCTCTTCCCTGCTTCGAGCTCGCCGGCGCTGCGGCCGCGCACGGGCGTGCCGCTCAGGACGATCGCCGAGTGGGCGTTCGGCCACGGCCTCAAGGTCCTGCTGATCGGCTTGTTCGCCTAGGCGCTGATCCGCACCACGGCGCTCCTCGTGCGGCGCTTCGAGCACGAGGTCAGCAAAGGCACGACCCTCGACGCGCTCGAGCGCGGCAAGCGCGCGCGGACGCTCGGATCGCTCGTCAGCAACGTCTCGACCATCGCCATCACCGGCCTCGCCGTGCTGATGGTGCTGAACGAGTTCGGCGTGGACATCACGCCCGTGCTGACCGGCGCCGGCATCGCCGGCCTGGCGGTCGGCTTCGGCGCGCAGACGCTCGTCCGCGACATCATCAGCGGGTTCTTCATGATCCTCGAGGATCAGGTCAGGGTTGGCGACTCGGCGGCCATCAACGGCACCGGCGGCCTGGTCGAGGAGATCAACCTGCGGACGATCGTGCTGCGGGACGAAGAAGGGACGGTGCACGTCTTCCCGAACGGCTCGATCACGACGCTCGCCAACCGCAGCAAGGATTTCTCGTACTACGTCATCACGCTCGCGATTCCGTATCACGAAGACGCGGACCGGGTCACCGAGATCCTGCAGGACGTCGGCGCCGAACTGCAGAAGGACCCGCACTACGGCGTCTTCATCCTCGAGCCGATCGAGATCATGGGCGTGGACGCGTTCGCCGAGTGGGCGGTGCAGATCAAGCTGCGGATCAAGACCGTGCCGCAGCGGCAGCACGAGGTCGGGCGGGAGCTGCGCAAGCGAATCCGGCGCGCGTTCGATGAAAACAAGGTCGCCGTGCCGTTCCCCGAGCGGCTGGTGGCGGTGCGGGAGGGCGCTGAGCCGCAGTAGCGATGCGCGCAAAGCCTCTTACCGCAGAGAGCGCCGAGACGCAGAGCCAGAATTGTTCCTCGGCGTGCTCGGCGAGCTCCGCGGTGAGAGCTTTGGCAGTGGACACGCTGTCAGTACCCGCTGGGGGCCGCGGTCGCGGGCTTCTGCCCTCTCGATTCCTGCACGATCTTGACGCCCGCGCTGGCGCCGACGCGGGTCGCGCCGGCCGCGACCATGGCCTTCAGGCCTTCGAGATCGCGCACGCCGCCGGCGGCCTTCACGCCCATCTCGGCGCCGACGACGCGGCGCATCAGCGCCACGTCGGCGACCGTCGCCCCGCCGGGACCGAAGCCGGTTGACGTCTTCACGAAGTCCGCGCCGGCGGCCTTGGTCAGCGTCGAGGCGGTGATCTTCTCCTCGTCGGTGAGGAGCGCCGCCTCGATGATCACCTTGCTCGTCACGCCGCACTGGCGGCAGGGTTCGACGACGGCCTCGATGTCGCGCTCGACGGTCCGCAGATCGCCGGACTTGAGGGCGCCGACGTTGATGACCATGTCGATCTCCGACGCGCCGTCGAAGATGGCGCGCCGGGTCTCGAAGTTCTTGACGTCCGCCGTCGTCGCGCCCAGGGGGAACCCGACGACCGAGCAGACGCCGACGCCCGTGCCGCGCAGGCGCGAGGCGGCAAGCGCGACCCACACCGGGTTCACGCACACGGTGGCGAAATGGAACTCCGCCGCTTCGCGGCACAGCTTTTCGATCTCGGCGCGAGTGGCGTCGGCCTTGAGCAGCGTGTGATCGATCATCGCCGACACGCCGCCAGGCGCGCCGCCGGTGGCATGCAGGCCGAGGCGCGTCGCGCCGGCGTCGAGCACGCCGCGCAGCCGTGTCGGACAGCAATCGGACTGCACCGCGTGACAGCTGCAACGGGCCGGCGCAGCGCCAGGCCCCTGCGCCGCCAGCAGCTCTTCCGTGATGATCTCGACCAGCCGCTGCAGATCCTGTGGGTTCACGGGCGCCCTTCCAGCCTGCGGATCTTCATCAGCCGCCTGATGTAGCGTGCCTCTCGCATCGCCGTTCCCAGCCACAGATCGACGATCCGGATGGCGGCCTCCGTGCCCGGCAGGAGCGACGCCCCGAGCGCGAGGACGTTGGCACCGTTGTGCTCGCGCGAGTATCGCGCCGTCGTCTCGTCGAGGCACATCGCGGCGCGGATGCCGCGGATCTTGTTGGCGGCGATCGCGGACCCGATGCCGGCGCCGTCGATGACGATGCCCGCGTCGGCCTCCTTGCGCGCGACCGCCAGCGCCGACGGCTGCGGCGATGTCCGGATAGTCGACCGGGTCAGGTACCGTCGGTGCCGACGTCGGTAACGGCCATGCCCACGGCCTCGCAAGTGTTGGACGAGCGCGCGCTTGAGCGCGACGCCGCTGTGATCGCTCCCGATCGCCGACGCGGCGAACGTCCGCCACCGGCACGAGATCGGGCGGCAGTTGCGGATCGGTCGTGCCGGTCGCAACGACGGTGACCCGCCGGGCCGCCAGCGTATCCCTGGCGAGCGGCGTAACGATGCCGCCAGGCGTCAGCTCGACGGTCGAGCCGATCTCGAGCATCCGGGCGTCGGCCTCGCTGATGATCTCGAACCGCTTCATTCGCCGTCCAGAACAGCGATGTGAGCGAGGTTGCGATACTTCTCCGCGTAGTCGAGCCCGTAGCCCACCACGAAGCGATCCTCGATCGTGAAGCCCACGTAGTCGACCGTGACCTCGACCTTGCCGCCGCGACGGCTTGCTCAGCAGGCACGCCGTCTTGAGCGACTGGGGTCCGCGCGCGCGCAGGATGTCCTGCAGGTAGGTCAGCGTCAGCCCGGTGTCGACGATGTCCTCGACGATGATGACGTGGCGGCCCTCGAGGCCGGCGTCGACGTCCTTGACCATGCGGACTTCACCGGTCGACCTGCGTGCTCTTCCCGTAGCTCGACACGGCGATGAAATCCAGCGTCACCCGCGGGCTCATGGCGCGGACGAGGTCCGACATGAACATGAAGCCGCCCTTGAGCACGCCGACCAGGTGAATGCCCTCGCCCGCCCGGATAGTCGCGCTCGATCTGCGCGCCCATCTCCGTGATGCGCGCCTGAATCTGTTCGGCCGTAAGCAGTATTTCCATTGAACTCGTGGACCTCTGAACCTCGTGAACCCTTCGAACCTCGTGAACCTCTGAAACTGGGCCCATTGAACCTTTGAACCCTAATTCTATCGCCTGAACCGCCTGCCTGACCTTCTCGGCCCATCCGTTCGCCTCGGCGATCACCGCGCTCTCGTCGAGCGTCAGCACCTTGCGGTTTCGCATCACCATCTTGCCGTTGACGACGACCGTCTGCACGTCGTCTCCACGGGTGACGTAGACGAGGTGCGAGAGGGGATCGTACATCGGCGTCTGGCGCGCCGTGCGCATGGATACGATCAGCAGGTCGGCTCGCTTGCCCGGCTCGAGCGACCCGATCTCGCGCTCGAGCCCGAGCACGCGGGCGCCGTCGATCGTCGCCATGCGGAGCGCCGTCTTGGCTGGCAGGGCGCTCGGGTCGTTGCTCGTCAGCTTGTGGAGAAACGCCGCCTGGCGCATCGCCTCGAACATGTCGAGGTCGTTGTTGCTCGCGGCGCCGTCGGTGCCGAGCCCGACGACGACGCCGGCCTTCTGCAGTGCCGGGACCGGCGACGTGCCGCTCGCGAGCTTCATGTTGCTTTCGGGATTGTGGGACACGCCGACGCGGCGTTTGGCCAGGATGCGAATGTCCGCGGGCGTCACGTGGACGCCGTGCGCCGCGATCGTGCGCTCGCCCCAGAAGCCAATCGACTCCAGAAACGCCGTCGGCGTGGACTTGTACTTGTCGCGCGCGACCTTGACCTCGTCGCGCGTCTCGGCGAGGTGAATGATGACCGGCGCCCGCTCACGGGTGGCGACCGCCCGGATTTCCTTGAGCGTGGCGGTGTCGAGCGTATACATCGAGTGCGGCGCGATTGCCGGCACGATCAGCTCGTCGCCAGACCACTGCCGGATGAACGCCGTGGCGCGCGCAATCCCCTCGGCCGGCGTCTTCGCGTCCGGCACCGGAAACTGGATGATGGTCTGCCCCAGGACGCCGCGGATGCCGGCTTCCTTGGTGGCCTTCGCGATCTCTTCCTCGAAATAGTACATGTCGGCGTAGGCCGTCGTCCCCGACTGGATCATCTCGAGCGCCGCCAGCCGGGTGCCGGCCCGGACGAACTCCGGGCTGACGGTCTTGGCTTCCGCCGGAAAGATGTATTTCTGGAGCCAGTCCATCAGCGCCAGGTCGTCGGCCAGCCCGCGGTAGAGCACCATCGGCGCATGGGTGTGCGTATTGATGAGCCCGGGCATGACGACCTGCCCCGTCGCGTCGATGGTCTCGCGCGCCGCAAACTGGCTGCGCGATGGCCTCGACGCGTGTCGACCCCGACGATGTCCCGGCCATCGACCGCGACCGCCCCCGGCCTGAGCACCCGCCCGCCCCCGTCCATGGTCACAACCGCGCCGCCAGTGATGATGAGGGAGACGTCGCGCCGGGCCGGCTGCTGGGCGGACAAGACCGCCAGCGGCCGTGACCAGAAGCGCACACAGGGAACGAAACATGAGCAGCCGAATTCTATCGCAGTCGGTCACGGCTCGGCGCTTCGGCGCTGACTCGGCCTGCTGACGACTCGGACTGCACGACTCGGACTGACGACCCGGACTGACGACTGCGGACTGACGACTCAGACTGAGGACTGTGACTCACGACTGTCGACTGCCGACTGCCGACTGCCGTATAGTGCTCCCGTGCCCGTGCATCTGGTTCAGCATCCGCTCGTCCACGACGCGCTTGCGACCCTTCGGGACGCCTCGACGAACCCGGAGACGTTCCGCCACATGGCGGTGCGCATCAGCCTGCTGCTGGCGTCCGAGGCGACGCGCGACATTCCGAGCGTCACAGCGTCCGGGTCCAGACGCCGATTGGGCCGGCCGATGGGCGCCGGGTCAGCGACGGCGTCGTGGTCGTGCCGGTGCTGCGGGCCGGGCTCGGGATGCTCGACGCGGTGCTCGAGCTGATTCCGACGGCGCGGGTCGGCCACATCGGCCTGCAGCGCGACGAGATGACGGCGGTCGCGTCGCAGTACTACTCGAAGCTCCCGCCCGACATGAGCGGCTCGTTCGTCCTGATGATCGACCCGATGCTGGCGACCGGCGGGAGCGCGGTCGCTGCGCTCGACCTCATTCGCCAGCGCCGGCGGCCGCGACGTCCGCATGATCTGCATTGTCGCGGCACCCGAGGGCATCGCGCTCGTCGAAGAAGCATCATCCCGACGTCCACATCTACACGCCGGTCATCGACGAGGGCCTCAACGCGCACAAATTCATCGTGCCCGGCCTCGGCGACTTCGGCGATCGGCTGTACGGGACCTGATCATCATGAAACCTCGACCGACCGAACTGGACGCCGCCACGAGCGCGGCGCGGCGTGCCGGGCAACGCGTCGCCGGCACTACCGCCGACGAGTGGCGCACGGCGCTGACGTGCATCGAGCCCAACAAGATTCTCTTGCGCGGCTATCCGCTCGACGAGGTCATGGGCCGCCTGACCTTCGGTGAAACGATCTACCTGCTGCTCGTCGGAGAGGTCCCGACGCCCGCGATGGGCCGCTTGATGGAGGCGCTCCTGGTCTCGTTCATCGACCACGGCGCCACCCCGCCGTCGACGCTGGCCGCGCGCAACACGGCTACGACCGGCGCGCCGCTGCGGGCCTGCGTGGCCGCCGGCGTGCTCGGGTTCGGCCGGTATCACGGCGGCGACATCGAGAGCTGCATGCAGTTTCTCGACGGTGGGCTGGCGCTCGTACGCGAGGGTGTCGGGCTGCGCAAAGCCGCTGAGCACATCGTGCAGAAGTGCGTGGACGCCCACGAGATCCCGCCGGGCTTCGGCCACCGGTTCCACACGCGCGATCCGCGCGCCGCGCGGCTCTTCCAGATGGCGCTCGAGCTCGAGGTCGAGGCCGATCACATCCAGATGATCCGCGCCGTGGAGCTCGTCCTCCACGACCATCCCGACGAACATGGCCGGACGCCGCCCGTCAACATCGACGGCGCCATCGCCGCCGTCTGCGGCGACCTTGGCATCCCGCCGACGATCGCCGACGCCCTGTTCATCATCTCCCGCGTGCCCGGCATCGCGGCGCACGCCGACGAGGAACGCCAGCGCCAGCAGCCGATGCGCCAGATCGATCCCGAAGGATCACCGCTACGACGGCCCATCGTCGAGGCGCCTGCCGGAGCGGCGAAAGTAGAGGACGGAGGTTGGCCACCTGCGGCCGGCTGAAGCTAGGAATGGATAAAGATGGTGGGCGCTAGTGGATTCGAACCACTGACCCCCGCCGTGTGAAGGCGGTGCTCTACCGCTGAGCCAAGCGCCCGTTGAAGGGAACCCTCAGTTTATCTCAGGCGTTCAACAGTTCGCAATCCAGCCGACCGACTCGATCGGCCTACTGCTTCGCCTGCGCCGTCAGGAGGGCCAGAATCTTCGTATAGCGCTCGTCCGCATCCGAAAAGATTTTGCCGTACGCGTCCTGGGTCATCTTCGCCTTTTCCCAATCGCCGTTGAAGATGACCTGCTGCGTCCCGGCCTCCCAGCTGTCGGCCGCGTCGTCGCCCTCGGGCTTGGCGGCGAGGCCGTTGCAGTCGCTGTCGATGATGAACAGCTTGCTGCCCGCCACCGACGCGGCGCTCAGGTCCATGTAGATGTCCCGGTATTCCTTGGTCTTAATCTTGGCCGTGAGGAGGGATGGCGCGGCATACTTCGCCGACACCACGAGCAGCTGGGAACCCTGCATGTAGAGCGCGGCGACAAACGCCCCGGGGTCTGACGGGTCGGCGGCGGCGATGGCGTCGAGCTTCGCCGCGTCGAGGGCCTGGGTGAGTTGCTTGGCCGCGCCCGGAGATTTCGCTCCCTGGATGGCAAGACCGACGGTTCCGAGCGACAGGGCGAGCGCGACCGCCGTCACACACCGACGCGTTCGGATGATCATTCGCTACCTCAGCAGATGGGAGCCTTCTTCTACCACCCATCCCTGCCAGAGGTCAATCCGCAGCCTCGCTCAACCAATAAAGAGCGGGTCCTCTTCGTCGGCCGACCGGCCGTGGCGCGGCCGCTCGCGGAAGCCGCGCAACGCCCCGAGTCCGGCCTTGAGCGCCGCCACAATCGCCATCCCCTCGCGGGCCGGGGTGATGATGGCCTGCTGGACGACGCCGGCGGTCTCGTCGACGCGCACGGCGAGGTCGGTCAGGAGCCGATCGATCTTCTCCGCCTGGACCGTGGCGATCGTCGCGGTCCGCGACGCCTCGTCGGCCACGGCCGTGGCCTTCGCAATCAGCGGACGCACGTCCCGCTGCACCTCGGCGATCGACTGCTGCGCCTGACGCGCAACGCGCAGGATCGCCACGATGGCCCCCACCTGGATGAGGGCCATCAGCAGCGTGGCGACCGCGATGATGCCGAGGAACGTCTCGCTCATGTTCACAGATGGTCCCCGGCGGGCCCCGGCTGCGGCCCGCTTCGCGCCTGATTATAGGCTTCCCGCCCGCGATCGATGGCGGTGTTGAGGGTGTCGCGGCTGGCGGTTCAGGAATTCCTTGCCCTGGCGCGCCGCGTCGGTGGCCTTTTCGCGCCCTTCCTTGGCCTTTTCCGCCAGGATGCGCCGCGTCTCCTCGCCCGACGTCGGCGCCAGCAGCAGCGCGACAGCGGCGCCCGTGATCGCGCCGAGCACGAAGGCTACAACGACCGTTCCCGCCGCTCCCCCGTCATCTCTGGCCATTGGCTGAGTCTCCTGAAAGCTGCGATCCTAGAAAATGCTGACCCTGAACGTTGAGATACTTCTTCGGGTCCTTCCTGATGGCCTCGATGAGCGCGCGCGCCTCGCTGGCGGCGGCATTAATGTTCTCATACAACTCTTTGTTGTGCAGCAGTTGCCCGAGGGTGCCCTCCGCCTTCTGGATGTCGCCGACGAGCGCGTCGACGCGGTCGGCGAGCGAGTTGAACCGGTCGTAGAGCTCTTTCTCGGTCAGGAGCTTGCCGAGCGTGTTGTCGTTGCGCTTCAACCGGCCGGTCACGTCCTCGAGGTTGGCCGAGGCGCCGGTCAGCGACTTGGCCAGGGCATCGTCCTTGAGCAGCCGCCCGAGGCTGCCCTCCCCGGCGTTGATGCGCCGGGTCATCTCCTGCAGGTTCCCGAGCGAGGCGTTGAGCCGCTCGTAGCCGCCGGGTCCTTGATCAGGCGGCCGAATGGTCCCTCGTCCATCGCGCAGGTGTGCCGCCACCCCTTCGGCGGCCGACACGAAGCCCGTGATCTCCTTGTAGAGCTCGTCGTCGCTGAACAGCTTGCCGACCGTGCCTCTTGCCGGCCGAATGTCCTTCAGCATCCCGGTGATCTGCTCGAGCGACTCGCGCGCCCCGTCGGCGACGTCCGCCAGCTGTCCGGGCGCACGGCCGGCGGGAATGTAGTCGCCGTCCTTGAGCGGGGTCCCGGTCATCGTCGGGCTGATGTCGATGACGGGTTCGCCGAGGAGACTGAGCGAGCCAATCGAGGCGCGCGAATCGCTCGTGATCCGCTGCTCGTTGCCCTTCTTGACCTCCAGAACCACTTCGACTTCGGCGCCCGATAGCGCGACGCTGCTGACCTTGCCCACTTCGACGCCGGCGACCCGGACGACCGCGCCGCTCTTCAGGCCCTTCACGTCCGGGAACTTCGTCTTGAGCTCGTAGCGCTGCCAGAAGAATCCCGCCGGCGCCGCCGACCGCGACGATGATCATCGCGGCCAGCACCATCGCCACGACGGCGATGATGCCGATCTTCAGCTCGGCCCAGGCAAGAGAGCGTGTACGCGGCATAGATTGTCCTGACCTACGACAAGAACGAGTGAATGTAGCGATCCTTCTCGGCGGCCGCGCGCAGCTCGGCGGCGTTGCCTTCGAACGCAATCCGGCCCTCGCGCAGCATGATGAACTCCGCCTCGTCAGCCTTGTGGCCCGCGGCGCGGTCGAACGTCACGCCCCGTCCGTTTCTGCACGGCGATGTGCTCGGCGACGAAGAAGGCGTCACGCAGCTGGTGCGTGACGAGGATCGAGCTCACGCCCTCGAGGTCGCGCAGCTTGATGATCTCCTCGTCGACGGTCAGCGCCGTAATCGGATCGAGCCCGGTCGTCGGCTCGTCGTACAGGAGGATGCGCGGCTTGGCCGCCATGGCGCGGGCAATCGCCACCCGGCGACGCTGGCCGCCGGAGAGCTCGGACGGCATCCGATCGATGAACTCCGCGAGCCCGATGAAGCCGAGGACCTCCTCGACGCGGGCGTTGGCCTTATCCATCGGCCAGATAGAGCTCCTCGAAGAGCTTGTAGCCGACGTTCTCCCGCACGGTGAGGGAGTCGAAGAGCGCGCCCTCCTGGAAGACCATCCCGAGGTCGGCGCGGACGGCCAGGAGATCGTCCTCGTGCATGGCGTCGATCTCTTCGCCGTTGACGAAGATGCGCCCCTGGTCCGGCTTCAGCAGGCCGAGAATCAGCCGCAGGATCGTCGACTTGCCCGCCCCGCTCGCGCCGAGGAAGATCTTCGTGTGGCCGGTCTGCAGCGTGAAGCTGACGTCGCGCAGGATGACCTTGTCGTCGAACGCCAGCCACACGTTGTCGAAGACGATGATCGGCCCGCCGGGGCCCGAGCGCCTCGTCGAGCAACGCCGGACGACGTCCTGCCTGTTCGGTCGCCATCAGTACATCAACACGATGAGGAGCTGGGTCACGAGGTAGTCTACCGCGATGACGGCGACCGAGCTGGCGACGACGGCGTTGGTCGTCGCTCTGCCCACACCCTGAGTGCCGCCGCGCGTCGCGCAGCCCGACGTGGCAGCCGATGCTGACGATGGCGAAGCCCAGGAAGAACGGCTTGATGAGGCCCATCCAGACGTCCTGGATGAAGAGCCCCTGCACGACCGCGTTCCAGTAGACCGAGGACGCGACGCGCAGCAGCGTCGACGGTGACGAGCCATCCGCCGACCATGCCAATCGGCGCTGGCGATCACGGTGAGGATCGGCACCATGACGATGCCGGCGAGGATGCGCGGCACGACGAGCTTGCGGATCGGGTCGGTTCCGAGCGCCCGCAGCGCGGCGATCTGATCCGTCACCATCATCGAGCCGAGCTCGGCGGCGATGCCGGATCCGACGCGGCCGGCGACCATGAGACCGGTCAGCACCGGTCCCAGCTCCTTGATGATCGAGGCGCTCACGAGGCGGCCGACCATCGACCGGGCGCCGAACTGGTCGAGCGTGAAGCCCGATTGCAGCGCCAGCACCATGCCGGTGAACATGCCGGTCAGGAGGACCACCGTCAGCGAGCCCGACGCCGATAGCCTCGAACTGCTCGATGACGTCGCGGTAGTAGAACGGCCGCGTCACGAGCGCCGCGGAGGACCTTGCCGACCATGAGGACGTACTCCTGGACCTCCAGGAGCGCCGACTTGAGCCACTCGACAAAACGGTCTACCACGTCAGCGCTGGCTCCCGACCAGGCCCAGGTCGCGGCCGCGCAGCTGCTTGATCCGATCGCGCAGCGACGCCGCCTTCTCGAACTCGAGGTTGGCCGCCGCCGCCTTCATCTGCGTGCGCAGGTCGGCGACGTGGCTGTCGAGCTCGGCCTGGGTGCGGAAGACATCGCGTTCGTCGACCGCGACCGTCACGTAGTCCCGCTCGTAGACGCTGCTCAGCACCTCGTCGATGCTCTTCACGATCGATGCCGGCGTAATCCCGTGCTCACGGTTGTAGGCCTCCTGGATCGCGCGGCGGCGATCGGTCTCACCGATGGCGTACTTCATCGACTGGGTCATCGCGTCGGCATACATGATCGCCCGGCCGCTGACGTGGCGCGCCGCCCGGCCGACGGTCTGGATGAGCGAACCACCCGAGCGCAGAAACCCTTCCTTGTCGGCGTCGAGGATCGCGACGAGCGACACTTCCGGCAGATCGAGGCCCTCGCGCAACAAGTTGATGCCGACGAGCACGTCGAACTCCCCGCGCCGCAGGTCGCGGAGAATCTGGATGCGTTCGAGCGTCTCGATATCGGAGTGGAGGTAGCGCACCTTCACGCCCAGCTCCTGATAGTACCTGCGTCAGGTCCTCGGCCATGCGCTTGGTGAGCGTCGTCACCAGCACCCGCTCGTGGCGGGAGGCGCGATCGCGAATCTCGGTCAGCAGGTCGTCGACCTGCCCGCGCACCGGGCGCACCTCGATCACCGGATCGACGAGCCCGGTGGGACGGATGATCTGCTCGACGACCGCGCCGCCCGAATGACTGAGCTCGTACGGGCCGGGCGTCGCCGACACGAAGATGAGCTGGCCGGTCCGCTTCTCCCACTCCTCGAAGTTGAGCGGACGGTTGTCGAGCGCCGACGGCAGCCGGAAGCCGTAGGCGACGAGGACTTCCTTGCGCGAGCGGTCGCCGTAGTACATCCCGCGGACCTGCGGGACGGACTGGTGGCTTTCGTCGACGACGACGAGGGCGTCCTCCGGCAGGTAGTCGAGCAGGGTCGGCGGCGGCTCGCCAGGCGCCCGCCCGGTCAGGTGCCGGGCGTAGTTCTCGATGCCGTGGCAATATCCGATCTCCTTCATCATCTCGAGATCGAACATCGTGCGCTGGTGCAGGCGGTGGGCCTCGAGGACCTTGCCCTCGGACTCGAGTTGGCCCCGGTACCACGCCGAGCTCCGCCTTGATCGTCTCGACCGCCTGCTTGGTGCGATCGCGCGAAGTGACGAAGTGCGTCTTCGGGTAGACCGCGACCTTGTCGTGCTTGCGCAGGGTCTTGCCGGTCAGCGGATCGAAGGTCGTCAGCGCGTCGACTTCGTCGCCGAAGAGCTCGATCCGGAGCGCCAGGTCCTCGTACGACGGGTAGACCTCGATGATGTCGCCGCGCACGCGGAACACGCCGCGGCTGAACTCGTGGTCGTTGCGCTCGTACTGGATCTCGACCAGCTTGCGAAGAACCTGATCGCGCTCGATGCGCTGGCCGCGCTCGAGCGGCAGCATCATCCCGTAGTAGGCCTCCGGCGAGCCCAGACCGTAAATGCACGAGACGCTGGCGACGATGATGACGTCGCGGCGCTCGAACAGCGAGCGCGTCGCCGAGAGCCGCATGCGGTCGATCTCGTCGTTGATCGTCGCTTCCTTCTCGATGTAGGAGTCGGTCGTCGGAACGTAGGCTTCGGGCTGGTAGTAGTCGTAGTAGCTGACGAAGTACTCGACGGCGTTCTCGGGAAAGAAGCGGCGGAACTCCTGATAGAGCTGGGCGGCCAGCGTCTTGTTGTGGGCCATCACCAGCGTCGGCCGGTTCACGCGCGCGATGCACTGCGCCATGGTGAACGTCTTGCCCGACCCGGTCACCCCGAGCAGCACCTGCGCCTTGTCGCCGCGGTTCAGCCCCTCGACGAGCTCGTCGATGGCCCGGCCTTGATCGCCGCGGATCTCGAAATCGGTGACCAGTTTGAAGTTGTCGTACTTGGAGGCCATGTCGTGGGCAGTACAGGCGCGCGCCCTGGAGAGGCGCTAAACCTCAGATCGTACCATATGTTGTGAGAAAGCCTCAGAAATGGGGTCGGTCGTCTGCCGGGCTTGAAGGGCGCGAAATACCCGGTGCGGGTGCGCAGCTTGGCGCCCTTGAGATCCTGCCGCTTGAGCCTGATCTCGACCTTGCGCCAGGCTCCGTCCTTGCGGGTGTCGCGTCGACAGGTAACCGAGGCTGTAGCGCGCCGCGATCTCGCGCTGGATCTTGTCGTAGATCTTGTCGAGCTCCTTGACGCTCGAGGGGAAGAACGCCTGCCCGCCCGTGATCGACGCAATCCGCTGCAGTTGCGACTGGCCCTGCGTCCGCGCGCTGCCCGGCTGGTTCTCGAGGTAGCCAATCGCATACACGGTGACGTCTGACGACTTGAGCAGGTCGATCAAGTCCGAGAACGTCAGCTCGCTGCGCGTGTCTCCCCCGTCGGTGTAGAGGAGCATGATCTTCTGGCCGTCGAGCGGCCCGACGCCGTTCAGATACACGCCGACCGCGTCGTAGAGGGCGGTCCAGCCATCGGGCTTACGGCGACGAATACGCTCGATGAGCCGATCGATCTCATCGGCGCCGTAGCGCGCCACGCGGACTTCGGTGTCGAAGTCGACCAGCGTGAAGTCGATGGCCGAGTTGTTCGCGTTGAGGAACTTGATGACGGCGGTCCGGACATCGTGGATGTCGCGGCCCATGCTGCCGCTCATGTCGAGCGTCAGCCCCAGGTGCAGCGGCAACACGCCGCCGAGGTTGTCGCCGTCTTCCGGGTCGCCCTGGCTGAAATAGGTGATCTTCTGCGGTTTGCCCTCTTCGAAGATCTCGAAGTCGTCCAGCCCGAGTCCGGTGATCGGAGCGCCCTGCTTGTCGGTGAGGACGACCGAAAACTGCACGAGATCGACGCTCGCCTTGAAGCGCTGTTGGGCGGTCAGGGTGGTCAGCGCCGCCAGCATCGTCACCGTCACGAGCGCCACTCGACGGCCGCGGAGCCCGTCCGCCATCCGTGCCGACGATGAAATGGGGCGTGAACACTCAGGCATGTGTTCGGTTCCTGAGCGCCATTATGGCGATTTTGCGCAATTTGGCAATCACGAATGTCGGTCGCGACCGGCCTAGGACGCGTGCGACCGGCCGGAGCCGCCCTGCGGATCAGCGTATAATCAAGTTTCCGGCATGAAGACCCTGCGGTTGACGGTGGCGGGGAGGCTCGGCTGACGTGCGCGTATTCGCGATCTGTCAGGACGAGTTGGTCATTCGCTCCCTGGACGACGTATTGCTCCCGGCCTTCGAGGTCGATTTCCTCGTCGAGAGCCGACCCCTGGCCCGGCGCCTTCACGACGCGGGGATCCAGGTCAGCGCGGGCGACCCGCGCCGGATAGATACCTACCTCAAGGCCGACATCACCCCCAGCACCTGCTTTATCGTCGAAGACAACGCGCGGCGCAGCACCAAAAAAGTCATCTCAGCCATACGTGACGCCGGCGGCACGCTCATCTACGTGCTGCACACGGGTCCGAAGACCGACAAGACGCCCGAGCACTCCAGTTCTGCCGAGCCCGACGTCGCGCACATCAGTCTCGGCGAGCTCATCAGCCCGACGCTAGTCACCGAATTGAGCCGCTCGATGACCCGGGCGCGCGTGCAGCAGTATCAGCGCTACTTCGCCGACGCCGACCGCGTCCTCATCCTCCTGCACAACGACCCCGATCCCGACGCCCTGGCGAGCGGCCTGGCGCTGCGCAACCTGCTCCGCCGGACGAAGACGACGGCGATCATCGGCGCGATCCAGGGCGTGACGCGGCCCGAGAACCTGCGCATGGCGAACATGCTCGATATCCACGTCGAGCAGATTACGCCGGCGTCGTTCCAGGAGTTCGAGCGCATCGCGACCGTCGACGTCCAGCCGCACTACTTCGGCGGCATGCTCGATCGGGCCGATCTCGTCATCGACCATCACCCCGAGCAGCCCGGCTACAGCGCCGTGTTCAAGGACATCCGCGCCGACTACGGCTCGACGTGCACCATCCTGACCGAGCACCTGCGCGCCGTCGACGTCAACATCTCCGAGCGCACCGCGACCGCGATGCTCTACGCGATCAAGTCGGATACGCTCTTTTTCGCGCGCCACACGAACCGCGTCGATCTCGAAGCCTTCACCTTCCTCTATCCCCTCGCCGACGCGGCGCTCATCCGCAAGATGGAAGGCGCGGAAATCACGCTCGAGCGCCTGGCCTACGTGACCCGGGCCAGCCAGGCCGGCGTGATGCGCGATCAGGTCTTCAGCGCATTCATCGGCGAGGCGCCGCGCGAGGACTTCATCCCCTACACCGCGGACTTCTTCCTGCAGCTCGAAGACGTCAAGTGGACCATCGTCGCCGGCATCGTCAACGGCACGCTGATCGTGAGCGTGCGCAACCTCGGCTACTCGCGCAACGCCGGCGAGTTCGTGAAGCGCTGGTTCGGGGATGTCGGCAACGCCGGCGGTCACCGCGCGATGGCCAAGGCGGTGGTGCCCTGGGAGCGCTTCCGCGGCAAGTTCGGCGACCTAACCGGCGCCGCGCTGAGCGAGCGGATCGCCGAGATGGCCGAGCAGTTCCTGCGCGAGCCGGCCGGCGAACGACGGAAAGAACCGGTCACGAAGTAGGTTCAGGGTTCAGGGTTCAGGGTTCAGGGTTCATGAGAACGCTGAACCTGTCTATTCGGCGCGCAGCGCGGTCACCGGATCGATCCTCATGGCGCGGCGCGCCGGGCCCCACGCGGCCGCCAGGCTCACGAGCAGGAGCAGCGCGGTCGTCCCCACAAACGTCATCGGATCGGTGACGCTCAACCCCGATACGAGAAACATCGACAGCGGGCTGGTGATGAACCAGGCTGCCGTCAGGCCAATCGCACAGCCAACGCAGGCGATGACGATGGCGTCGCGAAGCACGAGGGTCATGACGGCCGCGCGCGTGGCGCCGAGCGCGACACGGATGCCAATCTCGGACGTCCGTCGGCTCACGGAGTAGGACACGACCGCAAACAGGCCGACCATGGCGAGGGTCAGGCCGAGGACGCCAAGCACGCCGAGGAGCACGGCGCCGACCTGACTCGGCAGGAAGGCAAACGCGAGCGCGCTGCGCATCGCCTTGACGTCAACTGACGTCGATGGATCGAGTTGCTGCAGCACCTTCGCGACCTCTTGCGTCGTCGGCCCAACACCCTCCGCCGTCCTCACGAACACGTGCGCGACGCGCAGCTGGTTGACGCGCTGGGCAAACACTTCGTAGATCGCCGGCCGCTGTTCCTCGCCGAGCGTGCGGTACTTGCTGTTGCGCACGACCGCCACGACCTCCGCCAGGTAGCCAGCCTCGGTCGGCCCCGGAAGACGGATGGACGCGCCAATCGGATCGCGGTGCGGAATGTAGCGCCGCGCGAACTCTTCGTTGACGGCAATCACCGGCGGCGCACCCCGGCGATCGGTCGCGCGAAATTCGCGCCCCTTCACGACGCCAATCTTCATGGTGCTGAAATAGCCGGGACCCACGAAGTTGTTCTGGTACTCGGCCTGGACGCCCTCCGGCGCGCCATCGATCGTCAACTTGTAGCCGGTCGTCATCCCGTTGCGCAGGGTCAACGGCGCACCAAACGCGTAACTGGCTTCGACGACTCCTGGCAGGCCGCGCACGCGCTCCACCCCCGCCTCCAGCCAATCCGTGCCGGTGGCAGGCGTGTACTTGCTCTGCACGAAGCCAACCTGCGCGACCAGGGTATGCGCAGTATCAAACCCCGGATCGAGATCCTGCGCGCGGGCCAGGTTGCGCAGGAACAGCAAGCCCGTCACGAGCAGGACAAGCGCAGCAGCGACCTGTCCGACCACCAGCAGATTGCGCATCGTCCAGCGACGACCGGCCACGTGCGCCTCCTGCTGCTTGAGCGCCGGCACTTGCGAGCGCCTCGTCGCCTGCAGCGCCGGCGCGAGGGCTCCGAGGAACGTCGCGACCAGGACCAGGGCGAACGAGTAGGAAACGAGCCTGACGTCGAAGCGGGGGTGAATCTCGAGTGGCAGCGGCAGCGGAAGCGGCACCTGCGAGATGAGGCTGATGAGCAGAACCATCAGGAGGAGTCCCCCGGCGGTGCCCAGCAATGAGATCCAGAAGCCTTCTGTCAGAAGCTGTTGCACCAGCCGGCGCCGGCTTGCGCCCAGCGCGACGCGCACGGCCATCTCACGACTGCGCGCCGTCGCACGCGCGAGCAACAACCCGGCAACGTTGGCGCAGGCAATGGCGAGGATGAGGCCGACGACGATGAGCAGGACAGCAAAGAAAGCGCCGACCGTGGCGAGATTGCCGAACTGTTCGGTCGAGCCGACGGGGGCGAACAGCCAGATGTCGCCGAACGCTCTCTTGCCTGGCCCGGTCGACTGGAGGTGCTTGCCGGCAGCGGCCATCGCCGCCCTGCCCGCGGCAACGCTCTGCCCAGGCCCGAGGCGGCCGACCAACTGCAGGCCCGCCGAGTTGCCGGCCGTGTCGAAATCAGGCATCACCGCCCGACCGATCGGCAGATAGACCTCGGGCGCCAGCCCGAACCCGGCCATCGACTTTGCACCGTCGGCGAGAACCCCGAGAACCGCGAAGGGCTTGCCGCTGAACACGAGCGTCCTGCCAAGCACATTGGGATCGCCGCCCAGGCGGCGCTGCCAGAATCCGTAGCTGACGACGGCGACCGCGGGATCGCGTTCGGCCTGCGCCTCCGCCGCCGTGAATCCGCGCCCGAGACTCATCGGCGGACCGATGACGTCAAAGAAATTGGCGGCCACGACCATCGGGTTCAGGCTGACGCTCTGCTCCGGCCCCTGCCAGTTGACGCTGACCTCGACGTTGAAGCCGGTCAACGCCGCCGAGCGCATTGCTCTCCTCGAGTTGCCGCCACTGCCGATACGAGACGTGGCTGCCGCCGCCCATCTGGATGTGCACGAGCTCGGTCGGGGCGCTGAGCGGACGGCATCGCGAACATGCAGCTCGTTGGCGAGGCTGAAGATCGTCGTATTCGCACCGACGGCGACCGCAATCGACACCACGGCTGCGGCGAGGAGCATCGGCTGGCGCAGAAGCGATCGCAGCGTGTAGCGAAGGTCCTGCGCCACGTGCTCGACGAACGCGACCCGGCGGGTATCCCGGCACTGCTCTTCGATGACGCCCACCGGACCGAACATGCGGAGCGCCGCTCGGCGCGCGTCGGCCGGGCTCATGCCCGACGCGATGTTCTCGTCCACCTGCTCCTGGAGGTGCAGCTCGATCTCACTCTTAACGACGCCTCCACCCGGTTCCCGTGAAAGAGCGACGCGAGGCGATGGCTTAGGCGGTCAATCAATCGCGACATGGGTTATGTCTCCGCGTTTCTACTCTGACTTCGCGCACGACGAGGCCGATGGCGGTGGACAGCCGGTCCCAGCTCTCGAGCTCGCGCGCCAACTGCTTTCGGCCGGCCGCGGTGAGAGCGTAGAACTTCGCCTCGCGGCCGGTGTCGGTCAGGCCGGCCTGCGCCTTGAGCCATCCTTGCTGCTCGAGGCGATGGAGCGCGGGATAGAGCGAACCCTGGGTGATCTGGAGGACGTCGCCGCTCATCTGCTGAATCCGTTTCGCGATCGCCCAGCCGTGCTTGGGTTCGAGCGCCACGGTCTTGAGGATCAACAGATCGAGCGTGCCTTGAATGAGATCGGAGGGTCTGCTCACGCGCACCTTTCGCTGACGATGCCTAAGTCGTCGACAATGACGCCTAGGTTATCGACAACTGCAATCAGGTGTCAAATACGAGCGTGGTCGGGGGGAAGTTCGAGGTCGGCGCACAAAGCCGCTCACCGCCGAGAACGCCGAGTGCGCAGAGACACAACGTTCGGCTCTGCGGCTCGGCGGCCTCCGCGGTGAGAGGCTCCGTGCGGACGAATTGACCGCGAGCCGCAGGGCTGCCGCGACTACGCCGAGCGCCTGCTCGAGGTCGGCGAGCAGGTCTTCGGGATCCTCGAGGCCGATGGACACTCGCGCCATGCTGGCGGTCACGCCCGCGCGCGCGAGCTCCTCGTCGGAGTGTCCCCACTGGGACGTCGAGCACGGGGAGACTGCAGAGGCTCTCCACGCCGCCCAGGCTGGCGGCGCGCTTGACGATCTGCAGGCGATCGAAGAACCGCGCCGCGCGAGTCGTAGCCGCCGCCGACGTCGAGGCAGACCATGCCCCCGAACCCGCTCATCTGGCGCTTGGCGATGGCGTGATCGGGGTGCGACTCGAGGCCGGGATAGTAGACGCGTTCGACCCGTCCGCGCCGTTCGAGCTCTCTCGCCACGGTGAGCGCGCTCGCGTTCTGCCGCTCGACCCGCACCGCCACCGTCTTGAGTCCGCGGCCGAGCGCGTAGGCCGCGTACGGATCGAGGACAGCGCCGACCAGCTTGCGCGCCTTGAGCACTTTCTCCATCATCTCGACTCGATCCCGCGAGCACGCCCGCCGTCACGTCGCTGTGCCCGTTGAGGTACTTGGTGGCGCTGTGCATCACGACGTCGACGCCGAGCGCGAGGGGCTGCTGATTGATCGGGCTGGCGAAGGTGTTGTCGACGACCGAGGTGACGCCGCGCGCGCGGCACGCCGCCGCCACCGCGGCGATGTCCACGCAGCGCAGCGTCGGGTTGATCGGCGACTCGAACCAGACCATCTTCGTCGCCGGCGACAGGATCGACGTCCGGCTGACGGAGCTCGTCGATCGACACGAAGCGCGGGCGGATGCCGAACTTCGGCAGCAGGTCGGAGATGAGGTGCAGGGTGCCGCCGTAAATCGCGCCGCTGCACACGACTTCGTCGCCGGCGGCGAGGAGCGCCAGGAGCGCGGTCGTCGTCGCCGCCTGTCCGCTCGAGAAGACGAGCGCGCTCGCGGCGCCCTCGAGCGCGGCGATCTCTGGCTTCCACCGCCAGCACGGTCGGGTTCGCGTAGCGGGAGTAGAGAAACTTCGTCGAGCGCCCTTCGTTGTAGTCGCGCACCTCCTGCGCGTTCTCGAACACGAACGTCGTCGTTTCGTAGATGGGCGTCGTCAGCGGCGCGGCATCCTCGCGGATGCCTTCGGCGACGTGAATGAGTCGTGTCGCTGGTTTCATGATCAGTGAGATCGACTTGTACCGTGCCGGACGCGGCCGACGTTAGGCCAATTCAGCGTTGGACTGCTTCGAGGAGGTCGCCGCTCGCCGCCACCACGGGCTCGATGAACTGGCGGTAGGCGTCCTCGTAGCCGCGATCGACGAGCTCGGCGAGGGTGTGAATGCGGTCCGAGCGTTCGTCGTAGACGCCGTCGAAATCGAGGGGTCCGAGGGGATTGTGGGCCGGCCGCACGACGAAGAGCCCCGCGAATCTGCCGTTCCAGTGCTCGAGCGCGTCGCGAACGCCCGCGGTCTCGAACGCGGCCAGCGACTCGGCGGCATGGCCGCGGAGATCTCCGCGCTCGGCGCTGAGCTCGTGCGGCCGGCCCTGTGGCGGAAGCGCCGTGACGAGGATGACCTGCTCGGCGCCGGCGGCGGCGACCTCTTCGAGCAACCGCGCCAGTCCACCGGGCCGATCGCAGACGCGGTGCGTCTCACCGCGCCACGGCCCCTCGGGGGCGAACGTCACGAGGTGCGGCTCGGTGGCGAGCGGAATCGCCATCGCGGCCGCCAGCGCATCGATGGCGTGGTCGCGCGCCGACACCCGTCAAGTCGAACGCCTCGGCCGTGCGGGCCGCCGACTCGCCTCCCGGCCGGGTGAAGAATCGTGACCGGTGATTCTGCGCCAGCAGCGCGAAGACGAGATCGCGCCGGGTATCCATGTCGTGGACAGCGACCAGCAGCTCGCGGAATCCCGGCTGACCGAGATTCTCCGCGACGAGCTCGACGTAGCGGCGGCCGAGCTCGGCCGCCGGCGGCAGAGCCAGCGGCGCGGCGCCGCGAATCAGGTTCCAGAGCTCCGCGCAGCACGCGTCGAAGCAGCGTCGCCGCCGACAGCGGACCGCCGATGAGCCGCCCGGCGAGCCCGTGCCCCGAGCGGCGCTTGGCGCGGTTCGAAAAGGTCGAGACCAGACGATGCCGGCAGCCGCCGCCAGGCCGCCGCGACGAGCGCCGCCAGCACCGCCAGCCGCGGAACGTAGGTTGGCACTGCGCCGCGGGGCGAAGAGCGTTTCGATCCAACGGCTATAGGCGGCGTTGGCCGCGGTGCCGGCCGAGTCGAGGCCGATGAAAGTCAGGAGCATGCCCGCGAGGGCAATCGCCATCGCCAGCGAGCAGCAGCACGATCGGCAAGGCCAGGAACACGCCCGCACCCGCCAATGCCCAGCCGGCAATCGCGCAGCGGACGCCGCCACCGGTAGAACTTCAACGCCGCCGGCCGGCGCCACACGCCGTTGTCGTCCCAGAGCCGCGCCCCGCCGTCCATCGCCGAGAACATCGCGCCGATGACGCCCGCGCCGCGCCCGGCGACGAGATCGATCTTGATGCCTGCTTCGTGCAGCGCGCGCAGCACGCCGGCCTGATAGGCGCCGGCGGTTCCGGACCCGGCCAGCACCAGAGCGGTCCTGAGCCGCGTGGAGTACTGACGATCAGGAGGATCGGAGGGGATCAAACTTTACCCTTCAGACTTGGAGCTTTCCTCATGGATAGTCTGGAGCTTGACGACTTCGAAACGCTTGCTGCCGCTCGGGGTCGTGACCGTCACCTCGTCGCCCTCCTCTTTCGAGAGCAGTGCCCGGCCGATGGGCGACGCGGTCGAGATGAGGCCGAGCTCGACGTCGGCGTCCTCGGGCATCACGAGCGAGTAGGTAATCGTGTGTCCGTTCGCGATCCTTGAGATGCACGGTCGAACCGAACCCGACCTTGTCGTGCGGAATGCGGTCGAGGTTCATCAACGAAATATCGCTGACGCGCTTCTGGAGCAGGCTGATCCGTGCCTCGACGAGACGCTGGCGTTCCTTCGCGGCGTGGTACTCGGCGTTCTCGCGCAGGTCTCCGAGCTCGCGCGCGCGCTGAATTTCCTTCGGGAGTTCGGCCTTGAGCTCGCGGTCCAGTCGCTGGATCTCGTCCTGGAACTTCTTGAGGAGTTGCGCCTTCATCTCGCCTGAGATGGTAGCACGGCCACGTCGGCGAGACCTCTATAATGGGCTCGGACATTAGCCCGATGCGCCGCATCTCCAGCCGCTCCAATCCCCTCGTCACGCGCTTTCGCGACGCCGCGCGCGGACGCGGATCGCGCGGCGTGATCCTGCTCGACGGCGAGCACCTCGTTCAGGAAGCGTTGGCCTCGGCCATCACGCTCGAGACCGTCGCGATGGCCGAGAGCATCGTCGATCTCCATGCCGATGGTCTCGTCGATCGCCTGGCCCGCGCGGGCGCAGAAGTCGTCCGCGTGCCCGCGACGGTCATGGCGGCCATGAGCCCGGTCCGCCAGCCCTCGGGTATCGTCGCGCTGGCGACCGCTCAGCCGGCGTCGCTCGACGACGTCGTCGCGAGTGCCCCACCGCTCGTCGTGGTGCTCAACGGTATTCAGGACGCGGGCAATGTGGGCGCCATCGTCCGCGCTGCCGACGGCTGCGGCGCCACCGGCGTGATCGCGCTCGAGGGGACGGCGGATCCGTTCGGCTGGAAGGCCCTGCGCGGAGCGATGGGAAGCACGTTCCGGCTGCCCGTCGCCGTGCGGCAACCGGCGGCGGCGGCGATCGAGCTGTCTGACGCGCCACCACGTCGCGATCGTCGCGACCGTGCCGCGCCAGGGCACGCCGCTGCCGGAGGCCCGGTTGCGCGGGCCGGTCGCGATTCTGCTCGGCGGCGAAGGCGCGGGGCTGCCGGACGATGCTCGTGGCGGCGGCCGATGTTCGGGTGTCAATCCCGATGCGTCCGCCGGTCGAGTCCTTCAACGTCGCCATCACCGCCGCGCTGATTCTGTATGAGGCGGCGAAGCAACGAGATGGACATGTCCCTGTTCGATGAACCGCGCGACGCGCCCGACGCTGCGGAGGCACTGGCCTCGACGCCTCTCGCCGAGCGGATGCGCCCGCAGACGCTCGACGAGTTCATCGGCCAGGAGGATCTGCTCGGCGCGGGCCGGCCCCTGCGCCGCGCGATCGAGGGCGATCGCCTGCAATCGATCATCCTGTGGGGCCCGCCCGGAACCGGCAAGACGACGCTCGCGCGCGTCATCGCCCGCGTGACCCGGGCGCGGTTCGTGGCCTTCAGCGCCGTGCTCTCGGGCATCAAGGAGATTCGCACGGTGATGGCCGAAGCCGAGGACGACCGCCGCCGGCGCGGCCGGCGCACCATCCTCTTCATCGACGAAATTCATCGCTTCAACAAGTCCCAGCAGGACGCCTTCCTGCCGCGCGTCGAAGCCGGCGACATCGTGCTCATCGGCGCCACGACCGAGAATCCGTCGTTCGAGGTGAACGCCGCGCTCCTCTCGCGATCCAAGGTCTACGTCCTCAAGCCCTTGACGATCGAGGCCGTCCGCCGCATCCTCGCGCGCGCCGTCACCGATCCGGAGCGCGGGCCTCGGCGCGCCGCCGGACGCCATCGAGGACGAGGCGCTCACGGCCATCGCCAAGTACGCCAACGGCGACGCCCGCATCGCGCTCAACCTTCTCGACATGGCAGCGGCTTCAATCGATATGGCGGCCGCCCCGAGCGCCAGGATTACCGCCCCGCTCATCGCCGACCTGGCGCAAAATCGCGCGCTCCTCTACGACAAAACCGGCGAGGAGCACTACAACCTGATCTCGGCGCTGCACAAGTCGATGCGCAACAGCGATCCCGACGCGTCGGTGTACTGGCTGGCTCGGATGCTCGAGGCCGGCGAGGATCCGCTGTACGTGGCGCGACGGCTCGTGCGCTTCGCCTCGGAAGACATCGGCAACGCCGATCCGCAGGCCCTCGGCATCGCCGTCGCGGCGAAAGACGCCGTGCACTTCGTCGGCCTGCCCGAAGGCAACACCGCGCTCGCGCAGGCGGCCATCTATCTCGCGATGGCGCCCAAGAGCAATGCCGTGTACGTCGCGTATCTCGAGGCGGCGGAAGCCGCCGCGAAGGAAGTGGCCGAGCCGGTTCCGCTGCACCTACGCAACGCCCCGACCGGACTGATGAAGCAGCTGGACTACGGCAAGGGCTATCGTTACGCCCATGACGAGCCGGAGGGGATCGCCGCCGGCATGGAGTGCCTGCCGCCCGCGCACAAGGGCCGCCGGTTCTATCGGCCGACGACCAGGGGACGCGAGGGGAGCGCCGCGCGCGTCAATTCAGGTGGCGGACCTTCCGAAACATCTCCGGCCGAAGCGGAAGAATGAACGAGAAGCGGTAGTCCCCCTGCATCCGGCCGATCGGGATGCCGACGAGCTCGCCGTCGCGGTTGAGGACTCCGCCGCCAGACACGCCAGGATGGCCGTCGGTCAGGCACGTCACCAGCTTGTTGGCCGTCCGCTGCCCGACATAACCGGTCGAGAGGATGATCCCCTTCGAGTAATCGTTACCTAGCCGGAAGATTGGCTCGGCGAACTCGAAGCCGTAGCTCAGGTTGAGATTGAGCGGCGGCATGTCAATCGGCTCCTTGACCTTCACGATCGCCCAGTCGCCCGGATCGACTTCGACGCGGGCGTCGCCGGCATCGACGACTCGAGCGTTGAGCAGCTGTCCCTTGTACGCCAGCTTGACCGAGGTGATGGTTCGCGGATCGGCCGCACCCTCCTGGTTGAGCGCGACGACGCCGTGTTTGACGGTGACGAAGTACCCCTCGCCCAGGTAGCCGGCCGTGCCGTAGCTGCTCGACCCGTGGTCGTCGTACGCGTACAGCTCGACGAAGCTCGTGCTGCGATCGCGCAGCAGGTTGAGCGGCAACAGCCCCATCTCGTCCTGGAGCTGTCGCTTGACGTCGGCCACGATCGAGGCGCGCGCCGTATCGGTTGCCGCCATGCTCACCGGGTCGGCCGATCGACCGGTGGTGCCGGCGGGCTCCAGTGCGCGGCGTTTGAGCTGGGCTATTTCCGACCGCATGGCGGCTAGCGCGTCGCTATCGGCGGTCTGCCGGGCGCCGAGGTAGTTGCCCAATCCGAAGAACAGCAGCGCGAACGCTGAGGCGATGATGGCTGGCACGGCACGACGACTGGACATGAACACTCCAAGTTCGGCAGCTAAACCGCCCCGCCCCGGCGGAGCTTACAGCTTTGCGGACCCCGCCCTTTGACGGACGAGGTTGCCTTTTCGCTTGGAAAAACAGGAACCCGTGACTGCTGGGATATTTACACTGTAAAACCCGTATAACAATACTGTCAAGCGTAAATCTTACCAGTTCAGTAGTTTATGGCTGAGCCACGATGCACGAATCGACCGCTGGCTGCCGGCGGGTGCGCTCAATCACGCGGAATTTCTATTTTTTCGCCGGTGGGGGCAGTGGCGTGATCGGTTCGGCAGCACGCGGCGCATCGGCCGCCGCTGCCGCCGACAGACCGAGCTGCTGCAGGACGGAGGGCACATTCAGCCCCAGCGCCTCGAGTTGTTGCAGCAGGCTGAAGACCACCGCCGGACTCGTCTTGGCGATCCGGCCGAGCGCACCGCTGCCGCCGTCGGCAGTGCCATTCCCTTGATCGATCACGACCAGCTTGTCGATGTTGCCGAGCGGCGCCGCCACCGCGCCGAAGATGCCGCTCGAGGCCTCGAGGATGGCGGGCATCTTCTCGAGTACCGTCTGGAGGCGTGCCGACTCGTTGAACTGCTTCCACGCTTCCGCCTTGCGCAAAATCGCCGCGGCTTCGGCGACGCCCTGGGCCTCGATCGCCTTGGCTTGCGCCAGGCCGATCGCTTCGATCTTGGCGGCTTCCGCCCGCCCTTCCGCTTCGACCGCCGCGGCACGCCCTGCGCCTTCCTTGCGCAGCTTCTCCTGCTCCGCTTCCGCCAGCGCGATGAGCGCCGATCGGCGGCCTTCGGCTTCGAGGATCGCTGCCTGCTTCGACGCCTCGGCACGCACGACTGCCGCCAGGCGATCGGCCTCGGCCGGCTTGATGACCGTCGCCTCGAGCTCCTTCTGCCGGCGCAGGACTTCCTGCTCCTGGACCGCGATCAACTCCTGCGTCCTCGTGCGCTCGACCCGGACCTCCTCGGCCACGACCGCCTGACGGGCCGTCGCTTCCGAGAGCGGTCCGGCCTGCTCGGCACGCGCCTTCTCGGTCTGGACCTCCGCCTGATACTGCGCCTGCCGGATGGCGAAGTCGCGCTGCGCCTGGGCGATCTCGGCGTCGGCCTGGAACTTCGCCTTCTCCCCTTCCTGCATCGCCTGCGCGGACTTGATCTTCGAGTCCCGCATCGCCTCGGCTTCGCCAATCGTCGCATCGCGCTTCACTTCGGCGGTGCGGCGCTTGCCGAGCGCGTTGAGATATTCTTCCTCGTCGCTGATCTCCTGGATCGTGAGCACGTCGACGCCGAGCCCCATCTTCTCGAGATCGGCCGCGGCCTCGCTCGTCAGCTTCTGCGCAAAGCTCTGCCGGTCGCTGTTCACTTCCTCAACCGTCAGTGTCCCGAGGATCGAGCGGAGGTGCCCTTCGAGCGTCTGGAAGATGACCTTCTGCACCTCGACGTGCGTCATGCCAAGAAAGCGCTCGGCCGCCGCCTGGAGCGACGTCTCGTCACCCCGGATCTTGACGTTGGCGACAGCCTTGACCGACACCGGCACTCCCTTGAGCGTGTACGCCCGCTTGATCTCGAGCGGGATCGTCATCACGTTGAGGTGCAGGTACTCGACTTTCTCGAGGAGCGGAATCCTCAGGGCGGCGCCGCCCTTGACCATGCGATAACCGACGACGCGGCCGTCCGGCAATTTGCGCTTGCGGCCGCTCAGCACGGCGACCGCGTTCGGCGACACCTTGAGGTAATTGCGGCTGATGAGCCACAGCGCCGCGAAGAACGCCAGCAACGTCCCGGCGACGAGGACGGGAAGCCAGAGACCGGTGGTAGGGAATGACATGAGCCTGCCTCGCGTTCAGCGCCGCCTGACGACGACGGTTTCTCCGACCACTTCCTCGACGACGACGGAGGTGTTCTCCGCAATCGCCTCGGGCTCACGCCCCCGGGCGATCTTGTCGACCAGCTCCTCGCCGATCTTGCACCGCACCTGACCAACGCCACCGGCGGGGATCGTGATAACGACGCGGCCGACCTGCCCGACGAGATCCTGCGTCCGGCTCTCGGAGGTCGCCTGCTGACCAAAGAGAAAACGGGCAAAGAAATAAATCGGCGTCGCCAGGATCACGCCGCTGAGGGCGCCGATGCCCGACGCCGCGAGCGGCCCCAATCCGTAGTCGGTCGCGATGGCGCCAAAGCCGCCGAACGCGGTGATGAAGACGCTGAGCACTGCGCGTGCTGAAGAAGCCCGGCCCCCCGTGATCGAGGTCGTGGTCGAGGCTGCCGTCGAAATGCTCGAAGATCTCGCCGAAGAACAGCGAGATCATGAGAAACAGAAAACCGACCGCCGCAATCGCCAGAAAGACGGAGAACGCGTTCAGGGGCAGGAAGCTCATGTAGGTGAGTCTGCTCACTCTAGGTAAGCGGCGGGCGCCTGTCAACTCGGTATCGGTCTGTCAGAGTGGAGGCCACGGAGGTAGCGGAGATTTTTCACCACAGAGGCAGCAGAGTTACCGGAGAACCTGCCAGGGTATTCAGCCGACCGTCGTAGAATGCCGACATCCATGCGCCCTCTGGCCGCCGCAGCGGTATCGTGCACCTGCTTCTGCGCGGCGGTGTTCGGGGTGTTCGTCCCCCTTCGCGACGAGAGCCGAATCGGCTACCTCTACGCCTGGCCGGGAGGCGAGACGCTCGCCCTGTCGGCTGCGGCAGTCGTCATCGTGCTCGTTGCCCTGTACGTCGCCGTGACGCGACTCGCGCGGCGGTCGTCGCCTGAGCATGCGGCGCTGGCGCGGGCCGGCCGGTGGCTCGCCCCTCTGATGCTCCCCGGTCTCGTGCTCCTCGGCCTGGCGCCGGCCGTGCCGGGCTCCGGCGAGATCGCACTGCCGCTCGGCTATTTCTTTTACGACCTCCGCTGGTGGTGGCTCGCCGGCTCGATGGTCCTCGTTGCTGGCCAACATCGATCCCTGGTCGGCTCGCCAGCCGGTCGCCGACTCGCGGCCATCGGCCGCTGGCCGCTGTCGTCGCGGCGTCGGCTGACTGACGCGGCGATCTTCACCGCGGCGATCGCCTGTGCGATCGCTCAACGCCGCGTCTGCGCTTCACGCACGAGTTGCACGGCGATGAGCCGAAGTACATCCGGTATTGCGAGCTCTGGTACCAAGGGGGCGGCTTCGACATCTCGGCCAAGAAGCCGATCGCGGAACTGCCCGCGACACGACGGGCCGGCGCTCCACAGGCTTCCCGGCCTGCTGCTCCGCAGCATCGGCCGAGGATCTCCTCTCGGCCGGTCCGATCTCTCGGCATTTGCGGCGAACCCGCGCGGCTTCCGCTGGAACCGTGCCAGCGGCGAAGAAGGGTTCGTGCGTGGCTGGCGGGGCGGCGTCTACCAAATCTACCAGCCGGGCGTCTCGTTCGCCCTCTTCCCCGGCTACTTGCTCGATCGCTGGTTCTCGCCTCGTGCCGCCGGGCTATCAGGGCGAGTTCGCGCCGTCGCTCGTGATGACGAACGTCATGCTGCTGCTGATGTTCGGCGGCTGAGCGCGTGGCGCTCGTCCGCCTGCTGCGTCACGCGCTGGCGTCCGACACGCTGGCGGCGCCTGGGCGGCCTCGCCATGCTGACCCTGCCGACGGCGGCGTTCGCCTTTCAGTTCTATCCGGAGCTGCCCGGACTGCTGCTGATCCTGCTCGTCAGCATCTACGTGCTCTTCACGCCGAGCGAAGCTCACCATCCTGCTCGCCACGCCGCCGGCACCGGCGCCGCGGCCCTGGCGTGGCTGCACCCACGCTTCCTCCTGGTGTCGGCGCTCCTCGCGGTTTGCGGCCTCGTGCGCTCGAACGGCCGCGGACGAATGGCGTTCGGCGCCGCCGCGGGACTCGTCTACTTGCACGGTGTTCGGCTTCAACTATCACGTCACCGGAAGTTTCCTGCCGACCGCGCTCTGGGACGCGGCCAGACCCGACGAAGGGTTTCGACCCCTGGCCGTGTCCCGCTGAATCTCATCGGCTATGCGCTTCGATCGCACGTGGGGCCTCGCGCCGCACGCGCCGATCCTGCTGGCGGTCGTGCCCGGGCTCGTCCTCCTCGCGCGCGCAGTCCTGGACGCGCGCGCTCTTTGTCGCCGCCGTTAGCCTGGCGCTGGCCATCCCCGCTTCGGCGCACACGCTGAACGCCGCCGGCGGCACGCCCGGCCGCCTCGTCGTCGCCGTCGTCCCTCTGCTCGTCTGGCCGGTCGCGGTGCTCGTCCGCCGATTCTGGTCGTCCTGGACCGTTCGCGCGCTGGCCGTTGCCGCGATCGTCACTCTCGCTCGACGCCGGCCTGACCTACAACTGGACACCACGAGAAGGCCATGGGGGCGCTCCATGCGAGCCGGCGCGAGCGGGTGGCGGCCGAACCTGGCCTTCCCCGTCATCCGCGACTCCGGTTGGGAATCGCCTGGGAACTTCGCGCTCTTCCTCGCGTTCGCCGGCCTTGTCGTCGCAGCCGCGGTCGTGGCGTGCGGTCCGCTCCGCGCGGCCACCTCGCGGCCTGCCTCGGCGTGGGCTCCCGCCGTCGATCGTCGTCGCGGCGGGCGCGTTGATGAGCGTCGCCATCGCTACGGCCGCAACGGCGTTCAACGGCGACTGGTTCCGCGACGAGTACCTCCTCGGCCGAGCCACGGCGCGACGGGTGGCCGCGCGCCCATCTCCTGGCGCTCGAGCGCTGCCGCGTGTGTGTGACGTCGAGCGATCGGTCGTTTGACTGGACCGACCTCGAACCCAACCCGGCGCGCGGAATCCAGTCGAACCTCGTAACGGATCGCCTGCGCATGGAACTGACGCTGGCATCGAGAGCGAGGGCGGCTGGACCGGATTCGGCCGAATGCGGGTCGACTTCGGCGACCAGTCCGGAACCTTGTGGACCCCGGTCGTCGGCGAGTGGCGCCTGACCCACCAGTACCGCCAACCCGGCGAGTACCTGGTGACGATCTGGCTGCAGCTCCGCGACGGCAGCACCCGCCTCGAGCGGAGAACGGTGACAATTCCAGCCACCAGCTAGACGACGGTTCAGGGTTCAGGGTCAGGGGTCAGCGGTCAGGGTCAGACCGGGTCAGACCGGGGTCAGACCGGGGTCAGACCGTGAACCGTGAACCGTGACCGTCGACCCGCGACCCAAGCGGACGTCGCGGGATGCCGCGATGACGCAGATAGTGCATCCGCACACCATCGCCTGGGTGTCGCAGAAAATGCGCGGTCACGAGCGCGTTTCTCCGCGCACTCCTCAGAAACACCAACAAAACGGCGCGTCTCGCTGACGAGTAGCTGCCTGGCAACCAGCCTGCAACCAGGTGGCGCAGGAGCGACTGATGCATCTCAAAGTCCACGACGGAACCGCCTCGAACGGCGACAGTAATCTTTGCGCCACCTGCCGGCTCTCGACGATCGTCCGCGGCCGCACGCTCGACGAGGAGATCGTGCAGTGCCACGCGCTCTCGATGCGGTCGACGCGCGTGACGTTCAAGGTCACCTACTGCTCGGCCTACAGCGACGCGCGGCGGCCGAGCTATCTGCAGATGGTCGAGCACGCCTGGATTCTCCAGCCCGGCTCGAAGAAGAAGCCGGCCGGCTTCATCCGCAGTGCCGACCTGCGGCAAGACGAGCTCGTCGGACATCATGGTCGGACTCCACCATCGGCGCGACCGAGTGACGCCCCGGGATCAGTCGCGAGCGCGTGGTCGATCGGGAACGGCTGGCCCGACCAGGCGCGCACCGACGTCCACGGCTCGGCGCGGCGCGGCCCAGAACGGATCGCGCCGGCAGCAAGTCCGAGCGGCAGCAGCCCCATGGCGCACAGATACAGACTGCCGGTCGAGATGTAAGTCTCGCCGACGCCCGGCTGGTGGCCGCAGAAACCGATCCGCAGCCAGCCGTCAGCGTCGAACGTGCCCGGGCGCCTCGATCGAGCGCCGGATGATCGCCGTGAGCGCGCCGCGGACCTGCGCCGGCGACACCTCTGTCGGGCAGGGCCTTGCGCAGCGCCATCTGCGCGAGCAACTGAAAGGCGCCGAAGCGATAGGCGATCGACCGCCCGACCGCCGGAAACGTGCCGTCGGGAGCGATCAGGCGCTCGAGGATCGCGGCGTGACGGCGCGCGCGCGGCTCGACACGGGTCGCGATCTCCTTCCAGGCCGGCATCTCGTCGCGGCACACGTCGAGCACGTCGAGCAGCATTGGCTGGATGACGAAGCTGTTGTAGTAGTCCCAGTGGAACGCTGGACCGTCGCCATACACGCCGTCGCCCTTGTACCACTGCTCGTGCTGGCGGATGGCGTAATCGACACGCATCCGATCCCAGTTCGCGCCGAGGCGCGCGAGCGCGGCCTCGACCGTGGCCGAGAACAGCAACCAGTTACTGAACACCGGCGTGATCACGCGCGTCGACTCCAGCGCCGCGATGAGATGCTTGGTCGTCGTGCCGCCCAGCGCCTCTCTGAGGACGCGAGGCGCGCGCAGGACACCCTGCGCCAGGAACGCGGCATCGACGAGCGGTTGACGTTCGCGCGTGAAGTTCAGGAAGTCCGGCGAAGCCGGATCGACGGCGCGCGCGATGGCCCGTCTGGCAAGGTCGGCGTACTCGGTGCGAAGACGGCCCTCCGGCGTGTCATCTGGCGCGAGCTCGATCCACGGCGCCATCCCAGCCAGTAGGCGCCCGAGCGCCTCGAGATGGCTGACCCCGCGCCGATCGCTTCCCGCCGCCTGCTCCACCGGCATGCGCGCCTTCAGCGTGCCGTTGGCCAGATTCTTCAGCACCGGGTCGGCAAGCCGCGTCATCACGCTGACCCAATACGCTCGATCGGCTTGGGTCGCACCAGCCGTCTGACCGGCAGCCACGCCGCCGCCAACGAGCGGCGCGACGCCGACCGTTCCCGCTGCCGCCAAGAAGTCTCGTCGGTTCATGCCGAGACGTTATCGCAAAACTGGTGTTGGAGGTAAGGCGGGCTCTTGGCTTTAGGCTCTGGGCTCTAGGGAGAGCTCACAGCGCCTAGCCGCGGGACTAGGATCTGAAGGCTCTTCCTAAAGCCTGGAGCCCAAAGCCAAGAGCCTAAATCCGCTGAAAATTCTTCTCAATCTCGCGGCGCGACATGCGCAGCACCACCGGCCGGCCGTGTGGGCAGACCGACGAGTAGGCGGTGCGCCGGAGCTCTTCGAGGATGAAGCGCATCTTCTCCATCGTCAGCGGGTAGTTCGCTTTCACCGCCGCATGACAGGCCATCGTCGCGGCGATGCGGCGCAGCGCCTCCTGCACGCCGGAGCCGGCGTCGAGCCCCTCGAGGTCGCCGGCGAGCGCGCGCACGGCAGCCTCGCACTCGGCCGGTTCCAGAATCGCGGGCACCGCCGATAGCCGCAGGCTGTCGCCGCCAAACTCCTCGATCTCGAGACCGAAGCGTTCGAGCGTGGCGGTGTGCTGGGCGAGCGCCTGCCGCTCGGCCTGGGACATCTCGATGAGGATGGGCGTCAGCAGCCGCTGGCTCTCGAGGCGTCCGGCGGTGAGCGTCTCCATCACTCGTTCGAACAACACGCGCTCATGCGCCACGTGCTGGTCGATGATCGCCACCCCTTCGTCATCGATGGCGATGATAAAGGTGTCGCGGAACTGTCCGAGCGGAATCATCGGGCGGATGTCCGCAGCCCCCTGCGGGGCCGCCTGCACTTCCGCTGACGTCGAGCGCTCGCTCCAAGCCGCGCCGGCCGCGGACGGATACGACCCTGCATACTGGCTCGACGACGCTGAGTCCCACCGGTTGCCGACCGTGGCGCCCGCGAGCACACCAGGAATGCTCATGGGACGCGGCTCCCCCGGCCGGGCCGCAAACGGCGTGAACTGGAGCTCCGGCGCCGGCCCTTGTCCGAGCGCGTCGCCGAGCGCCCGCCGCAGCACCTCGTGCACGAGCGACTGCTCCAGGAAGCGGACTTCTGCTTTCGTGGGGTGGACGTTGACGTCCACGCGGTCGGGAGGAATCTGGACGAAGAGGTGCACCTCCGGGCTGCGCTCCTTGATCGTCGCCACGCTGTAGGCCTCGGTGATCGCGTGCGCGATGGTCCGATCCTTGACGATGCGGCGGTTGACGAAGACGTTCTGCGCGCCGCGCACGGGCCCCTCGTCGCGGAGCGCGGCGACGTAGCCGTGGATGGTCAGTCCGGCGGCCTCCTTGCGGACCTCGATGAGGTCCGCGCGCTCGCCGAACAACTGGAAGAATCGTTCGCGCAGCCCTGCGGCCGGCGGACACTCGAGCAATCGGCGACCACCGCTCGTCAGCGAGAAGCCGACCTCGGGATACCCGAGCGCCATCTGCGTGACGAGTCGTGAAATCTGTGAGGACTCGGCGGTATCGGACTTGAGGAACTTCCGGCGCGCCGGCAGGTTGTAGAAGATGTCCGCGACCTCGATCGCCGTACCCTCCGGGGCGCCGACCTCGCGCTCGGACGACACGGTGCCGCCGCTGACCCTGATCTCGGTGCCGGTCGCACTGCCCCGCGCACGCGTGCGCAGGGTGAAGTGCGAGACCGACGCGATGCTCGGCAGCGCCTCGCCGCGAAACCCGAGCGTGCGGATCGCGGCCAAATCCTCGGCGCCGGCGATCTTACTGGTCGCATGCCGCTCGATCGCCAGGCGCGCGTCCTCGGGGTCCATACCTTCGCCGTCGTCCTCGACGCGCAGCGACTTCTTGCCGCCGAGCTCGATGGCGATGGCGATTCGGCGGGCGCCGGCGTCAAGCGCGTTCTCGACCAGTTCCTTCACGACCGACGCCGGACGCTCCACGACCTCGCCGGCGGCGATTTGATTGGCGAGATGCAGGGGGAGGCGGTGGATGCGGGGCATGATTCAGTCGTTAGTCGGCAGTCGTCTATCGCCAGTCACGGTCGTCAGTCGGAGTCGTCAGTCAGCAGTCGTCAGTCCGTATCGTCGGCCTGAGTCACAGCCAGTTCCGGCGGCGGAAAAACGTCAGCATCACCGCCGTGACCGCGCCCATGATCACCAATATCCACCAGAACGCGGCATCGGGACCACCTGGCAGATGCGGGAGCGGTACGTTCATCCCGTACATGCCCGTCAGCACGGTCATCGGCATGAAGATGGTCGAGATGATGGTGAGCACCTTCATCACGCCGTTCAGCTGGTTGGAGACATTCGACAGGTGCGCGTCGAGCAGGCTCGAGATGCGGTCCTGGAAGTAGACGGCCTCGTCGGACAGCCGCACGAGGTGATCGTGCACGTCGCGGAACTTATACGACAGGCCTTCGGAGATCTGGGCAAACTCGCGGCGGGCGAGGCGCGCCACCGCGTCGCGCTCCGGCATGATCACGCGCCGCAGCGACGACACGTCACGCTTGAAATCGAGGATGCGCTTGACGAGCGTCGACTTTGGACGCGAGAAGACTTCCTTCTCGAGCGTGTCGAGCCGGTCCCCCAGCTTGTCGACTTCGGGCCGGTAGTTGTCGACCATGGTGTCGACGATGCGATAGAGGAGCACCGCGGGGCCTTCCCCGAGGACGCGCTCGTTACGGATGCAGATCTCACCGATGCGGCCAATCGAGCGCGAGGTGCCGTTGTGGAACGTCACCAGGTACTGCGCACCCAGGAAGAAATCGACTTCCTGCGTGCGGAACGCGTGTTCCCTGGCCTTGAAGTCGATGCCGTGGAGGATGAGGTAAAGGTAGTCGCCGTAGGATTCGACTTTCGGATGGTGGATCTCGGCAAGGGCGTCTTCGACCGCGAGCTCGTGAAAGTGGAAGACGTCGGTGAGCACCCGCGCTTCTTCCGGCGTAGGCGCGCTCAGATCCGCCCACACCCAGACGCCGCTGCCCGGTTGCAGCCAGGCCGGGTCCACCCGGTCGACGACCTGGGTGGACCCGTGCTCGTGTTTGTGGATCGTGATCAATCGACCTTGCTCTGCAGCGCGGCCTGCGCCGCCGCCAGGCGCGCGACGGGAACGCGGTACGGCGAGCAGCTGACGTAGTCGAGGCCGACCTTCTCGAAGAATCGGATCGATGCCGGATCGCCGCCATGCTCGCCGCAGATCCCGAGCTTCAGATTGGGACGCGCGGCCCGGCCCTTCTTGACCGCAATCTCAACCAGCTGACCGACGCCGGTCGCATCAATGGTCGCGAACGGGTTCTTCGTCACGATCTCGAGCTCCTGGTACTGCGGCAGGAACGAGCCCGAGTCGTCGCGCGACATGCCGAGGCCGGTCTGCGTGAGGTCGTTGGTCCCGAAGCTGAAGAACTCCGCCGATTGCGCGATCTCGTCCGCCGTCAGCGCGCCGCGCGGAATCTCGATCATCGTTCCGACCATGTAGTTCAGCTTGACCTTCTTTTCGGCCTGCACCTCGCGGGCCGCCTGGTGCACGACCTCGATCTGCAGGTCCAGCTCCTTCTTGAACCCGACGAGCGGAATCATGACCTCGGGCCGGACCTTGATGCCTTCCTTCTGCACCTCCGCGGCGGCTTCGAACACCGCCCGCGCCTGCATCGCCGAGATCTCGGGATAGCCGATGCCGAGACGGCAGCCGCGGAAGCCGAGCATCGGGTTGAACTCGTGCAACTGCGCGACGCGCTGATGGATGCGCGCCGCCGGCACGCCGATCTTCTTCGCCAGCTCCTCCTGCTGCTCCTTGGTGTGCGGCAGGAACTCGTGGAGCGGCGGGTCGAGGAAGCGAATCGTCGCCGGGTAACCCTTCAGCGCCCGGAAGATGCCGGCAAAGTCCTCGCGCTGATACGGCAGCAGCTTGGCGAGCGCGGCCTTGCGGGCTTCCTCGGTTTCGGCCAGGATCATCTCCCGCATCGCATCGATGCGGTCGCCCTCGAAGAACATGTGCTCGGTGCGGGTGAGGCCGATGCCCACGGCGCCGAAAGCGACGGCATTGGCCGTCTGCTCCGGCGTATCGGCGTTGGTCCGGACGCTCATCCGCGACGCGTCCGAGCACCACTTCATCAGCTGCTGGAAGTTCTTGAACTTCTCGGTCTTCTGCGCCGCCGTGTCGCCGTTGATCAGTCCGGCGACGATCTCCGAGGGCGCGGTCTTGACCTGGCCGGCATAGACCTGGCCGACCGTCCCGTCGATCGACATCCAGTCGCCTTCCTTGAACTTCTTCCCATCCACCGTCACCGTCCGCGACTGGTAGTCGACTTCGACCGCCGCGGCACCGCACACGCAGACCTTGCCCATCTGCCGGGCGACGAGCGCCGCGTGCGACGACACGCCGCCGCGCGCGGTGAGGATGCCTTCGGCCGCGATCATGCCGCGCAGGTCCTCGGGTGACGTCTCGACGCGGACGAGCAACACCTTCTCGCCCTTGTCCGCCGCGACCACGGCGCGATCGGCGTTGAAGTAGATCTGGCCGGACGCCGCGCCGGGCCCTGCCGGCAGGCCGGTCGCAATCACCTTCACCTTGGCCACTTCAGCGGCATCGAACACCGGGGCGAGCAACTGTTCGAGCTGGTCGGCCGGGTTGCGCATCACCGCCGTCTTCCAGTCGATCAGCTTCTCCTTGTACATGTCGATCGAGAACTTCAGCGCCGCCATCGCGGTCCGCTTGCCGTTCCTCGTCTGCAGCATGTAGACCTCGTCGTCTTCGATCGTGAACTCGAAGTCCTGCACGTCCTTGAAGTGCTTCTCGAGCGTCTGACGAATCCGTTCGAGCTCGTGGTAGGCGTTCGGCATCTGCTTCTTCAGCTCCGCCACCGGTTCCGGCGTGCGAACGCCGGCCACGACGTCCTCGCCCTGAGCGTTGATCAGGAACTCGCCGTAGAACTCCTTGACGCCGTTCGCCGGGTTGCGCGTGAAGGCCACGCCCGATCCCGAGCGCTCGCCGGTGTTGCCGTAGACCATCGCCTGCACGTTGACGGCGGTGCCCCACTCGGTCGGGATGTTGTACTTCCGGCGGTAGACGATCGCGCGGTCGTTCATCCATGAGCCGAACACGGCGCCGATCGCGCCCGTCAGCTGATCCCACGGCGACGCCGGGAAGTTCTTGCCGACGCGCTCCTTCACCAGCGCCTTGAAGCGGCGCACGAGCTCCTGCAGGTCTTCGACCGAGAGCTTCGTGTCTTCGATGTCCTGGTGATGGCGCTCGTGCTTGAGCCGCTCGATGACCACCTCGAACGGCTCGTGGTCCTCATCGGGGCGCTTCTGCACGCCGAGGACGACGTCGCCGTACATCTGGACGAAGCGGCGGTAGCAGTCCCACGCGAAGCGCGGGTTGCCGGTCTTGGTCGCCAGCGCCTCGACCGTCTGGTCGTTGAGACCGAGGTTGAGGATCGTGTCCATCATGCCCGGCATCGAGTCGCGGGCGCCGGAGCGGACCGAGACCAGCAGCGGGTTCTTGAGGTCGCCGAACTTCTTGCCGGTCTGCTGCTCGATGGCCGCGATGCCGGCCTCCATCTGGCCCCTGAGCTGCGCGGGATAGGTGCGCTTGTTGGCGTAGTAGTAGGTGCAGACCTCGGTCGTGACCGTGAAGCCGGGCGGCACGGGCAGGCCGATGCGGCACATCTCGCCGAGGTTCGCACCCTTGCCGCCGAGCAGCGCCTTCATCGAATCCGTTGCCGTCCGTCTTGCGGCCGAAGAGGTAGACGTACCTTCCCCGCCTTCGCAGTCGGTCTTCTTCGCGGCCGACTGCTTCGGCGAGGTCTTCGACGCGCGCTTTGCGACTCGATTTCGGCGCGGCCTTACCCGACTTCTTCCGTACCTGCTTCTTTGCCATGTCGACTGTCCTACTCCGTTTGAGGAACGATTTCCGAGATGTCTGCGAGGTTCAAAATCAGATTGCGCAAGTCCGCCAGCAACGTCAGCCGCGCGGTCTTCACCCGCGCATCGTCGGCCATGACGAACACTTCCGTGAAGAACCGATCGACGACCGGCCGCAGCCCGGCGAGATCGGTGAAGGCCTGGCGATAGTCCGCCGCCTGCGCCGCCAGCTCGATCCGTGGCCGGCGCGCGTCGAGCTCGGCGAGGAGCGCCAGCTCGGCGGGCTCGGTGAGCGCCGCGCGGTCGAGCGGCGCGTGCGCCTTGAGTTCGCGCGCGATGTTCTTGACGCGCTTGAAGAGCACCGCGAGCGCCTGGAAGTCGTCGGCGCCACGCATCCGTTGCAGCGCCGCCGCCAGGCGCAAGGCGCGCAACGGCACGACGTCACTACCGCCGGAGATCGCGCCGCGCACGACCTCGTCCGGGTAGCCGCGCTGCTCGAGTGCGTAGCGCACGCGCTCCTGACCGAAGGCGACGACGGCGTCGTTCACGGAGGCTCCCTCACCCCCGCCAAACTGCTCGTTCGCCGCCACGACCAGATCGCGCAGGCCGAGCTCGCGATCGACGCCGGCAAGCTCGGGCAGGTCCATGAGGATGCGGACGATGCCGTGCATCTGGCGCCGGAGCCCGAAGGGATCGCGCGAACCGGTCGACTTCTCACCGGCGTTGCTCAGGCCGACGAGCGTGTCGAGCTTGTCGGCGAGCGACACCGCCGCCCACGTCGCCGCCGCCTCGCCGAGCTGCGCGCGCGTCGGCGGCGCATCGACCTCGACGCCGATCGGCAGGTACTGGTGGTAGATCGCTTTCCACACCGGCTCGGGCAATCCCTCTTCGCGGGCGTAGATGCCGCCCATCGTGCCCTGGAGCTCGGGGAACTCGAAGACCATGTCGCTCGTCAGGTCGGCCTTCGCCAGCCGCGCCGCCTTCGCCGCATGCGCGGCGATGTCGGGACGGCCGAAGGCCTCGGTCGCCACCCACGCCGCCAGCTTCTCGATCCGCTCGGCCTTGTCGCGGTAGCTGCCGACCTTCTTGTGGAAGAGCACCGTGTGCAGCCGATCGAGGCGCGACTCGAGCGTTTGCTTGCGGTCGGCTTCCCAGAAGAACTTCGCATCGCGCAGGCGCGCGGCTACGACGCGTTCGGCATTCTTCGCGATGACGCGCTCGTCGGCTGGCTGCGTGTTGACGACGGCGAGGAACGCTTCCTTGATGGCGCCCGTTTCCGTCACCACCGGAAACCAGTGCTGGTGATGCACGAGCGTCGTCGACAGCACTTCTTCGGGGAGGACGAGGAACCCGGCATCGAAGAAACCGGCGACCACCGACGGATACTCGACGAGGTCGGCGACTTCCTCGACGAGCGCGGCGTGATCCTTCAGGTGCACGCGGCCGCCGAGCCGGCGGGCGTGCATCTCGAGGTCGCGAGCGATGCGGTCGCGCCGGTCGGCATGACTGAGGACGACGAAATGCTCGGCCAGCCTGGCCTGATACTCGTCGAAGCTGCGAACCTTGACCGATCGGCCAGCGCGGCCGCTCGTGGCCAGGAACCGGTGTCCGTAGGTCAGCGCACCCGATTCGACGTCCTGGACCTGGGGGCCGGCGGCACCGGCGGATCGGCCGATCGTGAACGGCACGACGCGCCCGCCATAGAGGAAGAGCAGCCAGCGGATGGGACGGCCAAACAGCAACTCGCCGCGGCCGTCCTCGAGCTTCGCGTCCCAGTGCATCTGCTTGGGGAACGCCAGATCGCGCAGCAGGCCGGTGAGGATGTCGGGCAGCGCGTCAACGGCGCTGCGGCCACGCTCGTGCTTCTGATAGGCGAGGTATTCGCCCTTGGGCGTCTTCGCGCGGGTCAACTGCTCGAACGCCACGCCCTGCTTCTTGGCAAAACCGAGCGCCGCTGGGGACGGCTGGCCGTCCTTCCCGAAGGCCGCCGACACGGGCGGGCCGGTGATCGTCTCGTCGAGGTCGTCCTGGCGTTCCGCGATGTGCGCCACCCGCACGGTCAGGCGGCGGGGCGTGCTGAAGCTCTCGATCGCCGCCCCCGGCGCGATCCGGGACTCCTTGAGGCGCGCCTCGAGCCGCTCGGCGAGCTGCCGGGTCAGACCCGGCATCCACGAGGCGGGCAGCTCTTCGACGCCGATTTCGATCAGAAGTTCTCTATCCATCAGTGTTCACGGTCACGCCGCATTAGTGATCACGATCTTCGTCACGATGACCACGATGGAACGATGCTCACGATGAAGACACCCAGAAACAAGAAACATCGTGTCCATCGTGTCATCGTGCTCATCGTGAACCGGCTATGCCGGCGTCGTATCAGTCTCCGTCTGCTCGTCCTTATCCTCGCCCACCCATGCCTTGGCAATCGCGACCGCCAGCTGGCGCACGCGCAGGATGTAGGCCATGCGCTCGGTCACGCCGATCCCGCCGCTCGCGTCGAGCAGGTTGAACATGTGCGAGCACTTCAGGCAGTAGTCGTGCGCCGGCAACACCAGCTTCGACCGCAGCAGCGTCTGCGACAGGAGGTAGTACTCGTCGAAGAGATTCCGGTGCAGCGCGTGCAGCTCGGCCTTCGGCATGTCGAGCTGACCGAAGGCGTACTTCGACTGCTCGACCTCGTCGCGATGGCGCACGTCGCGGTACTTCACGCCCGCGGTCCACTCGACATCGAACACGTCGTCAACGTCCTGCAGCGTCATGCACAGGCGCTCGATCCCGTAGGTCAGCTCGACCGAAATCGGCGACAGATCGATGCCGCCGGCCTGCTGGAAGTAGGTGAACTGGGTGATCTCCTGGCCGTCGAAGAGGACCTGCCAGCCGATGCCCCACGCGCCGAGGGTCGGAGACTCCCAGTTGTCCTCCTCGAAACGGACGTCGTGCGCCCGCAGGTCGATACCGCACGCCTCGAGGCTCTGCAGATACAACTGCTGCACATCGTCGGGCGCCGGCTTGAGGACGACCTGGAACTGCTGATGCTTGAACAGGCGGTTCGGGTTCTCGCCGAAGCGGCCGTCGGCCGGCCGGCGCGACGGCTGGACGTAGGCGACGCTCCAATGGGCGGGACCGAGCACCCGCAGGAAGGTCTCCGGATGCATCGTCCCCGCGCCCATCTCGATGTCGAGAGGTTGCTGGAGGAGGCAGCCGCGCGAAGCCCAGAACTCGGACAGCTTGAAGATGACTTGTTGGAGGGTGACCATGCGGACCAAAAGCTAGCGGGAGTGGCGCATCTCGCGCAAGACCCGAGCGGATTTGAGCTCCTTCTCCAAATGCAGACCGATGAGACGGCGGTGGGCTATCTCGAGCTCACGCGACGCAGCAGTCGACAACGACAACGGTTCGAGCTTCTCCGGCGCCACCGATCCGGCGGCGGCCAGAAACTGCATCGCCATCGACGAGAGGTCCGTCCCCCCGCCCGACGGCGCGCACCGGCGGCAGACGAACATGTGCTCCCGCGGCGGCATCACCGCCCCGGGCATGAGCGTCGCCGAGCACCCGGCACACGCGAGCGCCGGGTAGACCCCCTGGAGGCGCAACAGCCAGGTACTCGAAATAGCGCGCCAGCTTGTCGATCGGCGCGCCCACGGCAATGGCATCGACCATCGACGCGCCGAGCCGGAACAACCGTTCGTCGGCATGCGCTTCCTGCGCCCACTCGTCGATGAGCTCGGCGAAGTACCCGACGTGCCCGAGGGCCTCACCCGAGTGCGCCAGCAGCGGCGACCGCACGACGTCGACGTAGTTGAGCTGCACCAGCTCGCGCTGCTCGCGCTCGAAGTACGCCACCTCGCCGCGCGTCAGCGGCTCGAGGGCCCCGGTGTAACGCGATTTGGGCCGCCGCGCCCCTTTCGCCACTCCCCGCTTCTTGCCCCGGTCGCGGGTCAGAAACACCACAATCCGATCGGCCTCACCCAGCTTGTAGGTCCGAAGAATCAGAGCGTCGGACTTATAGACCATAAGGAGGGTGCGTGCTATCAGGAATTGCCTATTCTATCCCGTGATCCGCAAGTACTTGATGAACAAGGCGCCCAGACCCAGAAACGAGAAAAACCCGAAGACGTCGGTCAGCGTCGTGATGAACACCGACGAGGCCAGCGCCGGATCGATCTTGAGCGCCCGCAGCGACAGCGGAATCAGTGTGCCGGCCGTCGCCGCGACGAACATGTTGATGATCATCGCCAGGGCCAGGATGACGCCCATCCACGGCGTGCCCTGAATCAGCCACACGATCCCGCCGCCGACGATCCCGCACGCCACGCCGTTGCCGATGCCCACGAGCGCTTCCTTGATCAGGGCCTTGCGGCTGTTGCTCCAGGTCAGCTCCCCGATCGCGATCCCGCGGACGATGACCGCGAGCGTCTGCGTCGCGGCGTTGCCCCCCATGCCGGCGACGACGGGCATGAAGACGGCGAGCGAGGTCACCACGCCAATCGTGCCCTCGAAGAGCTTGACGACGGAAGCGGCGATGAACGCCGTGGCGAGATTGACGATGAGCCACGGCAGCCGCTTGCGCAGCGACTCGACCGGCGTCGTGAAGACCCGGTCGTCGCTCGCGAGACCGGCGAGCCGGTAGACGTCCTCGGTCGCCTCGTCCTTGATGACGTCGATCACGTCGTCCACGGTGATGACGCCGACCAGCTTGTTCTCCTCGTCGACGACCGGAATCGCCAGCAGGTTGTAGGACGCGACCTGGCGCGCGACTTCTTCCTGATCCATGTCGACGCGCGCGCTGATGAGATCGGTCGTCATGATCCGCTTGAGCGGCGTGTCGGGCGGCACGAGCAGCAGGCGCCGCAGCGACACGACGCCGACGAGGTGCCGGCGGCCGTCGATGACGTAGAGATAGAAGACCATCTCCACGTCGCGCGAGGCCTGCAGCGCCGTGATCGCCTCGGCCGCCGTCATGTCTTCCGAAAGCGCGAAGACTTTCGGGTTCATGATGCGGCCGGCGGTCTTCTCGGGGTACTCGAGCAGGTCCCCGACGTCGGCGCTGGCCGGCTTCTTCTGCATCAGCTCCAGCACGGCGGCCGAGAGCTCTTCCGGCAGGTAGTCGATGATTGCCGCCACGTCGTCGGACGGCAGCTCCTGCGTGAGCTTGACGATCTCCTCGGCGGAGCGGCCGGCGAGCATCTCCGCGCCCGCCTCCGGCCCGAGCTCGCTCAGGGCCTCCATCGCCAGCCGGCTGTTCCGTTCGACGAGCAGAGCGAACGCCGAGCCGCGATCCTTGTCGGGCAGCTCGGCGAAGAGCTGCGCCAGGTCGGCTGGGTACTGCTTCTGGAGCAGATTGACGAGGTTCGACGTCGCCCCCATGCGCTGGAGGCGCTTGACGGAGTCGAGCACGACGTCGAGCTTGCGCTGGGGCATAGGAACTGCCCAATGTAACACGAAACACAGGGGTTAAGGGCGATTCTGGCAGGCTGCGAGAGGGGAGGCGCTGGTGGACGAGGCGGCAGGGAGCGAAAAGGCGACGGCGAGCCGTGAACGCTGCGGCCGCGGCGGGGAGAAGTCACGCCGCGACCGCACACGTGCACTCGATGCGAGCTAGTCGTGCGGCTCCATCGGAGACTGACGCCGGATGAGGGCATCCTTGATCGTGTAGTCGGCCGGCACTTCGAAGAGCGACCGCGCCGGCTCGGCCTGGGCGATGTTGGTCAAGCGATAGACCGTCTCGCCGCTGCGCGGGTCGCTGTGCTTCGTCATGACGAGCACCTTCAGATCCGCCGAGAACCACTGCTCGGACACGATCAGGATGGGCTGCTCGTTGCCAATCGACCCGGCGGCAATGGTCGTCGTGGTGCGCGTGCCCGTGGCGACGACGCCCTCGATGACCTGCGTGCCGAGATCTTCCTTGTTGACCGTCCCGCCCCCGGAGGCGAACCCACCCGGGGCCACGCTGCGAGGGAGCGCAACGCCTTCTGCTGGATAGACGACGGTCCCTGCATAGGTGCCCGCCGTCGCACCGCCACGGCCACGCCTCCTGCCGCAGCTGCCGTCACTGCCTGCGTTTCGACTTCGCGCCGGCGGGCCACCTCGGCGCCCGCCTCGGACGCCATCACGCGCAGTCCCGCCGTCGGGCGTTCTCAGCGCCGTGACGGTCCCGCTGCTGCCCGACGCGACACTAGCGGTCGCGACTCCGGTGGGCGACGTCATGATCACACCATTGCGATGGGCGGTCTTGGCCGCCGGATTCAGGACATACGTCGACCCGGCGACCGGATCGCTGATGCTGACGCTCTGCACGTCTCCGGTCGGCGACAACTGCTCGCGCCGCGTGCGGCCCTCGCTGTCGCGATAGATTTTGGTCGTGGTCTTGCGAGCGATGCGATTGCCATCGCTCAGCACCTGCACCGACTCGGTGACCGAATCGGCGGCATACGGTGCGCCGGGGGTGATGCGCGACTCCACCGCCACGCGCTCGATGGCCTGCTTGGTGGCCACCAGTCTGCGCTTCGTGCAACGGCACGCCTTGCACCGCCACGGGCTGCGCAACCATGACCCCCTGTCCGGCGACGGGCGCCGCGAGCGCCAACGCGGCCAAGGTCATCGTGAGTGTGTGTTTCATGTCATCTGCTCCTAGTCGTGGCTCTCAGCTGTCAGCTGTCAGCATCCGTCTTTTGTTCTGATTCAGCTGCGCGAGCGCTGCAGCTGAAAGCCTGCTCAGTTCTCATGCGACCCGCTCGTCGTCACGAGCCGAATCGCTCTCGCCTGCCCGTCCTGTCCGACGAGCAGATCGGCGGCCACCGGTGTCCCCTGCGCGTCGGGCAGAATCTCGATCCCGTAGCTTGGCAGCGACGCCAACGGGATCTCCATGCGGATGATCTGTCCGCTTTCGAAGTCGGGAAGCCCCGCCGCTCCTGGAAGCGTCACGAACCCGACGGGCCGAACGACTCGTGAGGCCGGCGCCGTCCGGCGGGCGGCGCGAGGCCGATGACCGCCGGCGACGACGGGGGTCGTGCGCGGCGGGTCGGCGGTCAGCGCTTCCGCCTGCGCCGGTGCCGGCTCGCCGTCCGGACGTCTGCGCGCGCCTCGTGACCGCTCGGCGAACGCTCACTCTCAGCCACCGGCTGGCGGCGCGTGCTCAACCACAGGGCGCTCGACCCCACCACTATCAGGAGCGCCGCGGCCGCACTCAGCCATCGGCTCCGGCCGACCGCTACGGTGGACGCCTCAGCCGGCCGCCGCTCGGCAAAGGCCTCCAGCAACCGTCGTCCGAGCGCCTCCGGGGCGCCGTCCGCGGACGTCGCCGCCGCCAGCGCGCGCAATCCCTGGCTCAATTGCCGCTCGCGGGTCAGGAGGGCGGCGCAGGATCGACAATGCTCGACATGACTGTCGACGGCGGCGCGTGTGCCTGGCCCAGCGGCACGATCCCGCGCCAGATCGACGATCGCGTCCCGCAAGGTGTGGCACGTCATGCGAGGTTCCTCACGCTCCTCAGCGTCCGGCTGATATTCGAGACAACGGCGGGGGCTTCGCGGCGACTGTCTTCCTGAGTGCCGGCCATGGTCCGCGCGCTGGCCGCCAGTTTCACCGCCAGGAGGGCACGGCCGCGATGCAGGCGCGAGCGCACGGTTCCCACCGCACAACCAATCGCCCCCGCCGCCTCGAGGTAGGTCATCTCCTGCAGATCGCAGAGCACGACCGCCTCGCGATATCTGACGGGCAGCGTCAGCACGGCCTCGCGCAACGCGTCGATGCTCTCCGCTCGCGTCAGATCCCCAAGCGTGTCAACGTCAACCATCATCAACTCGTCGACGCGATCGTCGTGCTCGCCCGGGTCGCCATCACCGAGCGGCTGTAGCAGCCGGTCCCGTTCGGCCCGCCGGCGCACGTGGTTCCGGGCAATTCCACACAGCCAGGAGGCGACCGAGGCCCTGGCGGCGTCGTAGCGCCCGGCGTCGCTCATCACGGCGAGAAACACATCCTGCGTGACGTCTTCGGCAACCGACGGCGACGCCGTCATGTGGAGCGCGAACCGGTAGACCTGGCCCTGACAACGGCGGAACAGCTGCGCGAAGGCCTCGGCATCCCCGGTGGCCACGCGACGCATCAACTCGCCGTCCTGAAGCTCGTCTGAAGGCATTTAGCGGTCTCGACGGGTTTCGACGTCGACACTGGGTATTCAGTTGGCGGGGCGGAAAAGTTCCCGAATCTGGCCGACGGCCCGAAATCAGCGCTTTCGTTTCGACGTCGCGTCTCGTTTTGGCTTCGTCTCTCGCTTTGGCTTCGCGGTCCGCTTCGGGACCCCGAGCTCATCGAGCGTGCGCTCGTTGTTCCGCCAGTCCGGGTTGACCTTGACGCGGAGGTCGAGGAACACCTTGGTGCCGAAGAAACGCTCCAGGTCCAGGCGGGCTTCGGTCCCGATGCGCTTGATCATCTCGCCGCCGCGGCCGATCACGATTGGCTTCTGCGACTCCTGCTCCACCCAGATGGTGCAGTAGATGCGCAGCAGCTGCTCGCGCTCGGTCTCGTCGAACTCGTCGACGGCGACCGCGGTCGAGAACGGCAGCTCGGCGCGCGTGTGCGCCAGCACCTTCTCGCGCACCATCTCCGCGGCCATCGCGCGCTCGGGCTGATCGGTCAGATAGTCGTCGGGAAAGATGGGGTCGCCCTCGGGCAACTGCTCGAGGAGGACGCGCTCGAGCCGATCGACACCATCGCCGGTCGCGGCCGAGACCGGTACGATGGCGGCGAAGTCATGCCAGGCGCCGGCCTGCGCCATCAGTGGCAGCAGCGCCGATTTCGGCACCAGGTCGATCTTGTTGAGGACGAGCACGACCGGCCGGGTGACGTGGGTCGAGCAGGTTCGACACGTACTCGTCGCCCCGTCCCGGCCGCGTCGAGGCATCGAAGACGAGCGCGATGACATCCATCTCGCGCAGCGTCTCGACCGCCGCATCGACCATGCGCACGTTCAACCGGTGGAGCGGGCGGTGGATACCGGGCGTGTCGACGAACACGATCTGGCCACCGGCTGAGGCCTCGTCGGCATGCTCGGGGCTGTCGAAGTGCTTGACCGCCAGGATCCGGTTGCGCGTCGTCTGCGGCTTGTCCGAGACGATCGCGACCTTGGTCCCGATGATCCGGTTGAGCAGCGTCGATTTGCCGGCGTTCGGCCGGCCGATGAGCGAGACCGAGCCGGCGTGAGGCACGGCTTAGCGCCGCTCCACGGGCGCTTCCTGCGCGCGCCGGAAGCGAACCTTGTGGATGCGCCGGCGCTCGGCTTCGAGGACCTCGACATGGAGCCCGTCGAGCTCGAACGTCTCCCCGACGGCTGGCACGCGGCCGATGCGGGTCAGCACGTAGCCGCCGACGGTCTCGAAGCCCTCGGGCTCAATCGCCACGTCCAGCCGATCGCGCACCTCGTCGATGCTGGCCTTGGCGCTGAGCACCCACGATCCGTTGCCCTCGTCGACGACCGGCTCGGCCTCGACGTCGTACTCGTCGCGGATCTCGCCGACGATTTCCTCCAGCAGGTCCTCGAGCGTCACCAGCCCGGCCGTCCCACCGGTACTCGTCGACCACGATCGCCATCTGCACCTGGCGGCGCTGGAATTCCTTCAGGAGCTCGGGCACGCGCTTGGTCTCGGGCACGAACACCGCCGGACGCACGAGGCGCGCGATTGACTGCCCGTCCGCGTCCGATTCGGCGACGAAGACCAGGTCCTTGACGAAGACGACGCCCTGGATGTTGTCGAGATTCTCGTTGAAGACCGGGATGCGCGAATACTCCTGCTCGCGGAAGAGCGCCCGCAGCGCACCGAGGGTCGCATCCGCCGGGATGGCAACGATGTCTGGACGAGGCGTCATGACCTCGCGCACGAGGGTGTCACCGAAATCGACGATCGACTGCAGGAGGGCCCGCTCCTCGCGCTCGATCAGGTTCTGCTCCTCCACCGCTTCGACGCCGTTGGTCGACTCGCCCGCGCCCTCCTCGGTGGTGCCCGCGACCGCGTTCTCGCGCTCGCGCCGGCTGTCCACGATCAAGCGGACGAGCGTGCCGGTCAGCGGGTGCAGGAAGCGGGCGGCAAAATCGAACGGCGGCAGCAGAAGCTCGAGGGCCTTCTCGGGGTTGTGACGCACGATGAGGAGCGGCAGCACGTGCTCGAAGAGCAGGATGAACACCGCCACGAACAGCAGCAGCATCCCGATCGAGGAAAAGCCCTCGGAGCCGGTGAGCACCGCGAGCACGACCGTGGCGAGCGAGAAGATCAGGCCGAGCATCAGCCGCGCCGGCACGAACAGTTGGATGGGATCGTCGAGGTAGAACCCGAGGCGATCGTCGCGGCCGCCGCGCTCGACCATCAGCCGCAGCGACAGCCGCATCAGGGCGCTGAAGGCGGTCTCGATCGTGCCGACGTAGATGGCGGCGAGCGCCAGGAGCAGCAGGAGGGCAATCATCGCGTCGCCCGCCGCGCGCCCGTGCGCAACGATGCCCGCACCGCTGCCCGTTCGATTAAGCCCGTGGCCAGGCCGCCCTTGCGGCGCAGCGTCGCCTCGAGGCGCGCCATCCGGCCGTGGTCACTGCGATCGTGATGGTCGTAGCCGAGGAGGTGCAGCAGCCCGTGCAACGCGAGCACCCGCAGCTCGGACTGGTACGAATGACCGGCCGCCTCGGCCTGGCGCCGGGCGACGCCGGTCGCGATGACGACATCGCCCAGCCCCTCATCGTCTTTTGTCGTCGTGGGCAAACGCGAGGACGTCGGTCGTCTTGTCTTTGCCGCGATACTTGCGGTTGAGCGCACGCATGCGGGCATCGCTCACGAGCGCGATGCTGACCTCGCCGGCGGCGCGCGCCGGCGCCGTCGCGGCGAGCCAACGGGCCAGGCCGCCGTCGCGAACGGCACGGCCTGTGCCGTCGCTCACCGAAACGCGCAGGCGTTTACTGTCGGGATCCACCGTACGACTCGTAGGCTTTGACGATCTGCTGGACCAGCTGATGCCGCACGACGTCGCGATCGTCGAAATGGACGAATGAGATGCCGTCGATGCCGCCCACCACCTTCATCGCCTCCACCAGTCCGGACGGGCGTCCCGACGGGAGATCGATCTGCGTGATGTCGCCGGTCACCACGGCTTTCGACCCGAAGCCCAGGCGCGTCAGGAACATCTTCATCTGCTCGGACGTGGTGTTCTGCGCCTCGTCGAGAATCACGAAGGCGTCGTTGAGCGTGCGGCCGCGCATGAAGGCAATCGGCGCGACTTCGATCGTGCCGCGTTCGATCAAGCGCTCGACCCGCTCGAGATCGATCATGTCGTAGAGGGCGTCGTACAGGGGCCGCAGGTAGGGATTGACCTTTTCCTGAAGGTCCCCGGGAAGAAACCCAAGCTTCTCGCCCGCCTCGACCGCCGGCCGCGCCAGCACGATCCGGCTGACGCGCTTCGACAGCAGGTAGGTCACCGCCTGCGCCATCGCGAGATACGTCTTGCCCGTGCCGGCGGGCCCGATCCCGAAGACCACGTCGTGCTTGTCGATCGCGTCGAGATACTTGCGCTGGTTGACGCTCTTGGCGATCACCTGACGCTTGCCCGACGAGCGCGGCGCGCCGCGGAGGAAATAATCCGCGAGCTCGACCATCTCGTCCTGCGCCACCAGCTGCGCCGCCGTCCGCACGTCGCCCTTGGCGAGCTTGTAGCCGCCGCGCAGGAGCGCGGCGAGTTGCTCGAGGACACGCTCGGCCCGCGCCACATCGGCCACGTCACCCTCGACGATCACCTCGTGCCCGCTCGTACGCGTGCGGACGTTGAACAACGTCTCGAGATGCTTGAGGTTCTCGTCGTAGCTCCCGAACACCGACTCGACCCCATCGTCGGGGATCGTGATTTTGCGCGTGGCCGTGGTTGGCGGTATGGCTGTAACTCCTTGATTTCGTTACGATTACGTTACAAGAGACGGATCGATCTTAGCACGGGCGCGGCCGCCGTCACTTTTCCCGCCCGCCGGCCCCTTTTCAGGCGTTCGGCTTGAGGTGCAACTCCCGCAGTTGCTTCTGGCTGACCGTCGACGGCGCGTCCGCCATGAGGTCGACGGCCTGCGCCGTCTTTGGAAACGCGATCACCTCTCGAATCGAGCTCTCGCCGCAGAGAATCGCCACCACCCGGTCGAGCCCGAGCGCGATGCCGCCATGCGGCGGCGTGCCGTACTCGAGCGCGTCGAGGAAGAAGCCGAACCGCATCTTGGCTTCCTCGTCCGAGATCTGCAACAGCTTGAAGATCAAGCGCTGGAGCGCCTGGTCGTGAATCCTGATGCTCCCGCCGGCAATCTCGCTGCCGTTCAGCACGAGATCGTAGGCCCGGGCACGAGCGCGCCCGGGGTCGGTCTCGAGCAGTGCCGCGTCGCTCTCGAGCGGTGACGTGAACGGGTGGTGCATGAACTCGTGGCGCTTCTCCTCTTCGACCCATTCGAACATCGGGAAGTCGACCACCCAGAGAAACGCGAACTTCGCCGGGTCGAGCAGATTCTCGCGGCGCGCCAGTTGCAGCCGCAGCGTCCCGAGGAGCTTGGACGTCGGCTCGTGCTTGCCCGCGGCCATCAGCAGCAGGTCGGTCGGGCCGGCGTTGGCGATCGCGAGGGCCTGACGGATCGTGTCCTCACCCGCGGCCTTGAGCACCGAGCTCTGCACGGCCCCCTCAGGTGCCCGGGCCCACACCAGGCCGGCCGCTCCCAGCTGCTTCGCCTGTTCGACGATCTCGTCCAACTCGCGGCGCGAATACTTCGCCGCTCCTGGCACGACGAACCCACGTACCTCGCCGCCGCTCTCGACGGCCGTCCGAAACACGGCAAACGTCGAGGCGGTGAACGCCGCCGACAAATCACGGATCTCCATCCCGCAACGGAGGTCCGGCTTGTCGGAACCGTACTTGGCGATCGCCTCGGTGTACGGCATGCGCAGGAACGGCTGCGGCGCGTCCCGCCCGATGAGCGCCATGAGACGTCCCATCAACGGCTCGATGGTCGAGAACACCAGGTCCTCGGTCGCGAACGACATCTCGAGGTCGACCTGGGTGAACTCGGGCTGGCGGTCGGCGCGCAGGTCCTCGTCGCGGAAGCACTTGACGATCTGGAAATAGCGATCGAGCCCCGAGATCATCAGGATCTGCTTGAAGATCTGCGGCGACTGCGGCAAGGCGTAGAACTCGCCGGGGTGCACGCGGCTCGGCACCAGGTAGTCGCGCGCTCCTTCCGGCGTCGACTTGGCCAGCATCGGCGTCTCGATCTCCAGAAACCCCTGCTCGTCGAAGTACTTCCGCACGTCCATCGTGACCCGGTGCCGCAGCGCGATGTTGTTCTGCATGCGCGAGCGGCGCAGATCCAGGTAGCGGTACTTCAGCCGCGTGTCCTCGGACACCGGCGACTCGTCGGCGATCGAGAACGGCGGGGTCTTGGCGTCGTTCAGCTGCCGGATCTCGCGCGCGCGGATCTCGATCGCGCCGGTGCTGACCTTCGGGTTCACCGTCTCCGGCGAGCGCGCCTCGACGTGCCCGAGGACCGCAATCACATACTCCGCGCGCAGCCGCTCCGCCAGGCCGACGAGCGCCTCGTCGTCGCGCACGACGACCTGCGTGATGCCATGGCGATCACGGATATCGATGAAGACGAGCGCGCCGAGGTCACGAATGCGATGCACCCAGCCGAGCAGGACGACGTCCTGACCGACGTGCGCGGCCGTAAGGGCACCACAGGTATGGGTGCGCGCCAGGGTTCCTAGGGGTTGGTTCATAGACTCAAGGTCACGGGTTCAAGGTTCAAGGTTCAGGGTTCAGGGTTCAGGGTTCTCTCGGCCAGCCATGCGGCTGCCTGGTCGCGGGGGACAACGGTCTGCTCGCCGTTTTGCATGTTCTTGACCGTCACCTGTCCGGCCGCGCGCTCGTCGCCGCCGACGACGGTGACGAAGCGAAGGGTACGCGCCGCCGCGTACTTGAACTGCTTCCCCAGCTTGTCGGCTTCCGGGTAGACCTCGACGCGAATCCCCGCGGTCCGAAGCTCGCCGGCGAGGCGCAGCGCGTCGGTCACGCCCTCCTCGTCGAACAGCGTCACCAGGACGTCCGCCGCCGCCGATTGCACGCTCGCCGGGAACATGCCGCGCTCCGTCATCACGACGAGAATCCGCTCCAGCCCGAGCGAGAATCCGCACGCGGGAAGATCCTCGCCCGAGAACATCCCGATGAGACCGTCGTAGCGCCCGCCGCCGCCCAGGCTGCCGGCCAGGTCCGGCACGGCGATCTCCATGATCGCGCCCGTGTAGTAGGACAGGCCGCGCGCCAGGCTCGGGTCGATGAGGAGATGCGGGGCCGCGCTCGTCGCGGCGCTCAACGCCACCAACTGGCGCAGGTTCGCGACCGCGGCTTCGCCGCCCGCGTGTCCCGCCACGAACCCCGCGGCCCGCTCGAGCCGGCGCTGGTTCCCCGACGCACGGTCGACGGCGCCTTCCCCGGTGGGCTCCGCATACGCGGTCAGCAGCCGCTCGACGGCGTCCGCCGGGATGCCGCGCGTGACCAGTTCCGCCGCCACCCCGTCGCGTCCGATCTTGTCGAGCTTGTCGACCGCCACGAGCGCCTGATCGTGCAGGGCCGTGGGAACGCCGAAGCTCTCGAGCATGCCGTGCAGCAGGCCGCGATGATTGAGCCGAATCACGAAGTCGCTGAACCCCAGCCGGCCGAGCACATCGCTCACCGCGGCGAACACTTCCGCTTCGACCACGGGCGAGCGCGACCCGATGGCGTCGACGTCACATTGATAGAACTCGCGGAACCGGCCCCGGGCCGGACGGTCCGCCCGCCACACCGGCTGAATCTGGTAGCGCTTGAAGAAGCGCGGCAGCTTGCCGCGGTGCTCGGCCACCACCCGCGCGAGCGGGACCGTGAGGTCGTAGCGCAACGCCAGGTCGGTTTCGCCCGACGCTTCATGCTCACCCCGGCGCAGCACCTTGAATATGAGCTTGGCGCCCTCGTCGCCGTACTTTCCCGTCAGCGTCTCGATGTTCTCGAGGGCCGGCGTTTCGAGCGGCTCGAACCCGTAGCGCCGGTACACGTCCGCCACGATGCCGATGACGTAGTCGCGGCGCCGGACATCCTCGGGGAGAAAATCGCGCATGCCGCGCGCGGGGCGCGTCTGCTCTGACATAAGGTCTCGAACGCTCGTCTCTGTCGACGTCAGGGGAACCGGGGATCCAGAGGGCTTGGAACGTCGTACTGATATCCGACCATTATAGTGGACCGTTGCCGGAGCCCGGCACTCCTCGTCTATGATTCCCCGGATGCCCTCAGCGGAAGCGAATCGGCCCCCCGGCGCACGCTTGCCGCTCCTCCTCCTGCTCTTCTTCCTGTCCGGCGTCAGCGCCCTCGTCTACCAGGTGCTGTGGATGCGGCTCCTGGCGCTCGTCTTCGGCGTCACCATCCATGCCGCCAGCACCGTGCTCGCCGCCTTCATGGCCGGCCTCGCGCTCGGCAGCATGTTCGCCGGGCGGATGGCGGATCGCGTGCGGCGCCCGCTCGTCGTCTTTGCCGCGGCCGAAGCCGGCGTCGCCGTCGCTGCCCTCGCCACGCCGCTGGCCCTGGCCGGCGTCGAACTGATTTATGTGCGCTCGTACGGCGTCCTCGGCGACTGGCCGATCGTCGTCGGCATCCTGCGCCTCGTCCTGTCGTTTGCCGTGCTCATCGTGCCCACGACCTTGATGGGCGCCACGCTGCCCCTGGTCGTCAAGGCCTCGCTCGCGCGCGGCGCGATTCTCGGCCGGCAGGTCTCGCTCCTCTACGCCGGCAACACCGCCGGCGCCGTGTCCGGGGCGCTCGTCGCCGGCATCTGGCTGATTCCGCAACTCGGCATCTCGTGGGCGTTTCGCATCGCCGCCATCATCAATCTGCTCATCGCCGCCGGCGCGCTGCTGCTCTCCCGCGCCCGGGAGGCGTCTTCGGCGACGGCACCCGTAGCAGAGCCAACGCCGGTCGCGCAGACGTCCACGCTGCGTCGCGCCGACGTCATCCGCTCGTCCGCCGGCTCGTGCTCCTCACTTTTGCCGTGTCCGGCTTCGTCTCGTTCGCGCTCGAGATCATCTGGTTCCGCATGCTCGTCGTCCTCTTCCGCCCGACGACGTATGCCTTCACCGTGATGCTCGGAACGGTGCTGGCGGGGATCGCGATCGGCAGCTGGCTCTCGACGCCGGTGACGAGCCGGCGGCGGTCGAACCTGGTCGGCGTGCTGGCGGCCCTCGAGCTCCTGCTCGCGCTCGCAGCGGTCGTCTCGATGTGGCTCATCGGCCGCGCCGGAGATGTCTTCGCCTGGGCCGGGCCCCTGTTTACCGGCACGGCCCTCGCGTTCTTCGGACCGATGGCGGTCACGAGCATCGCCGCCATCTTTCCGGCAGCGCTCTTGATGGGGATGGCGTTCCCGGTCGGGATCTCACTGTGGGTGAGCGACGCCGGCGACGAGCATGCCGGCCGCCGCATCGGCGTCATCTACGCCGTCAACGTAGTCGGCGCCGTCGCCGGTTCGCTCTTGACCGGCTTTCTGCTGCTGCCCGCCATCGGCGGCCGCGAGAGCCTGCTGCTGACCTCAGTCCTGGCGCTCGGAATGGGCCTTCTGCTGCTGACACAGATCTCCCGGAGGTTCATCGGCATCGCCGTTGGGGCCGTGGCTATTGCCGCTTTTGGCCTCGTAGCCTGGCGAACCCCCGATCCGATCGTCGAGCTGCTGCGGTCGCGCTATCCCAACGAGTTCCCGCTCTGGCGGGAGGAAGACGGGCACGCTTCGGTCGCGATTCTGGAACGCCGGTCGCGGTTCGCAGCCCCCGTCAAAGTGCTCTACATCAACGGCACCCACCAGGCGAGCGACAACCCGACGATGGTGAGTTACCACCGGCTGATCGGCACGCTGCCGATGGCGATCCATTCCGACCCGCAACGCGCGCTCGTCATCGGCGCCGGAGGGGGCGCCACCGCCGGCGCGGTCGCGGCCTTCAGCGACCGCACTCGCGTCGACGTCGTCGAACTGTCCTCGGCGGTGGCGGATGCGGCCAGGCAGTTCAGCGCCATCAACCAGAACCTGCTCACGCGCCCCAACGTGCAGTTGAAGGTCGATGACGGCCGGAACCACATGCTGCTCACCCCGGAGCGCTACGACGTGATCACGGCGGACGTCATCCTGCCCATACACGCGGGGCGGGCAATCTGTACTCGGTCGAGTACTACCGCCTGATGCGGCGTGTGCTGAACCGGAACGGGATCGCGATTCAGTGGATCGGGAGCGCCGGCGAGACCGAGTACAAGATGATCATGCGGACGTTCGTGACGGTGTTCCCGCACACGACGCTCTGGCACGGCGGCAGCCTGATGGTGGGATCGACGCGCCCGCTGCGGCTGGAGGAGGCGGCGTTCGTGAGCAAGCTGGCCTCGCCCCAGTCGAAGGCGGCGCTCGACGAGATGGGCTTCACGACTTTTGCCGCCCTGCGCGGACAGTTCAACGCCGGCCCAGCCGAGATCAAGGATTTCCTCGGCGAGGGACCGATCCTGACCGACGACCGCCCGCTGACCGAGTACTTCCTGTCGCTGCCGCAGAACGACAAGCCGGTGGACATGACCAAGCTGCGGGGTGACGTCGGGCCCTACGTCATTCCCGCGCCCGTCGGTGTCGGTGAAGTAGTCCCGAGATAGATCGCCCAGCCGGGCCACCCGATCGCCCACGCGAACCCGGCAGACATGCCGCCGAGCACCAGCATCACCAGGTGGCTCTTTTCGCTCAATTCCGTCCGGTGTCGGAACGCCTTGGCGTAGCGCCGACTACGGATGATGCGGAAAGCCGGATCGCGCCGGCGACGCCAGCGATTGGCCGCGTCGCCGTCCGGGACAAACCACCGGAAGTGTCGCACCCCCAGTTTCTCGTAGAGGCGCCCGCTCCGCTCGAACGCTCGAACCTCGTAGTAGGACGCAGGAATCCACCATACGGCCACGCCCAGGGCGAAACACGCGGCGAGCAGCGGCAACGGTGGCAACAACTCACCGTCCGGGTAGTGGAAGGGCCGGAGCGGCCCCCACACGTAAAGCCAGAACATCAGCAGGGGGCCCAACCATCCGCCGGCCATGCTCGCGAACGGAATGAGGTTGAAGCCCGAGGTCTCATTGTCGAAGGCGGGGTCGACCGCCTCGACGCTCTGCTGATCGTCGTCACGAGACGCCGTCGACCGCGCCCGCCGCAGGATGTCCTGGACGTGCGGAGCCCTTGGCGTTCATGTAGCCTTCACGGTCGTGAGCGAAGCGCGCAGCCAGGACCCGTTTCAACCTGGCGAACTCGCGTGCGGCCTCGGCAGTGAGCCCGCAGATAGTCGCGAAAGGCGACGTAGTCGCGACCAGAAGAGCGCTGCCGTCCTCGACGAGGTGCAGGTGATACGTCGCGAGGCTCGCCCCGGCGAAATACTCCCGGCCCGGCAAGCCTCGCTCGCCGCGGTACTGGTACCCGGCGCGCTCGAGCGCCGACAACGTAGTCCCCAATCGATGCCGCGCCCGGCCGGCCGGCGGCGATGTCGAGCACCGGCTTGGCGCACATGCCGGGGATAGAGGTCCCGCCGATGTGTTCGAGCCTCAACGCCAGCGGGCCGCAGTGGTCTCGTATCCGGCGCTCTTCATCGGCAAAGAGGAGCGGCCACCGATCGTCGTAGTTCGACGAGGCGAACGACGCCTGACTCGAGACCGAGAGCGTCAGCCATTGAGACGCCTTACTGACAGCCTCCGAGCGACGGCTCAGCCATTGAGGCATCGCCCAGTTCCTCGCCGTTGCCGCAGCACCTCGTATGCCGCTATCGCCACGCTCGTCGACAGATTGAGCGATCGCACACGGGGCGAGACGATCGGCATCGTCAGGAACCGATCGCGATATTGCTCGTGGAGGTCGGCCGGAAGCCCACCGGTTTCGCGCCCGAAGATGAGCACCACGCCCTTCGCCGCCCCGAGCGGCGCGTCCCACAGATGTCTCGTCGCCTTGGTCGAAAAGAAGAGGGATCGCCGAGCGCCGGTAGCTGGCTCGCAAAGTCACGCCAGCTCGGCCACACGCGTAGATCGACGTGCTCCCAGTAGTCGAGTCCGGCGCGCTTGACCTGCCGCTCGTCGAGCGAGAAGCCAAGCGGCTCGATCAGGTGCAAGGTCGCTCCGACAGCGAGACAGGTTCTGCCCGCGTTGCCGGTATTCCAGTGGATTTCGGGATGCACCAGTACCGATGTGCAACCCCGATGGTGGGTGGCTCTCTAAGGTCTGCCACACACTTGCTCCAGCTATCACTTCACCGTCGGATACGTAATGCCGAGCTGCTCGAGGTAAGTCTTGTAGCGCGACGGATCGTAGTAGAACTTCTTGAGCGCGGGCCGGTACTTCTCCATGATGGCCTTGTTCATCTCGATCGCCGGCTTGTCCTCGGGGCGGATGAGCGGCTCGTACTTGATCGTCTTGGTCTGGACGTTCTTGAAGTAGTCCCAGGCCTCGTCGACGAGCGCGGGCTTCAACACCAGGTCGAGGACGGTCATGGCCTGCACCTTGGCCCCGGCGGTGGCGCCCTTGTGGGCGATCGGCGTCGCCATGGAGATCGCGTTCGCCCAGTTGTGGCCCGGAAGCCCGGGGATGTTGGACGGAAAGCGGAGCGTGACCGTCGGGACATTCCACGAGATGTCGCCGATGTCGTCGGAGCCCCCGCCCCGATTGTCGCGCACCGGTCCCTGCAGTTCCGAGCCGACCTTGAGGGCCAGCCCCTGCTCGGTGCTGCCGAGCTCCTTCTGCAGGGCCTTGGCGAGCGTCTGGTCGGCCTCGCTCCACTGCGGCATCCCGACCTTCTGAATGTTGGCGAACGTCGTTTCGGCCACGACCTTGTTGAAGTGCTGCGGCCACGCACTCCCAAGCACCCGCATCGGCTGGAGCTCGGTGTTGGTCATCATCGCGGCGCCCTTGGCAATCGACTCGCCGATGCCCCACAGTTCCTTGATCTTCGGGTACGTCGTCTGACGGAAGCAGTACCAGACCGAAGCGTTCCGCGGCACCACGTTGGGTTGGTCGCCGCCGTTGGTGACGACGTAGTGCGACCGGTGTTCGAGCGGCAGGTGCTCGCGGCGATAGTTCCAGCCGATGTTCATCAGCTCGACGGCGTCGAGCGCGCTGCGGCCGCGCCACGGTGCGCCGGCCGAGTGCGCGGTCTGACCGTTGAAGGTGAACTCGACGGACACGAGCCCGGTGCCGTCGCGATCGCCCCAGGACACACCGAGATCGTTACCGACGTGCGTGAAGAGCGCGACGTCGACATCCTTGAAGAAGCCCTCACGCACGAAGTACGCCTTGGTGCCGACCAGTTCCTCGGCCGTACCCGGCCAGATGCGAATCGTGCCCGGCAGCTTCTCGCGCTCCATGATCTTCTTCACGGCGATGGCGGCCGTGATGTTCACCGCCTGACCGGAGTTGTGGCCCTCGCCGTGCCCGGGCGCGCCTTCGATCATCGGCGCGAAGTACGCCACCCCGGGTTTCTGCGACGCCTGCGGGATGCCGTCGATGTCGGAGCCGAGCGCGATCACCGGCTTCCCCGACCCCCACGTCGCCATGAACGCGGTCGGGATGCCGGCGATGCCCTCCTGCACGGTGAAGCCGTTCTTCTTGAGCACATCGACGAGGTAGCGGTGCGTCTCGGTCTCCTGAAAGCCGAGCTCGGCAAAACTGAAGATGGAATCGACCATCTGCTGGGTAAAGACCTGCATCGACTCGACGTCTTTGACCGCGTCGGCCTTGAGGCGCTCGGCGCGGGCATCATCCTTCACCGGGGCCGTCACCGCCGCAGTGCCGGTTGGAGCCGTCGCGGGCGACGGTCCGGACTGATTCTGGGCAAGCGGCGCGGCGGTCAACGCCAGGGTTACCGCCAGGGCTGGGATCACTCGGATTCGGTACATGAACGACGCTCCTGATGCAGTGGGCTTCAAGGCGCGAGGATAGCAGAATTTCAGGGATAATGAGGGTGTCGAATGGTGATCCAGTGGTGATCGAAGACCGCTTCGGACGGCCGCTTCGCAGCCTGCGCATCTCGGTGACTGACCGCTGCAACCTGCGCTGTCAGTACTGCATGCCCGAGCCGGACTACGCCTGGCTGCCGAAGGACACGCTGCTCACCTTCGAGGAGATCGGGACGATCGCCGACACCTTCTGCGACCTCGGCGTCGATCGCGTGCGGCTGACTGGCGGTGAGCCGCTCCTGCGCCGTGACCTGACGTCGCTCGTGCGCTCGCTGGCCGACCGTCCGGCAATCCGCGACCTCGCGCTGACGACCAACGGCGTGCTCCTGGCGGCGCAAGCCAAGCCATTGCGCGACGCGGGCCTGCACCGGATCACCGTGAGCCTCGATACCCTCGACCGCGAGCGCTTCCGTCAGATGACGCGATTCGACAGCCTCGACAGCGTCCTCGAGGGCATCGACGCGGCGGCCAACGCCGGGTTCGCGTCGCTGAAGATCGATACCGTGGTGATGCGCGGCGTCAACGATCACGAGCTCACCGCGATCATCGATTATGGCCGTCCGCTCGGTGCCGAAGTCCGCTTCATCGAGTACATGGACGTCGGCGGCGCCACCCGCTGGTCCCCCGGCGCCGTCCTGTCACGCCGCGAGATGCTCGATCAGCTCGAAAGGCACTACGGCCCCATCACCCCGATCGTCGAACACTCCTCGGCACCGGCGGATCGATTCACGCTGCCGGACGGCACCGTGTTCGGCATCATCTCGTCGACCACCGAGCCGTTCTGCGAGAGCTGCGACCGCAGCCGGCTGACCGCCGACGGCGTGTGGTTGATGTGCCTCTATGCCAGCGCCGGCACCGACCTGCGCCGCCCGCTGCGCGCCGGCGCCACCGCCGAGGAGCTGCGCCACCTCGTCGCCACGGTGTGGGCCTCGCGCGCCGACCGCGGCGCCGAAGAACGCCTGAACTTCCCGACCCGCGAACCGCTGATCCCCGTCAGCGCCCTCAAGAAGGACGCGCACCTGGAGATGCACACGAGGGGGGGATAAGGCAGTCGCCAGTCGTCAGTCGGCAGTCGTTAGATCGCAGTCACAGTCGGCAGTCACCTTTCCACCCTGAACGCGAGATACATCAGCGTCCCTGATCTTTCAACCTGCAGGACCGCGGCGGTGCCGGGCTTGAACGTGCTCGTCGCGGTGTTGAGGTCGGCTGTGGTTTCGATCACCTTGCCGTTGAGGGAATAGATGACGTCGCCGGGCTGCAGCCGGCCCTGCTGCGAGTAGGGCACCAGTTGCGTGACGCTGGCGACGACCACGCCTTTCTGTCGGCGAAGATTGGGTAGGAGCTCGGCGATCTGGGGCGTGAGGTTGAGCCCGAGCACGCCCAGCGCTCTGATTGGCACCTGTTGCGCGACGAGGTCTTTCAGTCGTCCGACATCGCTGTCGCGCTCGCCGACCGGCACCTTCAGGCTCAACTTCCGATCGCCGCGCTGAACGTCGATGACCACCGTGTCGCTGACGCCGCGCGCGTAAAGATTGATCCGCAGCTGACGGCCGTTCTCCATTCGCTTGCCGTCGAGCGCGAGCACCAGGTCCCCGGGCTGCAGCCCGGCACGAGCCGCCGGACCGCCAGGCGTCACATCGGACAAGACCACCCCGGCATCGGATGAGACGCCCAGGGCCTCGGCCAGAAGGGGCGTGATCGTCTGCGTGTGCACGCCGATGTCGCCGCGGCGCACGCGGCCGGTCTTGCGAATCTGCGCGAAGACGTTGCGGACGATGTTGCTGGGAGCGGCGAAGCCGATGCCCTCGTTGCCGCCCGACTGCGAGTAGATGAGCGTGCTGATGCCGACCAGACGGCCCTCGGTATCGACGAGCGCTCCGCCGCTGTTTCCGGGATTGATCGGCGCGTCAGTCTGGATGTAAATCATGGGATCCTCGGGCGTGAGCTGCCGCGCCACGGCGCTGACGACGCCGAGCGTGACCGACGACTCGAGCCCGAGCGGGCTGCCAAACGCCAGCACGATCTGGCCGGGACGCAGCATCTCCGAGTCCCCGAACGGCAGGACCGGCAGGCCTTTCCCCTCGACCTTGATCACCGCCACGTCGGTCTCGTGATCGATCGCCACGATCTGCGCGCCGACCACGCGGCCGCGGCGGCGCAGGACCGAGCTTCCCGGTGCGCTGCCGGTCGCGGCCAGCGACAGCTCGACTTCGACCCGCGTGGCGCGCTCGACCACGTGGGCGTTGGTGATGATGTAGCCGTCGGGATCGACGATGACGCCCGAGCCGCTGCTCCGCTCGAGCACTGGTTCGCTGGCCGCCTGGTCGTCTTCGTCGGGCTCCGCGTAACCGGTCACGAACACCTGCACGACGCTCGGGCTGACACGCTCGGCCAGATCCTGCAGCGACTGCGAGAGCTCGGTCAGGCCGCGCGCGGGTGACGGCCGGGGCTGAGCGCTCTGGCCCGCAGGAGTGGCGACACACAACCAGACGGCGGCCAGGGCGAGCGGGACGGTTGCACGCATCGGACGATTGTTACCCATCAGCTCTCCGGAAGCACCCGCGCCCCCTCCGACGGCACGCAGGCGAAGGCAGCCGTCGGGCGGCCCGTGCGCGCTTCGTACCCCGCCTCGACCGAGGACAGCACGCGTTCGACCGATCCCGCTTCGACGAGCGCGATGACGCACCCCCCGAAACCGGCGCCTGTCAGCCGGGCGCCGGTGCAGCCGGGCTGCTCGATGGCCAGGTCGACGAGCATGTCGAGCTCGGGCGACGACACCTCATAGAGGTCGCGCAGGCTGGCATGCGAATGCATCATCAGGCGTCCGGCGCGCTCGAGGTTGCCGGCGGCAAACGCATCGGCGAGCGCGGCCGGCCGGCGATTCTCGGCGATGACGTGCGACGCGCGCCGGACATCCACGGCATCGAGCGACGACGCCACTTCGGCGAGCAGCGCATCGTCGGCATCGCGAAGCGCGCGGACCCACGCGTGCCGTTTCCGCAGCGCGGCGACGACGCGCTCGCACGAGGCCCGGCGTTCGTTGTAGGCGCTCGTCGTCAACTCACGTCGCACACCGCTGTCGAAGACGAGGATCCGGGCGGTGTCGGGAATGGGCACGTCGCGCGTCTCGAGCGACCGGCAGTCGAGGAGGAGCGCGCAGCCCTTCCGCGCGGACGCGACCGACAGCTGGTCCATGATCCCGCAGGACACGCCGGCAAACTCGTGCTCGGCCTGCTGGGCCAGCCGCGCGGTGGCTGCGGGCTCCCACGGAAGATTGGCAACGGCGCCGAGCGCGCGCGCGACCGCAATCTCGAGCGCGGCCGAGGACGAAAGACCGGCGCCCGGCGGCACCTCGCCCGCGATGGCGAGGTCCGCGCCACCGAGCGCATGGCCCGCTCCGAGCATCGCCCAGGCGACCCCGGCGACGTACCCGAACCATCCGCCTCGTGTGCTGCGCCGATCGGGTTCGGTCGCGGTACGGCGCTCCAGGCCGTCGAGCGAGAGTTCGCGCGTCTCACCGAACTCGGAGGCGTAGGCGCGCAGGACGCGATCCTGGCGTGGAAGAAAGGCGACGGCGACATGGCGATCGATCGCCATCGGCAGGACGAACCCGTCGTTGTAATCAGTGTGCTCGCCGATGAGGTTGACTCTGCCGGGGGCGGCCGCGATGCGCGGGCGCTCGCCGCGGGCAAAGACCTGCTCGAATTCGTGCCGGGCACGGAGAAGGAGACGTTGGCTCACCATTGATCAGGGTTGGGCGATGACGGTCGGTGGTAGTTCCAGGAGGCTGCGCGCGATCCACGAGGCCCCGGTTGCAGTCACGTGCCTCATCGGCGCATAGACAGCCACGGCCCGATCCGCGGCTGGCCCGGTCGGCCGGAGATCGTCGGGCAGCCGGCTATCGAGACGATAGACATTCGAAGAAGGATCGTATGTCAGCACGACCAGCTGCTCATACGGAAGATTCTGCCGGCTCACCAGTATCGATCTTGTCACAGACCGGGCTGCGATCCCCTCGCCGGCAGGCGAGACCGCCGGAACCTGGCTCGCACGTCGCCTCACGAACCGCCGACAGCAGAAACGTCCGGCACTCGAGCGTCGGATCGGCGGCGAGCAGGGTCACCCACGCGCGCGCGAGATACGGCGCCTCGGTCGCGGTGTAGACCGTGTGCGGCGGCAGCCGAAGAAGGACGCGCGCGTCGGGCGCAACCACCGGCAGCGCCGTCGCGATCGAGTCGCAGCTCGGTGGCGTGGCGACGCGAGTAGGCGACGAAGTAGTCCTGCCGCTCGAGCCCGCCGAGAATGCCGAGCCCGACAACCTGTCAACACGAGCGCGGTGCCCGCCCGCCTCGACCACACCGACGAGCGCGACCAGCAGGAACGCGCACAGCGACAGCCACGGCCAGCGAGGCCCAGACGCGCGACATCAGCTCGCGTCCGATAGCGAAACTCCGAGAGGTGCACGGCGGCGTAGGGCGCGTTCGCGAGCACGACAAAGCCAAGAACGACCACGGTGCTGCGGAGAGCCGCGACCTTGGTGCCCAAGGTGGCCGACGGCCCGCGCGCCAGGCGCACGAGCGCCCAGCCCGCGACGACAACGCCCTGCGCCAGCGGCGAAGAGGCGCGTCCCGGACCCGATCACGGACGGCAGCGGCGCGAACCACGCGCGACGCGAGAACGCCCACTCCCACGGCGTGAAGTTCAAGAGGACGAGCTCCGCGAGCCGAACCAGCCGTGCCGAGCCAGCTGCCAGACACGACCGCGTGCGCGGCGTAGCCGCTGCCGTCCCGCAGGAACATCGCGAGCGTGGCGTAGTACGGCATCGCTGCCGCCAGCCAGAGCGCACTGCCCCACATCGCCCGGCGACGCGCCATCGGCGTCATCGACAGCCAGCATCAGCGAGGAGCGGGGTGAACGGATAGACGGCCGTCGCGGCGTCGACCGTCCAGAGACTGGCCGTGCCGCACGCGACGGCCGCGATGAGCCACCAGAAGCGGCCCGCCGCGCGCCCACCACACGAGCGCCAGCGTGCCGGCCAAGTAGAGTGCGATGGCGAGGTGGTACCCGGTCGCGACGAAACTGGCCGTCAGCCAGTCCGAGGTCGCCGTGATCGTCAGCGCACCTGCGGCGAAGGCGCCGGCCGCCGGCAGACGCAGCGCGGAGGCCGCGAGCAGTGCGGCCAGTACGCCGATTGCCAACGTCAGGAATTCGCTCGTGAGCCGCAGAACGAGCAGCGGCTCGCCAGAGGCGAGCGCGAGCGCATAGGGAGCCCCCTGGAGACGGCGCGTCGAGCTCGTGATGGGCGACGTCATCGCCGCCACCGTGCCGCCCGGCGCGACGAACGTGCGCAGGAAGCACCTGGGTATCGTCCTGGAACAAGGCCGCGCTCGAAGACCGTCATGCCCGTCGTCAACACGGAGAGCACCACGAGGGCGTCGCCGGATGTGCGAGCAGCCCGACCTCCCGGCGACCGACCCGATTCCGCACGGGCTCCATGATACGGTGATTACCTTCGTGCTAGACTCGACGTCATTCCGGTCGTGAACGCAGCCGCCTCCCCTGTCGCTCGCCAGGCCCCCGACTCCCCCTCATGACCGCGCCCGCCTCGATGATCTGCGTGCTGGGTATGCACCGCAGCGGCACGTCGCTTGCGACTCGGGCGCTGCATCTGCTCGGCGTGTCCCTCGGGCCAGACGAACACCTCATGCGGCCGAGAGCGGACAACCCGCTCGGATTCTTCGAACATCAACCGCTGACCGATCTCAACGACGAGATCCTGTGGCGCCTCGGCGGCTGCTGGCACACGCCCCCGGCGTTTCAGGACGGTTGGGCGATCTCCCCTGCCCTCGACGACCTCCGGCAGCGCGCCCGCGTTCTCCTCGACGAGGACTTCGGCGAGCTGCCGCTGTGGGGCTGGAAGGACCCGAGGACGTGCCTGACGCTGCCGTTCTGGCTCCCGCTCCTCCCTCCAGCGCGCTTCATCATCTGCCTGCGCAATCCGCTCGACGTGGCTCGTTCGCTCCAGGCCCGCGACGGCTTTTCCCTCGAACGTGGCGCGCAGCTGTGGGTCGATCACCTTGGCAGCGCGCTCCAGCACTTCGACCGGCGTGCGGCGACTGTTCGTGTCCTACGACGATCTCGTCGAGCGTCCCGACGCAGAACTCGCGCGCATGGCCGCGTTCGTCGGTCCGAACGCCGCTCCGCCCCTCGCCGGCGAATCCGCCGGCACGCCACTAACGGATGCCACGCTGCGCCACCATCACACGCAGCTCACTGCCGTCCTGGACGACGAATCGCTGGCGTTCCCGGCCAAGGCGCTCTACCTGGCGCTCCTGCTTCACCGCGACGGGATCGATGCACAACGCGAAGATGACTACGGCAGCGCCGTTGACCGGCTTGCCGCCAGCGCGCGCTTCTCTCAGGCCGAAACGCTCGGCCAGCACGCGGCCACCGAGCGGCAGAGCCAACAGCTAGTGGACATCACGGCGGCGGCGCAGACGGCCGCAGCGCAAGCCGAGTCAGTGCGCCTTGCCGCCGAGGCGTGGGCAGCGGAGCGCGACGAAGCGCTGATCGTTGTCGCGACCTTGCGCACGGAAATCGACCTCCTGAAGGCTGGACTGAAGGAATCGCACGCCGCGGCGCGCGCGCTCGGCCACGACCTCTCGCGGCTGCAGGACGTCGCGCAGCGGACAAACGAAGCGCTCCACCACGCGCAGGCGCAGGAGCGCGCGCTGGCGGACGCGCGCTTCCACCTGGAACAACGTCTGCAGCACACAGAAACGATCGGCGGCTGGCTGAAGACTGGCTTGCGTGCTCTGTTGCCAGCACCGCTATATCTCGGGTTGCGCGACTTGTACAGCCGGCGGCTTGTGTCGCGACCGCTGACCACACGCGCGCAGACTGTGGGGTTCGCTCGCCGCCGGTACACAAAACCGGGGAAGGCCTGAGGGCCTTCCCCGTTTTCGATTCTTGAACGTAAGGCCCAGAGCCTGAAGCCCAGAGCCCAGAGCCTACTGCTGCGGCTTGTGCAGCACTTCCTGCACCGGATCCTTCTTCTTCGAGCCCAGTCCCTTGATCTGGATGGTCGGCTCCGCCGGCGCCTCCTTGAGGACGTGCTGGCGGTAGAGCGCGGCCATGCGCTCGTTCTCGACGTCGTTCTTCTTCGCCTCGGCACGCGCGCGCAGCTTCTCTTCGCGCGCGGTCTTGGCGATGCCCTTCTCGTCGAGGTCGGTCTGCTTACCGGCGGCCACCGCCACCGGGTCGAGCACCAGGTTGTGCGCCGTCGTCGGCAGGTCGACGTGCTTGCCGCCGGCGACGATGTCGTGGCGGCCGTGCTCCTCGTACCACTTGGTGAGCGTGGCCGTCATGTGCATCTTCTCGATGATGTTCCGCCAGCCGATGCCCGTGTTGTAGGCGCAGAAGGAAATCTCACCTTCCTGCGTCGCGTACGGGATGATGCAGCGCTCGGTGCGGCGGAAATCGTAGTTGAAGAGATCCTGGAACCACATGCCGGCGATGAACAGGAAGTTCCAGCGATCGGCGCGGCGCTTGGCGATATCCTGCGCCGTGCGGTCGCCGGTGACCTTGCCGTAGTTCCGGCCGGTGGCGCCGAACGTCTTGTCGAACTTCTTCATCAGGTCCACGAGCTTGAAGTGCGTCGGGGCCTTGAAGGGGTCGTAGTTCTTCATCAGCGCGAGCGCCATGCCCGTCGCCGACAGGAACCGGCCGCGGGCGGCGTCGTTCACCCGCTTGAGGTCGGTCGCGAGCGCCGCCGCGTCGAGGAACGCCGTCACCGGCACGGCCTCCTTCGTTTCCTTGTCGATCATCACCGCCATGCCGATGCCGCAATTCGGGATGGCAGCCGCACGTCAGGTTGCCCCACTCCGCCGTCGGTCCGTGGACCAGATCCGCCCAGTCGGTGAAGGTGCTCATGAACGAGATCGGGAACCAGTCGCGCACCGGCTGGCCGATGCCCGTCTGATCCTTCACGTCGTGCGCGAGGTGCGACAGCGTGTAGCGCTGCGCCGCGCGGCGCTCGTCGGTGATGAGCTCGTCGCGGCCGGTAAACGACACCGGCTGGAACGACAGGAAGTTGATCTTCTTCGGGTTGTCGAGCGCGAACTGGACGATCCGGCCGACCTGCTCGTTGTTCACGCCGTTGACGATCGTCGTGACCGGAACGATATCGACGCCGGCGGCGTGCAGGTTCTCGATCGCGCGCAGCTTGACGTCGAACAGGTTGCCGACGAGACGATGCGAGTTGGCGGCGTTGCCGATGCCGTCGAACTGGAGATACGCGTAGCGCAGGCCGGCCTCGGCCGCGGCCTTCGCGAACTCAGGGCTCTTGGCGAACTCGATGCCGTTGGTCGCTGCCTGGACGCTGTTGTAGCCGACCTTCTTCGAGTAGCGCACCGCGTCGAGGAAGTACGGCGACATCGTCGGCTCGCCGCCCGAGAACTGCACCGACATCTGGCGCTTGGGCTTGATCGAGATGGCGTTGTCGAGCAGCGTCTGGATGTCTTCCCAGGAGAGCTCGTGGACGAAGCCGACCTGGTTCGCGTCCATGAAGCACGGGTCGCACATCATGTTGCAGCGGTTGGTCAGATCGACCGTCAGGACCGAGCCGCGACCGTATTTGATGGTGCTGCTGCCGTGGTTGTGCAGCTTCTCGTCGTTGTGGGCGCGGATGTCGCTGCCCGGAAAGACGTCTTCGAGGTGCTTGAAGAACGCCGGGTCGTTCGACATGACGTCTTCGAAGTGTCCGTGCAGCGGGCAGTCCTTGACCATCAGGATCTTGCCGTCGCGCTCGATGATCGTCGCCTTGATCTCGCCGATCTTCTCGTTCAGCAGGATCTTGTAGTCACGCTTGCCGTCGACAATTTCCTGTCTCGCCTCGCGGACGCACACCGGACAGAGCGAGTCGGTCTCGCGCGGCCAGCCGAGTGGCGGCTTCACCTTCTGGTGCGACTTCTGCAGCGGCAGGTCGGACCACTTCGGGCGTGAACGTGTTGCCTGGCTTGATGCTGTTGAGCGCGTCGAACACCACCCAGGCGCCCTTGGCAGCGTAGGTCAGGCCCTTCTCCACGTACTTGATCGGCTTGTGCATGGCGCACATCGTAACGGTTTTGGTAGGCTCAAACAGCCAATTTCAGGTCAACGGGCCGCGGGAAGGGGTCAACTGGCGGCGGAACGGCCCGGACGGCCGGCCAGGACCGTCAAAACCCGCTAAGAGACAGAGGCGCGGGCGGTTGCGCCGCGTCCGCCAGGACTCGGCCGGAGCCGCCACAGGAGGCGAAATGCCAGCAGCACACCCAGGATGGCGGCGTAATAGACCGGTTCCCCGATCGCCACTTTGACCTTCCAGAGAAAGTGCAGGCACGCCGCCGCGCCGCTGACGTAGACCAGCCGATGCAGGAGCTGCCACTTGCGGCCGAGCCGCCGGATCCAGCCCTTCGTCGACGTCAGCGCCAGCGGCACCATCAGCGTGAACGCGATCATGCCCATGGTGATGTAGGGCCGCTTGACGATGTCGGGAAGGATGAACTCGAAGGCGAGGCCCTGATCGAGGACGACGTAGGTGAGGAGATGGAGCGAGGCGTAGAAGAACGCGAAGAGACCGAGCATGCGCCGGTACTGGATGACCCGCTGCCAACCGGTCACCCGGCGCAGCGGCGTGATGGCGAGCGAGGCGAGAAGCAATCGCAGCGCCCAGATACCGGTCGTCAGCGTGATGTCCTCGATCGGATTCGCGCTCAGCCGCCCGGTGAATCCCCTGAAGGTCAGCCAGAGAAAGGGTGCGAGCGCGACGAGGAAGACGACGGGTTTGGCAAAGCGCATCAGTTGTCAGCCCAACTTCGAACTTCCACGTCGAACTTCTACTTCAAACTTCCTGCTTCAAACTTCCCCACTTCAGACTTCCTACGTCAGACTTCAGACTTTCAGTAGTACTTCTTGAGGTCCATCCCCGCGTAGAGCGACGCGACCTGGTCGCCGTAGCCATTGAACATGAGCGTCGGCCGGCGCGCGAGCTCGCCGATGCGGCGCTCACGCGCCTGGGTCCACCGCGGGTGATCGACCTCGGGGTTGACGTTCGAGTAGAAGCCGTATTCGCTCGGCGTGGCCTCGCTCCACGCCGTCTTCGGCATCTTGTCGACGAAGCGGATGCGGACGATCGACTTGATGCTCTTGAATCCGTACTTCCAGGGGACAACCAGGCGCAACGGGGCGCCGTTCTGGTTCATCAGCGTCTTGCCGTAGAGGCCGACCGCGATGAGCGTCAACGGGTGCATGGCCTCGTCCATGCGCAGACCCTCCATGTAGGGCCAGGTGAGGCTCGCCTGATTCTGGCCCACCATCTCGGAGGGCCGCAGCAAGGTCGTGAACTCGACGAAGGTGGCCTTGGCCGTGGGCTCGGCGCGTTTGAGGATGCTGCTGAGGGGAATCCCCACCCAGGGAATCACCATCGACCAGGCTTCGACGCAGCGCAGCCGGTAGATGCGCTCTTCGAGTTGGAACGGTTTAATCAGATCCTCGAGCAGATAGTCGGCGGGCTTGGCGCACAGCCCGTCGATCTTGACCTTCCAGGGGCTGGTCTTCAACCGGCCGGCGTAGCGCGCCGGGTCGTCCTTGCCGGTGCCAAACTCGAAGAAGTTGTTGTAGCCCGTGATGTCCTCGAAGCTGTTCCACTGCTCGTCGGTCGTCACCACTTTGGGTTTGATGCCGGAGAGCGCCGTCTGTGTCAGGGCGCCCCCGCCCGCGGCCAGCGTATCGCTGCCGCATCCCGCTACCAATGGACTGGCGATCGCCGCCGCGGCCGCGCTGCCCGCCAGGCGCATGAACTCGCGCCGACGGAGATAGAGGCGTTCGTCGGTGATATCGGAGGACCGGAGGTCGGGAGTGCGCCTGGTGAGCATGATCAACCTTTCAAGCCGGGAAATCGCGCCAGTTCGGGACCGCCAGTCATACTACCCTCTGGCCGCCTATCCTCGTAAACCCCTGAGGTGGCGCGCATCTTCCCAGTGGTCGCTGCCGTACAATTCCGACATGAGCAAGCGCTCGGCGGGTCCGCCCACCAATCCTCGTACCGATCCCACCGATCCAAAGTGGCCCGAGATCGTCTCCCTTTCCGCTCACGAGATCCGCTCGCCGTTGTCGGTTGTCGCCGGCTACGTCCGGATGCTGTTGGAGGACCGCTCCGGCCCTCTTAACGATCACCAACGGCAATTGCTCGAGAAGACCCAAATCTCGTGCGGGCGGTTGACGGAGGTGCTGGCCCAGATGAGCGAGCTGGCGCAGCTCGAGTTGGGCAAGGTCCGTTTCCATCGCCGCCCGATCAGTCTGCACGGGATCCTCACAGACGCCGTCGGGGCCCTGCCTGCCCTGCCCAGCCACACGGTCACGGTCACGCTTGACTCGCAGAGTAGCGCCCTCGTCGACGGCGACGCGGTCAAGTTGAGGAGCGCGTTCTCGTCGATCCTTCACGCCCTTCGACGCGAGCTCGTCACGAGCGACGAACTTGTCGTGCGCGCCGAAGCGCGGGAGGAAAACGGCGCGCCCTCGGTGTGCGTCGCGATTGGCGAGCGCCCTCGGATCGAGCGACCTCCTCCGGCCCGATCCGCGAGCCCGCGTCACGTTCAACGAATGGCGCGGCGGCAATGGTCTCGGCCTGCCGAAGGCGCGCCGGATCATCGAGGCGCACGGCGGGCGGGTGTGGAACGTCGCCGACGCCGGTGAGCCTGAGGCCAAAGCCAGCGCGATCGTGGTGCTGCCAACGAGCGGCTAGGCGCGAAGTAGACGCGACCGTGCGCGTCTGCGACTCGGTTCAACCGAACTGGATACTGTTGGGTTTCAATCCGTCACGTCTACACAGCGTCTTGAATCAAGACACGACAGTACGTCAAGGCTGCGCGGCCAGACTCGTCAGAACACTCGCGTTTTCTTCGGGTTAGTGCCCATGCCGAGGAAAACGTGGATGAGGTACGCGTCTTGAACAGTGCGCGGCCATGTCACTCACCATGTCCGACGATAGACCCGCCAGCGAAGTTGTCAACCCGCGCGCCTTCGCGGCCGGCAAAGACGTGACCAAGCCCTATATCGCCATCGTGGACGATGACCCGGCGTTTGCGTCGTATCTGCGCACGTTCCTGTCGCTGCGCGGCTACGACGCACGCTGCTACAGCCGTGGCGATGAGCTCATCGCCGCGATGAAACAAAGCGAGCTCCCCGACGCCGTCCTGCTCGACGTCATGATGCCCGGGCTCGACGGCATGGCGACGCTGCGCGCGCTCAAGGCGTCCCGCCCCGATGCGCAGGTGATCATGCTCTCGGGGCGCAATCAGGCGTCGACCATCGTCGAGGCGGTCCAGGCCGGCGCGACTGACTACGTGGTCAAGCCGGATGATCCCGAGGGCCTGGGAGAAATTGCCCTCGACGTCGCGATCAAGAACGCCATCGAGAAGAATCGGCTGGTATCCGAGTTGAGCGAACTGCGTCAGCAGCTGAGCGACAACGAGGACCAGGCGGTCTGGGGCACGAGCGAGGGGATGCGACGCATCACGACCGTGATCGAGCAGGTCGGTGACAGCGACGTCGCCGTGCTCATCCGGGGCGAAAGCGGGGTCGGCAAGGAGCTCGTGTCGCGGGCGATCCACCAGCAGTCGACGCGGCGTCAGCGGCCGTTCGTCAAGGTCAACTGCGCCGCGCTGCCGGCCGACCTGCTGGAGAGCGAGCTCTTCGGCCACGAGAAGGGGGCCTTCACCGGCGCGGCCACGACGCGCATCGGCAAGTTCGAGCAGGCCGACGGCGGCACGCTCATGCTCGACGAGATTGGCGAGCTGTCGCCGGCGCTGCAGGCCAAGCTGCTCCACGTGCTCCAGGATGCCGAGTTCACCAAGCTCGGCAGCAACAAGCGGGTGAACGTCGACGTCCGCATCGTCGCCGCCACGAATCGCGACCTGGAGAAGATGCTGGTCAGCGGTGGATTCCGCGAAGACCTCTACTACCGCCTCCGGGTCATCGAGCTGACCGTCCCGGCACTGCGCGATCGGCGCGATGAGATTCCGGCGCTGACCGAGTCGTTCATCGCGCGGTATGCGCGCAAGTACAAGCGGCCGGCGCCACGGATCAGCCCGCGTCTGCGGCAGCTCTTCCAGGATACGAGTGGCCCGGGAACATCCGCGAGCTGGAGAACACGATCAAGCGGCTGGTCATCCTGCAGGACGAGCAGATCGCCATCGACGAGATCGAGCGGAGCATGCGGCGAGCCGCGGCTGCCGCCTGCGCCAACGGCAGCCGTCCCGGCGGCCGCGGCGAGCGTGCCTGGCACGAGCGACGCGGAAGCGGCTGGCGGGGCCCCGTGGCCGAGCGACGCGCCGCTCGATGAGCCGGCGGCAGCCGGCGACGCGGTCGAACCGGCCGAGGCAACCGGCGGGTCGTTGGCAGCGGTCGCACGGGCGGCGGCCATGAAGGCTGAGCGGGCGCTCATCGAGAAAACGCTGAACCAGGTCCACTGGAATCGCCGCAAAGCCTCGCAAATACTCGAGGTTAGCTACAAGACGCTGCTCAACAAGATCAAGGAATGCTCCATCACCCGCGACTGAACGGTCTAGCCGTCGGTCGGCATTCCGGAATCGCTTCGCCATTTGCCGGTAAACTCAAGAGGTCGTATGTCAGCTCTCGCCAGCGCTCTGCTCGACAAGATCAAGACCCGCCGGGCCCGAACCGGAGTGGTGGGATTGGGCTACGTCGGTCTGCCACTCGCCGTCGAACTCGCGAAGGCTGGCTTCCACGCGACCGGCATCGACCTCGACGGCGCGCAAAATCGCGGCGATCGAGGAGGGCCGTTCCTACATTCCCGACGTCGCGACCGCCGACGTCCAGGCCCTGCGCGACAGCGGCAAGCTTGACGCGACGACCGACTTTGCGCGTCGTGGCCGAGCTCGACACCATCAACATCTGCGTGCCCACGCCGCTGCGGAAGACGAAGGACCCCGACATGTCCTACATCGTCTCGGCGGTGGAATCGATCGCCGGTTACCTGCACCCCGGGCTCCTCGTCTGCCTCGAATCGACGACCTACCCCGGCACGACCGAGGAAGTCGTGCAGCCGATCCTCGAAGCGACCGGGCTCAAGGCGGGCCGCGATTTCTTCCTCGCCTTCTCGCCCGAGCGCGTCGACCCCGGCAACCCGACGTTCCAGACGCACAACGTGCCGAAAGTCGTCGGCGGCCTGACGCCGGCGTGCGTCGAGCTCGCCAGCGCGCTCTACGGGTCGGCGATCGAGACGATCGTCCCGGTCAGCTCGACCCGCGTCGCCGAGATGGTGAAGCTGCTCGAGAACACGTTCCGGGCGGTCAACATCGGCCTCGTCAACGAGCTCGCGCTGATGTGCGACCGCATGGCGATCGATGTCTGGGAAGTCGTCGATGCGGCCAAGACCGAAGCCGTTCGGCTTCATGGCGTTCTATCCCGGGCCCGGGCTGGGCGGCCACTGCATCCCGATCGATCCGTTCTACCTCTCGTGGAAGGCCAAGCAGAGCGGGTTCGATCCGCGGTTCATCGAGCTGGCGGGGCACATCAACGGCGGGATGCCGCACTACGTCGTCGACAAGATCGCCGAAGCGCTCAACACCAAGCGCAAGGCGATCAACGGGTCGAAGGTGCTCATCGCTGGCGTCGCCTACAAGCGCGACATCGACGACATGCGCGAATCGCCGGCGCTCGACGTCATGGGCCTGCTCCACGCGCGTGGGCGCGCAGGTGTCCTACGTCGATCCGCACGTCCCGGAGGTACACGGTCGCGAATGGTCGGGACGATTCGACATCAAGGCCGTCAACGCCGGCCGCCGGATCGTTCAAGCCAGTACGACTGCATCGTGATCATCACCGACCACAAGTCGTTCGACTACGACGCGATGGTCGCCGAAGCGGATCTGATCGTCGACACCCGGAACGCCATCAAGACGCCGGCGCACGAACGTCTTCAAGCTCGGTGCCCCGCGCCCCCAGGCCGAGGCCGCAGTGGTGGGGTCAGGCCGTGAATCGTGAATTGACCGATTCACGATTCGCGGCCTGACCCCACCGCAGGCACCCCGAGAAATCGCGACATCTCGCGCCAGATGGTTTCGAGACTCGCCAGCATCTGGTGGTCGTCGTCGAGCAGGTGCAGGTCTACGTTGGGGCGCGCCCGCGCCCAGCGCTCGACGGTCTCGGGATCGACGGCGGTGTCGCGGCGGCCCTGGAAGATCTGGATCGGCAGGTCGAGCCGCGCGTTGAACGCGTCGTAGCGGGCGGCGTCGGCAAAGAGCTCGTAGTGAACCCCCATGAGCCGGCCGTAACCGTAGTGGAACACTTCCAGCCGGTTGGTGCGGCGCCATTCGGCGATGCCGCGATCCCCGAGCTCGCGCATGCGGTTGCCGCCAAAGTCGAGCGCCGGCGCGAGCAACACCAGCCGTGCTACCCGCCCGGCATCGGCGAGCGCCGCGTGGACCGCAACGAAGCCTCCAAGGCTCGATCCGATGAGGGTCACCGGACCTGGTGGCAGCGCCAGGATCGCGGCGTGCACCTGGGCCAGCATGCGGCTGACGGTCAACGTCGAGAAATCGGGCAGGTTGAAGTCAGGCGTGTGGACCTCGACGCCGTGCGCCGCGAGCTTCGAGCGGAAGAACGCCGCCTTCGACGACTGCGCCGACGAAGCGAAGCCGTGCAGGTAGAGGACGTGCATCAGAGTGTGACCTTGCAGTCCGGACGGCAGCGACAGGGGATCGAGGCCGCGCCCTCGGTAAAGTAGTCGTAGGTCAGCTCTTCTCCCCGCCGGATATTCCGCGCGGCGCGAATCCAGATCGTCTGCCCGATGACCTGCGAATAGCAGTTCGGACGACACGAGTGGTTGATGAAGCGGGCCACGTTGCCCTCGACCGCCGCATCACGCGCGTAGAGCCGGTTCAGCTTGAAGCACCAGATGTGGCCAGCCCGCAGGTAGCGCACCTCACGCTTCAGACTCTCCCGGTTACTGATCTTCTCGCCGGCGTAGTCGATGATGCGGGTGTTCTTGGTGATCGGCTGGGTCGCGAAGACTCCCCAACCCTGAATGCGCGAGCGTCGTCTCTCAATCATCTGCAGTGCCGATTACAACACAACCTGGAACGTTCGAAGTCTGAAGTGTGCCGGGTGAACACTTCGGACTTCGCTTCCCACTTCACACTTCGGGCCTTCCCACTTCCTACTTCACACTTCCCCACTTCAGACTTCACACTTCAGACTTCAAACTTTCGTAGTGTATAGTTTGAAAGATGGAAGGAATTTTCACAGCCTGGGGCCGGATCCTCGCGGGCTACAAGCCGTCACTCTCGATCGAGATCACGCGCGAGTGCCCGCTGCGATGCCCGGGCTGTTATGCCTACGGCGACGAACACCTCGGCGGGGCGGTGACGCTCCGGCAGGTCAGCGATTTCAAAGGCGACGAGCTGGTCGAGAATTTCTTCAAGCTCGTCGACGCGCACAAACCACTGCACTTGTCCATCGTCGGCGGCGAGCCACTGGTACGCTTTCGCGAGCTCAATACCATCCTGCCGCGGCTGGCCGAGCGCGGCATCTACTCGCAGCTGGTCACGAGCGCCGTACGGCCGATCCCGACGGAGTGGGCGAGCTTGCGCCGGTTGCAGATCGTCGTCTCGATCGACGGGCTGCAGCCCGAGCATGACGTCCGGCGGACGCCAGCCACCTACGACCGCATCCTGAAGCACATCGCCGGCCACAAGATCACCGTGCACTGCACCGTCACGCGGCAGCAGGTGCAGCGCGACGGCTATCTCGAAGAGTTCATCAGATTCTGGTCCGCGAACGAGAACGTGCGCACGATCTGGGTGAGCCTGTACACGCCGCAGGTCGGCGAAGTCTCCGTCGAACAGCTCCTGCCGGAAGACCGCACGCGGGTCGTGGCCGACCTCATGCATCTGCGCCGCATCTTCCCCAAGCTGCAGATGCCCGAAGGGCTGATCAAGGTCTACGCGGATCCTCCAGCCAACCCCGACGAGTGTGTCTTCGCGCAGACGACGACCTGCGTGTCGGCCGACTTCAAGCATCCGATCTCGCCGTGCCAGTTTGGCGGCAACCCGGATTGCTCCAACTGCGGCTGCATCGCCTCGGCCGGCCTCGGCGCCATCGCCCGTCACCGCCTGCCGGGCGGCCTGCGCGTGGGCGCCATCTTCGAGAACTCGCTGCGCGTCGGCCGCCGGGTCCACCAGATGCGGGCGCGCGCCTCCTAGGCAGCCCGCGCCGCGAGCCTTTCGACTATGGCGACTCCCGTATCCTTCGACATCACCTCCGGCGTCGACCTGCAGGAGGTCGACAACGCCGTCAACCAGGCGCGCAAGGAAGTCGCGCAGCGCTACGACTTCAAAGGTTCGCGCGCCGCGATCGAGCTCAACAAGACCGACAACACCATCGTCCTGACCGCCGACGATGATTTCAAGATGACCGCGCTCTGGGAGATTCTGCAGGGGCGGCTCGTGCGCCGCGGCGTGCCGACGAAGAACCTCACGCCGGGCGACGTGGAACGCGCCGCCAACGACACGGTCAAGCGCGTCGTGACGCTCCAGCAGGGCATTCCGTCCGACGCCGCCCGCGAGATCGTCAAGTTCCTGAAGGACCGCAAGCTGAAGAAAGTCCAGGCCGCCATCCAGGCCGACCAGGTGCGTGTCTCCTCGGCATCGAAAGATGACCTGCAGGAAGCGATTCGAGTGCTGCGCGAGCACGACTTCGGCGTCGCGCTCCAGTTCGGCAACTACCGCGGCTGAGCCCGCGGATAACACCGGCGGTGCAGCGGATCGGTCCGCTGGCCAGCGCGTTCGTCCTCAGGAGAACCATGCCTCGACTGGAGAGCTCCACGCGGCCTTCAAGGGTGATGGGCGTGCTGGCGGCACTGGTGCTGACGGCCATAAGCGCACCCGGCGCCGCCATGCGGAGTGCGCCGGTGATCGCGACCCAGGACGCGGCGCCGCGTACCAATCCCGACGCGAAAGCCATCGCCGAGTTCCAGCATGAGGTCGCTGAATACCTCGATCTGCACCGCAAGCTCGCAGCCACTTTGCCGGCGCTGGCCAAGGACGCATCGCCCGCGGCCGTCTTCGAATACCAGCAGGCGCTCGGACGACTGATTCAACAGGCCCGGAAGAACGAGGGGCTGGGCCACGTCTTCACGCGCGACGCACGCCCGGTCCTGCGCCGGCTGCTCTACGGTCTCTTCACCGGACCGGACGGCAAGCGGCTGCGCGCTGCCGTCATGGAAGAGAATCCCGGGGAGACCGTGAAGCTCGTCGTCAACGGCCGCTACCCCGACAGCTTCCCGCTCTCGAGCGTGCCCCCGCAGATCTTGAAGGCGTTGCCGCCGCTTCCCAATGAGCTCGAATACCGGTTCATTCAGACCTCGCTCATCCTGCTCGATCTCGACGCACACATCATCGTCGACTACCTGACGGGTGCCGTGCCTCGATAGGCCAACGGATTCTGGATTATGGGTACGCGCCGGTCTCTCCCTGTTGCCATCGGTCTCGCCGCCCTGCTGGGCATGGTGTCGACTGCCGGCCCGCTGACCACGAGGGTCGAGACGCCGCAAACGGCGCAGAAGCCGCAGGCCGCGCCGGCCGTCGAGCTGCCGAACCGGCCCGGCTCGTTGAAGTTCGGCGTCATCGGCGACTTCGGCAATGGCAGCCGGCAGCAGACCGAGCTCGGCGCGCAGATGACCAAGCTGCGCGCGCGCTTCCCCTTCGAGTTCGTGATCACCGTCGGCGACAACATCTACGGCGGCGACCGCCCGCAGGACATGCAGAGGAAGTTCGAGCTGCCGTACAAGGCACTGCTCGACGGCGGCGTGAAGTTCTACGCCTCCCTCGGCAACCATGACGACCGGGCACAAGCCCGCTACGCATTGTTCAACATGAATGGCCGGACGTACTACACGTTCAAGGCTCCGGCGGAGGACGTCCGATTCTTTGCCCTCGAGACCGACTATCTGAACGCGCCGCAGGTGGCCTGGCTCGAGAAGGAGCTCGCCAGCTCGAACGAGCGCTGGAAGATCCCGTACTTCCACCATCCGCTCTATTCGTCCGGCAAGCGCCACGGGTCGCACACGGACCTGGCCGCGGTGCTCGAACCCCTCTTCCTCAAGGCCGGCGTCAGCGTCGTGTTCGCTGGCCACGACCATTTCTACGAACGGACGAAACCGCAACAGGGCATCGTCCACTTCGTCATCGGATCAGGAGGCCAGTTGCGGAAGGGCGGGATCGACCGCCGCACCGGGCTGACGGCGCTCGGTTTCGACACCGATCAGGCGTTTCTCGTCGCCGAAATCGACGGCGACCAGCTCTACTTCAACGCCATCTCGCGCCTCGGCACGGTCATCGACTCGGGCGTCATCGAGCGGCGGAAGCCAGAATAGGCTCCTCGGCGTCCGCCGCTTCCCGTTCCGCGGCGACGGGCGGCTGGCTGGCGGCCCAATCGGCTTCGAATACGGCGGCAATCTTTTTCGCCGCCGCGGGATTACTGACGATGACGCCGACTTCGCGCCGTCCGTCCAGTTCCAGTTTGCGCAGGCTCTGGCTGCCGACAAAGAACGCCGCGCCGTCACGAATGATCGCCCGGACATGCAGCCGGAGATTGGCGAGCTTCCGCGTCTCGACCCCGGCCAGTCCCTTCTCGACCTTGCCAATGATGCGAATCTCGACGCCGGCCTTCTGCCGCTCCTCGAGCGTACGTCAGGATCATCCGATCCGACACCCGGACGTTGTAGATCAGCAGTTGCTGTTTCGCGCCGCTGATAAAGGCCGTCAGCAGCTTGCGCGAGCACTCCGGACTGACCACGAAGCGGTCGTGGCCATTGCTGTACGGCTGCCGGGTGCAGTCGGCATTGAAGAGCGTCAATGCCTCCTTGACGAGGCGCTTGTCACGCGTGACGACGCCGAAACTGCGGCTGCGCTCGATGTCGAGCCGGGTGTAGTTGAATCCCAGCACGTGCAGCGTGTCGTCGACGATCATCATCTTGCTGTGATACCGCGTCAGGTCGTCGGCGGTGCGCGCGACGATGACGCCGACGCCGAGCAGCCGCTGCTCGAGCTTCCGCAGGTTTTTCTCCCCGCCGCGATTGGTGTGGGCGATGAGCGCGCGAACCGCGACCCCGCGCGCCACCGCGGCGGCGAGGGCCTTCTCCATCTCCGGCCGATCGAAGCGGAAGATGACGATGTCGACGGAGCGTTTCGCACGCTTGACGGCCTGCAGCAGCGGCGTGAGGCCCTCTTCGGGCTGGATAATCAGTTTCACGGTTACTTCGCCTTGTTCTTCTTTTCCGACCAGTCCACGGCGGCGTGCCCTTCAGGATCGAGCCGGAGAAGGGCGTCGGTGACCCGAGAGCGCTCGAGATCGAAGGGTGCGGCGACGTCGTACGACAGCGCCTCGTCGGCCGAGGCACAGAGCTCGTACTTGAGCTTGTGGCGCCGCAGAATGGCTTCGATGCGCGGCCGCAGCTCGTCTGTCCGACCGCCGATCTTGATGGTGACCGCAAACTGCTTCAGGCCCTTCTCGAACGATTCGATGATGCCGAGCGCGATGACCAGGAACACCGTCGAGAAGACGGCGAGCGCCAACAGCCCGACGCCCGACGCCAGGCCGACGGCGAGCGCGCAGAGCATCACCACCGCATCCTTGGGATCGTCGATCTTCGATCGATACCGAATCAGGTTGGCGGCGCCGACGATGCCGAACGCGCGCGCGAGGCTGGCGCCGACGACCAGCATGATGATGGCGCCGACAACCGAGAGGAGGATCTGCGTCTGAACGACAGCCGGCATGCGTGTCGGCGTGCCCTTGCGTTGCGGCCTGAGGGCGAGAGCGGTCCCGAGCACTGCCGCCAGCGGCAGACGCACGAGCGCTTCCATGATTTCGGCCGGTGCAGTCATGACGCTTATCCCTGGAGCGCCAGGCCTTCGGCGATCTTCTGCTTCAGCCGGCGAATGAACCGGGCGGCATCGGCCGGAGGATAGCCACCAGCCCTGAACGCATCGCGCCACTGCGCCTCGCGCAGACGCTGGAGACGGCCGCAGATCCACCGCACGTCAGCCGGCGTGATGTCGTCGAGCAGCGCATCGTGGCGTCCGCGCCAATCGAACGTGACGCGTCCGTTGACGACCCCCGTAATGAAGGGAGTCTTCTCGAAGACCTCGATATCGCCGCGCGGAGCACCGAGGACGCCGGTGCGGCCGAAGGTGTGCCCGAGGTCGCGGGCGACATACCAGGTACGCGCGCCTTCGAACGGCTTGCCGAGCGCGTAAGTGGCGTTGTTGTCATCCTTGAGATCCGAATTGCCGAGCATCGCCTGCAGCACGATGAGGCCTTTGAGCTCGCGCGTGCCGACGAAGGGATTCTGATAGTAGGACCAGGTCCCCGTTTCTTCGAGGCCGCCCTGAAGGGCGGGATTCTTTTCCCGGAAGCGCGCCGGCAGTTGCGGGTTGGGCGAGGTGGTCTTCTCGGCCTGCCATTTCACCAGGTAGTAGATCGGCGGCTGATGGTAGCCGAGGCCCCAATGGATCCGCGAGGCGACGACTTCTGTCGGTGCTTCGGGCGGAAGCTTGGCGCTCCACTGTCGTTTGTCTGGTCCGGCCACCGTGTAGCCGGGGCTGAAGCCGGTGCGCTTGATCTCCAGGACGGTGTAGGTCGCTGCCGGGTCCGGCGCCAGCGCTTTGCCACCGACGCCCCAATAGAGGTCGCGACCGGGCGCCGGCTCGACCCACAATTGCGCAATCTGGTTCCGGGTCGGGGGATTGGGGAGCGTCGATTTCACTGCCGGGTGGCAGGCGGCGACGAGAAGCAGGGCGCCGATCGCGGCGCACCGCTGATACCTCGACAGGAGCATGTGAAGTTCGTTACCCACTCGCACGGCTCAATCTCCCTGACGAGGTTCAAACTCGAGCGAACACCTCGTCTGGCCGGTGCTTGTGCAAGTGCTAAGCCAGAGCTCGACCGAGGTCGGCTGGGACGATTTTCAGCGATAGTCATGCGACTGCGGCTCCGGTCCCTGGGTCGACAGCGCCTGGAACCGCTCGGCCTTCACCGACGTCACCCCATCCTGAATCTGCAGCGTGCCTTCCACGAGCAAGTACGGCGCCCCAATCACCGTCATCTTGACGTCGGTGAACAAATCGGGACGGACGATGATGTTGGCGATGCCGGTCTCGTCCTCGAGGGTGAGGAACACAAATCCCTTGGCGGTGCCAGGCCGCTGTCGCGTGATGACGGCGCCCGCGACCCGCACACGGCGGCCGGATCGGCCACCCGCGAGATCGCTCGCGCGCTGCACGCCACGCAGCGCCAGGTCGCCGCGACAGAGCGCCATCGGATGCGGGCCGATGGTCAGGCTCGTCCCCTCGTAATCGGCCCGCACGCGCTCGACCGGCGTCATGGCGCGCAAGGGCGACACGGACGCGTCTTCTTCCGCCGCGCTTTCCGTGAACATCTCACCCGACGATCGCACGGCCCGTTCAATCTGCCAGAGCGCGCTGCGCCGATCGTGCCCAAACGCATTGAGCGCGCCAACCCCGGCCAGCGTCGCGAGCTCGTCGCGGCGGAGGCCGGTTCTGGCGATGAGATCGTCGACAGACTTATAGCGCCTGCGGCCCGAGCGCGGCGCGTCGTTCGACAGGCTCACCACGCCCTGAGCTTGTCGAAGGGCGGAGTCGCCGCGCGTTGAGAAAAGCTGACTGTCTGCTCCTGTCAGCCCGGCGGTCCGGCTTTGCTCTCCCCACTCATGCGCACACACGTTGCAGAACAGGGTGACGTTGGGGGTGGCTTCGATCATCGATCGATCGTCGTTCCCGCACTTGGGACAACGGGGTGATTCGGACATCGGTCCGCATTCATCAAAGCTCGCGGGGCCCCACCCCCGCTCGCTGGCGCCTCGCGCATTCGCGCTCGGCGCAGCCGCAGGCGCTGCCGATAGAGCGCCAGCCCTCGATTCATTGCCATCTCGGCTCGGCCAGCCTTCGGCGATCCGCTTCCCCACTTCCGCGCGCAGGCCGTTCACGTACATCAGCCCCAGCCGCACGCGCCCATCGGGCTCCACGCGGCAGTCCCAATCCGACTCCTGCACATCGATGGGCGAAAAGCGGACGCCGCGCCGCTGCGCGTCCTTGACGAGCGTCGCCGGGTGGTAGAACCCCATCGGCTGGTTGTTGAGAAGCGCGGTATAGAACGCCGCCGGATAATGCGCCTTGAGGTAGGCGCTGGCATAGACGAGCAGCGCGAAGCTCGCCGCGTGCGATTCGGGAAATCCATAGAGCGCAAACGACGTAATCGAACGGATGATCGCTTCCGCCGGCTCGCCGACGATGCCCTCGCGGGCCATGCCGCTGCGCAACCGGCCCTCGAGCTGCTGCATCCGCTTCTCGGAGCGCTTGAACCCCATCGCCCGGCGCAGTTCCTCGGCCTCGCCGCCGGAAAACCCGGCCGCCACCATCGCCATGCGGAGCAGCTGTTCCTGGAAGAGCGGCACCCCCAGCGTGCGCGCGAGGATGGGCTCGAGCGCCGGATGCGGATACACGACGTCTTCCACGCCCTGCCGCCGCTTCAAATAGGGATGCACCATCTGCCCGACGATCGGCCCGGGCCGGATGATCGCGACTTCGACCACGATGTCGTAGAAGCACTTCGGCCGCAGCCGCGGCAACGTCGCCATCTGCGCACGTGACTCCACCTGGAAGATCCCGATCGTGTCCGCCTCCTGCAGCATCCGGTAGACCGCCGGGTCATCGGGAGGCAGGTGGGCGAGATCGACGATCGGGGATCGGGAATCAGGGATCAGGGATCGGGGATCGGGGCGAGAAGAAACAATGTCGTCACTGCGCACGTCGGGATCGCTCTCCCGTCGGTCGCAGGACGCCCCGTCCCCCGATCCCTGATCCCTGATCCCTGAATTCACCAGCGCCAGCGCATCCTGCAGGACCGCCATCATCCCCAACCCCAGCAGGTCCACCTTGACGAGTCCCATGTCGGCGCAATCGTCCTTGTCCCATTGAATGACGACGCGATCGGGCATGCTCGCGTTCTCGAGCGGCACGACCGCATCGAGCCGGCCCTGGCAGATGACCATGCCGCCGGAATGCTGGCCGAGATGCCGCGGCAGATCCTGGATGCGCGTCCAGAGCTCGCCGAAGCGCTGCACGGCCGGCTGCTGCCCATCGATGCCGACGTCACGCAGGTTGCGCTCGAGCGTGTCCTTGGGATCGACCCACTCGAAGTGATTCATGACCTTCGCCAGCCGATCGATCTGCGTGCTGTCGAGCGACAGGGCCTTGCCCACCTCGCGCGCCGCGCTCCGGCCGCGATAGGTAATCACGTTGGCCGTCATCGCCGCGCCGTGCTTGCCGTATTTCTCGTAGACGTGCTGGATCACGCGCTCGCGGCGATCGCCGCTCGGCAGGTCGAGGTCGATATCGGGCCACTCGCCACGCTCCTCCGACAGGAAGCGCTCGAACAGCAGATCCATCCCGACCGGATCCACGGCCGTAATCCCGAGGCTGTAACAGACGGCGCTGTTGGCGGCCGAGCCGCGCCCCTGGACGAGGATGTCCTCCTGCCGGCAAAAATTGACGATGTCCCAGACGATGAGGAAATAGCCGGCGAGGTCGAGCTTCTCGATGAGGTTCAGCTCGCGCGAGATCTGGGCGCGCGCGCGATCGTGATACGGCCGGTACCGTTCGCGGGCGCCCGCCTGCGCGATCTTGCGCAGGAACGACGCCATCGACTCGCCCGGCGGCACCGGGTATTCCGGAAAACGGTAGCCGAGATCCGACATCGTGTACTCGAGCCGGTCCGCCAGCTCGCGCGTGCCGGTGATGGCTTCGGGCAAATCGCTGAAGAGGCGCGCCATGGCGTCGGCCGGCTTGAGGTAGCGTTCGGCGTTCCAGCTCAGACGCCGCCCGGCATGCTCGAGCGTCGTCTTGTGACGGATGCAGGTGAGCACGTCGTAGAGCGGCCGATCGGGGACATCGGCAAAGCGGACGCCGTTGCTGGCGATGATCGGCAAGTGAAAGGCCGCGGCGAGATCGCGCAGCGTGTGGTTATCGGCTTCTTCATCGCGCAGCAGATGGCGTTGCAGCTCGACACAGACATGCGCCGCGCCGAATGTCCCGACCAGACGATCGACCAGGCCCCCGACGCCATAGCGCGGCCCGTTGATGACCGCGCGGCCGGCGAGCGCCACGAGCCCGCCGACCGAGCCGTCGAGCTCGTCGAGCGAGAGCGCGCCCTCGCCCTTGGGCGCCGCGAGCTTCATGCGCGTCACGAGCCGGCACAGATTCTGATACCCCTCGCGCGACGCGACCAGGACCGGTAGACGGAAAAGCCGGGGATCGGGGCTCGGGGCTCGGGACTCGGAGCTGTGGGTGCGCCGTTTCGCGCGATCGTCAGTCCCTGAGCCCGCCCCTGATCCCGAATCCCGAACCCCGGGCCCTGAGCCCCGAGCCCCGAGCGACACCGTCAGCTCGGCACCGACGATGGCTTTCAGGCCAGCGCGTGTGGCCGCCTGGTGAAACCGCGGGATCCCGTACACGCCGTCGCGATCGAGCAGCGCCAGCGCCGGATACCCGAGCGCTGCGGCCCGCTCGACGAGGGCTTCCGGCAACGAGGCCCCGTCGAGAAAGGAAAACGCGGACGCTGCATGCAGTTCGATGTACACGGTATGATCGCCTTATCCACGAGTCTTATCCGAGGGGCTTCGCCCTCGGACTCCCCTACTGGCTCGCCTCCGCCAAGCTTCCGCTCCCCAGGCTCACTCGCTGCCGCTCGTTCGCGCTGTTTGTGAGATAACGCCTCTCAGGAATCCATCGTGACCATCGTGGCATCGTGCCCATCGTGTTGGTAACGTGATGTCGTGACACATTGATGAGACGGCTTCGCCGACAACTCAATCGACTACCCCGTCGAGAAACCACTGAACGGACTCGGTGTCCCGGGCCTGAAACAACCGGCAGACCGAGCCATCGCTCAGAGCGACGTCCCATTCATCGCGATTCCACGGCCGCGACACGTCTCCGGGTTCGCGGTCACACCGCGGGTGCGCCAGCACCGTCCCCGGCGCTTTCCACCAGGCGCCCGACGTGCGCCAGGGGCCGGCGCACTGCTCGACGGCGCCGCCGGGCATCCCTCGCCGATCGATGAAGAGAAACGCCGGGCGGCCGCGATCGACCGTCACCCGGACGGCAATGGGCGGACGGAAGCGCCGCAGCACGGCCTGCTCGAGGAGCGGGGGCGGAGCCATCTCCGGCACGCGCGGCGACCCGCCGCGGTCATCGGGCGCAAACCGGCGCATCGCGAAGGCATCCGGCCCATGGGAATCGAGCAGGACCGCCTGCCCCACACGCGACTCGCCGACGAGTGCCCCGAGCCGCGCCGTGAGCGTCGCGAGCGTTTCGGCCGACGGCCGCGCACGCTCGAGCAGCGAATACTGGAGCACGCGCCCCGGCGCCGGATCGATCTCGATCGCCACGATGTCGATCGCCGCCGGGGGCGGATGCGATTCGAGATCGAGGATGAGGAGCGTCCGCAGCACTTTCGGATCGCGGATGGCGGCTGGCAACGCCAGCATCCGGCCATGCTCGGTGCGATCGACGAGCCGCAGCCGCAGGTGAATGGCCGCGGCGGCCCGGTCCGCCCGCTCGAGCGCCAGGGACAACGGCTCGAGCAGGCGCGCGAGCACGAACGCCAGCGGCTCCAGCCCGTCAATCGGCCACTCGAGCTCGATGCGTTCGAGAAAGCGCGGCACATCGGCATCGGGCACGAGCGGACCGGCATCGACGCCCTGCGCCAGGCGCTGCAGAACCATGCCCGCCTGCCCCAGCCGGGCGGAGAACGCCGCGGCCGGCAGCGCCGCTACCTCGCCGAGCGTCGTGAGCCCCCAGCGGTCGAGGATCTCGAATCGCGGATCTGTTTTACGGGACGCGGATTTCGCGGATGGCTGATCTGGTTCACGAGACGCGGATTTCGCGGAGTTCGCTGATCCGTTCCACGGGACGCGGATCTCGCGGATCGCTGATCCGTTCCACGGGACGCGGATTCTCGCGGATCAGCTACCGGACTTCCGCGGCACCGGATCGACGAATTTCGCCGCACACGTGCGACAGCACGTCGAGTCGCACGGGTGCCAGCGCCGACGCCACATCGTCGGTCACGACCGTCAGCCCCGGGAACGCCGATGACAGCAGCAACGCACCGGCCTGCGTCGGGGCCACCGCGACGCGCGCGACCCGCGTTCCCTGAGAATCAGCAATCCGCGGAATCCGCGTCCCGTCACACTCCGAGATCCGCGCGATCCGCGTCCCGTGAACCTCCGTGATCCGCGTCCCGTGAGAATCCGTGACTCGCGTCCCGTGAGCATCCGCGATGCCGGCACATCGATCGGCGATCTCGCTGCCAATCGTTTGCGGATCGCCGAGCAGGCGGCCCAGTCCGCTGACATCGAGTACCACGCAGTCGCTGCCGTAGCGCTGCACGCGCGGTGAAAACTCTTTCGCCACGGTGAGGGCCACGCCAGGCGAGGCGGGTGTGCGGAGGCAGGCGTAAAGCGGCATGCCGTCAGCGCCTCGTGCCGACAATCCGCGGGTCGGTCGCCAGGCCCTGCAGCAGGCGGGCGCGATCCGAGCGTCCCGTCCAACGCGCTCGCGTCAGCCCAGGTCTTGCGGCGGGTGTGTCCGGGCGCGCCGGATCCATCGCAATCGTCGCGCCGCCCGAGCTCCGCGCCACGTGCTCGACCGCCACCAGCAGCGCCACCGTGGGGCTGCCTTCGACGACCCGCGCCAGGCGAAACCAGGTCGTGAACGGCAACCCCCGCACCGTCCGGAGCGCGACATCCGACAGATCCAGGACGACCAGCCCGAACCCGCCGGCCTGCAGCACGAGGTTCATCGCTTTGAGCGCGCGCGTGGCATCGCCGGTCTCGCGGATCCACAACAGGCGCGACAAATCGAGGCCGACGGCCGCGGCCGATGCCGGATCGAAACGATCGCAGGTATCGACGAGCGCCACCAGCTCGTCACGCGCGGCCGCGGCCCCGAGCGCACGGCACACGACCGACGTTCGTCCCGACGATCGTCCGCCGACGATCTCCGAGAGGTGCCCGCGCGGCAGCCCGCCGCCAAGCGCGGCGTCGAGCGCCGGCACACCGGTGACCGCGAGATCGTCGGCCCGAGCGGCATCGTGGCGCAACGCCGGCGCATCGAGGGGCGAGCGCGCTCGTCAACGTGACGTCGAGCTTCCGGGCTTTGAGCAACGATTCGAGGTGCGTGCGCGCGGTCTGCATGGTCGGTAAACGATGACGCTATTTTCGCTTTTTCTTCGCCTTAGTCAAGTCTCCGCGTAAGTCTCAGACAGACAGGCTGTTAAGATTGATGGTCCGACACGTGTCTACTACTCCTCCAGCGTCGACGGCCCTGCGGTCCCCGACCCTTCAGCGCGCCTTTGCGGCATTCACCTACCGCGATTTCCGTGTGCTCTGGTTCGGCGCCTTCGCCTCGACCGTCGGCACCTGGACGCAGAAAGTCGCGCAGAGCTGGCTCGTCCTCGACCTCACCAATTCCTCCCGGTTCTACCTCGGGCTCGACGACTTCCTCGGGCAGCTGCCGATCCTGCTCTTCACGCTCCTCGGCGGCGTCATCGCCGATCGCCACGATCGCAAGCGGCTGCTCATCGGCTCGCAGTTCGTCCAGATGGCCACCGCGTTCGCGCTGGCGGGCCTCGTGTTTCAGGGCCGCATCCACGTCGGCCACATCCTCGCGCTGTCGTTCACCGCCGGGCTGGCGCAGGCCTTCGGCGGACCGGCCTACCAGGCCATGATCCCGTCGCTCATCCACAAGAAGGATCTCCCCAACGCCATCGCGCTCAACTCGATCCAGTTCAATCTCGCGCGCGTCTTCGGGCCGCTCTTTGCCGGCGTGACCATGGCCACGCTCGGCGCCGTCGGCTGCTTCACGCTCAACGGCGTGTCCTTCCTGGTCGTCATCGTGGCGCTGATGTCGCTCTCGGTGGCGCACGTCCAGCCAGCCGAGCGCAAGCCGATGCTCGAGGAGTTCAAAGGCGGCCTGTCGTACGCGCGCAGCGAGCCCGCCATCCTCGCGCTCACCGTGCTCGCCTCGATGACGACGTTCCTGGGTCTGCCGCTGTTGACGTTCCTGCCGATCTTCTCGCGCGAGATCTTTCACGGCGAGATCGGTCTCTACAGCTCGATGCTGGCGTTCTCGGGGATGGGCGCCGTGGTCGGCGCGCTCGTCATCGCGTGGCTCGGGCGCTTCCAGCACATGGGCCGGACGCTCCTCATCGTGCAACTGGTCTTCGGCGGGTTGATTGCCGCGTTTGCCGTCTCGCGGATCCTGTGGGTGAGCTGCGTGCTGCTCTTCCTGAGCGGCGCGGCGCTCCTCATGGTCTTCTCGATGACCTCGTCGCTCGTGCAGCTCATCGTCCCGGACCACCTGCGCGGGCGCGTCGTCAGCATCTACATGGTGGCGTTCCGCGGCGGGATGCCGCTTGGCAGCCTCGCCAGCGGCTTTGCCGCCACCTTCATCCCCATGCCCGTCGTCCTGGCGGTCAACGGGGTGCTCGTATCAGTCGTGGCGATTTACTTCTTCGTGAAGAGCCATGGGGTGAAGGAACTGTAAGTTCAGGTTCAAGGTTCAAGGTTCAGGGTTCAGGGTTCAAGCGGTTCAAACGGTCTCATGAACCTGAACCTGAACCTTGAACCCTGAACCCTGAACCCTGAACCCTATAGGATCCAATATCCCCCGAGCAGAATCGAGGCGCAGGCCATGATGACGGCGGCGGCCTGTCCGAGGCGCGCGGCGATGGCGGCGGACATGAGGCGGGCGAAGGCGACGCCGAAGAGCGACATCGACAGCAGGATGCCGACGCCGAAGATGGCAATCAGCAACAGCAGCGTGGAGAGGGGCGACGCGGCCAGGCCCGCGCCGAACGGCGCGAGCATGGTCAGCGCGCGCAGGCTGCTGATGGCGAATGCCGCGCCGAGTATCGTCGGGAGATGCGAGTGCGCGGACGGCGCCGGGTGGTGATCCTGACGGCCGACGTGCAGATGCCAATGCGCCGCGGGCTCGTGGCCGTGCCGATGCGAGTGGCCGTAGACCTGTCCCTGCCGCGACGCCCCAGAGGCCAATCCCGCCGAGCACGATGAGGAGCAGGCCGCCGAGGACTTCCCCGCCGCGTTCGACCACGAGCGGCAGCGACCAGCCGAGCGCGACGAGCGCGCCGGCGCCGAGCGCGAGGAGCAGGGCGTGGCCGATGCGCGAAACGCACGGCCACGCCGAGCGCGCGCGTGCGCTGGAGCGCCGGCGTCTCGCCGGCGGTGCCGACCGACAACGCCGCAATCGCCATCAGATGATCCGCGCCCAATCCGTGGAGAAAGCCCAGCGCGAGGGCCGAGGAGATGAGGAGCACTGACGGCATTCTAGCACTGGCGATTCGAGCGAGGTGCGAATCCCTGGCGCTCAGGCCCGAGCTGTTTATTGTGGCGATCGAAAAGGCTTCTTCTCGCGGTACAACGAGAGCCGGTGCTCCAACTCGGCCACGTAGTCGCGCTCGCCTTGCGCGCGCGCGAGGGTGAGCGCCGCGGCTGCCGTCGCGACCGCGTCCGGAAATCGCACCAGTTCGGCCTGCGCCGCCGCCAGGGTATCGAGCGAGGTCACGTCCTGGCGGGCAGTCAGTTCCGTGGCGCGCAACGCCAGCGTCAGCGCGCGCGCCCCGTCACGAATCTCCGCGTGTGGATCGGTGGACAGAATCCACCCGATCCGGTTCAAGAGCAGCACGTCGTTGCCCTTCAACTCGAGGGCACGGCCGTAATGCACAACGGCGCGGTCCATCTGGCCGCGAGACGCGTACGCTTCACCCAGGCTCTGTTCGGCCGCCTGGAGGCCCGGTGCGAGCGCGATCGCTGCCTGGAGCGCGGCGATGCCCTCATCCAACCGGCCTTGAGCGCAGAGCGCTGTCCCCAACGCGCCCATCGCCTCCGCGTGTCTGGGCTGGAGTTGCAGCGCCACGCGGAGATGGTCCTCGGCCTCGCGAAAACGGCCTTGCGCCAGCAGCGTCGTCGCGTAGTTGTGCCGGGCGCGCGCATTGGCGGGCCGCTTGGCCACGGTATCGCGCCAGATCGCTTCGAGGGTCTGATAGTCGCGATTCCGCGCCAGGGTCAATGACGAGAAGATGAGGATCAGAACACCCGCCAGCGCCAGGCCCCACCGTGGTGAGAGCCGCAGGCGAACGAGGAGCGCGAACGCGCCCACGACCGCAGCCGCAATCACCGCCGCCAGCGGCAGGTACATCCGATGTTCGGCGGCGACTTCGGTGACGATCGGCAAGACACTCGACGTCGGGGCCAGCACGAGAAAGAACGCGACGCCGGCAAAACCGAGCGGGCGGCGCCTGAAGAGCGCCACCACGCTCACGAGCAGCAAGACACCCAAGAGCAGTGCCGGGACTGCGGCCGCGGCGATCCCGGCTGGCGGCCAGTCGTAATCGAGCACCAGCGGTGACGGAAGGACGCTGAGCCGCAGGTAGTGAGCAATGACTTCGGCCTGGGTCGCCAGGTAGCGCCACCACGGCCACTCGGAAAATCCGAAACCCGCGGCGTCTGGCCTGTGCCCGCCAGAGACAAGCACGGCCAACAGGACCCACGTGGCTGCGAGTGCCAGGTAGAGCGTCCAGCGGCGCCGGAGCAGTGACGGCCAGGAACCACGCCGTATCCGAAAAGACGTAGTCCCACATCACGACGACCAGCGGGGCGGCAACCATCGATTCCTTGCTGGCCATACCGGCAGCGCATGCCGTCACCGCGGCCGCCATCCACCACCGCCGTCCCGTCCACGCGCGAATGCCGCAGTACAACGTCAGCAGGAAGCACCACGCCATCAGGGACTCGGCCCGCTGGATCACATAGGTCACCGCCGAGGTCGTGAGCGGATGCACGGCCCAGAGGACGGCACTGCAGAGTGCGAGCGACGTTGCCTGCCGACTGATGAAATCGCCGGACGGACGTGTGAGAAGCGTGCGCCGGACGATGCCGAAGAGCGTCAGCGCGGCGCCGATGTGAATCACCAGATTCAGCGCGTGGTAACCCCACAGGTTCCGGCGAAGCTGCTCGAGCTCGATCGGGGATGCGGCTGGAGTCGGCCGCAGCACGTCACGGACATCAGCAGGCGCGAACGCGTAGTTGAGCGCAAAGGTCAGAGACACCGCTGGACGGCCAGCCAGCGTGGTCCCCGGCGGCGCCTGCATGGCCGTCGTGAGCGGCCACAATCGTCGAAGGTTCGGGTTCTCGACGATGGCGGGCTCGTCATCGAGCACGAACGCCCCGGCGAAACTGTTCGAGTAGGCGATGCAAGCCGCGAGGGCGATCAGGGCCGCCGCGAGCAGGACGGGAACACGAGAACTGCGGACGCGCAGCCGGAGCCTGACGGGAAGGCGCGCGGGAAGAACGTTTGGGCACAAAAAAAGGGCGGGCCCTTACGGGCCCGCCTCTCATACTACCTGCAGTTGTGGTTCGCGCTCTGACCTAGAAGCTGATCCGCGCCTGCACGCGGATCGTGCGCGCGCCCAGGAACTGATCGGGCTGGTTGAAGCGCGCGTCGGGACGCAGGCCACGTGCGGCGGCGAGCGCCTCGACGTCGAATCCGGCCAGGAACTGCTCGTCCGTGATCCCCGCGATGGGATCGCGATACCGCGTGGTGAAGAGACGCGTGACCGTCTCCTGATCGAACAGGTTGAAGACGTTGACGCCGAGGTTCACGCGCAACCCCGAGAATCTCACGTCGTGCTGGGCAAAGATGTCGGTCACGCTGTAGATCGGCGAGCGCCCGAGGTTGCCGCGGGCTTCGTCGAACACCGGCACGCTCTTGTAGGTAATCGTGCTCTGCTGGAGCGTGCCGCTCGCGGCCTGATAGTTGACGCCCACGCCGGTGCCCCAGGGCAGGTCGTACGTCCCCTGCAGCTTGAAGTAGTGCGGGCGGTCGGTCTGCAGCTCTCCGTCGATCGGGTTCCCGTGCGCGTCGAACGACATATAGAGGCCGTCGAAGAAGCGCAGGACGCTCGGGCTGTTCCGGCCGTTCTCGTCCGAGCTCGTCAGGCCGGAGTAGTTGCCGACGAGGTGGCTGTAGGTGTAGCTCGTGTTCAGCGACCAGCGGTTGGACAGCCGCTTGCGCAGGCGGAACTCGAGGCCGTCGTAGACGCGCTTGGCCGGCGGCTGGGCGGGACACGTCGGGCAGGTCGCCGCCAGCGTGTACTCGGCGATGCCGTAGCCGGGGTTGGCGATCATGAAGACCTCGCCCACGCCGGCCACCTGGATGCCGACGTCCTCAATCGTCCGGTCCAGCCACTTGTGCGCGTAGCGCACGCCGACCGACATCGAGCGCGTCAGCTCGTGATCGACGCCGAGCGTGAACTCCTGCGTCCGGATCGGCTTGAGATTCGGATCGATGAGGTTGTTGGCGGCGTCGTTCGAGACATGGCGGCGGTCCGCCTGCTCGATGAACGTGCCGGCGCAGCCCGAACCCGCCGGCCCCTCGCAGTTGATCGACGGCCAGTTGAAGGAGTCGAGCGTGTAGTGGTAGTCGATCCAGTGGTCGGCACCCCACGCGCCGCGCGGCATCTCGAGCTTGCTGATGTCGTAGAAGATGCCCCAGCTGCCGTACGCCTTCCAGCGCCCGTCGCCGTTGACGTCGTAGGCGAAGCCGACGCGCGGCGCGATCTTGTCGGCCAAGCCCGAACGACAGGCTGGGATTCTGCGGGCTGATAGGACGGGATGGTCTCGCGAGTCGGAGCGGAGGCCGAGGTTCAGCGTCAGCCGGTTGTTGATCGTCCAGGCATCCTGAATGAAGAACCCGACGTTGTTCGAGTGGATCTTCGCCCTCGGTGTAGGTGCGGGCCACGGTGTAGTAGCCGTAGGTGCCGCGCACCTGCCGCGGCGAATCGTCGAGCGTGGTGCGCGACGCGTTCCAGTTGAGCGTCACGGTCGGCGCCTGCGCGCCGGTCAGGACGTCGTTGCTGAGCCGCTCCCACTGCACGCCGCCCTTGAACGTGTGCTGGCCCTTGAAGTTGGCGTAGTACGTCGCGTCGACGTTGACGCCGACCCGGCCGAACGTGTCGCGCACGTTGCGCGTGCTCGACCGGCTTGTCGGCATAGGCGTTCAATTGCTGGAGCGACGACGGGAATGTCGGGGAACGGGCAGCCCGTTGAACCCGCCGCGCCGGTGCACGTGTTCGACGCGCCGAACACGTGCCGCAGATCGGTAGAGAACTGCGTGTCGGTCACCTGGAACGTGTCGTAGCCGAAGTAGCCGACGTTGGTGTTGACGAAGAACTTCGGCGTCACCACCCAGGCCAGTTCGCCGACGTACGAATCGGTCAGCGCCGTTGGTGTGGAGCGGATTCGGGAAGAGCGTCGGATTCGCCGTGCTCGTGCCGTTCGCCTCTTTCGCCGGCAGCGTCGAGCCGCCGTAGCTGCGCTGGTTGCTGCCCGCGAACTTGACCCGCATGGCGTTGTTCAGCTGCGACGTCACGTGTAGTTGAGGCCGCTGCTCTTCGCTGTCGTTGTCGAACGTCTGCGTCTGGTTGTTCGGTGCGTGAACGTGACCGTGCGCTCGGAACGCGGTGCAGCTGCGGACCATAGCCGAAGTAGAACCACACCTTGTCGCGCAGGATGGGCCGCCGAGATCGAGGACCGGATCCACGTTGTAGGCCGGGTCGCGCGGCGTGGTGATGTACTCGGCGAGCGTCTGGTTCGCGGGATTGAGGCGGATGGCCGGGCCGCACGCTGCCGCGCCAGTCGTCGTTCGAATAGTAGATGCCGGCGCCGCCACGGTAGGCTGTTGCCGCCCGACCTGGTGACGGCGCTGACCACGCCACCGGTCGTCGCGCGGTACTCGGCGTTGTAGCCGCTCGACTTGACCTGCACTTCTTCGACGAAGTCGAGGAGCACGGGCTTGGCCGAGACGCCCGTGCGCAGGTTGGTCGTGTCCATGCCGTCGATGATGTAGCGGTTCTCGGCGCCGGTCGCGCCGTCGATGGAGAGCCGCCGGCCTTGGCTTCCGTGGTTCGTCCCGGGCGCGCTCGTCAGCACGCTGGTGAAGTTGCGGCCTCTCGGGATGCGCTCGATCAACTCGGACCCGATGCTCAGCGTGGCGGCATTCTGCTTGACGTCGATGATCGGCGACTCGGCCGTCACCTGGACGTTCTCCGCTCAGGCCCCCGACCTGCATCGGGACGTCGATCTTCAGGATCTGTCCGAGCTGGAGCTGAATGTTCTCGACCTTGTGGGTCTGAAAACCGGACAGGACCGCGGTGACCTCGTACTCGCCCGGCGGAAGCGCCGGAAAGCGATAGACGCCCGGCGGCATCGGAAACCGCGGTCGCCACGCCGACGAGGGCCGGGCTCCGCGCTTCGACCGTCACGCCCGGCAGCACGGCGCCGGACGTGTCCTTGACAATACCCTCGATGGATCCTCGCGTTTCCTGCGCCGCAGCCCGCGTGGCGAGCGACAACAGCACGAGCGCGAGCATGCCAACGAGGCAAGCACTTCGCTTCATTTCCCCTCCTGGAAAGACAACGGAATTAGATCGGTAGGAATAACCGGATTGCGACCCGATGGAAAGGGATTCTAATGCTCGCCAGAACGGAAGGGATCAATCGACGTTTTTGTGGGACAAAAACGTTCAACTAGTGTGTCCAGTTTCGCAAAGGTGTTGACACTTCCCTCCACGGGTTCATGCGGCCACCGCGCCTTTGAAGACCGTCGCCGGCGTGCGGCCATTGAGCCGATATCCGCGATGGGTGCGCTCGTGATTGTAGAACTGCAGAAAGCGATCGAGCGCGCCTTGCAGCGAGCGACGACTCGTGAAGTACTGCCGACGAAACGCGATCGCCAATGCTCATGCAGGATCGTCTTCTGCAGGCGCTCGACGAAGCCATTCGTCCACGCATGCCGTGGCTTCGTCCGCGTCACGCGCGATGCCGCAGCCGCTCACAGCCCGCGGCGAAGGCGCCCTTGAATTCTTTGCCGTTGTCCGTGAGCACGCGCCGCAGCCGCCAACCGGCCTGGCGATACGTCGGCCGCACGACCTCGCGCAGGAAGCGCGAGCACGGCCGCCGGCCGTCACCTCGCCGACATCAGCGCGCCCAGGCGAACGACGAGGCCACATCACAGCCCGTGATTTGCCAGACCTTCCCCACGCCTTTCAGCTTGCCGACATAGAACGTGTCGAGCGACAGCAGTCGCCCGGCTCGGCCGCCTCGACGTGGCCGCGGTCGCCTTCGCCGTCCGCTCGGTCAGCAGGCCCGTCGTGGCCGCACTGCCCTGCTCCAACACCGCCAGTCGCGCCCGCCGCGTACCCAGCTGCTGTCGCCGCAGCAGGCGCCAGATCGTCACCGGCGCGATCACCACGCCCTCTCGGGCGAGCTGGTCGCTGTACCACTGCGGCCCGCACGTCGGCCACGCCAAGGCGACGGCGATCACGCGCCGCTCCGTCTGGACTGGCACTGCCGGCGGCCGTCCGCGGCGCGCCTGGCGCCGCTTCGGATGCACCCCATCCGGGCCGTACCGCTCCAACCGCTGGCGCAGCCGATAGAACACCGTCCGCGACATCCCCTGGCGTCGGCACGCTTCACTGACATTGCCCAAGCGCTGCGCCTCGCGCAACACGCGCAGGCGCTGTCTGTGTATGCTGTCCTCGAGGGTCATCGGTCGACTCCTTTCCACACAGTGACGACCCGACGAAATTGGCGTTTCTACGCGCGCCCCAATCGAACGGGGCAGGAAACGTCGCGCTCCCTGCCCCGTCATTGCACTCGCGCCGGCGCTAGCGATCGCGCCGCGTGATTTGATCCCAGAGCGCCGCGCCGCCGCCGCCGATCGCGGCGCCGATGAGCGCGCCCTTCTTGCCGCCGACCGCCGCGCCGACGCCCGCGCCGGCGCCGGCCGACGACCCGATGATGATCGCGCTCTTCTTCACGGTGCGCGTCCTGCGCACCGGCTCGTCCCGGTACACGACCTGCCGCGCCGGGACCGGACGCACCACGTCGCCGGCTGCGACACGGGGATCACACGCGCATCCCCGAGGTCATCGCCGCGTTCGTACACCGCCGGTTGCATGCCGCAGCTGACGGTGACGCGATCCGACACGGGAGCCGCCACCGGCGCCGGCACGATCGGAGCGGTTCCATTCGTGATGCACTCGACCTGCGACACGGTCGCGCCGTTGACGACCACCGGGCGGACGAGCGTGCGCTGATTCGGCTCGCAGCTCACCACGATCGGCGCGCCTGCCTGGGCCGCTGGTGCCGCCAGCGTCTGCGCCGAGAGGGCCTGCGGATCGCGCGCGCCGCATCCCACCGTCGCCAGCAGCACGCTACGCCGAACGTACCGGCGATGATGGCGCTTCACGTACTGACGTCCTGCAAGAGGTCGTGTCGTGTCATGGTTGTTCTCCCTGCGCCGGGACACTCCAAGCCCGGTGCCAATCGCCAGCGATTGGGTAAAAACGGCCTGTTTTTGCGTGTTTTCCAGCAGAGGTCGCCCCAGAAGTGTCCTCCAGAGGACTCAATGGGAGGGTTCCGCCGCGCGAACAGAGGACAGCGCCCGCGCCGGTTTATACTCCCTACTGATTTCGAGCTTCGTGCGCTCTTCACGTCCGTCTATTCACTTCAGCATTCATCAGTCAGCATTCAGCATTTCTTCATGTCCCACATCCTGGTCGTCGAAGACGACACCGACATCGCCGCGCTCATCGCGCACTACCTGGAGAAAGCCGGCCACCGCGTCGATCGGGTCACCTCGGGCACCGACGTGCTGCCCCAGACTGCGGAAGCTCGCCGGCCGATCTGGTGATCCTCGATCTGATGCTGCCGGGCATGGACGGCCTGCTCGTCTGCCAGGCGATGCGCGCCGATCCGGCCATCGCCGCGATCCCGATCATCATGCTGACCGCGCGCGGCGAGGAATCCGATCGCGTATCGGGGCTCGAGCTCGGCGCCGACGACTACGTCACCAAGCCGTTCAGCCCCAAGGAGCTGACCGCGCGCGTGGCGGCGCTGCTCCGCCGCGCTGGCCGCGACCGGCACCGGCGCGCCGCTCTCACTACGGGCCGATCACGATCGACGCCGACCGCCACACGGTCGCGCTCGACGGCGAGGAGGTCCGGCTGACGGCGAAGGAGTTCCTGCTGCTGCAGTACCTCGTGCAGCACAAGGGCCGCGTCCTGTCGCGCGACCTGCTGCTCAGCGACGTCTGGGGCTACAACTACACCGGCGGCACGCGCACGGTCGACGTCCACATCCGCCGCCTGCGCGAGAAGCTCCCGCTGCTCACCGACGCCATCGAGACGATCAAGCAGTTCGGCTACAAGCTGAACGACCGGCCGTGACCTTCCGCACGCGCCTCTTCCTGACCTCGCTCGTCACGGCGGCGCTGACGCTGCTCGTCGCGACGGTGCTCGTGTCGTGGTCGGTGCGGCGCGACCGTCGAGCGAGCGCATCGAGCGCGCGCTCGTCAGCCAGGCGCGGCTGGCCGCCGAAATGCTCTCGCACCGCCAGGCCGCGGCCGGCGCCGAGCTCGACGCCGAGGCCGATGCGCTCGGCGGCTCGTCGGCGCGCGCGTCACGTTCGTCGCGCCCGACGGCGTCGTGATCGGCGACTCCGATCTCGACGGCGAGGCGCTCGCGACGGTCGAGAACCACGGCGACCGGCCGGAGATCCAGCAGGCGCGCCGCGACGGGGCTCGGCGTCGCGCGCCGCTACAGCACGACGGTCAGCGCCGACATGCTGTACGTGGCGGTGCCGGTCAGCAACGCGGCGATGCCGGCCCTCGGCTTCGTCCGCCTGGCGCTGCCGCTGACCGACGTCGGCCGAGCAGCTCGCCGCGGTGCGCCGCATCGCGCTCGCTCGCCTTCGGCGTCGGCCTCGTCGCCGCGCTGCTCCTGGCGTGGACGACGTCGTGCTCGCTCAGCCGGCGCGTCCGCGCGATCGCCGCCGTCGCCGAACGGTACGCCGCGGGCGACTGTCGCGCCCGGCACGCGACTACGGCACCGACGAGATCGGCACCGTCGCGCGCGTGCTCGACGATGCGGCGCGCGAGATCGGCCGCCGCGCGACCGACCTCGCCGCGGATCGCGCGCCGCATGGAAGCGATCCTCTCCGGCATGATCGAAGGCGTGCTGGTCGTCAACGAGCACGGCCGGCGTGCAGCTCGCCAACGACGCCGCGCGGCGCATGCTCCGGCTGCAGGACGATCCGGAGGGCCGGCACTACCTCGAGATCGTGCGGCAGCCCGACATCGCCGCGCAGCTCGGCGCGGCGCTCGCGCGGCACGCCGACCGAGGGCCTCGAGCTGACGCTGCCGCGCGAGCCCGAGCTCGTCATCATCGCGCGCAGCGCGCCGGTCGCGCTCGCCGGCGCCGCGCGGCGCCGTGCTCGTCATGCACGACATCACCGACCTGCGCCGCGCCGATCGCATCCGCCGCGACTTCGTCGCCAACGTCTCGCACGAGCTGCGCACGCCGCTCACCGCCGTGCGCGGCTACGTCGAGGCGCTGCTCGATCGGGCGACGCCGATCGCGCGGAGCCGACGAGGTGCGCCGCTTCCTCGAGATCATCGGCCGCCACACGCTGCGGATGGAGCGGCTGGTGCGCGACCTGCTGCGCCTGGCGCGGCTCGACGCCGGCCAGGAGACGCTCGAGCGCGTGCCCTGCCCGGTCGACGGCGCTCTTCGACGGCGTCGAAACCGAGCTCGCGTCGCGCGCTCGAGGCGCGCCAGCAGGTCGTCGAGCATCGCATCGCGCCCGACGCCGCGACCGTCATCGGCGATCCCGCCAAGCTGCACGACGCGCTGCGCAACCTGCTCGAGAACGCCACCAACTACGCGCCCGAAGCGAGCCGCATCGTCATGGGCGCCGAGCGCGCGCGGCGACCGCATCCGCGCTCACCGTCGCCGACGAAGGGCCCGGGCATCCCCGAAGCCGACCTGCCGCGCGTCTTCGAGCGCTTCTACCGCGTCGACAAGTCCCGCACGCGCGGCGCGCGCGACCCCGGCGGCACCGGCCTCGGCCTCGCCATCGTCAAGCACCTCATCGAGCTGCACGGCGGCAGGGCGACGCGCCGCCAACCGGCCGCGAGGGCGGCGCGATCTTCACGATCGAGCTGCCTGGCTGATCGATGCGCGGCTGCATGCTGAAGTCACGAGCTCGGAGTTCGAGGCTGAAGCTCAGGTCGAATTCGACAACTCTGCATTCGAAGTTCACTTGAGCTTCGAGCACTCAGCAGTCAGCGAGTGCAATGGTCACGGCGCGACCGTGATCGCCGACGCACCCAGTAGGTGACCGCGGCGATGAAGGCCGAGGCGGGGATCGTCAGGACCCAGGCCCAGACGATCCGGCCGGCGACGCCCCAGCGCACGGCCGAGAGGCGCCGGATCGATCCGACGCCGATGATCGCGCCGGTGATCGTGTGCGTCGTGCTGACCGGCACGCCGAGGTGCGTCGCGGTGAAGAGCGAGATCGCGCCGGCGGTCTCGGCGGCGAAGCCGCCGACCGGCTGCAGCTTGGTGATCTTCGAGCCCATCGTGTGGATGATGCGCCAGCCGCCCGACAGCGTGCCGAGCGCGATCGCGGCGTGCGCCGCGAGGACGACCCAGATCGGGATCGGCAGTGACCGTCATCGAGCTGAGGTAGCCGCCGGCGACCAGCACGCCGGCGATGATGCCCATCGTCTTCTGCGCGTCGTTGCCGCCGTGGCCGAGGCTGTAGGCCGCGGCCGAGACGCAGCTGCAGCCGCCGGAACCAGCTGATCGACCCGCGCCGGGCGAGGCGTGCTGGAAGATCCACAGGATCGCCACCATCAGCAGCGAAGCCGAGGCGTCATCCCGATCAGCGGCGCGAGGACGATGAAGATGAGCGTCTTGGTCCAGCCGGCGAGGATGATCGCGCTCCAGCCCGGCCTTGGCCACCGCGGCGCCGGCGTAGCCGCCGATGAGCGCGTGCGACGAGCTCGTCGGCAGGCCGTAGTACCAGGTGATCAGGTCCCAGATGATCGCGCCCATCAGGCCGGCGAAGATCACCGCGAAGGTGACGATCGAGATGTCGACCAGGCCCGAGCCCGACGGTCTTGGCGACGGCGGTGCCGAACGTGAACGCGGCGACGAAGTTGAAGAACGCGGCCCAGATGACCGCCTTGCCCGGGCGTCAGCACGCGCGTCGAGACGACGGTCGCGATCGAGTTCGCGGCGTCGTGGAAGCCGTTGATGTAGTCGAAGACGAGCGCGACGACGATCAGCGCGACGACGGCGAGGAGGTTGGAGTCCATCCGAGCGTCAGGCGTGCTTGACGACGACGCCTTCGAGCACGTTGGCGACGTCCTCGCAGCGATCGGTGGCCGCTTCGAGGAAGTCGAGGATCTCCTTCCACTTGATGATCGCGATCGGGTCCTGCTCTTCCTCGAACAGCCGCCGGACGGCGTTCTGGTGGGCGCGGTCGGCTTCGTTCTCGAGGCGGTTGATCTCGACCGCGCGCTCGGCGACGCCGTTGCGCTGCTCGAGCGCCTTCATCGCGATGACGACCTGCTCGCACGAGATCGCGCGACGAGGCGCGCCAGCTCGCGCGCGTCCGGGCCGGACCTGCTCGATCTGATAGAGCCGGACGATCGCCGCCGACGCGTCGATCGCGTCCATCACGTCGTCGAGCGATGCGGGCCAGGGTGTGGATGTCTTCGCGATCGAGCGGCGTGACGAACGTGCGGTGCAGGCGCTGGATGATCTCGTGGGTGAGGAAGTCGCACTTGTGCTCGACTTCCTTGATCTCGTCGGCCTTGTCCCAGATCGGCCGGTCGGGCGCGAGCATCTCTTCGAGGAGCGCCGCCCCCTTCTGGATCTGCTCGGCCAGGGCCACGAAATCGTCGAAGAACCGCTCTTCGCGCGGAATCAGTCTGAACGCCACGGATCTCTCCTGCCTCGCTCGAGTCGACACGCGACCACAAGCCGGAGATCTTAGCAGATTCGATATCAGATTTAACGTGTTCGTCACCGAATTGTCACATCCGCGTCCAGCCGGCGCAGCCGCACGGCTCTCCAGCCTGCCGGTCCGCCGGACGCTCTTCTCGCCGTTGCACGCGATTTAACGCCGGTCGAAACGAGAGCGTTGCAAGCCGATCACAGCCGCTCACTACTGTGAGGGCGCGCGATGCGGACGTCTACCCATCCGCGCGCGCACTTCTCAGCAGAGGGAGCACATGAGTCTGCACCGCAAGATTGCACGCCTTGTTTTGTCACGGCGCTCTGGCGCTCGTGACCGCCGCGCCCGTCGCGGCCCAACAGACGGAATCGCGCATCGTCGGCAAGATCACCGACGCGAGCGGCGCCGTACTGCCCGGCGTCACGGTCACCATCACCGTCGACGCAGACCGGCGCCGTGCGCACGGTCGTGACCGACGCCGACGGTCGGTACATCGTCACGAACCTCGCGCCCGGGCACTACGAGGTCAGAGGCGAGCTCGACGGGTTCGCGCCGAACCGCGGCGAGGTCGCGGTCGGCGCCGGCGACGTCAAGCCGCTCGACCTGTCGCTCGGCGTCGCCAACGTCGCCGAGGCCGTCACCGTCATGGCCGACGCCACGGTCATCGACACGACGTCGGCCAAGCTCGGCGTCAACGTGTCGCCCGAAGAGCTCAAGAGCCTGCCGGTCAACGGCCGCAACTTCGCCAACCTCATGACGCTGGCGACCGGGGCCACGAGCGACGGCAACGGCGGCTGGGCGAGCGTCCGGTTCAACGGCAAGTCGAATCAGCAGAACTACCTGAACTACGACGGCGTCGACGGCAGCTACGTCTGGGACGCGAGCCCCGGCTACCTCAACGCCACCGGCTCGCAGTTCCGGCTGCAGACGTCGATGGAATCGATCGCCGAGTTCCGCGTCAACTCGGGCCTGGCGCCGGCCGAGAGCGGCCTCGGCGCCGGCGGCAACATCACCGTCATCAGCAAGAGCGGCAGCAACCGGTTCAACGGCTCGCTCTTCAACTACTTCCGCAACGACGCGCTCGACTCCGCCAGCAAGTACGACGACAAGAAGCAGGAGCTCGAGTTCAACCAGTTCGGCGGCTCGCTCGGCGGGCCGATCGCCACCAACAAGACGTTCTTCTTCGGCAGCTACGAGGGCCTGAAGCAGACGACCGGCCTCAGCGTTCACCGAGGCGGTGCCGAGCGCCGAGGCGATTCGCCGCATCCAGGCCGGCGAGCCGGTCGGCAGCGGCTCGGGCCAGAGCGCCGGCGCGGACGCAGGCCGTCGCGCCGCTGCTCGCCGGCTTCCCGCAGGGCACGGTCGCGACCGCCAACCCGCTGCTCGCGCTCGCGACGCTCAACACGCAGGCCGAGCAGACCGAGCACGCGATCTCGGCGCGCGTCGATCACCGCTTCACCAACAATCAGTCGCTCTACGCGCGCGTGCTCTACAGCGACGGCGACGTCGACACGCCCGATCGCACCGTCACGCCGCGCCGCGTGCACGCGACGCAGCAGCCGCTCAACGTCGTCTTCAACCACCAGTCGCTCTTCGGCACGCAGCGTGATCAACGAGCTGAGGGTCGGCTACAACCGGCCGAAGTACGACGCCATCGCGTTCGGCACGCCGGGCTACGACCCGACGCAGGTGTCGCTCTCGGGCACGGTGACGTCGCAGTCGATCGACGCGCGCGGCACGACCGGCGTCGCGCGGAGCGGCCTGCTCGTCCGCGCCACCAGCAACGCCTCGACCAACGGACAGTCCTACGACCCGCGCTCGATTGCGCTGAGCGACACGCTGACGATGTCGCGCGGCGCGCACACCTTCAAGTTCGGCGGCGAGTACCGGAACATCGAGTCGCAGTTCCAGTTCCTCGGCAGCAACGAGATCACCTACGCCGGCATCAACGAGTTCATCGACAACCGCCCGACGCAGGTCGCGGTCTCGCTCGAGTCGCCGGTCTTCACGCCGCAGCAGTACTACCTGATCGGCTTCGCGCAGGACACGTGGCGCGTCGGCAGCCGGCTGACGCTCGAGCTCGGCCTGCGCTACGACTTCTACTCGGTCGTCAAGGAGAAGGACCAGCAGGCCAAGCCGTTCTTCATCGAAGAGAACGCCTTCGGCACCGACCCCGACAACTTCTACAACCCCGACAAGAACAACTTCTCGCCGCGGCTGTCGGCGGTGTACCAGCTCAACGACAAGACGGCGCTGCGCGCCGGCTACGGGCTCTTCTACGGCCCCGGCCAGTTCGAGGATCGCATCCAGCCGATCGAGAACTTCATCGAGCGGCGCCGCGTGCAGTCGACCGACGTCCCCGGCGGCGCGCCTCGCCTATCCGGTCGATCCGGCGACCTACCGCAACCTGCTCTCGGTGCGCGGCTACACGCACGACCGGCCCGACGAGTACAACGTGCAGTACGGCGCGAGCGTCTCGCGCGAGCTGCCCGGCGCGATCAACCTGACGGTCGGCTACACCGGCAGCAAGGGCCGCGACATGTTCCTCCGCGGCGTCGCGAACACCTTCGACAACGTCGACGCGCGTGCGGCCGGTCCCCTCGGTCGGCCAGGTCGACTACAAGACCTCGGGCTGCCTCGACGGGCTGGTCATCAACGGCAATCCCATCAGCGGCTGCGGCGAGGCGAGCTACGACGCGCTGCAGATCGGCCTCAGCCGCCGCTTCCGCTCCGGCCTGACCGGCGGCCTCAACTACCAGTACTCGCGCAACGAGGGCACGACCCAGGGCTCGAACGAAGCGGCAACCGCCGGCGAACACGTTCGACTACAACACCGAGTTCGGCCCGAACCTGAGCGACATCCCGCACACGTTCAACGGCTCGCTCATCTACATGCTGCCCTTCGAGGGCCTGTGGGCCGGCGGCTGGCGCGTCGGCGGCATCGTGAACGCGCGCAGCGGCGTGCCGATCAACGTCACCATCAACCGGCCCGACACGGTCACGGTCGGCGGCGTCACGGTGACCAACGTCCCCGGCGGCAACACCCGCGGCACGCTGCGCCCGGATCTCGTCCCCGGCGTGGATCCGTATCTGAAGGACGGCGTGCGCTGGCTCAACCCGGCGGCGTTCGCGGCGCCGCTGCCCGGCACGTTCGGCAACCTGCCGCGGAACTTCCTGCGCGGCCCCGAGTTCTGGCAGGTCGACCTGATGACCAGCAAGGATTTCCGGTTCGGCCAGAACCAGGGCGTTCAGGTCCGGCTCGAGATCTTCAACATCACGAACCGGCTGAACTACGAGAACCCGGCGGCCGCGCTGCCCGCCGGCACGATCGGTCAGCCGTTCACCGACGCCGTGGCCGGCACGTTCGGCTACATGCTGGGCCCGCTCAACCGCACGGTCGGGCTCGGCACCGCGCGCCAGACGCAGATCGCGATTCGGTATCTCTTCTGAACACGAGCCAGGAGCAGGAGGTCAGGAGTCCGGAGCCACTCCTGCCTCCTGCTCTCCTGCTCCTGCCCACCTGCCTCTTCCGGGATTTTACGTCCCTGTAACATCAGTGTGACCGAGCCGAAATCCTCCCCGCCTATGCTCGTCCACCTATGAGCAACTTCTCGTGAGCACTTTGCCGATGCGGCGTGCGCTCCGCCACGATGGCCGCGGCCCTGCTCCTGCTGGCCACCTCGGCGAGGCGCAGGTGACGCCGGCGGCGGGCTACGTGCCGCCCGACGACACGCCGGCGATCAGGATCGGCGCGACGATCTTTGCTCGACTACACGGTTCAGACCGAGCCGAAGGGCACCGACGCCGACGGCAACACCTTCACGCCGAACTCCTTCAACGTCGGCCGCGCCTATCTGAACGTCACCGGCCAGATCAACCACATCATCCAGTTTCGCGTCACGCCCGACATCGTGCGCGAAACCGGCGCCGGCAGCTCGAACACCGGCAGCTATGTCTACCGCCTGAAGTACGCCTACGGCCAGTTCAACCTCGACGACTGGATGACGCGCGGCTCATGGGCTCGCTTCGGCATGCAGCAGACCCCGTGGATCGACTTCATCGACAACGTCTACCGCTACCGCTTCCAGGGCCCGACTCTCGAAGACCGCGAAGGCATCCTCTCGTCGTCAGACGTCGGCGCCTCGTTCCACTACAACTTCAAGGCGAACTACGGCGACGTCCACACCGGCTTCTACAACGGCGACAACTACAACCGCGCCGAAGCCAACGATCAGAAGGCGTGGATGACGCGCGCCACGGTCCGGCCGCTGCCGATGGATCCGTGGCCTGCGCGGTCTGCGCGTCACCGGCTTCTACAACCTCGACGCCTACGTCAAGGACGGCGAGAAGCGCCGCGGCATCGTCGGCGCCACCTACGAACACCCCAACGTCAACGCCGGCTTCAACTACCTCTCGACGACGGATCAGACGCGCACCATCAATCCGAAGCTCGACGGCAACGGCTACTCGGTGTGGGCGACGCCGAAGACCAGCCAAGGGCTACGGCTGGGAAGGACTGCTCCGCTTCGACCATCTGGTGCAGGAACAGGCCACCGCGACGGTCGAGGGCGAGCGCAACCGGACGATCGCCGGCGTGGCGTACTGGTTCCCACGCCAGGGCGCCGTCTCGTCGGCGCTCCTCTTCGACTACGAGCAGGTCGACAACGACAGACTACGCGCCGGTCCGCGCCGACGAACGGCGCTGGACCGTGCACATGCTGGTCAACTTCTAGGAGAGACGATATGAGACTCAGGATACCAGGACAGTGGCCGCGCGTCGGCGCTCGCCGCGGCCGCCGGGGCGGCGCTCGCCGCGCAGACCGATGCAGATCAACGGCGCCGGGGCGACGTTCCCCAACCCGATCTACTGCAAGTGGTTCAGCGAATACAACAAGCTGAAGCCGAACGTGCGGATCAATTACCAGTCGATTGGCTCGGGCGGCGGCATCCGGCAGATCCAGCAGCGGACGGTGTTCTTCGGCGCGACCGACGGTCCCGATGACGCCCGAGCAGATGCAGGCGCGCCTGGCAAGATCCTGCACCTCCCGACCGTCCTCGGCGCCGTCGTGCCCGTCTACAACCTCCCGGGCGTCAAGCAGGAGCTCAAGTTCACGGGCCAGGTGCTCGCCGACATCACGCTCGGCAAGATCACGAAGTGGAACGACCCGGCGATCGCCAAGCTGAACGCCGGCGTCGACGCTGCCCGCCACCGACATCGTCGTCGCGCACCGCTCCGACGGCTCGGGCACGACCTACATCTGGGTCGACTACCTGTCGAAGGTCTCGGCCGAGTTTCGCAAGACGGTCGGCGTGGCGACCTCCGTCAAGTGGCCGGTCGGCGTCGGCGGCAAGGGCAACGAGGGCGTGGCCGGGCTGGTCAGCCAGACGCCGGGCGCGCTCGGCTACGTGGAGCTGATCTACGCGCTCCAGAACAACATCTCCTATGGCGTCGGTGCAGAACTCCTCGGGCAGCTTCGTCCGCGCCACGGTCGACGCTGTGACGGCCGCGGCCGCCGCCGCCGCGGCGCAGATGCCGGAAGACTTCCGCGTCTCGATCACCAACCCGCCGGGGAAGGACGCCTACCCGATCGCGTCGTTCACCTGGCTGCTCCTCTACGAGAATCCCGCAGGACAAGCAGCAGGGGAAGATCATGGTGGAGTTCATGCAGTGGGCGCTGACCGACGGCCAGAAGCACGCGCGCGAGCTCGGCTACGCTCCGCTGCCGAAAGCCATCGTCGACATGGAGCTGAAAGCGCTCCAGAAGGTCAAGCTCTAGCCGATGGCGTTCCGGCCTTTTGGCGCCCGTTCCGACGAGATCATCTTTCGCGCCGGGACGGGCGCCTTTGCCGTGCTGCTGATCGTCATCGTCGGCGCGATCGGCGTCGAGCTCTACCGCCAGTCGCTGCTGTCGATCAGGGCAGTTCGGCTGGCAGTTCTGGCAGACCGATACCTGGGACCCGGTGGCGGGCGAGTTCGGCGCCCGGCCCGTTCATCTGGGGCACGCTCTACTCGTCGGTCCTCGCGCTCCTCATCTCGACGCCGATCGCGCTCGGCATCGCCATCTTCATCTCGGAGCTGGCGCCGAACCGGCCTCCGCAAAGCCGCTCGTCTTCCTGACCGAGCTGCTGGCCGCGATTCCGTCGATCGTCTACGGCCTCTGGGGCATCTTCGTCCTGGTGCCGTTCGTCCGCCAGCTCCAGGTCGCGACGCCGGAGTGGATGCGCGGCTCTCCCGCTCTTCAGCGGTCCGCCGCTCGGCGTCGGCATGCTGTCGGCGGCGCTGATCCTGGCGATCATGGTCATTCCGTTCAGCTCGTCGGTGGCGCGCGAGGTGCTCAAGTCCGTGCCGCAGGCGCAGCGCGAAGGCGCGTACGCGCTTGGCGCGACGCGCTGGGAAGCCATCCGCATGGCGCTCTTCTACGCGCGCACGGGCATCGTCGGCGCCGTCATGCTCGGCTTCGGCCGCGCGCTCGGCGAGACGATGGCGGTGACGATGGTCATCGGCAACAACCCGCAGATCATCGTGGTCGCTGTTTGCGCCGCAGTACACGATGGCCGCCGTGCTCGCCAACGAGTTCACGGAAGCGGCCGACGATCTCTACCTGAACGCGCTCGTCGAAATCGGCCTCGTGCTCTTCGTCATCACGCTCATCATCAACGTGATTTCGCGCCTCTTCATCTGGTCGATGGGACGCCAGCGCAAGCCGCGCGCCGACGCGGCCGGCCGCGGTCGCGAAGGCGGCGGCATGATGCGCGATCGCTTTCGCAAGGCGCTGTCTCACGTCATCGTCGTCGTCTCTGTGCGGGCTGGCCGTCGCTCTCGCGCTCGTGCCGCTCGCGTTCGTGCTCTTCTACGTCGTCACCCAGGGCATCTCGTCGCTGAGCCTGGTCGTTCTTCACCGAGATGCCGAAGCCCGTCGGCGAGACCGGCGGCGGCATGGCCAACGCCGTCGTGGGATCGCTCATCGTCGTCGGCATCGGCGCGCTGTTCGCCATCCCGATCGGCATCGTCAGCGGCATCTACGCATCCGAGTACGCCGGCTCGCGGCTGGCGGCGGCCGTGCGGTTTGCCGCCGATACGCTCAACGGCGTGCCGTCGATCGTCATCGGCGTGTTCGTGTACGGCATCGCCGTGCTCCCTTTCCGGCACTACTCGGCGCTCGCGGGAGGGCTGGCGCTGGGGATCATGATGATCCCTCTCATCATGCGCACGACCGAAGAGCTGCTGCTGCTCGTGCCAGGGAGCCTGAAGGAAGGCGCGCTGGCGCTCGGCGCCACGCGCGCGCGCGCGGTCTTCACCGTCGTGCTGCCGGCCGCGCTGCCGGGCATCATGACCGGCATCCTGCTCGCGCTGGCGCGCATCGCCGGCGAGACGGCGCCGCTGCTCTTCACGGCGCTCAACAACAGTTTCTTCTCGACCGACGTCACGCAACCGATCTCGACGCTGACGGTGCAGGTCTTCACCTACGCCATCTCGCCGTACAAGGACTGGCACCGGCAGGCGTGGGCCGGAGCGCTGGTGCTCGTCGGGATCGTCGTCGTGTGCTCGCTGCTCGCGCGCATCGCCACGGCGCGGATGGAGCGCCTGCAGCGCGGCAGCTGAGCCACGGCGACAGGTGGCAGATCTCGTTAACCCACACTTAACCGTGGCGTCACGGCCCGGACACGTCCACGCCATATGCTCCGTTGGGGGTTCAAGTGATGGAGCCGGCAATTGATGACAGAGACAAGGCGCAGGCACGAGCGAAGGCCGGGGCCCGCGCCGATGAGTCGAGCGCCGCGCGTGCTCGTAGTCGAGGACGAGCAGGACATCGCCGGCCTCATCAAGCATGCGCTCGAGCGCTCGGGAGACGCGCAGGTCGAGATCGTCAACAGCGGCGATGCCGCACTGCGATCGGTGAACGAGCAGACACCGGATCTGGTGATCCTCGACCTCAACCTGCCGGTGCTGAGCGGCACCGAGGTCTGCCGTATCCTGCGGGGCCGACCGGCGACGGCCAACGTGCCGATCATCATGCTCACGGCGCGCACCGGCGAAACCGATCGCGTCACCGGGCTCGATCTCGGCGCCGACGACTACGTCACCAAGCCGTTCAGCCTGCGCGAGCTCGCCGCCCGCGTCAGGGCCGTGCTGCGGCGGCGAGCAGGGGTCGACGGCCGGCGCCAACGTCTACACCGGCGCGCACCTCACCGCCGACTTCGACGCGGTCGCCATCTCGGTTGACGGAGCGGCGGTGCGCCTGACCCGCCGCGAGTTCGAGCTCCTCAAGTTCCTGGTCGAGAACCGCAATCGCGTCCTGTCGCGCGACCGCCTGCTCGAGCGCGTCTGGGGCTACGACCGCTTCATCGAGACGCGGTCGGTCGATGTCCACGTCGGCCGCCTGCGCGCCAAGCTCGGCGCCGTCGGACAGCAGATCGAGACCGTCGTAGGGCTGGGATACCGATTCGTGGAGTAGAGCTGACGGAAGGTGACGGCGCGCTCAGCTCGGCTGGCTCTCGCGCCAGCCGTTGCCTTCCAGGGCGGATACTTCCAAGGACATCATCAGCACGGCGCGCTCGACCCGATGCCAGTCGGTGTAGTGCACCCGCCGCACGACCTCACTGATCCTCCTCGACGCGGGCTTCCCAGCCTTCGCTTCCCGCCTGTGAAATCGAGAACCGCTTCGTGTGACCGGCTTGTCTGAGTTCCTTGGCAAACATTGTTTTTCTCCCACCACTCCGCTTGCGAACGCTCTCTTCTATGACCGTCTTCTTTGTACCTCGTTAGACGGTAGGTTGCCTGTAAATTCCACGTAAACAGATTTGGGGCGTTTGCACTGAGCCTTTATTGTCAACAACTTAGCAAGACCACTAGCACACAGATGAGTCACCGCGAGCCGTTTCGCAGCTCAGCTGTCGGCATGTCGTAGCATTGACCAACCATGAGAGTGATTCTGACCGCTCTGCTGCTCGTGACGATCGGGGTATCCGGCCAGCGTGGGCCGGCGGCACAGAGCAGCCTGCCGAACCCCGTGAGCGTAACGACGTCCGCCGGCGACCACGTCGTCCTGGAACTCGACGTCGACGACCGGGCCGCACGCGACCTCGCGGCCGTCGGCGCGCTCGTCGTGAAGGTCGATGGCCAGGAGGGGCAATCCATCCTGATGACCCCCGGCACGGGCCGAACATCCTATGCCGCGCTCCTCGGACCGCTGTCGGCCGGCGCCCATCAGGTCGCGTTGGAACGTTCGACTCTCTGGCCGTGGCCGGAAGGGCTCGGAGATCGCCAGGACGTCCGCCCGCGTGGTGCCGGCAGGGTCTGCGGACAGCCTGGTCCTGGCTCACACGCCCACGCTTGGCATCCGCGCCGACACGATTGGCACGGCGAGCGACATCCCGCTCATGCTCTACGTCGAAGACGACCGACGCGCGGGCCGCGGCTGGGTCCGCTACAGCGTCATCATCAGCCACGAGGACGGCGGCACGCCCGCGCCGGCGTTGATGGCACGGTGGGGCCGCACAACCGACATCGAGCTCATCTACGAGGTCGAGCTGGACGGCACGCGTCTCGTCCAGGACAGGTTCCAGGGGCCGGACCACGAAGTCCGCGCGTTCGCCGGCCCGCGCGAGGGACAACATCCCGTGCTGCTCGTCGCCACCCTCAACAACATGTTCATCGATCGCGGCAGGAGCCTCGCGAGCGTGCGCATGGTGCCGCGCACGGTCAACCTCGAGCGCCGGACGCGCGAATCGGTGATGGACGACAACCCGTGGATCTACCCCCTCATGGCGCGCGAACTCGTCGCCGAGAAGCGCATCGGCACACAGATTGAGGATCCGCGCTCGTTCCTGTATGTCGAAGCTGGGCTGACGCTCGAGCACGCGGCCGCAAGCGTAAAGGTGGGCTCCGATCAAGCTGGCTGGAAGGACTCGACGCAGGGGGCGCGCGGACCTGGCGGTCAATCGCAACGGCTGGGTGCGCATCGCGGTGCACGCGCCGACGCCCGCCGCAACGCTCAAGTGGGAGTGCCGCGCGCTGCCAAACGCACCAGCCGGCGCGGTGCCTCGGTGCCAAATCGAGTGGGGCCGCGTCTTCCGCTTGGGGCAGAACTACCTGCCGGGCGAGAACATCATCTCGCCCGGCAGCATTCAGCTCGGCGTCGGGCTCAGCGAAGCGATTGCGCTCAGGGATCGGTAAAGGACGTAACTACCGCAGCACCCTCCGGTAGCGGACCATCCGCGACTCGAACTCGCCCCCGTCGTTGTCGAGCGCGACCCAGAGATCACCGCCCCACGTCACGGCCAGCCCCTCGACCTTTTCGTAGGGGGTGAACTGCGGCTGCACGTTGAGCAAGAGGCGCTTGTTGACGGTCGAGCCGACGACCGAGGCCGCCGACACCGGCGTCGCGATGTCCTCGGCCGTGAGCCCGTCGAGCGTGAACGTATAGACACGCTTGAACTGGCCGTTGACGGCGAGCTGATTGTCACGCTCGATCACGGCGTAGACATCCTGTCCCTGGCGCGTCGTCCCGGCGAGCACGATCTCCGAGAGCCCGATCGTGAACGCGGACGGCTCGAGCGGATAGAAGAACGCTTCCCACTTCTCACCCTCGAGGTCGTAACGGGCGATGCGCGTGTGGAGCACCGGCAGCCCGGTCGCAGCGATCGTCTCTCCGCTATACGGACGCTGGACGGCCACGAGAAGATACCGGCCGCTGCTCGAGACCGTCACGCCTTCGAAGCCGTTGCTCGTCATTCGTCCGCCGGGCGCATCGACGTCCGCGGGCAGGAAGATCTCGCGCAGAATCGCCCCGTCACCGTCCACCTGGATGAGGGTGTTGCGCGTGCTGCTGGCGTTGCCCTCGGAGGCGAGCCAGAAGCCCGCGTTCTTCCGCGGACGCGCGATGGAGGTATCGACGGCAATCCCCTCGAGATCGAAGAGCATCGGAGTGCCATTCCGCGTCACGGGCATCCGATCGCGAACGCGGGCGAAGCCGTCACCGACATGGATGCTGTAGATGCTCGACGGCAGGGCGTTGTCGGGTACGGCATAGAGGACATCCGCCTGCCGCAGGCTGGCGGCGAGGCCGGAGAGCGCCCCCCATGGTTCGTCGACACCGCTCGAGAATAGGCGGGGCTGATCGGCCGAGGGATCCCAGCGCCCGGGCACGGCTTCGAAGATCGAGATGGTGCCGTCCTGGTCGTCGCCCTCGTTGGCGGTGACGAAAAGATTGCGCGACGGGATCGTCAAGAGGCCTTCAGGCGCCTGGCCGGTCGAGAGGAGCTGCACGAAACGGGGGCGCCCGCCGTCGAGGCGGTAGACCGCGACGAACGCGCCGCGCTCGGAGCCGACGAACATGAACTCGCGCGATCCATACTCGTCGATGACGAGCGATTCGGCTTCGATGCCCTTGGCATCCGAGCGCCCGTCGGGATACTGACCGAACTGCACCGCCGTCGCTTCGAGCTCGCCGCCATCGTCGTAGAGCACCGCGCCCGTGGGCGCGTGAGCACTCCATCCGCGACCGCCAGTGAAGTTCGCCTCACCTTCGTCGGCGGTGAAGAGCGTTGCCCCGTCGTCACTCCACCCGATGGCATCCGGGACGCGCGCGCCGGCATCGGGAACGGTCAGGAGCTTGCCGGACGGGTATGCGTCGGTGAAGGAGATCCGGGCGTCATCCTGCAGGTCCGCCGGCCGGTCTGCAATCACGCCGGCCGAGAACAACTCATCGAGCACCGGCGCCGAGGGGTTGCTGATGTCGATGATCGCGATGCCGTTGTTTTCCTGGAGCGTGACCGCGACCTTCGTGCCGCGGATGCTCACGAACTCCGGCTGCGGATCGTCGACGGCAATGAGGCCCGCCGCCGTCAAGCACGGCGGGATCCGCGAAGGTCACAGTCGCGCTCGGCGAGTTGGCGAAGTCCGCCAGGTTCAGGCGCACGACCTCGACGTACCCCTTGCCCAACGCCCCTTCGTTCTCAATCGCGATGACCGCGACCAGTTGCCCGCCGATCCTCGTGATGGCGACCGAATCGGGGCCCTCTCCAATCGCTCGCTCACCGATCTGCGTGAAGGTCGTGAGGTCGATGAGAATCAACTTGCCAGGCTGAACGCAGCCGACGGCGAGGTTGCCGACTGGCAGCACCGCCACGCTGGTCGGGTCACCGCCGGCGTCGAGGGTCGCGAGCTGCTGCGGCCGGTGCGGGTTGCGGATGTCGACCAGGCCGAACCGGCGGCCGATCGCGTCGGAGTAGACCAGATACTTGCCGTCGCGTGTGGCGGACACGATCTCGGCGCTGGTCGCGCCCGGCACGCTGAACGTCGCTACCGGCCGGAACGACCCGACGCCGAATCGATCGTCATCGCCATGACCGCCGTGCGCAAGCGGCACGGCGCTCAGAACGCTTGCCGCAGCGGCGAGCGCACACATTTGCTTCATCATCGAATCCTCCGTCTGTCAACGAACCTGGCCGACGCCAGGCGCCAGCACCGACTGAACTGGAGGATTATCGAGACTCGACCGCGGAGGGGCTGTGTAGACGACGTAACGAGAATGACAATTATCGAGAGCGGTGGCCCTGAGCGAGCAGCGTCACGATCGAGCGGAGCAGGTAGCGTCGGACGGAGCGCTCAGTCGCCACCGCCACCGCCTCCTCCATCTCCGCCGCCGCCATCGCAGCCAGCGTCGCCGGCACTGCTGTCGCAGTCACCGCTGCTATCACCGGAACCGGCGCCCGCATCCGTGTACGCCCAGCCCCCGTATCCACCATCTGCGCTGCCGGTGACCTTGTCTGGATTGGTGCGCGCGCCGGGCCATCGCGAACGCGCTGACAAGCAGAACGCCCGCGACCAGCACGAAGCCGAGCACAGCGATTGCCATGCCCCTATTGTTGCGCACGTCTGTTTCCGGTCTGTTAACAGACCAACGCCACCGGGACAGCGCGTGACAACGGTGTAACAGGCCCGCGGGCCTCATCCTGATTGCCGGCGCGACACCCCCGCCGATGGTAACGCTGCCCCGTCGCGCCCGTTGCGCGCAGAGGGGAGATCGAGTCATGGCGGCGGAGCTCTCGTCCGGCGGTCGAGGAGTTGCGCGACGAAGTCATGCGTCTCCTCGACCGTCATCGCGTGCTGACCTCGCTCGCCACCGGCAGCAGACGCCGCGCCACACCCTGCTCGAGCAGCCACTCCCCCACCACGCCCACCCACCCCACTCCCCTCCCCCCCACCTCCCCCGCCAGCCGGCAGCAGACCCCGCGCCACACCCTTCTCGAGCAGATGCAGCATCGACAGAACCTCGTCGAGCTGCAGCGCCATCTGAGAGCCCAGCATCCTGCGGACATCGCGGCGATCCTCGATTCGCTGCCCGGCGACGATCGCTTGCTGGTCTTTCGGCAGCTCGAGCCCGAACAAGCCGGCGCCTCGCTGGTGGAAGCCACCGAGGCGACACGCGGCTCGCTGCTGCAGGAGCTCGCGCGCGACGAGCTCGTACACGTGCTCCGCACGCTCGACGCCGACGATCTCGCCTATCTCTCGGGCGAAGCGCCCGACGACGTGCTCGAGGAAGTCTCGCAGACGCTCGCGGCTCAAGATCGCTCGTGGCTGACCGACGCGCGCCACTACGACGAGACCTCGGTCGGCCGGCTCATGACGCAGGACGTCGTCACGGTGCGAGACACGCAGACGGTCGCCGAGGTGCTCGCCGAGCTGCGCGCGCGGCGCGAGATCCCCGACCAGACCGATCGCCTGTTTGCGGTCGACACGCGCCAAATCGTCCGCGGTGCCATCCCGCTGCATCTGCTGGTGCGGAGCGATCCGGCCACCGTCATCAAGGACATCATGGTGGTCGATCTCGACAGCTTCACCGCTGGCACGCCCGCGGCGCAGGCCGCCAAGGTCTTCGAGAAATATGACCTCGTCTCGGCGCCAGTCGTCGACGATCGCGGCAAACTGGTCGGCCGGATCACCATCGATCGCGTGATGGATTACGTGCGTGAGGCGTCCGAGCAGCTGGCGCTGGCGCGCGCCGGCCTGCGCGGTGCGGAAGATCTGTTCGCGAGCGTCCGCCAGTCGGTGCACAACCGCTGGCCCTGGCTCGCGCTCAATCTCGTGACCGCCTTCATCGCGTCGCGCGTCATCTCGCAGTTCGAGGACACGATCACGAGCATCGTCGCGCTCGCGGCGCTGATGCCCATCGTCGCCAGCATCGGCGGCAACACCGGCAACCAGACCGTGGCGCTCGTCATTCGCGCCCTCGCGCTCGACCAGCTCCGCGACCAGCAGCGGCTGCTCGTTCGCAAGGAGCTCACCGTGAGCCTGGTGAACGGCTTGATGTGGGGCACGATCACCGGCCTCATGGCCTTCGCGCTCTATCGCGACGTCGCCCTCGGAGCGGTGATGATGGCGGCGGTGCTCCTGAACCTCATCGTCGCGGCGGTTACCGGTATCGCGGTGCCGCTGGTTCTCCACCGGGCGAACCGGGACCCTGCCCAGGGGGCAAGCGTGATGTTGACGTTCATCACCGACAGCATGGGCTTCTTCCTCTTCCTGGGCCTCGCGCGGCTGCTGCTGAGGTAGGCGCCTCGCGGCGCCGTTGCGCGGTTGTTACGCCAGATTCATCAGGTGATTGCGCCCGCCGCCTAGCATGATCCGGTGGCGTCCGGCCTTATTTGTTTTCGGGACGCCCTTCCCCGCGAGGTGTCTCAATGGCCCAGACCCGGTCGTCCGCCCTCAGCAACAACAGCAATCTGCGCGATATCGGCACCTTGTGGACCTTGACCCGCGGGGAGTCCTCGGCTCGCTGCGTGCTGCTGGCCCTGCCTGTCGGCCTCGAGATCCGGGTCGTGATGGACGGATCGGTCCTGCGGACCGAGCACTGCGAGCGGCACGACCAGGCGTTCGCGCTCGCCGAACGCTGGCGCGATCGCATGCTCGATCGCGGCTGGTCGCGCCTGCGCGTGTGACGCGGCCGCCGCGGCTGACGACTCGCGAACCGCGATCGCCGCGGCGCGACGGCGACGGCCGAAACGATTAGACTGTCCGCCATGCCGCCAACGGCCTCGGTTCACTTGCGGCGCGCGATACGCGCCTCGGCCGCCCTCGTGGTCCTCGCCGGGCTCGGGACGATCGCCGGCACGACGCCGCGAGCCAACCCGCAGTCAGGGGTCGAGAGCCCATTCCTCGTCAAGCCGTACCTGCAGCTCGGCGATTTGCCCAGGCTGTCGTCGACCGAACCGGTACGCGTGCTCTGGCAGGCGGCCAACGATGCGACTGCCACGTGGACCGTCGATGTCCGCCAGAGCGACCAGGAATCCTGGCGGGCGGCGATCGCGACCGGGGGCCGGCTCCTCGGCACGCCAGGTAGCCTGTATCGGATCTTTTCCGTGCCGCTCACGAGACTCGCACCCGGTAGTGAATTCGACTACCGCGTCTCGAGGAACGGCGAAGTCGTGTTCACCGCCCGGGGGAAGACACGGGCCGCGATCGACCAGCCATACCGCTTCGCGGTCACCGGCGACACCGGCGCGAACACGGTTCAGGAGCACCGCGTCGTGTACCGGATGCACCAGGCGCAGCCCGACTTCTTCGCCATTGCCGGGGACATCGTCTACTCCACCGGCCGGATGGTCGAGTATCGGGAGAAGTACTTCCCCATCTACAACGCCGACGTGGCCAGCCCCGAAACCGGCGCACCGCTGATTCGGTCGCGCCTGTCATTCGGCGCCTACGGCAATCACGATGCCGGAACGGGCGATCTGGAGCGTGACCCCGACGGTCAGGCTTACTTCCTGACGTGGGCACTACCCCTGAACGGCCCGTACACCGAGCCCGGGCTGCCGAATACCCAGGTACTCAAGGGCACACCGGATCTCCTCAAGGCCCATCTCGGTGCGATTCGCTCCACCTTTCCCCGGATGTCGAACTACTCCTTCGACTACGGCAACTCGCACTGGACGTTTCTCGATTCGAACGTCTACGTCGACTGGTCGGATCCGTACCTGCGCAACTGGCTGGCCCGTGACCTGGCCGCCGCGCGCGACGCGACGTGGAAGTTCGTGGTGTTCCACCATCCTGGCTTCAATTCGTCGCGCGCGCATTTCAGCGAGCAGCAGATGCGCCTCGTCAGCGACATCCTCGAGCATCGCGGCGTCGACATCGTGTTCAACGGCCACGTCCACAACTACCAGCGCGCCAAGCCGCTCAAGTTCCTGGCCAAGCCGGCACCGGACCGCACCTTCAAAGTGCGCGCGTCCTACGTCATCGACGGCGACTTCGAAATCGACGACAGCTTCGACGGGGTCTCCGACACGACTCCCGACGGCGTCGTTTACATCATCACCGGCGCCGGCGGCGCCGGCGCCTACGATCCCGATCAGACCGACAACGTCGCCACGTGGCAGCCGTTCACACAGAAACTCGTGAGCGACGTCTACTCGTTCACCGTTGTCGACGTCGAGGGCGGACGGCTCGTCCTCAGGCAGATCTCCGAGCAGGGCGAGGAGCTCGATCGCGTGATCGTGACCAAGCCGTCACCAGGGACGCGGCGCCCCTAGGCGGGATCGTTCGCGCGGCTCGCGCCGATCTCGTTCAGGTGCCGCTGCAGCGCCATGCGATCCAGCATGTCGAGGCGAAGACTGGTGAAGATCTTGATCCGGGCGTCGAGCTCGCGAAACGCCTTGGTGAACGCCCGCGCCTTGTCCTCGTCGGATCCCACGGCGGCCGCCGGATCCTCGACGCCCCAGTGGGCCGTCATCGGCTGTCCAGGCCACACCGGGCAGACCTCCGCCGCCGCGTTGTCGCACACCGTGAACACGAAGTGCATGGGCGGCGCATCCGGGGCTGAGAACTCGCTCCAGCTCTTGCTGCGGAGGTCCTTGGTGGACAGCCGGCTGCGCTCGAGCGTCGCGATCGCCAGGGGATGCACCTCGCCCTTCGGGTAGCTGCCAGCGCTGAACGCGTGGAATCGCCCCCTGCCCCAGAAATTCAGGAGCGCTTCGGCCATGATGCTGCGAGCCGAATTGCCGGTGCAGAGAAACAGGACGTTGTAGGGCTCCATGGCCTCACACTCCAGTCACGTCGCGCGCTCACCCCTTCGCCCGTGCGCGCGAGCCGAGGCCGGGACCAGCCCCACACCCGCGCACTGTATGCGCGTTAGCGCATACGGCAAACTTACGCGCGACATGATATATTTGTCAACGCGTATATATGGCGCGACCACTCGACCGCATGGCGGCGTTGTTTCAGGCGCTTGGGGACGCGACCCGGCTCCGCATCCTGGGCCTTCTGCTGACCGGCGAAGTCTGCGTCTGCCATATCCACGAGAGCCTGCACATTCCGCAGCCGAAGGCGTCGCGGCATCTGGCGTATCTGCGCCGCGCGGGCCTGGTCGACACGCGGCGCGACGGCTTGTGGGTGTTCTACCGGCTCACCGATTTCGGCGACCCAGCGGTCGGCGTCATCAGGCAGGCCGTGAGCCAGGCGCTCGCCGATACCGACACGGTTCGCCGCGATACCGGCCGGCTCCAGAAGAAGATCGGATGCTGCGTTCCGACTCCCGCGGCAGATCGCCCGACGTGCGCCGCTCGAGCGGCCGCGACGCCGCCGCCGAGGCCTGCCCTCCCTCGACTACAGCGACGGCGCGAACAGCCATCCGACCGCGGCGCCGAGCGCCACCAGCCAGGTCGGATTGATCGAGTAACGAGCCAGCAGCGCCAAGCTGATGCCCGCCAGCGCGACTGGCACTGGCGCGCGCAGGGTCGCGGCACCAAGTTGCAGCGTCACTGCCGCCATCATCGCCAGCGACGGCGACGTTCACCGCCGTCGAGCACGTGCCCGGCAACCGGCGAGCGCCTGAGCCGCGGCACCAGCGGGCCGCTCAGCGCCACGAACACGAACGCCGGCAGGAAGATGCCCACCGTGGCCGCGACCGCGCCCGGCACGCCGGCCACGAGGTAGCCGACAAACGTCGCGGTCGTGAAGAGCGGCCCCGGCGTGACCTGTCCGACGGCCACGGCGTCGAGCAGCTGCCGCTCGGTGATCCAGCCGAGCCGCTCGACCAGGTCGGCGCGCAGGAACGCAATCAGCACGTAGCCGCTGCCGAACAGCACCGAGCCGATGCGCGCGAAGACCGTGAACACGGACCAGAGCGAGAGCGAAACAGTTGGACCAGCGCCCGCCGTCGCCGCAACTGACGCCGACGCCGAGAGCAGCGGAAAGGACCACGACCGGAAGCCCTCTCGCGTCCTCGGCCCACGCCCGCCGACACCAGCGCGGTGAGACCGGCCGCGAACAGCACGACCAACTCGTGCGCGCCGGCGATGAGCGCGCCGAGCGCCACCAGCCCAAGGACGCCCAGCCCAGCCGACTTCACCGCGCTACGGCCCAACGACCACAACGCCAGAACGATGATCGCGATGACCACCGGCGTGATGCCGTGGAACAGTCCCGCGACCTGAGGCAGCGAGCCATAACGAACATACGCCCACGCGCAGAGGCCGACGATGATGGCCGAGGGCAGGATGAAGCAGCTTCCCGCCAGCGAGCAGGCCGGGCCAGCCGTGCCGCGCCATGCCGATGTGGATCGCCAGCTCGGTGGAGTTCGGGCCGGGGATGAAGTTGGTCGCACCGAGGTAGTCGAGAAACTCGTCGCGCGTCAGCCAGGCTCGACGGCGCACGACCTCGTCCTCCATCAAAGCGATGTGCGCCGCGGGTCCACCAAAGGCCGTCGTCCCCAGGCGCAGGAAGAGCAGCGCCGTGTCGACGAGCGAATCGCCGCCGGGCCGATGCCGTCTCATCGGTGCTCGCATTGTTGATCACCAGCAGTTCATCGGGAGGGCGCGTCTGCGCCAGATCGAATGCAGGCACGCGGGCAGCCTCCGCTCCTCGTTGTGCGCGCAGACGATGACGGTGATGGCGAGCGTCATTGCCCGGCCCTCATCGGGCTGACGCCAGCCGGGGCGGCGGCCCCACGTTCGGGCGACGCGCCGACCGCTCCGGTCTGGCTCGCCGACCGATAGAGCGCGTAGACGCGCTCGAGCGATCCCTGCCACGACCGCGACTGGGCGAAGCGGCGGGCGGCCTCGCCCATGACGCGGCGGCGGGCTGGATCCGTCAGCAGCTCCGACACGCGCCCGGCGAGACCGAGCACGTCCCCCGAAGGGCAGACGAGACCCGTCACACCCGGCCGCATGTGGTCGCGGGCGGTGCCGCCGCTCGTCAGCAGCACCGGCAACCCGGAGGCCTGGGCCTCGAGCTCCACCAGCCCGCTCGTGCTCGTCTCTGCGGGCCGGAGCAGCAGATCGGCCGATGCCATCACCGTCGCGAGGTCGCGCGGCGAGAGTCGCCCGGCGAAGACGGCGTCGGGACACGCCGCCTGCAGATCCCGCAGGCCGTCGCCCTCGCCGACCACCACGAACCGGTGGGCAATCCCGTGGCGGTGCAACAGCGAGCAGGCTCCCGATGAGGGGGAGCCCGAATCCGACCCGCCAGCCACCGGGCCGCGAGTCCGGCGGGGCCACTGGTCGTCAGGTGAATGGCGCGCACATCGTCGAGCGCCAGGCGGCGTGTCAGTTCACGGAGGCGGGGGAGGTGGAGCGGCGCGTGCCGCCCGCGGGGCAGCGCCGGCGAGCGCAGCGCCAGATACTCGGGCTCGTCGACCTCGAGGTCGGAGAGCGTGTCAATCCGGGGCGTACGTCCGGCGGCGCGTGCCGAAGCAGCGCGCCGAGCGACGTCGTCAGGCCGTCTGGCCGATCGAAGTCCGCATCCGTGAAGACAGCAACGCGCATCCCGCGACCTCCTCATGTCGAAACAGAGTTCGCGCAGCCTCTGGGGGAGACCGCACGCGAGGTCGCCTGCTGGGGAGGGCGACGGGGTGGGATGGCCGGCAGTCCGGCGATCGCCCGGTGGGCGGCGAGGGCGTTCGGTACTTGCAGCGTGAGACTATGCGCTCACGGTCAGGTGCCCCCTCAGGGCCGACCACCGGCCGACCGCCGGTAGAAACAGGCTCTCATGGGCGTGTAACGCTCCAACAACGGCGGCGTGTCCGCGATGCAAGATACTGGATACGTCTAAGCGTCGAATTTCACGCTGAACGCGCCGACGGCCAGGAGTCACGCGATGGAACGCGCCATGCAGCGGCTCGCGATGAGAGCGTTAGGCGGAAGCGAAGACCCTGTCTGGGGCAAACCGCAGGATAAGATGTTGACGACATGAATGACGTCTTGACCCTGATTCTCGGCGGCGGGCGCGGCACGCGCCTCTTCCCGCTGACCCACATGCGATCGAAGCCCGCGGTTCCGCTCGCGGGCAAGTACCGCTTGATTGACATCCCGATCAGCAACTGCCTGCATGCCGGCCTCGAGCGCATCTTCGTGCTGACGCAGTTCAACTCCGCGTCCCTCAACCGGCACATCGCGCAGACCTACCGGCTGGACATGTTCTCGGAGGGCTTCGTCGAAGTGCTGGCCGCCGAGCAGACACCCGACAGCTCGGACTGGTTCCAGGGCACCGCCGACGCCGTGCGCCAGGCCGCGCGCCATTTCAAGGGCTTCGACGCCGAGTACTTCCTCATCCTCGCGGGCGATCACCTGTACCGCATGGACTTCAACGAGCTCATCGAATCGCACATCGAGGGCAACGCCGACATCACCATCGCGGCCCAGCCCGTGTCGACCGACGATGCGACGCAAATGGGCATCCTGAAGTTCGACGATCTGGGCCAGATCATCGGCTTCGAAGAGAAGCCGTCGGCCGAGCGCCTGGCGCAGATCGGCGGCAGCATCCCCAAGGGATCGATCGCCGGCGGGACGACGGCCGAGAAGCCGTTCGTCGCGTCGATGGGCATCTACGTCTTCAACCGTGAGGTGCTGCTCGAGATGCTCGATGCCCCGGGCGTCGACTTCGGCAAGGAGATCATCCCGAAGGCGATCTCGACCCACGTCGTCAACCCCTACGTCTTCCGCGGCTACTGGGCCGACGTCGGCACCATCGAGGCGTTCTACGAGGCCAATATCCAGCTGACGCGGCGCGGGGCGCCGTTCAATTTCTTTCACCCGCGCTGGCCGATCTACACGCACCCGCGCTTCCTGCCGGCGACGCGCGCGTTCGAGAGCCGCCTCGAGTCCACCATCGTCGCCGAGGGCTGCTATCTCGACCGCTGCACGATCACGAGCTCGGTCGTCGGCATCCGCACGCGCGTCAGCCCGGGCGCGTCGATCACGCGGTCGGTACTGCTCGGCGCCGACTATTACGAGGAAGATACGGCCGCCAACTCGATCCCGCTCGGCATCGGCCGCGACGTCGTCCTCGATCGCGTCATCGTCGACAAGAACGCGCGCATCGGCGACGGCGTCCGGCTGGTGAACGAAGCCGGCGTGGATCACGCCGACGGCGACGGCTACTTCATTCGCAACGGCATCATCATCGTTCCCAAGAGCGCGCGGGTCGGGGCGGGCGTTGTCGTCTAGGCGGGAGTTCCCACGCTCACGCCACGTGTCGCTTGCCGGTCGCACCGCCGCCGTCGCCGCGCTGTTCTCCGCTCTGGTATGCGTCTCGCCCGCTGGCGCCCAGACGCCACCGCCGTCAACGACTCCGTCGGTCACCGTCGGCGGCGTCATCCAGGCCGACTACGAGGCCGTCACCATCGCCGACGCCACGCGCGACCGGGTGTTCTTCCGGCGCCTGATGCTCGTCGTCCAGATCGTCGCCACGAAGGACTGGACCGGACAGATGCAGATTGACGTCGCGCCCAGCGTGCTGGGCGACCGGGTGGTAGTACGCGACGCGTACCTGCGCTACCTGGGCTGGACGCCTCAGGGGCTGACGGTGACGATCGGCAACCAGAAGCTCCCCTTCTCGCGCGCGGCGCTGATATCTGCCTCGCGACGCGGGCTCATCGAGCGCGGCGCGCCTGGAGAGCGTCCTTACGGCACGCCTGGACGCGCCCTGGCGGTTCAGATCGAGGGCCGGCATCAGGACCAGCACGTGCAATGGGCTGCCGCGGTCGCCTCGGCGCTCCACGGTCCGGACGTGGCTGAAATCCGCATCGATGGCCTCGCGGAATCGAGAGAGACGTGGAACGAGGGCGTCCTCGGCGCCGGCCGGATCGAGTGGCATCCGCTCGGCAACACGCCCCGCGACCAGGGCGACTTCGTCCGGGGCCCGCTTCGGTTCGTCGTCGGCGCCGGCGCCTACGTGTGGCAGAACGACGGCGACCGTAATCTCTTCACGACCGACGGCGTGGCGACGTCGACGGTGCTTGCGGACGCGGACCAGGCGCAGGGCGTCGAGGTGAGCGGCGGTCTCCGCGGGCGCGGGTTCTCACTCGACGCTTCGTGGCAGCGCATCGGGGCGCACACGATCGATGCCGGTTTCACCGGCGGTATCTATGAGGGTGGCGACGCCGCCTTTCAGGTCACGGGCGTCGAGAGCGGCTACATGGCGGTTCCAGGCAAACTCGAGATCCTCGGTGGCTTCGATACCATCGACATCGCCGCGCGCCCGGCGCTTGCCTATCGTCCCTCGTTCGGCGCCAACTGGTACGTGAATCAGCACCGGTTGAAGTTCCAGTTCACGCATCGCGAGGCCTTCAACGTCCTTGGCGTACGCGGCGTGCGCGGCCGCACGACGACGCTGCAGGCCCAACTCTACTTCTGAGGCGACGCCGCAGGACCGTAGCTCTTCACTGCGACGTCCGGGAAATCGGTGAAGACCCCATCCGCACCAAGCTCACGGAGCTGCGCGAACTCCCGCCCGGCGTCTCCCTGGTAGGCCGCCGGCAGGAACTCCTTTTCGACGCGCACAGTCCAGACGTGCACAACTAATCCGGCCGCGTGCGCCCGCGCGATCAAGTCCGTCGGCGAGGCGAGCGAACCGTCGGGCTGGACCGGCACGACAAGGCGCTTCTCCGGTCCGACGCCATCGGCGTATTCGGCGATGGACTTCAACCCCTCACCGGCCACCATCGCCGGGCCGCTCACCAACTGGACGAGGCGAACCGTGGTCTTACGCCGCAGCTCGCGCAGGTTGCCGGCCTCGAACGACTGGATGAACACCGGCGCGTCACGCCGGTTCCATCCGTGCTTCTGCAGTGACGCGAGGAGCGGCTCCTCGAGCGGCAGCTGGATGCTGCGGAAATAGCTCGGATGCTTGGTCTCGGGGTAGATGCCGACCACCCGGCCGCGCGCCGCGCCGAGCGTCTGCGCCAGCTCGATGACCTCGTCGAAGGTCGGAATCTGAAACTGTCCGTCATAGGCGTGCGACCGGAAGGCCAGCCGCTCGCGGGTGCGCAGGGTCTTGATCTCGGCCAGCGTGAAGTCTTCGCTGAACCAGCCGGTCACCGATCGGCCATCGACCGTCTTGGTGCGCTGCCGATCGGGAAACCGCTCGGCCACGTCCGTCGTCGCGCCGATCTCGTGCTCGTGGCGGGCGATGAGCACGCCGTCTTTCGTCGAGACGAGATCGGGCTCGATGTAATCCGCCCCCATGTCCACCGCCAGCCGGTAGGCCTCGATGGTGTGCTCGGGGCGGTGGCCGCTGGCGCCGCGGTGCGCAATGATGAGCGGACGTGGCGGCGCCATCGCCGCCATCCCCGCCAGCAGGAGTCACCGCCGCCATCACTCGCGCTACCACAGCAGCTTGAACCCGAGCTGGAGCTGACGCGCGTCGTAGGTCGAGGTGATGGTGCCGAACGCCGCCGCGCTGCGGTTGCCGTTGGGGGCGCGGAAGTTCGTGCGGTTGAGCAGATTGAAGGCCTCGAGACGGAACTCGAACTGCGCCGGACCGCCCAGGTTGAAACGCTTGGAGGCCGCCAGGTCGAATTGCCAGAACAACGGACCGCGGACGGAATTGCGCTCGGCGTTCCCGAACGGCTGGCTGGGATCGGTCGGGGCAACGACGCAGGCCCGGTTGAACCAGTTGTTGATGGTCCGTTCAGCACCCGCCGCCATCGGGTCGCAAATCACGTTCGGGCGGTAGTTGTTGGCGCCACGGAAATCCTGCGCGATGCCAGAGACAACCGCCGTCGCACCAGGGTTGTAGACGAAGGTCACTGGCTCGCCGGCGTACACCGTGTTGATGCCCGAGAGCTGCCACCCGCCGATGAGCGCCTCGAGCAGTGGCGACGCCCCCGTCCCCCAGCGCCGACCGACGCCGAATGGCAGAGACCACACGAAGCTCGTGGTGTTGTTATAGGGCTGGTGGTAGTTCGACAGCCCGAAGTCCGCCCCCAGATTGTAGAAGTCCTGCGGCGCGGGAAAGTTGCCGTTCGAGTTCTCGAGCGACTGCGCGCCGTTGTCCTTCGTCTCGGAAATCGTCAACGAGCTGAGCAGCGTCAGCTCGCGGCCCATGCGCCACTCGAACCGCGCCTGCAACGCCTTGTAGCGCGACTTGCCACCGTTGAACGCGTACGTGATGTCCGAATAGCTGGCGTTCGGACGGCGGTCCTGCAGCGGGATGGTCCCCGCGGCATTGTTTGGCACGGCCTGATTGTAGTTCGCGAAGAGCAGCAGATCGTCGGCTCGATTCCCGACGTAGGCGAGATCGATGAGCATGTTGTCACGCAGCTCGCGCTGGACCGAGATGTACCAGCTGTCGACCGGGCTCGAGTGGAAGTCCGGCGGCATGTAGGTGATGTTCGCGGTCAGCGGATTGAACTTCGAGGGATCCGCGAGACCCTCCGGATACCCCTGCTCCGCCGGCACGAACGACGGCGAGGTCGGCACCGTCTGGTTGACGACCGCATTCACCACCTGGGGACCGTTGATCGGCAGGATGTCTCCCCCGCCCGCGCGGCTGAAGTGGACATAGCTGCGACCGTAGCCGCCGCGAATCACCGTTGCCGGGGTCAGGGTATACGCGAACCCGAGGCGGGGCCCGAAGTTGTTCCGATCCGGATTGATGAGCGCACGCTCGTACGTCGAACCGTCCCGCGCCAGAATCATCGAGTTGGTCGCCGGGTCGAAATTCGAGAGGACGTTGTTCTCCTCCCAGTACGGTGTCGAGTACCTCGTAGCGCACACCCAGGTTGAGGGTCAGGCGGCTCGTCGCCCGCCAGTCGTCCTGGAGGTAGGCGAAGTGCATGTTGCGGCGGAGGTCGGCCACGAGCACGCTGCTGAGCGCATATTGCGCACGCAGGCCGAGCATGAAGTCGGCGAGGTTGTAGACGTTGTTCGACGCGGCTCCAGCGGGACGCGCGAACTGACCGTTGTAGGTGTCGCGGCCGTAGAGCGGATTCACGTCCTGCACCTGGGTATCGATGCGCTGGAACTCGTAGCCGCTCTTGAACGAATGGGCGTTCATCGTCCAGGTGTAGTTCACCTTCGGGTTGTAGACGGTCGGGTACTGCCACTGCGGATTGGTCGCCTGCCGGCCGAGGTCGGAGAAGCCCGTGATGATCTGCGTCGGCAGGCCGCCCGCGATGCGGCTATCCGTCGGCAGGCCGGGCAGCCCGAACTCGTCGAACGCGCTCGCTGTGCCGAGCGCGGGCGGATCCTTGCCCGCCTCGGTCCACGAGTAGCCGAACCTGACTTCGAGCAACGATGTCGTCGTCGGCACCCACGTGCTCCCAAGCACGAACTGCCGGTTGCGCGCGTAGATGTGGCCGTTGCCGGCGCCGCCCGACGGCAGCGGGATGTTGGGCTGGTCGTCGGTCGTCAGGTTGCGAAATCCGTAGCGCCCGAAGAGCGACAGCGTCGGACTGGCCTGCACGTCGACGCGCCCGCCCGCCTTGTTGGAGTCCGCAGTGAATTCCTGCAGGGAACTGTAGTTGTTGGTGGTCGTCGAGAGGTTGGTATCGGGCAGGGCTGACAGGACTTCCCGGGCAAAGCTCGTCATCGGGATCGCCGTGCCCGCCGGATAGACGACGCCCGTGCGCGGGTCGCGCACGTCGACCGAGAGGATACCCTGGCGCTGCGCCGGCGTCGCGATCGTCGCAAAGCCCGTCGCCTTGCGCGTCTGGCGCAGGCCTTCGTAGTCGGCGAAGAAGAACGCCCGGTTCCTGACGATCGGACCGCCCAGGACGCCGCCGAACTGGTGCCGGTCGAGCTCGGGTTTACCGGTCGCCGGCTTGAAGAACCCGGTGGCGTTCAGATCCGTCGCGCGCAGGAACTCCCACCCGCTACCGTGGAGCGCGTTCGTCCCGCTGCGATAGTTCACGTTGATCGTCGCGCCCGCCGCGCGCCCGTACTCGGCGCTCATGTTGTTGGTGACGACCTTGAACTCACCGATCGCGTCCGGCGACGGCTGCATCACCTGGTTGGAGAATCCCTGGTTGCTGGTGCCGTAGGCGTTGTTGTCGACGCCGTCGATCAGGAAGTTGTTGAAGGTGCTGCGCAGGCCGTTGACGTTCAAGGCGCCCTCACGCGGGGTATTCCCGGTCGTGAGCGACGAACCGCCCAGCTTGACGCCGGTCGTCAGGAGCGCCAGCGACGAGTACTCCCGCGAAAGGAGCGGCAGCGCGCGCGTCTGGTCGCCACTGATGACCTGGCCGCGCTGACTCGAATCGGTTTCGAGCAGCGGCGACGATGCCGTGACCTCGACCTTCTCGGTGACCTGCCCCACCGGCATCGTCAAGTCCACCCGCAGGCGCGCGCCGACCTGGACCGTGACGTTGTCTACCAGGGCGAGCGCGAATCCCGTCTTCTCGGCGGTCACGACATACACGCCCGGCCGGACCGCGGGAAACTCGAAGCCGCCGGTCTCGGTCGACGTCCTGACGACGGAGATGCCCGTCTCGACGCCGGTCAGCGTGACCTTTGCCTCGGGCACGACTGCCGCCCGACGCGTCGCGCACAGTACCGACGACCGTGGCCGAATCGAATTGGGCCAGCGCCGCCGCTGGCGTGATGAGAAGCACGAATTGCAGGACGAACGCACACACACATCCCAATCGCATGGATACACCTCGAGTGCCAGAGAGCTCGACTGAAACGCTATCGGGTCGATGCAACGTCGGCGCCAAGCGGACGCAACGACGGTGTGACTGGGATGGTTCGGGGTTCGGGGTTCGGGGTTCGGGGTTCGGCGTTCGGCGTTCAGCGTCGCGCACGGCGCCCGGAGTGAAACATCGCGCGTCCCGCCTGAATCCCGTGATCCGCTCGATACCACTGAACGACGAACCACGAACTACGAACCATCCCACCACTCACCCCCGTGTTCCATCCCTCGTTCGTCACGAAACGTGTCCGATCGTTTCGTGCCCGCACACTTCCAAACGAGAACCGGGATCCCCACGTCTAAGCTGCCGACCACACACACCGCGCCGTGCGCATGACTGCAGCGCGCGACCGAGAGGAGATGCATCATGCTCTCAACGTTGTCCGTCGGCCTAGTCAGCATGCTCGCCCTGGTGGATCCGCTCGCCGCACCCGCCGCGCCGAGCACGCCATCGCTGTCGCCGGCGCACTACCTGCTGCTGAACGCTCCCGAACGGCGCGTGCGCGCGACCGACGCGCGTCTACGCTCGCTCGTCGCCGAGGGCTTGCATCGCTCGCGTACGTTCGCGGGACTCCTCACTGCCCTCAACCACTCCGACGTCATCGTCTACATCGAATCGGTCATGATCCTGCCAAAGGGCATGATGGGGCGCCTGACGATGATGCCGCGCGCAGGTGAGTATCGCTACCTGCGGGTGCAGATTCGCGCCGAGCTGTCGCGGCGCGAGGCCATCGCACTCATCGGGCACGAGCTGCAGCACGCCATGGAGATCGCCGGCGCCACCGAGGTGCGCGATACGTCCGCCATGATCAGGCTGTACGAGCGTATCGGGCACATCAGCACCGGCGATCACGCTTACGATACGGAGGCCGCGCAGGACATGGGGCGCACCGTTCGACGCGAGCTCGTGGGCTGACGCGTCCGGCGCCGCCGGCGGCGCGCGTTACATCATCTTCACAACCGGGTCATATGATCGGTCGCCGAGACCCACTACACTTGGCGCCCGATTGACACCGTTCTGGAGATGAGCGTGACCGCAACCGACAGAGACGTCCGAGCTGACGCACACCTTGCCGGATCGGCGGCTCCCGCGCTCGATACGCCGTCGCTTTATCTGAACCGCGAGCTCAGCTGGCTGGCCTTCAACCAACGGGTCCTCGATCAGGCACGCGATCGCCGGCACCCGATCCTCGAACGCGTCAAGTTCCTCGCCATCGTCGGCACCAACCTCGACGAGTTCTTCATGATTCGCGTCGCCGTGCTGCAGAAACAGATGCGCACGCACCGCGAACACGTCTCGCCCGACGGCCTGACGACCGAACAGCAACTCGCGCTCGTCCGGGCGCGGGCGCGGCAGATGCTCGACGAGCAAGCCCTGTGCTGGGCCGACGCCCTGCGACCCGAGCTCGCCGCGCACGGGATCCGGTTCCTCGAACCGACGGAATACTCGGAAGCTGTGTCGGCCTACCTGTCCGAGTACTTTGAGCGCGAGATCGCTCCGGTCCTGACCCCGCTCGCCTTCGATCCCGGGCACCCGTTCCCGCACATCTCCAACCGGAGTAAGAATCTCGCCGTCGCCGTCAAGCATGAGGGCCGCACGAAGTTCGCCCGCATCAAGCTGCCGCCGGTCCTGCCGCGGTTCCTGCCGTTGCCGCCGGCCCTGGCCGGTGGCGGGACGACGTTCGTGTTCATCGAAGACGTCGTGTGCGCGAATGTCGATTCGCTGTTCCCCGGCACGGCGGTCAAGAGCGCGCATGTCTTCCGCGTCATCCGCGACACCGACATGGTGATTCAGGAAGACGAGGCCGACGACCTCCTCGAGACCGTCGATCAGGGGCTGCGCCAGCTCCGGCACGGCGCCCCCTCCCTCCTCCAGGTCGATGAGCGCATGCCGCGGCGCGTGCTGGACATCCTCGTGGAGAACTTCGAAATCGCCGACGAAGTGCTGGTGCGCACCTCGCATCGCGTCGGATTCGGCGACTGGATGGAGCTCGTGCAGCTGCACCGGCCCGAGCTCAAGGACCCCGGCTTCGCGCCGCGGACCGTCTGGGGCCGGAACGACGTCGACGAGGTCTTCGAGCTCGTGCGGCACCGCGACTACATGCTGCACCATCCGTTCGATTCGTTCGTCTCGGTCGAGACGTTCCTCAAGGCGGCGGTGCGTGACCCGCACGTCGTGACGATCAAGCTGACGCTCTATCGCATCGGGCACGACTCCCCGCTCATCGACCTGCTCGAGGAGGCCGCCGAAGCCGGCAAGCAGGTCGCCGTGCTGGTCGAGCTGAAAGCGCGCTTCGACGAACGCAACAACATCACCTGGGCCACCCGGCTCGAAGCGGCCGGCGTCCACGTCGTCTACGGCCTCGTCAACCTGAAGACGCACTGCAAGCTGTGCCTGATCGTGCGCAAGGAGCCCGAGGGCATCCGCCGCTACGCCCACATCGGCACCGGCAACTACAACGCCTCGACGTCACGCGTCTACACCGATGTGGCGCTCGTCACCGCGCGGCCGACGATCGTCAACGACGTCACCAACGTCTTCAACTACCTGACCGGCTACTCCGCCCTGACCGACTACCAGGAGCTCCTGGTCGCCCCCGTCAGCCTCCGCCGGCGGTTGAACGAGCTCATCGGCCGCGAGCGCGCGCATGCCGCGGCCGGACGGCCGGCGGCGATCGTCTTCAAGATCAACAGCATCACCGATACCGGCATCATCCAGGAGTTGTACCGGGCGTCACAGGCCGGCGTGCGCATCGATTTGATCGTGCGCGGCATCTGCTGCCTGCGGCCGGGCATCCCGGGCGTCAGCGAGCGCATCCGCGTGCGCTCGATCGTCGGGCGGTTTCTGGAGCACTCGCGCATCTACTCGTTCGAGAACGGTGGCGCACCGCAGGCCTTCATCGGCAGCGCCGACCTGATGGAACGCAATCTCGATCGCCGGGTCGAGGTGCTGTGTCCGGTGCTCGATCGCAACCTGCTGGAGTACTTGCGCGAGACCGTGCTCGGCGCCTATCTCCGGGACACGGACCGCGCCACGGTGCTGGGGCGGGATGGGGACTACACGGCGGCCGCGGCGCACGACGGGACGGACCGCTTCAGCGCGCAGGACTTCCTGCTCGCGCGCCACACGACCGACTACGCCTGAATCTTGCGCAGCATCTTCGGCGTGATGAACCAGGTGAGCGCGCCCTTCCCCTTGGGCGGAAAGATCGCGAAGTCGATGCGGCAGATCGCGCCCTTCTTGAACGGCAGGGGCACCTTGGCGCCGATGAGGAACGCGGCCAGCTCACCCATGTTCGGCTCGTGGCCGACGAGCGCGATGCGCGCCTTCCGCATGTGCTTGCCGAGCTCCTGGATGACCGCAGCCGGAGACCCGGCGGGCGTCAGGGCATCGGTGTTGGCCACGGGCGGCTTCGACTTCAGGAGCTCGGCGAAGACGTCGGCCGTCTGCCGGGCGCGGACGAGCGGACTCGAGAGAATCTGATCGAAGCCGACGTCCAGGACATCGAGCGCCTTGGCGGCTTTGCGAAGACGCGCGATCCCGTCGCTCGTCAGCGGGCGTTTCGAATCATCGGGATACTCTTCGCCGCGTTCGGCCGCCACGCCGTGCCGAATCAGGTACAACTCCAACGTCGCCATGCGGAAACTACCTCTGCTCGCCGGCGGCCGGCCCGGCACGACGCGCCGGCGCACGCCGCACGGCCTTGGACTGCGCCTGGGCCTGTGGCTGCCGGGCGGAACGCGCCGGGAGCGTCATCTTCGTCATCTTCAGCGCGCGCGCGCGCTGCGCCAGCGCCGGCACGACCACAGCGCGCGTCGCCTCCACCACCGCGGCGAGCTTGGGCATCGTCGCGACGTACTTCGCGTGCAGGTGCCGGCACTCGTCTTCGAGCGCGCGGCTGATGATGTCCAGGCCGCCGTCGGGCAGCGACCGGCCCGACGGCTCGGCCTGGACCGCAGCCACGTGCGCCTGCAGCACCTGCAGATCGTGCAGCCGGCCAAGCGTGTCCTGCGCGCGCTTGACGGTCCGCACCGGCGCCGAGGCCGACTTCACGCCGGCGTCGAATGCCAGCTCCATGGCGTAGCGCAGCTTCTTGGCCGCGATGCGCACCTCATGCAACTGTTCGGGCGAGTACATGTGGCCGGCGGCGGTCATGGCCGCCGGCAGCGCTTTCGACCGTTTCAGCAGCCGCGCACCGAGCGCGTCACGCCATGACTCGGCGCGGGCGGTCACGAGCACGTCGCCCACCGACGCGAGGCGGCGCTCGAGCTTCGGCATGTTGACGTGCTCGAAACGCTTGAGCATGACGGCGCGCCGGGCGTCGCGTTCGAGTGACCACGCGGCCTCGGACCGCCTCGAGCGCGGGACGCGGCAGCGTCTCGTTCGCCACCAGCTCGTCGAGCAGCTGGATGGTGACGTCGAGCTCGCGCACGGTGCCGAGCGCCTGCGTCAGTCGCCGGATCTTGCCGCGCACCTTGCGCGCCTTCGTCCCCTTGACGCCTGCCGTCAGGACCGGAACGGCCTCGCGCAGGCGCCTGGAGGCGACCCGCGCCTGGTGCACGCCGTGGGCGTCGCCGTTGACGGCGTCCGGAACGTGCCGCTTGAGGTCGGCGGCCCGGCGCGCGAGCAATCGGCTCGCCACGGAAGAGATTCGGCGGTTCATGGTAGGATTGCGGCTCAACTTCTGGAGAAAACGGCCAATAAATGCGCCGAAACTCGGGCCGGTTCAGCCAGTATATAACGGCGATGTAACGGCACAAGCCCGACCCCAGGCACAAGCCCAGCTTCCCGCATGCGCATCGCTGCCATCGACATCGGCACCAACTCGATCCACATGATCGTGGTCCAGGTGCGCCCGGACCTCTCGTTCGAGGTCATCGACCGGGAAAAAGACATGGTCCGGCTCGGCGCCGGCGGCCTCGACGGCCGCAGCCTGACGCCGACGGCCATCAGCGCCGCGCTCCAGACGCTCTCCAAATTCCGGCGCATCGCCGAATCGCACAAGGTCGACGAGATCGTGGCCTGCGCCACGAGCGCCACGCGCGAAGCCGACAACGGCGGCGACTTCATCGCCGAAGTCGACCGGCAAACCGGCATCCGCATCCGCGTGATCTCGGGCACCGAAGAAGCGCGGCTGATCCACCTGGCCGCCGGCTATGGCGTCGACATCGGCGCGACGACCGCGGTCGTCGTCGACATCGGCGGCGGCAGCGTCGAGATCACGCTCGGCTCGGCCACGCAGCCTGACGCTCGGCCGCAGCTTCAAGGTCGGCGTCATCCGGCTGACCGAGCGATTCGTCAAGAGCGACCCGCTCAGCGGCGGCGACGAGCGCCGCCTGACCAAGCATCTCAACCGCGAGATGGGCAGCTACATCGATCAGATCGTCGGCAAGGGCTTCGATCGCGTGATCGGCACGTCCGGCACGATCCTCAGCCTGGGCCTGATGGCCTCGACGGCCTCGACCGACGACGGCGAACCGCCGGAGGACGTGCGCAACCTCCGCGTCAGCGCCAAGAGCCCTGCATCGCCTGCGCAAGCACCTCGTCGAATCGGACATCGAGGAGCGCCTGGCGACGCCCGGCATGGATCCGCGGCGCGCCGATCTCTCGGTGGCCGGATCGGTGCTCTTCGACACCATCATCCGGCGTCTCGGCACCGACGAATTCACGCTCTGCGACCTCGCCCTGCGCGAGGGCATCGTCCTCGACTACATCCGCCGCAACAGCGCCCGCATCCGCAAGGTCGAGCGCTATCCCGACGTCCGGCGCCGCAGCATCGTCGAGCTCGGCGAACGGTGCGGCTACTGGTCGGAGCACGCGCAGCAAGTCGCCCGGCTGGCGCTGAACATCTTCGACCAGACGCGCAGCGTGCACGGACTGACCGACCGCGAGCGGGAGTGGCTGGAGTACGGCGCGCTCCTGCACGACGTCGGCGTGCACATCAGCTACGAACGCCACCACCGGCATTCGTACTACCTGATCAAGAACGGCGACCTGCGCGGGTTCGATCCGCAGGAGATCGAGGTCATCGCGCTCATCGCGCGCTACCATCGCCAGGCGACGCCGAAGAAATCACATGACGGCTACGGCGATCTGAAGGGCGCGCTGCGCAAGACCGTCAAGCGGCTGTCGGCCATGGTTCGGCTCGCTGAAGGGCTGGATCGCAGCCACGCGCAGGCCCTCGCGGGCATCGACCTCTACCCCCGCGGCGACGACTATCTGGCCCGCCTGCGCACCACCGGCGACGCCGAGCTCGAGCTCTGGGCCGCCCACCGCCACGTCGCGCCGCTCGAAGCCATGCTCGGGAAGCCGTTCCGCTTCGAAGTCGCCGGCAACGATTACCAGGGGCGCGCCGCCGACGCGTCCGGCACACGACGCACAGAAGCCTCATGCTGAACAACCTGACGACGCGACACGAGTATCCGGGAAAGCTGTTCGTGGTCGAAGGCATCGACGGGTCCGGAAAAACGACGCAGCTGGCCCTGCTGGCGAAGTGGCTTAGCGCCGCCGGCCACCCGGTGTTCGTCACCGAGTGGAACTCGTCGGCGCTCGTCAAAGCCGCGACCAAGTCGGGAAAGAAGAAGAACTCGCTGACGCCGATGACGTTCAGCCTGCTGCACGCGACCGACTTCGCCGACCGCCTGCTCTACAACATCATCCCGCCGCTCAAGGCCGGCATGATCGTGCTCGCCGATCGCTACGCCTATACCGCGTTCTCGCGCGACGCGGCGCGCGGCGTGCGATCGGCGCTGGGTGCGCGAGCTCTACAGCTTTGCGGTGCGGCCGGATCTCGCGGTGTATTTCCGCGTGCCGATCGAGGTGTCGACCGATCGCCTCCTCGCCCGCCGGGTGAAGCTCAAGTTCTACGAAGCCGGCATGGACATGGGCTGGAGCAACAACGCGGTCGAGAGCTTCAAGATGTTCCAGGGCAAGGTGCTCGAGGAGTACGACCGGATCGTGGACGAGTTCGAGCTGAGCGTCATCGCCGCGAGCGGCAGCATCACGGAACAGCAGCGGACGTTCCGCAAAATCGTTTCACAGCATCTGGCGATCGAGGATACGAATGACGAGCTCGACGAGCTTGCCTGACGGAGAGCGGACGGGACTCGCCCGTCGCGATGGAATGGATCTGGACAAGGAAGGCGCCAACGGCGGTGCCAAGCCTGGCAGCTACTACGGCAACGGGATCCCGTACCTGCCGATCGACGGCTACCCGGGGAAGATCATCGCGGTCGAAGGCACCGACGGCGTCGGCCGCTCGACCCAGATTACGCTCCTGCGCGAATGGCTGGAGGTGCAGGGCTACGGCGTGATCGAGACCGGCTGGACGCGGTCCGAGCTGATGCAGCCGACGATCGAGCTCGCCAAGTCGAGCAACACGCTGAACAAGCTGACCTTCGTCCTGCTCTACGCCACCGACTTCGCCGACCGCCTCGAGAAAGAGATCATCCCGGCGCTCAAGGCCGGCTTCATCGTGCTGTCGGACCGCTACATCTACACCGCCATGGCGCGCGCCGGCGTCCGCGGCGTCGATCGCACCTGGATCCGCAACCTCTACGGCTTCGCCATCGCGCCGCACCTCGTCTTCTACCTCAAGATCGACGAGAAAACCCTCATCCGGCGCGTCCTCCAGGCCCGCGGCATGGACTACTGGGAATCGGGCATGGACATGCAGCTCGGCGACGACATCTACGAGAGCTTCCGCGCGTATCAGAAGGCGCTCCTGAAAGAGTACGGGTCGATGTCGGACGAGTTCGGGTTCCGCGTCCTCGACGCCCGGCGCAAGGTCGACGTCATCCAGGACGAGCTGCGGCGGCAAATCGGGGCGTTTCTGGCCGAGAGCGACCCGTCGCGGACCGAGGGCGCGCCGGCCGGCGCGCCGATCCCCTGACCGCGGGGCTGTTTACACCAAATTTACATCGGCGAAATTACGCGGAAACTGGTGCCGGGATAGCCTGTTAGGGTCGTATGAGCCCTGGATCCCCCGTGGTGCAGTCAACCCCTCCGCCGCTGACCGTCACCGTCCGTCCGCAATCGCCGGCTGGCGTGGACAATCCGGTCTCGATCGACGTCCAGGGCCTGAACTTCTTCTACGGCGCCAAGCGCGCGCTCGAGAACATCAGCATCGCCATCCCCGCCAAGCTGGTGACCGCGTTCATCGGGCCGTCGGGATGCGGCAAGAGCACGTTCCTGCGCACGCTCAACCGCATGAACGACATCATCGCGGGCACGCGCGTCGAAGGCAAGGTGCTCATCGATGGCGACGACATCTACCGCCCCGGCACCGATGTGGTGGCGCTGCGCCGGCGCGTGGGCATGGTCTTCCAGAAGTCGAACCCCTTCCCGAAATCGATCTTCGAGAACGTGGCCTACGGCCTGCGCATCAACGGCATGGCGTCGAGCCGCGCCGACCTGAACGGCCGGGTCGAAGAAAGCCTCCGGCAGGCCGCCATCTGGGACGAAGTGAAGGACCGCCTCCACGACTCGGCCAATGCCCTGTCGGGCGGCCAGCAGCAGCGGCTCTGCATCGCGCGCGCGCTGGCGGTCAAGCCCGAGATCGTGCTGATGGACGAGCCGGCGTCAGCGCTCGATCCCATTGCCACGCAGCGCATCGAGGAGCTGATCTATCAGCTCAAAACGCAGTACACCATCGTCATCGTCACGCACAACATGCAGCAGGCGGCGCGCGTCTCGGACCGCACGGCGTTTTTCTGGCTGGGCCGCCTCATCGAGCACGGGCCGACGGACCGGATTTTCACAAATCCAGCCGAGAAGCTGACGGAAGATTACGTGACAGGGAGATTTGGTTAGCTTTCAGCTCGCTCAGCTGGCAGCTGAGAACGAGCTCACAAGCGGAAACAAAGCGAATTCTAAACAACCGATAGCTGATAGCTGATAGCTGATAGCTTTTGAAATCATGCCCGACCGTATGGTTCCCCACTTTCAAGAAGAGCTGGAACAGCTCAAGACGCGCCTGCTCGAGATGGGCGGGCTGGCCGAGGACCGCGTCCGCTCGGCGGTGAGGGGCCTCGTCGAACGTGACGCTCCTGTCGTCGACCGCGTGCTCGCCGGGGATGGCCCGATCAACCGGCTGCACATCGAGATCGACAGCCGGTGCTTCAAGCTCCTCGCCCTGCATCAGCCGATGGCGGTCGACCTGCGGGCGATTGTGGCCGCGGTCAAGATCAACACCGACCTCGAGCGCGTCGGCGACCTGGCGATCAACATCGCCGAGGCGGTGCGCCGCTACATGCGCCATCCCCCGGTCAAGGAACTCATCGACATCCCGCGGATGGCCGACATCGCGCAGCGCATGTTGCGCAATGCCCTCGATGCCTTCGTGCGCCGTGACATCGAGCTGGCGCAGGGCGTCCTCAACGAGGACGATACCCTCGACGCGCTCAAGACCCAGGTCTTCCGCGAGCTCCTGACCTACATGCTGCAGGACACGCACACCATCGAGCCGGCCCTCGACCTGATCCTCATCTCGCGCCACCTCGAACGCATCGGCGACCATGCCACCAACGTCGCCGAGGACGTGATCTTCATGGTCTCGGCCAAGGACGTCCGGCATCACGCCGGCGAGGTGGAAGCCTAAGGCACTCGGCTCAGGGCTCAAGGCTCAGGGCTCAGGCAAGGCCGTCGAATACTTGATTCGAGGGTTCTGGCCTGAGCCCTGAGCCTTGAGCCTTGAGCCCTGTTTTCTACATTTCCCCCCGCCATTGATACAATGACCGGGTTTGGCGGAGCCCGAGGCCCTCTGCGTCTACTGCCGGCGCCACCCGATCGACCCGGCGTCGCGGCCGTTCTGCAGCGAACGGTGCCGCATGGCGGACCTCGGGCGGTGGCTGTCCGAGGACTACCGGGTGCCCGACGACAGCCCGGACGAGGGTGGGAGCATCCCCGACGGTCCGTCAGACGATGATGGTGAGCGCGAGTCCGACAACTAAGTACGTGACCCGACAGAATCCCGCATGGCCGACACGCTGACGATTACCGACAACCGCACCGGCAAGCAGTACGAGATCCCCATCCAGGACGGCACCATTCGGGCCATGGACCTGCGTCAGATCAAGGTCGTCCCGGAAGAGTTCGGGATGATGATGTACGACCCGGCGTTCATGAACACGGCCTCGTGCCGCAGCCGGATCACGTATATCGACGGCGACAAGGGGGTCCTGCTCTACCGCGGTTACCCGATCGAGCAGCTGGCCGAGCACAGCGATTTCCTCGAAACGGCCTATCTCATCCTGTTCGGCGAGCTGCCGACCGAGGCGCAGCACCAGCAGTGGACCAAGGACGTCGTGCAGCACACCATGCTGCACACGAACATCTCCAAGCTGATGGAGGGGTTCCAGTACGACGCCCACCCGATGGGCATGTTCATCAGCACGGTCGGTGCGCTCTCGACCTTCTACCTCGACGCCAAGAACATCTTTTCGAGCGAGTCCCGGCGGCTGCAGACGATTCGGCTCATCGCCAAGGTGCCGACGATTGCCGCCTATGCCTACCGGCACTCGATCGGCCGGCCGTACAACCTGCCCGACAACGACCTCAGTTACGCCGGCAACTTCCTGAACATGCTCTTCAGGATGACCGAGACGAAGTATGCGGTGAATCCCGTGCTCGAGCGGGCGCTCGACGTCCTCTTCATCCTCCACGCCGACCACGAGCAGAACTGCAGCACGAGCACGATGCGGAACATCGGCAGCTCGCAGGCCGATCCGTATTCGTCGCTCGCCGGCGCCGCCGCCGCGCTCTACGGGCCGCTGCACGGCGGGGCGAACGAAGCGGTGCTCAGGATGCTGGCCGAGATCGGCTCGCTCAAGAACGTCCCGGCGTTCATCAAGCGGGTCAAGGGCGGCGACGGACGATTGATGGGCTTCGGCCACCGGGTCTACAAGTCTGTACGACCCGCGGGCGGCGATCATCAAGCGGATCGCGGACCTGGTGTTCGAGGTGACGGGCAAGAACCCCTTGCTCGAAATCGCGCTCGAGCTCGAGCGCATCGCCCTCGAAGACGAGTACTTCGTCGCGCGCAAGCTCTATCCCAACGTCGACTTCTATTCCGGCCTGATCTACCAGGCGATGGGATTCCCGGTCGAGATGTTCCCGGTGCTCTTCGCCATCCCGCGGGCCGCGGGCTGGGTGGCGCAATGGGAAGAAATGCTCCTCGACCCCGACCAGAAAATCGCGCGCCCGCGGCAGATCTACATCGGGCCGGCGACGCGCGAATACGTGCCGCGGGAGAAGCGGCGCTGAACGGCTGCCAGCCGCCGGCTAAACCGATGTCCGACCGCCGCCGGATCGCCACTTCCGCCACCGTGTCAGCGGCGGCGATCCTCGCCTTGCTCGTCGGCACCGCGTGCGCCGGCGCCCAGACGCCCGCCGCCGCGACGCCAGGTTTCGACGGCGCGCGCGCGCACGAGCACATCCGCCAACTCGTCGCCATCGGCCCGCGCGTAGCCGGCACGCCCGGAGCCGGGAAAGCGCGCGACTACATCACCGCCCAGTTGAAGGCCCTCGGGCTCACGGTCGAGGAGCAGCCGTTCGAGGCGAAGACTCCGGCCGGGCCGACGAAGATGGTCAACCTGCGCGTGACGCTGCAGGGCCCTTCGACAAGCTCAGGGCAGGGCCGGCTGATTATTGCCGGTCACTACGACACGAAGCTGTTTCGCGAGTTCACCTTCGTCGGCGCCAACGACGGCGGCTCGAGCGCGGCGTTCCTGATCGAAATTGCGCGCGTCCTCAAAGGCCGGAAGAACGCGCTCCCGATTGAGCTCCTCTTCCTCGATGGCGAAGAGGCCGTCGTCGACTGGAACACCGGGAACGACAACACCTACGGCAGCCGCTATTACGTCGAGGCGGCGCGCCAGGCGGGCACCCTGCCCCAGATGCGGGCGCTGGTGCTGGTCGACATGATTGGCGACCGCGACCTCCGGATCTCTCGCGAGTCGAACTCGACGGCGTGGCTGACCGACATCATCTGGGGCGCGGCGAGAACCTTGAAGCGCCGCGAGTTCCTCGAGCGCGAAACCCCGATTGAGGACGACCACCTGCGGTTCCTCGAGGCGGGCGTGCCTGCCGTCGACATCATCGACCTCGACTACCCCGCCTGGCACACCGCCGGCGACACGCTGGACAAGGTCTCGGCCGGATCGCTGCAGGCGGTGGGAGAAGTCCTGCTGGCAGCGCTGCCGGAGATCGAGAAGCGGCTGGTAAAGCCGTAGACGTGCAAGTCGCGCGACCGGGTGCTCCGCGGCAGAGGCGCTGCTGACTCTACTTGAGTGCCTCCCTGATTTCGGCCTCTTCGAGCACAGCCGTCGAGGCCTTGGCCTTGGCGAAGATCCGCTCGACGATCTCGTCGGTCACCGGCAGGCCCCGCTTCTCGAGCCAGAAGACCACGTTCGACTTCCCTGACATCGGGCCGACCTCGATCTCCTGCTCGCGCCCGACGAGGCTCGCCGGCACGCCGGAATAGACGGCGTCGACGAGCGCCTGGTCCTTCTTCCGGAACGCTTTGATCACCGCGGCGGCGTGCACGCCGGTCGCCGTCCGGAACGCATCGCGGCCGACCACCGGGTAGTTGGGCGGAATCGGCACGCCGGTCGCAGCCGACACGGTCTCGCAGTAGGCGACGAGCGGCGAGAGGTCGCGCTCGATGTAGCCCATCAGCACGAGGTTGACGAGCAGCATGTCCATCGGCGTGTTCCCGACGCGTTCGCCGATGCCGATGCCCGCCCCGTGCAGCCGCGTCGCGCCCGCCTCGAGCGCGGCCAGCGAGTTCGTCACCGCGAAGTCGCGATCGCGGTGGCCGTGCCAGTCGATCCCGACGCCGCCGCCGCACTCTTCCACCACCTGCGCGACGAACCGGACCACCGCCGCCGCGCCCGCCGGCGTCGCGTGGCCGACGGTGTCGGCAATGCACACCCGTGACGCGCCGGCACGGATCGCCGTCGAGTAGAGCCGGCGCAGCGTCTCGGGATCCGCTCGCGTCGTGTCCTCGGTGACGTAGAGCACCGGCAGGCCCTCGCGCACCGCGAAGGTGATGGCCTCCTCCGTCAGTTTGAGGAGCTGGTCGATGCCCCACCCTTCGGCGTACTGCCGCAGCGGGCTCGAGCCGATGAACGCGCCACACTCGATCGGGATGCCCACGCGCTGCGAGATCTCGGCGATCGGCCTGATGTCGGCGACGAGCGTGCGCGCGGCGCAGTTGGCCGCCACCCGCAGGCGCTGCTCGGCGATCTCCCGCGCCAGCCGCTCGACGTCCTTCACCACGTGCGGCCCGGCCCCGGGCAGCCCGATGTCGGCGGTGTCGATTCCCAGGGCGTCGATGAGGTGCAGGATCCGCAGTTTCTCTTCAATCGTCGGGTTCTTCACCGACGGCGACTGCAGTCCATCGCGCAGCGTCTCGTCGTCCAGCAGGACGATGGGTGGCTTGGGGGTGGACGTGGCGTTCCAGTCGTGTATCAGGGGGTGCATGGCGCGCGACGAGTCCAGACAAGGCGGATGGTCACCAGGCCCGCCAGGAGAAGAAGGCACGCCCACAGCGTCGACAGCCAGGCCGCATCACGGACGGCGGCATCGAGGGCGCTCGTGAGGTCAACCCACGGCCCGAGCCCGGCTTGATGCAGGGCCTGCTTGAAGAGGTAGGTCTGGGTGCTGCGCGCGAGGAGGAGATTGTAGAGACCGTTCCAGACCACGACCGCGACGATGAGCCAGAGCGAGACGGCGAGTCGCTCGCGCCGCCCGAGCGCGGTCATGATCCGAAGCGCAGAACCATGGCGGTGATGTCGTCGTTCTGCGCCGCGCCCTTGGCAAACTCCCGCACGTCCGAAAAGACGGCTTCGAGGAGCTTCTGGGGCTCGACGTTGAGGTGGCTCTGCACGACGGCCAGGATCCGGCTCTCGCCGTATTCCTCGCCGGTGGCCGACAACGCCTCGGACACGCCGTCGCTGAAGACGATGAGCCAGTCGCCCGCCACGAGCGTGACCGTCTCCTCCTCGTAGCTCGCGCTTTCGAAGAGGCCGACGATCGGCCCGCCGCACTCGAGACGCCGGAACCCGTTCTTGCCGACGACGAGCGGCGGATTGTGCCCGGCGTTGCAGTACAGCAACTGGCCGTTCGCCTGCAGCGACCCGTACATGAGGGTCACGAAGCGTGATTCGATCCCGCGCCGGTAGAGCGCCAGGTTCACTTTCCCGATCGTGCGCGATGGAGAGTCGCTGCCGGCCGCCTGGGCCGCGAACATGCCCTGCATCATCGCGCTCAAGAGCGCCGCGGGCGGGCCCTTCCCCGCGACGTCGCCGAGCGCGAACCCGAACGAGCCGTCGGACAAGTCGACGTAGTCGTAGAAGTCGCCCCCGATCGATCGGCACGGGAGCGACGCAGCGGCGGCGCGGAAATAGGCGCCCGACCGCCCGGCTTTGGGCAGGAGCGCCTGCTGGATCTCGGCCGCGATCCGCATCTCCTGCTCCATCCGCGCCTTCTCCATCGTCTCGCGGTAGAGCCGGGCGTTCTCGATCGCCACGGCCGCCTCGGTCGCCAGCGTTTCGAGCGCCGCACGCGTGGAGTTCGAGAGCAGTGATCCTTTCTCGCGGCTGTCGAGGTAGAGGACGCCGATGCGCCGCTCCTCGCCCACCGCTTCGGCACGATCCAGATAACGCACCAGCCGCAGCGGCACGCACAGCACGTTGCGGATGCCGAGGGCCACCGTGCCCATGTGCACGTTGGCGAGATCGCCATCGAGCAGGTCGGCGACGATGCGCGGCTCGCCGGTGCGGAAGACCTCTTCCGGAATCTTGCGGCTGGTGGCGAAGCTGCCGCCTGGAATCGAGTTGCGCCCCCGCGACCGGGCCATCTTGAACTCGAGCTCGTTCGTCGGTGTGGCCGCCAGCATGATGAACCCGCGCTCGGCGCCGCTGACCTCGATCGCCGAGTCGAGCACGAGCGCCAGCACGTCGTCCAGGACGCGTCCGGAGCCGAGCGCGCGCAGGCCCTCGAGGAGCGCGGCGATCTGGCGCAGGTCCCCGATCGCCGTCGTGGTCGCCTTGTCGATGGCCGGGGCACTGTCGGCGAGGAGGAACACCATCTCGGCGCCGCCGCTGCGGCCGAGCCGGATGCGATCGCCGTGCACGAGCGGCCGCTCGGTTATCTGCTCACCGTTGACGTAGGTGCCGTAACGCGAGCTCTTGTCGCGGATGAGGAACTGGTTGTCCTGGGCGTCGATCTCGGCATGGTCGCGCGAGACCTCGCTGCCGGCCAGGCGGAGATCGTTCGTTTCGCGCCGTCCGATCTCGAAGTGGCCCTTCGAGATCGGCACGATACGGCGGCCCAAAGCGTCGGTTACTTCAAGGCGGGCATCGGACATGGAATCAGAAATTATGGCACTTTTCAGGGTTTTGGCAACGTGAGGCGGAAAAGCGGGCGCTTAACGCCGCCGCAGGATGGCGAGGAACAGCACCACAGCCGCGGCGCCGAGCGCCACGCCGGCCGCCAGTTCAGGCAGCTCGGGGTTGGCCGCCGTCCGCGCCACCTGCCACAAATAGAGCGCGACGAGCAGCAGCGCGATGAGCACGCCGGCCGATATGACCGGGCTCCGCCTCGGCTTGACCGGCACCGCCTTGCGCACGGGATCGCTCGTTCCCGCACCACATCGAAAACAGACGATCGCCTTCTCGGCGATCTCGGTTCCACACTGACGACACTGCATGGGTAACTCTACCAAAAGAAAGTTTGAAGTCTGACGTTTGAAGTCTGAAGTGGGAGGTTTGAAGGGAGAAGTCTGAAGTCGAAGTCTGAAGTCTGAAGTCTGAAGTCGAATTTGAAGTATGAAGTTTGAAGTAAGAGTCGAACTCGACGGCTGACGGGACGCGCTACCGCCCTGTTCGAATCAGCGGCTTCACCGCGGCCATCAAAATGAGCACGAGGCCGAACGTGCAGACGATCGTCGCACCGGTCGGCAAGTCGAGCACGAGCGACAGGTACACGCCGAGGGCGGAGACGACGGTGCCCATGGTCCAGCCGATCGCCAGACGGCGGCCGATGTGCTCGGAGTACAGCATGGCGGCGACCGACGGCACGATGAGGTAACAGAACACCAGGAGGACGCCGGCGATCGCGACCGACGAGGTGACCACGAAGCCGAAGGATGCGTAGAAGAGGAAGTCCCAGAGACGGACGTTGAGCCCGGTCGCTTCCGCGTCGGCGTGATTCATCGAAATCGCCAGGAATGGCTTGCGAAAGATGAAGTGGAACAGGCCGACCGCACCGTAGAGCCCGGCGGTCTTCAGGACGTCAGACCAGGAGACGGCGATGATGTTGCCGACCAGCATGTCCTTGAGGTGCTCGGCCTGCGACGTCGACTTGCTCATCGCTAGAATGGCCGCGGCCGACGCCACGGCGTAGCTGATGCCGATGATCGCTTCCTGCGGTACCCGCGCGTGCTTGGTGCGCACGAGCGAGAAGATGGCGGCACCGATGAAGGTGAACGCGAGGCTGACCCAGTAGACCGAGCGCGCGTGCGGATCCCCGCCGGAGAACGGCATGAGCATCGCGATGGTGGCCCCGAGCGCGGCGATCTGGGCGAGCGACAGGTCCACGAAGATGACGCCGCGCTCGACGACATGAACGCCGAGATAGGTGTGGATACCGGTCAGGATGAGGCTGGCGGCAAATGGCGCCGCCAGGAACTCGGCAATCTGCCAGAAGCTGAGATCCCCCATTACCGCGCCGCCCCCGTCTCCTTGATCGCCGCGAGCAGCAGGGCGACGTCATAGTCGAAGAGCTGCACGTAGTTCTGGACCTCCTTGACGCCGCCAACCGACGGCGGCATCACGACCACCTTCGCGCCGACATCGCGGGCGATCTTGTTCGGCGTCTGCAGGTCGAAGTACGGCTCGACGAGGATGATCTTGATGCCCAGGCGCTTCATCTCCTGCGTCAGGCCGAGCTGATGCGCGGGCGAGGGTGGGATACCGGGCTTCGGCTCCACGTAGCCGACGACGTCGAGACCGAAGACCTCGGCGAAGTTCGGCCAGGAGCGATGGTAGGTCACGATCTTGAGGCCCTTGTACGGCGCGACGGCCGCCTGCCATCGCTTCTCGGCGTCCGCGAGCCGGCGGTCGAAGTCGGCGTACCGCTGGGCGAAGTAGGCCGCGTCGCCCGGGGTGAGCGACGTCAGCTTGTCCTGAATGGCCTTGGCCATGAGGCGCCCGTTGCGCGGATCGAGCCAGTAGTGGGGATTGCCCTGGGGATGCACGTCGCCCATCGCGCGCGTCACCTGGCCGGCGGGAACGTCCAGGATCCGCGCCGTGAGCGAGGCGTCGAGGTAGGCCGCGCCGCCGGGCTGGATCTTCGGGTTCCGGCTCTGCGTGATGAGCGGCGGCAGCCATCCGACCTCGAGCTCGCGTCCGACCACGACGAGGAGGTCGGCACTGTGCAGCTTGAGGACGAAGCTCGGCTTGGCCTCGACAAAGTGCGGGTCCTGATAGCCCTTGGCCAGCGCCTCGACCGACACCTTGTCCCCGCCGATCTCGCGCACGAGCGCCGCAAGGTCCTCGGTCGACGTGATGACGCTGATTCCGGCGCGCGCGTGGGCGGTCTGGATGGACGCTGCGAGGATCGCGACGGCCAGCCAAATCATCGTTTCTTCATTGCTATCGACCTCTTGTCCGCATTTCTCAATGCTGGCGGGGCCCCACCCCCGCCAGCTCTCGCGCGGCGACTACGCGCCGCGCTCGGGCCGCGGGCGCTGCTGTTCGTATCTTCTTCTGAGCTCCGCAGCTCCCAGCTCCTTCAAAACACATGCGCGCCGTGCGCGCCGATGGAGAACAGGAACTGGATCAACAACTCGTTCGCGGTCGCGCCTTCCGCGTAGCGTGTGCGGCGGTACTGACTGCGGATCTGGCTGAATTCGCTCGGCCAGTAGGTCAAGACCAGCGAGGGTCCTTTATCGACGAGCGAGGCGTCGTACGCGCGCTCTGACCAGTCGTACCTGGCGCCGCCGAACCAGCGGCGGGCGAACTGATACTCGCCGCTCGCATACATGCCGAACGCGTTGCTGTTGCCGCCTTCCTGGCCTCGACGGCTCCAGAAGAGCTCGGTCCGTCCCTGAAGCCGCCGGTAAATGGCGCGGCGCAGGGGGCGGTAGCGGAACGTGGCGTCGATGCCGACGAGACGCGTCGTAAAGTCCGGACCGGCGTCGTTGGTGCCGTAGGCGACCGACCCGCCGACGTCGATGTTGGTCGATTCGGTGACGTCGCGGTAGCCGCGCAGCCGCGCGACCCAGCTCACGTCGCTCGGTTCGTACGACTGGAATACGCCCGAGGCCCCCTGGTAGAGCTCGCCGGTAGCCTCGAGGAACATCCAGGGATTCATGATCAGCTTCGATACCGACAGGCCGGAATCCGCCAGGCCCTCGTCGCCGCCGAACAGGTTCTGCGCCATCAGCGGCTTGTCGACCCAGGACAGGGAATGCGCATGGAGCGTGTTCACCTTGCCGACCTGCTGCTTGAGCTTCCCGATCTTGGCCAGGAAGCCGCCGGGCAGCGACGTCAGCGTCAGGAAGCCCTCCTCGATCTCGACCCCTTCCGGCGAGAAGGCGAGAAAGAAGTCGGCGCGCGCATAAGGGTCCACCACTGCCTGAAAGGTCGCTTCGGCTTCTTCGAGCGCGAGCGCGGGGCTCGGGTTGACGGAGTTCTCCCCCGCGACACCGACGAAGTTGCCGATGACGGCCATGTCGGGATTGAAGATCTTCGACATCGCGCTCGCGTTGCCATACACCGGCAGCGCGCCCGATGGCCCGCCGCTGCCCGCCGCACCCGCCGGCACCTGCACGTCGGCCGGCACGGCGGCGGGCGGCGCGGCCGCGACCGGCGCCACCTCTGGCGCCGGCGCGCCGATCGCCGTCAGCTTTGCCTCGAGCGCCGCCAGCCGCGCGCCGTAGGCGTCGCGGACAGCCTCGAACTCTTTCCGCAGCTTGTCGAGCTCTTCGCGCACGTCCTGCGCCTGAGCGACGGCAGCTGGCGCCTGTGCGGCCGCGGGAAGCGCCAGACACAGCACTGCGCCAGCCCACATGACGACACGCACGGCCTTGACGGGGACAAACGTCCAAGCCACATGACCCTCCACACGGCGGGACTCTGGCGTCGCCGCCGAACGAAACGGATTCTCCGGGACCACGGCCCGGATGAGCGAAACGATTGGGAAGAACGGCGCGACTAGGCGAAGGGCGGCGAGCGGCCGGATGAGAACCGGACGAGACTGGACTGACAGTAGTCGACCGAGGGAAGAATCGCGCCCCCCGCATCAGCCAGTCGCGCGCCATCGAGCGCCACCGCCCAGGAGGCGGTCTCGCCCGACGAGCCGACGACGCAGGTCGTGCAGTGGGTGGAGGACTTCAGGTGGCAGACGACGTCGTGATGAGCCAGCGGCATCAACGCAGCCGCCACGACGTACACGGCGAGCAGCACGCGCGCAAAAACGCCGCAGCTAGCCGGGCTCGTCACTCTTTTAGTATACAGGGATCGGCGGTCGGGGGCTCGGGGCTCGGGGATCAGGGACCAGGGATCGAGACTCAGTACGGGATGCTGAACCAAGGCTCAGGCAAACCCTCGACCAAGATCTCGAACGCTCTTGCCTGATCCCTGATCCCTGACCCCCGATCCCCGCCACGATATACTGCCGACCGGATGTTTCCGGTCAGCGACGTCATCCCGTCCCGCACGACGCCGTTCGTCACCATCGGCCTCATCATCCTCAACGCGCTCGCGTTTTTCTACGAGCTCACGCTGAGCGATCGCGACCTGCAGCAGTTCGTGGAGCTCTACGGCGTCGTCCCGGCCGATCTGTCATGGTCGTCGGTCGTGACGAGCATGTTCCTCCATGGCGGCTGGCTGCATGTGCTCGGCAACATGCTCTATCTGTGGATCTTCGGCGACAACGTCGAGGATCGGATGGGACACCGGCGGTTCCTCCTCTTCTATCTCGGCTGCGGCGCCGCCGCCGCGCTCGGCCAGGTCGCCACCAACCCGTCGTCGATCGTGCCGATGGTGGGCGCAAGCGGGGCCATCGCCGGCGTCATGGGCGCGTACTTCGTCCTCTTCCCGCACTCGCGCGTGCTGACGGCCGTCTTCATCTTCTTCTACCTCGACCTCATCGAGATCCCGGCCATCTTCTTCCTGGGGATCTGGTTCCTGATGCAGTTCTTCAGCGGCGTCGGCTCGCTCGGCGCCGATGCCGCTGGAGGCGGCGTGGCGTTCTGGGCGCACGTGGTGGGGTTCGCCACCGGAGCCCTCGCCGGCGCGCTATGGCGAGCCGCGGAGCGCACGAGGCGGGAACGGTGGGAGTACTGACGGGCTCAAGGGCGGCTCTAGGGCTCTGGGCTTTAGGCTCTCGCCAAACCTTAGACTCACTCTCGAAGGTCTTGCCTGAGCCCAGAGCCCAAAGCCCTGAGCCAGCGGCTACGACTTCACCCGCGCCCGGATCTCTTTGTTGACGCGCGCGAGCTCGACCATCAGGCGTTCGAACTCTGACTGATACTCCGAGGCGCGCAGGAAGCTGCGGCGGACCTTGAGCTCGTCGAGGTCGGTTTCGAGTGCCGCGCGCTTCTGCAGGAGCTTCAACAGGACTTCGTCGGTCGGCTGCGCTCCTGGCAGCGGCTCGTCGAGATAGACATGACTCGCGAGCGAGCCATCGTCGCCCGTCCCGCCGGCATCCCGCCCGACGCCGTCGCCGTTGTCGTCGAGCAGCGCCCGTTCGGTGGCGAGCTGCCCGCGGCGCTGGTAGTGCCGCCGCACCTCGCCTGTCGCCGCGATGAACGCTTCCCAGATCGAAATCCGATCGTTCTTGTCGATGTCGGCCGCGTCGCTGCGGAAAGCCTTGATGAAGTAGTCGGGAAACACCGTGTCGAAGCGCTGCGCGACCGAGTCGGTCGCGGTGATGACGACGCGGCGGTCGCCAGTCAGGCGCTCGATGAAGGGAAAGCTCGCCGAGGAGGTGTTGACGACCACGACGCGGCCGGGAAGGCCGGCCAGGAGCTCGGCCCACTGCGCCGACTCGAGATCGGCCCCGACGAGGTTGAACTTGGCGTCCACGCCATCAAAGGTGCCATGGCCGATGAGGACGATGAAGAGGAGATCGTCGCGCGTCATCGCGCGCCGGACGGCCGTGAGATGCTGCCGGACGTTGGCGGCCGTTGCCGCGGCCGACCCATCGGGCGTATCTGTCAGGACCTTCAGGTGCTCGCGGTCGATCTTCATCCGCTCGCCGAGCACGGCGGCGAGATCGCGGGTCCACGCCGCGTACTGCACTGCGTACTCCTGCCCGCCGCTCGCCCCAGCCACGATGAGCGCATAGCGTTCGCCGGCAACGGCGGTCGCGATTTGCGCAAAGAGGACCGCGATCGTCGCTGCGACGGCGCAGAGCGCCTTCCGCTTGAAAGCAGAAGGTCCGGAACCAGTGCACCTACCTGAGCCCTGAGCCCTGGGCCCTGAGCCCGACCCCTCTGTCATCTGAGCCCCCATGTCCGCCGCAGGATCCACTCGGCTGCCAGTAACGTCAGTATCGCCGCAAACGACCATCCCGTGTGCCAGAGATCCCGCCGGACCGCCAGCGCGGCTCCCGGCACGGCCGCCTTCAGCAGGCCCGGCAGCTCGCTCACCTCATGCTCGGATAGTACGCGCCCGCCCGAAGCCGAGGCCAGACGCGCGAAAAAGGCCGCGTTCATCCGGGGGTCGGTCATCTCGAGGTCGGCACCGCCAACGAGGACCGAGGCAGTCGCCGAGCCCACGACCGTTCCCCCCTGCCGGACATCCGCCGACAGCTTGAACACGCCGGCGTGTTCCGGACGAAAGTTGGCCACGTAGTGACCCGGGCGCTCGCGCGACAAGTCCGCGGCCGCTCGCAGCGACTCGATGCGGCCGTCCGGCGCGGTGACGCGCACGTCGACGGTGGCATTCTGCAGCGGCTCGAACGCGGCGTTGCGCGCGACGACGGCGAGCGGCAGCGTGTCGCCGGGCGACGCCCCAGGGGCGACCGTCAAGTGGATCGGGTCTCCCGCCGCAAGCGCCAGCCAACGCAGCGATTGCTTCCAGAACGTATCGAACGAGCGATCGGCCGCGGGCAGCAGCATGCGCCAGCGCCAGGAGGCCTCGCCGGTAAAGATCATCGACCGGCCTTCGCCAAAGCGTTGCACGGCCACGAGCGCGCGTGGCGTGCCGCCGGGTCCGCTCGTCACGGCGAGCACGCTCGCGCCGGGGCGCGGCCCGCCGAGCGGCGTGATGGCCGCGAGTGCCGGCACGGCCTCCCATCGCTTCCGCGTCTCGTCGGCTCGTGCCGCGAGCTGCATGATGGGATGGGCCTCCCCTGCCGGAGTGAGGGACACGCGATTCACGCCGCGGACGTTCGCGCCCGCCGGGACGTCACTCCCCCCGGTCTCGCGATCGATCGTGCTCCCGCCGCCGGCGTTGAGCTCGAGCGGCAGCAGGTCCTCGAGCATCGATCCGGCGAGTCCCTGGCGGAGGAACGACCGCGCCCCCAGCACCAGCAGACCGCCCCCTCGATCGCCGACGAAGCGCCGCGTCGCCTCGAGCTCCGCGCGCGTGAACTGGTGCGCCTCGACGTTGGCGAGCACCAGTGCGTCATAGCGAAAGAGCGCCTCGCGCGTCGAGGGGTAGCCCGTCGCGAGGCTGTCGCTCCGCGACTGCGCCGCCTGCACGTAGAACGTATCGGCACCTTGCTCGTTCTTGCCTTTGCGCACCACCGAGTCGATTTCGAGGCCGGCGTCGGACGCCCACGCACGCTTGAGAAAACTGTGCTCGAACCCAGGCGCTCCCTCGACCAGCAGGACACGGCGGGCGCGCGCCGGCGGCGGCACGAGAACGCTGCGGGCGTTGTTCTCGGGAACGAGCTCGTCGGCGAGGAGCGGCATCTCGACGGTGTAGACCGTGGGCGCGCCTTTTCCGGGCGAGACCTGAAACACTTCGCGCACGGGCGATCCCTCGGCGGCGGGCGTCACACGCTTGACGTCGATGGAACGGCCATTCTCGAGCAGGCGAAGCTCGATCGGCGCATTTCCCAGCCCGTGGCTCACCGCCGACACCGCCAGGTCCACGCGCGAGTCGTCCAGGATCGTCTCGGCGACGGTGACGCCGAGGATCTCGCGGTCCTTGCCCGCCACCGGTGAGCCGACGCCGATGGCGTAAATCGGCGGGCCATCCTCGGCCGCGCGCTCCCCGGCCCCGCTCGTATCACCGCCGTCCGACACGAGGATGACACCCGCGACCGCCCGGCCGCGGTAGCGCGTGCGCACAGCCGGCAAGCGCGCCGGCCACGTCGCTGCGGCGCGCCACGGCCGTCAACGCCGCGGGCACTATCGGGGCGACGCCATCGCCGAAACCGAGGACCTCGACCTGAAATTGCGAGCCGAGTGTCGGCAGCAGACGCTCGGCGACGATCCGGCGGGCGCGTTCGACTCGTGCCTGGCCGTCCGCGTCCTCGATGCTCATGCTGCGCGACGAGTCGACGAGGATCGCGACGACCGCGTCCCGCGCATCGCCATCGACGCCGCGAGCCACCGGCCGGAGCAGGAACACGACGAGCGCAATGAGGGTCACAAAGCGGAGGGTCACCAGAATCCGGCGCCGCGGTGGAGACAGCGTGCGCCGGTTATAGGCCAGCCACGCGACGAGGGCGGCGGCACCGACGATGAGGGCGAGTGCCCACCAGGGAAGAGGATGTGCGAAGGACACGCCGGCTTACTTCTTCTTGGCCAGCGATTCGTAGTATCGGGCGATCACCTGCCGGTAGGCGTCTGGCGCGCGATCGCTGCCGCCGGCGTTGAGCCGGTCCTGGAGGCCACGGCGCGCTGCCGCTGCGATCACTGATGCTTCGTATCGTTCGAGAGCGGAATCCACATCCTTGCGCAACGACTCCCAATTCGAAAAATCCTGCTTGAACGCCTCGGTCCCCTGGTCGACGGGGCTCCACTCGTGCGTCTCCGGAGACGAGCCGCCACTCCCGGTACCGGGGGCGCCGCGTTCGAGGCGCGCGAGCGAGTCTCGCGCGGCGCGCAATTCCCGGGCGTACTCCTCGCGCTGCCGCTGGGCGCCCTCCGCGGGCTGCGGGCTCTGACCCGATCCTGCGGCTGAACCCGGCGAGCCGTTCCGGCCCGCGCCGGAGGAACCGGCCCTGCCTGCTCCTTGCCTGCCGGCGGCACTCCGCGCGTCGGCTTCGCGCATCTGGCGTTCGAGGCGATCGAGGCGGTCGCGAATCGACCGTGACTCGTCGAGCTGGCGCGACAGATCCTCGGCGCCGGCGGCACCCCCCCCGAGCTGCCCCGCTATCTGTTCGAGCGCCTTGGCCATTTGCTGTTCGGCCTCAGCCACGCCCTGGGGCGGCGCGGGCCTGGCCGCGCGGCCGCCCGCCGCGGGACCTTCTTCGGCGTCGGCTGCCTCACGCATTTTGCGCGCGCTGTCGCGCATACGGCCCGCGATCTGCTGGCGCGCGATTTCTTTGGCGGCAGCAGCCGGTTGCCCCGGAACCTCCCTGCGCCGGCGCCTGGGTTCCGCCGAGCTGCTCGGCCGATCGCTGCAAGTCGTCCACGCGATCGGCGAGCTTGTCTTTTTCGCCCGCGAGCCGCCGCCACGCGTCCCGGTTGGAGGCGTCCGTCCCCTTCGCCAGTCGGGAGGCCTCGCCGGCGATGCGGCGTTGCGCGTCGGCAATCTGCTGCGCTTCGAGGCGCGCTTCGCCGGCGGCCTGCTGGCGGGCGTCGGGGTTGTCGCGGCGCATCTGCTGCTCGAGCCGGCGCAGGCCGGCCGCGGCCCGTTCGCTGCGGTCGGCAGCGCTCGACGGCGACTGCCGCTGCAGTTCCCCCGCCGCATTCCGCATCTCGTCGGCCGCGTCGCGCACGGCGCCACCGCTGCCGGACTGGGCCGGCGACGAACCGCCGCGTTGCGGCTGGCCGGCCGGCTGGCCCGGCTGCTGTCCGGCCGCCTGCTGTCCCATCTCTCGCGCCAGATCCTCGGCCTGCTGGCGCAGGGCCTCCTGTTCGCGCGAGAGCTTCTCGAGCTGACGCTTCATCTCGTCGGCGGGCGGCGCCGTCGTCGCGAGCTCGCGCTGCCGCCGGCTCAGCTCTTCCTGCCGGCGCGCGAGATCCCGAATCTTGTCGAGCGCGGTGTCGCTGTCCTGGCGATCGGGACGGGTTTCGGCCTGCGACCGCGTCTCGTAGTTGGTCCGCTGCTGCCGCTGCAGTTCCTTGTCGAAGAGCGCCGACATATCCTGACCCTGCCGGCCGAGGCCACCCATCGCTGCTCCGGCCTGCTGCGCCACCTCACGCCGGCGCACTTCCGCCTGGGCCTGCACCAGCCCCTGCAGCGCCGCCATCTCATGCGGCAGCGCCTGCCCGGTCCGCTGCTCTTCCAACTGACCGATGGCGCGCGTCATGGCGGAGATCGCCGCGCCAACAGGATCCCCAGACGGCCTGCCCGGCCTGCCGCTGAGCCCGTCGAAGGCCGGCAGGGCCTGCTGCGGAAAGCGCACCGCCCCCGCCCACGTCCTCCGCGCGACGCAATCTCTTCGGCGCGCGTCTTCAGCTCGGCCTGAGCCGTCGCAATCGCCGTGATGTCACCCGACGACCGCCCTGCGCCCGAGGCGGCGCGGCGCTCGATGTTCCAGGTCGCGTTGATGATCTCTTTCTGCGCCGCGATGAGCGTTTCGATCTGCTCACTCGCCATGCCCGACATGGCCTGGCTCTGCGCCAGGACGTACTCTTCGGAGAAGGGCCGGACCTCCAGGAAGAAGATGTCGCTGCGGGTTTCGGTTGGCCGCTTGCCGCGGCCGACGTCGCGGGCCCGCGCGTAGTAGGTGATCACGTCTCCGGGCTGGACGCCGAGATCCTCGGCCGCCAGCGTGTGCGTCCCCGCGCGCGCCAGCGTCGATCCGGTGCTCGCGCGCGAAGGGCACGACCTTCGGCTCGCGTCCCGCCACGGCGTAGACCAGCTCGAAGCCGGCGATGCCGTAGTCGTCTTCGGCGCGCGCCTCGATGGCGACCTCCTCGAGCGGCGTGATCTGCTGGTCGGCGGCGGGACGCAGGATGCGCACGTCCGGCGGACGGTCATCCATCACGCGCAGGAAATACTCGGTTTCGCCGGACGAGCGGAGCCCATCGCGATCGGTCAGGCCAATGCGATAGGAGTTATCGCGCGCCAGGACCAGCTCGCCTTCGAGGACCTGGTCGGTCACGTGGTGCAAGCCGCCGGTATCGAGCGTGGCTGCCCCCTTGACGCCTGGCGTTGCCTGAGCGAACACCATCTGGCCGGACGCAATCGGCTTGTCCGCGTGCACGCGCACACGGACCTTGGTCCCGGCCGGCGCATAGATATCGCCGCCGTCCCGTTCCTCGCGCGGCGCCAGCGTCGTGTACGCCGGATACTCGTAGTGAAGGTCGATCCGCGTCACGCGCGGAGCCATGAGCGCGGTGACGGTGAAGTCCTCCGACCGCCGCGAGCCGGCGGTCACGCGGTAGCGGAACGTCCGGTCAACCGATACGAGCGAGAACTGAAAACCCGCGCCGTCGGGCGTCATCGCAACGTTCTGGACGTCTGCAGGGTTGGGGGCGCGATTCGGCGACAGCGCTTCGACCGTCAAGACGGGGGTGAAGCGCGTCAGCAGCCTGCCGCCCGCGCGCACCGAGGCGCGAATCGTCAGCGGCTTGCCCGCCGCCACACGCGTATCGCCGGGCAGAACCTCGACTTGAATGGACTGGGGCACGAGGGCAATCCAGGCCGCTTCCGACGCCCGGGCCAGCATGGGCCACGCGAGGGCAGCGGCTACGGCCAGCATGGCGACGCCAGCCAGCGCCTCGGCTCCGGCGCGCCGCAAGGCTTGAGGGGTCACGATGCCGGCCGCGCCGATGGCCTCGACACGCCGGACAGCGGACTCGACGACCAGGTCCAGAAACGGCGTCGACTCGACTATCGCCTGACCACCGCCTGCCGGCTGGACCGCCGACGCCGCACTCACCACTACATCGTCGAGTGGGGGGACATCACCGCGCGCGGCAGCGCGTTCCTCGACAAACCGCGCGACCCGAGGGTCGTCGGGTCTGCCGCCCACCCGCCACGCGCTCGCCGCCACGGCTGCCAGCGCCAGCAGGCCTATCGTCATCGCCAGCGCCATGAGCGCCCGGTCGCCGGGCGCGAACATCGCCGCCAGGCCGGCGCCGGCCAGCAGCGGTCCGGCGGCCAGCGCCGCGCCCCGTCCGACGGCGCGCAGGCTTACCTCCGCCCGCCACCGGCGGCGGACACTCGAGAGCAACGAACGGAGCTGGTCGTGGACTGTCACGCGCGCCCTGCCACCGATTCTGCAACCAGTGTAGCAATCATGAGCACCAGGCCATACTGCCAATAACTCTGCCGTGACTCGGTTCGCTGCGCCCGCCGGTCGGCGGCCTCCTCGGCGGCCGTGCCCGATGGTCGCACCATGCCCTCGAAGTCCGTTCGATCGATCCGGTCGCGCGCACCTTCCCTCGGGTCCACGTTGACCGCAAACGGCCGATTGTCGGCGGTCCGGTAAACGCCTGGACGGTGGTGAGCCTCGGACGGCGCCTGAGCGACGGTGTAGTCCCGAGGCAGGCGGCGGTCTCCCGCCACGTACCGCAGGCTTTCGAGGGCGAACGGCACGAACGCCGGGTGGAGTGGGAAATCGTTCCACCGGCGATCGACATCGGACGCGAAGAGTAGAACGCGGCCGCCACCAGAGGCCCGCTCGACCAGCGCCGGCGTGCCATTCGAGAAACGAGCCACGACCGACCAGCCTTCAGGTGACAGGCGCCAGGCGCGATCGAAACGCACCTGACCGAGGTTCGCGGCGAGCGCGCCGAAGGGCCGGAAGATCGGATGGCGCACTTCGGTCGCCGCGAGCGTGAGCGGCCCGACCTGCTCGGTTACCGTCAAGGGAGGCTGCCAGCCAGTCATCTCGGCCAGGACCGCCGGCTCGAGCTCCGGCGCAGCGGCGATGAAAAGCCCACCGCCGTTCTTGACCGAGGACATCAGTCGCTCGCGCGCCGAGCGCTCGAGACCGCGGGTCGAAAGGAGAACCACACCGCGATAGCTCGCCAGCTGCTCATCGGTCAGACTCGCGACCCGAGATGCGGGCACGACCTCCACGGTTTCTCCGTTGGCTGGTGTGCTGGAGGCTCCGAGCGCCCGCGAGAGGTACAACCCACCTCCATCCGCGATGACGAGCACCTGCGATCGGCCCCTTGACCCGAGCGCGACGAACCGCTCGTTGTCGGCCGGGAGCCCGGCCGGGTCGTCGATCGTGACACTGACCGCGCCCGATTCAGGTGCGCGCCACAGTATCGGGATGCCGATCGTTGCTCCAGGCGCCGCGACGTAATCGGCGGTCGCGACCTGCTGCCCGTCGTGCGTCACACGAATCCTGCCGGCCTGCGACGTCGCGCCATCGTTCCGAATCGCCGCAACGAGACGATCCGCCTCGACGGTGACGCCGCTCACGGCGAGGTTCCCAAACCCCTCGCCGGTCGTCGCGACGTCACGCACCTCCACCGACCATCCGGCGGGAACCGACGTTGCGGGCTCCCCTTCCCAGCCCGCGCGCTGGAGATCGGTGATGACGACCAGCCGTCCCGTCGCGCCGGCCGCCAAATCGACTGCCTGTTGGAAGATGGGACCGTAGCGCGTAGCGCCGAACCCCGCGGCGAGCCCGTCCAACGCCGCACGGGCCTCGGCGCGGCCGCCAGGTACAGCCAGCACGTCCGCTCGATCGTCGAAGGCGACGACGGCCACGCGCTCACCGCTCGCGGCCTCGTCGACAGCCTGGCGCGCGAGCTCCAGGGCCCTGGTAAAAACGCCGGGGGCACCCATGCTGTACGAGCGGTCGATGGCCACCACCCGCAGCGGCGCCGGTGCGGCGCCTTGCACGTAGGGCCGGGCAAACGCCGCGGCCAGGAGCAAGAGCGCCGCGACACGAGCGGCGAGCAGCAGGAGGTCGCGCAAACGCCGGCGGTGCGCGCGTTCGACGGGCGCGCGGTGCAGCAGTCGAACGGCGGTAAACGGCACTTCCGGCGCCACCTCGCGGCGCAGAAAGTGCAGCGCGACGGGAATCGCGATCGCCAGGGCGCCGAGCAGGAACACCGGATAAAGAAACGCCATCATTTCCGCCGGGCGCGGGCCGAGAGGTATCCGAGCAGCGCGAAGTCGAGCGGCTGCGAGGTGTCGAGCAGGCGGTAGTCGATCCCGGCTCCCCTCAGGTCGCGCTCGTAGCGCAGCCGCAGCGCCGCCAGCGCCTGCCAGATACGCGGTGCGAATGCTCGCGGGTTCGGCCGTCACTTCATCCGCGCTCTCGAGATCCTTGAAGCGCGACGAACCGTGAAACGGAAACGTCAGCTCGTTCGGGTCGAGCACCTGAAAGACGAGCACGTCGTTACCGCGCGACTTGAGGTGCGTGAGCCCCTTGATGATCGGCGCGGGATCGTCGAGGAGGTCCGAGATGAGCACCACGAGGCTCCGCCTGACGAGCGCCTCGGCCAGCTGCTCGAGCGGCCTCGGGACGTCGGAGCGGCGGCCGGGGACCAGTCGCTCGAGCCCGATGAGCAGGCTGTGCAGGTGCCCGCGCCGAGCGCTCGCCGGCAAGCGGAACGCAATCCGCTCGTCGAAGGCGATGAGGCCCGCGGCATCGCGCTGGCGGTTCATCAGGAACGCCAGCGACCCGGCAAGGACCGACGCGTACTCCATCTTGCTCATGGCCGCGGCGCCGCGGTAGGCCATCGACGCGCTGACGTCGAGCAGCAGATGACACTCGAGGTTGGTCTCTTCCTGGTACTGCTTGACGTAGTGCCGGTCGCTGCGCGCGTAGACTTTCCAGTCGAGGGTCGAGAGATCGTCGCCGGGCAGATACTGCCGGTACTCGGCGAACTCGACGCTGAACCCTTTGTAGGGGCTGCGGTGCAACCCGGAGAGAAATCCTTCGACCACCGTCCGCGCCTTCAGCTCCATCGTGCCCAGCCGCGCGATGACGGCCGGATCCAGGAACCTCAGCTCGCGCGCCGCGGGGGTCACGGCCATGCTACATCCCGCTCTGCGGCAGCGGCACGGCGGCGAGGAGCCGCTCGACGATGGAATCGGGGGTGACGCGCTCGGACTCGGCGTAGAAGTTCAGAATCACGCGGTGCCGGAGGACCGGCAGCGCCAGCGCCTGGATGTCGGCGACCGAGACGTGATACCGGCCGTGGATGAGCGCGCGCGCCTTCCCCGCCAGAATCAGCGCCTGAGACGCGCGCAGTCCGGCGCCCCACTTGACCCAGTCGGTCACGAACTGGTGCGCGCCCTGCCGTCCCGGCCGCGAGGCGTCGACGAGCCTGACGGCATAGCGCGCAATCTCCTCGGCCACGATCACCTGCCGCACGAGTTGCTGGATCTCGAGGATCTCGGCCCCGCCGAGCACCCGTTGCGGCGTATGCGTCGTCACGCCGGTCGTCTGCGTGACCACGCGGACCTCCTCGTCCTCGGCGAGATAGGTCATCACGATATTGAACATGAAGCGATCGAGCTGCGCCTCGGGCAGCGGATACGTGCCTTCGAGCTCGATCGGGTTCTGGGTCGCGAGCACGAAGAACGGCCGATCGAGCTGGTACGTGCGGCCGGCGGCCGTGACGTGGTACTCCTGCATCGCCTCGAGGAGCGCGGCCTGGGTCTTCGGCGGCGTCCGGTTGATCTCGTCGGCCAGGATGATCTGCGCGAAGATCGGCCCGGTCACGAAGCGCAGCGTGCGATGCCCGCCATCCTCGTCGAGCACCTCGGTGCCGGTGATGTCGGCGGGCATGAGGTCGGGCGTGAACTGGATGCGCTTGAACGAGAGATCGAGAATCTGCGCGACGGTCTTGATCAGCAGCGTCTTGGCGAGCCCAGGCACGCCGGTGATGAGGCAGTGTCCGCCGGTGAAGAGCGCGATGAGGACCTGATCGATCACCGGATCCTGGCCGACGATGACCTTGCGAATCTCCGCGAGGATACGCTCGCGCCCGCGGGCGACGCGTTCGGCGACGGCCGCGATGTCGCCCGATGGCAGGGCCGCTTCCGCTGGTGGCCGGCTCGTGGTCAGTGGGTTCATTAAGTAATCAGTCGGTCAGAGATAGTGATCAATGCGTCAGCGAGTACACGACTTCGTTGATTTGCATGCGGTACGCCTGGGCGGTGAAGCGGACGTAGCCGGGGTACTCGGCCGCGTTCGACCACTCCCAGCCATCACCCATGTCGGTGTTCCAGTTGATGAGCACCATCGCCCGGCCCGCATCGTCCTCGATGGCGCGCAGGCGCGCCACGAAACCGCCCTTCTCCCACGTCCGGCCCTGGAGGAACGACCCGAGCCCGGGTGTCTGCGGATACTCGTCGATGCGATAGAAGCAATTGAAGATCGGATGCGTCGGCGGCAGGTCGACGATCGTGCGGTTCGGAAAGATCCGCTTCATCTGCCGCTCGAGGTTCGCCCACTCGACCGGACCATGGAAGTCGTCGAACGTCATCGTCCCGCCGCGGAGCAGGTACTCACGGAGAATCTCGACTTCGTTGTCCTTGGGGATCCAGGTGCCCGGTTCGACGAGGTAGATCCAGGGATAGGTGTAGAGCGCCGGGTCATCGATCGAGACGACGGCGGGCTCGTTGACCTGAATCGAGGTGACCGTCTTGAGCCGGCGCGACAGGTTCTGCTCGGCCGCCGGATAGTCGATGGTCCAGCACTCGTCGGTCGTGTCGCAGCCCGAGAGCCCCGGCAGCTTCGACCCGTCGTAGCGAATGCGGGCGAAGGTCCATTGCAGGCCGGCGAACCGCGTGTCGACAGCCGGCGGAGCCGCCGTGGAGTTCCGCCCCGTTCCCTGGGCGCCGGCCTCGCCTGCGGGCAGGAGCCCGGTCACCACGATGAACAGCGCGCTCGCGGCGCCAAAGCCCGACACCAGGCGCGGAAGACCCGCCCGTCCTGCGCGACCCGGCCGCGGCGTCCTCATGGCAACCTGGGAATCTCTTTCGCCGCCGGCGCCTGGCTGCCGTCGATAGCTTTCAACAGGAGGTCCTGTGCCCGCTCGAAACTCGGCGCGATCTCGAGCGCCGCGAGCGCCTCGCGCTTGGCGTCGGCGGGCCGGCCGGCCAGCAGGAAACTCTCGGCCAGGTCGCAGTGCGCCGACGCGCGATCGGCGGGACCGATGGCCAGCGCCACCTTGAACTCGCGCATGGCGACGGCGGCGTCGCGCGAGCGCATCGCCATCCGGCCGAGGCCGGTGTGCCCCGACGCGTCGAACGGATCGAGCTCGACCACCCGATCGGTGGCGAAGGCGAGCACGGTTTGATCGTTCGCCTTGGCAGCCAGCTCGGTGAGCCGCCTGGCGACCTCGACGTCGTTGTGATCGCTGGCGAGCAGGGCCCGATATTCCTTGATGGCGCGCGCCGTGTCACCCAGCTGCTCGGCGAGACGGCCCATGATCGCGTGCGGACTGTCGGCGCCGATGGCCATCGGCACGAGCGCCGCGGCCTTCTCGAGCGGCTCGAACGCCGCCTTGTCGCCCTGCTTGGCGAGCGCCGCGCCGAGGGCGAGCTGCGCGCGATAGCTGCCCGGCCGATCCGACGCCGCCGCCTTCAGCGCGGCGATATCGCCCGCGGGGCGCTCCTCGCCGGGCTTGCCCGGCTTGGCAGCGTCGCGCAGCGAGGCGCGAACCGCAGCTGAACCGCTGGTCGAGCATCTTGTCGAACGTGCCCTGGAGCTCGTCGATGGAGATGCCCAGTCCCTTGCTGATGGCGGCATCGCCCTCGGTGCCGTCGCCGTAGACGCGCACCAGCGCGCGCAGCGCCGCCGTCGCCGCGCGTCGCGACGATGTGCTCGACGAGGAGCGATGCCTGGTAGTACGAGAGCGCTATCGTGTCGGGCTTGGTGAACCCGGAATTCAGGTCGCGCAGCTTCAGCACCTGGCCGCGCTCGAGCGCGAGCGCGAACGGCACTTCCATCTCGTTGCCCCACGACGGCTTCTCGCGCCCTTCCTCGTACACCGAAATGCCTTCGGTCAACCAGCGCGGCACGCGCTGGTTCGACATCTGCAGCGTGACGACGTGCGCGAGCTCGTGCCAGAGCGTCGCCTGCCACGAGAACGTGCCCGGCGCCTTGGCCTTGGGCGAGTCCATGCTGACGACGCGGCCGAAGCACGCGCCGAGAGCGCCGACGAGCCCTGGCAGCCCGAGGTTGCGGACCGCGAAGTCGTCGTGGACCGGAAAGATCTCGATGAGGATCGGTCCCTTCGGCGTGAACTGGTAGTACGCCGACAGCTTCTTGAGTGCCTCCTGGGCGAGCGGGATCGCGTACTCGCGCAAGACGCTGCCTCGTCGGGATCGAACTTGAAGATCGAGATCGCCGTCCTGCACCACCTCGAACTTCTCGAGCTTGTCGAGGAGCGCGAGCAGGTTGAACGTCACCTGGTCGAAAGGGAACGCCTTGAACGTGGCGTCGAGCACCCGGCGCGCCTCCGCTTCGTCGCCCGTGCGCATCAGATGCAGGCCGAGATCGCTCTGCGCGCGAATGTTCGACGGCGACAGCTCGATGGCCCGCCGCGTCAGCGACCACGGCCTCGTCGAAGCGATAGTGGCGCGCGGCCACTTCGCCGGCGACGCGATAGACCTCGCCGAAGTTCGGGTTGATGGCCAGGATGCGCGCGACCTCGGCGTCGAAGGCCGCCTTGTCGTCGCGGACGTAGGCGATGCCGCCGAGCAGCGCGCGGGCGTCGAGATGCGACGGGTTGGTCTTGAGCACGCGATCGATGCGCTCGCGCGCGGCGTCGTAGCGCGTGTTGTCGAGCTCGAGTTCCGGCGAGAAAGAGGTGCGCGTCGGCCAGATCGGCGTCGATCTTGAGCGCCTCCTCGGCGGCGGCCGCGGCCATCGGCGGGTTCTCGCCCGCGAGCGCGCGCGCGACCCCGACGTGCGCCGGGGCCCAGTCGGCTTGCCTCCTTGATGACCTGCTGAAACGACTTCATCGCTTCGGCGGGATTGAAGGTCTCGAGGAAAAGCTCGCCCCAGGCGACTTCGACCGCGGGGTCCCCGCTGCGAGCCGCCACGCGGTAGAGGGAGTTCGCGTCCTGCATCCGCCCGAGGGCCTGCGCGGCGCGCGCGGCGCGGAACACGGCCTCGCTGTCGGTGACCTGGAGGCCTCGCCCCATGACGCGGCTGAGGTGGTCGGTCGCGACCTCGCCGCGCCCGAAGTGGTGCTGCAGCAGCAGTCCCAGCTCGAGCGCCGCCTCGCCCGAGGGATTGGCCGCGGTCGCCGCCTCGAGCAGCCGCAGCGCCTCGTCGTAGCGTCCGCGCGACGATCGCCAGCTGCGCGAGCACGGCCGCCGCGTCGGGGTCGCCCGCCGGCCTCGCCTTCGCCAACGCCTCAGCTTCGCCGGCTCGCCCGCGCGCGAGCGCCCGCCGTGCCTGCTGGATGAACGTTTCCGGCGTCTGAGCCGCGGCCTGGGACCGGAGTTTCGACGACCGCCCCGATGGCCGACCAGGCCCGCGACCGAGAGACGGCACCGCCAGAGATCCGCACACGAGCAGAGCCATGGCTCCCGACAGCCACATCCACGCGCGCGGAGAAAGGTGCGATCGGAGAAGTCGCATCGGGCTGTCTGGATTATAGAACACGGCTCCTGCGGATCAGACGCGATCGGAGCCGGAAAAGCTTGTGAAAACGGGACGAGTGGGACGATGCCACGGTCAGCGCCTGAGTTCGTAGAGCCGCACCGGCGCGCCCTGCCATTTGCCTGAGGCCACGACGCGGAAGGCGGGCAGCGCGTCGACCGCGGCCACCAGCTCCTCGCAGCCGCCGCGGTAGAGCGCGCAGTTGATCGTCACGTGCGTCGCTCCCCGCGCTCGCAGCAACTCGATCGCCGACGCGTCGGGAAACCCCTTCAACGCCACCTCGAAGTCCACCTGTCCAGGCGGGTAGTGCCCGCTGTAGCCGTTGATCATCTGCGCCCAGTGCCAGAGCGAAAAGTACATGAACGGCACGTTCGGCGTGAAGCGCGTGGGATTGCCGCCGAACGGAAACTCGGCGAGGACGACGTCGGTCGAGCCCGGAGACGAGGCCGTAGATGGGCGGCGGCTCGAGCCAGACCGGTTCGAGCCGCAGCAGTCGGACGCAGATCGATCGCGATGGCAATCGACGAGCGCCGCCAGCACCCCGCGCTGCAGCCACGCCGACCGCCCGGCCAGCAGCCGGCGGACGCCGAAGGCCGCGAGCAGCGCGAGCGTGAGCCCCACGAGAATGCTGGCGCGGGCCGGCACGCGCAGGCCGCGAATGAACGGCAGCCAGTCGTAGAGGTAGGGATAGAAGACGCTGTTGAAGCCGCGCGACATCTCGAAGGCGACGAGAAGCGCCGCGGCGTACGCCGCGCGCGTCACGCCGACGCGGCGGAATCAGCGCAACCGCCGCCAGCAGCAGGATCATCACGCCCGGAAAGAGCGCGCGCTCGGGCATCCGGCCGGGCAGCGTGTAGATTTCCCCACGTCGCGCTGCGCGGGTGCGCGCGGAGGTAGTCGGCGGCGGTCGCGCTGTAGTACGTCACCGTCGCGACGTCCCGATCGCCGAGGCGCGCCGAGCTGTAGGTGCGCGCCAGCGGCAACGCGAGCAGCGATCGCCAGGGCGCCGGCGATGACGGCCGGCCCGAGCATCCGTCGCAGCGGCGGCCGTGTGAGCAGGCAGAGAGACACCGACCAGCGCCGCGGCATAGACCGTGAAGAAGACGGCGTAGTACATCGAGCGAGTAGAGCTGCGCGGCGGCCAGCAGCGCCGAACGCCACGGCATCTCTCGTGCGCGCACCGGTCAGGAATCGATGCAGCGCCAGCAGCGCGAGCGGCATGCAGTAGGTCATCTGCAGCTCGAAATGGCTGTAGTGCTCGAACCGGTAGGGATAGAACCCGAACAGCAGCCCGGCGACGAACGACGCCGCGGGCGAGCCCGGTCAGGCGCTCGGCGAGGAGTACATCGCCAACGCCGACGCGATGAAGCTCAGAATCATGCACCAGGTTGTAGGCGACCACCGGGTGCACTCCCACCGCCAGAAACGGCGCCGTCGTCAGCGCCGGCAGGAGCATCGAGTCCGAGTAGGTCAGCGTCAGCGGATGCGGGTGAAAGACGTTCGGGCTGAAGAGCGGCCGCGGATCGCCGCCGAGCTTGTGAAACACCCACCCGAACCGCCAGATCGAAAACAGCGGATCGCCGAGATCCGGGCACCGAGTCCATGTGCTGCAGCTGCGGAAAGAGCAGCACGGCGGCAAAGACGCAGAAGCCGGCGAGCGCGACAGACGCGCGACCGCCACGGTCGCGCGGACGTCGGATCGGTACGACCGGGTCCTCGAGCGGGACGATAGACGCGATCGCGGATCTTGCGGGCGAGGGGCTGGCATGCCAGCGAGCGGCCGCGTCCGGCGGTCGAGCGCGACGCGGAGCGGCCACGACCGCGAGCGCCGCGAGCACTGCGCGATCCGGGCTCCGCGCCGTCAGCGGCTGTCCGCCGAGGCGAACGGACAAGCCGCCCTACAGCGCAATCACCGCGGCCAGCGATGACGAGCGCCAGCGCCAGCCAGTCGAGAGCACTCGCCGCACGGGATCGCTGCACCATGTTCGTCGCGTGGGGATTCTGCAGGACCGGATTCTATCGTGATCGCAAACCGAGCGCGCGTTCCTCGACGCGGATCGCGGGCGAGGAGCAGCGCGCCAAACCCGCGCGATGGCGAGCGCCCCAGCGATCGGCGCCCGCGCGAGCAGGCGAAGCCGAGGAGCTCGCCGACGACGCCGACGTAGTTGGGATGGCGGAGGACGCGGTACGGACCGCCGAGCGTCCGCGTCGACGCCGGGCGGGACGAGCACACGAAACGTCCATCGCTCGCCGAGCGTCGCGATGGCCCAGTACTTCAGCGCCTTCGCCGACGCAAAGACGACGCGCCCAGCCAGCGCGGCGACGCCGAAGCCGCCGTCCCTCACCCACGCCTCCACCACCATCGCGAGGAAGCACGCCGGATACGCCAGCTGCATCGCGCGGTAGACGTCATCGGCCGGCTCAACGCGCCCGCGCGCGCGCAGCCTGCGCTCGTTGGCCGCCGACGCCGCGCCTCGAGCAGCATCGGGATGAAGGCGATGGCCAGGAGGAGCGCGGATGACAATTCACGGGACACGGCTAGCGGATCTCCTTTCTGGTCGCGGGACGGAGATGACGGAGTTCACGGGCTGACGGAGTTCACGGGTTCAACACGAAGAAACGAAGACAACGAGACGCATCGAAGAAGACAGCTCGATTGCGGCTGACAGGCCGCGCGTCGCCGGCCGACGCCGGCGAGTCGTATCGAGACGACGAATCGAGACGCGAACACCTTCGATCGCCTCCGTTGACGCTTCGTTTCTTCGTGTTGAACCCGTTAACTCCGCCAACTCCGTCTCCGTAACCTTCGTCAACTCCGTCCCCTGAACTCCGTCACTCCGAACACCGCAGCGCCTCTCACCCCACGTCGCCCGCATAGCTGATCGTGCGCTCGAGCCAGCCCGGCGCCCAGTCGGCGCCGTGCGAGGCGACGCGCATCGCGAGCGGCGAGCCGGCAAGCGCCCGCAGCGCGCGATTGAAGCGCCACTTGATCGCGAACTCGCGGCGGCGCAGGCGCGCCAGGCGGACGTGGGCGTCCGCTCGCCCATGCTCGAGCGCGGCGAGCGCCGCCTGGGCGGCCAGTTCGCCGCCGCGCAGGGCGAAGCGCAGCCCGTCGCCGGTCATCGGATCGATGAACCCCGCGGCGTCGCCGGCCAGGAGCAGGCCAGGGGCGCCGCTGGCGGTGGCCTCGACCGCCAGCGGGCCGAGACACACGGGACGCGAGATCAGGTCGGGCATCCGCAAAGCGATCGGCAAGGCGGCGGTCGGTGCGCAGGGTGTCGCGCAGGAGGCGCGCCGGATCGCGGAGCGCCGCCGCGATCCGCCGTCACGACGCAGGCATTGGTCACGCCGCCAGGCAGCGGCGCGATGCCGATGTAGCGTTCCGCGTCGCAGGTGCATCTCGCCGAACCTGCCGCGACGTCTTCGTTCCGGCTCCCGGCGCCACATCCTCGAAGTAGGCGCCAACGGCCCAGCGCCGCGGCCGCGGCGCATGTCGTGCCAGGCCGAGCGCGCGCGCGACGCGCGAGCTGGCGCCGTCGGCGGCAATCACGATCGGCGCCCGCAAGCGGCACGTCGCGGCTCGCCGACACAACCTCCACGCCCGAGACCCGGCCATCCGTCGACGATTGGCGCACGCACCAGCACGCCTTCTTCGACGCACGCCCCGGCGCTTCGCGCCGCCGCCAGCAGCGCGTCGTCCAGGCGGTGCCGCGAGATCATGCGGCCCTGCTGGCCGTCGCCGTATCGGCCCTCGCAGCGCGCGCCAGTTTCGCTCGTGACGATCATGCCGTCGACAGGCAAGCGCCCCCTCGACGGCGGCGGCGAGCCCGAGCCGCGACAGGATGGCCAGCGCGCCGGGATTCACGCGAGTCGCCACACAGCTTGAACCGCGGGAACCGCGCGCGATCGAGCACGCGCACGCGAACGCCGGCGCGCGCCAGCACCAGCGCCGCAATCGCACCGGCGGGGCCGGCGCCGACGACGAGCACGTCCGCGTCGCGCAACGTGGCCACGCTCTCTACTCAGCTGCCGTGCCAGCTACCCCCTGCCAAGCACAATCGCGCTGTTCTTGGATCCGAAGCCCAGGCAGTTGCAGAGCGCGGCCGACACCTCGGCGGCGCGGCCGACGTTGGGGATGAAGTCGAGGTCGCAGGCGGGATCCGGATTCGCCTGGTTGATCGTCGGCGGCAGGAAGCCGTGCCGCAGCGCCAGCGCGGCGGTGACGATGCCGGCCGCGCCGCTCGCGCCCTGAGGATGACCGATCATCGACTTGGTCGACGACCCAGGCACGCCGTCGGCCAGCGCATCCGAACACCTGACGCACGCAGCGCGACTCGACGGCATCGTTCAGCACGGTCGACGTCCCGTGATAGTTCACGTAGCCGATCTCCTCGAGGGCGCGGCCCGATCGCTCGATCGCCAGCCGCATCGCGCGGACGATCTGCGTGCCGTCGGGATCCATCTGCACGCGGTGGTAGGCGTCGCAGGTCGAACCGTAACCGTCGATCGTCGCGTAGACCGACGCGCCGCGGGCGCGCGCGCGATCCTCGCGCTCGAGCACCACCATCCACGCGCCTTCGCCGAGGACGAAGCCGTCGCGGCCGGCATCGAACGGCCGCGACGCGGCCGCGGGCAGGTCGTTGTAACGCATCGACACCGCGCGCATCTTCGAGAAGCCGAACATCATCCCGGGCGTGACGCAGGCGTCGGCGCCGCCCGACAGGATCACCTCCGCTTCGCCGCTCCGGATGAGCGCCGCGGCGTAGGAAATGGCGTCGGTCGAGCTCGTGCACCCGGTCGAGACGACGTGGCTGATGCCGTGCAGCTCGAGCGCGATCGAAATCTCGCTCGAGAGCATGCCGACGATCGAGACCGGAATCGCGTACGGCGTGACGCGCTTCCAGCCGTCGGTGAAGAACTCGAAGTACTGACGCTCGGCGACGTCGATCCCGCCCGGCGCCGCTGCCGACGAGCACGCCGGCGTCCGGCTCGCCGGCGCGCAGGCCGGCGTCCGCCCAGGCCTCGGTCGCGGCGATGACGCCGATGAGCGACGCGCGCGAGTAGCGCCGCGGATCCGGCCGTCCGCTCCGCTCCCTCGAGCGCTCCGGAGCACGGCTCGAGCTCGCACCGCATCGTCGATGGACACCGGCGGAACAGGCGCGGCGACCGTGCACGCCGTAGGGCGTCGCGTCGAACTCGGTCACCGTGCGCGTCGCGCTGCAGCCGTTCTGGATGTGCTTCCAGAAGCGCTCGCGGCCGACGCCGTAGGGCGAGACGACGCCGATGCCGGTGATCGCGACGGACAGGCACGCTCATCGCGCATGACGCGGAGACGACCGCGGACACTGACGCGAAAGCCAGCTTACGAAGCGCGACCGAGCTCGACGGGACAGATGTCTCATGACGCAGCAGTTGCGCCACGCGAGCCGCGCGGTCTGCTCGCCAAACAGAATTGTCGCTCTGCAATCGGCCTTCCATACGCGACCTCAGCGGACGAGCTCGTACAGCCTGACCGGCTGCCCTTCCCACTGGCCCGCGGCGACGGGCGCGAAACGCCCGCGAGGCGTCGATCGCCGCCAGAATCGGCTCGCAGCCGGTGACATACAACGCGCAGTTGACCGTCACGTGCGTGACCCCGCTGCGACCTCAGCAGATCGATCGTCGCCGGCGCGGGAAAATCGCGCAGGCCCTCCATCAGCGGCTCGTAGCTCGGCGGCGTGAAGCCGCTGTAGCCGTTGATCATCGGCAGCCAGTGCCAGATCGAGAAGTACATGAACGGCACGGCGTTGGTGACGTGGCAGATGTTGAGGCTGGGTCGGAAACTCCGCGAGCACGACCGGCTGGCCCTTGAGCGCGTCGTAAATCGGCGGCGGCTGCCACCAGACGCGGTGCAGCTCAATCGCCGGCCACACGTCCACGGCCGCAGCGAGCACGAGCACGCCGAAGACGGCGCGTCCGGCCGCGGCAGTGCGCGACACGAGCGAAGCAGCCGCCGCGCGCCGAACGCGGCCAGGACGGCCAGGCTGATCGCCATGACGATGCTCATGCGCGCCGGGACGCGCAGGCCGCGAATCGGAAACAACCAGCGATAGAGATGCTTGTAGGTAACGCCGTTGAAGCCGAGCGACAAGTCGAACGCCGCGACGAGCCCGGCGGCGTACGCCAGGCGGATCGCCCCGACCGGCGGCACGAGCGCCACGGCCGGACAGCGCGAGTGGGCAGCGTGCCGGGAAACAACGCGCGCTCCGGATAGCGATCGGCGAGCAGCCGGCCGCCATAAGTCGCGCTCCGCGGGTGGGCGCGGAAGTAGTCCGACGGGCGGGCGCTGTAGACGCGGACGGAGCCCTCGTCGCGGTCGCCCTTGACCGCCTGCGCCGCAAGGTAGGGCCGCGCCAGCGGCACGGCGAGCACGATCGCCACCGCCAGCGCCGACGCCACGGGCACGAGCAGGCGCCGCCACGGCGGCCGCGCGACGAGCAGCAGCGTGCCGAGCACGGCTCCGGCGTAGAGCGCGAAGAAGACGCCGTAGTACATCGACGAGTAGAGCTGCGCCGCCGCGAGAAGCGCGACGGCGATGGCATCACGCACCTTGAGCGTCGCGCTGAACCGGTGCAGCCAGATCAGCGCGAGCGGCATCCAGTGCGTCATCTGCAGCTCGAGGTGGCTGTAGTGTTCGAATCGGTAGGGATAGAAGCCGTAGATGAGCGCGCTGACGAACGCGGCCCGCGACGATCCTGTCAGGCGCTCGACGAGCACGTAGGTGGCGAGCGCCGAGAACAGGAAGCCCGACAGAAACAGAATGTTGTAGGCGACGACGGGATGGAGCCCGGCGGCCCGCAGCGGCACCGCCGTCAGCGACGGCAGGAGCATGGAATCCGAGAACGTCAGCGCGAGCGGCTCGGGGTGGAAGATGTTGCCGCTGAAGAGCGGCCGCGGGTCGCCACGCCACTGCTCGTAGACCCAGCCCATCCGCCACATCGAAAAGAGCGGATCGCCGAAATCCGGCACCGCGTCCATCCGGCGCAAGCTGCGGCTGCAGCAGGATCGCGCCGAACAGCAGGATGCCAAGCGTCGCCAGCGCTGCGCGCGCCCACGCCGGCCAGACTGGCGTCTCGCGCGCGTCCGCGCGCCGGCTGGCAAACACCCGCGCCCGCCACTGCTGCCAGCGCGGCCGCTCGACGCCGAAGGGCCGGACACCCGGCGCCAACCACCAGCGCATGGCCAGCACGATCGCGGCCGGAATCGAGCGCCCGGTCGGCGTTGCGCATCGACAGCCGAACGCCGCCGATCTCGGTGTAGAAGCCGCCGGTCCACGCCATGACGACGGCGACGACGGCGAGCGTCAGGGCGAGCCAGTCGAGGCCGATCGCTACCCGCGGTCGCAACGGCTCGCCGGCCAGTCTCAATCGTGGATCAGACATCTGCAGCAGGCGCCGCCACTGCCGCGGCGCCTGCTGATTCTACAGGCGATCTCACATCGTCTACACTTCGAGACTGCGGTTCATGCCACCACCCAGGCGCCTCGCTCTCGTCATCGCGTGGACCGGCGCGGCGACTCTTCGCCGCCTCGCTCGCCTGGTTCGTCTACTGCTACCTCTTCCGCTTCGGACAGCCGGCTCCCTGGCGGGTCCATCGCCCGTCCGTTGCTGAGAACGTCCTGCTCTTCTCCGTGTTCGCGCTGCACCACAGCGTGCTCGCGCGCAGCGGCGCGAAGCGCGTGATGCACCAGCATCGCTCCGCCCGAGCTCGAGCGATCGATCTACACGTGGGTCGCCAGCCTCCTCTTTCTCGCCGTGTGCGCATAGTGGCAGCCCGTGCCGGGCGTGCTCTATGAGCTGACGGGGCCGTGGCGGTTCCTTGGGTGGACCGTGCAAGCCGCCGGCATCCTGCTGACCATCCGGGCGTCGGCCGCCCTCGATGTCCTGGACCTTGCCGGCGTGCGCGCCGTGGCGCGTCCGGCGAGACGGGCGCCGGCCCCGAGCGTTCGACCCCGCCCCTCAACACGCGCGGCCTGTACGCGTTCGTCCGCCACCCGCTGTACTTCGCCTGGGCGCTCTTCGTGTTCGGCACACCGACGATGACCGGCACGCGCGCCGCGTTCGCGATCATCAGCACGGCGCTACCTGATGATCGCGATTCCGTGGGAGGAACGGGGCCTCGTCGCCACCTTCGGGCAGCGAATACGAGGCGTACCGCCGCAAGGTCAAGACCCGGATGATTCCCTGGGTCTACTGAGCGGCGGGAGAAAGTTTGAAGTCTGACGTTGGAAGTCTGAAGTTGGGAAGTTTGAAGTTGAAGTGAAGTGGGAAGTGGAAGTCCTGAAGTACAAGTGGGCAGCCACTTCCACACTTGGCACTTCCAACTTTGTGAACTTCCCACTTCCCCCACTTCCCACTTCAACCGTCAGACTTCCTACTTCAGACTTCAAACGTCAGACTTCAAACTTTCCGCCACACGGTGTACACTGGCTCCTGACGCATGGCCGAGCCTCCCGCCCCCGCGCTTCCTTCCGAGCTTCCCGTCGTTCCGCTTCGCGGCGCGGTCGTTCTGCCGCTGAGTGTCTCGCCGCTCGGGGTCAACCGTACGATGTCGGTCGAGGCGGTCAATCGGGCGCTTGCGGGCGACCGCATGATCCTGACCCTGCTGCAGAAGAACGACACCGATGAGCCGGGGCCCGACGACCTGCACAAAGTCGGGACGGTCTGCATCATCCGCCAGATGGCCAAGGCGCCGACCGGCATGCGCGTGCTCGTCGAGGGTGTGGCGCGGGCGAAGGCGGAGTTTCTGCAGGTCGAGCGCGGCGTCATGCAGGCGCTCCTCAAGCCGCTCAAGGAGCCTGCGGATCGAACCGTCGGCGTCGATGCGCGCGTGCGCCGCCTGCAGGAGCTCGTCGATCAGGCGCTCTCGCTCGCGACCGGCCTCTCGCCCGACATCAAGGCGCTCGTCACCAGCATGGACGACCCGCTGCGCATCGCCTACCTGCTCGCCAGCCTGCTCGACATGAAGCCGGAGGACAAGCAGAAGCTGCTCGAGGAGAACGACCTCGAGGTCAAGCTCGATGCCGTCGCCATGGCGCTGTCGCGCGAGATCGAGGTGCTCGAGCTCAAGGGCCGCATCGAATCGCGCGCCGAGAAGGAGATGACCGACGCCCAGCGCCAGTACGTGCTGCGGCAGCAGTTGAAGGCGATTCAGTCCGAGCTCGGCGAAGGCGACAGCGACGTCCAGGAAATCCGCACCCGCGTCACCGACGCGCACCTCCCTGAACGGGTCGAAAAGGCCGCCTTGCGCGAAGTCGATCGCCTCGAGCGCATGACGCCGGCGTCGCCCGAGTACCAGATGCTGCGCACCTACATCGACTGGGTGCTCGACGTCCCGTGGGACAAGCCGACCGAAGATCGGCTCGACCCGATCGAGGCGCAGGCGCGTGCTCGACGAGGATCACTACGACCTCGACAAGGTCAAGGAGCGCATCGTCGAGTACCTCGCGGTGCAGAAGCTCCGACAGCGCAGCCAGGCGCCAGTGCCGGAAGTCACCACAGCCGCAGCCGCCGGTTTCGGCAACGGCGGCGGCGCCGCCCGCACCGGCCGTGTCGGCGGCGCGCATGAAAGGTCCGATTCTCTGTTTCGTCGGCCCTCCCGGCGTCGGCAAGACCTCGCTCGGCCAGTCGATCGCCCGCGCGATGAACCGGAACTTCGTGCGCATCTCGCTCGGCGGCGTGCGCGACGAGGCCGAGATCCGCGGCCACCGCCGAACCTATATCGGCTCGATGCCGGGACGCCTCGTGCAGGCGTTGAAGAGCGCGGGCTCATCCAACCCCGTGCTCATGCTCGACGAGATCGACAAGATCTCGGTCGGCATCCAGGGCGATCCCGCGGCCGCGCTCCTCGAGGTCCTCGACCCGGCGCAGAACCACAACTTCCGCGACCACTACCTCGAGATCCCGATCGACCTCTCGCGCGTGCTCTTCATCGCCACCGCCAACCAGCTCGGCACCATTCACCCGGCGCTCCTGGACCGGATGGAGATGATCTCGCTCAGCGGTTACACCGAGGACGAGAAGGTCCACATCGCCCGCAAGTACCTCGTGCCGCGTCAGCTCGAGGAACACGGCTTGAACCCGGCCCAAATCGAGCTGACCGACGCCGCGCTGCGGCGCGTGATTGGGGAATACACGCGCGAGGCCGGCGTGCGGACGCTCGAGCGCCAGATCGGCGCCATCGCCCGCAAGGTGGCAGCTCGCGTCGCCTCCGAGGAGAGCCACACCGCTCGCGTCGACGGCGACCAGGTCCCCGACTATCTCGGCCCGCCGAAAGTCCGGCCCGAAACGCCTTTCCGCACCTCCCGGCCGGGCGTGGCGACGGGGCTGGCCTGGACCGAGACGGGCGGCGACGTGCTCTACATCGAGGCCGCGCTCCTGCCCGGCGGGTCGGGTCAGGTGATCCTCACCGGACAACTCGGCAGCGTCATGCAGGAATCCGCGCGCGCGGCGCTCTCGCACATCCGCCAGAACGCGCGCGATCTCGGCATCGCGCCGGAGTTCCTGAGCAAACAGGACATCCACATCCACGTCCCGGCCGGCGCCATCCCCAAGGACGGACCATCGGCCGGTGTGACGATGGCGACGGCCATGGTGTCGGCAGCCCGCGGCGTGCCGGTGCGATCCGATGTCGCCATGACCGGCGAGATCACCCTCTCCGGGCTCGTGCTGCCGGTCGGCGGCATCCGCGAGAAGACGCTCGCGGCGCGGCGGCTGGGCATCCGGACGATCATCCTGCCGGCCATGAACGAGCCCGACCTGAGCGAGCTTCCCGACGATGCGCGCAAGGACATGGCGTTCCATCCGGTGAGCACGCTCGACGAAGCGCTCGCGGTCGCCTTCCCGGTTGCGACGCCCACCGCCTGATCGGCGGTTTCCTCTGGTGCCTGCCGTCTTCTTCTACATCTCGGGCCACGGCTTCGGCCACGCCTCGCGGCAAATCGAAGTCGTCAACGCGCTCGGCGCCCGCTGTCCCGGTGTGGCGATCGTCGTGCGCACGTCGGCGCCGCGCTGGTTGTTCGATCGGACCGTGCGCGTGCCGATCACGCTCCTCCCTGGCGAGTGCGACACCGGCGTCATCCAGATCGACAGCCTGCGCCTCAACGAACAGCTGACCATCGAGCGCGCGGACGCGTTCTACCGGACGCTGGCCGAGCGGGCGCGGCAGGAAGCGGTCCTCCTCGCTACGCACGCGGCCCGCTTCGTCGTCTCGGATGCGCCACCGCTCGGCTGCGCGGCGGCCGCCGCCGCTGGCGTCCCGTCGGTCGTCATCACCAACTTCACCTGGGATTGGATCTACGAAGGATACGAGGCGCAGCTCGCCGGCGCGCCGCAGTTGCTGCCGGCGATTCGCACCGCCTACCGGCAGGCAGAGGCGGCGTGGCGGCTGCCGATGCACGGCGGCTTTGCCACCTTCGACACCATCATCGACGTGCCCTTCATCGCTCGACATGCTCGACATGCCCGGCGACGAGGTCCGGCGCACGCTCGGCCTGCCGCTCGATCGACCACTCGTGCTGTCGTCGTTCGGGGGCTACGGCGTCAGCGGGTTTGACGCCACTGCCCTCGACTGCCTGGCGTCGTACGGCGTCGTGATCACGCACCGCGATGACAGCGATGAGTTGAAGGACGCGCCGGCGGGCGTGCATCAGCTCAGCGAGTCTCGCCTCTACGGCAGCGGGCTGCGCTACGAAGATCTCGTGGCTGCCTGCGATATCGTCGCGACCAAGCCTGGCTACGGCATCGTCGCCGAGTGCATCGCCAACGATACCGCCGTGCTATACACGTCACGCGGGCACTTCGTGGAGTACGACGTGCTCGTGGACGCGATGCCGAAATACCTGCGGTGCGGCTTCATCGATCACGACGACCTGTTTGCGGGCCGCTGGCGCGCGGCGCTCGATCGCGTGACGGCCTCGCCCCCGCCGGCGGAACGCCCGCCGACCAACGGTGCGGAGATCATCGCCGAGATGATCGGGCAACGAATCTCGGCGGGCTGACGACTACCGACTACCGACTGCCGACTGCCCCATGCGCCTGCAGTTCGGCCACGCGCCACAGATGAATCTCCTTGTCGAGCTGGCGAAGGCGCAAGTAGCGAGCCTGGCGCGGCTCAAAAGCAAAGCGCATTTTGGCCTCGATCGGCGCGTCCGTCGCCGCCAGGAACGCCTGGACGACGGTCCGGCCCTGCCAGACCTGCACCCAGTCTGAGCCGTCGAGCGAAAGATCGATCGCGAGGAGACGCGGAAAGTCCCTGGCGTACTCGCCGAGCGCGTGCGTCACGCCGGCGACCTCGCGCACCTGCCCGAGGTCGGCAATCAGCCACTGTCCCGGTTGTTGTTCACGCCCGTCGTTCCACTCCGTCTCCATGCGTCCATCAACAGCCAGGCTGCCTTCCTGCGAGTTCGCCCAGGCGCTGACGATCGGCACGACCGGCCCGAGCCTGACCTCGGACCGAACGGTGGCTGGAATCTGATACACGGTCCGCGTGCCATCCGTGCTGCCGACCGTCGCCCCCGGAACGCTCGCCACGTAGCGGGCCAACGCTCCGCCGGGATCGTCCGCGGCATTGACGACGACGTCGAAGGCGCCGAGCGACGCGATGGCGAGCAGCAACTCGGGATCATGGGTGCCGAGCCCGGACTTGAGCGGCTCGTAGTGCGGCGGATCGTAGCCGCTCACGCCATTGAGCACGGGCCGGCGATGGCGCATGGACCGGAAGGTCGCGGCCGCGTCCCAGGCCGGACCGAGCGGCAGCTCGAGGATCGGCCGCGGCTCCCCGCGCCGCTCCACGCGCGGCCACTGCGGCGGCGCCAATGACATCCCGATGCCAGTCGTCCAGCCGTCGAGCATCACGCCCACCGAGAGCAGCAGGAGCGCAGCCGCGTGGAGACGCCCGCGCATCGGAATCAGCCGCGCGAATGCCAACCCCGGCGGCCATGCCCAGACACAGCGTCCCGAGCATCCAGAATCGCGTCGGCACGCGGAGCTGGTCGAATCCCGGCACCGCCATCAACCAGCGATACGGCATCGGATCGAGGATGACGGCGTCGCCGACGCGCAGGACCGGCCCACAACACAGGACTCCCATCACAAACATCGCGCCGAGGTAGAACGCCAGCGCGTCCCGGCGCTTCAGGATCTCGAGGAACCTCGTCCGCAGGAGGAGCAGCGGCACGCCGGCGAGGACCGCCATCCGCAACGCTCGGTCAAGTCCGCTCGTGCGTACCGTTATCCCCTGCCATTCCAGCCGCCACGGCCCGATAGCGAGCGTCGTCAGGATGCTCGCCACGCTCACGGCGGTCACGAGCGTGAGACCGGTCATCACCCACTTGTACGATCGAGATCTCTCGCGCCCCTCGGGCTTCAACCACCGGCTGCGCCACACCGCGGCGAGCACCAGGATCAGGGCGGTGACGCCGGGGAACAGGACGTCCTTCGAATCCGGAAGCACCTTGGACCAGAGCCAGACGAACGACGACACCTCGAACCACCCGCTGACCGGCGAGCTGAACCACAGGGCCTCGGACATCGTGCGCCGCAGGCCGTACTCCTGATGGACCGTGTGGTACTTGAGCAGGACCGGCACGAGCGGCACGTTGGCCAGGACGCACGTCGCGGCGATCGCCGGCACGGTCCGCCACGTCTCCTGGGTCGTGCAGAAATACAACACCCACAGGCCGACGAGGACCGCCCCGAAGAAGATGAAGTATCCGTTGGCGAGCGCCTGAAGCACCCACGCCGCGGCAAACAACACGAGCCAGCCGCCGCGTCGTGTCTCGAGAAAACGGTGCAACGCTACCAGGCAGAGCGGAATCCAGAACGACGACAGCATCTGGAGGTGCCCGAGCTCGGCGGTCCGGTAGGGCGTGAATCCGTACGACAGGCCGGCGAGGAACGCGGCGTCGTGCCGGCGCGTCAGGACAAACGCGAGCAGGTAGGCGGTAAAGGCCGAGAGCGGCCACGACAGGAAGAACGACAGGTTGTACGCCGCGAGCGCGTTGCCGCCGGTCAGCCAGAAGATCGGGCTCGCGAACACGCTGATCCCGACGAGATTCTCGGTGAAGGCGGCGACGTCCTTGGACGGATAGAAATGCGGCGGGCTCCACCACGCCTCGGTGAACGGAACCGTGGTCGCATTCCACCACAGGATCGACGTGTTGAGGATCGGATCGTAGGGATCGTTGGCGATGCGATCGTGGCTGTACTGAAGGACGGGATGCGTGTAGACGGCGGCGACGGCCAGGTAGACGCAGAGGACGGCTGCGAACACGCGCCAGAGAGGCATCGAACGCGATGCGCGCGGACTACCGCTGCTCGTCACCGGTCCGGCCATATGCACCGCGGCGCGCCCGGGCGCCGATCCGAATCAGCTCGCGAAACATCCCCACGCCGTCGCGCAGCAGGCTGACCTGCGAGGCGCGGCGGTAATGCCACTCGACCGGGACTTCGACGATCCGGAGTCCCCGCGCCCGGGCGATGCACAGCACCTCGATGTCGAATGCCCACCCGTCGACCTGCACGAGCGGAAAAATCGTTTCGACGGCGGCGGCCGTGAACATCTTGAATCCGCACTGGGTATCTTCGATGCCGGAGACCGACAGGCGCTGCACGGCGAAATTGAACAGCCGTCCCGCCAGGTGCCTGACGAGCGGCTCGCCGATGCGGCGCGCGCCGAAGCCCTCGCGGCTGCCGATGGCGACGTCGAAGTGCTCCAGTTGCGGCGGCAGGAAGCGAGGCAGCTCCGACACGGGCATCGAGAGATCCGCGTCGCAGATGAATCGGAACGGTGCCCGCGCGGCCAGGAGTCCCGCTTTGACGGCGCCACCTTTGCCGCGGTGCGGCTCGCGCTGCAGGATGATATTGCGATTCCGGCGGGCGTGCTCCTCGGCCACGCGGCACGTCCCATCCGTCGAGCCATCGTCAACCACCCGGACTTCCCAGTCCCAGGGTTGACGGGACAGGAAGGCGCACAGCTCGACGAGCGTCTCCCCCAGCCGGGACTCTTCGTTGTACGCCGGAACAACGATCGACACGCTGGTGCGGGCGGGCGCCATCGACCTTACCCGCCGCTTCGCGGTCCGGGAGCCGGCGCGCACGCGGCATACGGTCCCGGCATCAGCAGGAACACTTCCCGGAGCTTGAGCGCCGGCACGACGTGCAGGGCCTCGCCCCGGCGCAGCCTGAGCTGACCGTACTCGGCGTCGCCGATCATGATCGGTCGCTGCCGCCCCGGCTCGAACAACGCCGCCTCGAGCTTCTGCTCGTCCGCTGGTCCTTCTTCCCAGCCACCCACCTTCCGCAGGTAGTAGAAATACGAATGGAGGAACCAGCGCTCGCCGCCGATCGCGTAGATCCCCGGAGCTGTTCGACCCGCCGCGAGCTCGCTCGTCCGCACGCCCGCGAGGCACGCGCTCGTCGTCCGCACCGGGTGGTGCTCCTGCGGCAGCTCGCGGATTCTATTCCGGTACTCGGTAATGGGTAGGAGGGCAACCAGCAGGATCGCCGGCAGCAGCGCGCGAGCCGCCAACACTCCGTGCCCCGCGAGCGTCGCGAGGACGAGCGCGATCACCAGCGGACGCTCGACGCTCGAGTTGCGAAAGACCGTGACGTTGGCTACGTCGACATCGATGCGGCCGAGCACGAGGGTCAGAGCGCCGGTGAAGGCCGCGATCGCGGCCAACGCCGCCAGCGCATTGACCACCGCGGGCTTCCACCCGCGAGCGGCGATCCACCGCCGATGCACCGCCGTTATCGCCTGATCCACCTGCGATCGCGTGGCGGCCAGCAACCACGCCGGACCGTACCCCGCCGCGAGCGCCACCGGCGGCAGGAACGGATACAAGTAGTGGTGCAGCTTGGAGGTGCCGGTCGAGATCAGCGCAACCGGAATCACAAACCAGTAGACGACGAGCAGCTGGTCGAGCGACGGCCGGCGGACGGTGTTGACGAGCAGGACGAGACCGCCGGCAACCGCCAGCCAGGTCGTGCCGCTGTACCCCAACTGGCGGAACATCGTCACGTAGTAGAAGCTCCACGGGTGCACGTGGCCCGGGTCGAGCGACGCCGTGAACCGCGCGTAGACGTGTTCGGCGAACATGACGTGGAAGAGCCCCGAGCCCTCGAGCCGATACTGGTAGACGAACCACGGCGCGATGAGCGCCAGCGATACGAGCGCCAGGACCGCCCACAGCCGCCACTCGGCGATCGCCTTTCGCAGCGTCTGACGATGGCTCAGCGTGGTCGCCACGAGGACGATCGGCAGGAAGACGCTGGCCACGAACTTCGTCATGAACCCGAGCACGAAAAACAGCATCACGGCGGTCGCGTGCGCGGCAGCGCGCCGCTGGCGTTCCGGCGAGGCCCAGGCGAGGTAGTGATACGCGCCGCCGCAATAGGCCAGGAAGAGCGGGCCTTCCATGGCGTTATCGCGCAGGCCGTGTTCGAAGAGCAGCGGCCGGTACACGAACAGCACGAAGACGGCGACCAGGCCGCAGAGCGGTCCCGCGAGCCGCCGTCCGAGCGCGAACACATAGAGGAAGGCGATGCCGCCGAAGAGCGCATCCCAGGCGCGGAATCCCAATTCATTGTGCGGCAGCAGCCCGGACGCGATGGGGGCGGCCACGATCCAGAACTTGAGCGGGGGCTTTTCGAGGAAGCGGGTCGTTTCGAACGGGCTCAGGACCGGGTTGAGCCAGTCGCCGCTCGCGAGCACGCTGTCAACCGCGTAGGAGTAAATGGCTTCGTCGTTCTCGAGATCTCTCGCGCCGAGCCCGACAAAGAGTGGCAGCGCGAACGCCACCACGATGACCGCCAGCCAGAGCGGCCGGCTCAGTCTTTCACGCACGTCACGAGCGACCAGATGCGCGGCACGTTCACCTTCTCGATCGAGATCGGCTCGAGTGCCGACTGCGTCAGAAACGCCGGGAGATCGAGGTCGGCCTTGAAGCCGATGTGGATCGTGAACGGAGAGATCAGCCGTTCGACCCGCGAGACGAGCGGGTTCGGGCTCAGGAAGTGGTTGAGAAAGATGATGCGGCCGCCGGGCCGGCAGACGCGGCGCATTTCCTGCGCGACCTTGACCGGATCGGGCACGACGCTGATGAGATAGGGCGCGTAGACGATGTCGAACGAGTCGTCGGCAAACTTCAGATCGGCCGCGTCCATCTGCAGAAGCCGCATGTGGCCCAAGCCGCCTCGAGCGACCCGCTCGCGCGCCTTCTCGAGCATCGAAGACGAAAAGTCGATGCCGGTCATCCGGCAGGCTTTGGGGTAGAGCGAGAGGTTGATGCCCGTCCCCACGCCGACTTCGAGCACGCGCTCGCCGGCCTGAATGTCCATCCGCTTGAGCGCCCGGACGCGTCCGGGCTGGAGCGTCGGACCAAACGCCAGGTCGTAGACCGACGCCAGCTTCTCGTACACCCCGGCGACGAAGTCGTTCTCGACGACGGTGACGGATAACTGGGCCGTTCCGCTCCCGGACGTCACCAACTCGTCGTCTGGCGCGGGCTTGTCGTCCTGGCCATGGCTGAACAGCGTGATCAAGGAGGTCTCCCTATCTGTGCTTACGCCAGCGGAGTACCAATGCCGGGGGCAGGTTGCCGACGACGAGTGATCGTGTGGGCGCAGTGCCCATTTCCCGCGTCAGGGTCTCTCGGACCGCCATCGCCGACGAGAAACCGTACGCATGAACGTATTGAAAGGTGGTGAAGGTGCCGCCGACGCGCAACGAGGAGACGATCGCTTCGACGATCGCCCTGGCACTCGCCGCCGGCAGGCTCGCAAACGGCAAGCCCGACACGATGTGATCGATCGGCAGGAGGTTCCTGGCGCGGGCGATCTCCACGAGGCGCTCGGCCCGATCGCAGACCGAATGGATGCGCGGCCAGCGCGCGCCGACGCGCGCACTGAACACGGGATCGACATCGATGGCCAGGCATGTCGCATCGGCCGGCAGCCGGCTGGCGATCTCTCCTGTCACCGCGCCGGTTCCCGGGCCCAGCTCGACAACCCGGACCGCTGAGCCAGGCTCGATCGGCAGGCCATCGAGCATCGCGCGGGCGAGGCGGCGCGAGCTCGGCGCGATGGCGCCGACCGTCCGGGGACTCTTCCTGAAATGGGTCAGGAACAGCCAATGGTCCTGCCAGCGCTCGCGGCTCACCGTCGTGTAATCCATGAAGAAGCTTCCGGACTATAACCCGTTAGCACAGGCGCGGCAAGAACTTAGCGACACCGTGGCGAACCGGAGCGGCGGCGCATTGGAGCGTCCCCTTGCGGTCAGGCATGGATGGCATCGAGCACTCGTAACGCGGCATCCACGGCTCCCGACGCCACGGTCACTTGCACGCCCTGGACCCGTCCCGCCAGTTCAGCCACGAGCTCCCTCGCAATCGCCAACCCTTCATCGCGAGCTCGTCCGGCGTCTTCCGCTCTCCTCATGCGGTCCAGGACCGCCTCGGGCACGCTGACGCCTGGAACCTCGTTGGCCATGAACTCGGCGTGCCTCAGGCTCTCGAGCGGCATGATCCCCGCTAATACGGGAATGCGCATACCACTGATACGGTCGAGGAACTCCCGCATCGCCGCCACATCGAACACGGGCTGAGTCACTGCAAACTCGGCGCCCGCCTCGACTTTGTACTCGAATCGGCGGATCTCCTGGTCGAGGTCGAAGGCACCGGGGTTGGCGGCTACCCCAATGTGGAAGGCGGTGGGCTGTCCGATGGCCTGTCCGCCGATGTCGAGCCCGCGATTGAGCTGCGCGGCGAGATTCGTCAAGCCGATCGAGTCGACCTCGAACACCGCCGTCGCGTCGGGGTAATCACCGACCCGCGGCGGATCACCGGTCACGAGCAGCAGGTTACGCACGTCCATCGCGTGCGCGCCGAGCAGATCCGACTGCATGCCGATCATGTTGCGGTCGCGGCAGGCGTAATGAAGAATCGTCTCGACGCCGGCCTGCTGCTGCACCATGACGGCGGCCGCGAGCGCGCTCATGCGCCCGGTGGCACGCGGGCCGTCGGGAACGTTGACGAGATCGACGCCGTGGATCCTGAGCTGGCGCGCCTGCTCGACGAGCGGCTCCGCCCGATAGCCCCGCGGCGGCACGAGCTCGACGCTGACCACGAAGGTTCCGCGCGCGAGCGCGTTGCTCATGCGCGACTTTTCCGAACGCACGATGAGGGCCGGCTGTTCGGCGACACTCGCCGCGGGAACGCCGTCCACGGGTGCGGCCGCGCCCGCTCGCGCACTCCCCGGCCCGGCCAGGCTCGGTGACAGCGCACGCACTGCCTGCTTGATCTGACGAATATGCTCCGGCGTCGTGCCGCAGCAGCCGCCGACGAGGCGAACGCCGTTGGCGATGAAGCGGCGCGCGTACGAGGCCATGTACTCGGGCGAGCACAGGTAGATGTTGCGGCCTTCGATCTCGCGCGGCTGGCCGGCGTTGGGCTGCGCCGAGAGCTTCACGGTCGCGACCCGGGCCAGGCGCTCGATCGACTCGAGCATCGCCGCCGGACCGACGCTGCAGTTCAGCCCGACGACATCCGCTCCCCAGCGCTCGAGCTCCGGCACGAACGCCTCCGGCGCCGCGCCGTCGCGGGTGTTGCCATCTTCCTCGGTCGTCATCTGGGCAACGATCGGCAGGTCGCAGACCGAGCGCACGCCGCGAATGGCGGCGCCGATCTCGTTGACGTCGCGGAAGGTCTCGAGCACGAACAGATCGATGCCGCCGTCGACGAGGGCGCGCGCCTGCTCGGCGAAATACTCCTGCGCCTCGTCGACCCCAGTCTTTCCCCAGGGCTCGATGCGAATGCCAAGCGGTCCAATCGCGCCCGCGACCCAGGCCTGCTCTTTGGCGGCACCGCGCGCCAGTCGCGCGCCCTGGAAATTGATCGCGTACATCTGGTCCGCCAGGCCGAAGTGGCTCAGCTTGATGCGGTTGGCGCCGAAGGTGTTGGTTTCGATCACGTCCGCGCCGTAGCGGACGTAGGTCTGGTGGACCTCGGTGACGAGATCGGGCTGGGTAACGTTCAGCTCGTCAAACGAGCGATTGAGAAAGATGCCCTTGGCATAGAGCATCGTGCCCATCGCACCGTCACACACGAGCACGCGCCGTTCGAGCTCCGCGAGAAATGATGGCTTGACCAAGGCATCAGTCGCCTAGGATTTGGCTGCGGCTGGGCCGGCAGGAACCAGGAGTTCCTTCTTGTCCCAGATGAAATCCTTGCTGCTGTAGACGGCCAGCTCGTAGTCCTTGCCCATGAAAATGGCGGACACGGGACAGGCCTCTTCGCAGTAGCCGCAGAAGATGCAGCGCGTCTTGTGGATCTGGTAGACCTTGGCGTAGCGCGGCCCCGCCTGCACCGAGCCGTCGTTCTCGGCCGCCTCGAGATAGATCGCGTCGGCAGGGCACGCCACGGCGCACAGACCGCAGGCCACGCACTTCTCCAGGCCATTCTCGTCGCGCATCAACACCTGCTTCCCGCGGTACTTCGGGAAGACCGGGATCTTCTCGTCCGGGTAGTTGACCGTGATCTTCTTCTTGAAGAAGTGCTTGAGGGTCGTGGCGAAGCCGATGATGAACGGACGGATCATGGAGCAGCATCATATCAGAGGGAAACGCCAAAAGGGAGGCCAGCAACCGCATCCCCTCGTGGCAACTACCAGAGAATGCTATAGTTAAGTAGCGTCTCGGTCCGGGTCAGACGGCTCATGCTCCACGAACCCAAGAACCTCTCGCCGGAGCAGTTCCTCCTCGTCACCCTCATGGTGAAGCTCGCCGTCGTGGCCGTGCTCGCCACCATGCTGGTGCGCTTCCCCTGGTTCCGGCGCATCCTCCTCACCGAGAAACGCGACTGGCCCGAGCGGCTGGTCTTTGCCGCCAGCCTCGGCGTGCCGCTGACCGCCGGCGTCCTGGCCCGACTCCTCCTCAACTACGACGCCGCCGACCTGACGTTATCAGGCTCGTTCCTGGCCGGGCTGCTGGCCGGCCCCTACGCCGGCGCCATCGTGGGCTCGATGGTCGGGATCCCCGCGATGGTCGCGGGCGAATGGATCGCCCTGCCCTTCGCCATCGGCTGCGGCTTTGCCGGCGGCGGGTTGCGCGAGCTCTGTCCGAAGGAAGCCATCTGGCACTTCTCGCCGCTCTTCTTCACCGACCTGCACCGGTATGTCTGGCGGTTGGTGCGCCGGCTGCAGATTGACTGGGTCGTGCTCATGCTGGCCGCGCCCATCAGCCTCGAGTTGTTGCGCCAGTGGCTCGGCCACCGCTTCATCGGAAAGATCTTTTACCCCAGCCTCGCGAGCGTGACGTCCCTGGCGCTGGTGCCGCCCCCGGCGTGGCTCGTCGGACTCGTGGTGCTGGCCTCGGTCCTCGGCGTGGCCATCCCGATCAAGATCTGGAACAGCGCCCGCATCGAACACCGGCTGCAGGAGCAGGAGAAGCTGCTGCTCGCGGCGCGCGTCGCCGCGCTCGCGAGCCAGATCAACCCGCATTTTCTCTTCAACACCCTGACGTCGATTTCGTCGCTCATCCGCTCGCAGCCCGAGACGGCGCGCACGCTCATCGTCAAGCTCTCGGGACTGCTGCGCCGCTTGCTCCGGAGCCAGGAGCACTTCGTCACGCTCCGCGAGGAGCTCGAGGCCATCGACGAGTATCTGGACATCGAGGCCGTGCGCTTCGGTCCAAAGCTGACGATCGAGAAGTCGATCGACCCGGCCAGCCTCGACGTCGTCGTGCCGAGCATGCTGCTGCAGCCGCTGGTCGAGAACTCCATCAAGCACGGCCTGTCGCCCAAGATTGGCGAGGGGCGCATCCTCATCCGCAGCACGCGCGCCAACGGCCACTCGATCATCGACATCATCGACAACGGCGTCGGCGTCACCCACGGACAGACCGAGCGGGCCAACCTGACGCCCGGCAGCGGCATCGGCCTGCAGAACGTCAACGAACGTCTGCGGGTCATCTACGGCGCGAACTACCAGCTCCAGCTCGACAGTGTGCCGGGCGAAGGCACCTGCGCGCGGATCGTCATTCCCGAGCTCGCGATGCCCACGAAAATTCCGGCCTGACCGCGATGCCCACCAGCGAGAAGCTCCGAACGGTCGTCGTTGACGATGAACGGCTCGCGCGGGAAGAGCTCTGCTTTCTACTGGACCAGATTGGGGGCATCGACGTCGTGGCGCAGGCCGACGACGGGGTCGCGGCGCTCGACGTCATCGCCGAGCAGATGCCCGATCTGGTCATGCTCGACGTCCAGATGCCGGGCCTGACGGGATTCGAGGTGGCCCGCCGCCTGCTTCGCGGCGGCACGGACTCACACCTCGTGTTCGTCACCGCCTACGATCAGCACGCGATCGAGGCGTTCGACGTCAATGCGGTCGATTACCTGCTCAAGCCGGTGGAAGCCGAGCGGCTGGCGCTGGCGGTCGACCGCGTCCGCAAACGCCTGGTCGCCGACCGCGGCAACCCGGCGGGCGCGGCCGGGTTGGACCGTGTGTTGCAGCTCCTCGGCGAGCGTCAGAACCGCCCGGAGCAGCTGGCGGTCAAGGTCGGCGAGCGGTTCATTCTGCTGCAAACCGATGAGGTTGTACACGCTTCGGTCGAGGACGACGTAATCACGGTTGTAACGAACAGCTTGTCAGGAACGTCTAACTATCGGACACTGGATGAATTGCAGGCGCGCCTGGATCCGGACGTCTTCTGGCGAGTCCACCGGTCGCACCTGGTCAACATCAACAAAATACGGGAGATCGTCCCCTGGTTCAGCCGCAATTTCATCCTCAAGATGAAGGACGCCAAGGGCAGCGAGATTCCCGTGAGCCGCGCGCAGACCCGGCGGCTCCGTGAGTATTTGAGGCTGTAAGAGCATGTCTGATCCGCACGATCCGTATTCGCCGCCGCCAGCCGCGCAGCCGGACCTCTTTCAGGTACCGGACGCCGACCGCTTCCGCGCGCCGGAACCCGACGCGTACATCGCGCCGGAACCGGCCGCGTACGCTGCGCCCGAGCCGCCGATCAGTGCCGAACCGGCCTCTGTGCTGGCCGTGGTTCCCAGCGTCCATCTGCTGGCACCAGAAGGCGCGCCGGCCGAACCACTCGCGCTCGTGCCCCTGGCCGCGAGCGCGGTGTCGGTAGGCTCGATGCAGGGCGAGGTACCAACCGTCGCCGGCCGGATTGCCGAGGAGGTCGTGGCGTGGCTCAAGACGCTGGCGTCAGCCGCCGTCTACGCGACGCTCATCGTGACGTTCGGATTTCAGGTCGCGCGCGTCGAGGGTCAGAGCATGGCTCCCACGCTGGCGGATCAGGACCGCCTGATCGTCAACAAGGCCGCCTATCGGTTCTTCGAGGAGCCGCAGATCGGCGACATCGTGATGCTCTACTACCCGCTCAACCCGGACAAGTCGTTCGTCAAACGGGTGATCGCGAAAGAAGGCGATCAGGTGCGGATCGTCGATGGACGCGTCTACCGCAACGACGTGCAGATCAACGACGAGTACGTGCCGAGCGAATATCGCAGCCACGACGACTGGGGCCCTGAAGTCGTTCCCGAGGGCCAGTACTTCGTCATGGGCGACCACCGGAACAACAGCTCCGACAGCCGGCACTGGAAGTGGGTGCCGAAGAAATACATCATCGGCAAAGTTCAGCTGCGCTGGTGGCCGCTCCCGCACGCGCGTCTGTTCTAACGCGCGTCCTCGTACGCGTTCTCGCGCTCAACCTCGCGGTCGCCGTCGCCAAGCTGGCGTTCGGCTACGCGACCGGCGCGATCAGCATCGTTTCGGATGGCTTTCACTCCCTGACCGACGGCGCGTCGAACGTCATGGCGATCGTCGCCATGCGCGCGGCGCGCAAGCCACCAGACGAAGACCACCCTTACGGCCATCGCAAGTACGAGACGCTCGCCGCTGCCGGCATCTTCGTCTTCCTCCTCCTGGTCGTGATCGAAGTCCTGCAGGGCGCGCTCGGCCGCCTGCGCGGCGGCCACACCCCGGAGGTCACCTCCGCCAGCTTCGTCGTCATGCTCGTCACGCTCGGCGTCAACCTGCTGGTCGTGCGCTACGAATCGGAGCGGGGGCGGGCGCTGAAGAGCGAGCTGCTGCTGGCCGACGCGGCCCATACGCGCAGCGACGTGCTGACGTCGTGCGCGGTCATCGTGTCGCTCGCCGGCGTGTGGCTGGGCTACCCGCAGCTCGATGCGATTGGCGGGCTGGTGATCGCGGTGTTCATCGCGCACACCGGCATCCAGATCGGCCGCGACGCCTCAGGCATCCTCTCGGACCGCGTCGTCATGAGCGAAGACGACATCCGCCGTGTCGTCATGGGCGTGGCCGAGGTCAGGGGCTGCCATCGCATCCGCACCCGCGGCTCGGCGGATTATACGTTTCTCGATCTGCACGTCTGGTTCCGCGGCGACACGACGCTCTTCGAGGCCCACCGCCTCTCGCACGTCGTCAAGGACCGGCTGATGGCGCAGTACCCGCACATCGCCGACGCCATCATCCATATCGAACCGCCGCCGTCGGAGATGGGACATGCTGAAGGCTGAGTGACTCAGCCTTCGGAGCTATACAGCTCCTCGATCTTTTCCTTCCAGCGCTCTTCGACCACTTTCCTCTTCACCTTCATCGTCGGCGTCAGCTCACCGGAGGCAATCGAAAACTCGGCGTCGAGGAGCGCGACCCTCTTGATGCGCTCGAACTGGGACAGGTCGCGGTTGAGGGCGTCGACGATCTCCTGATAGAGGGCGATCACGTCGGGCCGCGTGACCAGCTCGGCGCGCGGCGCCGGCGGGCGGCCCAGATCCTTCAGCCGGCGCTCGAGCACGGGGAAGCTCGGGACGATGAGCGCGGCGGCGAACCTGCGCCGGTCGCCCAGCAGGACGGCTTCGGCGACGAGCGGATTGCGTTTCATCACCCCCTCGATCGGCTGCGGGGCGATTTTCTTGCCGCCCGAGGTCACGAGCAGGTCCTTCTTGCGATCGGTGATTCGCAGGTACCCGTCCTCGTCGATCGCGCCGATGTCGCCGGTGTGGAACCAGCCGTCTTGCAACGCCTCGGCTGTGGCCTCCGGCTTGTGGTAGTAGCCGGACATGATGTTCGGGCCGCGGGCGAGGATCTCGCCGTCAGCGGCGATGCGCAGCTCGACGCCGGGGATGGCGCGGCCGACCGTGCCGGCGCGCGGCGCATCGGGCGGATTGACGGTCAAAATCGGTGACGTCTCCGTCAGGCCGTAGCCTTCGATAATCGGGATGCCGATGCCCTGGAAGAACTCCGCGATCGCCACCGGCAGCGGCGCACTGCCAGAGACCATGTAGCGGACGCGGCCGCCGAGCCCGTCTCGAATTTTCGCGAAGACCAGACGGTCGGCGACCGAGGCCTGGAGCGAGCCGAGCAACCCGACCGATCGGCCCCGCAGTTCCGCCTCGCCGCGCGCGGCGCCGGCCCCGACGGCCCAGCCGAAGACCGTGCTCTTGAATCCTTGTTCCGCCCGGCCCTTCTCGATGATGCGCCCGTGCAGCTTCTCGTAGAGGCGCGGCACGCCGGTGAAGAGCGTCGGGCGCACGCGGGCGATGTCCCGCGCGATCGTCTCCAGCGATTCGGCAAAGACCACCGTGACGCCGGACAAGAGATAGATATACGAGACCGTGCGCTCGAACGAGTGGCTCAGCGGGAGAAACGACAGGGCGACATCCTGTTCGGAGAGCTGCAGGACGTCGGCGCCGGCCTTGACGTTGGAGGCGAGGTTGGCGTGCGAGAGCATCACGCCCTTGGGCTCGCCCGTCGTCCCCGACGTGTAGATGATGGTCGCGAGGTCCTCGGGCCGCACCGCGCGCGCCCGCTCGCGGAACTCGCGCCCGGCGCCCCACTCGCCTGCCAGCCGCGCGTGGCCGCGATCGGCAACGGTGTCGAGCGAGATGACCGACGGGCTGTCACCGGGCGTCCAGCCGTCCATCAGGATGACGGCCTCGAGCGCGGGCAGCTTGTGCCGCACTTCCTGGATCTTCGCCAGCTGCTCGCGCGTCGAGACGATCGCCGCCTTCGCCCCCGAGTCCTGGAGCACGTAGTGCACTTGCAAGGGCGAGAGCGTCGGGTAGATCGGAACGGTGACTGCTCCGCCGGTCAGGATGGCCAGGTCGGCCATCACCCAGTCGGGCCGGTTCTCGGACACAATCGCAACGCGATCGCCGGACGCGACGCCGAGAGCCCCCAACCCGAGCGACAGGTCGCGGACGCGCTCGAGGAAGCCTTTGCTCGAGATCGCCTCGATCCCATCCGGACCGCAACGCCCCATCAGCCGGGGATTCTGAAACCGGCCCGCGGCGTGAAACGGCAGGTCGGCGATGGTGTCGAAATCGGCCGCAGGCACCTCATCCAGCTGCGACGCCGTAGCTGTTGTCGTCACGTGGGGATTATAGCTGCCACAAAGCCCTTCACCGCGGAGAGCGCCGAGCACGCAGAGAAGGGAAAGAAGGGGCTCGGCGTTCTCCGCGAGCTCCGCGGTGAAGAGCTTTGTGCGCTAAAACACGGGGCTAGTAGCCGGCCTGCTTGTCGACGACGTTGACAAGTTGCTGACCGGCGTCAAACCGCTCGAGATTGTCGGCGAAGAGCGTGGTGGCGGCGTCCCAGTGATCGGGACGGAAGCCGGCTGTGTGGGGCGTGATGAGCACGTTTGGCAGGGTCCAGAACGCGCTGTCGGGCGGCAGGGGTTCGTCGACGAAGACGTCGAGGGCGGCGCCGCCGATCGTGCGGATGCTGAGCGCTTCAATGAGAGCCGGCTCGTCGATAAGCTGTCCGCGGCTGACGTTGACGAGTATCGCGTCGCGCCCCATCAGCGCGAGTTCGGCGCGGCCGATGAGGCCGCGCGTCTCGTGCGTGTGCGGCGCAGCGACGATGACTACGTCGGCCGCCGGCAGCAGTTCGTGGAGGCGCGCGGCCGGCGCGACCGTCCATTCGCCGTGCGTCTCGCCGGCCGCGCGGCGCCGCAGGCCGGTCACGCGCGCGCCGAGCAGCGTCATGCGATGCGCGACCGCGCCGCCGATCGCGCCCAGGCCGACGACGAGCACGCGCGCGCCCGCGATCAGGCGGTTGCCCTCGGCCCCGATCGCGTCCTGCGACCACTCCCGCGCCGCCTGGCTGCGGAACGCGTGCGGCAGCCGGCGAAAGAGCGCCAGCGTGACCGCGAGGACGTGCTCGGCGATCGTGCCGGCCGACATCCCTCGCGAGTTCGTCAGGACGACGGGGCTGCCGACCATCTCCGGAAACAACATCCCGCCGACGCCAGCCGCCGGACTATGGAGCCACCGTAACTGTTTCGCTGCCGACAGCTGCGCGCGGGTAATCTGGCCCGCGAAGACGACCTCGGCCTCGGCGTAGAGCGCCAGCGCCTCGTCATCGTTGCGGGCGTGGAGGAAGGTGTGCGCGGGAAACCGCCGGCGAAGGCGATCGACATACGGCGTCGGAATGGTCCACATCTCGAACGCGCTCTGGATCGAGACGAGGATGGTCACGCCCGGTACTCGCCGCTCCTGCCGCCGCGCTTCTCGACCAACCGGATGTCGCCGATGACCATCGCCTTGTCGACCGCCTTGACCATGTCGTAGATCGTGAGGGCGGCGACGGCGACCGCCGTCAGCGCCTCCATCTCAACGCCCGTGCGCCCTGTCGTGCGAACCCGCGCTTCGAGCGCGTACCCGTCGCGGACCGGCTTGAGCGTGACGTCGATGTACGACAGGTCGAGCGGGTGGCAGAGGGGAATGAGCGCCGACGTCTGTTTGGCGGCCATGATCCCGGCGAGCCGCGCCGTCTGGAGCGGGTCGCCTTTCTTGATCGCGCCGGTGCGAATCAACCGCAGCGCGGCGCGCGACATCGTGATCCGGCCGCGAGCCACGGCTTCGCGCGCCGTCACCGCCTTGTCGGAGACGTCGACCATGTGCACCCGGCCGCGCGGCCCGACGTGAGAGAGCGTCTTCCTCATACCCCTTCTCCCTGCGCGAGGAAGAATGACAGCGACTCGAGCGAGACCGTCAGATCCACGCTCTTCAGCTTGACATCAGCGGGCACCTGCAGCCCGCCGGGCGAAAAATTCAGGACCGCCTTGATGCCGGCGGCGACCACGGTATTGACGACGGCCTGCGCCGATTCCGCGGGAACGGCGATCACGGCGATCGTAATCTGCAGCCGGCGCACGACCGCGCGCAGCTCCCGGATGTCGTAGATCGCCACGCCGCTGCGCGACGCATGCCCGATCTTGTCCGCGGTCGTATCGAACATCGCCGCGATCTCGAACCCTTCATCGCGGAACCCCGGGTAGTCGGCGAGCGCGAGCCCGAGGTTGCCGGCGCCCATGATTGCCACCCGGACGGCCCTGTCGATGCCGAGAATCTCGCGCAGGTGCCGCCGCAGCTCCTTGACGTAGTAGCCGACGCCCCGGACCCCGAACTCGCCGAAGTACGCGAGATCCTTCCGAATCTGCGCCGCGTTGAGGTGAAACTGCTCGGCGAGCGCCCGCGAGGACACCGTCCGCACCCCCTCGGCGTCGAGCGCGTTGAGACAGCGCAGGTAGACCGACAGCCGGTTGGTCGTGAGCTCGGAGATGGCGTCGGTGGCGCTGCGCGGCGGCGGAACCGCCCCTTTGTTCACTTTCTTCACAAGCTCCGATGATAACGCAGGCGCAGGGCTCAGGACTCAAGGCTCAGGCAAAACCTTCGACCCCTGACTCGAAGATCTTGCTTGAGCCCTGAGCCTTGAGCCCTGAGCCGCCGTGATCCCCTGAGCCTGAGCTATGATTCGCCCCGTATGGCACACACAGCCCCCGCCAAACCCGCATCGACGTCACCCCGCGGCACCTTTCAACCGTACGTCCCGGCCAGCCAGTCGCCGGCCGAATTCACAGTCAAGGCCATCATCCTCGGAGCGCTCTTCGGGTTGATCTTCGGCGCCTCGACGGTCTACCTCGGGCTGCGCGCCGGGTTGACGGTCAGCGCGTCGATTCCCATCGCCGTGCTCGCCATCTCAGTGCTGAAGCGGTTCGGCGGCTCGACCATCCTCGAAAACAACATCGTCCAGACGATCGGCTCGGCCGGGCGAGTCGGTAGCCGCGGGGGTGGTCTTCACCGTGCCGGCGCTGCTCTTCTTCGGCGACCGTGGGCAGGGCTTCTTCAACTACTTCCAGATCACCATGCTCGCCTTTGCCGGCGGGATCCTCGGGGTCCTGATGATGGTGCCGCTGCGCCGCGCACTCATCGTCAAGGAGCACGGCGTGCTGCCCTATCCCGAGGGCACGGCCTGCGCCGACGTGCTCGTCGCCGGCGAGCGCGGGGGCGAGCTCGCCAAGACGGTGTTCCTTGGACTCGGCGTCGGGGCGGCGTGGAAGGCGGTCTCGTGGATCGTCCAGATCTTTCCCACGGCGATCGGCCGCTCGCTCGGCCGGACGAGCATCTTCCCGAACGCGACGCTCAACATCGACATCTCGCCCGAATACATGGGCGTGGGCTACGTCATCGGACCGCGCATCGCGGGCGTCATGTTCGCCGGTGGCGTGCTCTCGTGGCTCGTGCTCCTGCCGCTGCTCTCGATCATGGGGAACTACCTCACGGTACCGTTCCCGCCCGTGCCGGCAAGCGGCCTGCGCATCGATCAGATGTCGCCCAACCAGTTGTGGAGCGCCTACATCCGCTACACCGGTGCCGGTGCCGTGCTGGCCGCGGGCCTCATCACGCTGGCGCGAACGATCCCCACCATCGTCTCGTCGTTCCGCGAGAGCATGAAAGACTTCTCCGCCAAGGGAACCGCCCCCGCCGTCTCCCGCACCGAGCGCGACATCCCGATGACGGTGGTCCTTGCCGGAACGGTCCTGCTCGCCATCTTCCTCGCGGTCGCCCCCGGCCTGCCGACGCAGGGCAATTTCCTGGTCTCGGTCCTCGTCATCGTCTTCGGGTTCTTCTTCGTCACGGTCTCGTCGCGCATCGTCGGCCTCATCGGCTCCTCGTCGAATCCGGTCTCGGGGATGACGATTGCGACCCTCATCCTGACGTGCACGATCTTTGTCGCCCTCGGCTGGACCGGTGAGTGGTACTCGCCCATCGCGCTCTGCGTCGGCGCCGTCGTCTGCATCGCCGCCGCCAACGCCGGGGCGACCTCGCAGGATCTCAAGACCGGCTACATCGTCGGGGCAACTCCCATCTACCAGCAGTACGGACTCATCATCGGCGTGCTCGTGTCGGCGCTCATCATCGGCTACACGACGCTCTATCTCCACCAGGTGATGAGCATCGGATCCGACGCGCTCCCGGCACCGCAGGCGACGCTGATGAGCACGATCATCAAAGGCCTGCTCAGCCAGAATCTGCCCTGGGGCCTCGTCCTCGTCGGCGTCTTTATCTCGATCACGCTGGAGCTCTGCGGCATCCACTCGCTGTCGTTCGCGGTCGGCTCCTACCTCCCCATTGCCACGACGGCCCCGATCTTCGCCGGCGGACTGGTCCGCGCCTACGTCGAGCGCAAGACCGGCTCGGCCGAGGAATCGGAAGTCGGGTCGGGCACCCTCTTCAGTTCCGGCCTGATCGCGGGCGGCTCGCTCGCGGGAATCCTCTACGCCATCCTGTTCGGCAACGGCATCGTGCCGGAGGCAGACGCCGGCGACAACCACGGGCTGCTGCCGTTCCTGCACGACGGAACCGGCGGACTCATCGCCGGCGGCCTGCTGTTTTTCGCGCTCGGTGTGGTCCTGGCGCGCGTGGGACAGCGTAAACTGGCGAAGTAAGCGCCGATCGCGGGTCACGGATTCCAACGGGACGCGGATTTCGCGGATCACGGGTGCGCTAAGACGGGACGCGGATCTCGCGGATCTCAGATCAGAACGGACCGATTTCGCAGTATTCATTCGATGTCAGTGCGGCAGAGATCTGATCCGCAGCGGCGGCAAGATCCGTGAGCAGACCGTCCGTGCAGATCCGTTGATCCGCGAAATCCGCGTCCCGTGAAACAAGATCCGTTGGATCCGCGAGATCCGCGTCCCGTGAAACAAGTATCCGTTTGATCCGCGAGATCCGCGTCCCGTGATGAGATCCGTGATGCGAGCCGCCATTCCCACGTCCGTATCCGCGCTCGTCCTGTGGGCGACGGTGCTGACGACGGCTCAGCCGCCCGCCCGCGTGGCGACGACCACGGCGGCGTTGCGTGCGTCGCCGGTCTTCTACCATGGCAAGCAGGTCGCGGTGCTCGGGTCGGTGATCGAATCTCGCGGCCTGTACCGCCTGGAAGCGATGGGCAGCACCACGGCGCCCGACGTCACCCCCGACCTCGCGAGCAAGCCCATCTACATCTACTGGCGCGAGAGGGCCACGCGATCCGAGGGCGAGGTTCGCGGGGAGCTCTGGGATCTCGGCCGCATCACCGAAGGCGATTCGCGGTTCTCCTCGGCCGACTTCCGGCCCCTTCTCGAGCTCCTGACGGGCGGACGATGGCCCGGCCGCGATCAGGTGTTCGTTCTCACGAACGCCAGCATCGTCGAAGCGACGTTGCCCCAGGCCGCCACGTTACGCGCGGTGGTGCTGGCGCCCGAGAAGTACGAGGGCGCGAGTGCCAGCGTCTCGGGCCGTTTCCGCGGCCGGAACCTGCTCGGCGACATCGCCGCGCCGCTCGCCGACGCCAGGCAAGTGGGATTTCGTGATGCAGTCGGCCGATGCCGCCGTCTGGGTCAGCGGTCTGCGGCCGCGCGGCCGGGGCTTCGAACTCGATCCGTCGGCCCGCGTCGACACCGGCCGCTGGGTCCAGGTCACCGGCACCGTCAGGCGCGAAGGCAGCCGAGTCTGGATCGAAGCCAGGGAAATCGAGCTCGCGGCGCCACCGGGAGAAGCGGTCGTCGAAGTCGAAGTGCCGGTGACGCCGCCGGAGCCGCCGCCGACGGTCGTCTTCAGCACGCCCGTGCCCGACGAGGTCGATTCCGACGCCGCAACCATCGTGCGCGTGCAGTTCTCGCGCGACATGGATGCCCGCTCATTCAAGGATCGCATCCGCGTCAGCTATCTCCCCGCCGCGCCGGCCGCGGCGGGAGCGTCACCCGCCGAGCCGCCGACGTTTGCGTTCAGCTACGACGTCGGCACGCGCGGAATTCAACTCAAGTTCACGCGGCCGCTCGAACGGTTCCAGACCGTGAAAATCGAGCTCCTCGAGGGCATCACGGCCGTGGGCGGCGATCCCTTGCGGCCGTGGACCCTTACATTCACGACAGGACGATGATGGGTAGACCTGGCACCAGTACCAGCATGAGTCGCGACGAACCCGGCCGGCTGGCCGCGTTACATCGGTACCGCATCCTCGATACCGACCCCGAACGTGCGTTCGACGACCTGACAGCGCTCGCCTCGCACATCTGCGGCACGCCGATCGCCCTCATCAGCCTCATCGACGCCGATCGGCAGTGGTTCAAGTCGCGTGTCGGCATTACGATCGCGGAAACGTCAAGAAGCCTGTCGTTCTGCACCCACGCCATCCAGCAGCGGGATTTGTACGTGGTGCCGGATGCGCGCAGCAACGCGACGTTCCGCGACAACCCGTTCGTCGCCGCCGAAGACGGCATCCGCTTTTACGCCGGCGCCCCGCTCGTCACGCCTCAAGGCTACGCGCTCGGCACGTTGTGCGTAGTCGACAAGGTGCCGCGGACGCTGACGCCCGAGCAGGTCGAGGCCCTCGACGCGTTGCGCCGTCAAGCGGAAGCGCAACTCGAACTCAGGGCCAACCTGATCGACCTCGAGGCCGCGCTAGCGGAACGCGACCTCGCCGAAACGGCCCAGGAGCAGCTCATCGAAGAGCTGCGCGAGGCGCTCGACAACGTCAACAAGCTGAGCGGGCTCATCCCCTACTGCTCGGCGTGCCAGTTCAACATGACGATTCCTGCCGACCCGAGGGCGATTCCAACCGTGACCGACGGCGTGATGCAGGTCCTCGTTGACAAGAAGTGGTCCGAAGAGCGCATCATGCAGGTCGAGCTCGCACTGCAGGAGGCCCTGGCGAACGCCATCCGCCATGGCTGCAAAGGCGACCCCTCGCGCCAGGTCCAGTGCGTCGTCAATTGCGACACCGAGGGCGAGGTCGTGATTGTCGTGCGGGACCCAGGAGCCGGCTTCGACGCGACGACCGTGCCGGATCCCCTCGCCGGCGAGAACGTCCTCAAGTCGAGCGGACGCGGCATTTTCCTCATCAACCAGCTGATGGACGAAGTGGCGTTCAAGGATGGCGGCCGCGAGCTTCGGATGCGGAAAAGAAACAGCTGACCGACCGCCGGCGGGCCTGAGGCCACCACCGACACGGCCGATGGCACTCCGGGCGCGGAATTACGTATATACCCTACGAGACCAACATGCTCGAAACCCTCGCGCTGCTCGGGCGGACCATGGGATTTTCGTTCGCGGCAGGCATCAACCTGTACGCAACGGTCGCGATCCTCGGACTGGCGAAGCGCTTCGGCTGGGTCGACCTCCCGGAGCAGTTCCGGGTGTTCGACAACGACGTCGTGATCGGCGTCGCGCTCCTCCTGTACGTGATCGAATTCGTCGCGGACAAGGTCCCCTGGGTCGATTCGATCTGGGATGCCGTGCACACGGTCGTCAGGCCGATCGGTGGGGCGGTCCTCGCCGTCGCGACGCTCGGCGACGCGAGCCCGACGGTGAAGGGCTTGGTCGCCCTTCTGGGCGGTGCGCTCGCGACGGGCACGCACCTGACCAAGGCAGGGACGCGTGCGGCCGCCAACACCAGCCCGGAGCCGTTCTCGAACTGGGCGCTGAGCCTCGGTGAAGACGTGTTCGTGATCGGCCTCTCGGCGCTGGCGCTGAACTATCCCATCGCTGCGGGGCTGGTCGTGATTCTCGGCGTGGTGGTGATGTTCGCCTTCGCGGCGTGGATTATACGGGCCGTCAGGCGCCGCTGGGGGACGCCGCCGCCTTCAGCATCTCTTCCACTCGGCGTCTGACATCGGCAATCAGGCGATCGCGTTCCTCGAGCGGCACGGCCGCGGTTTCGACCGGCGCGCCGAAGCGGATCCGCACCTCGACCGGATAGATGATCGGGCTGCCCTTGCGCATGGCGTTGCGCGCCCCGGTGATGGCCACCGGCACGATTGGCGCCTGGCCCTTGAGGGCCATCATGAAGCCCCCCTTCTTGAACGGCAACAGTGCGCCCGTGCGGCTCCGGGTGCCCTCGGGGAAGATCAGGAACGAGTTGCCGGTGCGGAGCGCGTCCGCCGCGCGATCGATGGCCGGCAGGCTCTGCTCGGGGTTCCCTCGTTCGAGCGGGACGAAACCGGCGAGGTCGAAGGCCTGCACGAGGACGACCAGCTTGCGGAGCTCGGCCTTGTAGACAATCCGCAGCCGGGGGAAGAGCTCGTGCAGGGCGTCGAAGAGGATGGGCGGTTCGACGTTGCTCGCGTGGTTCACGGCGTACACCGCCGCGCGATCGCGAAGGATGTGCTCGCCGCCCTCGATGCGATAGGTAATCCCGGTGAGCACGAGGCCAAGCCGCACGCCGATGCGTCCAACCGTATAGAGGATCGCGGGATTGCGGATGGCGATGGCAAAGAGCACGAACGGCGTGCCGATGAGCAGAACGTAGAGCGACACGCACACGAACGCGGTGAGCGAGCGGATAGCTGGAACGACGGAATGCACGGGGCTAATCAGACCACGGAACGAAGGCGGAGGCGAAGGCGGACCGGCAAAGAAAAGGCCGGAAGCGCGCGGTGCGCTTCCGGCCCGAAGGTTTGTGCCCGCCAGGGCGCGATGTCAGGACGCTTTGGCGGTTCGGCGCACGGGAATGCGCGCCGAGGTGGTCGTGGCCTTGGCGGCCTTCGCGCGCGCAATCGAGCGGTTCTTCACGGTGAAGCAACGCTCGAGCGCGTGGTCGACTTTTTCTTCGACCATGAGCGTGACTTCGCGCGACACTTCCGAGATCTCCGAGACGACGAGGAACTTCGCGCGGTCGAGCATGCGCTTCTCGCGGAACGAGAGATTCTTCGAGCGCGCGAGGAACGTCAGGCTCTTCAGGACTTCGACGACGTCGTAGATCGACCCCGTCCGCATCCGGTCGGAGTTGTCCTTGAAGCGCCCCTTCCAGTTCTGATGGTTGTCGATCTTGCCATCGCCGAGCAGCGAGAAGAGCCGCTCGATTTCCTGGTCCTCGATCGCCCGCCGAAGGCCGACGCCATCGACGTTATCGACCGGCACGAGAACGGTGGTCTCGTTCGCGACCATTCGAAGGTGATAAAAACCGCAGGTGGTGCCGAGGATTGTCTTCGTCTCGATGCCTTGCACGACGCCGAGTCCATGATTTGGGTAAATGACCTTGTCACCAACCTGAAATGTCACATGTCCCCCACAGAGTAGGTGTAGTAGGTTAGGTGTGCGAGCCGCCTGAGAGCTACGAGCAGTCCCTTCAGTATAGCTGATCACCTGACCGGTCGCAACCGAAAACGGCCTAAAATCGGCCATTTTTGACGATTTTTGCGCTTCCGTGTGCATGAGCTTCGGCCCCCGGCCGACACCCGCCGCGCACTCTCTTAAAGCCCATATCCGGGAATGGTTTGCGGTCGGACAGCCGAAAGCCACCACGTCCCCGGAGCGTATGATCGTGACATGCTGCGGTCTTTAGTAGCGCTCGCCCTCCTTCTCTTCGTCGGTGGACCGGTCGTCGTGCTCCCCTCGTCAGGAACGGCCCAAGCGCCATCCGGCCAGAGCCTGGCGCCCTACGTCCCCACCCCCGAGGATGTCGTCGCCCGTATGCTCGTCCTGGCTGGGACCACCAAGGAGGACATCGTCTTCGACCTAGGCTGCGGCGACGGCCGCATCCCCATTGCGGCCGCGAAAACCTTCGGCGCCCGCGGGGTCGGCATCGACATCGATCCCCGGCGGATCCAGGAGTCACGGCAGAACGCCGCGGCTGCCGGAGTCGAGCATTTGGTGGAGTTTCGCCTGGGGGACGCACTGGCCGCCGATGTCTCGCCCGCAACGATCGTGACCCTCTACATGCTTGGGTCGGGCAACGCCGCCCTGCGTCCCCTGCTGACCCGGCAACTTCGCCCGGGCGCCCGGATCGTGTCCCACGCCTTCAGCATGGGCCCCACCTGGCCGGCCGACAAAATCGATCAGTTCGTCAGCGCCAGAGGCGACGAGGTGACGCTCTACTTTTGGAAAGCGGACGGAAAAATCAGGCCGTGAAAATGCGCCGCGCCTGGATTCTCCTGGCGGCCCTCCTCGTCATCTGGGCCGTTTCCGTCGCCGTCTTCGGCGGCGTCTTCATCGAGTGGCACGGCTGGCGCCTGTCGTCGCGCGAACCACTGCGTCCCTTTGCAGTAGCGGTGCTGATCGTCGGCGCGGCGTGGTGGCGCAACGGCCGCGCGGCGGTCCGTCGCGATCTGGCCGCGATCGGGAGCGGCGTCGATTTCGACCGCTGGTCCCCGGCGATCGCATTCGTCTTGTCTGTTGCCGTGCTATGCGTGGGCCTCGTCTGGGGCACGAAGGTCGCGGGCGGGGCGGATTCGTACGGCTACGTCAGCCAGTCGAGGCTGTGGCTCGACGGCAACCTTATCGTCTCTCAGCCGATCGCCGCGAAGGTCCCCTGGCCAGAGGCTGATTGGACGTTCACACCGCTCGGCTACACGCCTTCGGCGGCAGGCGGCGCAATCGTGCCGATCTATGCGCCCGGCCTCCCGATGCTGATGGCGATCCTTTCGCTGATTCATTCAGACGGGGTGTTTTGGGTCGTGCCGTTGGCGGGTGCAGCACTGGTGGCCCTTTCTTTCCTCCTCGGGCGAGCTCTTGGCGGGTCGGCCGCTGGCCTCCTGACCGCTGCGCTCATGGCAACGAGCCCTGCGTTTCTTTTCCAGTTGGTGGCGCCAATGAGCGACGTCGTCGTCGCGGCTTTCTGGATCGCGGCGCTGGTGCTGGCGTTGCCGAACCGGCTCGGGCGCTGGCTCCTTGCCGGACTTGCCAGCTCATTGGCGATCCTGACCCGTCCGAACACGGCGCCGATTGCGGCCGTATTCGTTGTGGTTGCGTTGTGGAAGGATGCCTCTGAGGCGAGCCGCGCCGTCACTGCCCGTCAGCGGATCCTCCACACGGTCGCATATGCGGCCGGCATCCTCCCGGGCGTGCTCGGCGTGGCAGCGATTCACACGGCTCTGTACGGATCGCCGTTTCAGTCTGGGTATGGCTCTGCCGGCGAGCTCTTCGCGCTCGAAAACCTTGCCCCGAATCTCGCGCGTTATCCAATCTGGCTCGTGAGGTCGGAGACACCGTTCGTCTGCCTGGCGGCCGCCGCGCCCGTCCTCTGGCGCCGCCACGGACTCCACCTCCGGCTCGTTCTGTTCACGGCGCTTTGTGCCGCGGCGATCTGGCTTTGCTATCTTTTCTATCGGCCTTTCGAGGAGTGGTGGTATCTGCGGTTCCTGTTGACCGCGTTTCCGTGTCTGCTCGCACTGGCAGCCGTTTCCTTCTGCAAACTGCTGAAGGGTGTCGCCATGGAGTGGCGGCTGCCCATCACCGTTGCCGTGCTCACACCCGTCTTGTTGTGGCGGATCGACTACGCCCGCGCGTACGAAACGTTCGACTCCTGGAAGTTCGAACGTCGATACGCCGATACCGGGCATCTAGTGATGACTACACTCGCGCCGAACGCAGTGCTGTTCAGCATGCAGCAGAGCGGCAGCCTCCGCTACTACTCCGGACGATTGACGTTGCGATGGAACTATCTCGATCCGGCGTGGCTCGACCGGTCGATCGGTACGCTAAAAGCACTGGGGCTCAAGCCATATTTCGTTTTGGAGGAGTCCGAGGAGGCAGACTTCCGAGGGAGGTTCGGCGCCGCCAGTCGGCTGGGCCAGCTGAACTGGCCGGCGCACCTCGAACTAAAGAGCAGGCCGGCAGTACGCATCTACGACCCAGACGAAGCGAGAGACTAGGATTCTGACCTAGGACATGCCGTATCTGGCGAGCGCGAGCTCGGCGATTTCCCCGACGAGCTGCGTGTAGTTGCGGCCGGACTTCCTGGCCGCCATGGCGAACTCAGCCTTTGACGCCAGCCACGGGTTGGGATTGGCTTCGATGACCGCCACCCTGCCGTCGGGGCGCAGGCGCATGTCGATGCGGGCGTAGTCGCGGAGCTCGAGCGCCTGGAAGACGGCGACGGCGGTGGTCTGGAGGAGCGTGGCGGTATCCTCCGGGAGATCCTCGGCAATCGCCGACTTGGTGTCCCTGTAGGCGGCCGTCCCCTTCCCCCACTTCACTTCTGCACCGGCGATCCGCGGCGTCCCCTCCGGCAGCTTGGACAGGTCGAGCTCGACCACGGGAAGGGCCACCGGATTGTCGTTACCGAGCACGCCGACGTACATCTCGCGCCCCTCGACGTACTCCTCGATGAGCACCGGAGAATCGAAGTTCGCGTGCAGCCAGTCGATGCGCTCCATGAGCTCGCGGATCGACGAGACGACGGCGTTGAACTCGATGCCGATCGACCCATCCTCGCGCGCGGGCTTGACGATGACCGGGAACTCGAGGTCGTGCGAGAAGTCGAGCCGGCCGCGAAACGACCGCGCGAAGACGGGCGTGTGCAGGCCGTGGAACTCGAGGATCTTCTTCGCGACCGCTTTGTCCTGGGCGTAGAGAAGCCCATGGGATCCGGCGCCGGTAATGCGCTTGTCGACGAGCTCGAGGTAGGCGGCGATGGCGTAGTCGGCGGTGTCGTTACCGGCGAACGACTCGGCGAGGTTGAAAACGAGATCGCATTCCATGCGCGCGAGCGCATGCAGAGACTTGGTCGAGCCATCGAGGCAATGGAGCGTTGCCACGTGTCCCAGCTTGCCAAGCGCGTCGGCGACTTCGTCCTCGACTTCTTTCTTGTCGAGCGTGCGCGTCAGCGGCGCCTTGTCGGCGGCACCAGAGCCAGACTCCTCCGGCTCCTCCCACCGATCGTAGAGGACGACGACATTCAGTGTGCCCACAGCGTGGCGAGATTATAAACGTGAATCGATGCGCGCGCACAATACAGCTGCTGAACAAACCCTTGAACAGGAGATGAGGAGGGCAGGAGAATTTCTTTGCAGAGCGCTTAACGTCGAATAGTGTTGCAAGGCCGACAAACCTTGAACAGGAGGACAGGAGAGCAAGAGAATCTTTTTTCAGTGCTCGACCTGATCCTGTTCTCTGTCTTCCACCCTGATACCTCGTGACCTCGTGCTGTTTCGTTGCAGGCCCGATTGCTCCTGAACTCCTGACCTCCTGTTCAATGTTTGTTTCCGAGCCGCTGATTGCTCCTGGCCTCTTGACCTCGTGTTCAACCCTTGTCTTGCTTTCGATTCACACCACGAGCTCGTCGACGGCTTTCGCCGGCGCGGTGCGCCGGTACGCGCGCAGCGCCGGCGTTCGTGCGGCGACCCAGGCCGTTGCGACGAGGCAGCCGATGCCGCCGGTCACGACCGCGACCGTCGGGCCCATGGCGTTGGCCACGAGACCGGCCTCGAGCTCCCCGAGCTGCGGGCCGCCCATGAAGAACACCATGTTCACGCCGACCATGCGGCCGCGCAGCCGGTCCGGCGTTTCGATCTGGCGAATCAGGTTCCGGAACACCATGCTCACCGTGTCCGCCGCGCCGGTGGCGGCCAGACACGCGAACGTCAGCCAGAACGCCCGCGACACCCCGAAGGCGACGGTCGCCGCGCCATAGACCGCGATGCTGACGAGCAGCACGACGCCACGACGTTCGATCCAATCGACGCCGCGAATCATCAGCGCGCTCGCCACGACCGCGCCGACCGCGGGTGCGGCATACAGCCACCCGTAACCCTGCGCGCCGACGTGCAGGACGTCCTGGGCAAAGATCGGCAGGAGCGCCGTCGCCGACGAAAAGAACGTCGCGAAGAAGTCGAGCAGCATCGTCGAGCGGATGAGCGGAGCGCGAAACACGAACCGCAGCCCCTCGAGCGCCGCCGCGACGGTGAAGTTGCCGCGGATGCCCGCCGTCTCCCCCGCCGCCGCGTCGGCCTTCGGCATCCGCATCAGCAGCAGCGCGCCGATGACCATCAGGAACGACGCCGCGTTCAAGGCATATACCCACGCGACGCCGCCGGTCGCGATGACGACGCCGCCGAGCGCGGGCCCGGCCACCGAGGCGATCTGCACCATGATCGTGTTGAGCGTGATCGCGTTCGGCAGGTGCTCGCGCGGCACGAGGTTGGGCACGAGCGACTGCCGCGCGGGCAGATCGAACGCGCCCGCCGCCGAGCTGCACGCCGCCAGCACGTAGATGGGCCACAGGCTCGAGAGCCCCCGGAACGTCATCGTCGCCAGGACGACGGCGAGGAGGGCCATCGTCGACTGCGTGACGAGCATCAGGCGCCGCCGGTCGAGCGCATCGGCCGCGACGCCGCTGAGGAGCGAGAATCCGATGACCGGCACCACGCGGACGAGGCCGACCAGACCGAGCGCCAGCGCGCGGTGGTCGTCAGGGGCGAGCAGCGAGACGTGCCACAGAATCGCGGCCGTCTGCATGAAGTTGCCGGAGAACGAAACGAGGAGCCCCAGCCAGAGAAGGCGGAAGTTCCGATGCTGCAACGCGGGGAACACGGAGATGGCACCCATTATGACGCCTTCGCCCCCGGGGTCACCACCGGCGGCGCGCTTTCCGGCCGCCGCGGATGCGGATATAGTGTCGGCGGGAGGAAGGAGACCCACGGATGCGCGAACTCAAGCCGCTCTCTCGTGACACCGTCGACGCCGCCCTGGCGAAGGCCGAGCGGTACCGCTTCCTCAACGAACCTGGCGAAGCCGAGAGCATCTGCCTCGACATCCTCGCGGTCGACGCCCACAATCAGTCCGCGCTCATCACGCTGCTCCTGGCCCTCACGGATCAGTTCGGCGCCGCATCCGACGCCCACCAGCGGGCGCGCGAGGTCCTGGCGGCGCTCGAAAGCGAATACGACAAGGCGTACTACGCCGGGATCATCGCCGAGCGGCGCGCCAAAGCGCAGCTCGCGCACGGCGGCGCCGGCTCGAGCGTCGGGGCGCACGACTGGATCGTCGAAGCGATGAAGCATTTCGAACGCGCCGAATGGCTGCGCCCGTCGGGCAACGACGATGCGCGGTTACGGTGGAACGCCTGCGCCCGATTCCTCGACCGCCACCCGCACCTCCGCCCCGCGGCCGAGGAGCGGCGCGAGATCGAGATGCTCGAGTAGATTCCCGGCTCTTCGGAGGCCTGCCATGCGTCGAGTCCTGCTGTTGACGATCGCCGCGCTGCTCGTGACCGAGTTGGCGCCAACCGCCCAGCGCACCGTCAAACCCCCGCTGCACGGCCGGCACTGGGTCGCCATCACCGGCAAGCCGCTCGGCGCGACCGCCGGAGCGATGATCTTCCAGAAGGGCGGCAACGCCGTCGATGCGGCGTGCGCCATGCTCGGCGCCGTCGCCACGATGTGGGACACCCTGGGGTGGGGTGGCGAGACGCAGGCGCTCATCTACAACCCGAAGACGAAGAAAGTCGTGGGCATCAACGCCCTCGGCGTCGCGCCGACCGGCGCCACCCCGGAGTTCTATCGCCAGAAGGGGATGAAGTACCCGCCCGAGTTCGGTCCGCTCGCCGCGGTCACCCCGGGAACGCCTGGCGGTCTGCTGGTGATGCTCGCCGAATTTGGCACCCTCAGCCTCGGCGACGTCCTCGCCCCCGCGATTGAAATGGCCGACGGCTACCCCATCGAGGCCCAGGCAGCCGATGCCATCGAGCGCCAGAAGGACGAAATCAAGAAATGGTCTGTACTCGAAGACCGTGTTCCTCCCGCACGCGGGTGAGGCCCGCGAGGCGCCGCGCGCGGGCGAAATCTTCAAGCAGACCGACCTCGCCGCCACGTTACGCAAGCTCGTGGACGCCGAGCGGCAGGCACTCGCCGCCGGCAAGAACCGCAAGGATGCCATCTACGCCGCCTACAACCGGTTCTACCGCGGCGACATCGCGCAGGAGTTCGTCCGCGGTTCCCGCGAGCTCGGCGGGCTGCATACGATGGAGGATCTCGACCGCTGGAAGGTGCACGTCGAAGAGCCGGTCGTCACCGACTACAAGGGCGTCCAGGTCTACAAGCTGAACGCCTGGACCCAGGGACCGGCGCTCCTGCAGACGTTGAACATCCTCGAAACCGTTGACGTCAAGGCGATGGGCTACAACAGCGCGAAGTACATTCACGCGCTCTATCAGGCGATGAACCTCGCCTTCGCCGATCGCGACTTCTACTACGGCGACACCTACGTCGCGCCCGAGGAACCCGTGAAGGGCCTCCTCTCGAAGGAGTACGCCAGGGCGCGGGCGAAGCAGATCGACTGGGCGAAAAACGACGCCGGCGTCAAGCCGGGCGACCCTTACCCGTTTCAGGGCGGCACCAACCCGTTCTCCGACCTGCTGCACAAATGGGGCACGCCCTCAACCGAGCAGCGGCCGCAGAACCAGGCCGGCAACCGTTCGTTCGACGAAGGCTTCACCGCCGGCACCACGTCGATTCAGACCGCTGACAAAGAAGGATGGGTCGTGTCGGTCACGCCGAGCGGCGGCTGGATCCCTGCCGCCATCGCCGGCCGCACGGGCATGGGCATGAGCCAGCGCATGCAGAGCTTCGTCCTCGACCGGTCCGAGGGCCCGTTCAACGTCCTCGCGCCGGGCCAGCGCCCGCGCGTGACGCTGACGCCGAGCCTGGCGCTCAAGGACGGCCGGCCGTACCTGAGCTTCGCCGTCCAGGGCGGCGACGGTCAGGATCAGAACCTCCTCCAGTTCTTCCTCAACGTCGTCGAGTTCGGCATGACCGTGCAGCAAGCCGTCGAGGCCGCCAACTTCAACAGCTACCAGATGCGCAGCTCGTTCGACGACCATCGCTCGGAGCCCGGACGCATCACGCTCAACGAGGCCATCCCCGCGTGGGTGCGCGAGGAGCTCCAAGGGATGGGCTATCGCCTCGACTTCCAGCGGCTGACCTCGGGCCCGACGAACGCGATCTTCTTCGACTGGAAGAACGGCTCGATGTGGGGCGGGTCCAGCAATCACGGGGAAGATTACGGGATTGCGTGGTAGGGCATCTTGGTTCACGGTTCACGGTTCAGGGTTCACGGGGTTCAGATTCAGCGTCAGGTTCAGCCTTCTGCGCGCTGAACCCTGAACCCTGAACCGTGATCCCTGAACCTTCCCAGAACATATGATCGAGGGATGCACTCGCTCGATCTCGATCCTGACGCTGGCCGGCGGCCTCGGCGCGGCGTTGGTCTTCGGCTTCGCCACCCATCGCATCGGCCTCTCCCCTATCGTCGGCTATCTCGTCGCCGGGCTCCTCGTCGGCCCCTACACTCCAGGCTTCGTGGCCGACCGCCACATGGCGGAGCAGCTGGCCGAGGTCGGCATCATCCTGCTGATGTTCGGCGTCGGCATGCAGTTCCACATCGAAGAGCTGGTCGCGGTCTGGCGCGTGGCGGTCCCCGGCGCGATCGCGCAGAGCGCGGTCGCCACGGGCCTGGGCTTGCTGGTCGGCCCATGCCTTTGGCTGGACGGGCACTGCCGGCCTTGTGTTTGGCATCGGGTTGTCGGTCGCGAGCACGGTCGTGCTCATCCGGGTCCTGTCGGACAATCGCGACCTCCACACGCCGGCGGGACACATCGCCGTCGGGTGGCTGGTGGTCGAGGACCTGCTGACCGTGCTGGTGCTCGTGATGATGCCGGCCATCTTCGCGCGCGGTGCGGAGAGCTCGAGCCTGACGGTGTCGCTGGCGCTCGCCATGGTCAAGGTCGCCGTGCTGACGGCCCTCATCCTCGTCGCCGGCAGACGCGTCGTCCCCTGGATCCTGACGAAAATCGCGGCGACGCGCTCGCGCGAGCTCTTCACTCTGACCGTCCTCGCCCTCGCGCTCGGCATCTCGGTCGCCTCGGCGCAGTTCTTCGGCGTGTCGATGGCGCTCGGCGCGTTTCTCGCCGGCCTGGTCGTCGGACGGTCGGAGTTCAGCGTCCGCGCGGCGTCCGAGGCGTTGCCGATGCGCGATGCGTTCGCCGTGCTCTTCTTCGTCTCGGTCGGCATGCTGCTCGATCCCGGCTTCGTGATGAACGCGCCGGTCCTCATCCTCTCGGCACTCGCGGTCGTGCTCATCGGCAAGCCCCTGGTGGCGTTGGTGCTCGTCCTCCTCTGGGGCTACCCGGCGGGCGTCGCGCTTCGGATCGCCGTCGCCCTGGCGCAAATCGGCGAGTTCTCGTTCATCGTCGCGGCTGTCGGGACGCAACTCGGGCTGGTCAGCGACGATGTGAGGAACACGCTCATCGCGACCGCGATGGTGTCAATTGCCGTCAACCCCCTCCTCTACCGCGCGGTCGCACCGCTCGAACGGTGGGTGCCGCAGCGACGGTCAGCGGCCGAGACGCTCGCCGGTGTGGCCGTTCCGCCGACCGCCGCCGAGCGCGACCCGCGGCATCGCGCGGTCGTCATCGGCTACGGCCCCGTCGGCAGAACCGTCGCCCGCCTCCTGCGCCAGAACGACGTCACGCCCACCATCGTCGACCTCAACCTCGACACGGTGCGCGCACTGCGCGAGGAGGGTCTGCCAGCCATCTACGGCGACGCCGGACACCGGGACACACTGGTGAACGCGGGCGTGCCAACGGCGGGGGCGATCATCCTGAGCGTGGCCGGACTGGCGGCGGCCCGGGAGGTGATCACCATGGCCCGCGAGCTGAATCCGTCGATCCTCATCCTCGCGCGCACGGCCTATATCCGCGAGCTCGTCACCCTCAAGCAGGCCGGGGCCGCGGTTGTGTACTCAGGCGAGGGCGAGGTGGCGTTGGCGTTCACCGAGACGATCCTGGCCCGGCTGGGCGCCACCCCCGAGCAGATCGATCGCGAGCGCGCCCGCGTGCACGACGAGCTCCTGACGACCGAGGTGTAGAGGACGTCCTCCTGAATCCCACCCCGACCCCCGCGCGTCCTACTGGGTAGGAACCATGGGACTCCCCGCCAGCCGACTCCAGACCCCCGACCACGAGCTTCTCGACGCCTACTCGCGCGCGGTCATTCATGCCGTCGATCGCGTCGCGCCGGCCGTCGTCAGCATCAACGTCAGCGCCCCAGGCAGCCAGAAGCGCACGCGCGCGCAGACCGGCAGCGGATCGGGGTTCGTGTTCGCGACCGACGGCCTCATCCTGACCAACAGCCACGTCGTCGACGGCGCGGCGACGATCGACGTCACGCTGCCCGACGGCCGCGAGTGCCCGGCGGACCTCATCGGCCAGGACCGGGACACGGACGTGGCCGTCATCCGGATCACGGCGTCGGACCTGACGGCGGTCGAGTTCGGAGACTCGCAGGCGCTGCGGCCGGGCCAGCTGGCGATCGCCATCGGCAACCCCTACGGCTTCCAGCACACGGTCACGAGCGGCGTCGTGAGCGCGCTCGGCCGGTCGCTGCGCGCGCGCACGGGACGCTTGATCGAGCACGTGATCCAGACCGACGCGGCGCTCAATCCGGGCAACTCCGGCGGCCCCCTGGTCACGAGCACCGGCGCGGTCGTCGGCGTCAACACCGCCATCATCGCCGGCGGCCAGGGACTGAGCTTCGCGGTCCCGATCAACACGGTCCACGCCATCCTCCCGGCGCTGCTCCGCGACGGCCGCGTCCGGCGGGGCTATCTCGGCGTCGCCGGCCAGGACGTCCCGCTCCTCCGCCGCGTGTCGCGCTTCCATCACCTCGCGCAGGCGTCAGGGGTCCTGGTGATCTCGGTCGAAGCCGACGGCCCCGGCCGCGCCGCCGGCCTCCGCGACGGCGACATCATCGTGGCACTCGACGCCCACGCCGTCACCAGCCTCGACGACCTGCACAAGCTGCTGACCGAGGAGCGCATCGGCGCGACGGTCACGCTCAGCATCCTTCGCGGCGTCGAGCGCACCGATCTTCGCATCACGATCGCCGACCGCACCTGAGGGTCAGCGGCGCGCCGATCGCCGCGCCCCTTACTTCAAAGGCCGCTGCATGATCGCGACGTATTCGTTGCCACTCGCCGCCGCTCGTCCCATCGTCTCTCGATGGGTGAACCATTGCGCCCTCCGCACCGTCCAATTGGGCAATCACGACTTTCGGATTGCTCTCGCGATGTAGTGAGCGTGCGCAAATGAACACATTCCTTCGATCGATGGCGCTCGTGGCACTGATGAGTGTCTGTGGTGTCCGCCACGTATCTGGATTCGCGCAAGCGGACACGCCGCAAGAGCGAGAGCCGCTTCGTTCGTCACAAGTCGCGGCGCGCGTCTACGTGGCCGCACGGAGCGCCACCTTCGACGACGTCGAGCGCGCGCCCAATCTGATCGTCGGCTCCGTCCATCAGCCGCTCATCGTCGAGATGCTCGCGCGCTCACCGACCTTCCGCCGCCAGTGCGCGCGCCTCGCCGCCGCTACGAACTTGACCGTGCTCGTCCGCAGCGACCTGCCGGCCGGCACGCGGGCCGGCGCGTTGACCTCGATCCAGACTCGGGGCCTCGGAAAGATCGAAGCCTTCGTCCGGGTCGGCATGTCGCACCGGACCGCCGAGCTCATCGCGCACGAGATCGAACACATCATCGAGCAGCTCGATGGCGTCGACCTGCGGGCGAAGTCGCGACTGCCGGCGAGCGGGGTGAGACACCTCTGGGATCTCGACGCCTACGAAACGACGCGGGCGATTGCCACCGGGCTGCGGGTCGCGCGCGAGCTGGCGGGGAACGAGCCGTGAGCACGCCGCCGTGACCGGCTGGCGATCGATCGTCCTCGGGGCCGCCACCGCCGGCAGTTGGTGGCTCGCGACCACGCCCGAGACCGTCACGGTCGCGCAGCGCGATCGCTTTCGGTCGGCGCGCGCGCCGCGCAGTGCCGACGTCAGCGCCGACGGGCGCTCGGTGGCCTTCGAGTCCCTCGCCCGGCTCGTGCCGGCCGACACCGACGACCGCGCGGACATCTACGTGCTCGATCGCGGCTCCGGCCGCGTCACGCTCGAGAGCGCCACGGCCGACGATGACTCCGAGCACACCGCGCCGCGCATCAGCGGCGACGGTCGTTACGTCGTCTTCGAGGTACGGGTCGGCCGAAGCGACGCCGCCTCGCCGCGCACCGACATCGTCCTGCACGATCGAGTCGCCGGCACCTCACGCGTGCTGACGGCGACCGCAGAAGGCGATCCGTATGCCTGGAGCCGGAGCCCCGACATCAGCGACGACGGCCGCGTGGTGGCGTTCTCGTCGGCCGCGACGACGCTGACCGCAGGCCCGGACGTCAACGGCAAGCTCGAAGACATCTACCTCGTCCGACTGCCCGGCGGCACCGTCAGCCGCGTGAGCGTCACGTCAGCCGGAGTTCAACCCGGTCACGGCAACAGCATCCTGCCGAGCCTGAGCGCGGACGGACGGTGGCTGGCATTCGCCTCGACGGCGCCGCTCGATGAGCCTTCCTCGCGATCCGAGCCGAGCCGCGAGCGCGTGGTGCGGCAGGTTTACATCCGCGACGCGATCGGCGGCCGGACCACGCGCGTCACACGCGCGTCAAATCGAGGTCTGCCCAATGGAGACAGCTCGCTGCCGTCCATCAGCGCCGACGGGCGATACGTTGCCTTTGCGTCGGATGCGTCGAACCTGCTCGACGACGACGGCAACCGGGGGGCCGATGTCCTGCTCTACGATCGCGACACCGATGCCCTCACCTGGGTCAGCCGCGGCGCCGACGGATCGTCAGCCGGCGGCGAGAGCACTGGACCGGTGATCTCCGGCGACGGCCGGTTCGTGGTCTTTCAGTCGGATGCGTCCAACCTCGTGTGCACCGGGCGCGGGGGCTGCGGCTCGGGCGCAACCGCGAACGCCGAGCCGCGAACCACCGGGAGCGCAAACGCCGAGGACATCAATCTCCTGTGGGACGTGTTCGTGTTCGATTCCGCCCGCCGTGCCCTCGTCCGGCTGAGCGAAGACGAGCTTGGCGGCTGGATGGAGCCGAGCGCGGGCCCGGCAATCGATGGGAGCGGTCAGGTCATCGCCTTTTCCTCGCGCCACCCCATCGATGCGAGCGACCGTGGCGACGACTTCGATCTGTTCGTTCGCGCCGTGACCGTGCCCCCGATCATCACGCGCAAGAGCCCCTAGTCCTGACCTCCCCGGCGCGGTTCTTGCCATTTTCCAGGCACACGGGTGAGCGGCAGCCGCGCACGGCTGCCGCTCTCGCCGTTCAGGCAGCGACGCTAAGTCGCTCCATCCGTTGGGTATCGACTACCGAGACCGATTACCCGTGGCTGTCCACGCACGCGCAGGCGATTACACTTCTGATGGCCGACCCACAAGTCTGGACGGCGGCCGTCCAGCTGCGCCTGCTCGCGTCCAGCCGGCGCGCGCGCCGGCTCGCCCAGCCGACCACGCCGCGGTTGACGAGTTCCTCCTGCTCCTGGCGCGCGCGATTCAGCAGTTCCACACCTATCCGCCGACCAGCCAGATCTGCCAGACGGCCGTTGAGGCCTGTCAGCGGGCGCTGGTCGCACTCGACGGCCGCGAGCAGCTGGTGTTCCGCGTCATGCCGCGCGAGCTCATCGTCGACGAGGTGGGCGTCGGCAGCGGCACCATCGTCGAGCAGGAGCTCGCGCGCCGGCTCCACGCCGCCTCCATCGCCCAGGTAACGATCGAACGCAGTGCTTCCGGCCGTGAGCTGGGGCGGTTCTGCTTCGATCTCATCCAGTGCGACACCCGGCACGGGCTTCACCTCAGCCTGATCGATCTCCTCGAGGAGCACGGCGTCAGCCGGATCGGCCTGCGCGCCGCTTACCGGCCGCAGGTGCTCGAGATCAGCGCGCCGTCGGCGCCGATCGCCGGCCTCATCGAGCAACAACGCGCCCGCCGTGCCGAGCTCCTCGCCTCCGGCGGGCCGATCGATCATCTCTATCCGCCAGACAAGGGCTGGGTCCGCGTCGACCCCACTGCCCGCTTCGAGCAGGTCTCGCTCGTCGACCTGGCGCTCCTCGCTCAGGATCCCGCGACGCTCGCCGGCATGCTGCTGCGGCTGACCGAGGACGACGTCTCGGACGCCGAGGTCGGCGACGATGCGCTGAGCCGGAAGTTCAGCGACGTCGCGACGCTCTTCGCGGCGCTCGATCCGCGCGTCTCGCGGGTCATGTTCGGGAAGCTGGCGCGCGCCGTCCTCGACCTCCAGCCGGAGACGCGCCAGACGCTGCTGCGCAAGACCATCCTGCCCGGCCTCCTCGACGGCAAGATCGACGGCACGGTGCTCAAGGACTTTCCCGACATCGATCTCGCGGAATCGCTCTGCCTGCTGCTCGATCTCGAAACCGCCGCACCGGAAGTGGTCACGACCGCGCTCGCGCGCCTCGACCTCCCAGCCGAGCGGCAGGCGGCGCTGCTGCCGCTCGTGCAGTCCAAGGTCGACGCGCGCACGGGCTCGACGCCGCAGGACACCGGCCTCGACGCCCACGCCAAGAAGCTGACGCGCATCGACCGCGAGAAGGCGCGCAGCTTCGCCGAGTTCTCGTCCTTCGACCTGGCGCTCGATCCGCCGACGCTGGCGACGCTCGACGGCATCCGCGACACGATCGGTGCGAGCGACGTGCTCCTCGTCCAGCTCGAGTGCCTGCTCCGCCTGGTCCGGCTCGAACCGAATCCGGAACAGGTGCAGCGCTTCGTCGATCGATCCACGTACCTGCTCGAAGCGCTCGAGGGCGAGCAGCGCTGGCGAGAGATGGCGGACTGGCTGTCGCGGCTGCGCGCGCTGTCGGCAACCTGCCTCGAATCCCGGCCCGACGTCGCGGAAGTCATCGCCGCCAACCTGGCCGCGTTCTGCACGGTGTATCGCGCCGGGCGCCTCGTCGAGCTCGCCGGGCGCAGCCCTGAAGGGCGCGAAGCCGCGGGCGCGATCATCGCCGCCATCGGACCGGCGGCCGGGCCGGCACTCCTCGACGCCGTGCGGTCGCAGACGACCGACGCCAAGGACAGCCGCGGCGCGGTGCAGCTGCTCTGCGATCACGCGGTCCTCGTCGCCCCGTCGCTCGTCGCGGCGCTCGGCGCAACCGGCACGCCCGAGCTCCTCCTGCGGACGATCGCGCGGGTCCTCGGCTTTGCCGGGCACGGCTACGAAGTGCCGCTCGGAAAACTCCTCGACAGCCGTGACGAGCAGACCGTGCGCGAAGCGCTGCGCAGCCTGGCCCGGATCGGTACCCCGCGCGCGGCCGCGCTTGTCGGCGCCCAGGTGCTCGCCAACCGGGACTGGGTCGGCAAGGCGGCCGAGGAAACGCTCTGGCACTTTCCCAAGACTGAATCCGATCGCCAGATCCGCGACCTGCTCGGACGGCGCGAGTTCGTCGTCCGGCAACCGCAGGCCGCCGGCCGGCTGCTCGAGCGCGCGGTGCAGGGGGGCGCGGCCAACCTCGCGCCGATTCTGCAGACGCTCGTACCGCTCCGCTATCGCTTCTGGAGCCCGGCCCTCGTCCGCGTCGCGCGACAGGCCAGGACCTTGCTGAACCAATGAAGACCACGCCGCCCGGCCAACCGCGTAGCCCGAGATCTGATGCGAAGAAGCCCGAGCCGGCCGACGCGCACCGGCGTCGATCCGGTCGCCCTGCTCAAGGGACTCGTCAGCCTGCGCCGTTTGACCGGGCTCTACCCCGCCGGACATCCGGCCATCGAGCAGAAGCTCGCCGAGCTCGACGACAGCGTGCAGCGGCACATCCGCACGGCGACGGCGCTGCGCATCGACGTGATCCATGGGTCGGCCCACCTCGACGGTGTTCCCTTCCGTCAGGACAGCGAGACGCAGTCCCAGATCCTCCGCGAGCTGACCGACCTCGGCATCGACAGCATCCACATCGGCCCGGGCGTGGCGCGGTCGGAGCTCCTGGCGCTCTCGGAATTCCTCTGGCAGCTCAAGGAAGCCCCCACCGGGGAGCCCATCGACGTCCAGCTCGCGGCGCGCGAGATTCGGCACATCAGCCTCGGCCGGCTGGTGGCGCTCGACACGCGGTGGAAGACGGTGCAGTGGCCCGACGCGCCAGGCGGGACGCTCGACCCGTCGTACGAGCTGTCGCTCGCGCTCACCGAGCGGACGTTCGACGACGTGATGTCGGGCCGGGGGATCGACCTCGCGACCATCCGCGACATCGTCCACCTCCTGATCCAGAAGGTGGCGGCGAGCAACGCCGCGCTCGGCCAGATTCTGGCGGTCAAGCTCTACGAGAACCTCACCTACTGCCATTCCGTCAACGTGGCGACGCTCAGCCTGCTGATTGGGAAGCAGATCGGGTTCGATCAGGCGGCGACCGCGGCGCTCGCCGAAGCGGCGCTGCTGCACGACATCGGCAAGACCCGGATTCCGCTCGAGATTCTGAAGAAGCCGAGCGCGCTCGACAAGCGCGAGCGGCGGATGATGGAAGCGCACACGACCTACGGCGCGGAGATCCTGGTCGAAGTCGATGGCCTGCGCCCGCTGACGCCGACCGTGGCGCTCGAGCACCATCGCGGCGTGGACGGCACCGGCTACCCCGATCTCGAGGCCGCGACGCCGCACCTCCTCAGCCAGGTCGTCGCGGTCGCCGACATCTACGAGGCGATGACCGGGGCGCGGTCGTACCAGGAACCCGCGATGCCCGAGCAGGCGTGCCTCGTGCTGGCGCGGCTGGCCGGGACGAAGCTCAACACGGCGCTCGTCAAGGCCTTCGTGAACGCCATCAGCTTCTTCCCGCTCGGCTCGGTCGTGCGCACCGATCGCGACGAGATTGGCGTCGTCGTCCGCACCACCAACGGCGAACCGCTGCACCCGGTGATCGCGTTGATCGGCGCCGACCGGCAGCGGCTGCCGGACGAGATCGATACCAGCCGCCGGCTGCTGTCCGGCCAGTACGAGCGCCACGTCGTCGAGACGCTGCGACCGACCGAGGGGCTCGACCTCAATTCGTTCCTGACGGCATCGTAGCGCCCTTGCGGTGCCGCAGGAGCAGACCGGCACCGTCCGCCTCGATGGTCGACCTATTCCTGTCGCAGGGCGTGCATTGGGTCGACTCGGGCCGCACGGGTCGCTGGGATCCAGACCGCCAGCAGGCAACCAGCCACGACCACGAGCAGGCTTGCGGCATACGCGATCGGATCTGTGACGCGCACGATCTCGGAGATGTACGCGCCGAACTCGGAGGCGAGCAGCGCTGTCGCGAGCGTCATGGCAAGTCCGGCGCCGGCGACCAATCCGTACATCACCGGCCTCGCGGTTTGCCACAGCATCAACTGCGTGATCTTCTGCGACGAGGCGCCCAATGCCATTCGCACGCCAATTTCCTTCCGGCGCTGCTCGACGAGGTACGACAGCACGCTGAACAACCCCGACACCGTAAACAACAAGGCGAGCGATCCGAGAATGAGCGCGACCCAGAACGCGATGTTCAGGACGAATCGTTCGAGTGTCGCCACGGTCCGCATCGTCACGATCATGCCCATGTTCGGATCGATCCTCGTGAGGTGATCGAGCAGCGTTTGCCGCGCCAGATCGGGATCGCCGTTCACGCGCGCCATGGCCATGGTCTTCGGAACCTCGAGCGTGGTCGGCAGGAACACGATCGGCCCCTTCACGCCGGTGAATCGGAATCCTGTGACATCGCGCGACACGCCGACGACGGTGACCATGCGCGACGGCAGCGGCGCTTCATCTTTCGGCTGGGTCGGAGCGTTGCATGTCTGGCTCGAGCCGGAACGTCTCGCCAACGGCATCGCGATTCGGCCAGAGCATGCGAGCGGTTGATTCCGACACGATCACGACCGCATCCTCCTCTCGTTCGGCCGCTGTGAATGTGCGTCCGCGCACGATCGGAATGCCCATCACATCGAAGTACGCGCCTGACACGAACTTGTAGGGAACATCCTTCTTGCCGGTGCCGGTATCGGCAACGCCCGCGCGCTGGTCCAACATGCCAGGCCGCACGGCCGCATATGCCGTAATGGTGGATTCGGCCGCGATCGCCTGCAGCATCGCGGCGCGCTTTGGCTCGTTGCCGAGCTCGATCATCACGGTGTCGGCCGTGCGGAAGCCGGGATCGAATCGCGACGACGCGATCGCACTGCGCAGGAAGATCGCGGCGCAGATGAGGAGCAGTGCGGAGGCGAAGACCTGCACGCCAATCAGCACGTTGCGGGCGCGGCCGGGCCGCGCATCCTTCACCAGTTCTCCGCGCAGCGTCCGCACCGGTTCGATCCGTGTCGCCTGCAGCGCCGGCATCAGCGCGAACAACGCCGTGGCGGCAATGGCGGCGACCACCAGGAACATGGCGACGCGCCAATCCGTGGCGGGCACGTTGATATTCACGTCGCCGAGATCCACCGGCATGACGCGCATCGCCCAGTAGACGACTCCTTCGAGCAGGAGGCGCGACACCACGTAGCCCCCGGCGGCCGCCACCAGCGCGAGCAGCAAGCTCTCGGTCATCAACTGCCGCACGATGCGGCGTCGCGACGCGCCGAGCGACAGTCGAATGCCGATCTCGCGCTGACGCGCCACGCCGCGCGCGAGCAACAGGTTCGCGACGTTGGCACACCCGATCAGCAGGATCAATCCGAAGGCGAAGAACAACGGCACAAAGAGCGCGAACGCTTCCATCGGCTGCGGCAGCGTGCCGCGTCTGGGGACGAGGTCGATGGTCAGCGTGTGTCGATCCGCTGCCGGGACCTGTTGGTTCGACTCCCACGCAGACAGCTGGGCACGCGCGCTCTCCACCGTCACACCCGGCCTGAGCCGGCCGACGACACCCAGTCCGACGCTGTCTTCCTGGCCGCGGTCGCCCGGCCGGAACTGCGCCAGGAGCGACAAGGGCGCCCAGAAGTCGGGCGCGCTCACTTCGAGGCCACGGAATCCCTCCGGCATGACGCCGATGATGTCGAACGGCAGGCCGTTGATGACCACGGTGCGTCCCAGCACGTTCGGATCGCGATTGAAGCGGCGGGTCCACCCCTTGTCGCTCAGCACAATCACCGCGTTGCCGCCCGATCGCTCGTCATCCGAAGGCGCGAGCGCCCGTCCCAGGGTGCTCCTGACGCCGACGACCTGGAAGAAATTTCCCGAGACGAGCGTGGCGGCCATCATCTGTCCGTCAACGCGCAAGTCGATGTCGTGCAGCGCCGCATAGGCATCGGTGAAGACGCGGGTCTCTTTGCGAAGGGCCTCAAACTGCGGCCGCGTCAGGAGCGATCGATCGCCCTCGGTCCGCGGCCGTTCGACGCCGTACATCGCGCTGATGTCGGGCACCGTGTCGACCCGGAACAGGAACCGGTTCAGGATCGTGAAGAGGACGGCCACGACACCAAGACCGATCGCGACGGTGACGACGATCGTGAGGGCGGCAAGCGGCCCGCGCCTGAACGTGCGCATCGCGTACTGAACGTCCCGGATCGTGTTGTCGACGAAGGCGGTGCCGCGCTCGTCGCGGCAGGCATCGGCAGCCACCGTCGTCGATCCAAACCGGGCCGTCGCCGTGTGGCGGGCTCGAGCCGGCTCCATCCCCCCGTCGATCAACTTCTTGGTTTCACGCTCGATGTGGAAGGAGAGCTCGTCGTGCAGATCGCGCTCGACGCGGCGTGGCATGACGAGTGCCCGCAGGCGATGTATCCAGTCGCGGAGATCCATGGCTTACGCACACCTCATCACGCGCTCGATCGCGGTCGACATTCGCTCCCATTCGCGCGCTTCAACGGTGAGCTGACGGCGGCCGGAGGACAACAGATCTGGGGCTTGCGCCATGATGTCGATATCCGACACTAGCGGTTCTTGGTGTCGATTGTCAACACCACGCTGCGCTAGTGACTGCTGACTTGCAGTTGCCGGCAGTCCTGATTCGGGTGTATCTAGTGCTCTCGCCATCGTGGCCTTGGGAACACGCAGGAGGTTCGGAGTGAAGAAGACCTTCCTCGTCTCGCTGACAGCGCTGCTTCTCGCTGGCTCGGTCGCCAGGGCCGATGTATCCGGCGTCTGGTCCCTAAGACTCACCACCAGCGATGGAGAGAGCGCACCCCGCGCGTCCGTCACGCTGAAGCAGGATGGCGATAGGCTCACCGGTAGTTGCGTCATCGGCGACACCGAGCAGGAATTCACCGTGGTCGGTCAGGTGACTGACAATGCGGTGACGTGGCGGTGCGCGAGCAAGGGGCCCGTCGAAGTATCCTTCAGCGGCACGATCAACTCGACAGGGCGTGAGATGACTGGCTCATGGACAACGCCGGCACCAGCGCGAGGCACGTTCAAGGGTTCGAGAAGCCCGAGATGAGCCGAAGGGTTCGGGCTGGTATACTCAGAGTCCTGCCCTGGGCCGGAGTGGTGAAACTGGCAGACGCGCGGGACTCAAAATCCCGTGGGGTTCACTCCCCGTGTCGGTTCGATTCCGACCTCCGGCACCAACCTTCGCTCTCGATGCAGGCGAAGGTTGTCCGCCGTAGCGCAAAGCGCGAAGGCGGACTGTCTCTATCTATCCCGAGAGCTTCGGCTCGGCACGCCAGCAACCTTCCGCAGAAACGGGTCGGACTGATAGCAGCGGCCGCTCGACTTCAGCTCGTCGGCGGCGACCCTCATCAACGGCGACTCGACTTTGACCGCTATGGCCAGCGCCCTTTGATACTCGTGCCGGGCGTGCTCGGCGCTGCCCGGTTGCTGCTCGTACTCGGTACGCCTCGGCAGCGCAGAGCCATCGATGGGCAGCGAGCACGCGCAAGAGCCCGGCAAACGGCGTGTCCGGATGGTCGATCAGGTAGCGCTCCGCGAAGATGGCCTCACGCTCCGGGCAGTCGTGAAAACCTTCCGATTCGTAACACGGCCGCAGAGTATCAACGTACTCCTGCGCGAGTTGCTCGACACCCGACCTGGTCGAAGCAGCAACAAGCTTTCTCTCGTACCCTTCCCGCGCGGCATACACCATCGTCATCTCGGACCCCAGTTGCGGAGGCCGCGGCCGCGGACGGTAGGCACCAAGGCGCTGAAAGTAACGTTGCAGGTCCTCGCGAAGGTCGCGCGGGAACTGCGCGACTTCAGAAGGTAGGTCCGCGTAGAACACGATCGCATCGAGAACGCTGCGGTTCGCCCTTCCCGCCTGCTCGAGACCAAGGTTGCCCGCGGTGGCAACGTAAAGCGTGAGGAGGGTCACTATGGGCCACATCGAGCGTATAGTAATTCCGGTTTCACGATTCTTTAACGGTTCGTCCCGTTTGTCGCATGTTTTGCCGTCTGTCCTCTCGCGCTCCAGACAGTCGATCCCTTCTACCCCGGGCGACGAGATGTTGTGCTGGTTACTTCAGGTTGCAATCGCGTTTGACTTTATCCGCTTCCGGAATGTTGAGCAGGGCGATTCGGTCGAGCCGCATCTTGATGTAGGCGGGGTCAGCACACAAGGTCCGCGAGATCGCGGCCGACGTGCGGCCCGACGCAGGGCCGACGTAGAGGACCGCATCCACGATGTCCTCAAGAGGGCGTTTCACCCACTGGTCGGGCGGAATCGGGACAAAGTCGTCGTCGCCGCGAATGCGGTAACGCTGACTCGGGTTCTCGAACTCGCTGAAGTCCGCGGCACCCAGGATCGTGCCTCGCACGAGCGCTAGACTCATCGGCTTCCAAGACGCCGCGTCCGGCTGCCATTGACTCAAGGAACCCTCGGCCCGCACGGTGAAAACGGGTGCGCCGCCCTGGGCCTCGATGAGGCTCACGATCGTCTGCGCCTGCCAGTGCGTCATGTCGTAGTTGGTCAGGATCTCCTGGTGCAAGAGGTGGCCGTTGGCCCATACGATCAGCGCGCGCCGATTGTGCGCCAGGACCTGCCGCCGGACGAGGTCGGCGGGATACGTGTCGCGCTGGACGACCCATTTGCGGTAGTCGCTCCCGCTGCGGATGTTCTCCCAATCAATCGGCGGATCGCCGAGCAGGACGCGGATCCGCCGCTCGGCCGGCACCGTCGCATTCGCCTCGCGAACGGCGCTGAAGAACAGCGCGGTGTTGTCGTTGTCCAGGGCGCTGCCTCCCTGCACCGCGTCAAGCCACGCCCGCTGGAGCGCCGATTGCGGCACGTCCTCGCCGCGGATATAGCGATCCATGACGTCCTGATACCGCGAACTGCCGAACTCCACGACGATGTCGTTGACGGTGGCCGCGAAGCGCGGGTCCTTGACGAGCGCCCGGAGCAGGGCCTGGACCTCGTTGCCATCGGTATGGCCGCCGGGAAACGACACCACTCGGTGCGACCGAAACGCGTCGAGAATCGCGGGGATCGCGTCGAGCGGAGCCGCAGCCCGCGGCCGCGTGCCCTGCGCCGTGCCGCCAACCGGGAGCGCCAGACACAGCGCCGCGAAAAGCGACGCCCACGCGACGCGCAGGCCACCAGGACGCCGGATCTGAGCCCTCGGCTGGTTCCCCCAGTCCATATGCGTACCTCGCGTGCGACAGCTGTGGTGTCCGCCTACCACACTGTCTGTCGAACTCGGATGACTCGATCGGTTTGTGACCGTCGCAGTCTAGCGCGGCGGGTGCACTGCGGCAATTGATTTGCCGAAGCCACGACACGCCTGTACTTCCAGGAAAGACAATGGTCAATGACGGCCTGACTGACGTTAGGCCGCACTCGGCAGCGGCGCCGATCGCCAGCGTCACAGGTGCCTCACCGACGCGTAATCGCACGGCCGCCCTGCTCTGGAAAAGCGCGTTGCAGGTTGCCCCCAAGCCGTTCGTGGCGATAAACACCGATCTGGCGAGCGACGTCGGTCGATCGCCACTTGGCGACCACAGAGGAGTAACTCCTACCGCCGCCCGAGCAGAACGACACCGACCAATGGCGCACACCAGCCGGTCCGCACTTCAGCACGCGCAGTTGCGCCAGATCCCGTAAGGACCGCTTACTGCGACGCGGGCTTGCGGCTGATCGGCGGGACGATGCCGACGGCGCGGTAGTTGGAGACGAGCTTGCCGTAATGCTCGGCCTGGTCACGGATCCAGCCGATGAGCAGCGGCGTGGGAGACTTTTCCACGAGCGGATACGAGATCGCGATCGCGGCTTCCATCTCGCTGACCATCGAGGCGCGCGTCTTCGGCTTGCCGGCGTCGGCCTTCCGGCGCGCGCGGACCCCGACGCCGTCGAGCTTCTCGCCGCGCAGCTGTGCCGAGCTGAACTCGAGGCCAATCGTGACCTGGCGGAATTCCTCGAGCACCGATCGCGCATCGGGATGCGGCTTCCATCCCAGCTTGTCGTCGGGGAACACCGTGTCCTTGGCCATCTCGAGGATCCTGTCGTGGAGGTTCTTCCAGGTACTTGTGATGACCCGCTCATAAGTGAGCGGCGGCGGCGCCGGCGTCTGGCCCTGGGCGGCCCCGGTGAGGACGTTGAGCGTGGCGATGGCGGCGACGAGCAGAACCAGCAGCGAACGGTGCGGCATGTCACTCCTCCTGACGCAAGACCCTAGCGACTCAGAGCTCGAACGCTCGGGTGATTCATTACCCAGATTCGCTCCTGGCGGATCCTCCGACGCGCGGACACAAAGTGAGGACCGCACCCAGCGTGAAGCCGGATGCCTTCCCAGAAGGCGCGCGGCGACCCGAAAGTCCTGCCAGAGTGTCATGAGCGAATAGCTCCCAATGGCACGAGTGGCAAAGCGGAGACCGCCGCGCCCGGACGCCACGAAAGCCCTTCTGCAGGGCAATTGTGTGGTTTCACAGCCTGGGCATCCGCGCTATCCGTCCGCAGTTGGGACTCGCGATTCCCAGGATCGGCCACCCCATCGGTGGACCATCTTGGGGGATGGCACAGGAGCTCGAGTCGTTACACTGAGAAACGCCGCAGGAACGATCTGGGTGGGCGAGCTGGACGAGCAGAATCGAGTCCGCGTCGTCTGGCGCCGTTCAGCGCACGGTTTCGGCGCAGTTCGCGAACGGTGCGACGAGCGCGATGTGGCGGCCGGGCGCGCCGGCGGGCAGTGCAGTTCGCGGCAGGTCCTCCTTGCGCCGCTCCCTGCCACGGGCGCTCCGGGCCCGCGGGGATGAAGCTGTATATGGCTCCTGAACGATTGACCGGATTAGGGCCGTTCCGCGGTTAGCACGACCCGCGGAAGCGTAGCGGTGGTCTCCGCGGTAGTATTGGCCATAATAGCTGACTCACCACTCCCGCTAGTGGGACCGCTCGGGACAGGATCTTCCTGATTGTCGTCCGGGAGCCTTGCGTCCAGTCACCCGATGCGACTGGCCGCAAATATTCGGGAACGGTGGTCACAACCAAATGGGTGGAACCATGCTTCTGAGCTTCGCCCTGGCTGTGGTGCAGTGGGTTGTGTTGATGGCCGCCGCCGACCAGAAGGATATGGGACACACACCTCGTCGGTCGGCCGTCAAGAATCTGCGGCCGCGTGGTGACCTACGCGGTCGAGGGGAAAGGCTGCGAGGTCCGCCTTGACCTCGGTCGCCCGTAATCTGGAATCCGGCGCTTCCACGTCGTCGTGCCCGCTACTGCTCGAGCGGCGTTCACTCCATTGCCCGAGGATACTTTTCTGTTTCAGGACATCTGCGTCACGGGTCTTGTGGAGGCGGGCGCCAAGGGCGTGCCCCAGATCGTCGCCCAAAACCCGTCACAGTTTGAAGTCACGACGAAACGCAAAGTGGAGCCGTTTGGTGCCGGGGCCCAGCGCGCGTGCGGACGCGTCGCTCTGCCGAAGCTTGTGACAGAAGTCTTGCCCAACTACTCGCGCCGAAGGGATGGACAGACAAATACAAGGCTTGGTCGTCCTCGATGCTGTCGTCGGGATCGACGGCAAGGTGACGGATCTGCGTGTCGTGCTCGGCCTTGATGAGAGCCTCGACCACGAAGCGCGCCAGGCGGTGAAGAAATGGCGTTTCAAGCCGGGCACGCTCGATGGGACCCCGGTGCGCACCTGATCGTGGCGATCGAGATGTCGTTCACCCTCAAGAAGTAACGCAGCTGCTCGCGAAGACAGCCGTGTAAAAAGAAGAATGAGTAGAAAGATAGAGCCTTTCAACGGTCGCTCGCTGGAGTCCGTTCGATCGTACAATGAAACGCGCCGATGGGATCTTCACGTTCACGACCAGTGTGGTGCTCCACACGAATTGCGCCTGGCGCGTCGTTGCAGAAGGTCGCGTCGCTCTCGGGGTGGCGAGACGACGGCCATCGGTTCGGGCTTCCGGCGCCTCTTGACGCGAGGTCGCGCCTCCAGGCCCTGATGGGCACGTCGTTGGTCGACTCGGCGGCGGTGCTACCTTACGGCGATTTGATGATTCGCTTTGGGTCCGGCGCCGAGCTCCAAGTCTTCAACGATCTGTGGGTACGAGGGGTGGGAGCTTCACGGACCAGGGCACCGGTCCCTGGTCGCGCAAGGTGGTGGCAACGTAGTCGGCTTCGACTCAGCGACATGATGTTAGGGATCGACGCTAAACGACACACAGCGAGTGATCAATTCAGCGACGACTTGACCCTGGCTCCGCGCCCCCGCGCCGGCCCATTCATCTCTTGAGGATACCGCCGACCCACAGCCGCTGTTCGTCCTCTTCCGGCGTCCACACCAGCAACATCGCCATCACGCCATAGAGCGGGAGATGCCCGACGAGCTCCACCCAATTGAAGACCGTCAGCGACATGTCTGATCAGGCCCCAGGCTCCCACGACGATGAGGCGGGGGAAGAGGCCGAAGATGAGGTTTAGCCCAATCATCAGTTCTGCGCTCCCGGCGCACAGCATGAAGAGATCGTCTGACATCGGGATCTGCAGCCAGGCGGTGAAGTTCACCGGATGCTGTTGCAGGAATGCCCGCGCCAACTCAGGGTTGGCGCTTCTCGGTGAAGGCGACCATCGCGAGGCCGAGCCCGGTCCCTACCCGCAGGCATGGCATGGCGAGACGCGCGACAGCCGCGGCGTCGGCTCAGGGCTGGAAATAACAACCGGTCGACGGCGTAGGGGCCTCGCCCCGTCAGACGAAGAACACGCCGTACCCGAGATAGTGGGCATTCTCGAGCATCGACTCCAGCCCGACTACGCCCGCGCCGATCAGCCACAGCAGGCACAATGCTGCTCCGCCCAACCGGGCGAGACCCCCGTATACCAGACTCAGACTGATGCCAATCTGCATCACGCCCAGCCAGTACACCCACGGCCCTGCCGGCGGTTGTTCGGCGAAAACAACTGGCCGTTGATCCCCAGCACGAGCAGCGGCACGCCAATGTGAATGCCGAGGATGAGCGGAACCAGCGCATAAAAGCGCGCCCGTCCGTCGGGCGTCGCGCCGAGGGCCTCCGGCCCCGGCAGCAGCGCGCGGCCTTCGCCTTTGCGCCACAGGATCGCCAGCACGATGGTCGCGGCCAGTGCGACTGACACGCCGACGATCTGCGGAAACCTGAGGAGCTGCCCCACTGCGTGGGATGCGCCTTAGCGTCGGCGAACCACTTCTCATGTGGTACACGGCACAGGGAAACGCGACGAGGGCGATCACCGCGATCCGGTGGTATATGGATCGGACTGTGCTTCTCACAGGAGCCTCACTCAGAGGACGAGGGAACTCGTGCGGTGGCGGTTAGATGTCGATCGGGTCGCGACTGCGGCTCCGTCAGCGAGCGACGAGCGTGGTGCCGCGCTGTCGATCGAGCATTTCAGCAGTCGTCACGGCCTGGGTCACCAGGGCTTCTGGAGCGCCATGCAATCGCAGCAAGGCGATCGCATTTCTGGTGGTCGCAGGCCCGTGCTGAAGCCGATGATCGAAGATCAGCCCGTCTGGACCGATTGAATCGCCGAAGTGACACGCATCGAACGTTCCGGACGCCACGTCGACCAGTTCCCGGTCATGCGTCGCGGCCAGCACGACGTGGGGCTTCGCTGCGCCTTTGGGGCCCAGGAGCAGCTGCTGCAGCACCGCCTGCGCCCGCGGCGATGCGCTCGACCGCGTTGGTGCCGCGAAACAGTTCGTCGAGCAAGAACAGGTGCGGCCGAGCGCTCGTCACTCGCGCGAACGAGCTCCAGGAGCGCTTCGACTTCGACGATGTAGTAGCTCTTGCCGGCCAGCAGATCGTCCGCCCTCCCGATGCAGCTGCGCACCTGGAAGATCGGAGCCCGGTACTCTCGCGCCAGGCAGGTGTTGATCGTCTGGGCCAGGACCGCATTGACGCCGACGGTCCTGAGAAACGTCGACTTCCCTGACATGTTCGAACCGGTGACGAGCACACCACGTCCGGGTCGTAAGGCGATCGAGTTCGGCACCGCATCATGCCACGAGCGGATGACGCAGCTCGCGTCAACGCTCGATGGTCGCCCCGGCGGCGCGAAAATCTGGCAGAGTCCAATCCGCTCGGCCGGCGCGGAACGACGCGATGCTGATGGCGGCGTCAACATCACCAGCGGCGGCCGTTGCGCGAACGAGCGAAGCCCCGTGGCGGGAGAGAGATCCCTGACTCGCGAAATACACGCCCGTGGCGTCCAGAGGAAACGCCAGGTTCAAGTATTCGTAGACCGCCGCCACGAAATCGCTGACTGCCACGACCAACGGATCTGTGTTGATCGCCAGCATGAATGGATCGCCGTTGACCCAGCGTGAAATCAACTTCAGTCTGGCGAGCGCGCGGAACGTCCGTCCGAAGGGGGCCGACGATCGGATCGATGTCGTCGCCGGCGAGAAACCGCAACGACTCGGCCGTCGCAATCAGGGGAGCGCATTGCCTGAAGCTGCGCGCGATCGTGCCGATCTGAAAATCCGTTACGTAGCGAACCGCCACGTTGAGCAGCAGCACGGCCACGAGCGGCATGACGGCGGCAGACCAGAACGGCGCCAGCACAGCCAATACGATGGCGGCCGCGGTGAGGACCGGAAACACGGTGTACCAAGGGCGTCGCTCGACAGCGTCGGCGCCGCGAGCCACCAGACGTCGTACCCGTGTGGATCCTGGAGACGCGCGAGCGCCATTTGCGCGCGTTCCCGAGCTGGCCGGGTCGAGGGTCATTCGGTCGGACGAGTGCCTCGAACGCCCCGAGATGCTCGGCGACCGGGGCCGTTCGGAGACGGTGATAGAGCGCGTGCTGTCCGAGCGTGCTTTGCGTCCGATCGATAGCCGCAAAGACGTCGTCGAGATTGAGATCAGCCCACGTCCTTTCATCGAGAGAACGGCCCCCGCCGAGAACGGCGATTCTGGCGACGTGCGATGTGGACATGGCGTCCATGCGACGGGCGCGCTCGATCGGCGCGCCCCATGTGGCGCGAATGCGAGCGAGACGTTGACTGCGGCTGCGACGGATCGCTGCGACGGCAACGAGCAGCAGGACGGCGGGCAGCGCCGGCCACAGAGGGTTCATCGCAGTCGTCACTGTAGCAGAGCAGGCGAAGAGTACCGGACGAGCGCACTTGGCGCGAGGCGGAGCCCCAGGGATGCCACGTCGGGACTTCGGCCGGAGGGTCGAAAGGGCAAGTGGACGACGCCGGCTTCGCCTGAAAATACGAGAGGCGCTCAAACGAGCGCCTCTCAGCGGATCTTATTCAGGTCTTGAAAGCGCAGAAGTTCGCCGCCTCCTACGCGATCTTCCGACTACGGCGGACGAGCGTCGCTGCTGCCCCAATACCGAGCAGCACGAGGCTGCCGGTTCAGCACTGGCGTCGCGCGCAGGATGGCGGCCTCGCTGCCACCGTTGGCGAATCCCTGCACGTGAATACCAACCTGAAAAGAATCCGCAGCAATGGCCTTCAGCACGTCATCCAATGAGTGACCACCTTGCAGCGTGGACGACAACCGGAGCCATTCCGTCGGGTTCACGCCGTTCGGCTGCACCGGCGAATTCGAGTCGGCGCAGGTACGCGGTCGTAAATCCATAGGGATTCCCTCCGGGGAGGTTCCCTGGCGAGCATCCGGCAGCAAAGCTGACACCGGAGCTCCCTGAATGTACCCCGGCGTACCGAGCAGTGGGCAGGGTCGTCGAAATAGATGTCGGTGATGGACGAGGCAGCGGGTCCCGAGTTCTTGAACAGGAAGTCCACCAGGGAACTGTCGGTGGCGTTCAGAGTGATCGTGACAGAAAGCTGACTCTCGAGAACACTGCAATTCGTCGCGCTGTTGTTTGAGATGCAACCGAAGCTGAATTCACTTGCGGCCGCATCTCTGGAGAACAGCGAAATGGCAGCAACAGTCAGCAGGCACACGAAGGAACGTTTCAGCATTTTGGCAGATCTCCCGATCTTGTGATGGCTGCCATGGCAAAGTCAGCGCCAGATCAGCCGGCACGCCGGACTGGCCAAATATTTAGTAAAACAGGCACATTCGACGATTCGACTGTCTGGTTCCCGCCCTTTGGACCTGGAGCTCTGCCCCTGGGAAGACTTTCGTTCGCCATCTCGCCGCGAAAGCCATCGCAAGCGACGGGAGCTGGAGGTGTGCCCTGGCTGCGCCAAGAACGGACGCGTGAGCCGATCAAACGCAACCTGACGCCTTCGATGTCAGGAGGCCACATGGTCCAGACAGTCTTTGGCGGGCGCCCGGGGCCGGTTCTCGTCATCACGCTTTCGTTCGTGCTGGGTTGGTGCACCACCGGGTTCGCGCAAGCGGACGACTTCATCCCACCACTCCCCCGTGTCCGATCCGCGATGGAGCGGCCGGTGCCCACAGGACCGTTCGGCCCGCGCGGCACGGACCTCTCGTCAGCCCCTGCGATATCGAGCACCCGGCCACTGACCACCGCGCCGGCTCGAGCCAGCAGCCAGCGGCGCATGCCGACCGCCCCTCCCAGCCGGCGGGGGTCGCGCGCGCGGCAGGTCACCGCCGGCATCATTGGCGGCGTGCTCGGGATGTGGGCGGGCGCTGAATTTGGCGCGGCGCTCGAAGGCGACAGCTGCCACTGTGACAGTCCAGGCATGGCGGGCGCGCTCTATGGCGCCGCGGGCGGCGGCACGATTGGCGCGGTCCTCGGCGCATTTCTGGCCGGCAAGTGACGCCGCCGCGACGGGCGCAGACCTGCTGGTTTTTGCCTTGTCAGGCCCTCGGTTCGGAGTAGGCTTCTCCTGATGGCCGGCTGGCCCTCAGCCCGGCTGGCCTTCAGCAAGGAGCTGCGTCATGACCGAGACTTTACGGGAATCCGCGAACGAGCTGTTGCGCGGCCCGGCGCGGCCCTTCCGCGCCTACTCGTCCCTCGTCCGCATCGATGTGAGCGCGCTCTCGCATCCCGGGCACATCCGGGCCAACAACGAAGACCAGTTCTTCGTCACCAGGCTCGCGCGGTCCTTCGAGACGATGCTCAGCAGCCTGCCGCCGGGCGACGTGCCCGAGCGCGCGGATGAAGTCAATTACGTGATGGTCGTCGCCGACGGCATGGGCGGCCACGCCGCCGGCGAGGTGGCGAGCCGCCTCGCCATCAGCGCGCTCGTCAGCCTCGTCCTCGACCTGCCGGACTGGATCCTCAAGGTGGACGAACATGGGGTGCCCCGAGATCGAGCGCCGCGCGCGCCGTCTGGTGCAGAAGGTCAGCTCGATGCTCGTCGAGCGCGGGCGCGAAGACGACGATCTGCGCGGCATGGGATCGACGCTGACCGCCGCCCGCAGCTACGGCCGCGACCTCCTCATCGTCCACGTCGGCGACTCGCGCGCCTACCTCTACCGCGCCGGCCACCTGCACCGCCTCACCAGGGACCACACCTTTGCCCAGATGCTGGTGGACAAAGGACAGCTCGCGCCCTGTGACATCACCAGCTCCGGTGTGGCGCACATCCTCACCAATGCGATTGGCGGCTCCACCGAAAAAGTCGATGTCGACGTGGATCTGCTGCGGCTCGAGGACGGCGATCGCGTGCTGCTCTGCAGCGACGGACTCACCGACCTCGTGGACGACGATGAGATTGCCGCCACGCTGGCGGCGATGAAGACCTCGCAGGACGCCTGCGCCGAGCTCGTACGGCAGGCGCTCGCTGGCGGCGGGCGCGACAACATCACCGTCATCGTCGGCGGCTACACGCTGCCTGACGAGGCGGCGCAGGCCGCCTCGGAATCAGCGTAAGCGCCGCGGCAAGGCGCGGCCGGTCAGCGTGACGCTACGCTCCGCACGAGCGCGAGCGCGAAGCGCTGCATGCGAACCATCGTCTGCTCGCTCAGCTTCGCCGGCACGTCGTCGGGCGTGTGGATCGTGCGCATGATCGACGGCGCCGTTCCGGGAGCGAGGCCGGAGCCCGCGCCTGCGTTCATCATCAGCCAGAGCTGATGCGCCTCGACCGCCGGAATGATCCCGATCGAGATCGTCGGAACTTCGGCCTTGACGAAGTTGAGATCGTCACCGGGAGGCATCTGCGGAAACCCCACGCACGCCATGTTTTCGTCCGCGCATGCGGCCACGAACTTCCGGCGCAGGGCCGCATTCGCGAGCTGCACCGAGGGGCCGAACACGATCGTGTCGCCGAAGCCGTTGATGTCGAAGTTGAGCATGGCCGCCGGGCGATCGGAGGCATGCTGCTTCACGTAGTGCGCGGACCCGACGAGGCCCAGTTCTTCCATGTCGAACCACACGATCCGGACACGGACCGGCAGCTTCTCGGCCCGCAGCGCCTCGGCGAGCCGAACCAGAATGACGCTCGACGCCGCGTTGTCGACGGCACCCCGGCTGAGCGATCCGTCGGGCAGCCGCGCGGCGTCGTAGTGCGCGCCGATCACGACGAGCTCGGGTCCAGTGCCGACCGTCACCGTGACGTTCCGTCCCTCGGTGCGGGGCTCCTTCCCGATCGGCTTCTCGATCGTGAACGGCTCGACCGCGAACGTCAGCCCACGGCCACGGAGGAGCGCCGTCAGCGCGTCGAACCGGGCCTCGTTTGTCGCCGCGGCCGCGAGCGTGCTCGCATCGTCAACGAGCGTCGATGAAGGCGGCGGCGGCGCCGGCACTGCCTGCAGCGCGGCGATGAAGGCGAGGAGGACAGCGGTTGGCATGGCTGAGATGATACCGCCTGCCGCGAGGCGTGCGCAGCAGCGAAAGTGCTAGGCTTGGAAGCCGATGGGCGACCCGCTCCTGATCGGCCCCGTCCCACGCAGCACTTCGACCAAGACGCGTGGCGCGCGCGGGCCGCGCGCCCTGCCCGACGATCTCCTGCGGGACGCATCGCGCCGGCTCGGCATCCTCTCGCTCGTGGCCGCCGGGCTGTGGGTGCTCGGAACGGTCCTCGGACATCTTGCCGTTCGCTCGATGAGCCACGGCGATCCGCAATGGCTGCGCGTCGGCGCGCCGGAAGCGATCGCCGCGCTGAGTGCCACGCTCTCGTTGGGGCTGTTCTTCTACACCCGCGGCAGCCAGCGCGATCCGCGGACCATGCTGGATCTCGGCCTCGTGTACATGGTGCTGACGGCGGTCGCGCTCGGGCACATGTTCCACTGGGAACCAAGACCGATTGATGTGCAGATCGCGCCAGAGATCTCATGGATCGGCGCCGTCGTCCTCATGTTCGCCGCCATCGTGCCGAGCACGCGGCTCAAGACGCTCGTCGCCGGACTGATTGCCGTCTCGATGAATCCGATGGCGATGCTGATCGCCCGGGCGCGCGGCACGTGGAACTTCGAATCCCCGACCGACGCGCTGCTCATGCACTATCCCGACTATCTCCTCGTCGGCGTCGCGGTCGTCATCTCGCACGTCGTCACCACGCTCGGGCAGCAGGTCGCGAAAGCACGCGAGATGGGGAGCTATCAGCTCGGAGAGCTGCTCGGCCGCGGCGGGATGGGCGAAGTCTACAAGGCGACGCACCGCATGCTCGCCCGGCCGGCGGCGATCAAGCTGATTCGTCCCGAGACGCTCGGCGCCAGCGACCCGGCCGCCGCGGAGCTGGCGGTCACCCGCTTCCGGCGCGAAGCGCAGGCGGCGGCCAACCTGCGCTCGCCGCACACGGTCGAGCTCTACGATTTCGGCGTGACCGACGACCAGACGCTCTACTTCGTCATGGAGCTGCTCGACGGCCTCGATCTCGACTCGCTGGTCCGGCAGCACGGTCCCGCTTCCCGCCGGCCGCGTCGTCCACGTGCTGACGCAGGTATGCGCCTCGCTCGAGGAGGCGCACGTGCGCGGCCTCGTCCACCGCGACATCAAGCCCGCCAACATCCATCGTGGGCAGGCTCGGCCTGGTGTGCGACTTCGTCAAGGTCCTCGACTTCGGCCTGGTGAAGCCCATCGCCGATCGGAGCGTGGAGCAGACGCTGGCGACCCAGGCGGGGCTCGTCGTCGGCACGCCCGGCTACATGGCGCCCGAGATGGTGCTGAGCGACACGGTCGATGGCCGCGCCGACCTCTACGCGCTCGGATGCGTCGCCTATTACCTGCTCACGGGCCAGCAGGTCTTCGACGGCGACACGACGATGAAGGTGATGGCGAAGCATCTGCAGGAGACACCGATCCCTCCGTCGCAGCGCGCGGCGAAACGCGGTGCCTCCCCGGCTGGAGCAGGTCATCCTCGCCTGCCTGGCGAAGAAGCCCGAGGATCGGCCGCCGAGCGCCGCGGAGCTCGCGCGGCTCCTTGCCGCCGCCGACGTCGAGCCGTGGACGAACGAACAGGCGGCGAATGGTGGGCGTCGGCGCGACCCGTCGCCCACTGCCCTTGCGGGCGCGACGGACCGGACGAGGACGTCAGCCTGACGCGCCGCAATCCGTCAGCGCGCCGCGGTGATTAACGCGGCGCCACGCGCGGCGCCGGTTGCGGGCCGCTCTTGCGGCTCAACTCCGCCCCGGCCGTCGTGACGTAGTACTTCGCCAGCATGTTCGGGCGCTCCCACGCTGGTAGAGCGCTGCGATCGCGGACGAACTTCAGGAAGCTCGTCGCCACCTGGGCGAAGTGCGCCTCGTGGCCGACGCGCAGCGCGTCGGGCACGGTGATCTTGATCTCGGCGCCGCGATCCTCGACGCCGACGCCCGGGTAATCAGCCTGCACGGCCTTGATCTTCGCCTGCACCGCCGCGAGCACCTCGGCCTTGACGGCGGCGCTGACCGGGACGACGTAGAGCTCCGGCAGGTAGCGGTCGGCCTTCGTCTGGCGGATCTCCATGCGCGCGCGCGTGCCGCGGTAGTAAGCGAAGTGCGTGTCGCCCGATCCCGCCGGCGCTTCCCAATCCCAGATGATGTTCAGCTTCGTGTGGATGCCCTTGAGCGCGTACGACACGAGCGTGTTGCAGTAGTACTCCAGCCGCCCGTCCTTGACCATGGGCGCCAGCTCCTTGGCGAAAGCCCGGAGCGTTCGTCACGCGGCGGAAGTCGGCCTCCGGAATCCACGTCGGCCAGCGCTGCGCGGCGAGCACCTTGATGTCGGCGCGGTAGTCGATCGCCTTGTCCGGGAAGAGCGTCCACTGCACGAGGTCGACGAGGTGCGTGCCGATGTCGCTCGCCGCCTCGCCCTGCTCGTTGGTGTCGAAGAACCACGTGCGGCCTGATGTTCGGCACGCCCGAGACGACCTTCATCAGGTGGTGCACGCTCTCCATGTAGACCGATGGCTCCGCCTCGGTCCCGGGTACGATCTCGCCAAACGCCGCGCGATCGTTGACGAGCGCACGCTGGAGCATGGTCGTCACTTCGAAGCGCTCGGTCATGATGTCGTAGGCGACGAGCTTCCGCGCGTCGGCTTCGGCCAGCGCCGCCTCGACCTTCGGCAGATCGGCGGACTTGAGGATCCACGGCTTGTCGGCGAGGACGTGGATCCCGCCCTTGACCGACGCCAGGATGCGATCCATCTTCACCGCGTTCCGGCCCGAGAGGACGACGACGTTGCCGGGACGCTCCTTGAGCATGCGCTCGAAGTAGTCGGGGCTCGTGTGCACCTCGAGATCCCACGAGGTCGGACGCTCGGCGCGGCGGTTGAATCCGGCGACGCGGTTCAGGTGCTCGAAGAGGTCCCAGCCGAGGGGCGCGTAGACGTCCACCCGCGACGCCACGCCCGGGTACATCTCTTTCTGGATGAGCGCGGCGTGAAAGTGTCCCGGGTCGAGCGTCATCAGGCGCACATCGGCCGCCGACCCACGCTGCTCAGCGCTCAACGCGCCCCCCACGGCCACCGCAAGCGCCGCGCCACACCATAACGGAAGTCTTGTGATCATCGTGTCGCATCCGTCCATATCCAGCTTTTCATCTTTCACAGGAGGTCAGGAGGTCAGGAGCTTCTTAACAGGAGATCATGAGGCCAGGAGCAAATAGGGTTTAGACAAACTTACAAATCTCCTGTTCCTGATCTCCTGATAGATTCGTAACGCTTATCGAATCACATCCGCGAAGTTGAACCGGCGTAACGGTACCTCAATCGGCGCTTCGTCGGTGACGACGACGCGAATGGCGCTCGAGGTGAGGCGTTCGAGGACCGCCGGATCCTGGGTGTCTTCGGTGTCGATATCGTCGACCGCGATGACGTAGTACTCGCCCGGCGCAAGGGCGACCATCCGGTCCGGCGCCCCGCCCGGGCTGCCGGCGCCGCCGGTAACGGTATACGACGCCTGCCCGCCGACCATCACCCCGCCGGAGCTAAGCTGCGACCCCACCACGCCGCCCGTGACCGTGGCTCCGGTTGACACCGCCAGCGAACGGCCGTCGTTCAACCGCACTATCTGCGGCGGAACATGGGTCCTGACCTGCCGCAGCTGCGGATTCCACTTCGCCTTGTCGAACGGAAAGGCAATGGCGACGTACTCGCGCGTCGGCTGGCCGTCGTCGCCAGTGACGCGCAGATCCATCTGCGTCCGCTTGTCGGTCACGACCACCTGGACGTTGGTGTACTGCTGGCCGGTCTCGAACGTGAGCGGCTGCTCCAGGAGGTTCTGCCCGCGCAGCGTCACCGCTTTGAGCGTCCAGCGGCCGAAGGTCAGCGTGGGCGGCGCACCGCAGGAGCCGCTCAGGCCGTCGAGCTTGAAGCTCCAGTCAGCCGCGATGATGGCTTGTCCGGACCGGCACCCAGGGCCGTCGGGATTGTAGAACGGCACGCGCACCTGCCCTGGGCTCGGCGGCGGCGGCGTCGATCCCTCGAAGACGACCCGGCCGGTTGCCGTCGCGCCGCGGCCCACCATGATGCTGATCGCCTCGGTCGACCCGCCCCCGACGCTGATCTTCGTGCTGCCGAAGAGCTGATCGTTCGGGCCCCATGGGACCGGGGCCCTGGCGCGTCACGACCTGCGCGTCGAGCGTGTACTCGCCCGGCGGGAGGTTGAGCTGAAACGACCCTCCCTGACGAATGCCGGTCCCGCCGCTGTTGTCGTAGCCACCGGTGGCCTCCGGGCCGCTGACCCGCGCGTTCACCGATCCGCTGGTGACCGGTTCGCCGTCGCTTCTCAGCACCACGCCGGTCACGACCGTCGGCATCCCCTCCGCGAGCACCACCTCCAGGCCGGCGACCGTCTCGCCGCGGTTCAGCGTGATGGGTTGGGCCTGCGACATGTCGAGCGCGCCCGGGTAGTAGGTCGGCACCGGCTGCGGCAGCGGCACTTCCACGACCGACGGATTCGGGTTGAACGACTGATGCATCTGCGGCCGCACCTGGACCAGGTAGCGGCCGGGTTGCAGCCTCGGCACTCGGAATTCTCCGAGGTCGTTCGTCTGCATCTGTCCAGCCGTCATCGGGCGGCCGCCGCGCGGCAGGCGCAGGACCCGCACCTGCGCCGATTCGACCGGGTCACCGTGCGCGTCGAGCACACGCCCCACGATCGCCGAACCGTGAAAGAGCGGAATGGTCAGGTCTTCGATCACTTGCCCGTCGCGCACGAGGAGCGGCACCATCCGCGCGCGCATCGATCGATTCGGCCTCGGGATAGCGGACCGCCAGATAGGTGGACTTCTCCACCATCAGGTTGTGGGCACCTGACGGCAGCGCCGTCAGTTCGAACGCGCCGGTCGAATCGGTGAGGATCGGAGGCCTGGATCCGGCTGGTCCGCTCATCAGCCGCACGCGGGCGCGGGGAATGGCGTTCCCGGTGACGCCGTCAACCACCCGCCCCTTGATGGCGGCGGTCCCGACGCGCTGCGATGGCGGCACGCGATCGCGAGGCGGCCCCTGGGGGCCGGGAGGCGGTGGCGGCACACCTTGGACGGCCGGCTCCACCCGCGTCGTCTGAGCCGCGCTCGACGCCGGGAAGAACGGCACGAGCGCGAGGGATACCCCCAGGTAACGGCATACCCGCCGGGCAATCAGGCGATCCATGGCCACGCTCCTCTTGGTCGTCAGCTATTAGACACCAGAATTCGGTCGAGTCAATTAGACACCAGAATTCGCGTACTTTCAGACGCCGGCGGCCGCGATCGGGCCGCCTCTGAGCCGGCCCGGGCCTCCGTTCTCACATTCCCCTGTGAGAGGAGGTTCTCGATGACTCCGAGCCCGGTCGCCCTCACCATCGGCCTCTTGATTGCCGTCCTGGCGGACGCATCGCCGGCCGGCGCGCAATCGGGCCTTCGACCGTATGCCGGCGGCAGCGTCGGCAACTTCTCCGTCAGCGCCGACGAGGCCGAGGGCCGTTCGGCCTCGGGCGGTTTCTTCGCCGGCGTGGCGCTGGCGAAGTACGTCGACGTCGAGTTCGACGTCGTCGTTCCAACCCACTCGTTCACGCGGACGTATACGGGCGCGAGCGTGTCGTTCGCGCCGCCAGGCGCGTCGCCGGCCGAGCACGACCGGCTGAGCGTGATCACGCGATTCGACAAGGAGCGCGAAGTCAGCGCGAGCATCTCCGCCGTCGTGATCATTCACCCGACGGCGGGACAACGCATCACGCCCGGACTGATCGTCGGGCTGACAAATCAGCGCGCGCGCGACCGGACGGTCTACACGCCGATCTCGATCCCGGAGGGCATCGACCCCGAGCATCCGGCGGTCGTCGGCCGCACCGAGTCGTCTGCGCGCAACATCGGCGGCCCGACCATCGGCGGCCAACTCGCGATCGCCGCTCACGCCTCGGCTGTCCATCGTCCCGGACGTGCGCTACGACTACGGCTCGATCGGCGATGAGATCAACAACACGCTGCGTGTTTCGGCGCGGGTGCAGTGGAGATTTTGAGCAGGACGCGGGACGTCGGTGGAGCTAAGATTGGGCCGTGCGGTCCACCGCCCTTGTCGCCTGCCTCCTGCTTTCAGCAGCCCCGGCCGGGGCCGCCGAGTGGGTGCGCGTCGAGTCGCCCAACTTCGTCGTTTACGGTGAAACCGGCGAAGGCCGCGTGCGCGAGGTCGCGGAGGAGTTCGAGCGCTTCCGGGACGCGCTCGGGCGCGTGATTCCCGGCGCGGACCGGCCCGCGGCTGTCCCCACGGTCGTCGTAGTCTTTGGCTCGACGCGGGCCTTTGCACCGTACATCCCCCGCTACAACGGCAAGCCAATCCCGCTCGGCGGCTACTTCTTCTCGAGCGACGACATGAACATCGTCGCGTTCGCCGATGGCAAGCGCGATGAAATGCTGCGCACCATCTTTCACGAGTATGTGCATCTGGTCATCGACAACGTGTCGGATGGCCTGCCGCTTTGGCTCAACGAAGGCCTGGCCGAGTACTACAGCACGTTCCTGGTCGACGCCGCGGGCACGGGCGCGCTCATCGGACGGGCGATTCCGGCGCACCTCGAGCTCCTGACCCACCGGCGCCACCTCTCGATTCCGGAGCTCCTCGCCGTCGACGCCGACTCGTCTGCCTACAACGAGGGTGAGCGCCAGACGCTCTTCTACGCGCAGTCATGGGCGCTCGTGCACATGCTCGTCTCTGGCAGCCCGAACCGCTCGTCGCTCCTGCGGAGACTACGGCCGACTCGCCGCCGGGGGCACGCCATCCCTCGAGGCGTGGCACCAGGTCTTCAAGGACGCGCCCATTTCGCGCGAGTTGCAGCGCTACGTCAGCGGCGAGTGGATGAGCGGCTTCCGCTACCGCTTCGACAAGAGCATCCCGACGGTCAAGAGCTACTCCTCGCGTGTTTCCGAAGGCGATGCGCAGGCGGTGCTCGGAGACCTCCTGCGACGCGTCGCCGAAGCACCAGAGACGGCCGCCCGGTTCGAGAAAGCGATCGCGCTCCAGCCCGTATCGGCGCGGGCGCTCGCGCTCTACGGCCTGCTCCGGCTCGACGAGGACGAACCCGACAAGGCGCTGCCCCTGCTGATGGCCGCCGCCAAGGACAAGACCGACTGGCTCGTTCAGTACCACGTCGCGACTGGCCTGACGCGCGTCATCACGACTACCGATGACCCCGACCCGGCAGTGATCGCGACCGCGCGCGAGGCGCTCAGCATCGCGCAGGCCGCGCGACCGGATCTCGCCAACGGGTACGCGCTGGCGGCGCGCCTCGACACGGCGGAAGGCACGCACGCGACGCAGGCGCTGCAGTCCATCCGGCGGGCACGAACCGTCTCGCCCGGGCGCGAAGACTACATCCTCCTCGAGGCGTTCATCCGCATGCGTCTCGGAGAGTACGTGGCCGCGCGGCAACTCCTGACGCCGTTGACGGCGGCGCGAAACACCGCTTCAATCCGCGCCAATGCGCAAGCGGTCCTCGAACAGGTCGCACTGCTCGAACGCGAGACCGAGGAGTTCGTGGCGCGGCTGGAAGGACAGAAAGTCGAGACCGTGGGCCCGGCCGGCCAGCGTCGGGGAGCCCCGGTCTATCGAAAACTCGAGTCCGGCGAATCGCGCGTCGAGGGCCTCCTCGAACGGATCAACTGCGCCGCCAAGGAAATCGCGATCGAGGTCAACGTCGCAGGTACCACCGAACGCTTCGTCGCGGAGTCGCTGAACGCCGTCGCGTTCATCAGCCACCGCGACGACCTGCGCAGCATGATCGCCTGCACCATCCGCACGCCGCCCGATCGCGTCTACGTCACCTGGCGCGAAACCGACCCGCCGTCACGCCCACGCCGGGTGATCGCGGTGGAGTTCCTGCCACTTCCACGCTAGCCCCCAAGGGCTCCGTGTTGTCCGTGTTGTCCGTGGCTCTAGACCGCCGCGGTTCTACTCCGCGCCCACGCCCAGATACGTCCTGATCTTCTCGTCGACGAACATCGCCTCCGCGGTCGGCTCGCGGGCGATGAGGGAGGCCACAATCCCGACGAGGAAGGCGGCCGGCATCGAGACGATCGCCGGGTTGCGCAGCGGAAAAATCGCCTGCGGGTTGTGCAGGATGTCGACCCAGACTGTCGGGCTGAGCACGATGAGGAGCACCGACAGCACCGACCCCGTGACGATCGAGCTCACGGCGCCGGCGGTCGTGAACCGCTTCCAGACGATCGACAGGAGCAACGGGGGAAAGTTCGCGCTGCAGGCAATCGCGAACGCCAGGCCGACCATGAACGCGACGTTCTGTCCCTTGAAGACGATGCCCAGGAGGACCGCCAGCACGCCGAACACGACCGTGGCGGCGCGCGCGACGCGAACCTGCTCGTGATCCGGCGCATGGCCACGGCGAACGACGTGGACGAAGATGTCGTGCGAGAGCGCGCTCGCGCCGGCGAGCGTCAGGCCCGCCACGACGGCCAGGATGGTCGCGAACGCGACCGCGGCGATGAAGCCGAGGAAGGGCGTGCCGCCGAGCAGCTCGGCCGCGAGCGGCGCCGCCATGTTGCCGCCGGCATCAACCTTCGCGATGATGTCGCGGCCGACGAGCGCCGACGCCCCGAAGCCGACGATCGGGATGATGAGGTAGAAGTAACCGATGAAGCCGGTGGCGTAGAGCACCGACTTCCGGGCCGCGCGGGCATCGGGCACGGTATAGAACCGCATCAGGATGTGCGGCAGGCCGAGCAGCCCCAGCATCAGGGCGAGCCCGAGCGAGACGGCATCGAGCGGATCGGTCACGAGACCACCAGGCTCGAGCGCGGCCGGACCATAGCGGTCGGCGACCGCCGCGTAGAGGTTCGCCGGCGAGAAGTCGAACTGCGCGAGCACCAGCACCGTCAGCACCGACACGCCGAACAGCAGCAGCACGGCCTTGATGATCTGCACCCACGTCGTCGCGATCATGCCGCCGAAGAGCACATAGGCCAGCATGACGAGGCCGACGCCGGTGACCGCCCACTCGTAGGGGATGCCAAAGAGCAGCCGGATCAGGTTACCCGCGCCGACCATCTGGGCGATGGTGTAGAAGAGCACCGTCAGGATGCCGCCGCACGCCGACGCGATGCGCACCGGCACCTGCCGCAGGCGGAACGCGACGACGTCGGCAAACGTGTATTTGCCCAGGTTGCGAACCGGTTCGGCGATGAGGAACATCAGCGCCGGCCACCCCACCAGCCAGCCGGTCGCATAAATCATCCCGTCGTACCCGCGCAGCGCGACCAGCCCCGCGATGCCCAGGAACGATGCCGCGCTCATGTAGTCGCCCGCGAGCGCCAGCCCGTTCTCGAGCGCTGAGACCGATCGGCCGGCGGCGTAGAACTCGCTCGTCGAGCGCGTGCGCCGCGCCGCCCACCAGGTGATCGCCAGCGTCAGCGCGACGATGACGAGAAAGAACGCGACGGCCGAAGCCGTCGGGCTTCCGAGCGACGTTTCGAGGACAGGGGGCATGTGATCAGCGGCGAGTCAGAAGCGTCTCCCGCAGCCGTTGCGCTTCGGGATCGTAGTAGCGGTTCGCCCAGACGATGTAGACCGCCGTCAGGATCCATGAGCCGACGATGACCGCGGCGCCGAGTGGGATGCCGAGCGGCGTCACGCCGCCACCGATGCGCTGGGCGAGCAGGGGCTTGTTGACGGCGATGAGCAGGATGTAGCCGTAGTAAAGCACGAAGAGGCACGCCGTCAGCGCCAGCGACACCCGCCAGCGGCGGGTGACGAGATGATGGAAGGCGGGCGATGCCGTCAGTTGAGCCTTGGTGTCAGCCATGATTCTCCCGGCCGTCATTCAACCACGAAACCGGCCCAGCCGTGCAGCGCGGCTCGCGTGCACAAGGTAATTGGTGCACGGCGCCGCCTGCCTCAGCCGCCAACTCGTCCGGCAGAGTTGGCATATTGTCGAGGATTTCCACCCTTGGTCGATGGCACCTCGCTTGCTCATCAGAAGTAGGGGAATCGCACCGAACCCAGGGAGGAACGACCCATGCCCTCATCACGGCACTTCACCCACGCCCGAACGCGGCTGACGATAACTCTCGTGGCGGCGGCGCTCGCGATCGCCACGTCCGGATTGGCGCAGACCGCTCCGCCGCCTACGCCCGGCCCGAACCAGGACCTCGCCCGCAAGCACCTGACCGACGCGCGCAACGCATTGAGCGAGCTGACGCAACTGCCGGCGGCCGGACAGCTCGCGGGCAACCCGCGCCAGCTGGTGCAGCAGCTCATCACCGACTTCAACGCGATGCTCTCGATCAGCGCCGGGTGGCACGACTCGTACGAGAAGGTTGACGCGACGCTCAACGCGCTGCTCGAAGCGCCGGAACCGTCCACGGGGACTGCGGGCGCGATCGGTACGAGCGGCTCGTCCAGGGCGGCCAATGCCATCGATCCCGGCATCCGCGCGAAGCTCGAGGAGTTCCGGGCGCATCTCGACCAGTTCGAGGACGTCGCCAGCGCCAATGCGGCGCCGACTCCTCCGCCCGCTGCGACTCCGACGCCGGCGGAACCGCCGCCCACCGCGCCACCGGCCACCGGCGAACGGCCGGACGCGCCACCCGCGCCCACCGCGGATGCGCGCGAGGACCAAGAGGTCTCCGGCGTCGCGCGTGATGTGCTGCTGCACGTCGAAGCCCTCGAGGTCCTCCTTGGCGCCCAGGACTCAGCCCAGAAAGCGGCGACCGCCGCCGCTGGCGGCCCCGTCGTCTCGACCCAGACCGCCAGTGGGTCGACAAGGACGACGATCACCGGACCGAACGTGACGCTCACCGAAGAGCAGCTCCTTCGGATCAAGGCACATCTCAACGACATTCGGCTGCTGCTCGAACGAAAGTAGCCGGCCGCCAGCGCGACATTCCGCCATGCTATGCTCCGATTTTTCGTCGGAGCATAGCTGGAATGACTCGAGCGCTCACCGCCACGGCACTTCTGTCGATTGCCCTCCTCGCGCCTGTCAGTGGAACACCCACGGGCGCATCCTCGGATCCGCCGCTGCAGATCGCCGACCTCGCCTGGGAGCGGGGCGACTACCCGACGGCACTCGCCGCGTATCTGCGTCTGCTCGACTCCCCCGACGCCGCCGTGCTCGAGCCGATCGCGCTCCGCACCGGTGAGCTCTACGCCACGACAGAGCTGACGCGCGACGGCGCGCTGCCGCAGTTTTCGCCCGATGGCCGCTACCTGCTCTACGAGACGGGCCCGGTCGCGACTCGGGTAACCCGCGTGATCGCGACCGCCGCGCCGGACCGTGTCGTCGTCGAACTACGCGGAGGAGGTGCGGCGTTCTCGCCCGACGGCCGGAAGGTGGCCTACTGGAAGCCCACGGTTCCGGCCACGACCGCAACCGCGGCGGCCCCGCCGGCGCAGAGTGCACCGCTGGCCGCGCGCGCGACCATCCACGATCTCGGCAACGGCCAGGAGACCTCGCTCGACAATGGCACCTTGAGCGCGGCGACGCTGGCGATCGGCGCCGGCGACACCGTGATCTTCGCCGCCGGGCCAACGACTCCAGGCCCGACCCAGATCCACGCCATAGGCAGCGCACGCCCGCTGGCGGCGCTCACCTCGGATCCGACCGAGAAGCTCCTCGGCGCCATCAACTCCACGGGCACGGCGCTCATCTTCACCACCCGCGTCCCGGGCGCGGGCCGTGGTGGCCGGGGCGGTGCAGGCGGCGGTGCGGCAACGGCCGCTGGCGCTCCAGCCGCCGGCGGTGCCCCAGCTCCCTCGGGCGCCACACCCGCACCGGCGCCCGGCCGCGGCACCGGCGCGCCCGCGACGCCGCCAACGTTCAATGTGCTGTCGATTCCTGACGGAACAGTCGTGACCATCACCGGCAGCTCGCCGGCGTTCTCGCCCGATGGCGCGACGATCGTGTTCGTCAACCGCGCTGGAGACGAGAACAGCATCAGCACCGTCGCGACCGCCGATCCGTCGGCGACGCCGGTGGTCGTGCGTAAGGGGCCGGAGCGGGTGGACTTCCCCGCCATGTCCCAGAGCGGCAACCGCGTCGCCTTCCAGATGATGCCGCGCGACGACTGGGAAATCGTCGTCATCAACCGCGACGGCAGCAACGAAACGCGGGTGACGCGTGACATCCAGCACGACCTGCTGCCGCAGTTCCTGACCGAGACGCGGCTCGTCGGCGTCATCGGCGAAGCGCGGCATCGCCGGTCGTTTCTCTACGATCTCGAGGCCGGCTCGCGCACGCGGCTCTTTCACAACAACACGGTCCGCACCATCGCGCCCGAGTACTCCGTGGCGGCCGAGCCAGGATGGCAGCAAGCTGCTCATCGCCGCCGAGCGCGATGGCGACACGGTCTCGCTCGAGCGCGGCGTCTACCTGATGGACCTGACGCGCACCGTGACGCGCCAGGACGTGCGCGCGCGCGTCGCGGCGAACCTCGCCGCGGAGGAGGCGCTCCGCGCGAAAGGCGCGCGGCTGTACGCGCCCCTCGCGGCGGCGGTCAAGACGATGACCGACGAGGCCTCCGTCAACCGGATCTACGCCTACGAGAAAGCCCTCTACGACTTCGATTCGAAGCACATCTCGCGGCCGGGCAACAAGCTCGCATCCGCATATCTCTTCGAGACCTACAAGTCGTTCGGCTACAGCCCGGACTTCCAGTGGTTCGATCGCGCCAACGCGCTCGGCGGCCGCACCGCCAACGTCATCGCGACGCTCAAGGGCACGGTCAACCCCGAGCTCATCTACGTCGTCAGCAGCCACTACGACTCGGTCGCGATCGGCCCGGGTGCCGATGACGATTCGTCCGGCACGGCCGCTCTCCTCGAGACGGCACGGATCATGGCCCAGCGGCCGCAGCCGGCGACGATCGTCTTCGCCTCGTTCACCGGCGAGGAGGCGGGCCTGCTCGGCAGCCGCGAGTTCGTACGCCGGGCCGTCGCCGAGAAGTGGCAGATCGTCGGCGCGCTCAACAACGACATGGTCGGGTGGGCGAACGACGCGCGCCTCGACAACACCATCCGCTACTCGAACGCGGGGATTCGAGACATCCAGCACGCGGCGGCGATCCAGTTCAGCAACCTCATCACCTACGACGCGCTCTACTACAAGGGAACGGACGCGGCCGCGTACTACGAGGCCTTCGGCGACATCGTCGGCGGCATCGGGTCGTATCCGGTCCTGAGCAGCCCGCACTACCACCAGTCGCACGACGTGCTCGAGAACATGAACCATCAGCTCATCACCGAGGTCGCGAAGACGACCGCGGCGACGCTGGCGCTGCTCGCCTCGAGCCCCTCGCGGTTGACGGATCTGAAGGCGGAGCTGAAGGATTCCACCGCCACGGTGACATGGAAGCCCAGCCCGGAGAGCGGCGTGACCGCCTACCTGGTGTCGTATGGCCCGCCCGCAAAGCCGGACGCGCAGCAAACGCGCGTGAACAAACCGAGCGCGGTTCTGTCCAACGTAGTACCGGGAACCGTCATCGCTGTAAAGGCTGTGAACGCCAAGGGCTTCGAGGGATGGGATTGGGCGCGCGTGACCGTGAAGTGAGTCGGTGCGACGTTCACGTGTCCACGTTGGGCAGCGCCGGATGGCTTGAGGCCGGCGCTGCGAGGTAACGGAGGAACGGAGTCAACGGAGGCTGTCGAACTGTGGGCCTGCCAGCGGGCAGCCGTACCCGACGCCGGCCCGCGTATAACCACGAGCCCCTCTGCTAACCCTGCTAACTCTGTGGTGCATCTCCCCTGTGAGAGGCGACCGGGTTAGAACTGAAAGTAAATGAAATCGAGCGACGTCCGGCTGCGAAGGACGAGGATCGCCGCGAGCGCCAGCCCGCAGGCGACGCCCTGCAGGACCAGGCGCGGCATCGGCGCCAGGGCGGCGCGCTCTGCGTCGGTGGCGGCCTCGTTGCCGCTCGCGGTCTCGGCCCAGAGGCTCTGGATCCACAACGGCACCGAATAAAGAAACGCCAGCAGGAATAGGTAGAGCCCGGTCTGGCGATCGAGCTCGCTCACGCCGAACGGCGAGAGCGTCAGGTCGCGCACGATCGCGGCCAGCTCGGTCTCGCGGAACAGCAGCCAGCCGATGTTCGTCAGCACGAACATCCCCGCAATCTGTGGGACGAGCAGCCAGCGTCCGACTTGGCGGCCTGGAACCGTCCATCGCCCAGCCAACTGCGTCACGAGCAGAAGCAGGCCGTGATAGAGCCCCCACAGCACGTAGTTCCAGCTCGCACCGTGCCACAGGCCCGAGAGCAGGAACGTGACGAGGATGTTGCGCGCCCACAGCCACGCGCCGCCGCGCGATCCGCCGAGCGGGATGTAGACGTAGTCGCGGAACCAGCTCGAGAGCGAGATGTTCCAGCGCCGCCAGAAGTCCGTCGGGCTGCGTGCGAGGTACGGGTGGGCGAAGTTCTCCGTCAGCTCGAACCCGAGCCAGCGCGACGTGCCGCGCGCGATGTCGGTGTACGCCGAGAAGTCCGCGTAGATCTGAATCGCGAACGCAAACACGCCGGCCCAGAGGATGTAGAACGTCGGATCCGACAGCGCGAAGACCTTGTTGGCGACGACGCCGACGTTGTCGGCGATGACGAGCTTCTTGAAAAAGCCCCAGCAGATGAGGACGAAGCCGCTCCGCGCCTTCTCGGCCGAAAAGTGCCGCGTGGACTCAACCTGCGGCAGCAGGAACGAGGCGCGCTGAATCGGGCCGGCGACGAGGTGCGGGAAGAACGACACGAACACGGCGAGATCGAGCAGGCTCCGGCGCGCGTGCAGCTCGCCGCGATAGACGTCGATGGTGTAGCTCATCGCCTGGAACGTGTAGAACGAGATGCCGACCGGCAGGAGGATGCGCAGCGTCGGCTCGTGCACGGTGAGCCCGAACGTCGCCAGGACGCCGGCGACGTTCTCGACGAAGAAGTTGAAGTACTTGAAGAACCCGAGCATGCCGAAGTTCGAGATCACGCTCAGCCACAGGAAGCGCCGGCGATGCCGCGGCCAGGCCTCCATCCCGCGCGCGGCGCAGTAGTCGATGACGGTCGAGGTGGCGATGAGGATCAGAAACCACGGGTGGACGTAGCCGTAGAAGAAGTAGCTGCCGACAAAGAGCAGCACGTTCTGGCCCCGCTGCGGCAGGGCCCAGTAGATCGCCACGAAGGCGACGAAGAACGCCAGGAAGTCCAGGCTGTGGAAGATCACTGAAAGTGCGGGCGCAGCCGGTTGTAGAGGTTCTCGGTGTAGCGCCGCCGGGCGTGCCGCGCCAGGTGATCGCCGTCTTCGTACATGTCGATCGTCAGCGCCGGGTCGCCGGTGTCGTCATGAAAGAGCGCGCCGCGCGCCGTGACGTAAGCCTGCAGCGCGCTCACGTAGCGGCGCAGCGCCGGCGACTGCGGTGGCGGCCGGTTGGCCGTCGGGCGGCGCTGGACACGCACGAAGCAGATTGTCAGGCCGGCGCGCGAGGCGTCGCGCAGCATCAGCGGCAGGACCGAGTCTGGGACGTCGCGCGCGAAGTCGAATGCCGGCGCGTCGCCGGCCTGGATGTCGGCGGCCTCCATCGTCCGGAGGTGGTCCAGGCCAAGCCGCTCGTTCATCTGCGCCACGAACTCCGCCTGCCGGCGGCGCGACGAGGTCATCACGGTCACGGGCCACGCGTTCACGGCCGGCTCGAGGCGGCGCCGCGCCTGTTCGGCGCCGACGACGCGATCGACGAGCCGGTGGACGCGGTGCAGGAGGCCGAGGCGGCGGGCGACGACGGCATTGAGCTCGTCTTCGCGTTCGAGCGCGGCGAGATCGAGGGCCCAGCGGAACTGATCGTCGAGGCGGAACAGCACGTCGGTGAGGTTCGCGTCGCGGAAGAAGATGAGCACCATGCGCGGCCGGATGCCGCTCGCGATCACCCAGTTCTTGAGCGCGAGATACCAGAACGCGGGCCCCGATCCCGCCTGCAGGAGCGGGCCCACCGGGACGCCGGTCAGCTCGACGAGGCGACGGTCATCGAGGCGCGTGCCGGCCATCGAGTCGCCAATCACGACGTACCCCGGCTGCAGCCGCTGCAGGTCGGGGACGCGATCGGCCGAGAACGGCGCCCGCTCGCGCGGCCCTTCGAGCGCGGGGAGATACGTCGGAGGCAGCGGCGGGCCCGCGTGCCGCGCGTTGGCGAGCGGGATGACCGCCGGCACGACGAGCGTCACGAGGACGAGCGCCGAAAGACCGGCAATGGCGCGGGCGCGCGAAGATGACATCAAGGGTAGAGGCAGCGCCGCGCGGCGCCCGCGAACACTTCGAGGACATACCGGACCGACTTGGGACGGACCGCGACGATCTCGTACGACTCGGCCTCCCAGCCGGAGAGCTGAAACACCCAGTAGCTGTCCTTGCGGGGCGTGACGCGGCCGAACGGGAGCATATAGGTGGCGCCGACGCGGTCGCAATAGGTCAGCTTGGCGCGCAGCTGATTGACGTCCATCAACTGTCCGTCGCGATGATGGATCCAGCCGCTGACGAGCGTCTCGAGGCCGCAGCCCTTGTCGTCCGGGCCGGGCGGATACTGGCGCACGGCCTCGATGTACGAGACCGTCCATCCCGGCTCGCCCGAAGGTGACCGGTACCAGGACTCGAGGCGGACCGGCATGGCCCGGCGCTTGAACGCGGGAATGGGATGGCGCCAATTCGCGAACGAGCGCACGCGGTTGATCGTCTCGTCCTCGACCCGATCGAACTCCTTGAGGAGCGACACCGCGAGCGGCGCCCACTCGGGCGACGTGGGGGCGACGGTCTCGATGGGCTCGAGAGGCACGCCGCCGCTGATGGCCAGCCCGTCCTTCGGAAACGGATCGACCCGCACCGGCGGCACCGGCTCGTTCGACCGATACGTCGTCCGGAGACCAATCAATGGCGCGCAGAACACCTGGAAGAGCGTGGGCTCTTTGAGCTCGAGGTACTCGTCCCGGCCGTCACTCAGGTAGGCGCGCCACTGATCCGGCGAGCGCGTGCCCCACCAGGACTTGGGGATGGCTTCGCGGTTAATCGGGATCTCGAGGCGGGGATAAAAACCGACCGGCCAGGTGGCCCGCCAGCTGTCGCGATTGAACGAGGCAAAAGGAAACAGCAACCCGTCGCGCCGCAGTATCGCGAGCGCGCCGCGGCCGTCGTGATCCCGCCCCTGACCGGGCACTTGGTCTTGTCCCCGCAGCGCGACGGCGCAGAGGGCCAGCAGCGATGAGCAGGCGACGAGGCGAGCGAACACGCTTCTTAGCTTAACTTCGGCGCTTAACTTCGGTCGAGCACTTCCCGCACCTTCTTGAGCATCTCGTCGCGCGAAAACGGCTTGGCGAGAAAGTCGCTCGAGACGGCGGTGGCGGCGGAGCCCCCGTAGCCGGAGATGCAAATCATCTTCAGAGCCTGGTTGCGGCCGCGGAGCGCCCCGGCGAGCTCGGCCCCCCCCATGTAGGGCATGCGCATGTCTGTCAGCAGCAAGTCAATATCGTCGGCGTGCTCGTCGAAGACCTTGACGGCCTCCTCGCCATTACGCGCCTCGAAGACCGTGTAACCGGCGCGCGCCAATGCCGTCGCAAAGAGCTGCCGGACTGCCGGTTCATCTTCTACGAGGAGGATCGTTTCCTGGGCCATGTTGGACACGCCGGTCAAGTTGGACATATGTGCAATTGTGAGCAGTCGATGGGTGCCTTGGACGGCCGAAAGATATGCACATTTTGGGCCCGCCGGCTGGCGGGCCTATCGCACCGGGTGCTCGACGCCGCGCCGCCGCTCGATCGCCCGTTCGGCGAGCCAACACAGCAGCGCCCAAGACAGTCCGACCAGCCAGCCGGCGAGGACGTCGGTCGGGTAGTGCACGCCAAGATAGACGCGAGACACGCCGATGATGCCGGCGAGGAACATCGCGAACCCCATGCAATACATCCGCGTGACTGGCCGGTCCGCGACGCGCATGACCAACGCGCCGAGCGTCAGGTACACCGCCGCGGAGGTCATCGCGTGGCCGCTCGGAAAGCTGAGCGTCATGACCTCGCGCAGGTGCGGGACGATCTCCGGCCGCGGGCGCTGAAAGAGCTCCTTGAGCAGCGAATTCAGCAGCCAGCCGCCCGTACTCGCCACCAACACCAGGAGCGCCGTGCGCCGGAGGCCCTGCAGGAGCATGAACCCCACGATGGCGGCAACCACCAAGCCGAGCACCGAGGCACTGCCGAGCGCCGTGATGTCGAGCGCGGCGCCACGCAGCCACGCCGGCCCAATCGGCAGCGACGGATCATCGGCCTGCCGCAGCGCCCGCAGGACGCGATCGTCGAAGTGCTGGGTTTCCCCCTCGAGCACCAGATCGGACAGAGACGCAAAGCCCAGGAGCAGAAGCACCAGCGCCAGGCCGCCGACCAGGAACGCCAGTTCCTTCCGATCGCGTTTGCCTTCCCGAGCGCTCACGCTGGTCTATTTCCTGACGTCATTTCGGTCGCTCGGCCGGTTTATCGACAGGCAGGGCCACCGACCTAAGGGGTTCGGGGTTCGGGGTTCGGGGTTCGGGTTCGGGGTTCGGGGTTCGGGGTTCGGGTTCGGCGTTCGGCGTTCGGCGTTCGGCGTTCGAGTTCCCGTCCCAACCCAATATTCGCCTAACGGCACCATGAACCCAGAACCATGAACCATGAACCAGGAACCAGGAACGACGAACCACGAACCACGAACCCAGAACCACGAACCCCAACCCCATCTTACCGGACACGAAACCGCTTACCGGGAACGTAAATCTCATACGAGCGGAGAGGCGACGGAAACCGCCATTTCCCGCCGAATGCCGGTGAATCCCTGCGAACGCCGGGCCGCCTCATCGACGCACCTCGGGCACGGCGATTGCCACATTGCCTCGGCACGCATGTGGAGTCGAGCTCTGAGCGCCCGCCGAGCTCAGCCGCACTCCGCGCTTCGTTGTTCGTGCTCGTGACCGGTGCCGCAAACAACGATTCTCGCGACCATGTCTGTCAGATGCGGAGGAGGACGAGCACTCCGCGTACACTCGTTCGGGGAGTACTCGCCGTGTCTGGCAGGCAATAATCCCGGACGGGCGCCTCAGGGGCGTGCTGCGGCACCCCAGGCGTCGCGCACGTTCCCGAATGTTCGATGTAGTTCGAGACCCTCGTTGAAGGAGATGCCAATGCGACGATTTGCAATCTTTGCCCTCGCGCTCGCTCTGGGCGCACCCGCATGCGACGACGACAGCCCGACCGGCCCGTCCAACTCGGGCGCGATCGTGTTCACCGCCGAACTGCGGGCGTCGAACGAAGTGCCGGCAATCAGCAATGCCGAGTCGAATGGGCAGGGAACCGTGACGATCACGTTCAGCGTGCCGCGGGATGGCTCAGGAAACGTCACCGGCGACGGCGTCTGGAACGTGCAGGCCGCCATCAGCGGGTTGACCAACGACAGCTTCATCCGCGCGGCGCACATTCACAACGGCGCGGCCGGCGCCAACGCCGACGTGTTCGTCGATACCAGGCTGACGCCCGCCAACCAGATTCCGACTCCGGGCGGAGCCGCCACGATCAATTTCGAAGGCGTGCAGATCACCCAGACGCAGGCGCAGGCAGTTCTGAACAATCCGGCGGGCCACTACTTCAACATGCACTCGCCGCTGAACCCCGGCGGCGTGATCCGCGGCCAGCTCGTTCGGGTGCGGTAGCTTCGCAGGTTCAAGGTTCAGGGTTCAGGGTTCAAGGTTCAGGTAAACGTTCGACCACGTACTCGAACGTTTTGCCGAACCTTGAACCTTGAACCTTGAACCTCACTTGATCTTCCCCGTCACCGTCTTCCCCACCCTCGGTCCCTTGTTGTCCCGCACTGGGGCGTGATCCAGGTTCGCCACGCGGCGGCCGGTCTGGTACGCCAGCTGCGCCACGCGCTGGATCTTGTCGAAGATGATCTTGTCCACGCTGTCGCTCGGCGCGTGGTAATCGGGATGGAGCCCCGTGAAGTAGAAGATGATCGGGATCCCCTTGGCCGCGTAGCTGTAGTGATCGCTCCGCGTGTAAATTGACTCGGTATCCGCCGGGTCGTTCATCTCGTAATCCATCGTCATCGGCTTGGCGAGCGACGCGTTGGCGTCCTCGTTGAGGTTGTGGAGCTCCGTGCTGATGCGATCGGACCCGACGACGAGCACGGTGTTCGCCTGCTTGGGATCGTCGTTGCGGTTGCGGCCCACCATGTCCATGTTGAGCTGGGTGACGATCTTGTCGATCGGAACGACGGGATAGTCCGCGTTGTAGCGCGAGCCCAGGAGGCCGTTCTCCTCCCCCGCGTGCCAGACAAACAGTAGCGACCGCTTCGGCCGTGGTCCCTGCGCGAACGCACGCGCGATCGCCATGATCGCCACCGTCCCCGACCCGTCATCGTCGGCGCCGTTGTTGATGCGATCGTCCGGGTTGGCCGGCGCCTGGCCGCCTCGCCCTCCGCCGAGACCCTCGCGGTATCCGACGTGGTCGTAGTGCGCACCGTAGGCCACGTAGGTGTCCTTCAGCTTCGGGTCGCTGCCTTCGACGATGCCGACGACGTTGTGGGTGAGGCGCGTGCGGACGATGGTGTAGTCGGCATCGACGTTGAGGGTGACCTTGACGCCCTTGAGCGCAAACGGCGGCAGCGGTTCCTGCTTCGCCGCCCGCTCCTTGAGATCCGCGTACTTCAGTTCCGACCCGCTGAAGAGGAACTCGAAGAACGCGTCGTCGCGCGGTCACCGCCGGCGTGACCTTGGTCGTCGTACCGCGTCACGGTCGTGAAATCGCCATCGTCGACAGCGCGCGCCTCGACCGCGTCCGGCCGGCTGCCGGCGCGGAGGCGCCGCAGCCGCTGGAGCGGTCGCGGCCGGAGTCGCCGCGGGAGCCGCGCCGCCGCGCCCACGTCCGCCGAAGCCGCCGCCGCGCGGGACCAATCGCGGCGATCGCGCCCTTCTCAATCGCCGCGCGGTTGCGGGCGGCCGAGTTCAGTAACCGGAAGAGTCCACTTTCGGAGGTCTTCGGCCCTGACGGGCCAAGCCAGACCACGAGCTTGCCCTTTGGATCGACCGACGCGTAGTCGTCGTGCGTGCCGGCCGGCAGCGTCAGCCCGTAGCCCGCGAACTGGACCTGGTCGGCGACCACCGTCTGCTTTCCGCCCATGCTCTTCGGAAACGTGATGCCGTCGCCGTCGTTGAACGTGCGCGTCTGCCCGTTCACCTCGACGGTCACCGTGGCGCGGCTCGTCGTGCGCACGCCGAGGACCTTCACCACCTGAAGATATGTCCCGTTGTCACCCGCCGGCTTGACGCCCCACTGCGCGAGATGGCTCGAGATGTAGCCGGCCGCGAGGCCCAGCCCTTCGCTGTAGGTCGCGCGCCCCTGCAGTTCGTCGGAGGCGATGTAGGTGAGCCACTCCTTGAGCGGTTCCTGCTGGATGGAGTTGATGCCGCCTTTGGACGATTGCTGAGCGGCAGGCGCATTCGTCAGCAACGAAAGAAGGACTGCGGAGATGATGACGACGCGTCTCAAGCCCATCGGCACACGTTCCTCGAGATGTCCGGTGGATGCCGGACGCTGAAACTCTCTTACAGACATCAAACACTGTCACGGCAACCAGGCACGAAACACTCGAAGACCACGAAGATCACGAAGGATGAATAATGAGTAAGTGTCCTTCGCGGTCTTCGTTTCTTCGCGATCTTCGTGAATTCGGCGTGACAGCAGCCAATATCTACTTACGACCGACAGCGAAGAGGTGCTTCTCGCCGCGCACGATCATCGTCCCGGCCGTCAGCGCGGGCGTCGACATCAGCGGCTCGCCCATGGCGTTCTTGGCCAGCAGCTCGAACGTCCGGCCGCTGCGGACGACGAAGATGTCGCCGTCCTCGCTCGAGAGGTAGATGCGGCCGTCGGCCGCGACCGGCGAGGCGCTGAAGCCGCTGCCGCCGTGCTCGAGCCGCTGGCGGTAGATCTCGGCGCCGGTCGCGAGGTCGTAGGCGTCGAAGAGCCCGGCGTTGCTGAGCACGTAGACGATGTCGCCGTAGATGAGGGGCGTCGGCATGTACGAGCCGCGGCCCGGTCTTGCGCCAGGCGACGTGCGAGCTCGACGGCGCATCGGCCGGCGGCGTGATGTCGCCGCTGCCGCCGGGCTTGATGGCGAAGATCGGACGCTCCGGCGCGCGGCCGCTGGCGACGATGATGAGGTCCTTCGAGAAGACCGGCGTCGGCGCCGTGATCTTCGAGCTGCCGCCGAGGCGCCAGCGCTCGGCGCCGGTGTCGGGGTCGTAGCCGCGGATGAAGTTCGAGGCGTTCGTCACGAGCTCGGCCGCGCCGCCGCCGCGGCTGGAACACGGTCGGCGTGCCCCACGACGGCAGTTCCTTGCGAACCGTCTTCCACACGGTCTTCCCCGTCTTCACGTTCGACGCCATCACGAACGATTCGTTCTGCGTGTCGCACTGCACGATGACGAGATCCTTGTAGATGATCGGCGAGCTGGCCGTGCCCCACTCGTACTCCGGCAGATCGTAGGCGCCGGTGTTGAGCACGCCGAGATCCTTCTGCCACGCGCGGCCGGCCCTTCATGTCGAACGCGTAGAGCCCCTGCGATCCGAAGAACGCGACGACGTAGCGGCCGTCGGTGAACGGCGTGGCGTTGGCGTAGGTCGCCTTGATGTGCCGCTTCTCCTTGGGCACGCCCTCGTACGCCGTCTCGGTCCAGACGGTCTTGCCCGTGGCGCGGTCGAGCGCCATCACGACCCACTTCTGCGCCGTGCGATCTTCGGATGCGGTGCCTTCACCGTAGAGGCCGGGCTTGAACGTCACGTCGGCGCGGCTGCTGATCGCGCTCGTCACGAAGATCCGGTCGCCCCAGACGATCGGACTCGAATGCGCGAGCCCGGGGACCGCGATCTTCCACCTGATGTTCGCTGCCGCTGACGCCGCTCCACGTGTCGGGCAATTCTTGCCCGTCGGCCACACCGGACGCCGACGGCCCACGGAACCCGGGCCAGTTGTCGCCCGGGGCCGACGAGGCGCCCGGGGCCGCGCAGGAGAGCGGCTGCACCGAGCGCAAGGGCACTCCACAGATGGCGTCGTTGTCATGGTTTCGTCGATCTGGCGCAGGTGGTGATGGAGATGGTTGACGTAGTCGCGCATGAAATAGTCGAGGGTCGCCGGCGTCGCGGCTGGCACCGGCTGCCACGCCAGCTCGTGCAGATTGTGCTGGCGCCGCTCGCGCAGGCGGACCTCGTCGGGCACCGCCTCCATGAGCCACGCGATGTGCAGATTATAGGCGCGCCAGAGCGTCAGCAGGTTCTGCCAGGGCGCGTCCTGATACCGCTGCGGCCGCCACCCAGGCGTCCTGAGCGTAGCCGGGAAACACGAGGTCGTCCTGCAACTGCGCCCGGACGAAACGCTGGTGGTTGTTGGCCGCCGAATCGATCAGGTGCCCGATGACCTCTTTTGGCGACCATTTGCCGGGTCCCGGACGGCGGGCCGCCGATTCGTCCGACATAGTCGCCAGCGACGCCGCGGCCGCGATGACCGTGGCGGCAAGGTCGTCGGCGTAGTCGAGCATTGCAGGGGATCATATCGGCTGAGGCTCGGGCTCTACGGGCATCGAGCGTTCGAGCGCTCGGGGCCGTTGACGCGGCCGAAACCCTCGGGGCACGGTAAGCGTCCTACAACGGCGTTCGGGAGTATTATCTGGAGAGTACGGAGGAGTATTTGAATGCGTAATGCAGTGATTCTCGCGGCGGTGTTGATGATGGCTACTGGCGCGAACGGACAGACCCCGGCGGTGGAGTTGAAAGTCGGCGACGTGGCCCCGGACTTCAGCCTGCCCGCGTCCGACGGCAAGACCTACAAGCTGTCGGATTTCAAGGGCAAGAAGGCCGTGGTCGTGGCCTGGTTCCCCAAGGCCTACACGAGCGGCTGCACGATCGAGTGCAAGTCACTCGCCGAGAACGGCGACAAGATCCGCAAGTTCAACGTCGCTTACTTCATGGCGAGTGTCGACGCGGTCGAGGACAACAAGGGTTTCGCCGAGAAAGAGAAGGCGGACTTCCCGCTTGCTGAGCGATCCGTCCAAGGCAACGGCTACGGCCTATGGCGTGCTCGCCCCGCAGGGCTTCGCGCGGCGCTGGACGTATCTACATCGGCAAGGACGGCAAGATTCTCGGCATCGACAAGGCGGTCACGCCCAAGTCGTCGGCCGAGGACATGGTCGCCAAGCTGAGCGAGTACGGCGTCGAAGCCGCTAAGTAGACACGACACGAGGATCTGTTGCCGCGGAGCATCAGCCTCGCGGAACGATCTTGATCTCGAAGAGCTTCGGCCACCACTTCCCGGTCACGAACAGCCGATCGCCCTTCGCATCGTAAGCAATCCCGTTCAGGACGTCGGTGCCGAGCGCTTCGCGCGCGTCGAGCAACCCCGACAGATCAATCCACCCAATCACGTCGCCGGTTTTCGGCGAGATCCGCGCGACGCGTGAGGTCTGCCAGACGTTGGCCAGGATCTCGCCTTTGACGAACTCCAGTTCGTTCAGCTTCGAGATCGCCACGCCGTTGTCGCGGACGTTCACGCGCCCGGTCTCCTTGAACGACACGGGGTCGAGGAAGCGCAGTGCCGCCAACCCGTCGCTCATGATGAGGCGCGTGCCGTCGTGCGTCAGGCCCCACCCTTCGCCGACGTAGTTGAAAGATTTGATCGGCTTGAAGCTGGCCTTGTCGTAGACGAACCCGATCTCGGACTGCCAGGTCAGCTGAACGATCGTGTTGCCCCAGACGGTGATGCCCTCGCCGAAGTACTTCGCGTCGAGGGGCTGGTGCTGGAGGACTTCGCCGGTCTCGAGCTTGACCTTGCGGATCCCCGACTGACCGTTTTGTCCGGTGCCCTCGTACAGGTCGCCGTCGACATACTGCAGGCCCTGGGTGAAGGCCTGCCGGTCGTGCGGATAGACCTTGACGACGCGATAGCCAGCCACCGGTGCCGGCGCCTTCTTCTGCGCGGCGCTCGTCGTGTTCGCCATGGATGTCACCGAAGGACCGTACGAAAGGAACGCCAGCGACGTGAGCGCCAGCATCACCGGCGCGTGCGTGCGGATGCGAATGGCCATAACTAAAGGCAATGTAACACTACAGGTATAATCCGAGGCACCGTTTTTCAGGAGCCTTCATGAAGCATAGAACGCTGGCCATTGCCGTCGGCTTATCCACTCTTATCGCGTCGGCGGCACCGCCATTTCTCGCCCAGGAACGCGTCGACTCCGACATCAACGCCAAGATCCGCAAGGAGGCGCAGGACAACTCCAAGATCCTCCGGACCCTGCACTACCTGACGGATGTCTACGGCCCCCGCCTCACCGGCTCGCCCAACTTGAAGGCCGCCGGCGAGTGGGCGATCAAGGAGATGGCGACCTGGGGCTTCGCGAACGGCCGCCTCGAGCCGTGGGACTTCGGGCGGCCAGGCTGGACGAACGAGCTCGCCGTCGGCGCGATTGTGTCGCCGGTCAAGGACAAGCTCGAGTTCGAAGTGCTGTCGTGGACGCCGAGCACGGACGGCACGATCAAGGAGAAGGCGTTCAACCTCATTACGCCCACGCAGCCGACGAAGGAAGAGCTCGAAACCTACCTGGAGAGCGTCAAGGCGCAGGTCAAGGATGCCGTCGTGCTTGTCGGCCGATCCCAGCCGGTGCCCGTCAACCTGGAACCGCCAGCCAAGCGCACGTCAGACGAAGTGGCGCGGGGCCGCTACAACGCCCCCCCTGGAGGCGGCGGTGGCCGCGAGGGACGCGGCGGACGCGGCCGCGGTGATGTCCCGGCCCCACGCGAGGGCGCGATGTCGGCCGCCGACGTCAACACGCGGCTGAACGAGTTCCTGGTCGAGTCCAAGGTCAAGCTGCGGGTGAACGACGCCGCGCGCGAGCACGGCCAGATTCGCGCCTTCCAGAACAACACCTACGACATCACCAAGGTCGTCCCGACCGTCGTGATGCGCAACGAAGACTACGGCCGCATCGCGCGCATCCTCGCCGACGGCACGCCGGTCGAACTGCAGTTCACGATCACCAACAAGATCCATCCCGATGGCAAGACCGCCTACAACACCATCTCGGAGATCCCGGGCTCGGACAAGAAGGACGAGGTCGTGATGCTCGGCGGCCACCTCGACTCGTGGCATTCGGCGACCGGCGCGACCGACAACGCCATCGGCTGCGCGGTGATGATGGAAGCCGCCCGCATCCTGAAGGCGATTGGCGTCCAGCCGCGCCGCACGATCCGGGTCGCGCTCTGGAGCGGTGAAGAGCAGGGCCTCCTCGGATCGCAGGCGTACGTCAAGGAGCACTTCGGCTCGTTCGAAGCGCAGAAGCCCGAATACGCCGGCCTCGTGGCCTACTTGAACATCGACTCCGGCACCGGCCGCGCGCGCGGCGCCAGCGTCTTCGGCCCGCCCCAGGCCGCGGGCATCGTCCGCGAGCTGATGAAGCCGTTCGAAGACATCGGCGTCATGGGCGCGTCAGCCTCGAGCAGCCGCGCCACCGGCGGCACCGATTCGACGTCGTTCAACAACGCCGGCCTCGCCGGCATCGGCTTCGGCCAGGACCCGATCGAATACAACAGCCACACGTGGCACACCAACCTCGACACCTACGAGCGCATCATCGAGCAGGACGCCAAGCACTCGGCGATGACGATCGCGTCGATCGTCTATCACCTCGCGATGCGCGACGAGATGCTGCCACGCTTCCCCACCGCCGAGATGCCGCCGCTGCCGCAGGGGCGGGGAGGGGGACGAGGGGGGAACTGACGGGCGGCTCTAGGCCTTAGGCTCAAGGCTCTAGCAAGGCCTGAGTGCTACTCGAAGTCTTCTAGAGCCCAAAGCCAAGCGCCTGAGCCGGCCCCACGCCCGTCGAACGTCTAACGTCGCATGAGGAACGTGCTGACCGACCTTCGGTATGCGGCTCGGCGCCTGGCCTCGGCGCCGGGCTTCACCGCCGTTGCCAGCCTCACGCTGGCGCTGGGCATTGGCGCGACGACGGCGATCTACTCCGTCGTGGACGCGCTGATGCTTCGGCCATTGCCGTACGCCGATCCGGAGCGTCTGGTCGATCTCGGTACGGCTGGTAGCGGCAGCGGCGTCCTGCGCTATTTCGACCGGGAGCAGGTCGCGGCCCTCCAGACGCGGACGGATCTCTTCTCGTCGGTGGACGGATGGACTTACGCCTCGGGCACGATGGTCGGCGGCGACGAGCCGACCTCGGTCGCCGGGGCGGCGCTCGGTGGGAGCCTGATGCGCGCGCTCGGGGTGCAGCCGCAGCTCGGACGCCTCATCGAGGAGTCCGACGCACGAACGGGCGCGCAGGTCATCGTCTTGAGCGACGAGTCGTGGCGCAAGCGATTCGGAGCCGACCCGGGGATCGTGGGACGGGCGGTTCGCCTCGACAACCAGGCCTTCGAAGTGATCGGCGTGATGCCCGCCTCCTTCAAGTTCCCCGACGGCCGGCGGGAGTTCTGGACGCCCCTGGCGCCGGCGTCCGCGACGGCCGGCGGGCGGCCCGAGAGCCTGCTGGTCATGGCGCGAGTTCGCGGCGACCTGACCATGCAGGAGGCCCGGGCCCGAATCGAAGCCAGCACGGTCGACGCCCGGACCGCGCAGGGCACGACCGCCGCACGGCCGCTCCGGATCGCACCGTCCCTCGTGCGCCACTTGAACCCCCCGGTCAAGAACACGATTTACCTGCTGGCCGGCGCGGTGGCGTTCGTGCTGCTCATCGCCTGCGCCAACATCGCCAACCTGCTGCTCGTCCAGAATGCCAGCCGCTATCGCGAGGTCGCGGTCCGGACCGCCCTCGGCGCGCCACGCGCCACGCTCATCCGTCAGTTCATGACCGAATCGCTGCTGCTCGCGGCGCTCGGCGGAGTCCTCGGCCTGCTCGTGGCGCAATGGGCCATCAATCTGCTCGTCTCGAGCGCGCCGCGCGAGCTGACGTATCTTCAGCGCGAACGCCTTTGCCCTCGACGCGCGCGTCGTGGCCTTCGCGATTGCGCTGACGACCATCGCGGGCGTCCTCTGCGGCGTGCTCCCAGCCATCAAGGGGTCGCGCGGCGTCGCGCAGGACGCCCTCAAAGGCGGCGGCAGGAGCGCCACCGATGGTCCCAGTCAGGCGCGGATGCGAAGCGCGTTCGTCGTCCTTCAGCTCGCGGTCTCGGTCGTGCTGCTCATCGGCGCGACGCTGCTCGCGCGCACGTTCATCCAGCTCACGCGCGTCAACCCCGGTTTCGACGCGCGCAATCTCTCGATCCTGACGCTCGAGCTGCCGCGGTGGAAATACCCGAACATGCGGGCGCGTGAGGAGTTCTTCAACACGCTGACCGATCGTGTGCGCGCGCTCCCGGGCGTCACCGGCGTGACCCAGGGCGCCGGCGCCCCACCCGAAGGCGGGAACATCGCGTTCGGCCTGACCTTCGAAGTCGAAGGCCGCGGCGTGGTGCTCGATGATTCGAACTTGCCGCCTGGTCGATCGCGGATGGTGGTCCCCTTCAGCCAGGTGTCAGCCGACTACTTCTCGGTCATGGGCATTCCGGTTCTAGCCGGCCGCGGGTTCTCGGCTGACGACGTGCGTGGCGCGCCGCTCGCGATCGTCATCAACCAGGAGATGGCGGCGCGGCTGTGGCGTGGTGACAATGCCGTCGGCCAACGGCTGCGCCTGGATACCGGCCCGAAGGATCCGTGGTACACAGTCGTGGGCGTGGTGGGCGACGTCTACCAGTTCGACTACGCGCAGCCACGCGGCCAGCTGGCCTATTACTTTCCCATCAGCCAGTACGGCACGTCGGCGGTCCAAACGCTCGTCGTCCGCTCCGCAACCGATCCCGACGGCAGTCCTCCCGCTCTTGAGGCAGCAGGTCCGAGATCTGGACCCGGATCAGTACATCTGGAAGCTCGGAACCGTGACGACGCAAGTATGGCGAGTTCTTCGCCCTGCCGCGCTTCTACACGCTGCTGATGGCCGCGCTGGCGGGCCTCGGCGTCGTCATCGCCGCCGTCGGGCTCTATGGCGTGCTCGCTTACGCCATCGCCCAGCGCACCCGCGAGTTCGGCGTGCGCCTCGCGCTCGGGGCTCAGCAGGCCGACATCCTGAGGATGGTGCTCCGCAGCGGCGCCGTGGTCACCGCCATCGGCCTCTTCGCCGGCGCGGCCGGAAGCCTCTTCGTCACGCGATCGCTCGAGTCGATGCTGGTCGAAGTGCCGCGCCTGGATCCGGTGACGTATGCGGCAGTTGTCGTTCTGCTGGCAGCCGTCGCGCTCGTCGCCTGCTGGATCCCCGCCCGCCGCGCGACCCGGGTGGATCCGGTCGTGGCGCTGCGGTATGAGTGAGGCTCTGGGCTCTAGGGCTCAAGGCTCAAGCAAGAGCTTCGAGTCACGTGGTTCGAAGGTTTCTGCGTGAGCCCTGAAGCCTAGAGCCTTGAGCCCTGTCTATCCCCCAATCCTGTACAGCTTCGATTCCGTCCTGATGTAGATCGCGCCGCCGGCGATGGCTGGAGATGCGAGCGACATCTCGTCGAGATCGTTCGTCGCGATTTCCTTGTAGGTCGTCGCCGCTCTCGAGGACGAACGTCAGGCCCGCCTCCGTCAGGAGGTAGATGCGATCTGCCCGCGGCCACGGGCGAGGCCGAGAACGTGTGCCCTCCGCCGCCGACTCGGACCTTGTAGATCTGCTCTCCGGTCTTCGCGTTCAGCACGGCCAGGATGCCGGTGTCGTGCACGAGATAGGCGCGGCCGTCGTGCACGATTGCCGACGGCGTGTAGCCCGACACCCGCGGCTGACGCCAGGCGATGAAGTCGTTGCTCGTCGGCGCCGTCGGCGAGGGTGATGTCGCCGGAGGCGCCGGGCTTGATGGCCAGGAACGGACGGTTGGCGTCGCCCTGCGAGCCGCTGCCGACGTAGAGCCAGCCGTTCGGCCGCGAGCGGCGAGGCGGTCGGCATCGACATGCCGGTCACGCGCCACAGCTCCTTGCCGTCGAGGCCGTAGGACAGCACCATCGCGTGCCCGAGCGTCACGATCTCGGTGCGCTTCTCGTTCTTCCAGACGAACGGCGTCGTCCACGACGACCGCGGCAGGCCGGTGCGGGGCCGCTCGGTCCGCCAGAGCTCTTCGCCCGTCTTGGCATCGAGCGCGGTGAGGTAGGAATCGGCCTCGCTGTCGTGCAGCAGATAGACGCGGCCCTCGTGGACGGTGGGAGAAGAGGCCGTGCCGAAGTCGAGGTAGATGGGCTGCGGCGGCCACTGCTTCTTCCAGAGCAGCGTGCCGTCGAGCGTGTAGCAGAAGAGGCCGACGTTCTGGCCGAACGAGACGTAGAGCCGCTCGCCGTCGGTGAACGGCGTTTCGGACGCGTAGGTGTTCTTCCGATGCCGGCCGCCCGAGGGCCTGCCCTTGTGCGCCTCCTGCTCCCACTTGATCTTGCCGGTCGCCGCGTCGAGCGCGTAGATCATGTACCTGATCTCGTCGGACTCTTCCGGCGTCTCGTTGTCGCGCGCACGGACCCGGCGCATGACTTCTTCGTCCGACAGTCCCTGGCGCTGCAGCTCGGCGATGTACTCGTTGCCGTAGAGTCCGGGCGTCGGCTGCTTGAACGGCTTGCTGCTGATGCCGGAGGTGAGGAACACGGTGTCGCCCCAGACGATCGGCGACGACCATCCCTGCCCCGGCACCGAGACTTTCCAGCGCACGTTCTCGGTCGCCGACCACTTCTCGGGCACCACGCCGCCCGGCGCGATCCCGCTCATGCCGTGGCCGCGGAATCCCGGCCACGTTTCTTCCGGCTTGGGGTTCGCTGTCGCGATCGACGCTGTGACGAACAGCGTGACGAACAGCGGAAATACTGTGCGTTTCATGAGTCCGAGCATACCTCAGACCGCACGCGCGGATCAGTGATCGTCGCACGCGTCACTGTCACGATCGCTCGCAAGAGCATCGGAGGCCAGGAGTCATGCGATGGCTCGTACGAAAGGCATTCAGCAGCCGCGATGGCTGCACGATCTCGAGATCACGAGGTCAGGAGTCATTCGAGTCGTCTATCGTGACTCCTGAGCCTCCGTGATCTCCTGTTCGAGATCCTGACCCGGCGCCGTAGCGAACTGCGCTAGGACTCCCCTGATCTCCGCGAGGAACGTCTCCCCCAGGTCGGCGGCCTTGCGCTCGCCGACGCCGTAGACGTTGCGCAAGGCGTCGAGCGTCGTCGGCTTGAGGCGCGCCATGTCGCGCAGCGTGGTGTCGTGGAAGATGACGTAGGGCGGCACGCCGCGGGCGCGGGCGATCTCGAGGCGCACGGTCCGCAGCCGCTCGAAGAGATCGCGATCGACGTCCTGCCACGCCTCGGCCTCGACGCCCTTCACGCGGCTGCGGCGCGCGATCCTTCGTCGGGCGGCGCTGGCGCGCGAGCACGAGGCCGGGCTGCGCGTTCGCGTCCTTCAGCAGCGCGACCCCGTCCTCGGTCAGCTCCAGCACGGGAAACTCCGAGTCGGTCTGCCGCAGCAGGCCGTTGCCCGACAGCTGTTCGATGTAGCCGCGCACTTCGGGCACGCTCATGTCCTTGAGCAGGCCGAACGTGCTCAGCTGATCGTGGCGCCGGGCCGAGACCTGATCGCTCTCGCTGCCGCGCAGGACGTTGGTGACGTGCGCGGCGCCGAAGCGCTGCCCGACGCGCGCGACGCACGACAGGATCTTGCGCGCGAGCACGACCGGCTCGGCGACGGTCTCGAGCTCGTCGAGGCAGTAGTCGCACGCGCCGCAGTCCGTCTTCGTGTAGGTCTCGCCGAAGTAGCCGATGAGATGACGATGGCGGCAGCCGACGCTCGAGGCGTAGCGCTCGATGTCGCGCAGCAGCGACCGCCGCGCGTCGGTCAGCTCGCCGTTCCGCTCGAGCATGACGCGCCACTTCAGGAAGTCGGCCGTCGAGTAGATGAGCACGCACTCGGCCTCGAGGCCGTCGCGGCCGGCGCGGCCGGACTCCTGCTGGTAGTGCTCGAGCGACTGCGGCGCGCCGGCGTGCACGACGAAGCGCACGTCCGAGCGATCGATCCCCATGCCGAAGGCGACCGTGGCCACGACGACGTCGGCGTGCTCGTCGAGGAACGCGTCCTGATTGCGGCTGCGCTCGCTGGTCCGCCGAGGCCCGCATGGTACGGCCGCGCGCGCACGCCGGTTTCGGTCAGCCACGCCGCCAGCGCATCGACTTCCTGCCGCGAGGTGCAGTAGATGATGCCGGCCTGGCCGCTGCGCCTGGCCATGACGTCGAGGATCTGCCGCTTCAGGCTCGCGCGCGCGAGCACGCGGTAGATGAGGTTCGGCCGATCGAACGAGCCGACGAGCTCGATCGGGTTCTGGAGCCCGAGCTGCGCGGCGATGTCGCGGCGCACGCGCGCGGTCGCGGTCGCCGTGTAGGCGTGCAGGCTGACGCCGGGAAAGAAGCTGCGCAGCCGGCCGAGCTGCCGGTACTCCGGGCGGAAGTCGTGCCCCCACTGGCTGATGCAGTGCGCCTCGTCGACGGCGACGAACTGAACGTCGCACTTCGCGAGCCGGGTCAGGAACCCGTCGCTGCCCTCGCCGGCCAGCCGCTCCGGCGACACGTAGAGCAGGCGGTAGCGCCCCTCGCGCAGCCCGGCCGACACCGCCGTCTTCTCGTCCGAGCTGAGCGTGCTGTTGTAGAGCGCCGCCGGCACGCCGTTGCCGACGAGCGTGTCCACCTGATCCTTCATCAGCGAGATGAGCGGCGAGACGACCACGCCCAGCCCCTGCCGCACGAGCGCCGGCGCCTGGAAGCAGAGCGACTTGCCGCCGCCGGTCGGGAGCACGACGACCGAGTCGCGGCGCGCCAGGATGGCGTCCATCGCCTGGCGCTGGAGCGGACGGAATGACGTGTAGCCCCAGTAGCGCTCGAGGACGTGAATGAGGTCGTCGCTCGAGGCGTCCGCGGGGGTCAGGGTTGGGAACACTCAGACGCCCTCGATGACGATGAGCGTGCCGTCGGAGGTCGCCTGACGGATGGCTCTGGCTTCGGCGTACTCAGGGGAGCTCCACCACTCCTTCGCCCGTGTCGACGCTCGGGAACTCGACGATGACCAGCCGCCGCGGCCGGCCAGCTCGCCTTCGAGCGACCTCGGTCCGGCCGCCGCGGGCGATGAATCGCCCGCCGAAGGCGGTGATGGTCGGCAGGACCATCCGCCGGTAGTCCTCGTAGCGCACCGGGTCTTTCACGTCGACCATCGCGATTACGTAGGCTGCCACGTCGCTCCTTCAACTGCATTCATCTCGGTTTACGCTCTCAGACTGTCGACGGATCAGCACGATGAACACGATGCGACGATGGTCACGATGATTTTGTGCTCGACGTTCATCGTGTCCATCGTGGCATCGTGGCCATCGTGTGGTGTTCGTGACGCGTCTCTGCTCACGCCGTTGATTGACTAACGTCGACGACCAGACTGCAACACGTCACCCCGGCCTCGGCCTTCGCCAGCTCCGAGACATCCACCGTGCAGACGCTGTAGCCGCGCGCCCTGAGACTCGGCGGCCGTGCGCTCGTGGCTGGCGGCGCAGCACGATCGTATGGCCCAGCCGCAGCACGTTGGCGGCGTGCGGCTCCGATGGATCGACGGCGATCACGTCGACGTCGCCGGAACACGCGCGTGTCGATCCACTCCGGATTGCACAGCACGCGGTCGGAATCGACGGCCGTGACCGCCGACTTGAGGTGGAGACATGCCGCTGTCTGCACGCATTCGACCGCGTAGCCGAGCGGCGCGACGTGCCGCGCGAGCTGCCGGGCGCCGTCCTCGTTCGTGCGCGTCGAGAGTCCGACGTAGAGCGTCCGTCCAAGCCGCAGCACGTCGCCGCCGTCGAGCGTGCCCGGGGCGGCGATCGCACTGGAGCGGCCGGTACTCGGACAGGACGGCGGCCACGGCCTCGCGCTCGGGCCGGCGCGACTCGGCGCCGGGCCGGGTGATGATGGCGATCTCGTCGAGCACGATCGCCACGTCTTCGACGAACACCGAGTCCGGCAGGTCGTGCGCCGCCGGCACGTGGCGCACCGTGCAGCCGAGCGCGCGCAGCGCCTCCTCGTACTGCTGATGCTGCGCCGCCGCGACGGCGACGTCGATCGGGACGCGCGACAGATGCGTCAACTCGCAGCGCGCGAGGCTCTCGGGTACGGGGCGCGTCACGGCAATGCGCATCAGTTCGAGTCGGCGGAGCGGTCCAGGATCCTGCGGCGCCTCGGCGGCGCCGCGGTGCATGTGACACAATATCTTGATGCATGCGGCGATAGATTTCATCCTGAAGATCGACGAGCGCCTCTGTTCTCGCTCACCGAGACGTACGGCGCCTGGGTGTACGGCGTCATCTTTCTCATCGTTTTCGCGGAGACCGGCCTGGTCGTCGCGCCGATCCTGCCGGGCGACTCGCTGCTCTTTGCGGCCGGCGCGCTCTGCGGCGCCGGGCTCCTCAACCCGTGGATCATGGCCGCCGTGCTCCTCTCGGCCGCGATCATCGGCGACGCCGTCAACTACAGCGTCGGCCGCTCGCTCGGGCCGAAGGTGTTCTCCGCGCACGACCAGAGCAGCCGCCTGCACCGCCTGCTCAACCGCGAGCACCTCGAGAAAGCCCACGCGTTCTTCGAGAAGCACGGCGGCAAGGCGATCGTCATCGCACGCTTCGTGCCCATCGTTCGCACGTTCGTGCCCGTTCGTCGCCGGCGCCGGTTACATGAGCTACGGCGCCTTCGCCTTCTACAACGTCGCCGGCGCGTTCCTGTGGGTCGCCTCGTGCTTCGGCCTGGGCTACATCTTCGGCAACGTCCCGATCGTGAAAGCAGAACTTCTCGGCCGTCGCCATCCTCATCATCTTCATCTCGGTGCTGCCGGTGGCGTGGGAGTTCATCAAGGCCCGGCGCGCGCGGTAGGCGACGAGCGATCCGCAACGGCGGTTGCCGCGGGCGACGGCAGTTGCGGTGTGTCAGCGCCGATGCTGATTGACAGCCCCTCGGGCCCCTTCTGCCCTGCCGGCGGCTTCCACGTGGATCCCTGGGGTCCGGCCGAACGCGCCCTGATCACGCACGTCCACGGCGACCACGCGCGGCCAGGCAGCCAGGCCTATCTCTGCGCCGAACCATCGCGGCGCCTGCTCGAACGCCGGTTCGGGCCGGACGTCCGATCGAGTCCGCTGCCGTACGGACAAGCCGATCACGCTCGGCGACGTCCGCGTCTCCTTTCATCCGGCCGGCCACATCCTCGGATCGGCGCAGATTCGCATCGCCGGCGCCGGCGGCGTCTGGGTCGTCGGCGGGAGACTACAAGCGCGCCGCCGACCCGACCTGCGCGCCGTTCGAACCGGTGCCCTGCGACACCTTCGTCACCGAGTCCACCTTCGGCCTGCCGATCTATCGCTGGGATCGCACGGAGACCATCGTCGCCGAGATCCTGGAGTGGTGGGAGGAGAACCGCCGCGACCGAGCGGACGTCGGCGCTCTTCTGCTACACCGCCGGCAAGGCGCAGCGCATCCTCGCCGAGCTCGCGCGCGTGACCGATCGGCCAGTCTTCGTCCACGGCGCGATGCTGCCGATGATCGAGGCGTATCGCGAGGCGGGCGTGCACATGCTCGCGACGGCGTCGGTCACCGAGCAGCCGAAAGGGCGCAAGTTCGCGGGCGAGCTGGTGCTGGCCCCGCTCTCGGCCCGCGGCACGCCGTGGATGCGCCGGCTCGGCGTGCACTCCGACGCCTTCGCCTCGGGTCTGATGCGCGTCCGCGGCGTCAGGCGGCAGCGCGCCTTCGATCGCGGGTTCGTGCTCTCCGACCACGCCGACTGGCCGGCGCTCCTCGAGACGATTGCCGAGACCGGCGCCTCGCGCGTCCTCGCCACGCACGGCCATGCCGAGCCGCTCGCGCGCTACCTGCGCGAGCAGGGCGTTGACGCCGGGGACCATGCGCACGGCGTGGGAGGGAGAGACCGATGGTGACTAGAGAGTGATTACGTGTCTCAGAGAGCACGGTCACACGATGGGCACGATGAGCGCAGAGCCCTTCAGACAGGCTCATCGTGGCCATCGTGTCTCGTGCCTTCGAGCTTTGAGCCGTAGAGCCGTTCAGCCCATCATGAACCGCTTCTCACGCCTCTACGACGCCATCGATCGCACGACCTCGACCAACGCCAAGGTCGACGCGATGGCCGCGTACTTCGCGTCGGCTCCGCCGGCGGACGCGGCGTGGGCGGTCTTCTTCCTCACCGGCCGGCGGTTGAAGCGCCTGCTGCCCTATTCGTCGATCAACAGCTGGACGCTCGCCGCCACGAGGCTGCCGCCCTGGGTCCTCGAAGAGTGCTACGCCATCGTCGGCGACGGCGCGGAAACGGCGGCGCTCGTCCTCGACCAGCTGCCGTCGGCCCCGTCTGAGGATCTGTCGCTCGCGCGCTGGGTCGAGGATCGCATCCTGCCGCTCAAGGGCCTGGATCCGGCAGCGCAGGAGCAGCGCGTCACCACCTGGTGGCGCTCGCTCGATCGGCTGCAGCGCTTCATCCTCCTCAAGCTCGTCACCGGCGAGCTGCGCGTCGGCGTCTCGCAGACCCTCGTCGTCCGCGCTCTGGCCCAGGCCGCGCAGCTGCCGCCCGCTACGCTCGCAGCGCGGATCATGGGCGAGTGGACGCCAACGCCCTGAATGGTTCGCCGCGCTCCTCTCGCACGAGCGCACCGACGACGACCGCTCGCGGCCGTATCCGTTCTTTCTCGCGTCGCCGCTCGAGGATCCGGTCGAGACGCTCGGCAGACGTCGAGCGACTGGCTCGTCGAGTGGAAGTGGGACGGCATCCGCGCGCAGCTCGTCAAACGCGGAGGTGTCCTGCACCTCTGGTCGCGCGGCGAGGAGCTCATCACCCACCGCTTCCCCGAGATCATCGCCGCCGCCAGCCGCCTGCCGGATGGCACCGTCCTCGACGGCGAAGTGCTCGCCTTCCGCGACGACCGGCCACTGCCCTTCTCGGCACTGCAGCAGCGGATCGGACGCCAGAAGCAGGTCGCGCAGCTCGTGCGCGCCGTGCCGGTCGTCTTCATGACCTACGACATCCTCGAGGATCGCGGCGAGGACATTCGCGAGTTGCCGCAGGTGGAGCGGCGTGGCCAGGCTCGAGGCCCAGCTGACCGACACCGGCGTCCTCCGGCCCTCGCCTGTCGTCCCGGCCTCGTCCTGGGCCGAGCTCGCCACCCTGCGCAGCGAATCGCGCGCGCGCGGCGTCGAGGGGCTGATGCTCAAGCGGCTGACGTCCGCGTACGGCGTCGGACGCAAACGCGGCGACTGGTGGAAGTGGAAGATCGAGCCGTTCACGATCGACGCCGTGCTCATCTACGCGCAGCCGGGCAGCGGCCGCCGGGCCAGCCTTCTGACCGACTACACATTCGGCGTCTGGGACCAGGGCGAGCTCGTGCCGATTGCGAAGGCGTACTCAGGGCTCTCGAACGACGAGATTGCGGAAATGGACCGCTGGATCAGGCGCCACACGCGGGAGCGCTTCGGCCCGGTTCGTCACGTCGAGCCGGTGCAGGTGTTCGAGCTCGGGTTCGAAGCCATCGCCCGCTCGACGCGGCATCGTTCCGGCATCGCGGTCCGCTTTCCGCGGATGCTTCGCTGGCGAACCGACAAGAAAGCCGGAAGAAGCCGATACGCTCGAGACCGTGCAGAAGCTGCTCGAGCTCTGACGGCCCAGGTCTGCTGCTTTCGTTCCTCAGCGGCGGGCGCTGATGGCCTCCAGGTTCGCGTCGAACGCGCGCACGGCGGCCAGGATCGTGTTCGCCGCTCCGATGAAGAACTCCTTCGTCACCGTCTCGGCATCGTCGGTTGCCTTGTGGTGCTGGGCTTCGTCTTCGACGCCAAAATAGATGAACGGAATGCCCGCCTGGTGAAAGGGATAGTGGTCCGAGTCCCGCGTCCAGTCGTCTTCGCCCTTGACGTTCGGCGCGTCGTGCCCGAGCCGCAGCACCACCGGCGGCCGGGCGACGTCCTTGAGGTACGCCTTGAGGAACGGATAATGGAAGGTCCCCGAGGCGAACAGGATGTTCTTGGCGTCGCGGGCGACCATGTCGAGGTTGACGTTCATCACGATCCCCTCGCGCGGCGACCGGCGGATTGGCGAGGAACGCCCTGGCCCCGTTCAGTCCCGGCTCCTCCGCGTCGAGCGCCGCGAACACCACCGAGTGAGCGGGCTTGCTGGCGCTGATGCGCGCGGCCACCGCGAGGAGAGCCGCCACGCCCGACGCGTTGTCGTCGGCACCGTTGAAGATCTGGCCGTTGCGCACGCCCAGGTGATCGAAGTGCGCGGTCACCACGAGGAACCGGCCCGGCTCGCGTGTGCCGCGCACCACGCCGACGATGTTGACGCCGGAGCGGTCGCCGGAATCGCCCCGGCCGCGAAACGCAAACGGCCGCTCGTAGGAGTCGCCGATGGGCTGAATGCCGGCTTCCTTGTAGCGCCGCAGGATGTAGGCACGGGCCTTGGCGCCGCACCTGGCGTCCCGGGCAGGCGCCCCTCCATGTCGTCGGCCGAGAGCGTCTCGAGGTCTTTGAGCAACTGCGGACCATCGACGGCCGGTGTCTGCACCCCAACCGGGACGGTGCAGATGACGGCCAGCACCATTGAGACGAGGACGTGAAGCCGCTGTCGCATAGTAGCGGCATTGTAGCAATCGTCACGCCCTCCTGGCGTTCACCACGACCGGGCCGTCCTCGACCGTCACCGCCGCGGCGCGCTCCCCTGGCCCGAACCGGATCCGCACCGCGTCCGCGCCGGCCGGATGGAAGACACGCCCGCCGAGGTGGAACAGGTTGCGCGGGGAACCGCCGTCGCGCTGTATCGACGGACCGCGCTCGCCAACGGTCACCGTGAGACGTTCGGTCGCGCCCGGCCCGAACAGGTAAGCGCCCACAATCGCGGCGCGGTCGGATTCGGCGAGCGGTGCGTTCGTGTACTTCAGATCGGCGTCGCCAACCGACTCCAGGTATTTGACGACGTCGGCAGCGGCCGCACCGCCAGCACGGGCGTGCGACAGGAGCGTCAGGCCGTGCGGCCCGCGCGTCTTCTGAATGCCCGGCGACGCGAGCACGAATGCCTTGACGGTCTCGAGGTGGCCGAGCATCGCCGCCGAGAAGATCGACGGCCGCGCGCCCGCCGCGAGGAGCAGTCGAGCGATCTCCTGGTTCCCGACATGGGACGCCGCGCCCAGGGCCGATTCCCAGTCGCCGTAGCCCCAGTCCCAGGACGCATTCGCCAGCGCCGGGCGGCCCGACAGCAGTTCGCGGACGCGGGCGGCGTTGCCGTGCGAGACCGCCACGATCTCGCGGGCGAGGTCAGGTTCGTGGGCGGGAAAGGCCGCCGGTGGTGCCGTGGGGGCCTGAGCGAGCGGCAGAGCCGACGTCAGGGGGACGAGCGCAGTCGCGGTCAGAAAGGTGCGTCGCGGAACGGTCATGGCTTCAGAACCTCCGCGACGAGATGTAGCGCCCGGAGGCGCGCGGTGGCAATCCAGATCCGTGTGAGTTGTTGGTGAGTGCCTAACTGTCGATCTGTCAGGTGGTTCAGGCGCGGTGTGAGGGCTTCGCCGCCAGCGTCCTGGCGACTTCACTGGCGATCGATTCAGCGATATCGGCCTGGGCCTCGAGGGTGAAACCTCCAGTCTCCGGCGGCGGCCGGAGAGGCCGATCGTAGGTTCGGGCCCAGAGGTGGCTCTGATCGCTCACCCGGATGAGGTGGACGATCAGTCGGACGCCAGTGGCGTCGCGCTTCATCTGCGCGAGGACGATGTAGTCGGCGTGGAGCTCACCGCCGATGCGCTGAAGGTCGCGGAACGCCCTGGGCTGAAACAACGCGGCGGCATTCCCGATCACGCTGAGGGCCGCGACGCGCTCCGGGGTCGACAGCCGAGCGACCGTCGCATCGGCTACGCCCTGGGCGATCCGGTCGAAATCCTCCATTCCGGTCTCGTTGTCGAACGGCACGACGGCAACGCGTAGCCGCCGATCACCGGGGGCTGCCCGCCAGGCGCCGCCAACGAGCGCGCCGGTAACGAGCGCGAGCCCGACGAGCGCGGCGATTGTGAAGCGCCTGCGGTTGGCCGATTGCAGGGGGCTCGAGCAGCGCCAGCTTGGCGGCCGCTCTCGCTCGGCGGCACTGTGGGCTCTGAACGAGGCTCGCCGCGGACGGGCGCGATGAATCGGTAGCCGCGCCGGGGCAGGGTCTCGATGAAACGCGGCGAATCGGCGGCATCGCCCAGCGCCGATCGGATCTGCGCGATGCAAAAGTTGAGGCCGCGCTCGAAGTCGACGAACGTGCCGTCGTTCCAGACCTGCTGCCGCAGATCGTCGCGGGTAACGACCTCGCCCGCATGAGCGAGGAGGATGGCCAGAACGCGCGCCGGCTGCGGCTGCAGGCGAACCGATACGCCCTCGCGGCTGAGCAGACCCGCGGCGGCATCGAACTCGAAAAGGCCGAACCGCACCCGTCCGTTCACGTCCTCACCATAGCACTTCCTTACGCCGCTCCGTCTCGCGCGCTTGCGTCGCGCCGCCCGAACGCGCCAAGATTCGTGGCGTGCTCCCGTCTCGTGCCCCCGGCACTCACCAATACGCAAGACTGGCTGCCGCGTTCGCCCTCGTCTGGTGCGTCCTCCTGGCGGCTCGGCTCCTGGCGCATCCGGCGCCGTTCAGCTACCTCGACGCCCACGCGACGGCCGACGGCCTTACCGGCCGCCTGGTCATTCACGATCTCGATGTCGCTTACGAGTTGAAGATCGACCCGCCATCCCAACTCGGCGATGCCGCCTTCGTTGAGCGCCAGTCCGCGGCCGTTGCGGCCCTGCTGCAATCGCGCCTGACCTTCTTCTCGGACGGCCAAGCCCTGCCATGGACGCTCACGGCTCTCAGGCCGGTCGCCGGGCAGGACGCGGTTGAAATGCTGTGGCGCGCGCCGGCGCGCGGAACGACCGGGAAGCTGACCATCGCCGCGCATCTCTTCCCCTACGACCCCAATCACCAGACGTTCATCAACGTCTACGAAGGCGACGTCCTGGTGCGGCAGGAGATCCTCAATGCCGCCCGCACGAGCGTCGACTTCTTCACCGGCACGCGCCAGGGACTCTTCGCCGTCTTCAAGGCCTTCACGGCGTCCGGCATCCATCACATCGCCATCGGACCCGACCATATCCTCTTCATCATCGGCCTGCTGCTCCTCGGCGGCAGCATCCCGCGCCTGCTGGCGATCGTGACCGCATTCACGCTCGGCCACAGCGTGACGCTCGCGCTCGCGACGCTGCAGATCGTCGATCCCCCGGCGCGCATCATCGAGCCTGCCATCGCGCTGAGCATCGTCTACGTCGGTGCCGACAACCTGCTGACGGGAACGAAAGGCCGCGACGTCCGCGCCTGGGTCGCGCTCGTCTTCGGCCTCGTGCACGGCTTCGGGTTCGCGAGCGTGCTGCGCGAGACGGGGCTCCCCGACCGCGCCCTCGGCGTCTCGCTCTTCTCGTTCAACCTCGGGGTCGAGATCGGGCAGGCGATGATCGTGGTCGTCGTCGCCACCGCGCTGTCGCTCGTGCGGCAACGCGACGCGGTGCTGGCCGGCCGGATTGCGACCGCCGGTTCGGTCGGAGTTATGATTGCCGGGGCCTATTGGTTCTTCGAACGAGTCTTTTGAGGGAGAGACCTATGCGACGCGCGATGCTTCTGGGAGTGCTTCTCGTGACCGGTGCCGCGGGCATCTCCGCCGGCCAGGGTGCGGCGACGCAGCCGAACACCGCCGAGATCGAGAAGGTCCGCGACAACCTCTTCATGATCAAAGGCGGCGGCGGCAATACCGCTGCGTTCGTCACCGCCAGCGGCGTCGTCCTCGTCGACACCAAGCTCGCGAATTGGGGTCAGGCGATCATGGATCAGGTGCGGTCGGTGACCGACAAACCCGTCACCACGATCATCAACACGCATACCCATGGCGATCACACTGGCAGCAACGAGTTCTTCCCGGCGTTGGTCGAGGTGGTCGCGCACGAGAACACCAAGACGAACATGCTCAAGATGAAGCAGTTCGAGGGCGAGAAGGCGCAGTTCCTGCCCGACCGGACCTACAAGGACCGCCTGACGCTGCTCGCCGGGGCCGACCGCATCGACCTGTACCATTTCGGGGCCGGCCACACGAACGGCGACACGATCGTCGTCTTTCCCGCGCTGCGCGTAGCCCACACCGGCGACCTCTTCGCCCGGCCGGCGACTCCGCTCATCGATCTGAACAACGGCGGCAGCGGCGTGGCCTACCCCGACACGATCCAGAAAGCCGCGGCCGCGATCAGCGGCGTCGAGACGGTGATTCCAGGCCACACGCCCACGACGACGACGTGGGCAGCGTTTGTCGAGTTCGGGGAGTTCAACGCGGCGTTCCTGGCCTCGGTGCGGCAAGCGGTGACGGCCGGCAAGACCGTCGACGAAGCCATCGCCGGACTGACCATGCCCGAGAAGTTCAAGGACTACGGCATGCAAGGCGCGAAGGACAACGTCACGAAGATCTACGGTGAGCTCAAGCCCGCCAAGTAGGCGACGGCACCTATGAAGCCCGCCTGGCTGTTCGCCGCGCTCGTGGTTGGCGCCACCTCCGTCCCAGGCGCCGCGCAGCAGCCGGCGACGGGGTTTCAACTCGAAGAGACGACCATCGCGCGCATTCACGCGGCGATGAAGGCGGGACAAATCACGTGCCGCGGGCTGGTCGAGCGATACCTCAAGCGGATCGAGGCCTACGACAAGGCTGGGCCGGCCATCAACGCCATCGTCCTCGTCAACCCGACGGCCCTTGCCGAGGCGGACGACCTCGACCGAAGGGCCAAGCAGGGCGGCTTCGTCGGGCCGCTGCACTGCATTCCGGCGATCGTCAAGGACAACTTCGAGACCATCGGCTTGCAGAGCGCCGCTGGTTCGCTGGCGCTGAAAGGCTTCGTCTCGACGCGCGACGCGTTCCAGGTCAAGCGCATCAAGGCCGCCGGCGCGATCGTCCTCGCCAAGTCGAACATGGCCGAGTGGGCGTTCACGCCGTACGAGACCGTCAGCTCGATCCTGCCCGGCTACACGAAGAATCCGTACGCGCTCGACCGCGTCACCGCCGGCTCGAGCGGCGGCACCGCCGCGGCAATCGCCGCCAACTTCGGCGCGATTGGCCTCGGCAGCGACACCGGCAACTCCATTCGCGGTCCCTCGTCACACCAATCGCTCGCCGGCATCCGCTCGACGATGGGCCTGACCAGCCGTGCGGGCGTCGTCCCGCTCAGCCTCCTGGCGGATATCGCCGGCCCGATGACGCGCACGCTCGAAGACGCGGTCGCGGTGCTGCAGGTAATCGCCGGTCCCGATCCCGATGACCCTGTCACGGTTGCGGACACCGCGATGGCCCGCGACTTCAGCCCCGGCGGCCACCCCGCGACCCTCCCGAACTATCTCGCGTCGCTCCGCAAGGACGGCCTCAGCGGAAAGCGGATCGGCATCCTGCGCCAGGCCTACGAGCGCGACACGACGGATGCAGAGATCGTCAAGGTCTTCATGACGGCCGTCGACGACCTGAAACGCGCCGGGGCCATCATCGTCGATCCCGTACGCGTCGATCTCGATCAAGTCCGGCGGCAGCAAGGCGCGGGCACGTGCGGCGGCTTCAAGTACGACATCAACCGCTGGCTGGCGTCACATGGCGAGAGCGTCCCGGTGAAGACGCTGGCGGCGATCATCCAGTCGCGGCAATTTCATCCGACCGTGCAGCGCCGGCTCGAACAGGCCCAGGAAGGCACCGAGCACGGGCCTGACACCCCGGCGTGCAAGGCCGAGTCGGAGTATCGCGCACTGGTCCGCGCCGCGGTCATGAAGACGATGGACGCCGAACGCCTGGACGCGTTCGTCTACCCGACGTGGAGCAACCCGCCGCGCCTCATCGGCGACCTGAACACACCCCACGGCGACAACAGCCAGTTCTTCTCGCCAACAACAGGGTTCCCGTCGATCAACGTGCCGATGGGCTACACGCGCAACGACACGCTGCCAGCGGGGATGACGTTCTTTGGGCGCGCCTGGGACGAAGGGGGGCTCGTCGCGCTCGCCTATTCTTACGAACAGGCGACAAGGCATCGGAGGGCGCCGTCAGTCGGCAGTCGGTAGTCGGGAGTCGTCAGTCACAGTCCGCAATCTCAGTCGGCAGTCCGAGTCGGCAGTCCGATTCGGCGACGTCGCGACTGACGATCGGGACTAACGACTCAGACTGAGGACTGCGACTCCAGACCCCCGACTGCCGACTACCGACTGTCCTACAACCTCGCCTGCCGCATGATCTCGCTCAGCTTGGGTCGTGACGAGCTCAGAAGGCCGATGCGGAACAGCCTGGCCCCGATGCGGATGGCCAGCCAGGTAGACAGCAACAAGACGGTAAACGAGCCGGCGACTTCCCACCAGGCCAGCGACTCGAGGTCGATGCTGGCGCGGAACATGATGAGCGGACCGGCGGAGAACGGCAGCCAGGTCATCACGCGTGCCACCGTCCCATGGGGCTCGCGCACGAGCACGGCCATCATCATCATCGGCAGCGCGGCGGTCAGCGACCAGACCATCGCCAGCTGCTGCGCCTCGCGCATGTTCGAGCCGAGCGAGCCGGTCCCGAGCATCAGGCTGCCGAAGAACAGAAAGGCGACGAGGAAGAGCGGGATCGCCAGCGCCAGCGCCACCCACGGCATCTCGATCTGCGAGGTCATGAGGAGAGGCACGATGCCAATCCCACCGACCAGAACGATGAGCAGCCAGACGGCGATCTGCAGCAGGCCCGCACCGCCGAGGCCGAGCAGCTTCCCTGCCAGGATTTCATCGGGACCGGCCGACGCAAGGAGCACGTCCACCACCTTGTTCTCTTTTTCAGTCGCGGTGCCCTGCATCAGGTAGCCCGACGTCATCAGCACGGACATCAGGAAGAGCACGGTGAAGATGAGCGGCACGGCGAAGCGCACGGCCCCTGCCGCCTGGCTGCCGTCGGTCAGATTGCCGGTCTTGGTTACGCTGTATCGCCGCGTTTCCTTGAGCGGGCTGACCACGCGGGCTGTCGTCTGCTCGTCGAGACGGCCGGTCACCAACCGTTCCCGGATCAGGCTGGAGAACGCATTCCGCGACTCGGATCCCGAGACGCTGAACGTGTCCGGCGTGTAGACGTCGATGACTCCCTTCTCGATGTAATCCTGCGGAACGACGAAGTAGCCTTTGAGCGTCCGCGCCGCGGTTGCCGAACGCGCGTCGTCCGCCGACGCGTAGGGGCGGAAGACGGAGTTCGACTGCAGGAGCGACGCATTCACGGCCGAGTTCCCGCCCGCAGTCTCGAGCGCCTTTCTTACTTCTTCCGGCAGCTGCGGCGACGCCGCGCGGACTTCGCTCTGCAGCTTCAGCACGTTGCCAGGATCGACGACGCCATAGACCGCCGGTTCGCGCACGCTGCGGCTGGCGAAGTAGGCCGGGATCGCCACGACCCCGCCATACGCCGCCATGAACAGCGGCATGCCAAAGGTCGTAATCAGGTAGCCGGGACGCCGGACCGCGGTCAGGAACTCGAAGGTCGCGATCGTCCAGGTCTTGCGCCAGCCCGTCCTCATCGCCCGGCCTCCCCTTCTCGCACGACCCTCAGAAAGATGTCTTCCATTGGTGCGAGCATCGGCTCGAACCGGTCGATGACAGCGCCGGCACCCACGAGCGTCGAGAGCGCGTCCGACGGCGCACTCCCGTCAGCCAGCATCAGTCGCCACGACCCCGCCCCGTCGTCGATGACGCTCGCGACCGCCGGCACCGCGGGCAGCACTCCGCGGGCGTGGACGCGCACTTCAGGCAGCGAATGGTGGCGGCGCACCTCGTCGACCTTCCCATACACCATCAGCTGTCCCCGGTTGATCATCGCAATCCGATCGCACAGGGCTTCGACCTGGTTCATCTGATGGGTCGAGAGAATCGTGGTGCGGCCGTTGCGCCGGCGCTCGAGCAGGAGATCCTGGACGAGCCTGACGTTGACCGGATCGAGGCCGGTCGTCGGCTCGTCGAGCACGCACAGCTCGGGATCGCTCAGCAGCACGGCAGCGATCTGCACCTTCTGCGACATGCCCTTGCTCAGGCGATCGATCTTCCAGCCGGCGACATGCGGCAGCTCGACGCGCTCGAGCCATTCACCGGAGCGGCGCCGTGCTTCCGCTCGGCTCAAGCCCTTGAGTGCACCGAAGTAGGTCATCACGTCGGTGACAGTGAGCTTGGTGTAGAGCCCGCGCTCCTCCGGCAGGTAGCCAAGACGGTCGAGGTGCTCACGCTTGCGCGGTTCTCCGAACAGACGCACCTCGCCGCTGTCGGCGCGGATGATGTCCATCAGGATCCGGATGAGCGTGCTCTTACCCGCACCGTTCGGACCAAGCAACCCGAAGATTTCGCCGGCGTGAACTTCGAAAGACACGCCGCGCAGCGCCGGGTTGTCGCCGTACGTCTTCGCGATGTTGTCGAAGGCGAGGATGACCATGTGCTGAAGAGCTTACTGGAGGTCACCCAATGCCGCAATGCGCGGACATCAGCGAGATGAGCGCAAATCCAGGCCGGGTGACGGGCGCATGCACGCGGTGTCGAGGCCGTCCGGGGTGGCGCGCTCGATGAACGCGCGCTTGAGGTCGTCGAGGCAGTCAATGCCCGTCAGGCCATAGGGCGAGTGCCCGCCGGAAGGCACGCGGACGTGGAGGCTGCGTGAAAGCGTCCGCGCGAGCGTATCGCCGTTCTCGGACGGCGTCACCGGATCGAGCCTGCCGGAGGTGATGAGGACCGGAACCGTCGTCTTCACGGGTTGGACGCTCGTCTCGGGTCTCGACCCGCGCGGCCATTCGGCGCACGCGGCGCGCTGCTGGCGGACGCGATAACCGCCGAGATACGTCGGATCGTCACGTTCGGCCGCTTCTGTCGAGACGAGTGGCACGTCCTCGGCGCAGGTGATCGACAGGTAGAGACCGTCAAAGGTCCCGTCGGCGCGCCAGCGCATCAGGAAGTTGGCAATCGACGAGAAGTCGCCCTTGAACGCCTCGTGCAGATACAACGGCACGCGCGAGGCCCCAAGCGACGAGTAGGTCATGTAGCGAATCGCTTCGGCGACATGGTCGCGCGTCAACGTGACCGTCCCCGGCTGCCGCACCCATGGGTGCGAGACGACGGCGGTCGCCGGCTTCTGCCGCAGGCGCGCGAACACCTGGCGGGCTTCGTCCCGGATAGCGGGAAACGCGCGCGCGCAGTCGGCATCGGCAAGGCATTCGTCGAGCACGCCGTCGAGCGCGCGCGCGGCCAACCGGCCGAACCCTTCGGGCACATGGTTGGCGGGCGTGACCGGACCCTCCAGAACGACGGCCCGGACGCGCGCCTCGTAGCGCCGGACGTACTCCATCGCGAGCCGGGTCCCGTACGAACCGCCGACGAGCGTGAACTGTGGGTACTTGAGTGCGGTCCGGATGGCCTCGAGGTCCTCGACCGACGCGCTCGTCGTGTACTGGCGCAGGTCCGACGCCGCCTCGAGCTTGGTGCGGCACGCCTTCACCTTGTCGATGGGGAGAAACGCGTCGAAGTACGACTGCGGCTGGTCGGGCGGACCGTAGAACTGGCACAGGAGCGGATTCGAGCCGCCGGTGCCGCGCTGATCGGCGTAGACGACATCACGTCGCGCGCGGAGCGCCGCGACTTCCAGAGACGAGTCGCCGATAAACTCGGTCGCGGCTTGGCCAGGTCCGCCCGCAAGGTAGACGACCGCGTCGTCTTCGCGCCGCATGCCGTCCTTCTGCGTGGCTGGCAAGACGACGATGCGAAGGGTGATCGTGCGACCGCGTTTGGCCGCCTGGTCCTCGGGGACCGTGAGACGAAGGCAGCGGGCCTCGACGACCGAGACACGTACGCACGGCTCTTCGACGAGCGCCCCGGACGCCTCGGCTCCCTGGGACTGCTCGCAGCCCGTCAGAGGCATCACGGCCGCGAGCAGGGCCGCGGCGAGCGTTGCACCGGCCGGCGGCCGCACCATGGCTACTTCTTGTAGGGATGCGACGCGATGTACTTGCGCACGAACTCTTCGAGATGCGGCGCGTTCGCCAGGCCGACCTTCTTGCCTTCTTCGAGGGCCGCATCCGCCGTCAGCCCGTCGCGCACGGCGCGCCGGATGGCCCAGAACGCCCCGACCCGAATCGCCGCCGTGCAGTGGATGAACATCGGGCGATTCGCCGCGTCATCGGTGATCTTGAGAAAGGCATCCACGTCCGCATCCGTCGGGTCGCGATAGACGACCGGGATGTTGAAGTACTTCATGCCCGCCGCTTCGACGGCGGCCTGCTCGTCGGCGGCACGGTGCTCGGACGGCTGCCGCAGGTTGAGCACGGACTTGACGCCATCAGCCTTGAGCTTCGCAAACGCCTCGAGGCGCGGCTGAGCGCCGGTGCAGAACTCGGGGTTCACCTGCAGGAACTTCGGGATTGCCGGCATCTCGGCCTGAGGTGCCTGAAACAGAGTGGCGAAAAGCAGCAAAGTGACCATAAGTAGATTATAGAGGCACGGCGCTCAAGAGCTCTTCACCGCAGAGAACGCCGAGAACGCTGAGCCGCTTGGCTAACTCGGCGTCCTCGGCGTCCTCTGCGGTGAGAGGCTTTTGGGCGCGACAGCGCGGGTGAGCGATAGCGCTCGCCCCACCGTCAGTCTGCCCTCAGCGCCGTCACCGGATCCACTCTGGTCGCGCGCCGCGCCGGCAGATAGCTGGCCAACAAAGCGACGAGCGCCAGGCCCAAGGGAACGACGACGAACGTGAACGGGTCGGTCGGTGTCACGCCGAAGAGGAGGGTTCCCATCGACCTGGTCAGTACGAACGCCGCCGCAACGCCGAGGGCTGTTCCGCTCAGGGCGAGCGCCATGCCTTGCGAGACGACAAGCCGTGAGACGCCTGACGGCTGCGCGCCGAGCGCCATGCGGATGCCGATCTCGCGCGTCCGCGCGGCCACGCTGTAGCTCAGCACGCCGTGGACGCCGATCGCGGCCAGGGCGAGCGCCACCGACGCCAGGAGTCCGAGCACGAGCATGGTGAAGCGGCGCTCCGCCACCGAGCGCGACACGGTCTCGGCGAACGGCTCGAGGCCGAAGACGGCGAGCGCCGGATCCTGTTCGCGAATCACGCCGCGGACGCTGGCGATGAGTGCCGTCGGATCGCCGCTCGTGCGCACGAGGAGCACGCCGGCACCGTTGGCGGACGGCGCCTGATCGAGCGGCGCGTAGGCCGCGATCGGCGGCGCCTCCGCCAGTCCCTGGAACCGCTCGTTGCCGATGACGCCCACGATGGTCCGATTGGCACCCCAGAAGTTGATCTGCTTGCCGAGCGGCTCCTGCCCGTCGAAGAAGCGGCGCGCCGCGGCTTCGTTGATGAGCACGACCGGCGGCGCGCTCGTGTGATCGGCATCGGTGAAGAGGCGCCCGCGCACGAGCGGCACGGCCATGGTGCGGAAGTAGCCCGGCGTCACGCGCCGAATCGAGATTTCGGGCTGGGTCGCCGCCTCCGCCTCGCGGCCGATGATCCGGAACGAGTTCGTGAAGCCTGGATCGAGCGGGTGGTAGCCCGACACCGCCGCCGCCTCGACACCTGGCAGCCGCTCGGCCTTCTGCAGCACGCCGTGCGAGAACGCGTGCATCTCCTTGAGGTCGGGGAAGCGGCGAAAGTCCACCGGGTACCGGCTCGAAGGAAGCTGATACTCGGCCTTGAGGATGCCGGCGGACCGGAAGCCGGGATCCACCTGCTGAATCCGCCAGAAGCTCTTGATGAGGAGCGTGGCGCCGATGACGAGCATCACCGCCAGGGCGCACTCCGCCACGACGAGCACGGACCGCAGCCGCGTGCGCTCGCCACCGGCCGAGCCTCCGTGTCCGCCTTCGCCCTTGAGCGAGCCCTGCAGGTCGACGCGCCTCGCCTGGAGGGCAGGCACCATGCCGAAGAGCAGGCCGGCACCGAGCGCGACGACGAGCGTGATCGTCAACACGCGCAGGTCCACAGACGCGTCGGCAATGCGTGGGATGTCGGCCGGCGCCAGCGCCACCAGGAGACGCACGCCGCCGACCGCGAGGCCGGCACCAATCGCGGCCGCGACCATCGCCAGCAGCAGCCCCTCCGCCGCGAACTGGCGCATCATGCGCAGCCCGCTCGCGCCCAGGGCTGTGCGCACGGCCACCTCCCGGCGGCGCGCGCTGCCGCGCGCGAGCAACAGGTTCGCGACGTTCGCGCATGCCACCAGCAGCACGAGGCCCACCGCGGACAGCAGCACGAGCAGCGCCGGCCGGACCGGCCCGAACACGACCGCCCCAAGCGGCTCGACAAAGATCCCGCGCGCCGCGTTCTCCGGGTAGGCGCGCTCGAGGTCGGCGGCGATCGTGGCGAACTCTTCCTGCGTCTGGGCCACGCTCCCGCGCATGCGCGCGACCATGAAGATCGGATGCGTCGAGCGCGGCATCGACAAGGCGGTGTGCTGCAAGGGCAGCCAGACATCGACCGCCGCCCGCGCCCCGCGATCCGCGAACGCGCGCGAGTAGTCGGCCGCCGACAGGATCTGAAACACGCCGAAGTCCGAGCCGCGCTCCATGATGCCGACCACCGTGAACAGCCGATCGTCGAGCCGCACCGCCCGTCCCACGACCGACGGATCGCGTCCGAACGCGCGCGTCCACAGTCCTTCGCTGATCACCGCCACGGCCGGACCACCGGCCCGCGCCTCCTCGGCCGTGAACCCACGGCCGAGCGAGCGGCCGCACGCCCAGCATGGGCAGCAACTGGTCGGTCACCGACAATGCCTGCAGCCGGATCGCTTCACCGGCCTCCGGCATGTAGTTCACTTCGCTGCCGGCAAAGGCCGCGATGGCCGACACGCGCTGGCTGCGCTGCTTGTAGTCGAGATAGTCGGGCAACGACGCCGGCTCGCGCGTCGTGCTCGTATTGCGGTCCGTCTCCCACACCACGGCCAGCGCATCGATGTCCTCGACCGGCGCGGGCCGCAGCAGCACCGTGTCGATCACGCTGAAGATCGCCGTATTCGCCCCGATCCCCAGCGCCATCGTCAGCAGCGCGACGACGGCGAAGCTCGGGTTGCCGGCGAGCAGCCGGAGAGCATAGCGAAGGTCCTGACCAAGCATGAGCGCGCTCCTGATGGAAGGAAGATGCCGAAGTGCTAAAGGTTTAGCATGTAGGCCGCGGCCAGGTCCACAGGAATGGGACGGATGGTGGGGCCACGGCGATCACAAGCCACGGACAACACGGACAACACTGATTCAAAGACCAATTCAAAGCAGGTGGCGCGTCGATCTGGTGCTTGGGGATCCTTGGCCCCTCCGATCGGTGTTGTCCGTGCTGTCCGTGGCGCCTTCTGGTTCCGTGTCCTCCTGGCTCGCCAGCGGATCGGATCGCAGCTGGAACTTGATCACCTTGCTCGTCGTGCCCTTCCCCGTCTCCATGTGGAATGGCGCGCGCGTGCTGATCGTCGTCCAGAGTCCCTTGCCCTTCCAGCCCGCCTTGGCATCGTCGATGCGGCCGTCCATCCACTTCGTGTAGTACCCGGTGGGGTACGGCACGCGGAGCACGACCCATTTCCCGTCTTTCAACGCCAGCAGTCCTTCGGAGGCGTTGCCGGTGTTGATCGGTGTGTTTGGCCCCAACCCGAACGTGTCGAATTGATCGACCCAGGTGTAGTAGCTGCCTTCGGCGCTGCCGTGATCGGTCACGCCCTTCAGCTGCGGCAGCGGCTCGGCGTAGAGCGTCCAGCCCTCGGGACAGTGCTGGCCGGTCGCCGTCGGACCGTTCAGCGGTCCCTTGCACTTGCGGCGGTCGAAGCTGGCGAGATGGCCGCTCGCGAGCGCGGACCAGAACACGCCGTTTCTGTCCACGTCCGCGCCGCGCGGGGAGAATCCTTGAATGGCGGCTTTCTCGTTGTTGAACGGCGGCTCGTAGACTTCCACGAGCGTCGACTCCGGCGGATTCGCGCCGGGGTTGATGCGCACGACCGCGCCCGGGAACCCGAGGACCGAACCCCAGATGGAGCCGTCCGGTGCCGGCGCGACCGAGTAGAACGCCGCGCCGTAGCGTTTGTCCTTGGCGGGATCGACGGGTTGATTGGGCTCGACGTAGGCGTCGCGCTTGCCGTTCCCGTTGGTGTCGATGATGAGCGCCGTCCAGCCCTGCGACTTCTCTTCGTCGCCGGTCTCGTCGAACATCTTGGTATTGAGCCAGCCGACGACCTGCCCGCCTCCGCTCGTCCACAGCGTGTTGTTGGCATCCTCGGCGAACATCAGGTGGTGCGTCCCGAAGCAAGTGCTGATGTGGGTCAGCTTCTTGGTCTTCGGATCGTAGACCGCAAGGTGTCGGCTCGAGCGCTGGATCGGAAAGAGCTTCGCTGACGGGTGGCTCGAGCCTTCCTTGCAGAAGTCTGGATTTTCGAACGGGCGCACCGCCGAGGTGATCCATACGCGGCCGCGCTCGTCGAACATCGGGTTGTGCACGTTGTTCTTGCTGGTCCAGATGACGTCGCTGCCAAAGTACGGCGACGGCTGCAACATCGCCGGCGGCGTCGGCGGCGTGTTCGGGTCACGAACGGTCAGCGGAATCTGGCTGGTCGTGTTGCGCACGGGATCGAGCACCGGCAGGTAGTCGGCGCTCAACTCGAGGGCACCGTAGAGCAAGCCGTTGGCGTTGAGGGTCGGCTTCCGCCGGTCAGTCGAGACCGAGTCGTGGAGGTACGCCTTCGGATCGGCCCAGTCCCATTGGGTAATGACGACGTTGCGCTCGAGGCCTTGCGGCCGCGGAGGCGCCGGCGGGACTTCACCCGCGGCGATGCGGTCGGTCCAGTCGGCGAAGAGCGCGAGCGCGCGATCGCGGCCGAGCTGCCCGAGGCCGTTGATCATCTGCGCGCCCGCCTGCCCGGATTGCAACCGCCGCTCCCACGCCGCCGCCGAGGACGGGAACGCGCCCAGATTCGGCGGCAGCTCGCGCGTGCCCTTCGAGCCGAGCGCGTGGCACGCCCAGCACGTTCCCGACTTCACGTTGCGCAGCCACTGCCCCTGGTTCGCCATCCCCGGCGCGATCCCGTTGCCGGCCGGCCCCGTGCCCGGAAACTCGCTCTTGTCCGGAACACGCAGGAGGGAAAACCAGTACCCGGCCGGGTAATACTCCGCCGCCGCACGCGGATTCGGCGCGACGACCGCCGTCAGGTTGAGCGTCTTGCCCGGCGTCGCCTCTGTCTTCGGCGAATCGACGAGACCATAGCCGCGAACCCAGACGTTGTAGGTGGCCTTCGGGAGATCCGGCACGACGAAACGGCCGCGATCGTCGGTGACGACAATCTTGGCGAACTTGGTCGGCAGTTCGGTCGTTTCCGCGATGACCCAGACGCCGGATTCCGGTCCCTTCGGACCGGTCACCACGCCGCCAAGATCGTCAGCGTCGATGGCAACCGCCGGACTACCGCCCTGCCCTTCACCCGTCCCGGCCAGGGAAACGGTAACGATGACCGCGCCGCCAACCGCCAAGAGACCAGCCGTCACTAATCGCAACGTTTTCATGGTGGGCTCCCTTGCTGGCTGGATGGTATCTGATCTCGGCCGGGCGTGGTCCATATGTCACGGCGTAGTAACAGGAGGTCACGAGCTCAGGAGATCTTCTTGGGTTTCCCAATAGAACCTCCTGCTCTCCTGAGTTCTCGCAGGAGAACAAGAGCTCAAGAGTTCAGAAGATCGTTTTGGGTTTTCCAATAAGACCTCCTGTTCTTCTGAACTCCTATAAGGAAGCAAAGAGCTACCTCCTCACCTCCTGTAACGATTCCCCGAGAAGCGGGTTGTCAGCATTGCCGAGGGCCTATAAGCTGTTCGGCGGTCATGTTTGCTACTGCCTCGCTGGCCGCCCGGATTGAACGCGCCGAGTGCACGATGTTGATGGAGCTCGCGCGCGCCGCGGCGGCGCGGCTGGGGCGCGGCGAGGTCGTCGTAGCGCCGATTGGCGGCGGCGTGGCGGTGCACACGGGGCCGGGCTCGCCGGCGAACAAGCTGGCTGGACTTGGCTTCGGGGACTTTCCTCCCACGGCCGAGCTCGAGACGATTGAAGAAGCGTTCTCGCTGCGTCATGCGCCGCTGCAGGTGGAGTTCGCATCGCTCGGAGATCCGGCCATCCCGCGGATGTTGAGCCACCGCGGCTACGAGCTCATCGGCTTCGAGAACGTCCTCGGCCTGGCGCTCGATGTCGCGCACCTGCAGGAGATTGGCGGGGGCGGCATCACGATTGACCGAGCCGGCCCTGAGGACACTTCGACGTGGATGGACGCCGTCGCGACCGGCTTTCTCTATCCCGACACGTTCGACGGCCCGGCCAGTCACGAATCGTTCAGTCGCGAGGTCATCGAGCAGATCTTCGGCGACACGTTCGCAACCCCGAGCTTCGAGCGCTTCATCGCGCGGCGCAACGGTCTCATCGCCGGCGGCGCGAGCCTCAGAATCCATCAAGGCGTGGCGCAGCTCGCCGGCGCGGCGACGCTGCCCGACCACCGCCGCCAGGGCGTGCAGACGGCACTCCTCCGCCATCGCCTGCTCGACGCGGCGCGCCGCGGCTGCGACGTCGCGGTCGTGACGACGCAGCCAGGATCGAAGTCGACGGAGAACGTGCAGCGGTTCGGCTTCGCCGTGCTCTACGTGCGCGCGATCCTCGTCAAGCAGATGAGCTCATCTACTTCGACGTCGTAGCCGGACTCCCGAGCGCGCGGGCGATCTGGTAGGCGAACTCCAGCCCTTCGTTGAACGACTTCACGGGAATCCGCTCGTCCTTCCCATGCGCCCGCACATCGTCGGGATCGTGCGAGATGCCGCTCACGCCATAGACGGGAATCCCGGCGTTGCGCAGGTACAAGCCGTCGGTCGCCCCGGTTTCCATGTAGGGAATGATGGGGACAGCCGGTGCGCTTCCCCAGACGGCTTTCGCGGCGGCTTCGATTGCGGACAGTGGCTCGGGCGCCAGGGGCGAGGGCGGGCTGGGTGTAGGCGTGCCGATGGGCGCAACGGTGATTTGCGGATCGGCAAGGACGCGGACGAGTTCCTTCTGGACGGCAGCCGCGTCGTCGATCGGCAGCAGCCGGCAGTTGACGGTCGCCTGCGCCGTCTGCGGGAGCGCGTTCTCGGCGTGACCCGCCTGCAGCATCGTCGCGACGCAGGTCGTACGAAGGAGCGCGTTGTGGAAGGGTGACTTCGCGGCCAGGCGCGCCGCGGCTGCCAAGTCGGGCACCGGGCGCGCCACCGCTCGCATGTCGGCGGCGTTCGCGCCCGAGAATGCGGCCATGCGATCGAAGTAGGTCCGGGTGATGTCGGTGAGGCGGACCGGAAATTCGAACGCCGCCAGGCGCTGCAGGCCGGCGGCGAGCCGATAGATTGCGTTCTCCTTCGGGGGCAGCGAGCTGTGGCCGCCCGGGTTCTTCACCGTCATCGAGAACGAGGCAAAGACCTTCTCGGCGGCCTGCACGTCGAGCGCGGTCACCTTGCCGCCGCGCAGCTCACCCCCACCTGTATCGATGTTGATGGAGTAGTCGGCCGCCACGAGTTCGCGCCGGTTCTCGAGCAGCCACGTGACGCCATTGACGGTTCCGCCTTCCTCGTCGGCCGTCAGCGCCAGAATCAGGTCGCGGTCGGGCACCCACTGTTCCTGTCGCAAGCGGACGAATGCCGCCACGAGCGTCGCCGCCCCGCCTTTCTGGTCCTGCGTGCCGCGGCCGTAGAAGTAGCCGTCCTTCTCGTTGAGCACGAACGGGTCCATCGACCAGTCTTCACGCTTCGCCGCGACGACATCGAGATGGGCGATGAACAGGACAGGCTTGCGCGTGCCCTTGCCACGATAGCGAACGACGAGGTTGCCTTTGGTCTCGGCCTCTTTCTCGCCGCCGCGGACAACCTGGACGTCCGCCTTGGGGAAGCCCGCGGCCAGGAGCCGCACCGCCATCCGCTCGGCAGCGATGGTCGTGCTGCCGGTCGCATGCGTCGTGTCGGTCTCGACGAGCTCCTTGAGGACTTCGCGACCCATCCGCTGGTATTCAGTGGCTGACTGGGCCCCAAGCGAGCCGACCGCGACTACAGAGATCAGGACGACAGCGAGATTTCGGTAAGTGTGCATAATCGGGTCACATCCGCTCAAGGTGGCTGGCACCTTCCCGGAAGGTGTCAGCCACCTTTGAGCGGACCATTCGGGCGGACGCCTCGGGGCGACGGGTCAGACGGGCTTGTCGCGCTCGGCGAACGTTATCAGGTAGCCATCGGGGTCGGCGAAGGCGAACTCAGTCACGCCGTACCACTTGTGCTCGAGCGGCATGACGATCGGCACGCGCTCCTTGAGCGCCGCGTGCGCGCCGGCGATGTCCATGACCTCGATGAAGAGCGTCAAGGTGCCGCCAATCGGCTGATCCTTGAACGCTGGGTACTCCGCAATCGCCGGTTCCGGGGCGTTGAGGAACACCTCGACGCCTCCCGACTGGACGATGGCAAAGACGTACGGCGCCGTCTCCGGAACCGTCGCCGTCACGGCGAAACCGAGGACGTCGCAATAGAACCGGACGCTGCGCTCGACGTCTGAGACGATGAGGTTGGGAGTGAGTTTTGTCAGTGTGTAGGGCATCGCACACCTGTACCTGTGTGCTCGCTGATGCCTACATCCACGAGCTCGGCGAGAACGAGCGCGCAGGTAGGGGCCCTGTTTATGGAACGGCGGACCCCGCTAGGTACGAGCGCCAGAATAGCACACCTGCAACTTCGTCCCCGTTGCGGGGTTTGTCAATCCAAGTGGTCATTGCAGGGCACCTGGCCGTTTGGCGGAGCTGGGCTGAAGGGCATCTTGGGCCAAACGTCAAATCAGCAGCGCCTGCGGCTCGAGCGCGGGTGGGGCCCCGCGAGCATCAAGTAATGACCGACGCCGCGTTCGAAACGTTCGTCCGCGAGTACCAGGACATGGTGTACGCGACCGCGATCAGGCTGCTCTCGAGTCCGGCCGAGGCGGAGGACGTCGCCCAGACGGTCTTCCTGAAAGCGTTCGAGCGCTTCGACGACATTGGCGCGAGTCCGGCAGCGCCCGGCTGGTTGAAGACGGTGACGACGAACCTCTGCCTCAACCACCTCTCGCGCTACCGGTCGCGCTGGCGATTTTTCAGCGAACTGAAGCCGACCGGCAGCGCGGCCGCGGACGACCCCGGAGCGCGCGATCACGTCGACGGCCTGATCGCGCGCGCCGGAGCGCACGTGACGGCCGCGCCGGAGGCGGACCTCGACGCTGCGCACGAACAAGCGCGCCTCGAGCGTGCGCTCCGCCGGCTGCCGGATCACCAGCGGGTGCCGATCGTGCTCTTTCACTTCGAGAGCAAGAGCTATCTCGAGATCGCCGCGCTCCTCGACATCACGCTGGCGAAGGTCAAGACCGACATCCATCGTGGCCGCGAGGCCCTGAAAGAGGCGCTGGTATCCACTCATGCCGCCAGATGATCTCGAAGACATCGTCGATCGCGCGCTGAAACAGCTGCCCGCCCCGCGCGCGCCTGGCACGCTGCTGCCACGGGTGATGGCAGCGATCGAAGCCGGACGCGTCGAGAGCGCACCAGCCCGGGCGCCGCGCGCGCGGCCCTGGGTCACCTGGCCGCTCGCGTGGCAGGTCGCCTCGATTGCGGTCGCGATCGCACTCGGGGTGGGAGCCGCAAGGCTGTGGCCGCACGCCGCGTCGGTCGCAGCGTTGTCCGCGACGACGCTCGCGGGGGATGCGTTCGCCAGGATCAGCGCCACGGCCGCCGAAACCGTGAGCACGGCCGCCACCGTCGCGAGCGTGACGCGCATCGTCTGGCACGCGCTCGTGCAGCCGTTTGTCGGCTATCTGATGTTCCTGATTCTCGTGATGTGTGCCGCCTGCGCCACCTTCGGCGCGGCGCTGGGCCGAGTCGTTCTCGGAGGAGTTCCGCAGACATGAAGTCAATCTACTTACGGCTGGCCGTTGTCGTCGCAGCGGTCGTGTTGGTGGCGAGCTCGGGGACAGCGCGCGCGCAGGATGCCGTGCGGTCCGGGCTCCGGGCCAACGTCGCGATCTCGAACATCGTCAGGCTGGCGCAGGATCCGGACCAGCCGGAGGATCCACGGGAGGACGCTTTCCGCGGCTGGGGACGAAACGTCCTGCGCATCGGCCAGGACTACACCCTCAAGCAGGGAGAGTCGGTCCACGACGCCGTCGTCGTCTTCAGCCCGGCGACTATCGACGGCTACGTGCGCGGCGACGTCGTCGTCGTCTTCGGCACCGTTCAGATTGGCCCGACGGCGGTCATCAACGGATCGCTCATCGTGGTCGGCGGGAACGTGGCCGTGCAACCCGGTGCCGCCGTCCATCAGGATCTGGTCGTGATCGGCGGCGGTCTCGACGCCCCGACCGAGTTCAACCCGGGAGGCCAGCACATCGCGGTAGGCGCCAACGCGATCGCCGACCGCCTGCGAAATGTCGTCCCGTGGATCACCGAGGGACTGCTGCTCGGACGGCCGATTGTGCCCAGGCTCGGCTGGGTCTGGGGCATCGTCTTCTTCGTCTTCCTGGCGTCGCTGGTGCTCGCTCTCCTCTTCATCGACACCGTCCGCACGTGCGCGGATGCGATCGCCGCGCGGCCGTTCAGCGCGTTCCTGACCGGGCTGCTCGTTCTGCTGCTCATCGGCCCGGTGTCGGTCATCCTCGCGGCGTCGGTCGTCGGCATTGCCGTCGTGCCGTTCATCCTGTGTGCGGTGGTCGTCGCCTGGATCATCGGCAAAGTGGGCGTCGCCGTGCGTCTCGGCGACCGCATGGTCGGCCAGACGCCGCCGGCGAGCCGGTGGCAGTCGGCGCGGTCGTTCGTGCTCGGCTTTGCGGCCATCTGCCTTGTCTACATGGTGCCGGTGATCGGCTTCATCGCCTGGGCGCTCGTCGGTGTCACCGGGCTCGGCGCGGCCGCGCTGGCTTTCACGACCGCCTACCGGCGGGAGAACCCGGCATCACCAAAGTCCAAGCCGGCCCCACCACCTCCGCCGGCACCCGTTCCGACTCCGGCTGATTTCAGCGGCGCCGGCCCCTCGCCCGCGTTCTTCGCCGCTGAAGCTCCACCGAGCGCTGCGCTCTCCGACAGCGTCCCACTCGCCTCGTCGTACGCCGTCGCGGGTCCAGCGACGAACATGCTGGTGTTTCCGAAAGCCGCCTTCCTGCCGCGCGCCGCGGCGTTCGCCCTCGACGGCATCTTCATCCTCATCGTCTGTGGCCTCTTTGACCTCATGGAAGACAGCCCTGGGACGTTCATCTTCCTGATGCTCGCGTATCACATCGGTTTCTGGACGTGGAAAGGCACGACGTTCGGCGGCATCGTCTGCCAGCTCCGGGTCGTGCGTTTCGACGGCTCGCCGCTGCGCTTCGTCGACGCCCTCGTGCGCGGCATCGCCAGCCTGTTCTCCATCGCCGTCGTCGGTCTCGGCTGCCTGTGGATCCTCAAGGACGAGGAACGGCAAGCGTGGCACGACATGATCGCCGGGACGTATGTGGTCTCGGTGCCGAGGAACTGGCCGCTGGCGTAGCTCTCAGCTGTCAGCTCTCAGCTTTAAAACACTAAGAGTTCCAGTCGGTCGAAGTGCCACCGGCCGAGTAGCCCGGCAAGCCAAGAGTAGCGTCGCGGAGTCCCGGGACAAGATTGGCGGCTGGGTCCAGCGATAGCCCGCCGGCATCCGCCACTGGCCCGCATCCCCTTTCGGCGCTATCATCCCCTCACCCATCACCGGTTGTCCCGTCCCCAGGAGGAGCGTATGTCGCGTCTTGGGCGAACCCTCGGTTCCATCGTCTCTCTCCTGGCGCTGCCGGTAGCAACGGCCGCGCAGCCGGTTCCCGCCACCGACACTCGCGCCTGGCACCGGCATCATCGTCGGCCAGGTGGTCGACGCCGCCACCGGCAAAGGCGTCAGCAGCGCCGTCGTCACGCTCGCCGGATCGCGGCGCGTGATGTCAACGACCGACGGGCGATTTGCGTTTCGCAACCTGCCGGCGGGATCACACGCGCTGACCGCCGCCAAGTCAGGCTACATCGACGGCTCGTTCGGCATGCGGCGGCCGGGCGGCCCGACGCTGCCCGTCGTGCTCACCGACGGCGAGCGCCGGGGCGACGTGACCATCTGGCTGTGGAGACATGGCGCCATCACCGGAACGATCGTGGACGAAGCGGGCGAGCCGCTCGTCGGCATCCAGGTGACGGCGGTGCGCCGTTCCCTGGTGGTGGACGGCGGCGCTTCGTGCCGGGCGGAACGGCGCTGAGCGACGACCGCGGCATTTACCGCATCGGCCGGCTGATCCCCGGCGATTACGTCGTCGCCATGGCGACGAGCCAGGTCTCGGTCCCGGTGTCGTCGGCGCGGCTCTACGAAGAAGGGATCACGGCGGGCGATCTGAGTCGCAACGCGCTCCTCCAGGCCATGTTCCAGATCGGCGGCACGCCGGTCATGAATGCGAGCGCTGATTCCCGGCAGATTGGCGATCAAGTGCAGTCGATGACGAGAGGGGCACCGACGCCGCCGCCGGCTGACGGGCAACGGCTCTTCGCGTATCCGAGTGTCTACTATCCGGCAGCACCCTCCGCCGCAACTGCCACGGTGGTGACGGTCGCGTCAGGAAACGAGCGCACCGGCGTCGACCTGCAGGTCAAACCCGTGCCGATGGTGAAGGTGTCCGGAACCGTCGTCGGCGGCTCGGGACCGTCGGCGCACTTCCCGCTGCGGCTCGCTGCCGCACGGAGCCGAAGATTTGGGCCGCACGGGCGACGTCGCCGGGACGCTCACGGACGCGGGCGGGGCGTTCACCTTTCTGACGGTGCCGGCCGGCGATTACGTCCTGAAGGTCGTCCAGATCCCGAGACCGGCCGTCACGAGCACCTCAACGACGTCCGTCGCGATCGGCAGCGGCATGACGGTGATGACCAGTGGGGCCCCGACTCTCGAGCCGCCGCCCATCCCGGCCGAGCCGACGCTGTGGGCGACCGTTCCGGTGAACATTGGCGACACCGATGTCGCAGGGCTGAGCGTCGTGTTGAGGGCCGGAATCCGCGTGTCGGGTCGCGTGGAGTTCGAGGGCGCCGCCGAGAAGCCAGCGCCCGCGCAGCTCTCACGTATCCCGGTGCTCATCGAGCCGGTAGACGGGCAGATGGATCGCAACGTCACACCGCCCGGACGGATCGACGCCAAGGGCCAGTTCACGTCGTACGGCGTCCCCGGAGGCCGATATTACGTCCGGGCTCCCACGGCTCCCCAGGGTTGGACCTTCAAGGGCGCCTTCCTCGGCGAGCGCGACATCTCCGATGTGCCGCTCGAGCTCGACGCGACCGACGTGTCGGACGTCGTCCTCACCTTCACCGATCGCCCGGCGTCGCTCTCCGGCACGGTGCAGCTCACCGAGCGCTCGGCGCGGGACGGCGTTGCCGTGATCGTATTCCCCGCCGACTCGAAGGCCTGGATGGACGCCGGCGCCAATCCCAGGCGCATGCGCAGAGTCGCGACTAGCGACAGCGGCGCGTATAACGTCGCCGCGCTCCCAGCCGGGGCGTATTACGTCGCCGCGGTCTCCGAGGCAGTAGCCGGCGACTGGCAGGACCCGGCATTTCTCGAGCAGCTGACCGCCAGCGCCGCGCACGTGCAGATCGGCGACGGCGAGGCCGCGACGCAGAGCCTGCGCGTCCAGGAGATCCGCTGATGACCGCCATCCGCGTCACCACCTGCGCGGCGCTCGTGCTCCTCGGCGCCGTGCACGACGGCGCGATCGGCCATCGCTCAGACGCCGGGCAGAGACGCGGCCAAAGCCGTCCAGACCGGCACCGCCGTCATCGACGGCACCGTCGTCAGCGATGATGCCGACGCCCGCCCGCTGCGCCGCGTGCGCGTCGCGGTCGTCACGTCGGATCGGCAGGTCGCGCGCACGGTGGTGACCGACGATGGCGGGCCGATTCAGTTTCGTGGCGCTGCCAGCCGGACGTTACATGCTGTCGGCGAACAAGCAGGGCTACGTGCCCGTCTCCTACGGAGCCAGACGCCCGAACCGCCCCGGCACGGCGCTCGTCCTCGCGGACGCGCAACGGATCGCCGGCATGACGCTGCGCATGACCCGCGGCAGCGTGATCTCGGGCATCATCGTCGACCAGAACGGCGATCCGTTCTCCGGCGCGAACGTATCGGTGATGCGCAACGCGTTTGTCGGCAACGGCCAGCGCACGCTCGTGGCGGCGAACACCGTCCAGAGCGACGACCGCGGCCAGTACCGCGCTGGGGTCTGCCGACTGGCGAGTACGTGGTGTCGGCGAATCCGGGATTCATCTCGCCCACACGCGACACGGACATCGCTCGGCTGACCGACGCCGACGTCAAGCGCGCGCTGTCCGACGTCGCCGCCGGAAGCGGCGCGCCCTGGCGGCGCCTCGAACACGCCCGCTGAACCCGGCGCGCGGGCCCGCTCGGTCGGCTACGCCACGGTGTTCTATCCGGGCACCTCAGTCGCATCCCAGGCAATGACCGTTAAGCTGGGGGTCGCGGAAGAGCGGACCGGTGTCGACTTTCCGCTGTCGCTCATGCCTACGGCCAAGGTCGAGGGCAGCATCGTCGCGCCTGAGGGCATCAGCCCGCAGACCGTGATCGTGCAGATGATCGGCAGCAATCCGCAAGGCACGCTCCTCGATGCGTTCCGGCGCGCGACCCCGAACGCCGAAGGCACGTTCACGTTCGCGGGCGTGGCCCCGGGGCCCTACGCGATCGTCGCACAAGCACAGCCGCCCGCCGGCCGGGCCACGCCGGCCACCGGGCCACCGCGCCGCCACGCACTGGGCGCGCGCCGATGTCACGCTCGATGGACAGGACATCTCTGGCCTTGCACTCACCCTGCAGCCCGGACTGGTTGTGGCGGGCACGACTTCAACTCCTGGGCACAGCGCGGCGCCGCCAGACCTGACGCGAGTGCGCGTGAACCTGCATGCCGATCCAAGCGCCGGGCGAAGTCAGCCTCGGCCAGATGCAGATTCAGCCGGACGCGAGCGGATCGTTCTCGATCACCGGCGTCACCCCCGGCCGCTATCGGCTGATGGCGCAACATCCCCTCGGCCCGGCCCGAGACCGTCGCTGGCAGCTGAAGTCGTCGGTCGATCAACGGCCGAGATACGCTCGACGTCCCGATCGATCTGCGCGAAGGGACCGACAGCGCGGTCATCACGTTCACCGACCAGGTCACCGAGCTGAACGGGATGGTCCAGGACGCCGCTGGTCAGCCTGCGCCGGAGTATCACCTCGTTCTCTTCGCGCGCGACAAGACCTTCTGGAACACCCAGTCGCGCCGCATTCGGACGATTCGCCCCGGCGCGGATGGCAAGTACGTGATGCCTGAACTTCCCCCGGGCGAATACCTGATGACGGCGGTGACGGACCTCGAACCGGGCGAGCAGTTCGATCCTGCGTTCCTGGAGCTCCTGTCGCGCTCGGCCATCGCCGTGACGATCGGCGACGGCGAAAAGAAGACACAGGACCTCCGCCTCGCGGCTCAGCAGTTGCCCTGACCGGTCGTCACGACCGGTGCGTGGCAATGAACCAGTAGTTGCCCCCGGCGTCGATCACGCCGCCTTCCCGATCCCCGTATGGCTGATCCATCGGCGCGTAGAGTGACGTCGCGCCGGCGGCGACCGCCCGCTGACAGGCCGCGTCCGCATCCGGCACATACACGTGAAGCTGGGCCGGCCTGGGAGGCCACTGCGAGCTCCCATCCGAGAACTCGACGACCGAGTCCCCGACCTGCATTTCCGCATGCATCACTTTCCCCTCGGCCGACGGCACGCGAATTCGCTCGGTGGCGCCGAACGTCGTCCTGGTCCATGCCATGACCGCATCGGCCGCGGGCGTTATCACGTAGGGAGTAAGGGACGAGAATCCGGCAGGAATCGGCGGGCCCTCGAGGCGCGTCGCGATGAACCAGTTGTTGCCCGCCGCATCTCGGACCGTCGCCGTCCGGTCGCCGTAGGGCGCATTGTCGGGCTTGGTGACCGGCGCTGCCCCCGCCGCCACCGCCGCGGCGTACGTTGCATCAGTGTCTGGAACGTACAAGTGGACCGAACACGGCCGCGCCGGCCACTGCGGCCGCGCCTCGCTGACCTCGAAGAGCGAGTCGCCGATCAGGATCTCGCCGTGCCCCACGGTCCGATCCGGATTCCAGTTGATCTCGCCCTCGCGCGCGCCGAACGCCCGCTTGACGAACTCGAGGAAGGCAGCCGAACCCTGCACGCTGAAGCCCGTCGTCACCGTCTTGAAGCCGGGTCGCCGATAGTCTTTCACCATTGCCACTTCTCCTTTGAGGCGGGGCATCCGCCCGATGCACGTGATGATCGATCGGGGGGCGCCGGCGGGTCTTGGAAAAAAGACCTCGCGGCGCGGGCTACTCGGCGACGCTCACGCTGTTGGGAAAGCGGTGGGCGTGCTGGAACTCGGTTGGCGTGAACCCGCTCAGCTGTTTGAACTCGGCGTTCAGGTGCGGCTGGTCGTAGTAGCCGGCCTCGATAGCCACGTCGGCGAGCGACGCGCGACCGGTGTGAATCAGCCGCAGCGCGTGATTGAACCGCATCACCCGCGCGTACTGCTTGGGGCTCACGCCCACCTGCTCCACGAACTTCGTCGTCAGGCGGGTCTTCGACCAGCCGACGTGGTCGCGCAATCGAGCGATCGACACCGCGCCCGCGCGGCCACGGATCTGCGCGAGCATCCAGCCGACAGCCGAGTCAACCCTGGTGGCGGCAGCCAGCCGGCCGTCAATCCACTCGAGCGCGGCACGCACACAAAGCTCGCCAGTCGGCGCCGCGCTGCACGTCGCCGCCAGCTCTTCTGCCGCCGCACCGGCGACATCGCCAAGGTCGACCGTAAGGCTCGCCACCTCGTGCATGGGCCGCGCGAACAACGCATAGGCTCCGGCAGGCGTCAAGCGCAGGCCCAGCACCTTGGTTCGGCGGACCGGCGCCTCGACAATCAGGTGCCCCAACTGCACGCCGGTGACGCACGCCGTCGGACACATCCACATGCCGTGCTCCTCGACGACGCTGTAACGTTCGCCAAGGTGGACGATGATCTCGAGCAGCCCGTTGGGAAAGGTCCGCTCCCGTAAGGAAGTCATCACCCCATCGAACAGCCAGATGTGGTCGACGAGCCCGGCGAGATACGCGGGGCGGCAGTGCAGGTACGTCCACGCGCCGAAGGCGTCGTCGACCGCGCCGGTCGTGACCGAGATCGGCTCAGAGGTGATGGCGGCTGAATTGACCCCACAAGGGAACGATAGCGCGACCGGGGGTGGAAGTTCCAGCTGGAGATAGCTGTGTCTTACGGAGTTGACGGAGGCAACGGGTTCAACACGAAGTAACGAAGAGAACTAAGACGCGCGGAGGCTGTCGACTAGCTGCACGTTGCTTGCACGCGCGCAGGCGCGTCAGGTCGTTCGAGGAACGGGATGGCAAGCACCACGAGTTCAGTGGTGCTTGCCATCCCGTTCCCTCGAATCGACCCTGCCGCGCTGCGCGCGGCGCAGACGTGACTGCTGAATCAACCCGTCCGCCTCCGTGCGTCTTCGGTCTCTTCGTTGCTTCGTGTTGAACCCGTTCCCTTCGGATCCTTCGTCACAACGCCGTCGACGATCAGTTGCCCCTCAACACCACCAGCGGATCAACGGCCGACGCCCGGCGGGCCGGCAGCAGGCACGCCACCAGGGCCACGATCGCCAGCACTACGGCGACACCAACGAAAGTCGGGATGTCGGTGGGCTGTGTGTCGAACAGCAGCGTGCGGACGGTGTTCGCGAGCGCGATGGCGGCCACCACACCCAGCCCGAGGCCGAGCAGCACGAGGCGAAGTCCCTGGCCGAGGACGAGCTGCAGCACCGACGCGCGTGACGCGCCGAGCGCCATGCGTACGCCGAACTCCTGCGATCGCTGGTTGACCGAGAACGCGATCACGCCCGCCAGGCCGGCGGCCGTAATCAGCAGCGCGATCCCGGCGAAGACGCCGATGAGCGTGGCCGTCAGCCGCGGCGCCGAGAGCGACGCCGAGCGGACTTCATCGAGCGTCCGGAACTGATCGACCGGCTGCTGCGGGTCGATTCCGTGCACAGCCCCGCGCATCTGCTGCACGAGCGCCGCCGGATCGCCGGACGTCCGCGCCAGGAACATGACCGTCAGGAGCGGTGCCTGTGCGAGCGGGCGATAGAGCGTCTGCGACGGCTGCGCCGCCAGCGTGCTCCGCACGTCGCCGACGACGCCGACGATCCGCGTCCAGCTGCGCCCGTTGTCGGTCGAGATCCGTGCGCCGACGGCGTCGGCATTGGGAAAGAACTGCCGCGCCATCGAGTCGCTGATGACCGCCACGATCTCGCGCTCGGCAATGTCACGCTCGTCGAGGAGCCGGCCGCGCAGAAGCGGAATCCCGACGGTCTGGAAGTAGCCCGGCGACGCCGACTGCACTTCCGCACGCGGCAGTCGAGCGGCCTCGACCTCCGGCTGACCCTCGACACGCACACCGGCGAGGAATCCGCCGCCGTCGTTCAGGGGGAATGTCCCCGCGCCGCCGGCAGAACGGACGCCGGGCAGTGCCTTCAGCCGATCGCCCAGATCGGCCAGGAACTGCGCCCGCAGCGCCGGCGTGGTGTACTTGCTGAAGTTGAGCGCGACGCGCATGCTGAGCACGCTGTCGGTGCGGATGCCGGCATCAACCGCCTGAAGGCGCATCACGCTCCGCAGCATCAGGCCGGCGCCGATGAGCAGCACGAACGACACCGCCACCTGCGCGACGATAAGGGCGTTGCGGAGCGAGCCGCGCCCGGCCGAGACCGTCCGCCCGCCTTCCTGAATCGCGGATGAGAGGCTCAGGCGCCCGGGGAGCGCCGGAATGGCGCCGACGAGGATGCCGGTCGCGCTCGCGATCCCCAACGTGAACAGCAGGACGGTGCCGTTCAGCGAAATTTCCTGCGCCCGGGTCGTGAACTGTCCGGCGAGCGTCACGAGCAGATCCATCGCCACCGACGCGAGGAGCAGCCCGACGACGGCACCGGCGAGCGCGAGCAGGGTGCTTTCGGTCAGGAGCTGACGCACGAGGCGCCAGCGGCCGGCACCGAGCGACATCCGAATCGCCAGTTCGCGCTCGCGTTTCAGCAACCGGGCGAGGAGCAGGTTGGCGACGCTCGCGCACACGATGAGCAGAAGGAAGCCCGCAGTGCCGAGCAGAATCCAGAGCGTCGGCCGAAAGCCACGCGTCAGCTCGTCGCGCAGCGACAGCGCCGTCGCATTGAAGCCGGCGCTCGTCGGGTAGTTCTGTGGATAGGCCTGCTGGAGGTTCGACGCCACCATGGCCAGATCGCTCAGCGCCGCGTCCGCGGTCGCGCCCGGCCGGAGCCGGCCAAACGCCTGCACCATGCGCGCGTTGCGGTTCGTCCGCACGCCCTCCGATGACCGGAAGGGGCACGCCGATACGGGCATGTAGACGTCGTTCTCGTCGGGAAACTGCGGAATCGGCGGCAGGACGCCGACGACCGTATGGGGACGGTCGTTCATCTCGAACACCTGCCCGATGACGTTCGGATCGCCGCCGAATCGGCTCTTCCAGTAAGCGTTGCTGAGCACGAGCACGGCATCCGCCCCGTGCGCATCGTCGCCGGAGCGGAACGTCCGGCCGGCGACCGGCCTGACCCCGAACAGGTCGAAGTAGTTCCACGAGACCACGCCGGTCGCGACGCGCTCCGGCTCACCGCGGCCGAGCAGCACGAACCACATGTTGTGATACTCGACGATCGACTCGAGCGTCTTCGACTGTTGCCGGTAGTCGTCCATCTCGAGGGCCGAAAAGCCCTGCGCCTGGATGCCGGCGAGCGGGCGCTGCTGGCGGAGGATCAGGATGTCGTTACCGCTGGCGTACGGCAACGGCCGGATGAGAACGCCGTAGACGACGCTGAAGATGGCGGAGTTGGCGCCGATACCGAGCGCCATGGTCAGAATGACGGCCGCCGCGAAGCCCCGGTTCCGGCCCAGCCCCCGCAGCGCCGCGCGCACATCCTGCCGCAACGTTTCCATGAGCGTCTCCATTCTACCCGCCGATCGGCGCCGGCTGCACTTGTCGATACCCGACAGGAGACAGCGAGCATATGGCTACTCTTGTCGAATGTCAACAAGAGTGGCGACCGGGCGCGTTTCCCCGTTCTGGTCCCGGCCGCACTCTTGTTGACATTCGACAAGTGCGACCCCACAATGAACCGCATGGCTCGTCAGAAACAGGATCTCCTCCAGGGCACGCTCGACCTGCTCATCCTTCAGACGCTGGCGCTCGAGCCGATGCACGGCTGGGGCATCTCGCAGCGTATCCAGCAGGTGTCGCGCGATGTGCTGCGTGTCAACCAGGGGTCGCTCTACCCTGCTCTCCATCGGCTGGAGCAACAGGGCTGGATCGACTCGGAATGGGACGCGTCGGAGAACAACCGACAGGCCAAGTACTACCGCCTCACGCGCACCGGCCGCCGCCAACTGACCGAAGAGCGCGAGAACTGGGCCCGCATGACCGACGCCGTCACGCGGATCCTCCAGACCGACCAGTCATGAGCTCGCACTGAGCGTCATCGGCACCACCATGCCAGCCTGGCTGAAGCGCGTCCGCACGATCTTTCGCCGCCGCACGATGGAGCGCGAGCTCGATGCCGAGTTGCAGTTCCATCTCGACATGCAGACGGCCGAGTACGTTCGCCAGGGTCTCGGGCCGGACGTCGCGCGCCGCCACGCGCGCCAGCTCTTCGGCGGTCTCGACGGCATCAAGGACCACGTGCGCGACGCCTGGCTGACCCGGCTGCTCGAAACCTTCACGCAGGACATCCGCTACGGCCTCCGTGGCTTGCGCAAACAGCCCGGCTATGCCCTCGCCGTCGCCGTCACCATGACGCTCGGCATCGGCGCCAACACCGCCATTTTCAGCGTCGTCAACGCCGTCGTGCTGGAGCCGCTGCCGTATGCGCGCGGCGAGGATCTCCTGCTCTTGCGGCAGACGCGCACCGACGTCGACAACGCCGGCTTCTCGATCCTCGACCTCGACGACATCCGCCGCCGCACGACCGCGCTCGACGCCGTGGTCGAGTACCACAACATGTATTTCATCCTCCTCGGGGGCGTCGAACCCGAGCGCGTGGCCGCCGGTGTCGTGTCGTGGGACTTCTTCCAGACGCTCGGCGTCACGCCCCTGCTCGGGCGCACGTTCCGGGCCGAAGACGACGGCCACGACGCCGAAGCGACGCTCGTCCTGAGCCACGAGGACCTGGCAACGCGCGTTCGGCGGACGTCAGGATGTGATCGGCCGGGTCGTCGAGATGAACGATCGCCGGCACACGATTGTCGGCGTGCTCCCCGACCTGCCGATGTATCCCCAGGCGAACGACGTGTACATGCCGCGATCGGCGTGTCCTTTCCGGATGAGTCCGGGCGACCGTGAGCGGCGAGGCAGCGGCATGGCGTCGGCGGTTGGTCGGCGGCGGCCCGGTCAGTCCCTTGCGCAGGTCGACGCCGACCTCGGAAAGGTCGCGCACAGCCTCGGGACAGATTTCCCCGACGCCTACGGAGTGATAACTCGGCCACGGGCTCGCCGCCAGTCCATTGCGGCGCGAGTTCACGCGGGAGTTCGAGTCAACGCTCCTCATCCTCGTCGGCACCGCCGGCTTCGTGCTCCTCATCGTCTGCGCCAGCGTGGCCAACCTGGCCGTGGCACGGACGATGCGGCGCGACCGCGAGCTCGCGCTGCGAACGGCACTCGGCGCGAGCCGGGGACGGCTGTTGCGGCAACTCGTGACCGAGAGCCTGATCCTCTCGCTCGCCGGCGGGGCGGGCGGAGTGCTGCTTGCCTTCGTGGGCATGGACCTGCTCGTGGAGTACGCCGGCCGCTTCACGCCCCGGGCGACTGAAGTCGGAATCAACACGACGGTGCTGCTCTTTGCACTCGTGGTATCGCTCCTGACCGGGACCATCGCCGCGATTCTGCCGGCCGTGTCGCGCCGGCTCGGCCCGCGGCGGGCGGCCATCTCCACCGGATCCCGCGCCATCGTCCACCGCAGCGACCTGCGCCGGACCCTCATCGTCGCGGAGGTCGCGGCGTCGTTCATGCTCCTCATCGGCGCGGGGCTCATGGTGCGCAGCCTCCTCAACTTGACGGGCGTCCATCCCGGCTTCAGCACGGATCACGTGCTGACGATGCAGATCGACATGAACTTCACGAAGTACCGGGCGGCTGCCGATCGCGCCGCCTACCTCGACCGCCTGCTGGCGAACCTGCAGGCGATTCCTGGCGTGACCGCCGTGGGCGCGACCGGAACCATCCCGTTGCTCGAGCAGGCCGGCGGCTCGGTCGGTTCGCTGCTGATTGCGGGACGTGACGCAGCGGGCCGGGAAGGCGGGAGCGTCGCGAACGGGCCGCGGGCTTCGCTGATGATCGCGAGCGATGACTACTTCCGCGCCATGGACATTCCCCTCGTCGAGGGACGGTTCTTTGCGGCGTCCGACAACTTCGACGCCCCGCCGGTGGTCGTGGTCAACAAGGCCTTCGCCACCAGCAACTGGGGCGGGGAAAGCGCGGTCGGCCAGCGGATCTCGGCCAACGGCGGCCGGACGTGGCTCACCGTCGTCGGCGTCGTGGCCAACGTCCGCCAGCAACTGGCACTCGAACCGGTCGACGAGGTGTATGCACCGGTGCGGCAGGTGCCATACGTGACGACGAACTGGGCGATTCGCTCGCCCGCCGATCCGGCAGCGCTCTTGCCCCTCGTGCAGGCCGCCGTACGAGCCACCGACCGCGATCAGCCGATCTATCGCTTGCGGACTCTCGACGCCGTGCGCTCGGCCTCGCTCGCACCACCGCGTCTCACGGCGACGCTCCTGGGACTCTTCGCGTCGCTCGCGCTCGTCATCACTGCAGCCGGCATCGCCGGCGTCATCGCGTATTCGGTCAGCCAGCGCACGCAGGAGTTCGGCGTGCGCGTCGCGCTCGGCGCCAGCCGGACCGATGTCGTCTCGATGGTGGTTGGCGAGGGTGTGCGGCTGGCGGTGACGGGCCTGGCGATTGGCGCGCTCGGCGCGGTCGCGCTCGGCGCTCTCCTGTCGACGGTGCTCTTCGGGGTGGGGCCGGTCGACGCCGTGACCTACGTCGCAGTATCGGCGGTGCTCCTGGGCGTGGCGGCGCTCGCCTGCCTCCTGCCGGCGCTACGGGCAGCGTCCATCGACCCGATGGCAGCGCTGCGAGTCGGCTACTGATCCAAGGGGTCAGGTCTTGTATTTCAACATTTGATGTTGAAATACAAGACCTGACCCCTCCGCACTGCGCGCCGTCGGCGCCGCGCTTCACTGACCCGGCATCGCGCAGGCCGTCGCCGACGCCATCCACCGTCCCCCGCCGCTCGACGCCGACAGCACGGTCGCCGCCGGGTCGACGTCGGGACTCTTGTTCCCGGCCGGCCGCGCGAAGGCGACCATCGCTCCCTGGCGATCGAACTCGGTCGGCTCCGGACCGACCGACGGATTCATGATCGACGTTCGTGACTCGACGTGCTGATAGCCGAGGGCGTGCCCGAGCTCATGAATCCGCAGCAACCGGCGGCGGTTGTCGTCGCGGTCGAACCCACGGTCGAGATACATGGCGCCGCCGACGATGCTTCCGTCGGGCTGTTCCGACCACATCCCGTAGCCGATGGTCTTGGCCAAGCTCGTGATGCCGGTGTAGCGGCCAACCACGATATGGCCCGCGCGCAGCGTGTTGACGCGCGTGCCCGACGAGTGACGCTCAACCTCGACCGAGGCAAACGTGGTGTAGGCATTCCCGGTGAGCAGCGCCAACCCCTCTGTGAGGTGAGCCGTCAACTGCGCCACTTCCTCGTCGGTCAGCTGCTCGCCGGTAGTGCTGTACGTCTGGTCCGAACTATTGCGATAGTCCATCACTGACCCGAGGATGACGAGCGCGGGGCGCGACGTCCAGCGCTGCAGCTGCGCGTTCGACGTCCGGAACATCTCGTCGAACGCCCGCAGATCGAACGTCGAGGGAATCATCGAGACCCGGGTCCGCGCGCCATTGGCCGCCATCCGGGTTTCCCGCTCGACGACCGTGCCACCGTCGATGATGACGCGATATTTGGAGAGATCGCCCATGTCGACCTCGAAGTGGCCGCTGCCATCGCTCGTGACCGGGGAGCGGTTGCCCACCCGCACCGACAGGTTGGCGAGCGCGGCCCCATCAACCACGTTGACCGTCTGCCCCTGAAGCAGGCTCGAGATGCCGCCCGGCGCTGAGGGCTCCGTCGGCGAACCTCCGCCACAGCCCGTCAGAGAAAGGATGCCCAGGGCGACTAGCATTCGGCGCATGGCGTAGCCGAGTGCAAGCCGCGTGCAGGCCGCAACATGCTGTCACAGAGCAGCTTAGCTCCTGCCGACATTACCAGTTTGCGGGCCGCATTACGTTTTTGCCGGGCCCGGCCAGCTTCGGAGTGCCCGGAAGGGTGCGAAGGGTTTACGATAAACGTGTGCGTGCTACGCGGCTCGTCGCGCTCCTCAGCCTCGTTGCGCTGGCGATCGTGACCGCCTCGGCCCAAACCCAACAGATTCAACGGAGCGACCGCGTCCTTCGATCTGGTGTCGACGTGGTCGCGGTCACGGCAACGGTCTTCGACGCCGAAGGCCGCCTGGCGCCCGGCCTGCCGCGTGAAGCGTTCGAGATCTACGAAGACGGCGAGCCGCAGGCCATTACGCAGTTCACCAACGAACGGGTGCCCGTCGGCCTTGGCGTCCTGCTCGACCAGAGCGACAGTATGTTCGGCCAGCGCATGGTCGACGCGCGCGCGGCCGTCGAGCAGTTCCTGTTCGAGCTCCTCAACCCCGACGACGAGTTCTTCGTGCTCGCGTTCAACCACTACCCTCACATCATCACGCGCTGGACGAGCACGCCGGGGGACGTCCGGGCGGCACTCGCCGAGGTCAGGCCGTCCGGCGGCACGGCGATCTACGACGCCGTCGTCGGTGCGCTGCCCATGATCGGCCGCCGCACGCGCGAGCGCGCCGCCCTGGTGGTCATCTCGGACGGAGCGGACACGGCCAGCGACTTGACGGTCGGCGAAGTGCGGACGTCGCTCCTCCGCAGCGACGCCTTCGTCTATGCGATTGCGATCGATTCGCCGTCGCGACAGCCGATCAACACGCGGGTGAACCCGGCCGCGCTCGGCGAGATCACCGGCCAGAGTGGCGGACGCACTGAAGTCGTACAGGACATGGACGGGCTGCGGGCGGCGACGGCCCGTATCGCCGAAGAGCTGAACAGCCAGTACGTGATCGCTTACGCGTCACCGCATGCGACCGATGGGAAGTACCACAGCATCCGCGTCCGCGTCACGCGGCCCGGCTACAAGGTGCGCGCCCGCAACGGCTACGTCGGCGCCGCCAAGCCGAAGAGCGACTAATTGCGAGAGCAGAACGTGTCCTCGGACCAGCGCTTCGTCTCCGACCTCTTTCCCCGCGCTTCCAAGTACCACCCCGACTGGATCGCCGCCTGCGCGAGCGGCGGCGCGAACTCGCTCTGGATCACCGAGTGGTTGACGGCGGCGATGGACCTGCGGCCCGGCATGCGGGTACTCGATCTCGGCTGTGGCATGGCGGCTTCGTCGATTTTTCTGCACCGCGAGTTCGGCGTCGACGTGTGGGCGACCGACCTGTGGTTCGATGCCTCGCAGAACCTTCAGCGCATCCGCGACGCCGGCATCGAGGGCCATGTCTTTCCGATCCACGCCGATGCCCGGTCGCTGCCCTTCGCCAACGACTTCTTCGACGCCATCGTGTCGATCGATTCGTTCGTCTATTACGGCACCGACGATCTCTATCTCAACTACCTCGCCCGCTTCGTGAAGCCCGGCGGCCAGGTGGGAATCGCGGGCGCGGCGCTGATGCAGGAAGTCGACGGAGAGATTCCCGAACATCTTCGCGCCTGGTGGACGCCGGATGTCTGGTGCCTGCACTCGGCATCCTGGTGGCGCCGGCACTGGGAACGAACGGGCATCATCGACATCGAGCTGGCCGACAGCATGCCCGATGGCTGGCAACGGTGGCTGGACTGGCACCGCGTGGTCGCTCCCGACAACGCGGCTGAAATCCAGGCGCTCGAAGCCGATCGCGGCCGGTACTTTGGATACTGTCGCGTCGTCGGCCGCCGCAATGGCGACACGCCACTCGGCGAGCACACCGTGTCCGTCGCGACGGAGTACTCGCGACAGCCACTGCTACGGGACCAGTCTTAGCTGGCATCCGCTGACCTGACCAAGACTTGCCATGCCGAAGAAAAGCGCCGGCCTGCTGCTGTTCCGTTACGCCTCGGGCGCACCAGGCCACATCGAAGTGCTCCTCGCGCACCCGGGCGGACCCTATTGGGCCAGAAAAGACGACGGGGCCTGGTCCATTCCAAAGGGCGAGATCGAGCGACGACGAGGAACCGCTGGCCGCGGCCGCGAAGAGAGAATTCGAGGAAGAGATGGGCCACCCGGCCGAGGGCGAGTTCCTGCCGCTCGAGCCGCTCAAACAGCCGAGCGGCAAGCTGGTCCTCGCCTGGGCCGTCTGCTGCGACTTCGACCCATCGACGCTCGAGAGCAACACGTTCTCGATGGAATGGCCGCCGAAGTCGGGCCGGCAGGAGCAGTTTCCGGAAGTCGATCGGGCCGCGTGGTTTCCGATCGAGCGTCGCGAAGCAGAAGATCCTGAAGGGGCAGGCCCCATTCCTCGATCAGCTGCTCGACGAAGGTGCAGGCCGTCAGGCCGCATGACACGCGCCCGCTGAAGCGCGCCAGACGAACCGCCGCAACGGTCCCTGTTTGACGACGAGCACTCATGAGAGCACGGCCGTGCCGTGTGTCGTTGCCGCGCTGGTGATCGGGCCCGGTCGTGATGGCGATGCCGGGCAGTCTGCGCCGCGCAGGACTACCCGCAATGGCGGGGACGAAACCGCGACGGCGAGGCGAGCGCGTTCATCGCCGCCGGCATCTGGCCGGACACGCTGGCGCGCAGGTGGAAAGTCGACAGTCGGCGAAGGCTACGCGACGCCCCTCGTCGTGGCGAACACGGTCTACTGCTTCACGCGCCGCGACGGCGACGAAGTGCTGACGGCGCTCGATGCGGCCACGGGCAGGCAGCTCTGGCAGCGGGCTACGCCGCGCCCTACACGCCGAGCAGCCCGGCCGCGGCTCACGGCGCGGGTCCGAAGGCGACACCGGCATTTCATGATGGCCGTCTCTTCACGCTTGGCATCAGCGGCATCGTCGCTGCCTTCGACGCGGCCAGCGGAAAGCTCCTGTGGCGCACCGACGCTCCGTCGGAGCCGCCGTTCTTCAGCGCCGCGTCGTCGCCGGTCGTCGACGCGGCGTCGTCATGGTCCATCCCGGGCAACTATGGACCGTTGACCGCCTTCGACGTTCGACACGGGCGAGGTCAAGTGGACCGCGGGCGACGGCGGCTTCTTCGCGTCGCCGCTCATCGCCGACGCTCGCCGGCACCCGCCAGGTCATCACGGTCACCCAGTCGAGCGTCATCGGCGTGTCGATTGCCGACGGCGGCGTGCTGTGGCGGTATCCGTGGCCCGGAGGCGAAGGCGGCACCATGCCCGTCCTGCACGGCGAGACCGTGATCGTCGGCGCGCTCAATGCCGGCGCGGCCGCCTTCACGCCACGCTTGCGCGACGGAAAGTGGACGGCCGAGCCTGTCTGGACGACGAAAGACGTCTCGCTGTACCTGAGCAACCCGGTCGTCATCGGCGACGCGCTGTTCGGCTTCTCACGCCGCGCCAGCGGCCAGTTCTTCGCGCTCGACGCGAAGACCGGCAAGGTCCTCTGGCTCGGCCCACCGCGCCAGGCGACGAACAGCGCCGTGGTCAAGGCCGGCGATCTGCTCTTCCTTCTCAACGACGATGCGGAGCTGATCGTCGCCAAGAGCAGCCGGACCGGCTTCGAGCCGCTGAAGCGCTACACCGTTGCCGAGAGCGCCACCTGGGCCCAGCCGGCCATTTCCGGCAATCGAGTGTTCATCAAGGACGTCTCGTCGCTGACGCTATGGACCATCGACTGACACGCCTGACGCCAGGTGAGCAACGATGCACCCATCGGAATCATCAGCCGGCCGTGAGCAGCGATTCGTATTCGACGAAGTCGCGGAGCTCTACGCGCGCGCGCGGCCGACCTATCCCGCGGCGCTCGTGGACGACATCATCCGGGAGTCCGGCCTGCAACCCGGCGGCAGGATTCTCGAGCTCGGATCCGGTCCCGGCAACGGCAGCGTGCTCTTTTCCGGCCGGGGATTTCACCTGCTGAGTCTGGAGCCAGGCGCGCGGCTCGCTGAGGTCGCCAGGCGGCGGCTGGCGGGAGACAGCAATGCCCACGTCCTGGTCACGACCTTCGAGTCGTGGCCGATCGAGCCAGCCGCGTTCGACCTGGTCTTTGCCGCCCAGTCGTTTCACTGGATGGATCCGGCCCTGCGCTTCTCGAAGACCGCGCAAGCCCTCAAGCCGAACGGCACGCTCGCGGTCTTCGCCAACCGTCCACTCCTCGGCACCAGCCCGGCCGACGGCCTGATCCGTCAGGCCTATGCGGCGCATGCGCCGGCGATTGACGAGCGTTGGATCGGCCACAACACGCGCGACCACTTCCTCGATCTCTTTGCCGCGGCGCCGGAGTTTCTGCCGGCCGAGTGGCGGGAATACGCGTGGCGGGCGGACTACAGCAGCGCCGAATATCTGGACCTCATGCGAACCCACTCGGATCATCGGCTGCTGCCCGCCGGGCAACTCTCGACGCTGCTCGACGCGATCCGCGAGGCCATCGACAGGAACGGCGGCCGTTTTGCCGTCGACTACGTCGCCGTCCTGTGCTGGGCGCACCGCGCGCCGGCCTGAACCAGCCGCACGGGGTCAGACCAGGGTCAGACCGGGGTCAGACCGAGGTCGACCAGCGACCGGACCGCGCGTCGCTCGAACTGCCCTACCGCGACAGCCGATACAACAGCAGCGCGGCCCGCTTGGTCTGGGACGGCAGCACGCTGAGGTCGGCGGTCTCGTTGACCGTATGCCCGCCGTCTCCCATCAAGCCCACCCCATCGAGGATCATCGGCACATGGCCGGCTATGAATGACACGTCGGCGGCACCAGCGCGATCGGGGTCGACGGCCGTCACCGGTCCGGCGCCGACATCGCGACTCGCCTGGTCGTACATCGCCAGGAGCTTGCGGTTGCCATCGGTTGGCGCGAGCGGCGGATAGCCTTCGTCGAAGGTGATCGACGCCTTCGTCTGCGCGAGCGACGACGAGGCGACGATCGCCTCCATCCGCTTGCGCGCCTGGGCGAACTGCTCGACCGAGAGCGCGCGCAGGTCGCCGGACACGATCGCATGCTCGGGGATGACGTTGTCCTTGCCGAACGCCGAGCCGCGCGCCTGGGTCACGTCGAGCTCGGCCTTCGTGCCGCCGACGACGAGCGCGGGGTTGAAGGTCAGGTGCGGCTCGCCTGCCAGCGTCTCGCGAAAGACGTTGAGGATCCGGGCGGCCTCGAAGATCGCCCCGTAGCCGATGTCCGGGCGGAAGATTTGCGACGAGTGCGCGGGCTTACCGGTGACCGTCAGCGTCCAGGCCGTCGTCCCTCGGCGGCCGATGACCGCGCTTCTGGGATCGCCGGCGCCATCCTCGAATCCGATCGCCACGTCCACGCCCTTCGCCGCCGCGACCAGCGCGGCGCGGGCCACGTCCTGCGGATCGCCGGACGCCTCCTCGTCACCGGTCATCACGACCGTCACGTGCATGCGGTCGAGCGCGCCAGCGGCGTGGAGCGCCTTCAGCGTCTGGACGATGATGACGTTGCCGCCCTTCATGTCGATGATCCCGGGACCGCGAGCCTGGCGCTCGTTCAGGCGCTCGAATTTCTGAAACGGGCTGTCGGCCTCGAACACGGTATCGAGGTGACCGATGAGGAGAAAGCGACGGCCAGGCCGCGCGCGCTCCGCGACCAGATGGCCGGCGCGCTTGAACGGCGCTCCGTCGACCCAGCGGGTCGTGAAGCCCAGCGCCGTCGAGCTCGGCCGCGAACACCTTCCCGACCTCGCGCACGCCGGCAAAGTTCTGCGTCCCGCTATTGATGTTGACGGCCCGTTCGAGGAGCGCCAGGGCTTCGGCGTTGTGGGCATCCACGTGAGCGACGATCGCGCGTTCGTCGGGCGCCAGAGCTGCGGGAGACTGGCCGTGAGGAGCCCCAGACATGAGCAGCACCGCAATTGCGGCAGAAACGAGCCGGCAGAAGGACATGACCTAATACTAGCGCGCCCCGGGGAACCGTCGGTTCTGCCACTCGTCCCATACACGTAGGCTCTCGCGGCGGACCGGTGCTAGGCTAGCCGCGGACGATATTGGGGAGGCACCAGCAGCATGTCGTGGTGGCGCAGCAAGACTCAGAAGCAGACGGCCGCCGGCGTGGGAACGACCGACAATCCGGACTTCCCGCTCATCCGCCTCGAGGGCGTCACCAAGATTTTCAAGGGTGACGCCGACGACGACACCCGAGCGCTCTCTGACTTGACCGTCGACATCGGCCGGGGCGAATACGTCACGGTGTCGGGGCCGTCGGGATGCGGCAAGTCGACGTTCCTGTCGATCCTCGCGCTGCTCGACTCGCCGAGCTCCGGAAAGTACTGGCTGAGCGGCCGCGCCACCGGCGACCTGTCGCCCTCCGAGCGCGCGCGCACGCGCAATGTCGACGTCGGGCTGATCTTCCAGAGCTTCAACCTGATCGGCGACATGAGCATCTACGAGAACGTGGAGTACCCGCTGACGGTACGCGGCGCCTCGGCGGCTGACCGGCGCCAGCGCGTCGAGGCCGCGCTCGAACGCGTGGGACTGACCGCCCGCGCGAAACAGCGCCCGGGCGCGCTGTCTGGTGGCCACCAGCAGCTCGTCGCCATCGCCCGCGCGTTCGCCGGCCGTCCGCCGATTCTGCTCGCCGACGAGCCGACCGGAAACCTCGACTCGAAGAGCGGCGCGGCAGTGATGAAGATGCTCGACGAGCTGCACGCCGACGGCGCCACCGTCTGCCTCGCCACCCACAACCCCGACTACATCGCCCGGGCGGAACGCCACATTTATCTGTTTGATGGACGGATGGTCGACACGCCAGTCGGCTAGGCCTTAGGGGCCAGTGGGCTTGGTCTTCCGGTGCGCGCGTGCCGGCTGCGACAAGCGGATAAAATCAGTTCACTATGAGAGTCGAGCTTCTGGCTGCAATCGCGGCACTGATCACTGGCCTGTCCGCACCGGTCCACGCCCAAACGCCGACCACGCCCGTGAGAGCCATGAAGATCACGGTGCTCTCGACGATGCTCGCCGGCAATCCGCGCGAGGGCGTGGGCGAATGGGGCTTTGCCGCGCTTCTCGAAGCCGACGGTCAGCGCTGGCTCATCGATACCGGGGCGCGGGCGGAGACGGTCTTGCGCAATGCGGCCGAGCTCAGCGTCGATCTGTCGACCGTGACAGACGTCGTCATCACCCACAATCACGCCGATCACACGGGCGGCTTGATTGCGTTGCGACGCGACCTGTCAAAACGGAATGCCGACGCGCTGTCACGCGTCCATGTGGCGCAAGGAATCTTCCTCAGCCGAACTGGTTCGGACGGGCGCGAAGCCAACGGCCTGTTGCCCATCAAGGCGGAGTATGAGGCACTTGGGGGACGTTTCATCGAGCACGCCGGCCCGATGCGGCTGGCGCCTGGCGTCTGGTTGACGGGACCTGTTCCCCGGATTCATCCGGAGCGTAACTGGAGCGGATCACTGCGCGTGCAGATGCCCGGCGGTCCAGTTGAAGATAACGTGTCCGAGGATGCGTCCGTCGTCGTCGACACGCCGAACGGCCTCGTCGTCCTCAGCGGCTGCGGGCACGCCGGCATGATCAACACGATTGAATACGCGCGCAAGATAGTCAGGGCAACGACCGTCCACGCCGCGGTCGGGGGGTTCCACTTGTTCGCGGCCACGGATGACGAACTGGCGTGGACCGCCGCAAAACTGCGGGAGTACAGGTCTGGGCCATCTGCTCGGCGTACACTGCACGGGAATCGAGGCCGTCTTCCGAGTCCGCCAGGCGGCGGGCCTGAGTCGTCAAACGGCCGTGGTGGGGGCCGTCGGCTCGTCGTTCACGCTCGGTGCAGGCCTCGACGCGCGTTCGCTCGCCAAGTGAGATGGCCGGACTCCAAGCCTTCAGTCTTCTTGGCACCGCGGCTCTCTAGCCCGTTCATCGTGCAGGGCAGGCCGACGTCCCCCGCCTCCTCCCTACCGCGATGCGGCCGAACCGCGCCAGCACCTCCACGTCCTCCCGCACCTCCCGCGGAACCAGCGAGAAATCGGCGATCGTCACAGGGAAGCTCGTGCCAGTGATCCAGCGCACGAGCGCATCGCGGTAGACGAACACGGGTGGGGCCACTCCGGGCGGCGGCTGCATCGGGTTGCGGAGCACGGCTTGGTGCAACCAGTACGACGTCGAGTCCTGCGGGACGAGGTACTCGATGCAATTCGTCGGCACGTGATCGCGCGCCCAGCGGCCGGCACGATAAGCATTTTCCGTGATGGCACGCTCCGGCTGCGGAACGGACGCAAATCGCACGGCCGTCCACCCGACACAACCGGCGACGAGCAGCCACGCGATGGCCGAAGTCCAGGCTCGCGGCAGCCGCACGATCGCTGCGACGACGCGCTCGAGCAGCCGCCACACGCTCGCGAGCGCCAGTGCCGCCAGTGCGGCCATCGGGTAGATGGCCAGGTGCGGCATCTTGAGCGCCATATAGGGCGAGTCCGCACCGCTGACACGGGCCACGACGAAGAGCGCCAGCCCCTGCAGGGCGATCGCCGCCAGCAGGACCACGGTCACGCGGCCCGGGCCGGAGCTGAGCGCCGTGACGGTGCCGGCGACGGCGAGCAGCAACAGCGGCAGGCCGACCCGCGCCGCGCTCGGCCAGAACGCCGCGCCGCCGGTCTGCACGATCGCCACCGACTCACCCCGGCCCGCCGCGTGGAGCGCCGCGACGAGCGCGATCGGGCCAAGTGCCGCGGCCAGGTAGCGCCAGCGAGTAGCGCGCGGGGAGTCGCCGCGCGTCAAGGCCAACCCCAGTAGCACGAGCACCGGCGGACCGATCCAGACCGGCCAGGTCAGGAACACGCCGACCCCCGCAATCCCAAAGAGCGCCGCCGCCACGGCTGACGGCCGCCGCTCCCAGAGCACCAGGCCCAGCCACATGACGACCGCAAAGAGCTCCGACACGACCTGCGCGAAAAACGAGAACCGGGCGAACGACCCGATGAAGTAATCGTACGAAGTGAAGAGCAGCAGGACGGCGCCCACCGCGAATGGCGCGCGCAGTTGACCACCGAGCATTCGTCGGGCGATCAGAAAGACGAAGCCGGCTTTGAGCGCAACCGTGAGCGCGACAACGGCGTGCACGGCGTGCAGGCCATCGGTGCCGGCCCATGCCCCGGCCAACGACGCCAGCAGATGACTGCCGGGCGTGTAGTTGACCATGTTGCCAACGAGTAGTGCGTCCGCCGCCGTATGCGCCAGACGCCCATGCCGATCGATGAAGTCTATTAACTGAAGATGGTGAGTCAGATCGCTGCCGCCACCAACCGGAAGGAGCTCCGGCCAGGCGAGCCAGACGAGGGCGCCGAGGACGCCCAGGACGACGACGGCGAGCGCGGCCACGTCGCCGCGGGCATGAGGCCGCGGTTGCCACAGGATCGGCACGGCGCCGCAGACGACGGAGGCGAGAAGAACTGGTATCGCCGCGATCCGGATGCCGAGACGATCGAGAAGGTATGAGACGACAACGGCGGAGACGAGGACCGTGATCGCCGACACGGCCGCCGTCTCCGCCGTCGTCAACCCGCCGGTCAGGTCCTCGTCGCGAGGTCCGTCCGGACTTCCGGTTATGGCGCCATCCCTCGGCCCTGCATGCGGGCAATCGCCTCGCGCAACGCCTGCATGGTTGCGTCGCTGCCAGTGAACAGCCCGTCGGGATACTTGGCGTGGACGAGCATGTCGGCGTAGATGCGATCGCTCTGATAGAGGTTGAGCCCCAGGCCGGCGAGGTACTGCAGCTTGAGGTTGCGATCGCGGTTGACGATCGCGTCGCGGGTCCAGGCCGTCAGGTCCGGTCCGCGCCCGGCGTAGTTGGCGAAGAGGTCGATGGCCGTATACATCCCGACCTCGCTCAGCGACTTGGCGACCGGCGCGTACTCGGGCCGGTTCAGCTTCGCCTGGATTTCATCGACGTTGATCTGCAGCGGCTCGACCGTGCCCATCAGGACGAGATCGTAGCCACGGCCGTCCTGCGTGTTGCCCCAGACGATCCCGTTCGGAAACGCTTCCATGAAGGTCGCGATCTCGCTCTTCACAGCGGCCGTGTTGCTCTCGTAGAGCTGCACGAACAGCGTGACCACGCCACCGGGGTTGAGGTGCGACTTGACGATCTCGAAGAACTCGCGCGTGTAGAGCATCGCGGCGCCCTTGACCCACGGATCCAGCGGATCGGACGTGATGGCGTCGAATTTCTCCTTGGTCGTCATCAAGTAATGCCGCGCGTCGTCGAGCTGGACGTGGACCTTGGGGTTCTCGATGACCCTGAAGTTGTGGTCCCCGAAGTAGGTCGAGACGACGCGGGGGACGAGCGGCTCGATCTCGGCGATGGTCTCGTGCTCGAGGTAGGGGTCGATCGAGACCGCGCCAGCCGTGACGCCCGCGCCGCAGCCGATCACCAGCACCCTCTTGGGGCTCTTCGGGATGAGCGTCGTCATGTGCCCCAGCATCCGCTGCAGGCGCATGTCCTGTGGTTCGCTCGAGGCCTGGACCTTGCCGGCGTTGTGATAGTTGAGCACGCCGCCTGGCAGGCGCGTGACGGCGACCGACGCGTTCCACCCCTCGCCCATGTAGATGACGTCGATGTTCTGGTTCGCCCGGGTGGCCGCATAGCGGCCGTAGGCTACGAGGATCTTCGGAATCGGGGGCACGTTGCGCGCGAGGAGCGCCGCGATGACGGCGCCAATGACGATCGGGAGCGTGCCGGCCCAGGCCGACCGGGTGCGGCCGCCTTCGGTCGTGGATTGAAGCGGCTCGAGCACCAGGAGCGCGGCCAGACCGCAGAGGATGATGAGCGCCTGCTGCGAGTGCTGGGTCCCGAGCCACGTCACCATCAGGAGGCTGCCGCCGATGGCGCCAACGATCGCACCGACGGTATTAGCGGCGTAAACGCCACCGACGAGCCGGCCCGGGTCCTGCCCCTTCGCGGCGACCGACGCAAGGGCGAGCGGAAAGCTGGCGCCCCACAGGATCGATGCCGGCAGGACGACCCAGAACGCGCGCGCGAGATCGAGCGGGAAGTTGTACCAGGGGCTCATCGCGATTGACGGGTCGATGGGCCAGAACGGCAGCGAGAGCGCCAGCGTGTACGCGGCCCAGGCAATCGCGCCACAGAGGAGCATCTGCACCCAGCCCAGCGCCAGGCGCGGGCGCTCGAGCCCGCGCGCCATCACCGAGCCAATACTGCTGCCGATCCCGATGCCGAAGAGGAACACGGCCAGGATGAGCGAGAAGGTGTAGACCGTGGCGCCGAAGAGCAGCGAGAGTGTCCGCGTCCAGATGACCTGCGACGCCAGCGCGGTCATCCCCGAAAGCGCGATCGCGACATAGACCGCCCACGAGCCAGGCGCGGGCTTGACCTTCTCGCGTGCCGCCACCGGGGCCTCGTACGGAGTCGCGCGCGCCACGAGGATGGCCAGCGCGCCCACGGCCAGGTTGAGCGCAACGGCGACGTAAGTCGCGATGGCCATGTCGTGGACGCGCAGCAGGTAGAAGCCGGCGAGGAGGCTCCCGATCACCGCGCCGCCGGTGTTGCCGCCGTAGAAATAGCCGAGCCACGCGACCCCCTGAGGGCTGGTCTCGACCCAGCGGGACATCGCGGGCAGGGTCGCCCCCATCATGATCGTCGGCGGCAGCAGGCAGATACTCGCGGCGATGGCGCGGAACACGAGGCCGACCGGGCCTGACCCGCCCCACGCGGTGTAGACGTTGGAGAAGGCGGGCACGCCGAAGAGGATGAGGAGCCCAAACACGCCAATGGCGATCTCCATGTAGGCGTAGACCCGCAACGGATGCTCGCGCGCCGAGATGTAACGCGGCAGCAGGAAGCTGCCGAGACACATGCCGCCCATGAACGTTCCCAGCAGCACCGCGAGGGACACCGCGGACGAGCCGATGACGAGTTGCAGGAGCTGGAACCAGACGATCTCGTAAATGAGGGCAGCACAACCGCTGGCGACAAACAGCAGCAGCAGCGCGGGCATGTAGCGTCGCGGGGTCATCAAAGGCACCTTAGATGTTGTTAGTGTCCGGCCCGGGCCGGAGGCTCTCGTATCCGGCTGTGGCGGGACTCCTGTGCCCTGCTCTGGCCGTCCGGGGAAAGGGGAATGCTATCACGCTTCGTCCAGGCGGTATGATCACGGGATGCGCCGTTTCTGCCCTTCACCAGGCCTTCCGCTAGGCCTTCGGAGCCGCCTTGTGGGTCTCGCCATCGCCGCCGCGGCGCCGCTTCTCGTGACTGGTTTTGGGGCCCATACCCCGGTCGCACAGCCGGCACCCGCGCCGCGCGTGGTCGCGGTCGGCGACGTCCACGGCTCGTTCGATGCGTTCGTCGAAATCCTGCAGACGGCGGGCCTCATCGACGCCAAGCTACGGTGGACCGGCGGCAACACGGTCTTCGTGCAGACCGGCGACATCTTCGACCGCGGGCCCAAGGTGCGTGAGGCGCTCGATCTCCTCATGCGGCTCGAGGACGAGGCGAAGCGGGCCGGCGGCCGCGTGGAGTTCCTCCTCGGCAACCACGAGGTCATGAACCTCCTCCACGAGTTCCGGGACGTCTCCCCCGCCGCTTACGCCTCGTTCGCCGACGGCCGGTCCGAGGGGAAGCGCCAGCGCGCCTTCGAGGACTACGTGCGGCTCGTCAAACGCCGCGCCACGCCGGGTGAGTCGGCACCGACCCGCGACGCGTGGATGGCGACCCATCCCCCCGGGTTCCTGGAGCACGTCGAGGCGCTCGGTCCGCGTGGCAAATACGGACGCTGGCTGCGGGCGCACAAGGTCGTCACCACCGTCGACCGGATCGCGTTCATGCACGCCGGGATTAGCCCGGAGACCAACGCGAGCTTCGACGATATCAACCGAACCGCGGCGACCGAGATTGCCGGGTGGGACGCGACGCTGGCGGCAATGGTGAAGGCCCAGATCGTCCCTGAGTACTGCACGCTCCCCGAGGCGGTCGAGGCCGCGGTGGCCGAGCTGCAGCGGATCTCGGCAGCGCTCCAGGCGAGTGCGCCGCCCGGGGAACACGTCACGCGCGAGTTCGTCGAGCAGCTGCAGGCGCTCCTCGCAGTCGGCAAGTCGTCGCTCTTCGAGCCCGAAGGCCCACTGTGGTACCGCGGCTTCGCCCAGTTGCCCGAGACGCCCGAGAGCAACGGCGCGCAAGTCACCGCGCTCCTCGCCAAGTTCGGCGTCGACCGGTTCGTCACCGGCCACACGCCTTCGCCGTCGGGCCGGGTCGTCTCGCGATTCAGCAATCGCTTCATCCTCATCGACACCGGCATGGTGTTCAAGGGCGGCCGCGCCTCGGCGCTCGAGATCCAGGCCGGCCGCATCACGGCCATCTATGCCGATTCGCGGACGCCGATCCTCGCCGTGGGCCCGGGTTACTTCCGGCGCGAGGACTGGGCAGGCTTCTTCTTCCCCGTGGTAGTCGGCCCGGCCTTCTTCGACCGCGGCTTCGAGACGGCCGCCGCGTCTGCGCCGGCGAGATACTGATCCATGCGCTGCGTCATCCGCGCGAGGAAGGCGCGATGCAGGCGAAACGGCTCCAGGAAGCCGATGGCCGGCAGGATCTTCGCGAAGTGCACGCCCCAGTCGGGCCGCCGGCCGTCGTGGTCGGTGAATCCGTAGTCCCGCGCGAGCTCCCAGGAGCACAGGATGTCGCCGGAACGCTCGAGGACCTTCGGATCCGCGGCCAGGGCCGCGACCGCGCGGCCGACAAAGAGCGGCGACTCGGACTCGAGAAAGTTCTGGTCCTTCTTCCCGCCGTCGCGCCAGTTGGATTCGGCCACGCCGAAGTGTTGGAGCATCGCCTCGGATCGCAGAAACCCTGGCGTGATCGACACCGCGGCGATCCGGTGCGACCGCAACTCACCGGCCATGCGCGCGGCGAAGCCCTTGAGCGAGCACTTCACTACATCGGTCAGCGCGTTGCCGCCGCCGCCGAACACGGTATCGCCTTCGGTCACCTCGACGATGAGGCCGCGCCGGCGCTTCATCATGTAGGGCGTGGCGGCCTTGGCCGTGATGAGGTGCGAGAGGATGGCCTGCCGGAACGCGTCCGGGCCGCGCGTCAGGTCCGTCTGCCAGAAGGCTCCCCATCCGCCGAGCACGGGATCCTCGCCGGCAATGCTGTTGACGAGGACATCCACGCGGCCGTGATCGCGTGCGACACGTGCGAAGAGGGCCTCGACCTCGGCCTCGACGGTGTGATCGACCCTCACGGCGATGCCGGTCCCGCCGGCCGCCGTCACCATCGCCGCGGTCTCGTCGATCGTCTCCGGCCGGCCGTACGCGGACGGATTGCCGGAAACGCTCCGGCCGGTGCAATAGACGACGGCGCCGGCCTCCCCGAGCGCCCGGGCGATGCCGCGCCCGGCTCCGCGTGTGGCTCCGGCGACGACGGCGACCTGTCCGGCGAGTGGCATGGCTGACATCTCGGGTCCTCCTTCCTGGCTTCCAGAACGGGCTAGCGGTCCGGCGGCCAGCGAGGGGCGCGGACGCAAGCGGTGCCGCGGGGGGCGGCCGTGTTGTTTATAAACGTTCGTTCATTTACTTTGCCATAAAGTAAACGGTCATTTACTATCTGTCAAGCATGAGTCCCCGCCCCCGCACCGTTCCCGACGAAGACATCCTCGGCGCGACGCAACGAGCCATGTCCCGCCTGGGACCGGCACGGCTGACGCTCGCGGAAGTAGCCAAGGAGGCGGGCCTGTCGCCGGCCACGCTCGTCCAGCGCTTCGGCTCCAAGCGCGGGCTGATGCTGGCCTTGTGGGCGGCGGCCGTCGAAGGCGTGGACGAATGTTTTGCGATGATGCGGCCGGGCTTCCCTTCGCCGCTCGACGCGCTCCTCGCCGCCGCGACCATGATGTCGAGACACACCAAGAGCGCCGAGGAGATGGCGAACCATCTGGCGTTCCTGCAGATCGACGTCAGCGACCCGGAGTTCCGCGAGCACATGCTGGTGCTGTCCACACGCACCGAAGCGGGCTATCGCGCGCTGCTCGACGAAGCCATCGCCAGGAAGGAGATCGTTCCGTGCGACACGGCCCGCCTCGCCCGCGCCATCAGCGCGATGGCCGGCGGCTCGTTGATCGGATGGGCCGTCTTCCGCGAAGGGACCGCGGAATCCTGGGTGCGCGGCGATCTGGAGACGCTGCTCGCGGCCTACCGGCGGACGACGACGAAGGGGACGAAGATAACGGGTTCAACACGAAGAAACGGTGACCAACGAAGACGAACGAAGGACCGGGCGCGCCGCGCGAAGCGCGGGTGACATCGAGAGCGCCGGGGCGTAAGGCAAAGCACCTGGGGAACGTTTTGGTGCTTTGCCTTACGCCCCGGCGCTCTCGATGCCACTCGCCGGCCGTCCGGCCGGCGACGCGACCGGTCTCCCCCCGCGTCGAGTCAGCCACCGGCTTCGTTCGTGCCTCGTTCACTCCGTTGCTTCGTGTTGAGCCCGTTGTCTCCGTCCCCTCCTCCGTCCCCTCCTCCGTCCCCTCCAACGTCTCCACCGTCCTCTCCCACCGGATCCGTCCGCCGGCCGCCGTACCACAGCTCGAGCCGTTCGCGGCTGCGCAGGGCCCGCGGGCCCTGGCGCGCGACGGTCGAGAGGAGGCGCAGGATCTCCCAGCCCGAGTGCGTCCGCAGCTTTCGCCCCGAGCTCAACACCGTCTCGCGCAGGATGACGACGCGGCCCTGGCGCGCGAGTGCACGGCTGAGCGCGATCTCCTCGGTGGCGAAGAGCGTCTCGTCGAATCCCCCTGCCGCCTCGAACGCCGCCCGCGTCGAAAACACGAAGCAACCGGCCGCCAGCCGGCCGAGCCGCATGCCGGCGCGCACGAGCGCGAGCAGCACCCGGCCATGCCAGGGGACGCGGCCGTCGAGTCGCAGGCTGGCCCCACCGGCGACGGCCCCGGCGGCGAGCGCCGCCAGCGCGGCGCGCACCGTCGCGGCGGACACGATCGTGTCGGCATCGACGAACATCAGGATGTCACCGGCCGCCGCCCGGGCGCCGGCGTTGCGGGTCGCGGCAATCTGCCGATGGTGCACCGCCACGACGCGCGCGCCGTTCTCCCTCGCCAGGCCGGATGTTCGATCGCTCGAACCATCGTCAACGACGATGATCTCGTAGGGCTCGGCGGTCTCGCGCGCGGCGGCGTGGATGGCGGCGAGCGTACGGCCGATCAGTCGCTCCTCGTTGTAAGCGGGCACGACGAAGGAGATCATGGGGGCGTCGTGTTCAGAGCTTCGAGCGCGGCCCGCTCGTCGGGAAACGACGTGACGATCGTGTCGAGGTTGGTGGTGTTGAGGAGTTCCTGGATCCTGGCCGACACGCCGACGAGACTCAGCCGCCCACCGGCCCGGGTCACGCGCGTGTAGGCGCCGACGATCTCACCGATGCCGGTGCTGTCGACGTACGACACGTGCGTGAGATCGAGCAACACCTTGCGCCAGCCTTCGGTCACGACCCGGCGAATCTCGAACAGCAGACGAGGCGTCTCCTCGCCCGAGAGCGTCATTTGCCCGTGCAGGTCGAAGATCACGACGTCGCCGCTCTGTCGCTCGACGATCTCGGTCCAATGCATCGCCGGGACGGCCCCTACGGCTGCAGCCGCGCCCGGATGGTCTCGACCAGCGCGGCTTCATCGGGAAACCGGCCCGCCGAGTGCTTGGAGAAGATGAGAGTCCCGTCGACGCTGACGTCGAAGACACCCCGGCCGCCGACGCGCAGGTCCGCGTCGATCCCGAGCTCACGCTTCAACCTGGCCCCCAGACTGGAGGCCCGCGGGAGATAGTTTCACCGGCCGCAGTAGTCGATCCTGACTGTCATCGTGCTCCCGTCAGCGGCCGGTCGCGTAGTCGACGACGAACACGTCGGCGACGATGCCGAGCTTTCCGAGCAGCTGGCCGAACTTGGCATGCTCGGGGTGCGGCAGGTATGCGTCGCGGGCCGCCGCATCCTCGAACGTCATCTGGTAGACGTGGGTGAAGCCCAGGTTCTTGCCTTCCGGGCTGTTGTTGACGCCGTCTTCGAACGCGGTGATGCCCGGAATCTTGTTGCGCAGGTCGCGAAAGGCTTCGGTGACCTGACGAATCTGCTCCGGCGTCGTGCCCGGCTTGTACTTGAACACGACGATGTGGCGGACTGGCGGCTTCTGCACGTAGGCCTCGTTTGTCCCGTGAGCGACGAGCGGTGAGATACAGGGGAGCGTGAGCAGGACGAGCAGTAGAGCCCGACCGACGTTCTTTGACATGACACCTCCGCGTTCAGGACGCGCGGAAATTGTTATCCCGTCACGGCTCTTGATTGTCCTCGGTGCCCGCCAGATCCCGCAGCAGGGCGCGCGCCCGCGGCGCGTCGTCGCTACGGACGACGAACTCGACCGGCCCGACGGCGGGGTTGAAACCGGCGAGGCGTCCCCACCCCAACAGGTCCTGCAGGCCATCCCCGCGGGCCATGTACTCGATGCCTTCGCCCTCGAGGAGCGACTTCGCGAGCGCGATGAGCCCCGCGTCGCCAGTGCGGAAGATCGGCAGCAATTCGAGGTTCGGCTCGGGTGGTTGCCCCGGCGACTCGGGCTGTTCGCCGCCGCAGTGTGGACAGGTCTCGTCGCTCTCGTGAATTGGCTCGCGACAGTGCCGGCACAACAGAATGGACATCAGCGCCGCCCGTTCGATCGGCCAGGGCCGTACAGGACGGCGCCGGGCCGCGCCGCAGTCATCGCGTCGTTCTCGAAGACGAGCTGGCCGTTGGTCAGGACGTGCGAGATCCCCTCCGCGTACTGATGCGGCTGGTCGAACGTCGCCCGGTCCCTGACGCGATCCGGATCAAAGACGACGAGATCGGCTTTCATCCCCGGTCGCACGAGGCCGCGATCGACGAGTCCCATGCGCGCGGCCGGAAACGACGTCATCTTGCGCACGGCGTCGGCGAGCGTGACGATCCGGCGGTCACGCGCGTAGACGCCGAGCACGCGGACGAAAGTGCCGTAGCTGCGCGGGTGCGGGCTCGCCTTGCCGAAGGTCGGCACCTCGCCGTCCGATCCGATCATCGTCGCCGGGTGCTTGAGAATGCGTTCGAGATCCTCCTCGCCGATGGCGTGGAAGACGCCCTGACAGCCGCCGCTCTGCACCAGCCAGATGGCCGCTTCGGCGGCATCGTCAACTGTCGGCTGCAGGCCGCGGCCCTTGGCCACCTCGCTCAGGTTCCGGCCGGCCAGCGCCGCGTCCCACTCGCACGAGGCGACCACGATGTTCCTCGGATCGCCGCCGCCGCGCTCGTTCATGATCACGCGCACGATGTCGGCCTTGATCTTGGGGCGGATTGCCGGGTCGGCGAGCCGCGCCAGCACCTGCTTGCGGCCGCCCTCTTGCGCCCAGGCCGGAAAGAGCGCGCCCTGAATGCTCGTGCTCGAGGCGGTGTAGGGATACGCATCGATCGTCACGTCCACGCCGCGTGCCCTCGCCTCGTCCACGGCCTTCAACGTCTCGGCGCTCTTCCCCCAATTCGGGCGGCCGATGATCTTGTGGTGCGTGACCTGCGTCGGCAGCCCTCCGCGTTCGCCGATGGCGATCGTCTCGTTCACGCTGTCGAGAACCTTGGCGGTCTCGTCGCGCATGTGCGAGATGTGGATGCCGCCGAACCGGCCTGCCACCTTCGCCAGCTCGACCACTTCGCCGGTTGGCGTGAACGTCCCCGGCACGTAGAAGAGTCCGGTGCTCAGCCCGAACGCACCGTCTTTCATCCCCTGCTCGACGAGCGCGCGCATCTGCTGCAACTCGTCGGCGGTCGCCTGGCGATCGAGCTCGCCGATGACGCGCGAACGGATGCTCCCCTGCCCGATGAAGGCGCCGACGTTGACGGATTTCTGCAGCGCCTCGAGCTTCGCCAAGAAACGGGCCGAGCGGCACTGGCGACGACCCATCGGGACCTTCGATCAGCGTGGTCACCCCTTGCCGGACATAGTTGTCAGCGGTCGGAATCTGAAAGATGCCGCGCGCCGCGTGGGTGTGGATGTCGATGAATCCCGGCGCCAGCACCTGGCCGGCGACGTCGATCGTCCTCGTCGCGGGCTCGTCGATGGACGGCGCGATGCGCGCGATGGTGTCCCCGCGGATGGCAAGGTCGGCACGATACCAGGGGCTCCCGGTTCCATCGACGATGCGAGCGTGGCGGAGCAACAGGTCGTAGGGCGCCGCCTGAGCGGCCGGCCAGGCCGCACCCGCGACGGCCGCAATCGCCGCAGCCAGGAACACTCCCGCCCGGCGGTTCCATCCTCTCAGGCGGTCAGGAGCATCGGTCATGCGAGTCCGGAATCCCTTCAGAAGCGCGAGGAAGTCAGCGTGACATCGGCGCGCGCCCACGCCTTCTTCAGCCGCTGCTCCACCAGGGCGGCCTCGTCGCTCTTGCCTTGCGCCACGAGCGCCTGGTGCACGCCGAAGAGCGCCCACCCGTTCTCGCGATTGCGCCGAAGATCGTCCCAGTAGACGGTCTCGGCTTCCGCGTGCCGGCCCGCGGCGAGGAGTGCCGCCCCCAGCGAATGCCGCACCGGCGCATGCCAGTCCGGCGGCTCGGCATAGATCAGCCCATCTTCGAGCCGGATGGCGCGATCGAAATGCGCGATCGCCCGATCGAACTGCTTCTGGCGCGCCGCGATGTCCCCGTCGAGCACTTCGACGGCGACCGCGACAATCTTATCGGGCGGATTGAGTGAAAACTGCGGCAGCTTGGCCAGCGCCGGGTCCGCGGCGATCGCCTGGAGCGCGGCGCGCTCCTCCCCGGCCTGGTCGAACCGGCCTCGAGCCGCCAGCGCCGACCCGCGCGCGAAGTGCCACATCGCCCGGCTGAAGAGCGTCTCGTGGACCGGCTTCGGCTCGGCGAGAATCTCGTCCCATTTGCCGAACCGCACCATGGCGAAGTACGGCACGACGAGAAACCCCTGGACGAACGGCTGCTGCTCGGGCGTCGCCGACGCGACCGACGAGGCAACCTTGCGCGCCGACTCGATCGCCAGGCGGCTCTGCCCTGACATGGTCGCACCGAGCCACACGAAGTGAATATTGTGGGGGTAGTAGCCAAGGGGATACATCCCCTGCGCGCGGCACTGCGCGATGTACTCCTCGTCGGCCGCGACCGCCTGCTGGTTCGAGGTGACGACGTCGGCGTAGCGTCCAACGCGCAGGTAGATGTGCGCGGGCATGTGGACGATGTGTCCCGCCCCCGGCATCAAAGGCAGCAGCCGGTCCGCTTCGCGCTCGGCGCGCTCCGGCGTCTTCGTGGGTTCCCATAAATGAATCCAGTAGTGCAGGGCGCCGGGATGCTTCGGGTTCGACGCGAACACGCGCTCGAGCGCCGCGATCGCCTCGGGCGTACCCTCGTTCGGCATTCCGTCACGCGTCCAGTAATTCCACGGCCGCAGGTCCATCAGCGCTTCGGCGAAGATCGTCGCCGCGTCGAGGTCGCGGGGATACTTCTTCGTCAGCGCGCGCATCGCCTCGGCAAAGGCCCGATCGCCCGCCTGGCGGCCATCGGATTTGCCCGTATAGCGCTTCGCGAGCGCGTCGATGTAGTCGCGTTCCCGCGCGCTCGCGCCGCGGGCGAGTGACGCCGCCTTCTGCACGAGCGCCAGCGCCTTCGGCTCGTCGTCGGGCGCCATCGCCGCGTTGATGTTGGGCCCGAGCACGAGAGCCTGCCCCCAGTAGGCCATGGCGCAGCCCGGGTCGAGCCGCGCCGCTTCGGCGAACGCGCGGCCGGCCTCGGCATGGTTGAAGCCGTAGGCGAGATTCAGCCCCTGATTCACGAACTGCTGCGCGCGGGCCGACTTGGTCGTGACCTTGAAGGTATGCGTGCCCAGATTCTGCAGCCGCGGCGCGAGCACGCCTGCGGGCCCCGGCTGGTGCATCGCGTCATGGCGTTCGTAATGTTGATGAACAGGCGTCTGGGCGCTGGCGCTCGCCCCGCCCAGGAACGAAGTGGCCAACGCCGCCACGGCGATTCGCAATGACTTCACAGTTCCGACACTCTGAAACACGCCACACCCCCGGTTATCGCGCACGGAGCCGTCTGGTCATCCGTTCAACTGCCCAAGTCGCACTTCCCACTTCAAACTTCCACTTCACACTTCACACTTCCCACTTCCACTTCAGACTTCAAACGTCAGACTTCAGACTTTCTGCCATCAGAGATACCGCCTCTCCATCCTTCGAATCCCCTTGTAGCGCGCAAAGACCTCCGCGTCGCTCTCGAGTCCAAGAAGCGAGCGCCACGACAGGCCGCGAAACGTGTGCGCGAGCATCTCGTGGCCATGACGGAGCACGAACCACGGGCTGTGCACCAGCACCGGCCAGAGGTGGCGCAGCTTCATCCAGCGCTCGGCGCGCCAGCGCATGAACTCGATCTCGGCGGCGTCCAGGTGCTCGCTGCGCACCACCGCCGTCGTGCCGTCGTACTCGTCCACATCGTCGCTGACGATGAGCTGGCGTTCCCGGAAATCGCGCGTCATCGGCGTCCCCGGATAGGGCGTGGGGTGCTGGATGTAGGGCCAGTCGACGTGCGCGCGCGCGAACGCCAGGTTGGCTTCGATCGACTCGCGGGTGTCGCTGGGATTGCCGACGATCAGGCCGCCGACGACGAACATCCCGTGCCGGTGCAGGATCTCGATCGCCGTGGCCGTCGCATTGCCAACCGAGCGGCCGCCCGCGCGGCGGGCGTTCTTGGCGCTGGCCTTGAGAAACGCCAGATCCTCGTCGAGCACGTTCTCGATCCCGAGGAAGACGTAGCGAAAGCCGGCGGCACGCATCAGCGGCGCGAGCGTCTCGCCGCGGGCCGCGATGGATGAAGTCATCGCCTGCACCAGGTAGTCGATGTCGTGGAAGCCGGCGGCCACGATCGCGCGACACAACGCCTCGAAACGAGAAACATTCAGCGTGATGTTGTCGTCGACGATGAAGATGGCGCGGGCACCGCGCGCGCGAGCGTCGGCGATGTCGGCCAGTACTCGCTCGATGGACCAGGTGTGAAAGTTCCGGCCGCGCATCTCGATGATCGAACAGAAGCTGCAGTCGTAGGTGCAGCCGCGGGAGGTTTCGACCACGTCGATCGGCCGCCCGATGAAGGTGTAGCCGTCGAGAACGCGTGCGGCCCGATTCGGCAGTGCGACCTCCTGGCCGGTCAGGCTGCTCACGGGCCGGTCGGGTGTGCGCACGAACGTCGGACCGTTACGAAAACACAGGCCGGCGACGCTCGACAGGTCCCGGCCCGCCTCGAGCGCGCGCAGGAGCTCGCGGAAGGTGATGTCTCCCTCGCCGCGCACGATGACGTCGACGCCCCACGCCGGATCTTCGTACACGTCGGAGGCCAGGCTGGGGTCGTATCCACCGACGACCACGGTGACCCCGGGCTTGAGCGCGCGCACGAGCGCGATGATCTTGCGCGCGGTACCGCGCTGGAACGTCATGACGGAGAGGCCGACGACGTCGGGATCGACCTCGCGCATCAGGCGCTCGACGGTCGGCCGGACCTGGCGGGCGGCGAGAATCAGATCGGCAATCGCAACCCGGTGGTGCCGATCGACGTTGCCCGCGAGCGAGGCCAGCGCGCCGTTCGGCATCCGCGTCGTGACCGTCGCCGTATGCTCGAAGGAATCTGGCATCGACAGCAGCAGGACGTTCATCGGACTTCCCTCGGGACCTTGTCCATTGCCGTGTAGAGGCCTATAGTAGCCTCAAATCCCCTGAGGTCGGGACGGTCTGGAGGGGCGGAGCCTGACATGACGCGCGACGAAATCTTCGCCTTGTTCAACCGGCGCGAGGCGGCCTGGGAGGCGCGTGACGCGGCAAGCCTGACCGCCGACCACGCCGCCGACGGCGTCGTCGTCAGCCCCACGGGCGGCGTCCTCGAAGGACGGGTGGAGATCGAGCGCATCTACCGGGTCTGGTTCACGGCGTTCCCGGATTTGGTGTTCAGGACCGAGGATCTGCTCGTCGACGATAACCGGGTGTGCCTGTTGTGCCGCATCACCGGCAGCCATGCCGGAGAGTTTTTTGGCATGCCGCCGACCGGCCGGCGCATCGAGGTCGCGGGCGCCTTCATCTATCGCCTGCAGAACGGCCTCATCGCCCACGAGCGCCGCATCCTCGACTTCACGGGCTTGCTGGTGCAGGTCGGAGTGCTGCGCGCCAAACCCGCCGGCTAGAACCACGGACAACCTGACAACACTGGTCCGGCGTTCTCGAAACAACGGCCGCAGGGCGTCGTCCATGAGTTTGTATCCGTGTTTTCCGTGTTGTCCGTGGTTAGATCGTGGCCGAGTCCGCGGACTAGAACCTCGCGCCAATCCGCACGAGCTGGCGCTCGAGCGCTCTGAAATCCGTCAGGCGGACGATACGCTGGCCGGTCAGCGTGCGATCGATGGTCGACGGCAGCGGCCCTCCCACCCACAGCTCGAGCCGACCCGGCAGGTGATCGATGATGTAGTCGACCTGGCGGCGCAACTCGCGGCTCGACCCCGAGTACATCACGCCGAGGACGACGACGTCGACACCGCTCCGCGCCGCGGAGTCGACGATGAGGCGCGCCGGCACGTCGGCGCCGACGTAGACCACACCGAGGCCGCCGGCCGCGGCAAGCATAGCGGCGGCGAGAATCCCGAACTCGTGCCGCTCGCCCGACGGGGTCGCGAAGAGCAGCCGGCGCGAGACGTCCTCCTTCGAGTAGAGCCGTACCATCGCGCCGAGCAGGTTCCGCACCGCTCCGGAGAGCAGGTGCTCCTGGGCGATGTTGAGGCGATTGGCGTGCCACTCGTCGCCCACCTGTTTGAGGAACCGGAAGAGCACCAGATGGACGAAGTCGCGCGGCTTGAGCGACAGCGACAACCGGTTGAGCTCGCGCTCGACGGCCGCCGCGTCAAAGGCCTGCAGGGCGGCCAGCAAGCGGCTCGAGCTCTCGGACGCCGCGGTGTCCTCGGTCCCGGCTGCCTCCTCCTGCACCCGCGCGGCGGTCGGCGCCGCAATCATCGCTTCCAGCTGCGGGTCGGATAAGGCCGCGAGGCGGCCGATGGCGTGGCCGCGCTCGACCGCGGCGGCGAGCAACTGCAGGCGCTTCACGTCGGCGCCGGAGTAGAGGCGGCCGCGGTCGTCGCGGACAGGCGTCACGACGGCGTGCCGGCGTTCCCATGCCCGCAGCGTGTCGACGCTGAGGCCGGTCAGGCGCGCGACGGCGCGGATCGGGTAGCGCGGCGGCGAGGCCAGAGGTTGCGTCACTGCTTGACTGTACGAGCTGCCCGCCCTCGCGTCAAACCTATGTCCATCGTTTGTGGAGGACAGCTACTCGACACAGCCGTCACGGTCACGGCTCAACCCTGCCGCCGTCGCGCCTTGTGCGCCTCGAGCTCGTCGAGCGTGCGCGGCCAGTCGTCCTTGAGCAGCCGCGACAACGCCCGATCGGAAAGCAACCGGCCGCCGGTCTGGCAGGCGCTGCAGTAGTTGGCTTCGTTGCGGGCGTAGACGATCCGCTGAACGGGCGCGCCGCAGTCAGGGCACGGCTGGCCATAACGGCCATGGACCGCCATCCCGGGGCGAAACGCCGTCACCTTCTCGGGGAACGCGCCACCTGCCTCCTCGCGCAGCCGGACGATCCACGTCTGAAGCGTCGTGCGCGTCGCTTCGAACACGCGCGCGACCTCATCCTCGGACAGTGCCGCGACCGTCTTCATCGGCGACAGCCGGGCCGCGTGCAGGATCTCGTCCGAGTACGCGTTCCCGATGCCGCTGAAGATGTGCGGATCGGTCAGCGCGCGCTTCAACGTGTGATTCTCTTGCCGCAGGCGGGCCGCAAAGGTGGGCAGGTCCGTGCTCAACACCTCCAGCCCCTGCGGATCGAGGGCGGCAAGCGCCGCCTCACCGCGCACGAGATGGATCGACGCCTGCCGCTTCGACCCGGCCTCCGTGAAGATCACCGTGCCCGCCGGAAAGTCGAATGCCGCCAGTCCAACCTTGCCGGGAATCGCGGCCCCAGCCTCGCGCCAGCGCAGCCGTCCCGCGATCATCAGGTGCACGACGATGAAGAGTTCGTCCGCGAGGGCGAAGACGATCCGCTTCCCCATCCGTCGCAAGCCCAGGACGCGGCGGCCCGCCAGCTCGGACGGTGCCGGCGAGATGGTCCGCACGACAAACGGGTTGGCAATGCGCAGCCGCTCGATCGGCTGCCCGGCGACGCGGCTGTCGAGGGCCTCCAGATAAAGCGCGATGTCCGGGAGCTCGGGCATGCTTGGACTTAAGGGTAACAAAAGCTTCAGGTTCAGGGTTCGCGGTTCAGTTCGGGTTCGGGTGCTGAGCTTGTTTTGGCGCGTTCTGCGCCTTACAGGGCATGGGAACTCGAACCTCCCGCGGCGGTGGCTGGCGTTCAATGGCGTCGGTCTCCTGGGCGTCGGCGTCCAGCTCGGCCTGGTGGCCCTCCTGGCGCACGGGTTTGGCGTGTCCGGCCTCCTCGCGACGGCGATTGCAGTCGAGGTGACGGTGCTGCACAATTTCGTCTGGCACCAGCACTGGACCTGGCGCGACCGGCCGAGCGCGACGGCTCGGGACGTGGCCGGCCGGCTCGTGCGCTTTCACCTGCTGAATGGGGCCGTGTCGCTCTCCGGAAACCTCGCGATCGTCGCGGTGCTCGGCGGCACGTTCGCGATCGACCCGGTGGCTGCCAACGCCGTAGCCATTGTCGTCTGCTCGATGATCAACTTCGCAGCGAGTGAGGCTCTGGTGTTCAAAACGTACAAACGGCTCACGGCCACGCCGTCACCGCCCTCATGGCGCTCGCGATTTCGCTTGGCGCCCCTCCCCCGGCGAACGCCGACGCTGCGCTGGCGGAGCTGACCGCGGCGGCAGTCGCCGCCTGGCAGCAGGTACCGAGCGCCAGGTCGATGTCCGCTACGAGCGCCCCGCCGCCCCCGACGCGTTCTTCGTACACGACGCGTTCAAGCTGGCACCAGGATGGCGGCCGGCAGTCCGCGGCGGTCAGGTGTCGATGGCGCGCGTCGCCTCGTTCGCGCCCGGCGCCGCGGAACCTACGGTCCCGGACGGCCGGCATCCACCATTGGGTTGGTGCCGTCTTCATTCCCGGCGTCACGCTCGATCACGTCCTCGGTATCTGCGCGACCGCGCCGGCCGCGAATCGGAGGCGTTCGACGATGTGCTGAGCTCGCGCCTCATCTCCCGCGACGGCGATCGCCTGCGCGTCTACATGAAGCTGCGCCGCGAGAGCGTCATCACCGTCACTTACAACACCGAGCACGACGTCCAATACCGCCGTCTGGCCCCGGCGCGCGCGTCGAGCCGCAGCGTGGCGACGAAGATCGCCGAGCTCGAAGGCGGCGGCACGCCGCAGGAACGCGAGAAGCCGGTGGGCAACGACCACGGCTTTCTGTGGCGGCTCAATGTGTACTGGCGTTACGAACAGGTCGACGGCGGCGTGATCATCGAGTGCGAGTCGGTCAGCCTCAGCCGAGGCGTGCCGGTGCTCCTCAGGCCGTTCGTGATGGGCACGGTGGAGAGGATCGCGCGCGAGTCGCTGGAGAAGACGCTCGTCAGCCTGCGTGCCGAGCTGGCGCGGTCGCGCCCGGTCGCGGCGGCGGCAGCGGACGGACAACTAGCGGACCGTGCCACTGAGAAGCGCCTCGACCGTAGAGCACAACGCCGATGAATCGTCGACGGCCAAGTTTTCTTCGTGCATCGAACCATCGTGTTCTCGTGCCTCGTCGGCCTTCGAATCGTCGTTTGATGAGCTAGGATCAGTACAGCGTGAAGGCGTAGTACGTGTTCGCCGATCGCCACGAGCAAGTACTGACGGCCGTCGAGCATGTAGGTCTGCGGCGGCGCCGTGACGTTGCCGATGTGCGAGTGCCAGAGCGGCGCGCCGGTCGCCGCGTCGTAGGCGACGATGTTCCCGCCGGCGTCGCCGGCAAAGACCAGCCCGCCGGCCGTCGTCAGCAGCCCTCCGCCACCGCCGCCATCCGCCCCGCCCGGGATACGGCCGCCTCCACGCGATCTTCCCGGTCTTGTAGTCGATCGCGGTCAGGAAGCTCCCGGCGGATCCGACGTTGACCTGCTCGCTGCCCGCCAAGCCCCATCGAGCCTCGCGGATCCGAGGTCGGTCAGATAGAAGATCGAGTAGCCGTTCCGCTCGGACACGTAGAAGAGGCCCGTGTCCGGCGAGTAGGCGGGCGGCTCCCAGTTGATCGTCCCGCCGGCCGTCGGCGAGACGAGCGCGCCGCCGACCGTCGGATCCTTCTCGGGATTGCGCCGGAGCGATCCGTTCTTGGCGACCTCCTTGACCCAATTCGTCGCCATCCCGTACTTGCTCGTGACGATGTGCTCGCCGGTGACGCGATCGAGCGTGAAGAAGTAGCCGTTGCGCGCCGCGGTCGAGACGAGCTTGCGCTTCTTGCCGTTGATCACGCCGTCGATCAGGATCGGCGTCTGCGCGGAGTCCCAGTCGTGCATGTCGTGTGGTGAGGTCTGGAAGTACCAGGCCATCTTGCCGGTGTCCACGTTCACGGCGACGAGCGAGCACGTAAAGAGATTGTCGCCTTCGCCGCGGCCCGGCGTGTACGCCGGCGTCGGGTTGCCGGTCCCGATGATGTAGAGCTTCGTCTCCGGATCGTAGGCGCCGGGCAGCCACGGCTGCGCGCCGCCGTGACGCGCCGCATCGAGGCTCGGCCACGTGTCGAGCCCCGGATCGCCGGGATTCATCGGCACGGTATAGAACTTCCACTGCAGATCGCCGGTCTCGGGATCGAACGACTGCAGGAATCCCGGCGAATCGAGGTCGTTGCCGGTGCCGACGATGACGTGGTTGTCGACGATGACCGGAGCCGTGGTCGAGAAGTACTGCAGGCTGAAGTCGGCGATGACCTTGTGCCAGCGCTCCTTGCCGGTCTTCGCATCGAGCGACACCAGATAGTTGTCGGGCGTCTCCATGTAGAGATAGTTGTTCCACATCCCGAGGCCGCGATTGGCGATGTGCGTGCCGCCCTCGCGTCTTCCAGTAGTAGTGCCAGAGTTCGTGCCCGTCGCGCGCGTCGAGCGCCCAGGCGTTGTCGGGCGTCGAGATGTAGATCGTCCCGTCCACGACGAGCGCGGAGCCCTTGACCGTTCCGCCGCCGCCGGCGACGAACTCGCCCGTCCCTTCGCCGCCGACGATCACGGGCCGCGCCACCTCGGCCCCGCCGCCGAGACCGTCGGCCCCAGGCCCTTCGTTCAGCCGCGACCCACGCGAGCGTCAGGTTCTTGACCGTCGTCTTGTTGATCTGCTTCAGCGCGCTGTAGCGCTTGCCGGAGTAGTCGCCGGAGTATGTCGGCCAGGACGTCCGCGAGCGGCTTGAGGAGATCCGCGGGCGGGACGCCCTTCCCCTGAGCGCTGAGCCCGGCGGTGATCCCGGCACTGATAACGACGGGCAAGAGAACGGCGCGGCGAGCAAGAGTTTCTTGAGTGTCATTTCAAGGTCACCAGATAGGCCGTGACGTCGTGCATGTTCTTGTCGGTAGGACCGCCAGCAGATCCCTGTGTCCCTGCAGCGGATCGCGCACCTCGACTTTCGGCCGAGTCGACCTTCGCGGCGAAAGCTGCGCTCGGTGCCGTCGGCCTGCACGAGCGTGACGATGAAATCGTCGAGGCGACGCAGCTGGCCTTCCGCCTTCTCACCTGACGGCGTGCGTCACCGTGACGGTGACGACGGCGGCGCTCGAACCGCGGCCTCTACCCCCGCGGCCTCCCCGCCCGGCGGCGAGGCCGCCGGAGACCCAGAGTTCTGCAGCGTCTTGGCGTCGGGCACGCGCGCGGCAATACCCTGGAGATCGCCCGTCGGCGAGTGACACGCGCGTGCACTTCGCCGCGAAGAATGTCTGACCGGCCGTGCGCATCGCCGACGAGGACATTCGGCGGCGGCGCGTCGATCGGGCGGCGGCGAGCCCTGGCGGCCCGCGGCCGCGAGCAGGCTGTGCAGGTAGGTGGCAACTGCCTTGGCATCGGCGGCGTTGATCGGCATCGGCGGCATGCCCTTGTCCGGCCGCCCGCCCTGGATCACGGGGACGATCGCCTCGCCGTCCTGGTCGGCCAGCACGAGCTGCGAACGCAAAGGTTCGGACCGCCCAGCTGACCGCCGCGGGCATCGACGCCGTGGCAGGCGCTGCAGGTGACCGAATAGAGCGTTCTTCCGCGCTCGATCACCGCAGGGTCGCCGGGTGGCCGCTGCTGCTGGAGGAAGACCGCGGCCGCACCGCGACCCTGTCTTCCCACCGGTGGGCGCAGGAGCGGGCGGTCGGCGGGCGGCGGAGGCGGTGGCTGCTGCGGTGTCTGTGATCCAGCGTGGGCGCCGGCGATGGTGATGCCGAGCAGTGCCACAGTCGCGACGAGGTTCGACAGCTTCATTGTATGTCGCGTTGCCGAGCGGCCCGCGCCGGGCCGCGTCTCGTTCCAGTAGATCTTCACGTTCCGCGTCGCGCGGCCGGATGCGATGATGTCGGGCCGCTTGTCGCCGTTGAGATCGGCAACCACCAGGTCCTCTGTCGCCATGCCGCCCTCGTCGATCATGACCTTCGACTTGAGCGCGCCCTCGCGATCGACGGTGTAGATCGCAACGCCCGGCTTCTGGTCGCGCCACCCGACGGCCAGTTCGTCGCTGCCGTCGCCGTCGAAATCAGCCCAGCCGAGCGCGTGGCCGCCGGTGATCTCGGACTCGATTACGGACCGCGCCCAGACGCCCGGCTGCTCGGCATAGATGACGACCGACTTGCCGTGCCAGGGTTCGACCGTCGCGATCATCCGGCGGCCGCCGACGCGTCCGAGCTTGATCTCGCCAGGGAGCCCCTCGCCAATCAGCGTGCGGACCCACGAGACGGTCAAGTCGGTCTTGATGCGCGCGTCGGCCTTGATCGTGGTTTTCGTCGCACGGTGCAGGAGGGTCACGCCCTCGCGGCTCGCCGTCAGAATCTCTTCCGCCTTGCGTCGTCGTCCATGTTCACGGGCAGGAAGTTGTGGACGATGTGGAGCGTGTCGTCGACGACCTCGACCGGCCACGGATCGCTCGCCGGGTTGGCGGGCGGCGTGAAGACCAGGATCCGAGCTCCCTGGCCTTGCCAGTCCGGCCCCTTCGTTCCCCGCCCGTGCAACGGCGCCACGACGAGCTCGCGGTTGCCATCGCCGTCGACGTCCGCCCACCGAATCCGGTGGAGCGTCGGTTCCTCGGCAATGGAATGCAGCGTCCAGGCCGCGCCAGGGGCGCCCTGCCTCACCCAGTGCAGCGTCCCGCCGCTCGTGGTATTCGTCGGCTGCCAGCTGGCCCCGAGCGCCACGTCGAGCCGGCCGTCGCGATCGATATCGTGCAGCGCCAGGCACACGTTGTCGCGCGGCGTCGCCCCGGTCAGGATGACGTGCTTCTGCCAGCTCGGGGCCTCGAACCAGACCAGGTCCGTGGCGTTGATCGCGACGACGTCGGTCCGGCCGTCGCCGTTGACGTCGCCGGTCGTGACCGCGTAGCCAATCCCGAAGTCGGTGGCAATCTGCTCGGCGCGAAACGTCAGCGGCGGCGCTCTTCCGGCGGCGGTGGCTCGGTGGGCTTGACGCCTCTGGGCCACCGGCCGCGACGATCGCGATCGTGGCACCGCGCAAACCCTGCCAGCGCGAGCATCATGCCCGAACGTCTTGCAGACCGAATGCAATGTCGTTCATGACACGGCTGCTCACCTACCTCGGCGGCGAGAGTTTCGGCGCCGGGTACGGCAGCGTGTCGGGCAAGAACGCGAACGGCGGTCGTGAACTTCAGCGGATACTTGCCGCCGCTCGCGAAACTTCAGCTCGACGAAGAACGCGGTCCACCCCTCGGCGGGCTTCGGCACGCGCGCGACGTAGGTGTTCGGGCCCGAGAGCGTCAGCGGCGTGCTCGCGATACGCCGGACCCGATGACGTCGTGACGGAAATTCCGGGCGGTCGGATTCACGGCCTGCCAGACCAGCACCGCCTCCGGGCGGTCCTTCGCCACGACCTTGATCGATCCGTCCTGCTCGAAGGTCCACGAGAACGCCGGCCGGGGCGTGCCCTTGACGACCGTCGCATAGAACGCCTGCAGGCTCTCGAGCGCGTCCGTCTTGTCGAGCGAATGCGAGGCGTTGGGCACGTAGCGGAGGTGCTTCTCGCCGCGCAGCTCGTCGAAGTAGAACTGCGACGAGTCCGGCAGGAAGAACTGATCGCCCGACGCGTTCAGCATGAACTTGGGCATCGTCAGCCGGTCGCGATACTCGTACGGCTCTTCGATCTTCATCAGCGCGCGGAACTCGGGCGTGCCCATCCAGTCCATGATGCCCTGCTCGACGTAGTCCTTCACGGCGTCGGACCAGGCGCCGTAGGCGCGCCAGTGATGGATGAACGACGGCTCGACGTTCAGCATGTCGATCACCGCGGGGGCGATGGCGATGACGCGGCGGTCGGTCGCGGCCGTGGTCCACGTCGTCCAGCCGCGCTTCGAGGCGCCGGCCACGACGAAGCGCGTCCGACCTTGCGCGCCGCCGGCGGCCGTCGCCGCGAACGCGGTGACCGTGTCCATGGCGCGCACGGCGCTCTTCGTCATCGGCAGGCGCGCCGGCCACTTCTCGTCGCCGGTGCGCAGGAACTTGTCCCACGTGTAGGCGATGAAGTCGTCTTCCGATGCGCGGCTTGCGCGTCGGGATCGTCCTTGAAGACCACCGGCTGGTTCGGGACCATGCCGCAGCTCGGCCGTCACCGTGCCGGTGTCGCGCGCGGCGTCGACGAGCCACGCCGCGGGCGTCGCCGGCGGCTGGCGATCGTTGCTGCCGCCGCCGATGAACAGAAGGCCGACGTCGCTCGTCACCTTCTCGGGCGTGACGACGACGAGCCAGTGCTTCCAGAGCGGCTGCTCGACCTCCTGCTCGGTCAGCCAGCGCTGCGAGGTCATCTCGATGAGCGTCGCCGTGGCGCCCTCCGCGCCGGCAGCTCTCGCACGGCCTTCCACGCGAAGCTGGGATCGGGCGCGGCGACATAGCGATCGAGCGCGGTCTGCCCGGACGGGGCGCGCGCCGGCGCGGATTGCGGCGCCTGCCTCGCGAAAGGAGCCGCGGTCGCGAATGTTCCCAGCAGGACAACGGCCATGCCCGATAGCAGCCTGCGCATGCGGGCAGGGTAACACAAGGCCCCGCGGCGGGACCGCAGGCCGGGCGCGAATCCCTGTAGAATCTGTGCGTACTGACCGCCGGTTTTTCAGACCCCTTCGTCATCGTTCAGGACCGCGAGGACTGCCATGAAACGGCTCTGCTGCCTGCTCGTTCTCTCGTGTCCCGTTCTTGCACGCGACCGCGGAGATCCGGCCGCCCTCGCACAGGCCCAACCCCTTCGCATCATCGCCTTCGGCGCCCATCCCGACGATGCCGAGCTGAAGGCGAGCGGCGTCGCGGCGCTCTGGGCTGCGGCCGGGCACAAGGTCAAGTTCGTCGCGATGACCAACGGCGACGTCGGCCACTTCGGCACGGCCGGCGGCCCGCTGGCACGCCGGCGCAAGGCGGAAGTCGCCGAATGCGCCCGCATTCTCGGGATCGAGACCGAAGTGATGGACATCCACGACGGCGAACTGACGCCCTCGCTCGAAAACCGCAAGACGATGGCGCGGCTCATCCGCGCATGGCAGGCCGACATCGTCATGGGCCATCGGCCCTACGACTACCATCCCGACCATCGCTACACGGGTGTCCTCATGGACGATTCGGCGGTCGTCGTCGTGGCGCCGTTCTTCGTGCCCGACACGCCGCCGACCGCCGCAGAACCCGGTCTTCATGTATTACTCGGACGGGTTCCAGGACCCGAAGCCGTTCACGCCGAGCATCGTCGTCGGCATCGACGACGTGGCGGAGAAGAAATGGGCCTGCGTCTCGGCGATGCCGTCGCAGTTCGGCGACGAGGATTCCTGGCAGGGGCGCACGCTGCCGAACGTGCCCAAGGGAGACCGCGAGCGCGCGGCCTATCTGCTCGATATCGTGAAGAAGCGGAACCTGGCCATCGCCGACCAATACCGGGACCGGCTCGTCTCGTTATATGGGGCCGAGCGCGGGAAGAAAGTCCAGTACGCCGAGGCGTTCCAGCTCGGGCAGTATGGGCGGCAGCCGTCGCTCGACGACTTGAAGCGGATGTTCCCGACGCTGCAGTGACCCCCTGTGTCGTCACCGCGCCATGTCCGCGCGCGCCAGACTCGACGCGCCCGGTCTGCGCTATCATGATGCGTATGGGCCCGCTTACGATGTCCTCTGCCCAGACGCCTGAGAAGTCCGTGGTCAGCCTGAAAGTCCAGTCCTGATGGAACGCATCGGCCGCTACGAACTGCGCGAAAAACTCGGCCAGGGTGGCATGGGCGTGGTGTACCGGGCCTTCGACACGCTTCTCCAGCGGGTCGTCGCGGTCAAGGTCATCTCCGGCTCGATCGAAGGCAACCCCGACCTGCGTGAGCGCTTCTTCCGCGAGGCGCGTGCCGCCGGCCAGCTGTCGCACCGCAACATCATCACCATCCACGACTTGGGCGAGCACGAAGCGGTGCCCTACCTCGCCATGGAGTATCTCGAGGGCGAGGATCTCCAGCGCCGGATGGCGGGCCACGACCGGATGAGCCTGTCGCACAAGCTCGATCTGGCGATCGACATCTGCCACGGGCTCGACTTCGCGCACACGCACAGCGTCGTCCATCGCGACATCAAGCCGGCGAACATCTTCATCACCGACAACGGCACGGTGAAGCTGTTGGACTTCGGGCTGGCCCGGCTCGTCACCTCCGAGCTGACGCACAGCAACATGATGATGGGCACCATCAACTACATGGCGCCCGAGCAAGTGCGCGGCGAACGCGCCGACCACCGGTCCGACATTTTCGCCACCGGCGTGGTCCTGTACGAGATGCTCAGCGGCCGCAAAGCGTTCCAGGGCGATTCGTTTGCCGCGACGCTGTACCAGATCCTGCAACAGGTACCCGAGCCGCTCGACCGCATCGACCCGACGCTCCCGTCGCAGATGGTGGCCATCGTCGAGCGAGCGCTCGCCAAGCCGCGGGACGAGCGCTACCAGCAGATGAGCGAGATGCTGCGCGACTTGCTCACGGTGCGCCAGCAGTTGGTCATGTCCGAGTCGCCGACGGGCTACCGCTCGGCCTTCGGTAGTGCCCTCTCGTCGCCAACACCGCTGCCGAGCCCCGGATCGGGAGGGCAGCGACCGTCCTCTGGAGGCCTGCGGCCGTCGTCTGACGCGGCACGGCCCTCCTCGGGCGGCCAGCGGCCGTCGTCTGGCGGCGGTCCTTCGGGCATCGACCACGACGCGACCGGACTCCCCACCGCGGCGCCGATGCCGCTCGTCACGCCGCTCCCGACGCCAACAGGAACGGTCGTGCCGCCTGGCGGCCGGCGCTATGGCCTGATCGCGGCGGTGGTCATCGCGCTGGCCGGCGCCGGAGCCGTCACTTACAGTCTCCTGTCGCGCGCCACGCCACCCGTAGCTCCAGCCGAGTCGCCCGCGGTTGTCACGCGCGAGGACCCGGCGATCCAGTCGACCGTGACGCAAGCGCTCACGGCTTTCCAGGCGGGCGACTACGCCGGCGCGATGCGCTACGCGGACAGCGTCCTCCTCCAGATTCCCAACCATCCCGAGGCCCGGCGCATCGCCGACCGGTCCCGGGAGGCGCTCGACACCATCGAGCGCGGGCTGCGCGACGCGCGCACGCACTTCGAGGCCGGCCGTTTCGACGAGGCGGCGGCCGCAGCGGGCGGGGTGCTGGCGGTGTCGCCGGCCAACCCGGACGCGAAGCGGATCATGACCGAGAGCAGCGACCGCTCGCGCGGCCGCGCGGTCGACGATGCGCGCTCCCGGATGACGCAAGCGCGGTCGGCGGCAATCGCCGCCGGCGCCCAGACGCTGGCGGCACGGTCGTTTGGCGTCGCGGTGGGCGCCGAGCGTGAGGCCGCGCGGCTACAGCGTTCCGGCCGCGCTTCCGACGCCGCCGCGAAGTACTACGAGGCAGGGGGACTCTTCCGCAGCGCTGAAGTCGCGGCGCAGACCGCGTCCGCCGTCGGCAGCCAGCGGGCAAACGAACGGCCCGCGCCCGCGGGCGCAACCGGCGCCGCAAGTGACGACACCGGCTGCTGAACCACCGCCGGCGCTCCCCATCGATCCCGGTCACACCGCTCGAGCGAACGCCAACCACACCGCAGGCGCCATTGCCAGCTGCCGCCCGCGCCGGCACCGGCGCCACCGGCGCCAGCCCGCCGGCGGCGACGCCGCCCGCTCAGCCGGCTCCCGACCCGGCGGTCGCCGCGGCGGCGGCATCGGCGGCCGCTCAGAGCGCGATACGTGAGCTGCTCAGCCGGTATGAGCAGGCACTCGAGAGCCGGAGCATCGTGGCACTGAAGCGCATCTGGCCGAGCCTCGGCGGGACCCAAGAGGCAACGATTCGGACCGGATTCGAGCACGCGAGCCGCATCGAGGTCGATATCGTGGACCCGCGCATCACCATCTCAGGAGCGACGGCAACCGTGACGTTCCTCCGGCACTACGAGGTCCTCACCGACGACCGGCAATTGCAGCGCGCCGACAGGACCACGACGATGACGCTCATGCGCACCGACGGCGGCTGGGTGATCGAGCAGATTCGTTTCGGCCCGGCGCGCTGATGCGCCCGTAACTGCGAGGTATAGATGATAGCGAGAGTCGTGACGGTTGTACTCCTCGGTGTGCTGATGGCCGCGCCTGCGGGTGCGCAGAGCCGGCCGACCCGCCTCGCCACGCTCTTCGAAGACATCTTCGGCCCGAACGGCCTGGTCCTCAGCAGCGACGACGTGCAACTCGACGGCACCAACCACGCGGCCCATTTCAACAGCGCGTTCCAGTCGGAGTTCCGGCTCGTCAACATCGCGCTGACCAGTCAGCTCGCCGCCATTCCGCTGCCATCGCCGGGCTCGGGCTTCACCTATAAGTTCGACGATGCCAGCGGTACGTTCGTGCGCTCGGCCCGCAGCTTCGGCCCCATCCTGGCTGAACGCGGCGAAACGATCGGCCGTGGCCGGCTCGCCGTCAACTTCGCGTATCAGTTCTTTTCCTTCGATCATCTCGACGGCGTGCCGCTCGTCGCCGTGCCCGCCGTGTTCAGGCACGACAACGCCGCAGCTTGGCGGCGGCCGCGCCGACGTCGTGTCGACCATGAACAGCATGGTGGCGTCGGTCAGCCAGTTCAGCGGCGCGGTGACCTTCGGCGTCACGGACCGGCTCGACGTCTCGCTCGCGATGCCGGTCGTGCGCACGAGCCTGTCGCTACTCTCGAACGCGACCGTTCATCGTGTCGGCACCGGAACAAACCGCTCCGTGCACTACTTCGCGGATCCCGCGGCGATTGGCGGCTACGGTTCGTCGCAGCAATACTTCGCCGAGGAGTCGGCGAGCGGCCTTGGCGATCTGGTGGTGCGCGCCAAGGCGACGCTGCTGCGCGAGGGCACGCGCGCGCTCGCGGCTGGCATCGATGCCCGTCTGCCGACCGGAGACGAGCAGAATCTGCTCGGGGCCGGCGCCGGCGGCCTGCGCCCGTTTGCCGCGTTCTCGGCCTCGGTCGGCGCGTTCGCGCCCCACGCCAACGTCGCCTATCAGTGGAACGGCAAGAGCGTGCTCGCGGGCGACGTCTACGCCGACGTCAAAGGCGATCTCCCCGACCAGTTCATGTACGCGCTCGGCAGCGACCTCAGCGTCAACCAGCACTTCAGCCTGGTTTTCGACCTCCTCGGCCAACGCGTCATCGACTCGCCACGCCTGCAGCTCTCGACGTTCACCGCCACCGGCGCCGGCGGCAGCGTGACGCTGCCCGACATCCAGTTCACACAGACGTCGTACTGGACGTCGGTCGCCGCCCTCGGCTTCAAGGCCAACGTGGCCGCGCGCGTCCTGCTCGATTTCAACCTGCGCTTCCGGAATCAGTGAGAACGGCCTCGTCGACCGCATCGCCCCCCTGATGGGCATCGAGTGGAGCTTCTGAACCGGCTCGGGTCAGGCCGTGAATCGTGAATTCACGGCCTGACCCCCGATTCACGATTCACGGCCTGACCCCGGTTCCGCGCTGCAACGTGACGAGCCGGTCAACTTGCACGTTCGTCCAGCGCTCGCGGCCGCCGTCGGGCCACTGGACGACCACGGCCACGGGTGCGGCCGACGCGCCGAGTCCGACGTGCAGACGCGCATCGCTCGCTGACAGGTAGCTGCCGTCGGTGCGGACGCGGCGCCACACCGTCGGTCGTCCGGCCTGCTCGACACCTGCCCAGGCGCCAAAAGCGAAGCGGTTGCCCGGAGTTTGTTGCAGACGTAGTTGCACCCAATGGTTCCGCGTGCCCACCTGATTGAGGAGCAGCCGGACAGGCCCGTGGTTGTTGGTCACGACGAGGTCGACATCGCCGTCGTTGTCGATGTCGCCAAACGCCGCTCCCCGACCGATCTCCGCTCGTTCGAACGCCGGTCCCGCAGCCTTGCTTGTGTCCGCCAATCGCCCGGCGCCGGTGTTGCGGAACAGCTGGTTCCGCATGCGGAACGGGAACTTCTCCCCGCGCTGCGCCTCGACGATGTTGACCGCACCGTTGGCGATGAACAGGTCGAGCCAGCCGTCGTTGTCGTAGTCGAACCAGTCGATGCCGAAGCCGGTGAACGCCGCCGTCGGCGCGGATAGCCCCACGCGCGCACGCACATCGTCGAAACTCCCGCGGCCGTCGTTCAGATAGGCGGCAAAGGTCTCGCCGACGATGTTGGTGACGACGAGGTCCTCGTCGCCGTCGAGGTCGAAGTCGCCGGAGGCGATGCCCATGCTGCCTTCGGGATTCCCCGCCGCGTTCAAGGCCGCGCCAGACAACAGGCCTTCGTCTGTGAAGGTTCCGTTGCGTTGATTGATCCAGAGCTGGTTCGGCGTAGCGTCGTTGGCGACATAGAGGTCCGGCCAGCCATCGGCGTTGTAATCGCCGGTCGAAACGCCCAGGCCCGCGCCGTCAGCCTTGGTGATGCCCGCGGCCTCGGTAGCGTTGATGAACCGGCCGCCACCCTCGTTGCGGTAGAGCCGGTCCGGCACCGGCCGATAAGTGCGCGGACTGCAATAGTCCCGCGCCCCCAGCGCATCGTTGCAGCGCTTGTTGTCGGCCACGGTGAAGTCCAGGTAGTTGGCCACGAACAGATCGAGGTCGCCGTCGCGGTCGTAGTCGACGAAGGCGCCGCTCGCGCTCCAGAGCGGATCGCTCACCCCTGCCTGCTTGGTGACGTCGGTGAAGGTGCCATCACCGTTGTTGCGATAGAGCGTCTCGGGACCGAAGGACGTCACGAAGAGATCGAGATCGCCGTCGTTGTCGTAATCGCCGACGACGGCGCCCATGCCGTGGCCGCGAAGACCGACGCCGGCCGCCTGGGTGACATCCGTGAAGTGCAGCGTGCGGCGCCCGTCGGCCGCGACCTTCAGATCGTTGCGAAACAAGCGGCTCGTCGGATGGGTCGGACCGATCTTCCCGCCCGGCTCGAACGGTCCGCCCTGGACGAGAAAGACGTCGAGGTCACCGTCCGAGTCGTAATCGAAGAGCGCGGCGCCGGCGCCCATCTGCTCGGCCATGTAGTACCTGGCCTGAGGCGCCGCCGGCATGGGTAAAGGCCAATCCCGTCTGGGCGGCTGATTCGATGAAGAGGGGCGAGGCCGGCGGTGGCGATTGCGCGGCGGCGAGCACGGCCCACGCGACCAACATTGCCAACCCGGCAATGGCAGAGGCGGGTCCCGCATCACCCCGGCGGTGAACGCCATCGACTGATGTCATCGTCATTTCAGCTTGGCGAGATCGCGTTCGATGATCGCGGCGAGCTCCAGCTGTCCGTAGTGAAGCGCCAGCGCCCTGGCCTCGGTCGCCCACTTGATCGCCTCGCCTTTCATCCCGGTTCGTACGTATGCGGCCGAGAGCGCGAACAAGTACCGTGGCGTATCGGAATCGCGCGGCTCGACGAGCTTGGACAGTTCAGCCACCGCCTCCTCGTTGCGGCCAAGGGCCAGGAGCATGCGCCCGAGATTGAACCGCGCCAGACGGAATGACGGCTGCCCCTCCACCGCCAGTCGATACTCCGCCGCCGCCGCCTCGAACTGCCGCTGACGCTCGAGCAGCTGTCCGAGATTGTTGCGCGCCTGCACATGAGAAGCATTCACCGCGAGCGCCTTGCGATAGGCGTCTGCAGCCGCGTCCCACTTCTCTTGCTGGCCGAGCAGCACACCGTAGTCGTAGTGCGCCTCGCCGAGGTCGCCGCCAAGGGCTACTGCCGCCCGGTAGTGTTCTTCGGCCTTGGCGAAATTGCCCGCACGGCCGTACAGGCTCACCAGGTTCGTGTGCGCCTGGACCCGGGATGGATCCTGGGCGAGGGCTGCCTCGTGAGCGGCGATCGCCCCTGGCACATCGCCGCTCTCCGCCAGCCTCACGCCCCGCTGCAATGTCGCCGCGGCATCGTCGCGAAGCGCCGTCACGCCGTCGCGTACCGGATCGTCGATGGCCGGCCAACGCGCGCCGAACCGGGCGTGCTCGGCCAGCGCCCGGCGGGCATCATCGGTCCGTCCCAGTGCGCGATAGGACAGCGCCATCGCGTAATAGGCAGCGCCGAGTTGGGGAAAGAGGGCGACCGCCTTCTCGAAGTGCCCGATGGCTTCGGCATGCCGGCCCTCCAGCGCCGCAATCCGTCCAAGCCCCATGTGCGCGGCAGCTCCCGCTGCGGGTTCCGGCAACAAGGCACGAAACAGTGGACCGCTCCGACCTACGTCACCGGCGTCGAGGCGACTCTCGGCGAGGCGCACGCGCGCGGGCAGGTAGCCTGGAGACGCGGCTAACGCCCGCTCAAAACAGACAGCGGCATCGTCGTGTCTGGCGAGTCTCTGCAGCACCAGTCCATCCAGGTAGGACCATTCGAATGTCGTGGGCGCGAGGACCTGCGCCCTCTGATAGGCCTGATGCGCGCCGTCCCACTGCTCCCAGGCGTGCAAGACGCGACCGAGCGCGCCGGCCGCGGCGGCATCCGAGGGCCGAGCAGCCGCGTCGGTATAGGCACGCGACACGGCCGCGCGTGCCGTCGATGGAAACTCATCGAGAGCAATCCGCGGCAGTGGCGGTCCGCCCTGGCCGATCGCCGGCGTCGCGGAGAGCGCAACCGCGAGCGAAATCCATGCGAGATGTGCCGGCCGAGCCCGCATGCGCGTGAGCATATCGGAACGTGCGCGCTGTCGATCCTGAAAAAAAGCCCGGTGAGGATTCGATCCCCACCGGGCCGGGTAACTAACACCGAAACGCTCGGCTTCTTAGAACTGGAATCGAAGCCCGAGCTGCAGCTGGCGCTCCGGATAGGAGCCGCCGCCGCCGATGCCGGTGATCTGTCCGAACGTGGCGGAGGTGATGCCGCCCGCAGGATTGGCGAACACCGCGTGGTTGAAGACGTTGTTCGCCTGGAACCGGAACTCGAGTCTGCGCTGTCCGCCCAACGGGAACGTACGGAACATCGCGAAGTCCACGTTCCACGCTCCAGGTCCGCGGAACTGATTGCGTCCCGTGTTGCCGATGGTCACGCCGGTCGGCTGGGCGAAGGCGGCGGTATCGAACCACTTACCCGAGGCGCCGATGTTCCCAAGGACGTTGAAGTCGGAAACGAGATTCGCGAGCTGCGTGGTACCGGGCGTATTCAGGCTGGTCCCGTCCGCAGTGACCGTAAAGGGCGTGCCGCTGAAGGCCGCAACCACGCCGTTCACCTGCCAGTCACTGACGATCGCGTTGACGATACCCTCGTATCCGCTGCCAGCGCTCTGCCACGGCAGCGAATACACGAGGCCCAGCTGCAGGTTGTGCGTGCGATCGAATCCGGCCACCGCCCAGTTCCGGCCGATCTCGAGCGGATGTTCGAAGAGGGCATAACTCGTGCGGCCGTCGTCGTCGGCCTGGTTCATCGACTTGCTGAGCGTATACGCGCCCTTGAACATGAACCCGCGGTTGAAGGAGCGGTTGAACGCCAGCTGCAGTGAGTTGTACTGCGTCCGCAGGTGCTGTCCCCACGAACGGATGGCATTCTGGCGGCCAAAGGTGGGGAAGTACGGCCGGCTCGCGGTGCCGCCGCCGTAGGTCGTCGGCAGGTTGATGTCCGGGTAGGCATACCCTCCGCTTCCCTTGGCGCCGACGTACGCCACGTCGACCGTCACTTGCCACGGCAGCTGACGTTCGAACGCGACGTTCCACGTCTGCACCATCCCGCGATCGACATTGCCGACTTCAGGCGTGACCATGCCGGCGGCGTTCGGCAGCGGCACGCGGCCGGTGCTCTGATCCGGTCCCACGATGGGCGGAATGCCTTGCTCGAGCCGGTTGTAGTAGCCGAACGTCTCCGGCTGGGTGAAGCTCGAGAAGATCGTGACCGGGTAGTTCTGGTCCCCGCGCAGCGGCCGCGCCCATCCCATGGCGTTGTAAGTGATCCCGTATCCGGTGCGGAACACCGTGCGGTCGTTCACGCCGGTAGACACCACCGACGCGGGGCGCAAAGTTATCGAGCCCAGGCTCGAGCCCGACGTTCTTCGGGTTCCCGCCACGTCCGCCGAGGATGACTTCGAGCGTGTCGAGGTCGAGCCGTTCGAGTCCACGACCGTCAGCCCGCGTCATGATGGGGTAGTACTCCCACCGCACACCCATGTTGACGGTGAACTTCGGGCTGATCGTCCAGTTGTCGCGAACGTACAGGGCGTGCTGCCATTCGCGTCCCGTCATGAGCTCGTTCTGGACGCTCTTGGCGACGCTCGACGTCAGGCCGAGCATGAACGCCGCGTAGTTGTTGTAGAGGTTCGACGCCTGGGCACCGGACGCGTTCAGCCGCGTCGCGTTGCTGGCGAAGTTGAAATTGCCACGCGGGTTATTGCTTTCCGGCTGCCAGTGGTCGAGGTGCAGGAAATTGACGCTGTAGCCAGTGCGGATATCGTGCCGGCCGGACACCTTGGCGAGGTTCACCGCGAGCGAGTACGTGCGCTCGTCACGGAAGATGGGATTCCACCCATCGCGGTTACCAACGGCGCTGAGGCCGGTGTTGAAGACCGGATAGCCGGCGTAGCGCTGGTCGCCGGTGCCCTGGTCGTTCGTGCCTGGGATGTTGAGCACATCCAAGCCGAAATTGCCGGCGTTGAAGTCGGGGCCGAGGACGTCCTGCTTCTGGCGCGCGAACCCGAACGTCGTGTCGAGGAGGAGCGTCGGCTTGAGCGTCCACGTCTGACCCGCGGTCAGCGAGTAGACCTTCGTGAAGCCGCCGTCACCTTCGGCATTCGGATCCGGCCCCAGGTAGTTGGTCAGGTCGTCGACGACCGCGTCCATGAAGGCGTACTTGACCCAGAGCTGATGGGCCTGGGTACGGTTGAAGTTGACCTTGACGTCGTAATTCTTGCGATCGACCGTGCGCGTCTCGTTGCGCTGGTAGTTGTTCGTCAACCCGCCGAGGCCAATGCCGGTGGTATTCGGCAGCGGATACAACAACTCGTTGATGCGGCGGGCAACCGGGTTGATGAGATTCGAGGGAATCTGGTTGTTCGCAAAGGGTTCCCGCCCCACGCCGGTGCTGCTGCCGGAGGTGGTGCCCGTAAACGGATTGTAGATTGTCTGCTGCGTGCCGGCGTTGTTGGTCGCGGCGCTGAAATCGCCATTGCGCATCGCTTCGGTCGGCACGCTGAAGAAGGTGGTAAGACTGTTGGTGCGCTTATACCCTTCGAACGATCCGAAGAAGAACACGCGGTTGCGAGAGATCGGCCCGCCGAACGTCCCACCAAAGTTGTTCTGTTCGAGGGGCAGCTTGGGCGGCTTGGTGGCCGTGCCGAAATAGTAGGGCGACGCGTTCATCTTGTCGTTCATGAAGAACTCGAACGCCGACCCGCGGAAATTGTTCGTGCCGGACTTGGTGATGACCGTCACCGCCGCACCGCCGGCCATGCCCTGCTCGGCATCGAAACTGCTCGTCGACACGTTGACCGTGTCGATCGTCTCGGCCGGCGAGATGTACATGTTGTGGTTCGGCAGCCAGATGTTCATGTTCGTGGCGCCGTCGGTGCGGGTCGAATTGTTCGTGTTCGCCTGGCCGTTGACGTTGGTCGCGAGCGACCGCGCCGGCGTGTCCGTTTCCGCGTTGCCGAACGCCATCGGCGTCGTCCCTGGCACCAGGTTGACGAGCGCCTGATAGTTGCGGAACCGGTTGAGTGGAATCGCGGTGATCTCCGCCGACCGCAGTTCCGTGCTCACGTCCGCCTTGTCGGTCTGCAGCAACTGCGCCGCCGACGCGACCGTCACGGTTTCGGTCAACGTGCCGAGCTCGAGCGACATGTCGACTCGGGAGATCGCGCCGATCGTGACCGGCACGTTGGCGCGGATGTTCTCCCGGAACCCGGTCAGACCGACCTTGACGTCGTACTGCCCAGGCAGCACGTTCAACACGCTGTACGCCCCTTCGGCGTTGGTCACCGTCTCGCGTGTCAGGTTGGTTTCCTTGTTGACGATAGTCACGGTCGCGCCAGGGACGAATGCCCCCTGCCCGTCCTTGACGACGCCGACGATGCTGCCGTACAGAATTTGCGAGATGGCTGGTGCTGCCGAGAGGCAGATGGCTAGGACGACGAACGCTACGCCGGGTAGACCGATACGAAACCACGAAGTGCGACGGAGTTCGCTCACAGATCCCTCCTGCTGTGAAAACTGCCGACTGCAAACGCGCAAAGTGTGCCGAAAACGACGACGACGGTGGGGCCGACTTCCCTCCTGTTCGAAAACGAAAGAACGGACGTCTAGATACGGGTCACCCGTTCATACTAGCCCGGGCGACAGGGACCGTAACACACGTCGTTGGGACGAATCAAGGTCAGGCAGTGAAGGGTAACGGGGAGGCGGTTTGGGCGGGACGCGCCGTCTCGAGAGCCTCGGGGCTTCGGCTGAAGTCAGCTCAGACAGGATGCCGGATTCCCGCGAAAATTCGACCGTTTCTACTTGAACAGGTCGTCGAACGCTTTCCGCGCGCTCGTGGGGGCGACGGACTTGGTCTCGCGCTCGACCGTGTTGCGTGGCTCGAAGAAGGTGCAGTTGTTCCGGGCGTCCTTGGGCGACACACGCGACGGGATCGGCTGCTGACACTCGAACGGCGCGCCGGTGTCGAAATGCGCGCACTGGGCGCAGGCGTGCAGTTCGGAGCCGCACTGGGCGCAGGCGGCGTCCGGACTCCAGACGGCCGCCACCGTCAGCTCGTTGCCGCAGCGGGCGCAGCGGACAACCTCCCGGAAACCAGGCATATTGAAGGTCTTCGGCGCGAGCGGCGGCTGGCCGCGCGGGGCGTATTCCTTCTTCTCGGCCGGTTTCTGGTCGCGCCTGGGCTCGCGAGGGGCGTCCTGATAGCCTCGTTGTCGATATTTCCGTTCGTCGGACATGGACTCTCTCAGTTTACAGCCGGGTTCGGTGGGGCGGGGCGATTATAGACCACGGCCCGTCTGCAGGCGGAACGCGGCTCACCTGCCGCCCGTCTAAACGCCCTGAGGTACAGCCTTGATGACGTCTTTCGCAATGTCCGCGCCGCGCGCGAGGACCCGGGTCCCGGTGGCCGCTGCCCTACCCCTTCTCTTTGTCAGCCTCGTCGCGCTTCAGGGCTGTGACGTCGTCACCGCCGACCTGAAGCATAGCGAAACGGCGGAGTGGCGGAAGACCTACGAGCTCGCGCCCGGGGGCCGGGTCGAAATCAACAACGTCAACGGCCGAATCGATGTCGAGCCGTCGGCCGGAAACACCGTTGAGGTCGTGGCCCAGAAAGTCGCCAAAGGCAACACACCGGCGGGTGCAAAGGAAGCGCTCGAGCGCATAGAGATTCGTGAAGAGGTGTCGTCTTCAAGCGTCAGCATCTCGACCAAGCTCCCCCGCGGCGGCGGCTGGTTCGACATGGGCGGCGCGCAGGTCAAGTACTCGGTGCGAGTGCCGGCCGGGGCCGAGGTCAAGTTCACGACGGTGAACGGCGGCGTCAACGTCACCGGGCTCTCGGGACGCGTGACGGCGGAAACCACCAACGGCGGCGTGGTCGGGCGCGACATCTCTGGCACCATCGACGCGAGCACGACCAACGGCGGTGTCGATGTCGAGCTCGCCAGGCTGGGCGAGGGCGGCGCGAAGCTCGAGTGCACCAATGGCGGCATCAGGCTCCGGCTCCCGGCCGATGCCAAGGCGTCGATCTCGGCCAGCGTCACCAATGGCGGCATCGACACGAGCGGGCTGTCGATCGAGACAACGCAGTCGTCTCGGCGGCGCCTCGAAGGTCGCCTCAACGGCGGTGGTGCCCCGATCCACATCGAAGGCACGAACGGCGGTATTCGTATCGGCGCGCGATAGCCGAACGAGCGCGGGCGCGGGCGCGAACCCCGTGCTAGGATTGCAGGCGATCGCTCATGACGTCATGAAGTGCGTCGCCTGCGGCGTCCACACGCGTCTACCCTTCGCGGCTGCGAAATACCTACGAGCGCGTGCGCGAAGCGTTGACGGGCCGTCAACCACATCGGTGCCATCAGTGCGGCCACCGAAAGTGGGCGGTGGTGGAAATCCTGGCGCCCGGCGCGGGCGAACCGGCGGTGACGCACCCCGACGATCTCCGAACCGGCCAGGACACCACGCCGGTCAAGCCGGCCGACCTCGACGACCTGGACCCGATTCGATCCCGCCGGTAGCCCTCCCCAACCGGTAAATCCCGGCCCTATCGCAGGCGCGGACCGCCGCCATCTTCAAGCCCCGCGCCAAGCATCAGCCGGACGACCGCAGTGTAGCTCGCCACCCCTTCGCTGACTCGATTCGCCCTTAGATACGTGTCGTAGACATCGCGCGCCGCGGTGCGGACGACCGGCGAGGCGCGGGCGTATCGGGCGGCCGCGGCCTGCAGGTCGCGGCGCGGCCCGGCCGCCAGTTGCGACGTGAGCGTCACCCGGTCGGTCCGCGGCAGCGAGGCCACGACATGCTCGAAGATCGCCAGCCACCCGCTGTATCTCGCCATCGCGTCACCCTGCGCGCAGGCCAGCCACGCGACGAAATTGGCCTCGGACTCGTCGGCGTAGCCAGCGAGGTGCGCCCACTCGTGCATCAGCACGAAGGGACGTTCGAACGGCAGGGTGTCGGGATTCAGGATGATTTCGAGGAAGAACGGATCGGTCATGCCGTCGATCGCCGCGACGCGAAAGTAACGTTCGAGCAGAGACCGTTTCGGTACCCAGGCACTGCCAGACGTTCACTCCCGAGCATCCGCTGCGCCGACGCAAACGCCGTCTCGAGCGCCGGCTGGGACCTGTCGGCCGATCCTCCGGCAGGCTCGGACTCCGACCCGTGCGCCGAGGCATGCAGGCCGTTGACTTCGCGGAGCGCGTAGTCGCCCAGGCGCAGGGCCGCTTCCCGCGTGACACGGCTCCGGTCGTACACGATTTTCTGATCGAGCGGCAGTCGTCGATAGTTGAGGCCCCAGACGACGACGAACAGCAGGAAGCACTACCGCTGTGAGGGTCAGAAGCGTCACCACGCCAGAGGTGAGCGCGCGCACGATCCCCGCCGCCCGCACGCGGCGCCAGAAACCGAAGCCCAGCGCCGCGACGAGAATAAGCCCCGTGAGGTCGAGCAGAGCGACCGGAACCAGGTTGCTGAGCGGGGTGATCGATGCCTGAAGCACGGGATAGATGCCGCGGGAGTACCAGACCTCGACGAGCCTCGACGGGAGGGGCACTACCGCGACCATGAGGGCCGCCAGAATCAGGCCGAGTCGAGGCCATGACATCACCTGGTGCCCGCGGTCGGACGGTGGTCGTCGTCAGGTCCTGGCAAGGGGCCGGTGATGAGCCGAATCGCCCGCTGGTAGCTGAAGTAGGACCACGCCCACTGGACCATGACGAGCAGGCGGTTGCGAAAACCGATCAAGTTGAGAACGTGGACGAAGAGCCACGCGAGCCACCCGAGGTATCCCTTGAGGCGCAGCCACCCGAAGTCGGCCACGGCCGAGGCGCGACCGATCGTCGCCATGTTGCCGAGGTCGTGGTAGACGAACGGACGGTAGGGTTGCTGCTCGATTCCTCGCAGCACGTTGCGCGCCGCGTGCTTCCCCATCTGGATCGCGACCTGCGCCACACCTGGCAACGGCTTGCCGTCGGCGCCCGCGAGCGCGGCCAGATCGCCGATGACGAACACCGTGCGCGAGCCGGGGACCGTGAGATCCGGCTCGACGAGAACACGCCCGGCCCGGTCGAGCGGAACGCCGAGGGTCGCCCCGAGCGGCGAGGCGGCGACGCCCGCGGCCCAGATGACCGTCTCGGCCGCGATAATCTCGGAGCCCACCGCGATCTCCCCGGGCGTGACGCCGGTCACCGGCGCCCCCGTCCGCACGTCGACGCCAAGCCTCGTCAGATCGGCGCGCGCGGCCTCGCGCAAGGGCTCAGGGAACGTGCTCAGCACCGACGGGCCCGCCTCGATCAGGATGATGCGCGCCGAGCTGGGATCGATGTGCCGGAAATCGCGCGCGAGCGACTGCCGCGAAATCTCGGCGAGGGCGCCGGCCATCTCGACGCCGGTCGGGCCGCCGCCGATGACGACAAAGGTGAGCAGCCGCTCGCGCCGGCGCGGATCGGCCTCCCGCTCGGCACGTTCGAACGCCAGCAGCACGCGCCGCCTGATATCGAGCGCGTCCTCGAGCGTCTTGAGGCCAGGCGCGGTCGCGCGCCACTCGTCGTGCCCGAAGTAGGCGTGCGTGGCACCGCTCGCGACGATGAGGTAGTCGTACGACAGCCTCTCGCTGTCGCCGGCGGCACCATCCGCGAGGATGAGCTGTTTGCTGGCTTGATCGATCGCGCGCACCTCGGCGAGGAGGACCTCGACGTTCTTTTGCCGCCGCAGGATCCAGCGGATGGGCGACGCGATGTCGCCGGGCGAGAGCGCGGCCATCGCCACCTGGTAGAGCAATGGCTGGAAGACGTGATGATTCCGGCGGTCGAGAATCGTGAGCCGAACCCGCGCGCGCCGCAAGGCGCGGGCGGCATAGAGCCCGCCAAAGCCGCCGCCGATGATGACGACATGGGGAAGAGTCACGTGGGAGGCGCGTGCTCCCCATGGTACTGCGGATTCGCCAGGAAGGGCGACGGGCGGGACGGACAGAGGACGAGGGAGGAGGACGGAGTTAACGGGTTCAACACGAAGAAACGAAGCGAACGGAGACGCAACGAAGCTACAGTCGGGGCATCAACTCGAACCAGCGCTGAGCTGCTCGGCGCACGCGCGCAGCGCGGCATCCGGCACGGCGAGCAGACCACCGCTGGGCGGTCATAGCGGCTCAGCACTCCCTTGCGCGTCGGGATTGATGACTCGCCGAATGCCGTCCTTCAGGACACGAACATTGAAATTGATCAGTAGACCGACCGGAGACTGGGTCAATCGCAGGTAGGTCAACATCTGGCATTCATGGATCGGCGCGAACGCCTCAACCGACTTGAGCTCCACGATGACTCGTCCGTCGACCATCATGTCCAGGCAATAGCAGTTGTCGAGTTTGATGCCTCGGTACACAAGGGGCACAGGCTTTCTCAGCTCGACGACGTGCCCGGATTCTCTGAGCTCGAGCGCCAGACAAGGCTCATACGCCGATTCCAGCAAACCTGGCCCGAGTGCCCGGTGCACCTTGATTCCGCATCCGATGATGTCGTGGGTTAGATCGTTCGTGCCGGCGGGATCCGTCAGCATGCGCGCACCTCGCTGACGCGAGGCTGCTCGCGCCGCGCGAAGCGCGGCAGGACGGGAGTGGACGCCGGGATCGCAAGCACCAGGGGATCTGGTTGTGGTGCTTGCGATCCCGGCGTCCACTCCCGTCCCACGCCGGCCTCCGGCCGGCGCGCGAGCAGCCGCACTCGTCAGGTGCGCTGCAACCCCCAGCACCGCGCCGAATCACAGGCAATTCAATCGTCTACGGTCAGAACGTCGCAGAAACTGCAACGAGTTCTCGATTGCGGGTACGCAGGTTTCTTCTTCGTTGCGTCTTCGTTCCTCTTCGTTGCTTCGTGTTGAGCCCGTTACCTCCGTACCCTCCGTCGACACCGTCGACACCGTGACCGACACCGTCATCTCCCCATCAGCATCCATGCCGCCCAATAGAAGGGGCTACTCGTCTCCCGACCTGCACGCACCTTGGCGCGCGCCGCCTGCAGCGCGATATCTGGCGCGTCGCCGGCGCGCAGACGCTCGTGCAGCGTCGCGAGCAACGTCGTTGACGCCGCATCGTCGCCGGCCCACCGCGGCAGCACGATCGCCGGCACACCCGCGGCGCGCCACGCCCAGCCCACGGCTCCCACTTCGTCAGCCGCGTCCCGCATCGTCATCGACGCGCCATCGGCCAGAACCGCGACGCTGGCATGCAGGTCGAGGTTCATGATCTCGCGCGCTTCGAGCGCACCGTCGTGGGCGGAATCCGGCGCCAGCAGCACTGGCGAGAACAGCGGGCTCGCGCCGTTGACGCGAAAGGGCGCGCCGAGATGGATCGCGTCGGCCTGGGGCAGGTGCTCGCGAAGTGCCGCTTCTGTCGCCGCCGCACCGGCGAGCACGTGCGCGCGCCCTGCCTCTGCCCCACTCGCGATCGTGTTCGCCTCCTGCTCCGCCAGCGCTCCGCCGCGTATCGTCCAGTCTGGGCGCGGTGCGGGCGATCTCTGCGAGCATGGCCGGCGCGAGCTCCGGTGCCGCGACGGCGACGAGCCGCGGCGACGAACCGGCCGGCGCCGCTGGCGGTGGCGTACGCACGAGGGCCGTGACCGACGGTGCGTAGACGATGGTGGTCGTGTCGGCGAGGTAGCCGGTCTCTCTCGGCAAGGCTTCGAACGGCACCCGCCAGAGCACCTCGTGGGGGATGACGATCGCGCGCGTCGCGGACCCGAAGGCGGCCGCCAGGCCTGGCACCAGCTCGAGCGCTGCCGCACGCCAGGCCGCCTGATTCCGCAGCGTGTCGGGTTGCTGCAGTTTCGCGACCCGCTCGGCCATGGTGCGCCGCGAGGCCGGTTCGAACTGGGTCGAGAAGCGAATCCCGTCTTCGCCGCGCCGCGCGAGGACGACGAGCAACGTCTCGTCGCCGACGACGAACTCCACGAGGATGGTGGATGCGTCTGGCAGCAGCGCATCGACGTCGGCGCGGCTCGCAGGTGCCATCAAGCCCCGCCAGGTTCGGAGCCCGGGCAGACGATCGAACAGTGCCTGCTGCTGCGCCGCGCGCTTCGCGCCGGCCTCGGTGACCGCCTTCTCGAGGCGCGCGATGCGCGCCGCGTCGGGCTTGGGCAGCCCGCGCTCGCGCGAGAGTTGGGCGTGCAACGATACCAGCTCACCCGAGAGCGTCCGCTCCTCGTCGCGCTCGACGTCGCTCATCCCGCGCGAGATGTCGCGCTCGCCGGGCGCGAGCAGCACACGCAGGTCGTGGGCCCGCATCCGCTCGGCCGACTCGAACGCCGACGCCGCGTCGCCGTCCTCGGCCTGCAGGAGTGCCAGCATGGCAAAGGCGGATGACGAATCGCGCGCGACCGGCGCCGATGGACGGATCCTGGCGACTGCGAGCAGTCGATCGACAGCCGCGACGGCACCGCTCGCGGCGGCGAGCGCTTTCGGCCGCTCGCGCAGGCGCCGCAACGCTGCCGCCTCGGCCACGTGCGCCCGCCACAGCACGTCGTCGTTGACGAGCTTCTCGGCTTCCTGGCGCGCATGGCTCGCGGCGGCGAGCGCGGCGGCATGGGCGCCGCTCTGCGTGAGCGCGCGCGACAAGCCAATCTCCGCCCGTGCCGCCTGTTCGACCCGCTTCAGCGCCGTGAAAGCCTCAATCGCCTTCTTGTACGACGCGATCCCCTCCGCGAATTTCTCCTGCGCGGTCTCCGCGAACGCCAGACCGGCGACGGCGCCAGCGACGCACTCATCGTCTCCTGCCGCCCGGCAGCTGTCGCTGCTCTTGCGGTACTCGTCCTCGGCCAGCGTGAACCGGCTGGCGACGAGGTCGACGAGCGCGAGCGCCTGCAACGTCCGGCCGACGTAGGCGCGATCCTTGACGGCCTCGAAATGCGCGCGGCTTTCAGCGAGCGCGGCGCGCGCCTGGTCGAGGTTGCCGAGCCGGAAGTGCACGTCGCCGATGCTGAGGAGCGCCGTGCCCTGATCGTGCCAATTGTCGCGCGCCTTCCCTTCGGCCAGGACACCAGCCAGCGCATCGAGCGCCGCGGCGTAGTCGCCCTGCGCGAGGAACACCCGCCCCAAACCCTCGAGCGCATCGGCTTCGCCGGCGGTGTTCACGGTCTTGCGGTTGAGGTCGCGGCTGCGCGAATAGTCGGCGATCGCGGCCGAGAACTCTCCCTGGAGGTACAGCACGTTCCCCGTGCTGATGAGCGTCGTCGCGATCGCGCCGGCATCCCCGAGGCGCTCCTGGAGGGCGAGCGCTTCGCGGTAGGTCGTGAGCGCCGTTTGGTATTCGGCGAAGGTGTAGCGGATGGTGGCGATGCCGACGAGCGCCGCCGCTATGCCTTCCGGATCGTCGCGAGTGCGCTCGATGGTGAGGCGGTCCTCATAGGCCTGGAGGGCGTCCGGCATCTTGCGCTGAAAGTAGAGGGCGTTGGCGAGGTTCTGCAGCGCTTCGCCCTCGAGCTTCGCGTTGCCGACGCGCCGCGCCACTTCACGCATGCGCTCGAACCCCACCTGCGCGGCGGCGTACATCTGCGTCTGCGCCGACTGCGCCGCGCGCCGCGCGAGCGCGGTGACGAGCTCGTTCGTGACCAGTTCGGGTTCCGCCAGCAGGAGTTGCTCGCGCGCTCCTGGGTCGGGCTCCTCGATCAGGCTTTCCGCCAGGCCGTCGACGGCCGGTCCTTCGCGAACGAGCCTCCACTCGCTCCCCTCGCGCACGTAAACCAGGCTCCAGGTCGTCGTCGAATGAGACGTGAATGGCGGACGGCCGGGAACCCGCGAGGGCGTCACGCGATCGCGCGTGGCGGACACCCGAACGCGGACACGATCCGCGGTGGGAAACGTATTGGTGATCGCGACATCCGAGAAGGTGTCGTCGCCGGCATCGAACACGTATTTCAGTTGCCCGGGATCGGGACGCTTGGCCTTCGTGCTCCAGAGCGACAGATAGCCGTCCACGTCCTCGGCCTGCTGCATGGCAAAGAACCGTTCGACCGCGGCGCGGAGGGCCGGATCGTCGATGCCCTGACGGCCAGCGGCCGTCAGGGACACCATCGCCACTAGCAGCGCGTGCGCAGCCGCCAGCATCATCGGTCGAGCGAGAATCGCACCATGATGGTCATGAGTACCGGCACGGGCACGCCGTTGAGTTCGGTGGGCGTGTAGCGCCACTGCCGGACCGCCCTCACCGCCGCATCGTCGAGCAGCGGCTGCGACCCCAGCACCTTGACGCTCTCGACCCTGCCGGTCGCGTCGAGGATGCACTCGAGGATTACCGTGCCCTGAGCGCGTGCCTGCCGCGCGAACTCAGGATAGATCGGAGCGACGTGCAGGATTTTGCGCGGCTCGCGGATCACTCCGCCGACGCGCACGAGCTTCGGAGTGGAAGGCTCGGGCGGAGGTGGCGGCGGCGTCACGGACGTCGACGTCCCGACCGGACCAAGAAGCCCCGGACCGCTTTCGACAGCGGGCCCGTTGGCGATCGCGCCGTCCGGCGCATTGGTCGACGATACCTCCCGTTCGGGCGAGACATCGTCCGGAGCGGTGATCGGCGCTTTGGCAGGGGCCACAGTCGGCCCGGGAGCCGCCGGTGAGGGCGGCGGGGGCGGAGTTGGCGCCACCGTCTCGATGAAGTCCGCCAGAGGAGACGCGATCATCGGCAGGTCGATGCTGCTGGCCAATGGGCTGAGCAGAAGCACGATGACTGCGACCACATGGCCGGCAATCGAGAGTGGCAGCACCGACCAGTGCCGCTGCCGGCGCGCAGCGGTATCGCCGGTACGAAGGACATCACGCAAGAATTCCTGCGGCATCGGGACCCCCTTGTTGTAAGTCTGAAGTCTGACGTTGGAAGTCTGAAGTGAGGAAATTCGAAGTCGGAAGCAGGAAGTAGAAGTGCGAAGAACTCTGAAGTCGGAAGCGAGAAGGAAGCGGGTCGGCCACGGTCGCTACTTCCCACTTCCCACTTCCTCACTTCCCACTTCCCACTTCACTTCCTACTTCTACTTCCCACTTCCGACTTCCCACTTCCCCACTTCAGACTTCCAACGTCAGACTTCAGACTTTCTGCTGATATAGACACCAGCATCGGGTCCCGGTTCCGTGTCAGCCCATCAACATGCGCATTCCGAGGATCGGCGCCAGGATCAGCACCGTCAGGATGAAATTGACGACAAAACCAATCAACACGACGATGACAGCCTTGCCAGTCGTCGAGTAGTCGAGCACCTGCCGCACGGCGACGACCATTGCCGCGCATTGCCACACCCAGATCAGCACCCAGATGAAGAAGGCGAGAAGCCAGCCGAGGATGGGAATGATCGCCCACGATCGTGAGGACCGACGCCAGTCCCGGCGCGGCCGCGAACCCAAGGACGCGGAAGGTCTCGGGGTAGTCCGCCTTGGTCGCGGGCTCGGGCATCACCTTGGTGCCGACGAGCCAGATGATGAGCGACCACACGAGGAACCCGATCAGCGACATCACGGCGCCGCTCACAATGCCGCTCAGCCCGCCGGCCCAGATCCCGCCAATCCCCGCGGCGACGGCGGCGAGGACGATGACGGATACCGACTGCCCGATCGCCGTAGTATCGCGCTCCACATCCTCGAACGCGTTCGCATCCAGCTTCATCGCACCCACTACTCGATCACCAAATGTCATACACCCTCCATCGCCGCAGCACCGCCCGGCGGGCACAGTGTAGCGCACTGCCGCGCGAGAGACCTGCGGAGCCAGACCGCAGCGTTACAGAATCGTTGCGGAGCGGCCTGATCTCACCGTGCCACTCCATTGCCGAGATGGCGCCTGGCCGCCGGAATCGGCGTGCGATAATCACCGGATATGCCTCGCACACAAGAGCCGAAATCCTGGGGACATTCGACCGTCGAGAGCGCGTGTCCGCTCGACTGCCCGGACTCCTGCACGCTCGAGATCACCGTCAAGAAGGGGCGCATCGTCGAGATCGACGGCGGCCATGAGAACGCGAGCACGCGCGGCTACATCTGCGGCAAAGTCCGTCGCTTTCCGGAGCGCGTCTACGGCGAAGATCGCCTCCTCTACCCCGCCGTCCGCAAGGGGCGAAAGGGCGACGGCGTCTTCACACGCGTCAGCTGGGACGAAGCACTCGACCAGATCGCCGAGCGCATGACCGCCATCCGAAATGGCTCTGGTGGCGAGGCCATCCTGCCGTTCTGCTATGGCGGGTCGAATGGCCTGCTCACGCAAGACACCAACGATGCCACGCTGTGGCGAGCGTTCGGCACGTCGCGGCTCGCGCGCACGGTGTGCGCGGCACCCACCGGCGCCGCCAACATGGGTCTCTACGGAAAGATGCCGAGCATCACCTACGAAGACTACGTGCACGCCCGCCTCATCGTCCTCTGGGGCGTGAACCCGTCGACCTCGGGCATCCACCTCGTGCCCCTCATCAAGGAAGCGCGCCAGGCTGGCGCGACGCTCGTCGTCGTAGACCCACGCGCGACGTCGCTCGCCCGCCAGGCTGACCTCCACATTCAACTCAAGCCCGGCACCGACGTCGCCGTCGCCCTGGCGCTGCACAAGCACCTCTTCGATGGCGGACATGCCGACTCGTCATTCCTCGCCGAGCACGCCCGCGGCGTCGACGGGTTGCGCGCCCGCGCCGACCAGTGGTCGATGGCGCGGGCGGCCGACGTCTCCGGCGTCGAGCCGTCCGATCTCCAGCGCTTCGCCGACCTCTACACTGCCACGAGCCCGGCAGTCATCCGCTGCGGTTGGGGGCTCGAGCGCAACCGCAACGGTGGCAGCGCGGTCGCCGCGGTGCTCGCCCTGCCGGCGGTCGCCGGCAAGTTCGGCGTGCGCGGCGGCGGATTCTCGATGAGCAATTCGGCCGCCTTCGGCATCAAGGCGGCGGCGTGGATGAACGACACGCCCGAACCGCCGACGCGCATCGTCAACATGAACAAGCTCGGTGACGCGCTCGTCGACTACAAGGATCCGGCAGTCGAGATGCTCTTTGTCTACAACTGCAATCCGCTCGCAACGATGCCGAATCAGAACCGCGTGCTCGAGGGTCTGCGTCGCGAGGATCTTTTTACGGTGGTCTTCGAGCAGGTGTTCACCGACACCGCCCGTTTCGCCGACGTCCTCCTCCCCGCGACGACGTTCGTCGAGAACTATGACATCGCGCGCGGCTATGGCCCGATCAGCCTGCAGGTCGTTCGGCCGGCGATCGAACCGATGGGCGAAGCGCGGCCCAACCCGGCGGTGTTCTCTGAGCTCAGTGAGCGCCTCGGCATCGGCGCGGCGGAGGAGGAAACCGACACGCTCATCAGGATCGGGGCCCGGCTGCCGCCGGCGATCGGCAGCGAGCTGCTCGAGCGCGGCGCCGCGACGCCGCCCTTTGGAGGTCGACCGATCCAGTTCGTGGACGTCTTTCCGCTCACGCCGGACCGGAAGATCGATCTCTTTCCGGCTGCGCTCGAGGCCCAGGCACCGGCCGGCCTCTACGCGTTCCAGCCCGACCCGGCCACTGCCGAGTACCCGCTGGCGCTCATCTCCCCAGCGAGCGAAAAGACGGTGTCGTCAACGCTCGGCGAGCTGCGCGAGCGCCCGGGCATGCTCCAGATGCACCCGGACGACGCCGCCGAACGCGGCCTCGTCACCGACGATCCGGTGCGCATCTTCAACGCCCTCGGCGAGGTGCACTGCCCCGTCGCCGTCACGCCGAACGTCCGGCAAGGCACCGTCAGCCTGTCGAAGGGCCTGTGGCGCAAGAGCACCTTCAACGGATCGACGTCGAACGCGTTGTCGCCAGACACGTTGACGGATCTCGGCGGCGGAGCGTGTTTCAACGACGCGCGCGTGCAGGTGACGTCGCTCGGGAGGCACTAAGAGCGGTTGTCAGTAGCTGAAGAAGAAGATCAGATCCATCCCGGCGCGCTCGATGCGGCGCTGGCCGATGCGATTGGCGGCGCCGGAGGTCTCGGGCGCTGCCGACCCCACCAGCCGCAGGAAATCACGCACCTGGTATTCGAGCAGGAACTCGCTGTAGGTGCGGTCGCCGAACTGCTGGCGCAGCTTGAGGAACGTCCGGTCACCAACCTGCTCGCCGACGGTGATGCCGGCGCCAAAGGTCTCGCCCTCGCTGGAGGTCGTGATCTCGAAGAGATCGAGGTCGAGGGCGCGGCCGATGGATTCGCCGAGTGGCGTCGCGATGAAGCCGCCGGCGATGCCGCCGGCAGTCGCCGCGAGCGACGCACGTTCGCCAGTCCCGAGCTCATTGATCGGCCGGTTGAACACGATCAGGGCGAGGACATCGGATTCCTCGAGCGGCGGCGTGCTCGACAGTGACAGCGCGGGCTTCTGCAGGGTGCCCGTGATGCGCACCCGCGCCTCGACGCCCGTGTCGGGGATCTCGCGCGTCGCGGTCACGTCAATCACGGGGTCGAAATCCGCGTCGCCGGTGAAACGCAGCGTGCCGTTCCTGGCCAGGTCGAACTGCCGGCCCTGGAACTGATACGTGCCGCGAACGGTGTTGACGGTTCCCGCCACCGTCACAGGACCACCAGCGGCCTTGCGGATGTCGAGATCGCCTCCGAGCGTGATGTTGAGGTCGCCCATCGCGGCTCGCGTCGGACCACCCGGCCGCAGCTTCCTGCCCCGCGCCACGAGGTTGTCGGGAATGCGCACGTGCAGCGCGAGCTCGACGTTCGAGAAGGCGCTCGCCGGGGCGTCGGGCGCCGGAGCGACGGGCGCCTGAGCGGCGGCCGCAGGCACCGCCCCACCGGACACGCCTTGACCCGCGCGCGCGAGAGCCTGACGCGTCGCGTCCTGGGCGCTCGCAGCGCTCTCGCCGGTACGCTCGGCCGATACCACCTCCGGCAGCGCCTCGATGCTGTATGGGTCGTAGAAGAGCCGCAGGATGCGGTCGAGCTCCAGGCGCCCGGCCGCGATGCGGATATCCCCTTCGAGCTTCGGACGCGCCAGTTCCCCCGTGACCTTGAGCGACGCCCCCACGCCCACGTCGCCGAGCTCGTTGTCGATAATCTCGAAGTTCTCGGACTCGAGCGTGAAATCCACGGCGCCGACTTTCCGTTCGTGCACGGCGAGCTGGCCGGCGACGGCGAGCTGCTCACCGTTCTCGTCGAGGATCTCGAAGCGCCGGACGCGCACGACGTCGGGCTCGAGATCGATGCGGGTGTCCAGCCCCGAATACGACGTGCCAAACCTCGGCACCGCGAAAGCGCCGTCCCTGATCTCGAGGTATCCGACAAGGTGGGGATCGCTGCCGGACCCGGTCACCCGCACGTCAGCCTCGACCGTGCCGCCGACCTGGGTGACGGCGGTCGTGAATCCCTGAATGACACCGAGGTTCAGCTGACGGCGTCTGCAGGCGGAGGTCGATGGTGTCTTCGGGTGTTCCCGCAACGTGCACGCCTTTTGCCGCCTTGAATGCCGTCATCGGCACCGATCCGCGGGCAGTCACGGCGACGCCGGGCGCCTGCTGCAGCGTGGCGTCGAGAGTAATCCGGTTGCCCGCATAGTCGATCTCCGCGATGAGCGACTGATACTTGTAGGCCTGGAATCCTCCGTCGGCGATCTGGATCTTGCCATCGACATTCGGCGCGCTCAGGTTCCCGGTAATCGTCGCATCGGCGGTGAGTCGGCCGCTCAGGCCGCGGTTCTGCAGCGCCAGCTTCTCGGCCTGTGCCAGATCGATGTTGCGCGCGTGCACTTCCAGGGAAGCCGTCGCTCCGGTCACGCCTGGCGTCGGAGCGGCGTTCGCTACATTCAGGATCAACAGTCCGTCCACGGCCAGGGTTTGATCGCCGTTCGCGAGCCGGAGGTCCTTGATCGACACTTCGTTCTGGCGATACTGAATGGCCGCCTCGCTGCCAGGCACGTTGCGCCATTCGATGCCGTCGGTCCGCAGAGCAAGCGCCGGAAGGTGGAGCTCCTGGTGGTCGGGGTGAAAGATCACGCTCCCGGTGGCACCGAGCTCCCTCGTCCGCTGCTGCACCGTCGTCTCGAACTCCATCCGCTTCTCGGCGTACGTCGTCTTTGCCTTCAACTGATTGAGCTCGACGCCACCAACCACGAGGAACGTGGCGTCGCTCGTCGCCTGCACGCGCGCATTCACGAAGTCCAGGTCCGCGACCGCGACGGCATACGTGCTGTCGAGATCGAGCACCTTGTTCTCGCCATAGGCGAGGCCGTTGCCGTTCAGCGTGCCGGTCGTCTCGAGCGACGCGGCGTTGCCCGTAATCGTGCCGTCGAGGGCGAGCGTGCCATCGAGTCCAGTCTGGCCCGCGATGCGGCCGATCTCGGTCACATCGCTGGCGTTGATGCGGTATTTGAGATCCGAGGTTCCGGCCCGGCCGAGCGCCAGACGGCCCGATGCGTCGAGCGTGACGTCCGGGCCGTCCACATGCACCCGCGTGATGTCGGCGGTCTCGGCAGCATACCGGCCCTCGAGATCCGCGCCGGCGACCTGCACACCGCCGATGAGCGAAGGCGTCAACACGACACGGCCGGCGACGTCGATCGCCGTCGCCGTGACCGGGGCGGCGAGATTGCGCCATCGCAAGTTGGCGTCGACGGTCCCATTGACGTTGCCATCGAGGGCCTTGCGCTCCAGCACGACGGCGGGATTCAGCTGGTCGAAGCCGCCCTTGACGTCGAGGATCAGCGCGGACTCGGCGATGTTGGCCTTGAACGACATCTCCGGCACGTGCGTGCCCCACATCGCCGAATCCACGAGCGTGCCGCTGGCCGATAACGTCAGTTCCGCGAGCGAAGTGCCCGCGGCCTGCACGTCGAAGTCGCCGCTGACCCGTCCCGCGTAGCGCTCATCCTCGAGCGCCGTGATCGCGAGCGCCTGGCCAAGGCGTCGGACGTCCAGCCCGGCGAGCGTTCCCTTTGCCGAGTACGTCAGGGGCTCGGCACGAGTATCGAAATCGACGACGGTGCCCGTCGCAACCGTCGCGCCCTCGACGAGCGACCGGTTGAGCGTCGCCGAGCCGCTGGCCTCGCTGCCGTTGCCTTGCACGTGGTAGTCGGCGAGCGACAGCACCGTATCGAGCTTCGGCGCCCGCGTCGAGGCGGGCAGCCGGCGCAAATCGACCTGACTGGCCGTGCCTCGCAAGTTGTACGACACGGCGCGACGTCCCTCGGGAAGGACGATGAGCCCGCGAGCCGTCGCCGACGCGCCGTACGCTCGCGCGCTGGCATCGGCGAGGGTGATCCGCGGTCCCTTGAAGGCGCCGCGCGCGCGCACTTGCGTGCCCGCGTAGCCGAGGGCGACCACGCGTGGACCGCTGAACGTGAACGTGCCCCCGAGCCGGTTCATGACCGGCGTGCTGGAGGGATTTGACGGCAGCGTCAAGTCGATGCGCATGTCGCCGGTGATGTCGCTCCGCTGGGCCGGATTCTTGAGGATCGGTGCCAGGTTCAGCCGTTCGACGTGGAGGGGCCCCGAGAATGTGAAGTCCGGCGACCGGAGATCGGTCATCAACGGGCCGCGAACCAGCCCGGCCTCGGTCGTCAGATTGAGATCGAGCAGCAGCCGATCGAGCGTTCCGTTCGCATTCACGACGAGCCGTGGGTGCAACTGATACCCGGCCAGCACCGGGACCAGGCGTCCCACTTCCGGCAGCGACAGCGTGCCCTCGGTCGCAAGCTTGATGACCGGGGTACGCAGGTAGCTCTCGATCACCCCACCGACCGTCAGCTCGCTCTCGCCCGTCTTGATCGCCATCCGATCGAGATAGAGGTTGTCGTCACGCACCGCTACCGTGCCGGTCAGCTGCTGGAGCGCCACGTCCGGATCCGCACCACGGAAGCTCAACTGCTTCAACCCGACAGTGAAATGGACGGGCTCGTAGGCGAAGGCGGCCTGAACGTCGAGGTCCTCGATGCGGCTGGGCCACCGGTAGCTGCTTGGCCCGATCCCCATCGTCGATGGTGATGTCACCGTCGACGATGGCGATCGAAGGCAGTGAAATCGGGCGGGCCGGACCACGGCGATCCGCTTCCTGCGCGCGCGCCTTCACCAGCCGTCCAAGGTTCCATCCATCGGCAGTGCGCGCCAGGCGGACGCGCGGCGCCGTCACCGTAATGTGGTCGACGACAATCCCACTGGAGATGAGCTGGAAGACGCTGTAGTCCACCGCGACGGCCTTGATCGCGACCAGACGCTCGCCTGAGAGATCCAGGGCTACGTCGGTGAGCCCGACATCGAAGAACAGGTTGCCCGTGACCTGCCCGATGCTCAACTCCCCGTTCACATACTGGCGGGCTTCGCGAATGATCGTGCGACGAATCCAGTCGCGAAACCAGGGAGTCTGCGACACGATGAGCGCGAGCGCCACCAGGCTCACCAGCAGCGTCCCGATCCAGGCGACGACGTGGATGGAGCGGCGGATCAGGGCCATGACGTCAGAACGCCTGCCCGATGCTGAAGTGGATCCGCATCGCCCGTTTCTGCGGCTCCCCGTCCACGACCAACCCGGGGATCGGGTTCATCTGCCAGCCGGCATCGAGCCGAACGGGACCGACCGGGGTGTTGTAGCGCAGGCCCAGCCCCGGCGTCGTAGCGCAGGTCGTCGAGGTTGAAGTCCCAGGGATTGGTCCAGACGTTGCCGCCGTCGAGGAAGGCGACCGCGCCGATCTTGCCGACGATCGGAAAGCGCAGCTCGGTCGAGAAGTTGACGAAGCTGTTGCCGCCGATGGGGAGTCCCTCTCCGGTCAGAGGCGAGACCTCGTACCGGCCCCATCCCCGCAGGTTGGTCGCGCCGCCGAGGAAGTAGCGCTTGAAGAAGGGCACGAGCTCTTCCTCCGGACCAACCGAATCGATGGAGCCCGCGCGGGCCCGAATTGCCACGACCGCGAGGCTGCCGATCGCCTGAAAATAGCGGCCCTCCGCCGATATTCGCGATACTCCAATCGCCCCCGAGCCACTGCCCAGCCGTCTCGAAGTGCACGCTCGCAAAGTAGCCCTTCTTCGCATCGAGGAGGTTGTCGGTCGTGTTGCGGCCGGCGTCAAGGAGCAACGCCGAGAGCTGGCCGCGGCCCTCACCAGTCTCGGGATCGAGACCGAGCGCAATCAGGTCGTCGCGAAATGTGGGATCGTTCAGGGCCTCGTCCGAGATGGTGTATTCCTCCCACTCGTTCGCATAGGTCAACGCGAATGCGGTCGTCTGCCGGCCGCTCAGTGGTGAGCGCGCGCGCGATGACTCGCGCGATATCGTGACGCGCCCGCCAGTGGTCGTCAGCTTGTACGCAGGCTCGTCGCTGAACCACGATTGCGCGCTCATCCCGAAGGAATACCTCGGGCCGAAGAAGTAGGGTTGACGGAAGTTCAGCCGGACGCCCCGGTCGAGCGCCGAGTAGCGCGCAAAGACGCCCGCCGTACGCGCGCTGCCGAAAAAGTTCACGTGGCGCCAGTCGATCTCGCCACGCGCTTTCTCTTCCGTTCCGTAGCCGAGCCCGAAATTGACCTTCCGGTGCTTGCCCTCGGTCACCGTCACCCGCGTGGCGATGCGATCGCGCGTCTGGCTCGAGCAAGGGCGCCGGCGCCTGGCGCCGGGAACCTTCGCGCCCGGCGTCGGTGCTCGGTGCCGCCGAGGTCTCGATATTGACGAAGTTGAAGAGCTCCATCGAGTACAAACGGCGCTGGCTCTCGCGCAGCTTGCTCTGTTCGAAAAGCTGGCCAGGTCTGAAGGTCAGCTGGCGGCGAACGATCCGCGGGTCGACGCTGGCGGTGCCCTGCACTTCGATGCGGCCGACATACGCCAGGCGCCCCGGTTGCGCGGTGTAGGTCACCACGCGCTGTCGATCCGACGATCCCGGCGTCTCGGCGAACTCCACCACCGGTGTGGGATACCCGTGGTCCTTGAGCTCGTCGATCGTCGCTTCGCGGCTGGACTGCAGCAGCGCGCGATCGAGCGGTTGACCCGCCTTGAGCGGCAGCCGCGTCTCGAGCTCGCGACGATGCTCCTCGGGAAGCGGTTCGAGGCCGACAAAGACGACCCGCTCGACGCGGATGGGTTCGCCTTCTTCGATATCGACCTTCAGGCGAACCGACTTCTGGTCGTCGCTGAGGCGCGCATCGAACGATCGCACGCGCACGTCGGGATACCCGCGGTCGCGGTAGTACGCCACGATGCGCTTGAGGTCGGCCTCGAACTCCTCGCGCGTGAAGTACTCCTTGATGCCCCACGGCAGCCAGGCACTCTCGGCGGTCGCCAGAACCGATTTTAACTGAGCGGTCGTCACGGCCCTGTTGCCGGAGAACGAGAGGTCCTTGACTTGGACGCCGCCCAGCTCTTCTTTGCAGGCGACGATCGCGACGAGAACCGGCAAGAGGAGCGCGAAACGTGCCGCTGCGCGCAGAAAAGGCATGCAGAAGGGACGGGGCGGGGCCGTCAGTCGCGGGTGATGTCTGGCTTTCCCGCAGAGATAGAGAGCATGATCCCGAGGCCGGTGGCCATCACGAGACACGCAAGGACCCACACCGGCGACAGATGCTGAAGGACGCCGCCCTGCCAGAGGGCGAAGAGGGCACCGATGATGAGCAGGAAGTATCCCAGGAGGTAGACGCTGACGAACCGCACGCTCGCCTCCCGAGTGGAAAGTCAGGACGGCCTCAGCACTCGCCGGCTGAGGCCGTCCTGATGACTCGACGTTACGGCATCTGCTGCAGGTTCACGACGAGAGCCGCACGGCGGTTGAGCCGGCGCGTTTCCTCGCGTGCGTTGTCGTGCTTCGGCCGCTCCTCGCCGTAGCTGACCGTTCCGAGCCGGCTCGCGGCGATGCCGCGGCTGGTCAGGTAGTCGCGAACCGAGTTCGCGCGCCGGTCGCCGAGGGCGAGGTTGTACTCGGCCGTGCCGATGTTGCAGGTGTGGCCCTCGATCTGGATCCGCAGCGACGCGTTCTGCTGCATCGCGGTGATCGCCTCGTCGAGCGCGCGCGTCGCTTCCGGCCTGAGGGAGTAGCGGTCGAAGTCGAAGTGCACGTCTTCGAAGACGACCTGCTTCACGACTGGCCGGACGACGTTGATGTTCACCGTATCGCTGGCGGTCTTGCCATCCTGCGGGCAGGTCACCGTCACCGTCACGGGCACCGTGCCCTCGGTGTTCGGCGCCGTCCACGGCGTATTCTGCGCCGTCCGGTTGGTCAGCGTCCCGGTCGGTGCCGACCAGCTGTAGGTCACCGTGCAGCCGATCGAGCTCGAGGCGACGGCAGAGACGGTCGACTGACGGCCGACTTCAACCGTGCACGGCGCGCACGACGCCTTGACGCCGAGCACGTGATCCGGCTTGGGTGCCGGTGCCGGCGTCGGTGTTGGCGTCGGCGGCGGCGGCGGCGTGTAGACGCGGACACCGGGGTGAAACCCGATGCGCGCCTGGAAGCCGAAGTTGTCGCCCGACACGTTGCCAAACTCCGACCCGACGACGTCGCGGCCGTCCATTCCGAAACGCCAGTTGGCCCCGGCGCCGGCGAAGAACCCGCCCTTGCCCTGCCAGGTGAGCCCAACGGTGAAGTGCGTCGCGGTGTCCGAGTCGGACACGAGCGGCGGAATGGACCCGTCCTCGCCGATGAGCCGCGCGATACCCGTGTACGACGACATCGTCCAGCTGCGATTCGCCGTGCAGCTCGGTCGTCAGGCGCAGGCTCTTCCGCGTCGGGAAGGCCGCGCCGATACCCCAGCGGAAGCCGTCCGAGATGTCCACATCGTCGGGGTCGCCCCGGAAGATGAATCCGCCAAAGCCCGAGAGCTCGACGCGCTGATTGATCTCTTTGCTCGCGATCAGGTCGAACGCGAAGTCGGCTTTCCCGGTGCCGACGCCCTCGTCTTCATCCGACGCCGTCGGCAGCTTGAACATCCCGCGGACGGCGAGCGCCATCGGCTTCTGCTGCCATTCCGACATGAGGTTGAACTTGCCGCCGAGCCACAGATCGCCGAGCTGGTTGCCCGACCACCCGCCGCTCACGAACGGATACTCGTTGACGAGGCCGCCCACCTGCGAGTTGCCGGGCCGGAAGATTGGCCGGACGTCGCGGTCGATACGGCGCACGAGGGTCCACGCACCGAACAGTTCGACGCGGTCCTTGAGGCCGTAGCCGAACGTCACGGGCCAGTTCGACACGTCCGTGAAGCCCTGCTGGTGATCGAAGTTGACGCGGTAGGCGCTTGCCGACCAGCGCTTGGCGGGCAGAATCTCTGCCGTGGGTACGAACCACAGGCCGGTGTCGCCACTCGCCGTGGTCGTCGCTGGGCGAACGTCGCCGGCGTCAGGATCAGGCCTGGCCGGCGGCTGCGTGGTCTGCGCCGAAGACGTCTGAGATTGCGCAGACGGCTGACTGGCACGACCCGCAGGAATTGACCCGCTGGTTTGGGCCGAGGCTGCCGCGCCGACTGCCAGCGCCGCCACCATCGCCATCGCAACCCGTTTCAACATACGCACGCGCCTCCGTAACTTCCGTCCATCCATCACGATACCACTCCCAACCCGCCAAGTGCGCCACAATCAAGGATCTAGGACATTCTAGACCCTCGGCGCCACTTGCTTTGCGCTGTTTGGCGCAATTTTGCACTCTCTAATGCGGAGCGCCTTCGTCGGGCGTGTCCGGCAGGGGCGAATACCCCTCGGCCAGGCGTCCCCGACCGCCACGGCTAATCTGCCCGCCCTTTCGGCCGGCGTTACGGGCTTCCTCGGACGTCCATTCATGGGCCGTACCCTTTTCGTGGGCGGCACGGCCCCCCTTGCTGGCAATCTCGCGCTGCTTCTCGGGCGACATCGACGCAAAGCCGCGCCGCTCCTTGAGTCCGCCGTTTTCGCGTCGACGAGCACTGCTCTCGTTCCGGCTGTCTTCAGGATTCTGCATGGTGACCCTCGCTCGGGATGGCCCGCTAGTTCTCACGACGTACGGAGCCTCGATTGGCTCGGCCGGGGGATCCTGGACGGGTGTGGGTTGCGGTTCATCCGGCGGCGTTTCTGGCGCCTCTTCCGGCATTTCGTGGCCTCGTGGCCCCATTTCGTGGCTGAGTCCGCGCATCAGGTTCGATCTTCGACTTTCTGCTCACCGTCGAGCCTTCCGACCCAGCAGTCAATCAAGTCTTGTGCCAGCCAGATATGCCCTCCGCGAGGCCGCCGAACCGCTCAGGCAGGCATCCGGCCACCAAAAGTAGCACCCGCTCACCCTACCCGAGGGATTCCATTGGAGCGTTTCCGTACACGAGAAACTACACAGGCGCCGGGAAACGCCGGTCCAGCGAGCGGTTTCGCCCGTGAGTGCTATGATTTCGAAATGAGTACTTGTGGAGGTCCGACGACCCCTGAACCGCCGGCAAACAATCGGACAGGCCGCAAGGTCTTCTGCCAGAAGTTTCAAAAAGAGATGCCGGGGCTCGACGTTCAGCCCTGGCCGGGCGAGTTGGGTGAGCGCGTCTACCAGAACATCTCCGCCGAAGCGTGGAAGCTCTGGGAAGAGCGGATGAAGATGATTCTCAACGAGTACCGCCTGATGCCCTGGCAGAAGGAGGCCCAGCAGATCGTCACCAAGCAGATGGAAGAGTTCTTCTTCGGCGAGGGCGCGGCGTTGCCGCCCGGGTTCGTCCCTCAGCAGGCGAAGTAGGCCGCTCTCAGCTGCCAGCGGTGACGACGTCGATCGCCGGCTCGATCGTGAACGACAGTTGCGCGTGTGCGGCCCGCACCGCCGCATCCGCATCCGCCGTCGAGCCCGCCCGCGCGAAGATGAATCCGAGGTAGCTCCCGGCCTCCGGCAACCGTTCCAGCCGCTGTCCCGGCTTGGCCGTGACCTGCACGTCTTCCACGTATGGCACCGCTCGAGCGGCCGCTTCTCCCTCGACGCTCTTCAGCATCCCCCGCTTCGGAATCGGAATCATCATCACGGCCGCCGCCGGGGCCTCACGCGTCGCCGCCGAGACGTCCTGGCCGATCGCGTGCCGCAGCAGGACGTGCTCGAGGGAGGAGCCATCGGCAAACCGCAGCACGCGCGAACACAGCCCGCCGATTGGCCGCGCCGCGACCTCGAGGACGACGATGCCATCCGGACCCACGCGGCACTCGGCGTGAACCGGCCCGTGGCTCAGCCCGATCGCGTCACTCGCCTGCTGGATGGTCGTGACCAGGAGCCGTTGGCTCGCCGCATCGAGCGCCGTCGGCGTCACGTAAATCGTCTCTTCGAAGAACGGACCATCGAGCGGGTCGGGCTTGTCGAAGATCGCAAAGACCTGCAGCGTCCCACCGGTCAGCACGCCCTCGACCGCGAACTCACGCCCGGGAATGAAGCGTTCGACCAGGACGATGTTCTCGAGGCCGGTTCTGGCCGCGCGCACGTCGACCCGCACGAGGAGCGCTGAGATGCGCGCGAAGGCGGCCGCAAACTCTCGCCGCGAATCCGCGCGGATGACGCCGCGGCTCCCGGAGAGGCCAATCGGCTTGAGGACGCACGGAAATTCGAGGCGCGCGTCCGTCGCGGCGCGCGTCACGTCGCCGCCCGCGGGCAGCGTGAAGTAGGACGGGACGGTCAACGCCGCCGCCGCGAGGCGGCGCCGGGTCTCGAGCTTGTTGCTGCTGGCGGCGGCCGCGTCGGGCGGATGGCCCGGCAGCCCGAGGCGCGCGGCCGCGCGCGCGGCCAGGATCGCCGGGCGGTCCCCCACCGCGAGCACGCCGTGAAACGGCGCGTGCCGCGCGGCGGCGACGATCGCCTCGAGCGACGCGTCCTCCTCGTGGAAGCGCACGCCGATGGCGCGATCGCGCCAGGGATCGTCGAGCTGCTGACATCGGTCGGTCGCAAACACGACCTCGATGCCGAGCTCGGCGGCGGCATCGTTGAACGACCGCAGCTGATAGCCGGTCGTCGTCGACAGGAGAAGGACGCGAATCACGCGCGTTGTCCGTGTTATCCGTGACGTTAGATCAGAGCAACCTGCTCCGACGTGGGCTCCGCTCAACAGTACCAGGGTTCGTTGAGATAGGGAATGGCCGCCCGCGCCGGGATGTCTGGCTCCGCGTACTGCTCGGCCGCCACGCCGGCGGCGTCGTGGGCGAGCGACCACACCCGAGCAAAGAGCTCGCGCCGCGGCGCCGACAGGTTCACGCCGACAAACGCTTCGACGCGCTTCTGCAACTCGTCCACGCGCGGATCGACGTGGACCCACGGATAGGTCAGCGACCGCGGGCTGAACGGCTGCGTCACGGCCCGCACGTCCGGGAGTTCCAGCAGCCGCGATCCTTCCGTGACGAGCAACCGAATCGCGAGCTGGACCGGTGACACGTGCTCGGCGAGCCCCAGCCGGTCGATGGTCTGCAGCAAATCGCAATACCCCTCGAGCGTCGTCCACGGTGTGAACGCCACGAACGTGGGCGCGAGCGTGAGGCCGACCGCGCGCGTGTCCGCCACCACCCGCTCGAAATCGGCGCGCGTGTGCCCCTTCTCGAGGCGCGCGAGAATGCGATCGTCGACCGCTTCGACCGCGGTCGTGACGAAGGCGCAGCCGGTGTCGCGCAGGCGCGGCAGCACGCCGGCGTGCTGGATCAGGTGCTCGACCTTGATCGTCACGTCGTAGGACACGCCGCTGAATTCGCCGGCGAACCGTTCGATGACCGCGAGCGCGTGCCCGATGCCGTTGAAGAAGTCGGGATCGCCGAACGTCACGTGCCTGGCGCCGGCGGCGACCTGCGCCCGCACGTCGGCCATGACGATGTCGACCGGGACGACCCGAAATCGGCCGTCGTAGACGGGAACGATCGGACAGTGCCGGCAGCGATGTTTGCAGCCGCGGCTGGCCTCGGTGTAGCCGACCGTCCGTCGTTCGGTGCCCCACTGGAGGGTCGCGTACTTCGTCAGCGCCGGCAGGCCCTGACGATCCGGAACGAGGAACTGGACGCGCGGGACACGCGCGGTTTGAGGCGCCGCCGTGGGGCCACCAAGATCGGACGTCTCGCCCACGACGCTCGCGTCACCCACGACGCTCGCGACCAGCGACTCCTCGAACTCGCCGCCGATGATCACCGACACGCCGTGCTCGCGGAGCAGGGCGGCGTTGAGCGGCGCGTAGAGGCCGTAGGCGATCAGTCGTCGGTCCGGATTGACGGCGTGCACGTGGTCGATCACCGGCAAGGCGAGGCGCGTGGCCGTGTGCATCGGAAGAAAGAAGGCGACCGCGGTCGCGCGCCGCACCGCCGCTTCGCTCAGGCGCTCCTTCGCGAGATCGGCGCAGACGACCTCGGCCCCGGCTGCCCGCAGCGCCGCCGCCGCTGAGGCGAGCCCGAACGGCTGACGCCCGAGGTCGTAGGTCGAGATGAGCAGGACCACCCCGGCATTGTGGCACGGGCGACGGCCAGACGCACCGTCTGCGGGTTGTCATATGCTTTACGCCATGAACGCTCCGGTTGCCCACGATCGCGCCTTCTTCGGCCACCCGCGTGGGCTCTCCACGCTCTTCTTCACCGAGATGTGGGAGCGCTTCAGTTACTACGGAATGCGCGCGCTGCTCATCCTCTTCATGACCGCGCCGCTCGCCACCGGCGGACTCGGGTTCGACACCGCCACGGCCGGCGCCGTCTACGGCCTCTACACGTCGATGGTCTACATGACGACGCTTCCGGGCGGCTGGATCGCCGACCGGCTCATCGGCCAGCGGCGCGCGGTGCTCTACGGCGGCATCATCATCGCCTGCGGGCACTTCAGCATGGCGTTCCCGTCGCTGGCGACGTTCTACCTCGGTCTCTTCCTCATCGTCATCGGCACCGGGCTCCTCAAGGGCAACGTCAGCGTCATCGTCGGTCAGCTCTATGGCGCGAAGGACACGCGGCGCGATGCCGGCTTCTCCATCTTCTACATGGGGATCAATCTCGGCGCGTTCATCGCCCCGCTCATCTGCGGCTACCTCGGCCAGCGCATCAGCTGGCACATGGGCTTTGCCGCTGCCGGTTTCGGCATGGTGCTCGGCGTCATTCAGTATCAGCTCGGCGCGAAGTACCTTGGTGCCGCCGGCCTCGAGCCGGTGCCGGCCTCGTCCCCCGCGGCAGGCGAGGCACTGCGGCGCCGCGTGCAGCTCATCGGAGGCGTCTTCGCCGCCGCGCTCGCCGTCTTCGGCGTGATGGCCTACAGCGGCGCCATTTCGGTGACGGCGGTCGCCGACGGCGCCGGCTACATGCTCCTCATCATCACGGTCGTCTTCTTTGCCTGGCTGTTCCTGTCGGGCGGCTGGACGCCGGAGGAGCGCAAGCGGCTCTATGTCATCGGCCTGTTCTTCCTCGCCGCGGCACTCTTCTGGTCGCTCTTCGAGCAGGCCGGCTCGACGCTCAACCTCTTCGGCGACCGCGATACGCGCACGTCCGTCTTCGGGTGGAGCTTCCCGAGCAGCTGGTTCCAATCGATGAACTCGATGTTCATCTGGATGCTGGCCCCGGTCTTTGCCTGGATCTGGATCGCGCTCGGCTCGCGCGAGCCCTCGACCCCGGTCAAGTTCTCGTTCGGACTGCTCAGCGTGGGCGCGGGCTTCGCGGTGCTGGTGGTGGCTTCGCAGCTCGCCGCGGGCGGCGTCCAGGTGAGTCCCCTCTGGCTCACCGTCGTCTACCTGCTCCACACCTGCGGCGAGCTCTGCCTGAGTCCCGTCGGCTTGAGCGCCATGACCAAGCTCGCGCCGGCGCGTATCTGCGGGCTGATGATGGGCGTGTGGTTCCTCGCGACCTCGGTCGGCAACTTCATCGCCGGCCGCCTCGCCGGCTTCTACGAGCAGATGCCGCTGCCGACGCTGTTCACGACCATCGCGCTCCTCGGCATCGTCGCCGGCTTCCTGCTGTTGCTACTGTCGCCGTCGGTCAAGAGGATGATGGGGGAAGTGAACTAGCGCGGAGCACCGACCGCGCCCATACTGTCGATACACGAATATGGCTCTCGAGAAGTACCGCCAGAAACGCAACTTCACCAGCACGCCAGAGCCGGCGGGTGATCCGAAGCTGGTCTCCGAGCGCGCGAGGAACGCCAAGCCGGCCAAGGGACTGTTCTTCTGCGTGCAGAAGCACCTTGCGAGTCACCTCCACTACGACTTCCGGCTCGAGCACAACGGCGTGTTGCTCTCGTGGGCCGTGCCCAAAGGGCCATCGCTCGACCCGAAGACGAAGCGCCTCGCCATGCACGTCGAGGATCACCCGTTCGAGTACGGCACGTTCGAAGGGGTCATCCCCGAGGGCTACGGCGCCGGCATCGTGATGCTGTGGGACCAGGGGACCTGGACCCCTGAGACCGACGACGTCGATGCGGCGCTCGCCAAGGGCGATCTCAAATTCACGCTCGACGGCTACAAGCTCAAGGGATCGTGGGTCCTCGTGCGGACGAGCGGCCGGTTCGGCAGCTACGGCGGCGACGGTGCGAAGAGCTGGCTGCTCATCAAGCACCGCGACGACTGGGCCGGCGCGCTCGACATCGCCGAGTTCGCGCCGCGCAGCGTCAAGAGCGACGGCGACTTCGAAGACATCCTCGCCGCCGACAACCCCGACGTCTGGGTCAGCAACCGTCCCGCCAAAACCGGCGAGACGGGCGCGATGCTCGCCGATATCATCAAGAAGGCGGCGGCCCTGAAGGCTCAGCGGGGCACGACGGCCAAGCCGCCGCGCAAGACCGCCGCTCGCAAGACCGTCGCGCGCAAGACCGTCGCGCGATCGACGCCGAAGGCCGCTCGGAAACCGCGTTAGTGTCCTGACATTCCATCATGCACAAAACTGACTTCATTCTGTTCAGCGGCGCCGCTGCCGGGGCCGAAGCCGAGTTCGGGGCATGCGCCGAACGTCACGGGATCGAGGAGGTCAACTTCACCTTCGACGGTCACAAGGATGTCCGCAGCCGGGGGATCCGCGTGCTGAACCACGAGGAGCTCCAGGCTGGAGACGTCAGCCTCGAGTACGTGGCGCGGCTGATGCACCGGCGCTATACCGACAGTCCGACGATCCGGAAAGTCCTCCAGACGCTCTGGTATCAGGTCAACAACGGTCAGGAGATTTACGTCGTCGGCGCGATCCTCGACGACGGGACCGTGCGCGGGGGAACGGGCTGGGGCGCCGAGTTCGCGAAGCTGTGCAACAAGCCGCTCTTCGTTTTCGATCAGGAAAAGGACGGCTGGTTCGAGTGGACAGGCGCGGACTGGAAGAGTCGCGGGACCGACGCGCCGGTGATCACGCACCCGCACTTCACCGGGACGGGCACGCGGCAGCTCCAGGACAACAGCCGCCGCGCGATCGAAGAGCTGTTCACGAAATCGTTCGAGTGACGGCCCGGAACTAGGGGCGCGGAACCGCCCGCTCCTCGAGCTCCAGCCAGCGGGCCAGCGCCGCCTCGTGCTCCGCTGCGATGCGCTCGATGCGCGCGAGCACACCGCTGATGTGATCGCCGCCCGACTTGTAGAAGTCGGGCGCGACGGATTCTTCGGTCAGCCGGCGCTGTTCTTCTTCCAGGGCTTCGATGCGCGCCGGCAGCGACTCGAACTCGCGCTGTTCCTTGAAGGAGAGCTTGCGCTGCGCGGCAACCTCCGGCGCGCTTCGACGCGCCGCCGCTTTGTCGCTCGCGGGTGACCTGCGCCCGTCGCTCGCGCCGCGGTCGCCGCAGGCGCCGCGCATCTCGGACCGCAGCGCGCTGCTCTCGTCTGCCTCAGATAGTCACCCCAGCCACCGACGTACTCGACCACGCGCCCGTTCCCTTCGAACGCCAGGGTGCTCGTCACGATGTTGTCGAGAAACGCGCGGTCGTGGCTCACGAGGAGCACCGTGCCGGGAAAGTCGGCGATCAGCTCCTCGAGAAGCTCGAGCGTCTCGATGTCGAGATCGTTGGTCGGCTCGTCCATGACGAGGACGTTGGCCGGACGGGCGAACAGACGGGCCAGCATCAAGCGGTTCCGCTCGCCGCCCGACAGCGACTTGATCGGCGAGACGGCACGCTCCCGCGGAAAGAGGAAGTCGGCGAGGTAACCGATGATGTGGCGCGGCTCGCCGTTGATGATCACGGTGTCGTTGCCGTCGTTGACGCTGTCAGCGACCGACTGCTCGGGATCGAGCTCGGCTCGCTGCTGATCGAAGTAGCGCGATCCGCACCCGGGCCCCGCGAGCGATCGTGCCCGCGTCCGGCTCGAGGTCCCCCACCAGCAGCTTGAGGAGCGTCGTCTTGCCCGACCCGTTCGGACCGATGAGGCCGATGCGATCGCCCCGCAGGATGCGCTGGGTGTAGTCGCGCACAACCGGGACACCACCAAACGACTTGGAGACGTGATCCGCTTCGAAGACGAGCCGTCCAGACGACTCGGTGGCGTCCACCGTCAGCCGCACGTCTCCGCTCGTCGCCCGCTGCGCGGCGCGTTCGGCCCTGAGCGCCAGCAGTGCGCGCACTCGGCCTTCGTTGCGCGTCCGGCGCGCCTTGACGCCCTGGCGCAGCCATGCCTCCTCCTTCTCCAGCTTCTTGTCGAGGCGATCGAGCGCCCGGGCGTCGGCGTTTTCCGCCTCTGCCTTCTTGTCCAGATAGCTCGAGTACAGCGCCCGGCCACGAAGTGAGCGTGCCGCGGTCGAGGTCGACGATCCGCGTGGCGAGCGCCGAGAGAAAGGCCCGGTCGTGGGTCACGAACAGCAACGCGCCCGAGAACTCCCGCAGGTACTCCTTCGAGCCAGCTGGATCGCGTCGATGTCGAGGTGGTTCGTCGGCTCGTCGAGCAGCAGCAAGTCGGGCTGGGAAACGAGCGCCTTGCCGAGCAGGGTCCGGCGGCGCCATCCACCCGAGAGCTCGCCGAGCGACCGTTCCGCCGGCAGCGACAGCCGTGAGACGACGGTTTCGACCCGCTGTTCGAGCCGCCAGCCGTCGCGCTCCTCGAGCTCGTGCTGGAGTTCACCCAGCCGGTCGAGACTCGCGGCGCTATCCGCGCCGGCTTCGGCCACCTCCACGGCGGCATGGTGGTACTGCGCGACGAGCGCCCCGAGCGATCCCAAGCCCGGCCGCCACCTCGTCGAAGACCGTGCGGTCGGCGGCCCCTGGCACGTCCTGATCGAGCCGCGAGACCCGCAGCCCCGGAGCCCGCCAGATCGATCCGCCGTCGGGCGGGACGTCGCCGGCAATGACCTTGAGCAGGCTCGATTTGCCGGTCCCGTTGCGACCGATCAGGCAGATGCGCTCCCCCGCTTCGATCCGCAGGCTGGCGTCGTCGAAGAGTGGGAGGTGGCCGAAGGAAAGCGAGACGCGGTCCAGGGTAAGTAGGGGCACAACAGAAAGTCTGAAGTCTGAATGCGTTTGAAGTGACGTTTGAAGTTGAAGTTTGAAGTGAAGTCGAAGTGGGAAGTGCGGTGGCGACGGCTCGACGTAGTGAATCAGGTCATGATACCCTCGAAAGTCACGATTTCTGGAGGATTGGATGAAAGCGTTGCTGGCCATCGGAGTCTTCGCGCTCGTCGCGCCGCTCGCGGCAGGTGAAACCAAGCTCGGCACGGGCGTCAACCTGAAAGACTCGACCCCGATCAAGGCGATCGTCGATCAGCCCTCAGCCTACGTGGGCAAGACGCTTCGCGTCGACGGCGTGGCAACCGCCGTGTGCACGCACATGGGATGCTGGATGGCAGTGGCCGCCGAGGGTGACGAGCAGGGCCCCACGGTGCGGCTCAAGGTCGACGATGGCGTGATCGTGTTTCCGGTGACGGCGAAGGGCCGGAAAGTGTCCGCCGAAGGTGTGTTCGAAGCCGTCGGCTCGGTGCGGAATCGAAAGAAGCGGCGAGACGAGCACGCCAAGCACGACGCGAAGGCGTCGCAGACGTATCAGCTGAAGGCGACCGGCGCGGTCATTCAGTAAGACCCAACTAGGGCGCGGCAGCAAGGCCTCCGGTACGTTCGGCGGTCAGACGAGGCCCTTGGCGCGCGCGAAGGCGATCAGCCCGTCGCGGCCGGTCACGTTCAGCTTCTGATAAATGTGGTGGAGGTGGACCTTGAGGGTCCCCTCGCTCACCGCCAGGCGGCCGGCCACCTCGCGGGTGCGCGCGCCTCCAACAATCATTGCAGCACCTGCATCTCACGCCCCGTCAGCAACCCTGAAATCTCCCGCAGAGCCGTCTCGCGCGTCTGGAGCGCTTCCATCGCGCGGCCGACGAGCGACTGGTCCAGGCAGGTCCCGCCGCTGAGGACCGTGCGCACGCAGCGCTCGATGTCGTCAATCGGCGCGTCCTTCGGAACGAGCCCGCGGATGCCAAGCTGCATTCCCTCGAGCACCTCCGAATCGCTCAAGCCACCGCTGACCACCATGAAGGGAATCTGAAGGCCGCGCCGCCGGACTTCGCGCAGCACCGTCAAACCGTCAGGAGCGCTCAACCGAATGTCGGCGATCGCCGAGATCAGGCTCGCTGGCGAGAATCGCCGTGAAGAGCTCAGCTCCCGTCGTGCAGCGTTCGACCGCCGCCGTCAGGAAACGAACGCAGCACCTGCGCCAGCCCCTCGAGCATGAGTGGCTGCTCGTCGGCGATGACGACCCGCGCCGCCAGTGGCGCGCTCCTCAACTCCGGGCCCCGCGCCGTGTCCACCGTACTGCAGCATTCGCGTAACCACCTGTGTGTGAGTAACTTGGCTGCAAAACACCCGTCAGAGGTGGCTGGCACTCTCACGGGAAGGCGCCAGCCACCTCATGCATGGTATAAACGACGAAGGAGTAGTTTTCGTACAGGCCGCGGAGGGATTACGCGAAAGAAAAGCGAGGCTACCGCCCCAGGAGGGCGGGCCAATTCACGACGACGTGCACGGGGGGCACTGGGGCATAGCCGACGATCGTGTTGACGACAAACAGCTTGCCGTCCTGGGTGACGTGAAAGCCCGAGGTGTTGGCCGGATCGGGAACGGTCGCGCGGAAGAGCACACGCGGCTTTTGCGGGTCCAGGTTCTCGCCAGCCGTGACCGCAACCGAGGCCACGTAGCCGTCGGTGGTCAGGTAAAACAACTCGCGCCCGTCGCGACGCCAGTGCGGCTCGGCGCCACCGCCGGCCGACACCTGATGTCGCACGCTGGGGGCCGCTGCCGAACTGTCGAGGCGCTCCACATACACGCCCGGCGCGCCGTATTCGAACGAGGTGTACGCGATCCAGCGACCGTCCGGGCGACACCTCGGCCAGCCATCGCTCGGCCGAAGCCGTTTCGCGAATCAACGCGGGGCGCTTTCCCCCTGCCAGCGGCGCGCGCCAGAGACCCTGCCGCAAAACGGTCTCGATCAGCTCGCCCGCGTCGGTCCAATCCTCGACATATTTGTCCCCGTCAGGACCCGGCCGAAGCTGCTCCGGGGTCACACCGTCAACGACCTTTGTAAAGGTCTCGTAGCGGCTTCCTCGCTTGGACGAAAATGCGATCTCGCGCCCGTCGGGTGACCACGACGGGCGCGACGTCAGGCGCGTCGGACTTCGTGACCGCCTCGAACATCGACCGCGCGAGGTCGAACAACACGAGATCGGAATTCGAGCTCCGAGGGTCGAGGCTCTCGATGACGATGCGCTTGCCGTCGGGCGAGAATCGCGGATGACGGTAGGTGCCAATCGGCAAGCCCGGGCGCACCTGATTCCCGTCCCGATCGAGGAACAGCAGCCGCGTCATGGGGAGACCTTCGGACTGCCGGTAGACGAGCACATTCCCGGCCATGTCGAAAGCGCCGTCGCCGCCGCCGTGATATTTGACGCGGGCCGCCACCTCCGTCGGATTGCCCCGCAATTCTCCCGAGCGCTCGTCGAACCGCTGCAGCGAAGAGCGACCCGTCACGCGCGAACGCAGATATCCCGGACGAGTACGCCGCACGCGAATAGTCCGGCATCACCCGCTTGCGCTCGTCTGGCTTGTCGAGCGAGGTCAGGTAGATCCCCGAGTGTTCGGGCCGCGAGCTCCGCACGACGAAGAGAAAACGGCGGCCATCAGGAAGGAATTCCGGCCAGCCGTGCGAGTACTCGCCGCGCGCCGCGTTGAGCGTCGTCACCGGCGCGAGTCCGGAGCCGTCCGGGCTGACACGAAAGACGCCGGCGTTCGTGGCAAAGAGCAGCACGTTGGCGTGATTCCAGTCGCCGCCCTTCGGGATGCGGCGCGTCCGTGATGATCTGGGCCTCCTGCCGGTCCCTCGCACCCGCGACCGTGATCTTCTTCAGCTTCCCCTCGTCGAAGAACGCGACGGTACGCGAATCAAATGACCAGAATGGCGTCTCGCGCGCCGACGTATGAGGGATGGGCCGTCCCTCGGCGGCACGGAGCTCGCGCACCCACAACACGTCCCGGCCCTCGAACGTAGTCCCGTAAAGGACCTGCCGCCCATCGGGCGACAGACGCGGCCAGCTGCGCGTGTTTTCCGGCAGGGCGATCGGAAACGCGGATGAGCATCGGATCTTCTGCCGCCGTGGGGCGCAACGATCCTTCCAGCGCGAGCGCAGCGACCGCCAGCGCGGCAACCGCTACCGACGCCCACGTCACCCAACCGGCCCGCCGTCGGCCCCGAATGTCCGCGCGGGTCCGTGGCATCCGAGCGACGGTCGGAGACGGCACTGCCGCATGAGCCCCGAGCGTGCCGACCAGGGCGTGCTCCAACTCGCCAGCGGTCTGGTAGCGCTCGCTCGCGTCGTGAGCCGCGGCGCGTTCGACGACCTGGACGACCGCCTCCGGAAGTTCCGGACGCAGGTCGCGCAACCGCGTTCGCAGGCGGCGGGCATGGGCGTCCTTGAGCTCGGCGAGCGAGGGTCCCTCGACCGGCAGCCGGCCCGCCAGCAGATAGAACAGCAGCACGCCCAGGCTGTAGATGTCGCTCGCCACGCTCGGCGGCCGGTTCTCGAAGAGCTCCGGGGCCATGTAGAGCGGAGTACCGGACAGGTTCGCGGGGGTCTCACCCGCTTCCGACGTCCACGCGCCGCTGAAGTCCATCAGGACGATGCGGCCGCCAACTTCGCGCATCACGTTGTGCGCCTTGATGTCGCGATGCAGCAGCGACGCCCCCTGCAGCGCGGACAGCGCGCTGCAAAGGTCCACGCCAATGCCCACGACCTCGCGCGCGCTCATCGGGCCGCGGTCGCGCACCATTTTGGCGAGCGTCTCTCCCTGGATGAATTCCATCCAGATGCCGACGTGCTGGGAGTCCTGTTCGGCGCCGTAGACCGTGACGATGTTGGGGTGCCGGATGCGGGCGAGGTTGCGCGCTTCGCTCAGCGGCGAACGGCTCGTCGCGCCCGCGGACACAAGCTTGAGCGCGACCTCGCGATCGACCTTCGTGTCCCAGGCGCGATAGACGGTGCCGAACGCACCCGCGCCGACGGACTCGAAGAGCAGGAAGTGCTGCCAGTGTCCCGTGGTGGTCGCATCCGGGTCATCCGGAGAATCATCCGCCGTCACGTCGCTCGCGGAAACCCGATGCGCCTGCACGACGGCCTCGAGCCGCTTGAGGTTCTCGACTAGCGCGCGGGCGTCGTCGTCGAGCGGACGACGATCCACGAGATCCCAGTCGACGGTTTTGCCGTCGGAGACATCAGTACCGAGCGCGATGAGCCAGGCGTCGTCACGCTGTCCGCTCAACGCCCATCTCCGTAGCAAGTCGAAGCAGCGCGCGGCTGATCGCCACTCGCACGGCTCCGACGGACGGCCTGCCGAGCAGGTCGGCAATCTCGCGGTAGTCGAGGCCAAGCTCGACTCGGGCGATGATCAATTCGCGGTCGGACTCGCGCAGCCGCTGCAGGGCCTGCTCATATCGGCCGAGCGTCTGACGGCCGACGGCGACTTCGAGCGGCGACGGATCGCTGGCTGGTTCGTCCTCGGGGATGGCGGTGCTCGCCGGCCGCCGCGCGGCGCGGCGCAGCGCGTCGCGGAGGCGATTGCGAAGCGCTTCGCAGACGTAGGCACAAAACGCGCGCTCGTGCTGCGGCGTGAAGACGTCGAGTTTACGGACCGAGCGGAGCAGCGTATCTTGGACGATGTCTTCGGTATCGAGATGCTCGCGCGCCCAGATGGGCAAGCGGCCGTGGGCCCAGCGGCGCAGCCGTGGCAGATAGCGGGCGCAGAGCTCGTTGCGGGCAACCTCGTCGCCATCTTGGGCACGGACCAGCAGCTCAAGCGACGAATGAGTATCCGAGGCGCTCAACGAGAGCGACAGCGCCGAAATCGAGCCGGGCAGGGGGTCTGCCATAACTAGGGTCGATCGCCCAATCATAGCGCATGGGCTGCTCGCTTATACGCACAGATATACGCACAGACTAGAGCAGTCGTTTCGCCAGGACGGCCCAGACCGCCTGAGCCAGCCGCCGCCGGTCGTGGCGGGCTATCTCGGACGACCAGAACTCCCCTTCCACGACCTCGCAGGACGCCGGAATATCGCCGCGTTCGAGCGGGCGCTTATGTTCCTCGAGGTAACGCGCCAGCGTGGTCGGGGCAGGCGTCGAGTTGTCCATAATTACGACATCGACCGGCCGGCCAATCACGTCGGCCATCCGCCGGACGGCCTCGCCGGCCGTGAATCCCCACATGCCGCGCCCCTCGGTCAGCAGATTGGTGACGAGGACGATGGGGCCCGGGACGGCGCGGACGGCTTCCGGCGCCCCGCGGACGAGGAGGATCGGCATCAGGCTGGTATAGAAGCTCCCCGGGCCGATGACGACGGCGTCGAGCGCGCTAATGGCGGCGCCGGCTGCCGCGTGGAGGTGCACGTCGGGCTCGAGCCAGAGTCGCGTGATGGCATGGCCGGCGGTCTGACCGGCGTCGACTTCGACCTCGCCTCGGGTTGACGATCCATCACCGTAGTCGGCGCAGATGCTGGCGGGCTCCGTCGTGACCGGCCAGACGTGCCCCTCGCAGCCGAGAAGCGCGCGCAGACCGTCCACGGCCGCCAGGAAATCGCCGCTGTAGCGCTCCATCATCGAGAGCAGCAGATTGCCACCGGTGTGCCCCCGGAGCCGCGCGTGCTCAGGCATCGAGAGCCGGGCGAGCAACACGTTGCGCGCTTCGCGCTCGTTGCGGGCGAGCGCCAGCGCGCAGCGAAGGACATCGCCCGGCGGCAGCACGCCGAGCTCGTCGCGCAACTGGCCCGAGCTGCCACCGCTGTCGAACATCGTCACGATGGCATGCACGACCAGCCACGGATTGGTCTTCAGGCCACCGAGCAAGCTCGGCAGACCCGTGCCACCGCCGAAGCATCCGACGTTCAAGGTACGAAGCTGCATGTAAGTGGTCAGTATAATGGCGTTAATGGCGTCACCATCGGCTGTGGACCTGACGGACCGCCAGCGCGCGGACCTCGAGGCGCTCGTCAGCGACCTTCGAACGATCTTCGGCGCGCGGCTGCACTCGGTCGTCGCGTATGGGCTGGCAGGGCTCACTGGTGATGCCGCCTACGTGCGAACGCTCGCCCTCACCGAACGTGTGACGTTCGAAGACCTCGCGCGGGCCGTACCGCTGACCGCGACGTGGCAGCGCCGGGGGCTGGCAGTCCCGCTCATCCTCTCGCCGGCACGAGTTCGAGCGTACGCTCGACGTCTTCCCGCTCGAGTACGGCAACCTCATCGCGAGTCATGTGGTCGTCGCCGGCGAAGATCCGTTTGGCGGGGTACGCGTGTGCGGACGCCGATCGCCGGCGCGGTTGCGAGCAGCAAGCCAAGAGTCACCTGATCCACCTGCGTGAGGGCTTCCTCGAAACCCAGGGCGACCCGAGGAGTGTCGTTCGGCTCATCGCGTCGTCGGCGCCCGCGTTTCGCACGCTCCTCTTTAATTTGATCCAGCTCAGTTTGACCCAGCTCGAACACGGCGGGCCCGTCGAGACCGACGCTCCGGCCCTTGCGGCGAGAATCGAGCGCACCATCGGTGTCCCGGCACCCCTGATTGTCGAAGTCCTGTCGGCACCCTCCGGCATGGGCACGATGGCCGACCCGACGGCGCTCCTGGCGCGCTACGTCGACGCAAGCGAACGGATCTGGCGCTACGTCGACGGGTGGCGCGCGTGAGGCACGCGCTCGCCGTCTGCATCGTCTTCATCCTTACGGCCGGCCGGGCCGCGGGCCAACCGGCACCGCCACTCCTCAGCGCGACCGTCAACGACTTTGCCGGGGTCATCGACGAATCGAGCGAGCGCGAACTCGACCGACGCATCCTGGCGCTGCAGCGCGCCAGCGGCGACGTCGTGGTCGTCGCGACGGTTCCCACGTTTCAGCCGTATGCCGACGTCAGGGAATACGCCGTCAAGATGTTCGAGAATCAGGGCCGGGGCATCGGCGAGCGCGGTAAGGACAACGGCCTGCTGATCGTCGTCGCGGTCGAGGACCGCAAGGTGGGCATCGAGGTCGGATACGGCCTCGAGGGATTCGTGACCGACGGCTTCTCCGGACAGACGATTCGCGAGAGCATCCTCCCAGCCTTCCGGCAAGGGCAGTACGGCGCCGGCCTCATCGCTGGCACCACCCGCATCATCAACCGCATCGCCGAGGGACGCGGCGTCCAGTTGACGGATGTGCCGACCGCGGTTCCCGTTCAGGCCCCGGCGCGCGGCGGTTCGGACGGCGACTTCGCCGACGCCCTGCGGGTCTTCTTGTTCATCCTGTTCATCATCTTCATGTTGAGCCGGCGATCGCGGCGGCGGAATCGGCACTGGGGTGTCGGCCCCTGGAGCGGCTGGAACAGCGGCGTGGGGCCGTTCGGCACCGGCCAGGGCGGCTTTGGCGGCGGCTTCGGCGGTTTCGGCGGCGGAGGCGGCGGTGGATTCGGCGGGTTTGGCGGCGGCCGCAGTGGCGGCGGTGGCGCCTCTGGAGGGTGGTAACCATGACTAGACTTAGAAACGCATTCAACCTGGCGCTCGTCGGCACACTGGCGCTTGCGCTGTCCGGCTGCTCCTACAACACGTTCACCGGCCAGGAAGAGGCGCTCAAGACGGCGCTGGCGGAAGTGCAGAATCAGCTGCAGCGGCGCAACGACCTCATCCCGAATCTCGTCGAGACGGTCAAGGGCTACGCCGACCAGGAGCGCGACATCTTCACCGCCATCGCCGACTCGCGGGCCCGGATGATGAGCGCGAAGACACCTGACGAGCAGATCGAGGCCGCCAACGCGCAGACGAGCGCGCTCTCGCGCCTGCTCGCGGTCGTCGAAAACTATCCCCAACTCAAATCCGACGCGAACTTCCAGCGGCTGATGGACGAACTGGCGGGAACCGAGAATCGGATTGCCGTGGCGCGGCAGCGCTACAACGATGCCGCGCGCCAGTACAACACGCTCCGGCGCAGCTTCCCCTCCAACGTGACCGCGAAGGCGTTCGGGTTCAAGGAATACAAATACTTCGAGGCCCCTCCCGACGCGCAGAAACTTCCCAAAGTCGACTTCAAGCGCTAGCCGCCGAAACGACCTACTAGTCGATGTAGTAAATTACCCGCGGCTGCTGGTGTGTGCGCGCCAGCAGCAAGAGGGGTCGGATCTTGATGCTGTCAGGATCTGACCCCACTGATGCGTCACAGGGGGGAGATCGTCGACATGGTAGGAAACGTGCGCGTGCGGCTGCTGGTGTGGGCCGGTCTGGGAGTCTTTGCGATCGGTGGAGGAACGGGCATGCTGGCCGAACAGCCGCAGGCCCAGGAAGCGCCGGCCCCGCGGCCGGTGAACGAATCGGACGACCCGGTGCTGAAACGGTTCGTCTGGCGCTCGATTGGCCCGGCGGTCATGGGCGGACGCGTCGACGACATCGCCGTCGACGAGAGCAACCCCTCGACTTTCTACGTCGGCTATGCGACCGGCGGCATCTGGAAGACCGTCAACAACGGCACCACGTGGACGCCAATCTTCGACGAGTTCCCGGTCTCCTCCATCGGCGATATCGAGCTGGCACCGTCGAACCCCAACATCATCTATGTCGGCACCGGCGAGCCGAACAACCGTCAGAGCTCGTCCTTCGGCGCCGGCGTCTACAAGTCCACCGACGGCGGCCTCAAATTCGAGTACGTGGGCCTGAAAGAAACGCAGTCCATCGCCAAGGTGGTCGTGCACCCCAAGGACCCCAACACGGTCTACGTCGCGGCGGTCGGCCATCTCTTCGGACCCAATCCTGAGCGTGGCGTCTTCAAATCGACCGACGGCGGCAAGACCTGGACCAACACCAAGTTCATCGACAACGACACGGGCTTCATCGATCTCGTGATGCACCCGACCGACCCGAACACGCTCTTCGCGGCGTCCTATCAGCGCCGCCGGCAGCCGTGGGGCTTCAACGGTGGCGGCCCCGGCAGCGGCATCTGGCGGACGAGCGACGCCGGCAAGACCTGGACGCGCCTCATGGGCAGTGGTCTCCCGCCGACGCCGGTCATCGGTCGCATCGGCCTCAACATCAGCCGGTCCAAGCCGACCACGATCTACGCGCAGCTCGAGGTCGGGCCGAGCGGCGGCACCGGTGCGGGCGTCAACGACGACGGCACGCTCGTGCCACCCGGAGGCCGAGGTGGTGGTGGCGGCGGCGGAGGCCGAGGCGGCGAGGCGCCCCCGCCGGATCCCACCAAGAGCGGCGTGTGGCGCTCCGACGACGGCGGCAAGTCGTGGAAATTCATGAGCAACAACAACAACCGCCCGATGTACTACAGCAAGATCCGGGTGGATCCGAGCAACCCGGACATCGTGTACACGACCGGTGCGAGCGCCTACAAATCGGTCGACGGCGGCAAGACGTTCAACGTCATGGGTGGCCAGAGCCACAGCGATCATCACGCGCTCTGGATCAACCCGCGCAACGGCCAGCACTTGATCATCGGCAACGACGGCGGCGTCGACATCAGCTACGACCAGGGGACGACGTGGGAAGAGCTCAGCCTGGCGGCGCTCGGCCAGTTCTACGCCATCAGCGTCGACATGCGGAAGCCCTATTACGTGTGCGGCGGCCTGCAGGACAACGGATCGTGGTGCGGCCCGAGCGCCGTGCGGAGCGCGGCCGGCATCATGAACGCCGATTGGTACCGCACCGGCGGCGGTGACGGCTTCTACACGGCCAACGATCCGCGCGACTGGACGATCATCTATACCGAGTCGCAGGACGGCGCCACCAACCGCTACGACCTCAAGACCGGTCAGTCGAAGTCGATCCGCCCCACGCCGCCATTTGCCCCACCGCCGACACCACCCGAGACGCAGCCCGACGCGCAAGGTCGCGGCGCCGGCGCGGCGACTCCAGCGGGGGCGCAAGCCGCCGGCGGCGGAGGCGGCCGTGGCGGCCGCGGCGCCGGTCCCGGCAACGTCGTCCCTCCCCCGCCTCCGGGAACCTACTACCGCTTCTACTGGAGCACGCCGTTCATGCTCTCGCACCACGACCCGAGCACGGTGTACCTCGGCGGCGATCGCCTGTTCAAGTCCACCACCCGTGGCGACACATGGACGGCGTCGCCGGACCTGACCAAGAACATCGGCAGAAACGATCGTCCGATCATGGGCGTTGCAGGCACGGCACCGATGGCGTCGAAGCACGACGGCGCGGCTTCCTACAGCAACATCATCACGATCGGCGAATCGCCGCTCGTGGCTGGCATCATCTGGGTGGGCACCAACGACGGCAACGTCCAGGTGAGCCGCGACGGCGGCGCGACGTGGAAGAACGTCGTCGATAACATCAAGGGCGTGCCCGCCGAGACGCACGTGTCACGCGTCGAGCCGTCGGCGTTCGACGCCGGCACGTGCTACGTGTCGTTTGACGGCCATCGCAGCAACGACCACAAGCCTTACGTGTTCGTGACCCGCGACTTCGGGCAGACGTGGGCCTCGATCGCCGCGAATCTGCCCACGGGCAACGTCAACGTCATCAAGGAGGATCCGAAGAACCGCAACCTCCTCTACGTCGGCACCGAGTACGGGTTCTACGTCTCGTTGACCGGCGGCAAGGACTGGAAGCGATTCATGACCGGCCTTCCGACGGTCCGCATCGACGACGTCCTGGTGCACCCACGCGACAACGATCTCGTCCTCGGCACCCACGGCCGCAGCATCTGGATCATCGACGACATCACGCCCCTGCAGCAGATGACCGACGCGATCTCGACGACCGACGCGCACCTCTTCGAGGTGCGCAAGGCCACGGCGTGGGTGAACGACATTACGAAGGCGAACGGACTCAGCGCCGACAAGCACTTCCGCGGCCAGAATCCCCAGGGCGGCACGGCCATCAGCTACTACCTGAAAGCCGCGGCGACCGGCGACGTCAAGATCACGATCAGCGACGCGACCGGACGCGTGGTCCGCGAGATGGATGGCACGAAGGACGCCGGGCTGAATCGCGTGCAGTGGAACCTCGGTCCAACGCCGGTCCTCGGCGGCCGTTTTGGCGGCGGCGGTGGCGGCGGACGAGGCGGCCGTGGTGGCGGCCGCGGCGTTCCATTCACGGTGGGACAGAACGTCGTCGAACCCGGCACCTACGTGGTCAAGCTGGCGGTTGGCGGCAAGGAGTTGCTGACAACCGTGCAGGTCGAAGCCGACGACATCAGATAGCCACGCCGTGCTGCAGGGAGAGTCCCCGGCTCCCCTGCAGCACACCTTTTCAGATATCCTCGGGCCATGCCTATCACCGACGCACTGCTCCCCGAATTCGACCACGAGATGGCGACTACGAGGCGGTTGCTCGACCGTGTGCCCGAGGCACGGTTCGCCTGGAAGCCCCACGACAAGTCGATGACGCTCGGCCAGCTCTCCGGGCATCTGGCCAACATCCCCTACTGGTGCTCGGCGACGCTCACCGTGTCCATCCTCGACCTCGATACGCTCGGCGAAGAAGCGCGTCCGAAGTCACCGGTGTCGCGCGCCGCGTTGCTCGAAGAATTCGACCGCAAGGTCGCGGCCGCGCGCGCGCTGCTCGTGCGGACGACCGATCCGGAACTGCTGGCGCCCTGGACGCTGAAGAAGGGCGACCAGGAGTTCTTCACCATGCCGCGCATCGCGGCCATCCGCAGCTTCGTGATGAATCACACGATCCATCATCGCGGGCAACTGAGCGTGTACTTGCGCCTGAACGACGTGCCGATCCCGCCGATCTACGGCCCGACGGCGGACGAGACCATGTGAGGCGAAATGGGGCCGCATTGAGAGATGTCGCGTTCTGACCGGGCGAGCAGCCTCGGCCTTCTGGCCGCGTGCCTGCTTCCGTTCATCATCCTGGCCACGGCCAACTCGGCGGGATACCGCTACGGCGCGTCCGACCAGGCGTTCTACGCGCCCGCCATCCTGAAGCGAATCGACCCTGCACTCTACCCGCGCGACTCTGAGCTCATCCGCTCACAGGCGCGGCTGACGATCGTCGACGAGGTGCTCGGTCCAGTGGCGCGTGCGACCGGCGCACCACTCTCGACCGCGTTCGTCGTGCTGCAACTCACGGCGCTGTCGCTGCTGGCGCTCGCGGCGCTGCGTATCGGCGGCGCTCTCTACCGGACACGATGGGCGACGGTCGCGCTGATGGCGGCATTGACGCTGCGCCATGCGATCACCAAGTCAGGCACGAACACGCTCGAAGGGTATTTTCACCCGCGCCAGTTGTCGTTCGCGATCGCCGCGCTCGCCGTCGTCAGCTTCCTGCGCGGCCGCTACGGCGTGATGTGCGCGCTCGTGGCTGTCGCCGGAGCCGCTCCATCCGACGACCGCTCTCTGGTTCGCCGTCTGGCTGAGTGTGGCCACGCTCGTGAGCGAGCCTCGGCTGCGGGTCCCGATCGCGGCCGGCGTCGCGGCCACAGGCGCGGCCGGCGTCTGGGCGCTCGTCGCGGGACCGCTCGCCGGACGACTCGGTACGCATGGACGCGGTGTGGCTCGAGACGCTGGCGGCGAAGGACTACCTGTTTCCTCTGGACTGGCCCGCATCCGCGTGGCTGGTGAACCTCGCCTACGTGCCGATCATCATCTGGATTTACCGGCGACGGCGCGATGCGGGACTGCTCGTCCCGCGTGAGGGTGCGCTGGTCGTCGGGTGCTTGTCTCTGGTCCTCGTCTTTGCCGCCACCCTGCCTTTCAATGCGGCGCGGCTCGCGCTCGCCATCCAGCTGCAGCCGTCGCGCATCTTCTGGATGCTCGACTTCCTCGCCGTCATCTACGTCGTCTGGGCGGCGGCCGAAGGGGTCACCGCCGACGCGCGGCGGGTGCGGATGGTGGCGCTGGCGATTGTCGTCCTGGCGACGGTTCGCGGCACCTACATCATGTTCGTGGAGTTTCCCGATCGCCGTATGGCGCAGGTCACGGTCAACGACGATGACTGGGGGCGGGCGATGGCGTGGGCGCGCAGATCACCGGCTGGCAGCGGCTGGCTGGCCGATCCCGGCCACGCCGTCCGCTACGGCACGAGCGTCCGCGTCGCCGCCGAGCGCGACGTGTTCGTGGAGGCGATCAAGGATGGAGCGATTGGTATGTACGACCGCAGCGTGGCGCTTCGAACGCGGGAACGCGTGGAGGCGCTCGGAGACTTCACGACCCTGACTCCCGAGCGCGCCCGCGAGCTGTCGTCGCAGTACGACCTCGACTATCTCGTGTCCGAGCGCGCGATGGACTTGCCGCTCGAGTTCAGTTCCGGCGCCGTCAGAATCTACCGTCTGAAGTAGCTGAGTTCGGGGACACTCAATCGGGACAGTCACGGTTGAGTGTCCCCGAGCTCAGCAATAGGGTCACACTCGGCGCAAGCGCAGCATCCGCACTACCCCTTCGACCATCGCGGGGTCGACCGAAGTGTGGGCGATCTTCGAGCCGACGGTCGCCTGCGCCAAGCCGCCGAGAAGCACGAAATAGAGCGCGGCGATGAGGGCGAAGAGCCCCAGCATCGAGGGGGCGGCGACGCGCAACACGTCAGTCGCCCGCACGCCCGCGACCGCCGCCGTCAGCTCCAGTAGCAGGAAGTCGAGGGCGAGCAACACCAGGCCGTCGACGGCGTTGGCGACGTGGGCGCGCGTCGAGGAGCTCAGCGAGACCTCGGCCGTTGGAACATGGAGGATTTCCTTGAACGTGCGCTCCGGCTGACGCGCCAGGCCTCGCACGCGTGCCAGCCCATCCAGGGGATCCTCCGGCGTGCGCAGCCGCTCGATGACTTCGGCCAGCGCCTCGTCAGCGGGAAGGCCGACGGCGCTCGCATAGGCACGAACAGCGGCGCGCCCGTAGAGACCGGTGGGAAGCTCCTCGAGCTTGTCCTGCTCGATGAGGAGCAGGTTCTGCTCGCGAACCCCGAATTGACGCCCGATCGTCGCGAGAGACATCCCCTTCCGCTCCCGCGCCAGCCTCAGCCGTTCGTGTAATTGCGTGCACATCTGTCTTGTCCTTTGTCCTCTGCTCTCGCCCTCTCTGCGCCTATCGGTCTGTGCGGTACACTTCGTTAAGAGGGTGGGCAGCATTTCCCAGTTCGGCATTCAATCCGAGCATTCACCGGCGCTTCGGGTAACCCTCCTCTCTCGAAGGGCCGGCCATCAGCCTTGATGTACACACCTAGACGCGGCCTCAGCAATGGCCACGTGATGACCATCTACGCGTGGGGCAAGCCGCGGACGTTTCCGCGGTTACCGGTGCCCGAGGAGCGGTTCTTCGACATCGCGCCCGACACCAGGGTTCTCGCCCATTGCCACTGGCAGGCTGACCGCGCGCAGCATCCGGCGCTCCTGGTGCTTCACGGGCTCGAGGGGTCGAGCCAGGCGCACTACATGCGGGGCCTGGCGGACAAGGGCTACGCGGCGGGCTTCAACGTGGTGCTGCTGAACCAGCGCAACTGCGGTGGAACCGAGCGGCTGTCGGCCGGGCTCTATCACTCGGGCTTGACGGCCGACGCCGACCACGTGATTCGCGAGATGGCGGCCGTCGACCACGTGCAGCAGGTCGTCGTCGCGGGCTACTCACTCGGCGGTAACCTGGCGCTGAAGCTCGCCGGCGATTACGGCGACACACCGCTGCCGCAACTGCGCGGCGTCTGCGCCATCTCACCGGTGATGGAGCTCGAGGCGTGCGTGCGGGCGCTCGAGCGGCGGCAGAATTTCTTCTATCAGTGGAACTTCGTGCGCGGACTGAAAGGCCGGATGCGGCGCAAAGCGGCGTGGTTTCCCGACCGCTTCGCCCTCGATCGCCTCGACGCCATCCGCAGCGTGCGCGAATTCGACGAGGTCTACACGGCGCCGCACTTCGGCTTCAAGAGCGCGTCGGATTACTATCACCGCGCGAGCGCCATGCGAGTCATCGACCGCGTGCGCGTGCCGGCCCGGATCATCACCGCCGAGGACGATCCCTTCGTGCCGACGGCACCGTTCCGCGAGGCGAGCGTGGCTCGAAACCCGCGGCTCCACGTCACCATCACCAGCCACGGCGGCCACTGCGCATTCGTGACCGACGCCCGCGCGGGCGCGGACGATGCCGAGCCCTACGATGGCTATTGGGCCGAGCACGAAATCCTGGCCTTCGCGATCGCGCACACCGGCGCTAGAGCAGCGCCATCAGCCGCTTCGCAAACTCCGGCCCCAGCCCCTGCTCTTCGTGCTTGAAGTAGACGTAGGCGCTGTTCAAAGGCGCTAGTCCCTTCACGACTCCCGCCCAGCGCTCGATGTCGGCCTGCTGGTAACCCTCGTCGCGCAGCCTGAAGTAGGCGTAGTCGGCGGTGATCTCGACCGGGGCGCTGAGCTTCTCGCTGTCGGCGACGCAGAGCGCGAGGTTGCGCGCCCGCAGCGCGTCGAACACCTCCCCATCGAACCACGAGGGGTGCCGGAACTCGAACGCCGCCCGCGTGCCTTCCGGCAGCACGTCGGTGAAGTTCCGCAGCGTGTCGACATCCTTCTTGAGCGTCGGCGGAAGCTGGAAGAGCAGCACGGCGAGCTTCGAACCGAGCGTCTGCGCGGTCCGGCAGAACGTCTGCGTGATGTCCTCGCAGCGTTGCAGCTTCGCGTCGTGGGTGATCCGCCGCGGGGCCTTCAGGGTGAAACTGAAGTGCTCGGGCGTTCCGGCAGCCCAGCCGGCCAGGAGTTTCTCGGTCGGCAGACGATAGAAGGTGTAGTTGATCTCGACGGTCGGAAAGCGCTCGGCGTAATACGCGAGCATCTTGTCGGTGCTGAACTTCTCGGGATAGAACGTTCCCCGCCACTCGGGGTAGTTGTAGCCGGACGTTCCCACGGACACACGAGGCGAAGAAGGGTCGCTCACGATCGTCAGTCTACCCGACAGAGCGGGCGCTCGTGGGACGTCGCCTTCCCACAGCCGGACATTTCCATTTCCCACTGCGTCGCTCGCGTCGGCGATAAGCTCTTGCGCATCTGGACATTACGCGATCGACGACAGACTGGCAGCTCGATTGATGGACCAGAGACGCGACCACACCGGACGCACGTGACCACGTCAGAGGCTTGGAGTGCGAGCCTAGAGAGATGACCGAATGATCACCGCAACCGACATTCGCTACGCGATTCGTGTCCTGCTTGCGGCCCCGACGTTCTCGATCGTGGCGGTCACGACGCTCGCCCTCGGCATCGGCCTGAACGTGACCGTGTTTTCGATTCTCAATGTCGTGCTCTTCAAGCCGGTCCCGGTTCAGCATGCGACCGAGCTCGTGTGGATCGCTGGCACTTCGACCGACGGCAATCGTTACCGCGTCCTCCCCTATCCCGATCTCATCGACTTCGGAGACGCCCGGACCGCAGTCCGTGACGTTGCCGGAATGGCCGACGCGCGCGTCGCGGTTCGCGCCGGCGGTCAATCGCTCCGGCTGACCGGCCAAGTCACCACCGGCAACTACTTCGACGTCCTCGGCGTCGCTGCCGGCGCTGGCCGCACGCTCGGACCCGCCGACGAGACGCCCGCGGCCGACCGAGCCGTGACCGTGCTGAGCGACACGACCGCTCGCCGCCTCTTTGGCACGGCGACCGATGCGGTCGGCAAGACGATCGAGCTCAACGGACAGCGCGTCACGGTCGTAGGCGTGACACCGCCCCGCTTCGCTGGCGTCGACGCCCTGAGGCCAGTCGACCTCTGGGTTCCCCTCTCCATGGCCAACCAAGTGATGACCGGGCTAGGAAGCCCACTCGAGCGCGGCACGTGGTGGTTGGCTGGGATCGGGAGGCTGGCCGAGGGCGTGGATCGCGGGCAAGCGCAGGCGGTCCTGAGCGGTGTGGCCGCGGCCATCGCCCAGGCGCATCCGGAGTCGCACAAGAACGTCGGCGTCGCGCTCTACGAGTTTCGCGGCACGAATCCCGAGGATCGCAGCGAGCTCGGCGCGCTGGCGTTCCTTCCGGCCGTTCCGCTGGCGGTGCTCCTCATCGCCTGCGCGAACGTCGCGAGCCTGTTGATGGCCCGGGGAGTCGGCCGGCAGCGGGAGATGGCGATCAGAACCGCGCTCGGCGCCGGCCGCTGGCAGCTCTTGCGCCAGCTCCTCGCCGAGAGTCTGCTGCTCGCCTTGCTCGGCGGTGTCGGCAGCCTGTTGCTGTCGCTGTGGTCTCCCGAGCTCCTTCTCCGTTTCGCCAACGCCGACCGGATGGCCGCGGACTTCACGCCCGACGGCCGCGTCATCCTGTTCGCCGCGGCTGTTTCCTCGCTGACGGCGATCGCGTTCGGCCTCCTCCCCGCGATCCGCATATCGAAGGTGGCCCCCGGCCGCTCGCTGCGCGGCGAGCCGGGCGCGAGCAGTGGGGCGAACGCGCCGGGAACGGCACGAGTGCAGCAGTGGCTCGTCGCCGGACAGTTGGCGCTCTCGCTCGTGCTGCTCGTCGCCACCGGCACCTTCGTCAGGAGCGTTGCGGCCGCCGGCCGTACGTCACCCGGCTTCGACATCGAGGGACGCGTCACGGTATCGCTGGATCTGAAGATGCAGCGCTACTCCTCCGCCCGTGCGCTCGCCTTCGAGCGCGAGCTGCTGACCCGCATCAGATCCCTTCCCGGCGTACGGGAAGCCACCGTGGCGCAGTACATCCCCGCTGGCGGCTGGGTCGAGCTCACCAGCTACTACCTGCCCGGGCGGCCCGTCGATGCAGACGCCCGGCCGCCGTTTACTGCCATCAACGCGATCGGAACGGGTTTCTTCGAAACGCTGCAGCTACCGCTGCGCCGGGGGCGCGCGCTCACCGACGCGGACGAGCAGACGCCGCCGCGAGTCGTGGTCGTCAACGAGGCGCTCGCCGCCCGACTCGTGCCGGATGGCGACGCGATCGGCACCCGCGTGATCCTCGGCTCGCCCACGAGCCCGCCGCTCGAGATCGTCGGCATCGCGGCGAACGCGCTCGTAGACGAGTTCGGCGAAGCCCCGCAACCGGCCGCATATCTGCCGCGTCGCGCCAGCGCGGGTGAACTGTCGATCATCGCGTGGACCGGGCTCGAGCCCGGCGCCGCACTCCGGGCGATCGAGCAGGAAATCCACGCGCTCGACGCCTCGCTCGCGGTGTTCGCGCCGCGCACGATGGCGCAGAACATGGCCGGCCGCATGGATGGCGAGCGCGGGCTGTCGCGGATGCTGGGCGTGGCCGGGGCGCTCGCGCTCGGCCTGGCCGCGTGCGGCCTCTACGGCGTCACGGCATACGCGGTCAGCAGGCGGACGCGCGAAATCGGCGTGCGCGTCGCGCTCGGCGCCGGGCGGCGCGGGATCCTGCGGATGATCCTCGGCGACGCCGCCCGCCTCGCCGCCGGGGGCATCCTCGCCGGCCTCGTTCCCGCGTACCTGTTGACGTACGTGCTCTCAGGGATGATCTTTGGCGTCGAGCCGACCGACCTGCGCGCCATCGGCGTCTCGACGATGCTGCTCATCGCGGCCGCGCTGGCAGCATCGTATGTGCCCGCCCGCCGCGCCCTGAGCGTCGATCCCATCGTCGCGCTCCGCACGGAATGACCGCAGGGCGCCGAACGCTGAGCTCGGGGACACTCAATCGGGACAGTCACGGTTGAGTGTCCCGAGCTCAGCAGTAGGGTCACACCCGATTCTCCACGCGGGATCGACGAGTGCGCCGACTCCTAGCGATCGGTCCAGATCGCAGGCGCCGTGATGTACTGTCGCGAGGACGGATCGTTGTCGGGATCGAGGTTGCCGCGCGGCCGCGAGTAGGCGATGGCGGCGTGGAACTTCTCTGCCGCGGAGAGCTGCCCGGACGGACAGTTGCCGGGGATGAACGGGTACATCACGCTATTGCGATCCGGGACGTGGAAATAGCCGAGGGCGTGGCCGACCTCGTGCATCACGAGCGCACCGGGGATCTTGTTGCTGCCGCACGAGCAGATGTCGTTGTTGAGCGTGATCGAGCCCGGATTGGCGCCGATGTTCGCGAAGCCGCACGTCTGTCGCTCGTTCGGATCCCGCCGGATATCCACGTTGATCCAGCCGACCAGTGGCGCGCGACTTTCGGTACCGGTCTCGAGCACCGAGATCGACAGCCGGCCACCGGAGTACTCGATCACCGCGCGCCGCAGTGCGTCGAGCACGACCGTCATCACTTCCGGCTCGATCGGCCGGCCGCTCTGATCGACGGTCTTGACATAGAAACGGGGCGCCTCCATCCAGCGCAGCACCGCATAGGGCGCGCCCGGCTGATCGTAGGTCCCACGCACGAACTGGCGGTAGAAGTCGAGCGAGAAGGGCGCCCGGTTGCGAATCGCGTCAATCGTCACGCCGGTACGGGCCCCGTTCTGCCACCCCACCCACGCCTCGCGGCTGACGATGTCGTCGCCGGAAATCGCCAGCCGATAGGGATTGGTCGGCGGGTTGACCGAGGATGATAGCGAGAACGAGCCGTCGCCTCCGGTCGTAATCGCCGCCAGATCCCAGGCCGGCGCGATCCGGGCTCCAGCCACGGCCTGACTCGTCACCGTGTCCACGAGTTGTCCGGCCGCTGACCAGGTCGTCGACGCCGGCGGCGTGGGCGTGACAGGCGTCGACGGCGGCGTTGGTGAGGATCCGCCGCCACCGCAGGCAACGATCAGAAACATGACCGGCAGGGGCAGGCAGCGGCGTCCCCGGCAAACGGATGAAGTGGGCAAGGCTTGATGCTAGCGGGTCCGCCCCGCGAACGCAATGCGCCAGCGAGCGTCTCGCGCCGCCGTCAGCGGGCAATCTTGCGGCTCCGCGCGACGGCGAGCGCCAGCATCCCCACGCCCCAGGCCGCGAGCGCCGCCACCTGCGGCCACAGCAAGTCCAGTCCGATTCCCTTGAGGAAGATGCCCCGGACGATCACCAGGAAATAGCGCAGCGGAATCAAGTAAGTGAACGGCTGGATCACCGCCGGCATGTTCTCGATCGGAAAGATGAACCCCGAGAGGTAGATCATCGGCGTCAGGAAAAAGAACGTGGCGGTCATCATCGCCTGCTGCTGGGTGTCGGAGATCGTCGAGATGAAGAGGCCGAGCGCCAGCGTGGAGAGCACGTAGATCAGGCTTATGGCGAAGAGCAGCGCGAAGCTGCCGCGCAACGGCACCTCGAACCACAGCACGGCGACTGCCACCACGAGCACGACATCGATGAGCGCGATGAGCCCATATGGCAGCAGCTTGCCGACGATGAGCTCCCAGCGCCGGAGCGGAGTCACGTTGAGTTGCTCGAGCGTACCGAGCTCCTTCTCGCGCACGATCGCCATGGCCGCGAGATTGGCAGTGACGATGAGGAGGATGAGCGCCAGCACGCCCGGGATCATGAAGTGGCGGCTCTCGAGCTGCGGGTTGAACCACACGCGAATGCGGGCGTCGATCCCGCCCGGAACTGCCCGCTGCCGACTCGGCACCACTGGCCGCGAGCTCCTGGGCGTATCCCCCGATCAGGCTGGTCGCATAGCCGAGGGCGACCGTGGTCGAATTCGAGTCGGTGCCATCCGCCACCACCTGCACGCTGACCGGCCGGCCCGCCCGCACATTCGCGCCGTAGCCAGCCGGAATCGACAGCGCGAGCGCCGCGGTGCCGCGCTCGAGGTCGGACTCGATCTCGTTGACGGTCGTGACCGTGCCAATGACCGTGAAGTTCGGCGAGGCCTCGAAGCGCGCCACCAGCTCGCGGCTCGCCGCCGAGCGATCGCCGTCGGCAACGATGAGCGGCACGTTCTTGACGTCGGTGGTGGCGGCATAGCCGAGCATCGTGAGCTGCAGGATCGGCGCGATGATCACGAGGCGAAGCAGTCGCGGGTTCATCCGCAGCTCGATGAACTCCTTGCGCACGAGACAGCGCAGGCGCTGCATCAGGCACGCTCCCGCGACAGGCGCAGCGACGACAGTCCGAGCATCGCCAGCGCGTATGCCGTCAGGGCCAGAAGCGGGACGGTGAGGTGCGACACTTCCGACCCCTTCAGCACGATGCCGCGCAGCGCTACGAGGAAGTAGCGCGCGGGCACGACGTAGGTCACCGCCTGCAGGAAGGCCGGCATCCCCGAGATCGGAAAGATGAAGCCCGAGAGCATGATCGTCGGCAGGAGCGAGATGAGGAGCGCCATTTGAAATGCCACCTGCTGCGAGTCGGCGACGGTCGAGATGAGGAGGCCGGTTCCGAGGGCGCCGACCAGAAACAGGGACACCGCGAGCAGCAGCGCCAGCCAGTTGCCGCGCATCGGCAATCCAAACAGCACCATCGAGGCGAGAATGATAAGGGCCGACGACGACAGGGAGATCAGGAAGTACGGCAGCGTCTTGCCGAGGATGAACGAGAAGGTGTCGATCGGCGCCATGCGGATCTGCTCCATCGTGCCCGACTCCTTCTCGCGCACGATGGACAGCGCCGTGGACGCCACCGCGGTAATCATGCCGATGTAGGCGATGAGGCCGGGAACCAGAAAGAGCGTGCTGCGCAGCTCGGGGTTGTACCAGATGCGCGGTTCGACCGACAGTGGTGACGGCCGCACCACCGTCGCGGGCGAGAGCTCCGCGCCCACGGTGCGCAGCAGGTTGCTGGCGTAGCCGAGCACGGTCGTGGCGGTATTGGCGTTGTCACCGTCGATGATGACCTGGACCGGCGTCAACAGCCCCGACGAGAGATCGCGCCCGAACCCCTCCGGGATGACGAGCACCGCCCGCGCCCGGTTCAGGTTGACGAGACGCTCGATCTCGTCCGGCGAATGCGTGCTGGCCACGAGATCGAAGTAGCCGGAGTTGACGAACGCCGAAACCACGGACCGGCTCTGCGGCGAGCTGTCGCGATCGTCGACCGCGAGCGCAATGTGCCGGATGTCGAAGTTGAGCGCATAGCCATAGAGCAGCAGGAAAAGCGCCGGTATGAACACCAGGATGAGCAGCGTGCGTCGATCGCGCAGAATCTGGCGCAGCTCCTTGCGGTAGACGGCGAGCGCTTTCCTCATACGGCTGCACTACCCGCTTTCTCCACGACGTCGAGGAAGACGTCCTCGAGCGACGGCACGACCTCGGCGACGTCGTCCACGCGAAGACCCAACGCGGTCAGCCGGGCGCCAAGGGCGCCCGGTGTGGTGGTGTCGTTGCGAAGGACGGCATGCACGGCGGTACCGAAGAGGCTCGTCTTCTCGACCTCGGGCATCTCGTCGAGCGCGCGCATGACGGCGACGGCCTCCGGCGTGCGCAATTCCACGATCGGCCGGCCCTGGAAGATCTGCTTGACCTCGGCGGTCGTGCCGAGCGTCGCGAGCCGGCCGGCATGGATGAGCGCGACGCGATGGCAGCGCTCCGCCTCGTCGAGATAGTGCGTCGTCACCAGCACCGTCACGCCTTCCTGGGAGAGCACGTCGATGAGGCGCCAGAACTGACGCCGGGAGAGCGGATCGACACCACCCGTGGGCTCGTCGAGAAAGAGGATCGCCGGTTCGTGGAGAATGGCGCAGCCGAGCGCGAGGCGTTGCCGCCACCCGCCGGCGAGGTCGCGCGCCAGCGTCTGCTCACGGCCGGTCAGGCCGGCCATCTCGAGGACGAAGCGCCGCCGCGCCGCGAGCCGCTCGGACGTCAGGCCGTAGACTCCGCCGAAGAAGTTGATGTTCTGGTCGACCGTCAGCAGCTCGTACAAGGAGAAGCGCTGCGACATGTAACCGATTCGCTGTTTCACGCCTTCGGGATCGGCCGATACATCGATGCCGCCGACTGACGCGCTGCCGGACGTCGGCCGCAGCAGGCCGCAGAGCATCCGGATCGTCGTCGACTTGCCGGCGCCATTGCTGCCGAGGAAGCCGAAGATCTCCCCCCGACGCACGTCGAACGACAAGCGATCGACGGCGAGAAACGCGCCAAAGCGCCGCGAGAGGTTCCTGACCTCGATGGCGTGCGTGACGTCTGGAGGCAGTGCCATGACTCTTGTCAGCGGCCGACGGCGCGCGCGAGCCGCGCCTCGGCCAGGCGGGCGCTCGCGAGCGCGCGGGTGCGCTCGAGTTCGGCCTGCAGGAGCGCGGTCTGGGCGTCGAGCACCTCCGTGTTGGTCACGACGCCGGCGGTGAAGCGCTCGGCGACGACGCGCCGCGCCTCCGCGGCCGCGCGCACGCCCTCAGCCGCAGTGCCGATCGCCGCCAGGCTCGACTCGAGCTCGAGCTGGCGCTGGCGCACCTCGAAGGTGACCTGGCGATCGAAGTCCGACAAGCGCGCCTCGGCGACGCGCGTCAGAGCCGCGGCGTCCGCGCGTTCGGCCCGCGTCCGTCCTCCGTCCCACAACGTCCAGGACGCGTTGACCGACACGTCCCAGGAGTCCTGCCATTGGTCACTGCGCGGAAAAAAGCGTGGATTCGGGCTCGCATAGTCGTACCCGCCATTCACGCCCACCTGCGGCCGCAGTCCCGCGCGCGCCGCCTCCGCCCGTGCCCGAGCCGCCTCGACGCGCTCGGCCAGCGCCCGCCGTTCGGGGCGCGCGGCAAGTGCAGCGGCGATCAGCTGATTCAGATCACCGACGGCCGCAGCCAGCGGCTCCAGACGCGCCGCCGGTACGATCGGGCCAGGGCCCTCGGCGCCGAGCAGCCGCTGCAGATCGGCTTCGGCGATCCCGCGCGCGTTCGCGGCTTCGATCGACACCAGGCGCTCGCGTGACTGCTGCGCCTCGGCCGACAGCAGCTCGTTCGGCGGAATGAGTCCCTGGTCGAGCCGCGCGCGCAAGTCCCGCACGTAGGCGGCGCTGCTCTCGAGCGCCCGGACCAGCACCTGCTCGGCCTCGCGCGCCGTCACCAGGCTCCAGAAGGCGCGCGTGATCTCGAGCCGCAGGTCCGAACGGGCCGCGGCCAGTTCCTCGCCCGACGCCTGCCGCTCGGCACGCGCCGCGCGCTCGAGGGCATCGAGACGGCCGCCGGTATAGAACAGCCACTGCAGGTCGAGCCGGGTCCGGAAGTTGTCCGGCAGGTCGGGATACACCACCTGGCGACCGAGGCCCGGTTGGACGATGGCAAACTCCTCGACGTGGTTCGTCCGCGTGTAACTGCCTTGCGCGGCGATGATCGGACGCCGCGCCGCGGCGCGTCCTTGCTCGACGGCTGCCTGCGAATCCTGACGGGCTCCGAGCTCGGCGAGCCGAAGACTGTTGGCCAACCCTTGCGCGATGGCCTCATCCAGAGTCAGCGGCGCTCCCGACGGGGTCTGCGGCGGTGCCGGCGCGATGCTCCGCACCGGCGGCGACTGTTGCGCGTGCAGGACGTCCGCCCCCGCCGCGCCGAACAGCCCGGCCACCAGACAAAGAGCGCTCCGTGTAAGTCTCATGAATGCCTCTCGGCCGCTGAGGCGCCGGCATCGTTGGCCGTCTTGCCGCCGCTGATGAGGGCGATGAACACGTCTTCGAGGGTCGCGGCGACCGGTCGCGCCGCCAGCACGCCGATGCCGTGAGCGACGAGCGCGCGCGTCACCGTCGCCACGCCCTGCGCCTGCGTCCCCTCGGCGACGCGCACGTGGGCGCGCTCGCCAAACGACTGCACGTCTTCGACGCCGGGCAGCCCCGCCAGCAGCTCGAGCGGCGGGCGCGGCGTGTCGGCAATGACCTCGAGCAGACGCCCGGAAAGGCGAGCCTGAAGGACGGCCGGCACATCCACTGCCAGCACTCGCCCCTCGTGCAGCAACGCCACACGCGCGCACCGCTCCGCCTCGTCCAGATAGGGCGTCGTCATCACGATCGTGAGCCCGTCGCTGAGGAACTCCGAGAGCAGCTTCCAGAACTCGCGCCGCGAGACCGGGTCAACACCGGTCGTCGGCTCGTCGAGGAGCAGCACTTGCGGTTCATGCACGAGCGTGCACGCGAGCGCGAGTTTCTGCTTCATCCCGCCGGACAGGCGATCGGCACGGCGCGATCGGAACGGCGTGAGCTGCGTCATCGCGAGCAGGCGATCGCGGGCGGCGTGATAGCGATTCACGCCGTGAATCTCGGCGAAGAAGGCGATGTTCTCGTCGATGGTCAAGTCGCCGTAGAGACTGAACCGCTGCGAGAGATACCCCACCGCGGCGGTCACGACGCGATGCTCGCGGAAGGGATCGTGGCCGAGGACCGACACGCGGCCGCCATCGACCTTGAGCAGTCCGCAGGCGACGCGGATGGCGGTCGTCTTCCCAGCCCCATCGGGGCCGATGACGCCGAACATCTCGCCGCGGGCGATGGTGACCGACGCGGCTTCGAGCGCGGTCACGGCGCCGTATCTTTTCGTCACCTGCTCGAAAGCAACGGCGCTCATGGCTTGTCCCTGCCCTGCGCGACGAGCTCGGCTTCGATCGGCATGCCCGGCTTCAATACGCCGTCGCGGTTATCCGCAGTGACCTTGATGCGGTAGACGAGCCGCGAGCGCTCGTCCGCCGTCTGCACGTTACGGGGCGTGAACTCGGCTTTCGGCGAGATGAAGGTGATCGCGCCGTCGAGCCGCTGCCCGGCGTCAGTGACAAGGACGACTTTCTCTCCCAGCTTGAGGCGGGGCACGACAGGCTCGTCCACGTAGACGTTCGCCCAGGCATGGTCGAGGTCGGTAACAACGACGACGGGTGTCCGGGCCGCGATGACTTCTCCGGCATCGACCAACTTGGAGGTCACCAGCCCCGCCACTGGCGAGGTGAGTACGGCGTCGGTCACGCTCTTCGAGAGCGAGGCGATCTGGGCGTCGACGGCGCCGATGCGTGCACGCGCCGCGGCGACCTCCTCCTTGCGCGCACCCGACCGGACTCTGGCGAGCGCTTCAGCCGCCGCCCGGGCGCGATCCCGGCCTGCCGCCACGCGCGCGGCCGCCACTTCCCGGCGCGTGAGAGCATCGTCGCGCTGCTTACGCGAGCCGGCATTGGCGGTGAGCAACGCCTCGAATCGTTGTAGGTCCGCTTCGGCGGACTGGAGCTCGGCGGTCGCGGCGCGAACGTCCGCCTCAGCCGAGTCGAACTGCGCCTGCGCTTGACGGATTTCTTCCGGCCGGGCTCCGGCCTCGAGCAACGCCAACTGCGCGATCGCCTGCGCGCGATCCGCCTCGGCGCGCCTGATGCTCAGCTCGGTGTCGGTCGTGCTCAGCCGCGCGATGAGCCCACCGACGTCCAGCCGGTCGCCTTCGTTGACTTTGAGCTCGATGACGCGGCCCCCCACCTCCGGCGATACGCGGACCTCAGTCGCCTCGACGTAGCCCGACGCGCGCGGGACCGCCGGCCCCTCGCCGTTCCGGCACGCCACCGCGCCAGACATCACACCGGCGGTCACGAGGACCGCCGCCCGCCACCGTAATGCGCTACTCATGTCTGTGTCCCGTCCGCTGTCCGTGATCCGCGTGATCCGCGTGATCCGCGTCCCGTGCCTTAACCCGTGATCCGCGTCCCTGCCCGGTACCTGGTGATCCGCTGTGACCCGTGCTCGTGATCCGCGTCCCATGATCGGTGTGATGCCTGTGATCCGCGTTTCGTGACCCCAACGATCGCGATGCCTAATCCGCGCCCGCCTCCGGAATCCGTCCTTCGAGCAGCCCGAGCGCCACGCGCTGCACGTGCGCCACCACCTCGTCCTGGGCCACCGTCGCGGCGCCGCGCACACCCAACCGCTCGACGCGGCGGCGGATGCCGTCGGAAGCAAAGAAGAGGAGCACGGGCCCAACGATGCCGGCGTGGACGAGCAGGGGGTTGACCGGCCGGAAGACACCCGCGCGCACGCCCTCCGCGACGATCGCCGCGAGGGCCTTGAGCACCCCCGCCATGTCGCCGAGCGTAGCGTCATCGAGGCGCGCACCGCCGTCGGCTACTTCGCGGAACCAAATCGGAGGAAAGTGCGGACGGGCCTGGGCCTCGGCGGCAAACGTGTCGACAAAGACCCGAATCTTGTCGCTCGGGGCCAAATCGGAAGCGGCCACGGTGCGGGCGCGCGCGCCGACGGCGGCGAACATGTCGCGCAGGATCTCGCGATAGAGCCCGGCCTTGCTGCCGAAGTGGTAGTAGATCATCGCCTTGTTCAAGCGCGCGGCGTCGGCGATGCGATCGACGCTTGTGCCGGCGAAACCATGCGCCGCGAAGGCGGTGGCGGCGGCGGCGAAGAGGCGGTCGCGCGAGGGATCGGGACTCGCCGCCGGCCCCCGCCGACGTCCCGCGCGTGCCTGCCCGGGACGCTTGACTAACCGTTCAGTTAATTTCACTGAATAGTTATTTAACAAAACGAGAAGGACCTGTCAAGCCCGCGCCGGCAGAGACGCGTCAGAGCAGGCGCGACAAGCGCTGGTACCCCGCGCGGCTCACCGGCAGCTTCCGGCCGTCGCGCAGAATCGCAATCCGGCTGTCCTTGGCGTAGAGCTCGACCCGCGCAATGCGCTCGATGTTGAGTAGGTACAATCGGTGAATGCGCACGAAGCGCGTCGGGTCGAGGGCCGCTTCGACCGCCGCCATCGTCTGATCCTTGAGGAACGACTTGCCGTCGGCCATGAACGATACGTAGTCGTCCTGCGCCTCCACGAAGTCGATCCGATCGGCCGGCAGAACATGGACCTGGGCCCCGTCTCGAATGAGGACGCGCTCGAGCGGTCCCGACCGCGGCCGCGCTGCCGCCACCAGCCCGTCCACGTCGAGCGCCGGCTCCTCCCCTTCCCGCCCCGCCAGCCGCCCTCGTGCCCGCGCCAGCGCCTCGGCCAACCGCTCCTCGCTGAACGGCTTGAGCAGGTAGTCCACGGCATGGACGTCGAAGGCGCGGAGCGCGTACTGGTCGTAAGCGGTCGTGAAGATCACCGGCACCGCCCGGCCCAGCAACTCCAGCACCTCGAAGCCATCGAGCTTCGGCATCTGGACGTCGAGGAACATCAGGTCCGGCGCGAGCTCGGTCACCGCCTTGACGGCGTCGAAGCCGTTGCCGCACTCGGCGACGATGGTGACCCCGGGGTGGGCGCCGAGGTATTCGCGCACGACCCCGCGGGCCAGGGGCTCATCGTCCACGATGATGACGCGCAGGGGATCCGGCTCGCTCATTTCACCTCCGTCGACACCGGCAGGGACAACTCCATGCGCCAGACGCCCTCCCGTTCGGTGCTGTTGACGACGGCTTCGCCGCCATAGAGCGCCCGCAGGCGCGCGTGCACGTTCGCCACGCCCACGCCGGCGCCCGTGCCGCGCGGACGGTCCGGGTCGCACGGGTTTTCGACGACGATCGACAGGCGCCCGGGCGTGCGCGAAGCGGCGATGCGGATGGTACCTCGGTCGAGCAGGTGCGCAATCCCGTGCGTGACCGCGTTCTCGACGAGCGGCTGCAGGAGCAGCGGTGGCACGAGGCACGCCTCGGACTCCCGGTCGGAGGTCGAATCGACATCGAGCCGGTCGCCGAAGCGAATCCGCTCGACGGCGAGAAACCGGTCGACCAGCTTCAGCTCGCGCGCGACCGTGATGCGGCTCTCGGCCCCGAGCGCGAGCGTCTCGCGCAGGAACTCGCCGAGCAGGAGGCACATCCGCCGCGCCCCGGGTGGATCCGCGGTCGTCAGGGCGCTGATCGAGTGCAGACAATTGAAGAGGAAGTGCGGGTCGAGCTGCGACCGGAGCGAGCGCAGCTCGGCCTCGCGCGCGAAGACCTGCACTTCGAGCGCGCGGCGATCGGCGGCCCGGTTCTCCTCGAACATCACGAGCAGGTAGCCGACGGCGAGCGACAACAGGTAGAGCAGCACGCCGAACCCGAAGATGAGGCTCTGATACCCGCCGCCGCGCGCTGACTCCGGCAACCAGCCGCGGGCCACCAGGAGCGAGAGCCAGAACCGGGCAATCGCGAGCCACACCGCGCTCGAAAGGAGCGAGGTCAAGAGCCCGGTAAGGAGAATCCGCCAGGTGCCGGTGGTCTTGATCGGGAGGCTGCGCGCGACGTACCACGCCGAGAGGCAGACGAAGGCGTAGACGAGCGCGGCGGGCAGCGCGACGAGCGCCGCCTGGCGCCAGGAGAGCCCGACTCGTCCCGCCATGAGCTGCGCCAGGAGCGCCGAGACGAGCACCCACAAGCCCAGGTAGAGGGCGAGCCGGCTGCCGCGCGCAAGGATTGGGTGCATGACTATGCTAAATTAGCGTCGTTTGGCCGCGGATGTGGCGCCGGTTCCCCGTTCCTCAATGACGATCCCGCGAGACGAGCGTCGCGCCTTCCTTCGACTTCTGCTGGCCGCGTGCGCACTCCCCATGCGCGGCCTCTCGGCTCAAGAGACGCGCGGCGCCGGCGCCGCGATCCGTGGCGGCACGAGCCCGGGCCATCATGTCTATCCCAAGGACCGGATCCAGGACGCGCTCGAGGCGGCCGCGCGCGATCCCGTCAACAAGACGGTCTACGTCCACGCCGGGACCTACCGCCCGTCCGCCAAGGGGCAGGCGCTCGTCTGGCTCAACGCCCGGCATGACGGCATCACCCTCGAGGCAGTGGGCGACGTCACCCTGACCGCGGCCAATCCCGACCTCGCCGACGCCTCGGCGCCCAGCTACCCGGCGGTCGTGAACCATGTCGTCTATTTCGGCGACGGCATCTCGCGCAAGACCGTGTTGCGCGGCTTCAAGATTACGGGCGCCAACAACTTCACGACCGGCTCCGGCGAGAAGTCCCCGATCGAATCCGACGACATCCGCAAGACGCTGTACTTCTACGCCGACGGCGGTGGCATCAAGATTTACGCGCGCTCCTATCCGACCATCGAACGAGTCGAGGTCCACGGCAACTACGCCAGTCCGTGCGCCGGCGGCGTGTCGGTCGAGCATCTCGACCAGATCCAGGACTCGGTGCTCTTTCGCGACTGCATCTTCCGCAACAACCGCACGCAGATCACCGGCGCCGCCCTCGATCTCCTGCACGGCAGCCGGGCCACGCTCGAGAACTGCCTCTTCGTCGGCAACGTGTCCAACATGGGCGTGGACTATGTCGGCCTGCTGACCGGAGGCGAATTCCACCCGGAACACGGCTCCGGCGCCATGACGGTGTTCGCGGGATCTCGTGCCACGGTCAGCCGGTGCACGTTTACCGGCAACTGGAATGGCGTCGATGACAGCGGCACCGGCAGCACCTACGTCGACACCATCTTCTGGAAGAACACGCTCGCCGGCGGCATCTCCCAAGGTGCGCGCTACGAGCTCGACATCCTCGACGCCGCCGGCGTCCGCGGATCGTTCATCAACGGCGGCCTCGGCGATTTGCGGGGCACCATCGATCGGACCGCGAATACCTTCGATGCCCCCGATCCGCGCTTCGACGCCCGGTTCAATCCCCAGGCGCCGCAGTACGCCAAGGTCGGATATCGGCCCGTCTCGTCTCCACCGGCGTGATCGCTCGGTGCCGGAGGTCGCGCCGGCCGGCCGCTACTGCTCGCGCACGTCGATGCGCGTGTTCACCTTGAAGGGCGGCGGCACCGTCTGCTTCTTCCCCGAGGGCCACAGCACTTCCACGCGGTCGATGGCCTGGGCCGCGCCGAGCCCGAAATACAACGGGTACAGGCTGTGCGACAAGTACCCCGAGTTACCGTCCATGACTTTGGTGTACGTCGCCCCACCGGCCGTCACCTTGACCACGGCACCCAGCCCGTCGCGATTCGACACCGTCCCGGTCAGCTTCACCGCCAGGTAGCGCACCGCCGTCTTCTCGCTCAGGTTGCTGACGAGCACCATCGGCAGCGTCCCAAACTCGTTGGTGACGATGTCGAGATCGCCGTCGCCATCGAGATCGAAGATGACCGACGAGCGCGAGCCGCGCGCGCCGACCACGGCGACCGATCCCGTCAGTCCTTCCGCGTCGCGATGCCCCTTGTCCTTGCCCGAGGCGTCGAGCACGAACCAGGGCGTGACGAGGCCTCCCTGCCGTGGCTCGACGCCGAGCACGAACTCGGCATCGACGAAGCGCTGGCCGCGATCGTTGAGCTTGAGCGAATTGATCATGTAGCGCTCGGGATAGTTCATGCCGGCCGTGATGAAGATGTCGTCGTAGCCATCGGCATTGACGTCGCCGATACTTGGGCCCCACGGGCAATAGTTCTCGACCCCGAGCGCATCGGACGCCTCACGAAACTTCCCCGGGCCCTCCTTGAGAAAGAGCGAGTTGCCCCAGATGCTGGCTTTCCCGTCGCCGCGGAAGGACTCGGGCCACTTCATCGTCGACTTCATCCTGTCGTGTTCAGGGCCGACCATCTCGCTCATGTCCGAGTGCATGTCGGTGATGAAGATGTCGAGCCGGCCGTCGTTGTTGACGTCGAACACCTTGATGCCCATCGAACCCCACGAGGTCCGAGGAAAGACCTGACGGCTCTTCCGCACGAAGGCCTTGCCGCCGGCGTTCTCGTAGTACTCGTCGTTGCCCTGCATGTTCAGCACGTAGAGGTCGAGCCAGCCGTCCTCGTTGACGTCGACCATGCTGGCGTCGCCGGACCAGGAGACGTCGACCAGCCCGAGGCGCTTGGATACGTCAACGAAGCGATTGCCCCCTTCGTTGTGGAACAAGATGCTCCGTTCGGACCGTTCCGGCTTCAGGTGACCGGTGAACGCGTCCTCGAACGCCCCGTAGTACTTGTGGCCCGCGTCCACGAGCGTCTCCGTCGTGTACCGTCCGACGTTGACGAGGAAGAGGTCGAGGCGGCCGTCGCGGTCGTAGTCGAAGAACACCGCCCCCGACGAGTGCCCGACGTAGCCGAGACCGGAGGACGCGGAGATGTCGCGAAAACGGCCGCGGCCGTCGTTCTCGAAGAGCATGTTGCCGCCGCGGACGGTCGTGGCATAGAGATCGGCGTCGCCGTCGTTGTCGATGTCGGCAAACGAGGCGGAGACGCCGACCCTTCCCGCCACCGCGACACCGGCCGCCGCCGTGATGTCCTGAAACTTGCCGCCCCCGGCATTCTTCCAGAGCTGGTTGCCGCCAATCTGGTTGACGAAGTAGATGTCGGTCAGACCGTCGCCGTCCACGTCCGCGACCGCGATGCCGGTGCCGTGGTCGTAGTGCGCCGCCTTGTAGGTGATGGCCGCGTCAGCGACGACGCGGTGCTGGAAGGCAAGGCCGCTCGCCGCCTGACCATCGCTGAAGCGGAAATCGTGGAACGCCGTGACCGCCGCAACCGCCTTGACCTGCGCCTCCGCGAGCGTCTGCAGCCACGAGGTGTCCCGCAGATCGTCGGGAACGAGGCGGAGCGTGCCCTGCGGCGCCGGGGCCTGAGCCGCCTGAGTCGCGCTGCCGGTGCCGGTCGTCAGGAGGATCGCCGCCGCGACGGCGCCGCCGGCAACGGCGATCGCCATGGTACGCGTCGACGTCAATCGGGAGTAGTGATGAAGAGGGTGGCCTTGCCGGGACCGTCGTGAAAACACGTGACCTCCGAAGAGCGGCGGATGCGTTACCAGACGTAAGCTTATGACACTCGTGGCGTTCGCGATCCGTATCGGCGCGATCTTGGGAGGCCCGGCCAGTCAGTTCTTGATCTCGACGCCGCCCATGAGCGCAAACCCGCGCAGAATCAGATGGTGGGTGCTCGCGCCCTGGGGAGGACGCGTTTTGTCTTCGACGCCGGCCATCAGCGGCACGATCCGGCTCGATACCGTCCAGTCCTCAGGAACGCGAATCTCGATGCCGCCCCACATCACGAACACGTCCATCACCGCCTCGCCGTGGATCGCCGCCCGCCGGAGATCGATCTGCAGTCCGCCCATGATGGCCAGCAGGTCCGCGCCGCGAAAGGCACGCGAGTTGTTGCCACGTGACACACCGCCCAGAACGGCGATGGCGCTGAGGGTCGAGTTGGCATCCGGCCCGGGCGTGGACGTCTCGCCCGTCCATGTACTGGGCGTGTTACTGGCGGGCGCTGCGGTCGTACCGCTATCGGGGAACATCCCGCCAGCGGGCGAGGTCTCGCGCGGCGCGGCGCCGCCAGCCAAACCCTGCCACACGAGATACCCCCCGAAAAGTACCAAGGCGAGCGGCCAGATCTCCCAGAGCCGGATGTGGATGATGTTGAGCTCTTCGGCCTGGAGCCACACGCCCACGATCGCGAACAGGAGCCCGGCGAACGCCCCGCCGCCGTCCTTGGCCTGCAGCATCTTCAGGACGCCGATGGCGACGAGCGCCAGGGGCCAGAACCGGAGGTAGCTAATCGCAGGCGCAACCCCGAGCTCGTCGAGCGAGAAGACGACGCCGACGAAGATGACAAGGAGGCCGACGATCAGCTGAGGCGTGATGCGGAAACGGGAGGAGGGGGATCCGGAGGACGGAAACGAGGGCTGTAGTTCAACCATGATCAGGGCTCGAATCGTGCCGGTGTGGAACCGGGTTGGCCGATTGCGGCGGGCGCCACCCGCTGCAGCATGTCCATACTTCACGATACGCCGGCCACTTCCCCTCCGACCGCCGTTTCCGGCGAATCCCGGCCATTGGGCGGTGAATGGCGGATCTGGTAGCATTTTTGGCCGCGGCGTTGATCGACATGGGCGGCCGATTGCGAGGATGCCTTCTTGCTCACCGAGGGCGGCCGGAGCGCCGGTTGAGCAGCGTGCTCCGGACGATCGAGGAGATCGAACGGTTTCTGGCGGGAAAGAAATCGCGGATTCTACGTCTACTTCTCGGGCAGCCCCGCCGCGCGGCGCGCCTTGCGTAACGCTTCGAGCGCCTCCTCCACTTCCTTCGCCGCCGCGTCGTGCTCGCGCGCGTCTTTGGCCTTCTTGAGCGCGTCGATGGCTTTCAGCACCGCCCACTGCAGAGCAATCGACGTCGCCGCGACCGTGATCCCTTCCGCGTTCGAGAACGCCGCGTAGCCGCGCACGTCGTCGGGCGTCACGAGGTCGAGGAACTCCTGGTGCGTCATCCCGCCATACGGAACCGGGCCTCGCAAGGCTTCCTTGCCGAGGAGAGTTCGCATGTCGATCTTCGCCCCTTCGATGTCCACGCGATACACGGGACGGCCGTCGCGAACGGTCGGTTCGAGAGTCTTCAGGATGCCGGGCGCCGCAAGCGCCCGCTGGATACGATCGAGCGATACGGGCAGGTCGTCAGCCGCCGCCGGCTGGACGTCGTTGGGGTTCGCGTTCGGGTTCGTGGGCGGGGTTTGAGTCGAACTCTCCTGCGGTGGAGGCTTGGCGGAGGGGTCCGAACCGCGTGACCCGGCACCGGGCGGCACCGGCGTCGCCTGCATCAGGGCGACAAGAAGGAGGACGGCCGTGGAACTCATTCGTTGCTCTTAAGACGACCGACGTCCCCCGCTGGCCTCCCGACCGCCCAGTCGAAGGGCCCGTCTGAAGCCTCTCCCAGTGTATCAGGACGACTCCTCGGTCCACACCTCTGTGGCCGAGCCGCCGCCCTCGATCACGCGGAAAATCAGCCGGATCGGGCCGATCTGGATATCGTCGCCCGCGACGATGCGGGTCCGCTCCTCGATGCGGGCGCCGCGCACGTAGGTCCCATTCTTACTGCCGAGGTCCTCCACGGACGCCTCCCGGGCGGCAATCGTGACGCGCGCATGGTGCCGGGACACCTTCGGAGAGTCGAGCCGGATCGACACTCCCGGCTCGCGCCCCACCAGGTGCTCGCCGTCACCCAGGCGAAACTCGCAATCGCGGCCCACCAGCCAGCACACCGGCCCTTCGCGGAGCGGAGCCGACGGCGGCAGCACGGCCACGCCGGCGCTGGCAAAGCGGTAGCCGAAGCCGTGGACGGTCTGCAGGAACCCATCGGACCGCGAGTGGTCGCCGATACCGTCGCGGATCTCGCTGACGGCGCGAGCGAGGCTCGCATCCGAGACGAACACTCCCGGCCAGACGCGGTCGAGCAGTTCCTGCTTCGGCACCGCCCGCGGGCGGCTCTCGACGAGGAGCTTCAGCAACTCGAAGGCCTTGGGCGAGAGATGAATCTCCTGGGCCCCACGCGAGAGTTGCCGCGAGTCGGTGTCGAGGTCACAGTCAGCGAATCGAACGTGCACCTAGCCTCCTTCGAGGATTTCAGCTTGCGTTCGTCGTGTCCGAGCTTCCCGACGTTCACCTGTGGGACGACGGCTGTTCGCCAGTGAACAACGTGCGCGCGTCCGAGACTGTACGGCCAAGCGTAACTCTTTTGCCTGAAACAGATGGCAGAATCGCACCCGGCGGCACGCATCTGGCTCGGGCGTGCTGTATGGTGCCTCCATGCCGCCGCTGATGCAAGACCTCCGCTGCTCCCTGCGGATGCTGGTGCGTGCGCCGGCGCAGCGGGCGGCCCCTGGTCGGCCCCATGGTCACGTTGCGGAGGGAATGACGACCAGGTCTGTATAATCAGAGAAACCGTCCCTGACGTAGTGCCGTCTAACTCCCCGTCGGTACAAGAGAAGCAGAAGACGAGGTCAACAACCCATGGCGTTTTTCTCCCGGTCGAGCCAGCCCGCACCGCAGGTCGACGCGCTCCCTGCTGATGTCGCGCTGGGGCCCAATGCACTCATCGGCCTGCGCAACATCGAAAAGTCGTACGCGCACGGCACCAGCCGCACCTATGTGCTGCGCCGGATCAACCTCGAGATCAAGGAAGGCGAGTTCATCTCGATCATGGGACCGTCGGGCGCCGGCAAGTCGACGCTGCTGCACATCGTCGGCATGCACGACAGCGCCTGGACCGGGGAGTACTATTTCCTCGACCAGCCGGTGCACAAGCTCGGGGCCAAGGACCGCGCGCGGCTGCACAAGCAGAACATCGGCTTCGTCTTCCAGAGCTACCACCTGCTCGATCACCTGACGGTCTACGAGAACCTCGACATCCCGCTCTCGTATCGCGACATCCGGAAGGCGGAACGCGAGAGCATGGTGTGCGACATCCTCGACAAGTTCTCGATCGTCGGCAAGAAGGACCTCTACCCCAATCAGCTCTCGGGCGGACAGCAGCAGCTGGTTGCGGTCGCGCGCGCCGTCATCTCCAACCCCAAGGTCATCCTCGCCGACGAACCGACGGGCAACCTGCACACGAGTCAGGGCAAGGAGATCATGGAGCTCTTCCGCAAGCTCAACGAAGGCGGGACGACGATCATCCAGGTCACGCACTCGGAGACCAACGCGTCCTACGGCAGCCGGATCATCCAGCTCCGTGACGGGTGGGTGGTGGACGAATAGCGGAAGAAAGTTTGACGTCTGACGTTTGAAGTCTGAAGTGCTTAAGATTGAAGCGGGAAGTTTGAAGTAGAAGTTTGAAGTTACGGTCGAATCCCTAGACAGAAAAGGCCGGTCGTCTCACGACGATCGGCCTTTTTTCGTTTGAGCGGCCGGCGACGAGGCCAGCAGTCGAACTACCAGCGGGGCTCTTTGCGACGGCCACCCGAAAAATCACCGTCGTCGAAGCTGCGCCCGCCGCCCCCGCCGCCACGGCCACGGCCACCGCCGCCGCCACCACCGAAGCCACCTTCCGGCTTGGGCCTGGCCTCGTTGACCACCAGCGCGCGACCGTCCATCTGCTGCTCGTGGAACTCGCTGATCGCCTTCTGCGCGTCTTCGTCCGAGCCCATCTCCACGAAGGCGAAGCCGCGCGCACGGCCCGTGGCCATGTCTCGCATCACGCGTACGTTGTCGACCTTCCCCGCGCGGCTGAACAACTCGGTGAGCTGCTCCTCCGTGGCTGCATACGGAAGATTGCCGACGTAGAGTCTCCTGCCCATCCTGTCACCTACCCCTGCCAGAATTGACGCGCCATTGTTGGTCCGAACGCAGCCGCTCGCGCGTTCCGAAGCAGTGCGTCAGGGTGGAAAGCGTCGCGGATTGCTATGCGGAAGGATCGTCGAACCTGCGCAGGCAAGGAGCGGGCTCCCATTGCCTAGGCGAGTATAGCAGAATGCGTGCCGCCGTCCGGACGCCCGCCAGGAGGCTTTACCCCTGCTGCCACAACCAGCTACAGTGAAACGTATGGCCCAATCGAGGAAGAGAATTTCCCTACTCCGGCGCACCTGGGCCGCTCTGCTGGTACTGGCGTTGGCCCCCGCGTGCAGTCGTGGCCGCGAGTACGAGCTCCGTGGGCAGATTCTGGCGGTTGACACCGCGAGGAGCGAGATCACCATCAAGCACGAAGACATCAAGGGCTTCATGCCGGGCATGACCATGCCGTTCAAGGTCAAGGATGCCGCGCTCCTGCAGGGCCGGACGCCGGGCGACCTCATCCGGGCGACGCTCGTCGTCGAGGACGCGCACGGCTATCTGAAGGCGATCGAGCGGACGGGACACGCGCCGGTCACCGAACGTCCGGCCGCGCACCCGCCCGTCGCCATGCTCGAGCCGGGCGACGAGGTGCCCGACGTGGCGCTCATCGATGAGAGCGGCGCGACCCGCCGCCTGAGCGAGTGGCGCGGGCGCACGCTGGCCATCACCTTCATCTACACGCGCTGCCCGCTGCCGGACTTCTGCCCATTGATGGACCGCCAGTTCGCGGACGTGCAGCAGATCGTGACCGACGACGAGGGCCTGCGCGGGCGCGTCCACCTGCTGTCGATCAGCTTCGATCCGTCGTACGACACGCCCGCCGTCCTGGCCGCGCACACCCGGAAAGTGGGAGCGGCGCCGGCGACCTGGAGCTTTCTGACCGGCGACGAGGGCGACGTCGCGTCGTTCGCCGGCAACTTCGGCGTGTCGATCATGCGTGAGGGTTCCGATCCCGGAAACGTGGTGCATAACCTCAGGACCGCGATCGTCGACGCCAATGGCCGCCTGGTGAAGATCGTCACCGGCATGCAATGGTCGCCGGCGGAGTTCGTCACGGACCTGAGGAGTGCGGTTGGCGTCAAGTAACGCGCCGTCGTTGTCGGCCTTCACCGGCGCCGAGCGGCGCGTGATTGCGCGGCTGCGCACGCCGCTGGCGGTGCAGCGCTTCCTGAATGCGCTCGACTACAACATGGAGCCGCCACCGGGCCGGGCCACGCTGCGCAGCTTCCGGGGTGTCGTGCGCCGCCAGACCGCCCACTGCCTCGAAGCGGCGCTCTCGGCCGCCGTCATCCTCGAACAACACGGCTACCCGCCGCTCGTCATCAGCTTCGAGTCGATCGACCACCTCGATCACGTCATCTTTGTCTATCGGGAGAACGGCCGCTGGGGATCGATCGCGCGCTCGCGCGATCCGGGGCTGCACGGTCGCAAGCCGGTCTTCGCCACCCCGCGCGCGCTCGCGCTCAGCTACGTCGATCCCTATGTCGACTACACCGGGCGCGTCACCGGCTACGCGCTCGTCGACCTGCGGCCCACGCTCGCCGATTACGACTGGCGCCTGTCGGAGCGTAATGTCTGGAAGGTGGAGCGCATGCTCCTCGACTATCCGCACCGGTCGATCCGCAGCTCCGATCGGCATATCGACCGGCTGCGGCGGCGCTACGTGAAGTACAAGGAGCGTTTCGGCAAGAAGCCCGTCTACTACCGGCGCATGGAACGATGGACGCCGCTCCCGGCGGAATTCGCACGCTGACCGCGGCGCGTCAATCCAGATCGAAGTCTCTCGTCGGCTTGGTGATCGGTTCCTGGTGCGCCTGTTTGAGCGCTTCCTCGAAGCGCTTCGACAGGTCGTCGCCGCGCGTCTTCTCGGCGCTGACCGACTGCTGGAAGAGCGCCTCCCGCCGCGCGGCCTCGTTGGCCAGAATGCGCTGCGCGTCCGAGAGCTCGGGGCGATCGCCGCGCACCGGCTCGACGTGCCGGACGACGCGCTTCAGGTTCGTGTCGATGACGAGCGTCGACTGGCAACAGGGACAGGTCGCTTCGAACTCGGATTTGAGGGTCATGGGTCTCTCTCTTGTTCCTGCCGAGGTCACCGTCGTGCGTTCGGATCCCACTTGATGTTCACGGCCTTACCGTCCGGATCGGTCGCGGTCACTTCGACCTTGAAGACGCTCTGCCGCCCGCGATCGAACTTCTGACCGAGGCCGGTTTGAAACTGGCTGAGCGGCGCCGTCAGGCGGCCACCGGGCTCGAGCACGGCCACGCCGCCGCTGAAGTGATCGTTGACCGTGACCCGGACGTTGCGCCATTCGACCGCCGTCAGGTTCTCGACCGTCACGATCCCTTCGTCGACGATGATGGGATCGTGCGGCGCGTCGCACGCCGCCGTCAGGCACAGGACGGCGAGGACGAGGCCGCCAGCGACCGCGCGCCATCGCAGCATCCGACTATGATATCCCCATGTGTGACGCCCGGGCAGTGGACACACCCTTGCATCTGTGGGGCTGATGGCCTGGCTGTCCATCGCTTTCGCGCTCTTTCTCGTCTGGCTCGTGGTGGTGGTGCTCTTCACACCGGCAATCAATTACCACCTGAGCCACCGGACGTCGGTACACGACGCCGGCTTCCTCTACGCGATTCAATCCTCCTGCCAGGCGACGCCGCACCGCGGCAACCGCGTCGAGATCCTCACCGACGGCGCGGCGTTCTATCCGGCGATGCTGGCCGCGATTCGCGACGCGACGCATTCGATCATCATGGAGCTGTATATCTTCCAGCCGGGGAAGATCGCCGACCAGTTCGTCGCGGCACTGTCGGATCGGGCCCGCCAGGGCGTCAACGTCACGATCGTCGTCGACGCCATCGGAAGCCTGAGCCTGCGCGGCCGGCCGGTGCGGCGCTTGCGCAAGGCCGGGTGCCGGATCGAGTCGTACCAGCAGCTCCGGTGGTACTCCCTCGCCCGCCTCAACAACCGTACGCACCGCGAGCTGCTCATCGTCGATGGCCGCGTGGCGTTTGCGGGCGGGGCCGGGATTGCCGACTGGTGGGCGATCGGCCGCAAACGCCAGCGTCCCTGGCGCGATACGATGGCGCGGATCGAGGGGCCGGTCGTCGCCGCGCTGCAGGGCGTGGCCGCCGAGAACTGGTTGGAGTGCTGCGGCGAGATCCTGACCGGCCCGGGATATTTTCCCGCGCTCGTCGAGAGCGGCGAGACGACGGCGTTCGTGGTGAAGAGCTCACCGTCCGACCGTGCCACGACCTCGCGCGTGGTCTTTCAGATGCTGATCGAAGGCGCCGATCAAGAGGTCCGCATCGCCACGCCGTACTTCCTGCCCGACCGCGCGCTGCGGCGCGCGCTCGTCGAGGTCGCGTCCCGCGGCGTCCAGGTCTCGATCGTCCTTCCCGGGCCGGCGACCGATCAGCGTTGGGTGCGCTATGCCAGCCGCCGCATGTGGGGGCGCCTGCTCGCGGCCGGCATCCGCATTCACGAATACCGCGGCTCGATGATGCACGCCAAGGTACTGATCGTCGACGGCATCTGGGCGGTGCTCGGCACGACCAACATGGACAATCGATCCTTCGAGCATAACGACGAAGTCAACGTCGCGATGCGCGACGCCGCCGTCGCGGCGCGCTTGCTGGCCGACTATCGTCGCGACGTCGAGGAGAGCGACGAGATCACACTCGCGCGCTGGCAGGCGCGGCCGGTCTGGGAGAAGATCCTCGGGCCGTTCATCTGGATCCTGGAGCGCCAGCAGTGAGCCCAGCACCGGGCGAAGCGCGCGGCAGCGGCCGCCGCCACGTCGACCTCCGCGTCGCGACCTACAACATCCACCGCGCGCGCGGCATGGACCGGCGCGTGTCGCCGGTGCGCATCGCCGAGGTCCTGCGCGAAATCGACGCCGACATCATCGCGCTGCAGGAAGTCGTGGGGGCTGGACCGTCGGGCTCAGGACAGGCCGAAGAGATCGGGGCCGCGCTCGGCATGGGGTGGGTGATGGCGCCCGTGCGTCATCTCCGCAAGCACCTCTTCGGCAACGTCATCATGAGCCGGTTCCCCGTGCTCCATCACACGCAGTACGACCTGTCGTGGCGGACGTGCGAGGAGCGCGCCTGCCAGCGCGCCGATCTGGACCTCGGCGAAGGCCGGCTGGTCCACATGTACAACGTGCACCTCGGCACCGCCGTGCTCGAGCGACGCTACCAGGCACCCCGGCTCGCGGCGTTCGTCCACGACCATCGCGTGACCGGGCCGAAGATCATCCTCGGCGACTTCAACGAGTGGATGCGCGGGCTGGCGACCAAGACCCTGAGCGCGCTCTTCAACAGCATCGACATACAGGAACATCTGCGCCGGCGGCGCACCTACCCGGGCTTTTTTCCAGTCCTGCACCTCGACCACATCTATTACGAGGGCCACGTCGAGGTCCGGAGCGTCGAGCTGCCGCGTACGCGCCGGGCGCTCATGGCCTCCGACCATCTGCCCCTGGTCGCCAACCTGCGCGTCGGCTTCGACCGCTGAACCCCACGCCCGCCTCGACCGTATTGACAGATGTGCTTTCAAAGTGATATCACTTTGACATCGTCTTACAGGAGGTCAGTGACATGATTCGCGAACGCGCGGCCGCCACCTTGCCGGGACTGCTCGTCATGCTCCTGGGGCTACTCGCCCTCGGGTTTCTGATTTACGCCCTGGTCACGCAGGCGTTCGGCGACTCGCCCGGGATCCTGATCACCGAGGCGATCCTCATCCTCCTTGCGGGCTTCGTGCTGCTCGGCGTGTTCGTCGTCAATCCGAACGAGGGCCGCGTGCTGCAGCTCTTTGGCGACTACGTCGGCACCGTCAAGACGCCGGGGCTGCGCTGGGCCAACCCCTTCTATTCCAAGAAGCGCATCTCCCTGCGCGTGCGCAATTTCGAGAGCACCAAGCTGAAGGTCAACGACAACGAAGGCAACCCGATCGAGATCGCGGCCGTCGTCGTCTGGCGCGTCGTCGATACCGCGGAGGCCGTCTTCGAGGTCGACGACTACCAGAACTTCGTGAAGGTGCAGACCGAAGCCGCCGTGCGCAACCTGGCGACGAGCTACAAGTACGACGCCCACGAAGAAGACCAGATGTCGCTGCGCGGCAACACGGCGGCGGTGGCGGAGCACATGAAGAAGGAAATCCAGGACCGGCTGTCGAAGGCGGGCGTCGAGGTGCTCGAAGCGCGCATCAGCCACCTGGCGTATGCGCCCGAGATCGCGCAGGCGATGCTGCAGCGCCAGCAGGCCGGGGCGATCATCGCGGCGCGACAGCGGATCGTGGAAGGCGCGGTCGGCATGGTCGAGATGGCGCTCAGCATGTTGTCCCAGCGCGAGATCCTCGAGCTCGACAACGAGCGCAAGGCGGCCATGGTCAGCAACCTGCTGGTGGTGCTCTGCGGGGAGCGTTCGACCCAGCCGATCATCAACACGGGCACGATCTATCAGTAACGCCCGTGGCTGACCGGAAGCCTTTTCTGCTTCGGATCGATCGCGAAGTGCTCCAGGCCGTTCAGCGCTGGGCAGACGACGACTTGCGCAGCCTGAACGGCCAGATCGAATTCATGCTGAGACGGGCGCTGAAGGACGCGGGGCGGGACAAACCGGAGCCGGACGAGCGGAAGAAATAGGACGTTCGGGCGCTCGGTCGAGAACGAAGTCTAGGACTCTTCGTACTCTTCTTCGTTGCGGGGCACGAGACGCGTCGAGGGACGCAGCGCCTCGCGATAGTCGAACACGGGCAGGTCGCGGACGTGCAGCGCGAGCGCGCACGTCGCGCCTTTCTGGTCGATCACGACGGTCACGGGGCTGCCTTCGACGCCATCCCTGAAGCTCAGGCGGCAGCCGCAGGCGAGGCGCGCGTGCGTGAACCCTTTCAACATCGTCAGAGGATCATACTACAGGAGCGCTTTGATCTCCTTCTCGAACTCCTCTTTCGTCGCGGGCCCGACGTGCCGGCCGCAGACCGCCCCGCTCCGCCCGACGATGACCGATGTCGGGTAGCCGTAGAGTGGGCCGTACGCATCGAGCAGCTTCTCTTCGTCGCGCCCCACGAGCATCGGGTAGTTGATCTTCCACTCGCTGGCAAACGTCCGCAGCGTCTCAGCGTCGTCGTCGCCCGACACGCCGAGGATGACGAACCCCTTGTCCTTGTATTGGTCGTAGAGCTCGATGAAGCCTGGAATCTCCATCTTGCAGGGCGGGCACCACGTCGCCCAGAAATTGATGAGGATGACCTTGCCCTTGTGATCGGCGAGGCGGACATTCGCGCCGTTCATGTCCTTGACCGTGAAGTCGAGATTGGCCTGCTTGTCCGACTGACAGGCTCCGGACACCCGGTCGGGATCCCCGTCCGAGCCGAGCACTTCGACGTGCGTCGTCGGTCCGAGCATCGCCGACGCCGTCAGTATGCCGACACCAAGCGCGCTCGCGGCGGCAATCATCCATCGCGTGGTCATCATAGGACTGAACCTTCTTAACCTCGCTTAACCCGGTGAACCTACTCCGCTGTCCTCTGAACGTAGAGCACCACGTGCTCGAGATCGGTGGGCCGCCCGCGCGCCACGACGGCGTAGGTGCGGCCTCCTTTCGTCCAGATGAGCTCCTCCTGGCCGAATCGCTCCACGAGCTGCGGTGAGCCGCCCACGCGCGGGTGCGCGGTGTTCAGCACGTACACGGACAGCGGCTGGCCGCGCCATTTGTACATCACGTGAGCGGTCGTGCCCTTGGTCGAGATGCAGCGGCGCAGCTCGAGAAACTCCAGCTGCTCGAGGGGCTCGCTGTCGGGCACCTTGACCGCCCAGCCACGATCCTCGGCCCATTTGCGGCCGAGCGCCTTCGCATCCGGAATGATGGTGGGGGGGCTCGAAAACTCGAAGCACTTCACGTGGTCGGCGGCGAGCTGCGCACCAAGAGCTTCGACGCCGTCCCTCAGGCCGTAGATGAATACGCCGGCGACCGCGAGCACCAGCGTCGCGACCATCGACAGGGGCACCCAGGTCTTCCGCTGGAACACCCCGCGCGCTCCCCCGGAGGCGCCACGCGCGGGCTCCGTCAGGGCCTGACACCGTTCTTCACATCGGCGCCGGAACTCTCCGGTCGCGCACCCGCGAAGGGTCTCTCGCCTGGCGGCGACCGCCTCGCGCACGACGCGCTCCTGCGCCACGCGATTGCGGCATACGGCGCAGCTGCGGAAGTGGGCGTCGATGGCGGCGCAGTCGCCCGGCGCGGCTTCGCCGTCGACATAGGCCGCAAACAACGATTCGAGATCGCGACACTCAGCCATGATTCGTGTGGGTCATAGAATTCCCCGCGCCTCTCGCTCGCCTAGCCCGACGCCGCCCGCGCCGCCGCGTCGCGGCGGATCGGCGCCAGCCGCTCGTAGAGCATCCGTCGACCGCGCGAGATTCGCGACATCACGGTCCCGATCGGCACGTCCACGATGGCCGCGATGTCGGCGTACGAGAACTCCTCGACATCGCGCAGCCAGACGGCCTGGCGGAACGCATCCGGCAACCCGTCGAGCGCCGCCTGCAGATCGCTGTCGAGCGTCGCGCGCGTCAGCAACTGCTCTGGTGTTCGCTCGTCGCCGGCGACATCGGCGGCTTGTTCGACGGTCTCGCTGTTGACGTCGACCGGATTGCGCCCGTCGTGCCGGCGCATGTTGCGAAACGTATTGTGGAGGATCGTGAACAGCCACGCCTTCAAGTTCGTGCCCCGCTGGAACTGCTTCGAGGCCCGGAATGCCTTGAGGTAAGTGTCCTGGACCAGATCCTCCGCGTCCTGCGGCCGGCGCGTCAGCCGCAGCGCGGTGCCATACAAGGCGTCGATGTACGACAGCGCCTCATCCGAGAACGCACGGTCCTCGCCCGCATTACCGGCGCCTGGCGATCCGGTGCCGGAGAGCTTCGAACGTCGGCCAAAGACCATGGGGTGTTGCTCAAACACGCCCCAAGGTAAGAACACCTTCGAGGTCCGTGTTTATTCCTCCGATTGTACTCAATGACGGACGCCAGCCGTTCCCGTCCGAGGACAGTGCCCTTTCGACGTCCGGTTTGCCCCCTGAAATGGCGCATTTGGCGGCGGCATCGTGCTTGCTCGGGGCGCGGGCAGCCACGACGCCGCCCGAAGAGCGGCAGTTGGACGCCGCGCGCCATCCAGACGGCCTCCGGGGACCCAACCGTTGCGGCAACCGTCCTAGCTACAGTAACATCGGCGGCAGTCGGCCTCCGCTGCCACTTCCGAGGTGAATCATGTGCACGCGCAAGACGCGCGGCCCCGTCGCGTTGGTGGGGACTGCTCTTCTGACCCTGGTCTTCAGCGCCGGATTTGCGCACGAGGCGTACGCCCAGACGGGCTACATCCCGTACTACGGCAAGAACAAGATCCGGTACAACAACTTCAGGTGGCACATCTACACGACGGACCACTTCGAGGTCTACTACTACCCGGAGATCGAGCAGCACCTCGGCCGGATCGTCAGCTACGCCGAAAGCGCATACCAGCAGGTCAGTTCTGACCTCAAGCACGACCTCGCCTTCAAGGTCCCGCTCATGCTCTACAAGACGCAGAGCGAGTTCCAGCAGCAGAACGTCGAGCCGAGCGAGCTGCCGGAAGGCGTGCTGGCCTTCGCCGAGCCGTACCGCGATCGCATGGTGCTCCCGATCGACGAGGTCGACGATGCGCTCTATCGCCTGATCACGCACGAGCTGACGCACATCTTCGAGTTCGACATCATCCCGCGATCGCTCCTGCGCCGTGGCCTCCCCCTCTGGGTCGACGAGGGTCTGGCCGACTACATGACGGCCTATTGGAACTCGTTCGATTTGATGACGGTGCGCGACGCCGCCATCGCCGACACCGTGCCGGCGATGAGCGATTTTCAGGGCGCGGCGTTTGTCGACGGCCGCCTGCCGTACAACCTTGGCCACGCGGCCTTCGAGTTCATCGAATCGCGCTGGGGCAAGGAAGGCCTGCGCCAGTTCCTCTTCGCCCTGCGCAAGAACGTCATCGGTGGCGGCGAGAGCGCATACGAGGAAGCCTTCCGGCTCAAGGCCGAGGAATTCGACGAGCAGTTCGACAAGTACTTGAAGGATCGGTTCAAGCCGTTCCGCGACAAGGAACGGCCCGCCGACTACGGCCGCAACCTCGCGCCCAAGCGCGACAAGACACCGTTTGTGAGCGTCGTCTCCATCGAGCCGTCGCCCTCGGGAGACTTGCTCGCGGTCGCCGCCGGCAACCGCAAGGAGCAGGAGCTCGACATCATCATCCTGTCGACCAAAGACAGCAAGGTCATCCAGAACCTGACGAGCGGATTCAACAAGGACCGGGGCTACGAGTACATCGCGACCCCCGGCGGCTTCCGCAACAACGCCGTCCCCTGGATGTCGTGGTCGCCGGCGGGTGACCAGATTGCCTACTTCGCCCGCACCGAGAAGATGAAGACGCTCATCATGCAGAACGCGGTCACCGGCAGGGTCGACCAGCGCGTGGAGATCAAGACGGTCGACATGCCCGAGTCGCCCGACATCAGCCCGGACGGCAAGCAAGTCGCCTTCTCGGGCCTCGAGGGCGCTACCGGCGACATCTTCATCGTCAACCTCGAGAACCGCGAAGTCCGCAACATCACCAAGGACAACTTCGGCGACTTCGCGCCGACCTGGTCCCCCGACGGCAAGTCGATCGTCTACCTGGCGCGCGCCAGCGGCAACGACAAGCTGTTCACGATCAACGTGGCGACGGGACAGAAAACCCAGCTCACCTTCGGCACGCATGACGACGGTGGGGCGCAGTTCATCGACGACGACACGCTCGTGTTCCCCTCGACGGCCATCGATCCCAATCAGCCGGTCGAGCCCGAAGTCGCGCGGAACGGCAACATCTACAACATCTGGACCCTGAACCTGAAGACGAAGGAGCTGCGGCAGTACACCGATACGCTCACCGGCAACACGTCGCCGGTCGTCCTCCGCGACACCAAGCCGGCGCGGATCGGGTTCGTGACCTACTACAAAGGGGAATACGGCATCCACGTGCTCGCGCGCGAGGAACCGCTGCACACCGTCGCCTCGAGCGACTTCGGCGACGCGGCGCTCGGACCGCCGATTCCGTTCCAGCCGCCGATGACCCACGACATCGTGCCCGCCAACAAGCGCAAGAAGGGCGCCTTCGAGAAGCTCTTCCTGGAGGGCCGTCCGCCAGTGGCGCTCGGCGTCACGAGCGGCGGTGACATCTTCGGCGGCACGCAGGTGACCTTCACCGACGTGCTCGGCGACAAGCAGTTCAACGTGTTTGCGGCCTCGGTGTCGCAGTACCCGAACGCTGTCGTTCTCGTACATCAACCTGTCCCGCCGGCTGCAGTACGCGATACAGGCGTACTCGCAGGAGCAGTTCTTCTACGCTTACGATCCGTATGCGTTCTACGGCATCGATTACGGCTACATCGATCGCGATCAGGCCATCGCGACGCAGACCGCGCGCGGGGCGACGATCTCGGGCATCTATCCGCTCAACCGGTATACACGCCTCGAGATGAACACCGGGTTCCTGCAGTTCGGGCAGGAATACAACGAGCCGGCCCTCCAGGACGTCGCCGACGAGTACCAGATGGACCAGTACGGACGCGTGCTGTTCGTCGACGGCCAGTTCATGCCCTTCGGCGTGAACCTCGTCCGGGAAACGACCATCTTCCGCGAGTACGGACCGCTCGCCGGACACACCCTGTCGCTCGGGTACGAGTTCGCGCCGAGCTGGGGCAGCCTGCTCTCGCGCCAGACCCTCGACGGCGATGCCCGCTACTACCAGCGGCTCGGCACCAACGGCGTGCTGGCGCTCCGTGCCCGCGGCTACAAGAGCTGGGGCGAGTACCCGGGCTACCTCTACTTCGGCGGTAACTCCGAGATGCGCGGATACGACTACCTGTCGTTCCTCGGCAATAAGGGGTTCTTTACCGACGCGGAACTCCGGTTCCCGATCATCGAAGCGGCCCTGACGCCCATCGGCGTCGTGGGTGGCCTGCGCGGCGTCTTCTTCTTCAACTTCGGCACCGCGGGCTACGAAGGCGCGCCGACCACCGTGTGGACCGACAAGACCACCATCGAGACGCCGCTCATCGACTACGCGTTCGATCCAAACTCGCCGAGCCAGTTCGTGCCGGTGTATGGCGTACCGCGGGCCGTCTCGGGCTTCCGCCTCGTCGACAGCCGGGCGTCCTACGGCGTCGGGCTCGAAACCTTCGCGCTTGGCTTCCCCATCCACTTCGACTGGTCGTGGCGCACGCTCTTCAACAAGGAGTACGAGGACGTCGTCTTCTCCTACCCCGCCGCCCTCGACGGCGACGTCGGTCCAGGCGCCGGCAGCAAGTGGTTCCGCAAGGTGAAGTTCAGCGTGTGGATTGGCTACGACTTCTAAGAAATGCTGAATGCTGAATGGGAAACGCTGAAGTAAATTCTGCAATGACTTCAGCAGGCCTCATTCAGCATTCAGAACTGCCATGACTTCGCCGAAGCGCTGCTCCGACCTCGTGGGACTGCTCGCCGACTACGTCGAACGCCAGCTTCCCACAGCGATCCACCAGGACCTGGAACAGCATCTGGCCGAGTGCCCACGGTGCGTCGCCCAGCTCAAGACCTACGAGTCGACGCTGTCACTCCTCCACTCCATTCGCGACGAAGACCTCCCCAAAGAGCTGCGCTGCAAGCTCAAGGCCTTCGTCGACAAACACTGCGGAAACTAGAAGCTCTCTCACAACACACAGCGCGAACGAGCGGCAGATGTGACTACTGAGCCGCGCTTCGAGTTCTTTCCTGGCTTTGAGCCGTTCGGCGCGGCGGCCGTCGGCAGCGGTGGCGCGCTGCTTCTCTTCCGGCGTCTCGAGGATCAATCCGGGAATCGGCAAGCGGTGCCCATCCCGGTCGGTCGCCACGAAGGTGAGAAAGGCTCGGCTCGTCATCCGGCGAACGCCGGTCAGCGTCTCTTCCGAGAACACTTCCACTTCGACCTCGAGCGAGGTGCTCCAGACCGCGGTGACGAGCGCCTTGAGGATGATGAGGTCGCCGACCTTGATCGGATGCAGGAACTGGAGGCCGTCGACCGCCGCCGTCACGAGCAGGCTCCGCGTGTGACGATGGCAGGCAATGGCGCCGGCGATGTCGATGAGGTGCATCACCGTGCCGCCGAGGATGTACCCGAGCGGGTTGGCATCGTTCGGCAGCACGACCTGCACCATCTCCGTGGCGCTTTCGGAGGGTCGTTTGGGGGACAACATCCAGACCGGTGTTACTTCGAGTAGTACTGGGCGTTCACGGGAATGAAGCTCGCCCACTTCTCCGGCGTCTCGTCGAGCGCGAAAATCGCTTCGACCGGGCACGCAGGAACGCAGGCGCCGCAATCGATGCACTCGTCGGGATGGATGTAGAGCATCTCCGCCGCTTCGAACTCCGGTTCGTCCTTGCGCGGATGAATGCAATCGACCGGGCACACGTCAACACAGGCCGAATCCTTCGTTCCGATGCACGGTTCACAAATGATGTACGCCAACTATCCCTCCGCAAGCCTCATGAAGGCTGCCCTATTGAACAAACCTTATTGAATCGTGACGCGCCCGGCAAATCCATCCGAATAACCGTGGTAGTGCGAAATGCCGGGCTCCGGGTAGCTCCAGCAGTAGTAGCCGACGCCGTTGTCGAAGTCTACGAGCCAGAGCCCCTTCGGCTCGGCGCCGAGGGTCTGCAGCTCGTCGGCCCAGCCGTTGACGACATCGCGCAGCGCCGCCGAGAGCGTGTCGTGTTCGGGATCGTCCTCGGCGACACCATGCAGTTGCGCCGACAGGAGCTCGGCGCGCCGGACGGCATCGGCCGTCAGCAGCTTCACCCGCGGCAGCAGGGCTCGGGCCTCGTCGAGCGAGAAGATTGAGCGGCCTTCGCTCATTGCCATTCTGATCCCATCAGCACGATTATAATTGGCGTTCCCTCCGGGTGTGACCCCGAGTGTAACCCAGCAATGTACCGGTCCCTGGTGCCCCGCATGTCGTTGTCACCGATCACGGCAGCACTGGCCGCGTGCCTCCTCCTCTCCCGGCCCGCCCTGGCGCAATCCCTGCCGGCCGGCCCGGTGAGCGCCTTCGATGGCCGGCTGGGGGTCGGCGCCGATATCGTGGCCACGTTCGGGGCACCCGACGACGAGGCGTATTTTAACTACACCGACTACGAGCACAACACGCTCCGGATGTTCCGCTTGGCGCTCTCGGCCGCCTGGCGGCCCATCAGTCGCATCGCCGTCGTCGGCGAAGTCCGGTCCGAGGATCTGGACACGGTCCGGCCCTACGCCGCCTATATCAGGGTTCGCCCCTGGATCAATCGCGCGTTTGACATCCAGTTCGGTCGAATCCCGCCAACCTTCGGCGCCTTCGGCCGGCGCGGCTACCAGGGCAATGACAATCCCCTCATCGGCTACCCGCTGGCCTATCAGTATCTGACCTCGCTTCGCCCGGACGCGGCGCCGGCGACGGTCGCCGACCTTCTCGTCATGCGTGGGCGGGGCTGGCGGGCAAGCTACCCTATCGGCTCGACGGAGCCCGGCCCGGGCGTGCCGCTCGTGTCCGCGTTCCGGTGGGACACCGGCATCCAGGCACACTGGGAGAACCAGACCATCGACGTGACCGGCAGCGTGACGACAGGCACGCTCTCCGATCCGCGCCTGTCGGACAACAACGGCGGCAAGCAGGTCTCGAGCCGGCTCGCGTATCGCCCGACGGCGGGCCTCGTCCTCGGAACGTCGGCGGCGCGGGGAGAATTCTTCGATCGCGAGGTCACGCAGGCATTACCGGCATCGGGCGGCTCGCACGCGCAGACGTCCCTTGGTGCGGACGCGGAGTACTCGCGCGGGTACTGGCTGGTCCGCAGCGAGGTAGTGTGGAGCCGGTGGAATGTGCCGTTCGCGACGCCCGCGACCAGCACGAACGTCGAGGCGATTGGCGCCTGGATTGAAGGGCGTTATCGCGTGACGCCCCGGATTGTGCTCTCAGGGCGTGCGGACCGGCTGAGTTTCTCGCGCCTTGCCGTCGGGCCGAACCTGAACCCGACGTGGGACGCGAACGTCTGGCGGGTCGAAGTCGACGCTGGCTTCTACATTCAACGTAACCTCATGGTCCGGGCCGCCGTGCAGCACAACGATCGGGACGGCGGGCGCGTTCGCGAGCGCGGGTACTTCTCCGGCCAGGTCGCCTACTGGTTCTGATGCCATCCAGGATGCCACCCCTTCCGGCCGTCTCCCTCGCCCTGGCGCTACTGGGGGCCACAGCCAGCACGCCCGTGTCGACGGGCAGCGCGATGGCGAACGTGGCCGTGAACGGCACGACTTCGGGGCCGAGTGGAGCTGCGGCAATCGCCTGCCGACCTGGCGCCCCGTCCCCACGTGGGAGACGTGTCGATGCCGAAGCGCGCACGACCCGACCGGCCGGCGCCGCAGCGTCGTGTATCTCGAGAGTGCGCCCAGGGCTGCCTTCGACCAGCGCGATGAGCCGCGCGCCAAGCTCGACCAGCGTAACGAAGCCTTCGTGCCGCACGTCCTCGCGGTCGTCGCGGGCACGACCGTGGACTTTCCCAACAACGATCGCACCTACCACAACGTGTTCTCGCTCTCACCCACCAAGCCTTTCGACCTCGGGCGATACGCCGTGGGCCGGTCGAAGGCGGTCAAGTTCGATCGTCCCGGCATCGTGCGCGTGTTCTGCGACATCCACTCGCACATGAGCGCATTCATTCTCGTCTTCGCGCACCGCCACTTCGCCGTCACCGACGATGAGGGACGATACCGGCTCGACAACGTGCCCCCGGGCACCTACACGGTGATCGCCTGGAACGAATCGGCGCCCTCGGATTCACGGCGCGTGACGCTGCCGGAGGCGGGCGACGTGGAAGTCAATTTCGCGCTCGGCCGCCGATGAGCACGGCCATCAGCCCCGCCCGCGAGCTGGCAAGGCGCACGCAATGAGCCTGCTTGGGTCGCTCACGAACCGGATCTTCTTCGGCAGCGCGCTCCTGGCCGTCGGCTCGATCGCGATTGCGATCTACAACGTCAACGTCGCGGTCACACGCCAGGCGGAACAGGAGCTGCGGCGCGGGCTGGACGAGGCCGACACGATCATCGAGGAATACCGCCGCGTCCTCGTCGAGCACTTCACGCGCGAGGCGCGTCTCATCGCCGATCTGCCGCTGCTCAAGGCCGCTGTCGATACCAACGACCCGAAGACGGTGCAACCGATGGCCGTCGACTATCACCGGCAGTTGACCGCGGACCTGCTGCTCGTCACGGGACGCCAGGGCCAGATGCTGGCGGAGATCGCTTCGACCAGCACCGCGACCGGCTCCTATGCATCGCTGCCCGGCGTCAAGTCGGCGGCGATCGGACGCGAGTCGAGCTCTTTCTGGCCGCATCCGGGCGGGATCCTGCAGATCGTGTCCGTGCCCATCTGGATCGATCCGCGACAGCCCGAAATCCTCGGCACGCTCAGCGTCGGCGTCAGCCTCGACAGCAACGCGGCGAACCGATTCAAGTCGTTGACCAACAGCGAAATCGCCTTCGCGATGACCGGGGCGGTCCGAGCCTCGACGCTCTCGCAGGATCTCTGGCCGGCGCTCGTGCCGCTCCTGGGGCGATCGGACGTGTGGCAAAGCGTGCCGGTCGGCAGCGAGGACTACATCGCGAAGACACGAGCGCTGCCAATGGGGTTGTCGGCGCAGGCCAGCCCCGCCGACGCCGCGGCTGACCCGCCGTCCGCCGGGACGAACGCCAGCGTCATCATCCTGCGGTCCCGAACCGAGCGTCTGGGCTTTCTCAACCAGCTCCACGGCCGGCTTGGCATCACCGCGCTCGTCGCCGTGCTGGTGGCCACGCTTCTGAGCTACGCCATCGCCCGGACCGTGACCCGGCCGCTCGGTGCGATCATGGCGACGATGCGCGAGATGGCCACGACCGGGGACCTGACACGCCGGATCGGCGCCGCCCCGGGTGGCGCGACCTGGGAGGATGAAGACGCCCGTTTGCTCGCGACCACCTTCAACACCATGACCGACTCCATCGCGCGCTTTCAGCGCGAGGCCGGGCAACGCGAGCGTTTGTCGTCGCTCGGGCGGCTCTCGACCGTCGTCGCGCACGAGATTCGCAACCCGCTGATGATCATCAAGACCGCCCTGCGCAAGCTCCGTGGACCGAACGTGAATCCAGAGGAGCTCCGCACCGCGGTCGCCGACATCGACGAAGAGACCGCGCGCCTCAACCGGCTGGTGTCGGAGGTCCTGGACTTTGCCCGGCCCATCAAGTTCGACCTGGCGCCGGCCGACCTCAATGCGCTCTGCCAGGATGCCGCCAAGGCGGCCGCCGGGTCCGACGCCACGGCCGCCGCCATCCGCCTGGATCTCGACCCCGCGCTGCCCCTGGTCGTCACCGATGCCGAGCGGCTGCGGCTGGCGCTCGTCAACATCCTGACGAACGCCCGTGACGCCGTCGCGGCCAATCCCAACGCCAAAGGCGCCGCCCAGCCGATCCGGCTCCGCACCAGGCTGCAGGGCCCAGGCCGCATCGCGATCGAGGTGCGCGACCAGGGCACGGGCATTGCAGGTGAAGATCTCGGTCGCGTCTTCGATCCCTACTTCACGACCCGGCGTACGGGCACGGGGCTCGGGCTCGCGATCTCCAAAAACATCGTGGAAGGCCTCGGCGGCAGCATCGGCGTTTCGAGCCGGCCAGGGCAGGGCACTGAGGTGCGAATCGAGCTAACGATGAAGAGTGTGAAAGCTGACGTTTGAGTGAACTTCTAACTTCACTTCCGGCTTCGAGCTTCACACTTCGAGCACTTCAGACTTCAAACGTCAGACTTCAGACTTTCTGCCGCTATGTCCACTGGCTCCATCCTCCTGGTCGACGACGAGGCGAAGATCCTGAGCGCCCTGGCGCAGGCACTGCGCGAGGACAAGCACGAAGTGCATGCCACCACGAGCGCGCGGGAAGCGCAGCGGCTGCTGTCGCAGCGCATGTTCGACCTGCTGGTCATCGACAACCTGATGCCCGAGCTCACGGGGCTGGATCTCATTCGCGAGCTGCACGCGTCCGGCGCCGCCGAGCGCCCGCAGATCGTGATGATGACGGCGCACGCGACGATCGAGAGCGCCATCGAAGCGATGAAGTTGGGGGCGTTCGACTACCTGCAGAAGCCCTTCGAAGTCGACGAGCTCCTCGTCGTCGCCAGCCGCGCGCTCGATCACCAGCGGCTGCGCACCGAGCACCGGTATCTCATCAGCGAACGGGACGCCGAGTTCAATCACTACGGCCTGGTGGGCCGCAGCCGCCGGATGGAAGAGGTCATCCGCACGGCCGAAGTCGTGGCCAAATCCCGCAGCACCGTGCTCATCATGGGCGAGACGGGCACGGGAAAAGAGATGGTCGCGCGCGCCATCCACTATCACAGCGGGCAGCGCGAGATGCCGCTCATCAAGGTGAATTGCGCCGCGATTCCGGAGACGCTCCTCGAATCGGAGCTCTTCGGCCACGTGCGCGGGGCGTTCACCGGCGCGACGACGAGCAAGCGCGGCAAGTTCGCGCTCGCCGACGGCGGCACGATCTTCCTCGACGAGATTGGGACCATGAGCCCGACGCTGCAGTCGAAGCTGTTGCGCGTCATCCAGGAGCGCGAGTTCGAATCGCTCGGCTCCGAACGCACGCAGAAAGTCGACGTGCGCGTGATCGCCGCGACCAACCGCGACCTGCGGCAGATGGTCGCTGACGGCCGGTTCCAGGAAGACCTGTACTACCGCCTCCACGTGATCCCCGTGCACATTCCACCGCTGCGCGAGCGGCGCGAAGACATTCCGGTGCTCGTCGATCACTTCATCCAGAAGCACGCGCAGCGCGCGGGCAAGCGCATCGACGGGCTGGCGCCCGGTGTCATGCAGGCGCTGCAGGCTTCGGACTGGCCGGGCAACGTGCGCGAACTCGAGAACACGATGGAGCGTGCCGTGGTGCTGTCGCAGACGACCATCATCGGGCCGGAGGCGGTGCGGATTCTGAGCGTCACGAGCGCGCCGCCCGCGGGGTTGCCCTCGCTCAACCTGCGGCAGAACCTCGACTGGACCGAACGCGAGACCGTGCGCCGGGCGCTCGAGAGCTCGGATGGCGTGAAGAAAGACGCCGCCGAGGCGATGGGACTGACGCAGCGGGCGCTCAGCTATTACCTCGCGAAGCACCGCATCAACTGAAGCCGAACGCCCCCCAGGCGATTACGAGACACGTAACTCGGTTCGTCAATCGTAAGGCTGCCCGCTGTTCTTCACCCTCCTCCCCCGGCGACTGTGGCACACCGCCGGCGGCACCGCGTTTGCGACACTGAGCGGCGTGGGAGGACAGCGACACGATGCGACTATCTACAGGTGTGCGAGCAGGGCTCGCCGGCCTCATGCTCACGATGCTCGTCGGCACTGCAGGCTGCGACGAGAAGCTCAGCGACCTCGCGGGCCCATCACCGAACCTCGCCCCTACCTTCTCGAGCATCCGTGCCGAGATCATTCAAGCAACCGATCTGGCGGGCCGCACCGCCTGCGTCAACTGTCATCGACCGCAGGGCGGTACGCCGATGAACCTTCAGGACGATCCCTACGCAGCGTTGGTCGGAGTGGCCAGCCGGCAGAAACCCGGTGCGATCTTGGTCGTGCCCGGTGATCCCGACGGCAGCTATCTGGTGCAGAAGCTCGAGGGGCGGAGCGATATCATCCAGTTGCGGATGCCCCGCAACGGACCTCCCTATCTGACGCCAGGTCAAATGACGGTGATCCGTCGCTGGATCGCCAACGGCGCTCCCAACAACTGAGGGTGACATGACAAGGATCGTGATTGCAGCAACGTTGATGCTGGCTGGAGTGGTGCACGCTGCCGCCGCCGAGACACAGGACCCTGGCCCGACGGCTCCGGCCGTCCAGGAGAGCCAGACGCCCGCGCCGAGCGAGCGTGCGGTTGACGTCAGCGAGCCGGACTTCACGCTCATCGGGCTGCCGACGACATTGCGCATGCCGAAGTACGCGAGCGCGTTCCGCGTGACCCACCGCTTCACGCGCTCACTCGCCCAGGGGAATTTCGGCGACCTGCTGGCGGACGGATTCGGCACCGACGGCGGCGCCCAGATCGGCCTCGAGTATCGCTTCGGGATCCTGAGCGGCACGCAGCTCGGCGTCAACCGCACGAGCGACAAGACGATTCAGTTCTTCGGTCAGCATCAGCTCTGGCGCCAGGAGCGGCAAGATGCCGTTTGGCATCGACGCGATCGTGACCGTTGAAGGGAAGGACAACTTTCAGGAGAACTACTCGCCCGCCATCGGCGCGGTGGTGTCCAGGAAGCTCGGGGCGTATGGGGCGATCTATGCGCAACCAATCTGGATCAACAACACGAACTCGCTGCCGAGCGAAGTCGTCGACGACAACGACACGGTCATCGTCGGCGTGGGCGGACGATTCCGCATCCGGCCGAAGCTGTACCTCGTCGCCGAGGCCGCGCCCCGATTCGGCTACGACCCGGGCATCACGTACGCGAGCTTCGGCATCGAGATGAGGGCGGGCGGGCACTCGTTCCAGATCAACTTCTCGGACGGTTTCGGGACGACCATGGCGCAGATGGCCCGCGGCGGTTTCGACAAGGACGACTGGTATCTGGGGTTCAACATCTCGCGGAAATTCTTCTGAGGCCAGGCCCAGGCCGGACCCCGCGACCGCCGTGGGGTCCGGCCTCAGCCCGGTCTGGGCCATTCGAGCAGCATCACCGGGAGGACATCGTGGTATCGAAGAAACAGTCTCTGACGTTCGTCGCCGTCACTGCTCGCGTTCTCGCTCGCTTACGCCTGCGGGGGCTCGAGTACAGCACCCTCCTCCACCCCCGGGGGCGGCACCGGCAACCCCGGGACCGTGGGCGCGACGATCACCATCGGTTCGAATGGCGCGCTCAGTCCAGCAACCGTGACGATCAGATCCGGCGAGAGCGTCCGGTTCGTGAACAACCACAACCGGCCGCATCAGATGTCGTCCGATCCGCACCCCAATCACACCGACTGCCCCCCGATCAACGCGCTGCCGACGCTTGACCCCGGACAAAGCGGGCAGACGAACGGATTGACGACGGTGCGGACGTGCGGAATCCACGACCACCTCAACGACGCCGACCCCGGCCTGCGCGGGAGCATCATCATTCAGTAGGCACTCTGGCGTATCAAGCGAAGCCCCGCACACCTGAGGGATAATGGCTGCCAATCATGCGTTTCTTGGCAGCCAGGGCGAGTCTCGCGGCGCTCGGCGTGGGACTCGCGGCGTGTGGGGGAGGCGGCGGCTCGACGCCGGCGCCGTCGCCGACACCGACCAATCCCTACGTCATCACCATCTCGTCGAGCGGCGTTGCCGCGCCGAGGGAGATGACCGTCCCGCCCGGGGCGCGCATCCTCTTCGTCAACAACGACGGCCGCCGGCACGACATGACGTCCGACGATCACCCCGATCACCTCGAGTGCCCCGCGCTCAATCAAGTCGGCCTGCTGTCGCCCGGCCAGAGCCGCGAGAGCGGTAACCTCGTCGTCGTCCGCACCTGCGGTTTCCACGACCATGAGGATCCGAACAACAACAATCTGAAGGGGCAAATCATTGTCCGGTGATGCGCTGGCCCGCTGGCGCGACGAGTTCCCCACCGTTGACGACTGCACCTATCTCGTGAGCCACTCGCTCGGCGCGATGCCGCGCCGGACGGCGGCGAACCTCCAGGAGTACGCCGACACCTGGAGCCGGCGCGGCGTGCGGGCGTGGCACGAAGGCTGGTGGGAAATCGGCAGAACGACCGGCGATCTCCTGGCGCCGATCCTCGGCGTGCCGGCTGGCTCGATCTCGATGCACCAGAACGTGACGGTCGTGATGGGGATCATCGCGTCCTGTTTTCGCTACGATGGTCCACGGCGCAAAATCGTGCTGACCGAGCTCGAGTTTCCGACCAACATGTACCTGTTCGAGGGCTTCGCGCGCTACGGTGCCGAGATTGTGTACGTGCCATCGGACAACGCGATCAGGAACGACCTCGACCGCCTGCTCGATGCCATCGACGAGCGGACCGTGCTCGTGCCGCTCTCGCTCGTTCTCTTCCGGAGCTCGTGTATCCAGGACGCACGGGCCGTCATCGAGAAGGCGCATCGCGTCGGAGCGCACGTCATTCTCGACGTCTATCAGGCGGCCGGCACGGTGCCGCTCGACATCGCGGCGCTCGAGGCCGATTTCGCCGTCGGCGGTTCGGTCAAGTGGCTGTGCGGCGGGCCGGGCGCAGGGTATCTCTACGTCCGGCCGGACCTCGCACAAACGCTCGAACCCGGCTTGATCGGCTGGGCGGCGCATGCCGAGCCGTTCGCATTTGCCACTGGTCCCGTCGTCTATGCCGAGGGCGCGGAGCGGTTTCAAAGCGGCACGCCGAACGTCCCGGCGCTCTACGCGGCGCGCGCCGGCTACGAGATCGTCGCGTCGATCGGCGTCACGGCGATCCGCGAGAAGTCCCTGCGGCTGACGCGCCGCATCATCGACCACGCCACGCGCGCCGGCTACACCATCAACACGCCCGTAGACGATGCGGAGCGCGGCGGCGCCGTGATCCTCGACGTGCCGAACGGCCAAGCCGTCGCGAACGACCTCCTGCGTCGCAACATCATCATCGACTACCGCCCGGACGCCGGCATCCGCATCTCGCCGCATTTCTACAACCACGAAGACGACGTCGATGAGGCGATGCGAGTGCTGGACGAGATCGTGGCCGTCGGAGCACGGCAGGGATGACGATTCGGCGGATCGCGGTGGTCGGGGCGGGAACGATGGGCCACGGGATCGCCCACGCCTCCGCGGCCGCGGGCTACGGTACGGTGATGTTCGACGTCTCGCCCGAGGCGCTCGAGAAGGGACGGCGTGCGGTCGAGGAGGTCGTCCGCGGTGGTGTCGAGCGCGGCAAGGTCACCGCCGCCGACGCCGAGTTGACGCTGGGCCGGCTCCAGGCGACGAGCGACCTGACGCGTGCCGTAGCCGATGCGGACTTCATCATCGAAGCCGCCCCCGAACGCATCGACACCAAAATCTCGCTGTTCGCCGACATCGAGCGGCTGGCGCCGGCGAGCGCGGTCGTGGCGTCGAACACGTCGGCGCTCAGCCTGACGGAGATGGCCGCCACGCTGCGCGACCCGTCACGCGTCGCCGGGATGCACTTCTTCAACCCCGTGCACAAGATGAAGCTCATCGAGGTCGTGCAGGCGCTCGAGACCTCACCCGCGACGCTCGCCGCCGTCCACGAAGTTGCCGCGCGCATGGGCAAGGAGACCGTGCTCGTGCGCGAGTCACCCGGCTTCATCACGACGCGCGTCAATGCCAGCATCGGCAACGAAGCGTTCTACATGCTGATGGAAGGCGTCGCCTCGGCCCGGGACATCGACAAGGCGCTGAAGCTCGGCCTGAACCACCCGATGGGCCCGTTCGAACTGGTCGATCTCGTCGGCCTCGATACACGCCTCAGCATCCTCGAATACCTGCACCACACCTTGGGCGAAAAGTACCGACCATGCCCGCTGCTGGTGCAGTACGTGAAAGCCGGCCGCCTCGGACGTAAAGTCGGACGGGGCGTGTACGACTACTAATAGGGACGTCGTTCGCGTGTCTCCTGTTTTACAGGAGATCAGGAGTCCAGGAGCATCACGTGGATCGCGCTTAGCAGGAGATCAGGAGATCAGAAGCCCAAGAGGTGGGCTTGGGTTCAGAACGAAACATCTTGTTGCTCCTGAACTCTTGAACTCTTGTTTGTTTCTCCTGACCTCTTGAACTCCTGTGACAATCGATCGATTCCGATCTCCTGCTCTCGTGAACTCCTGCGAAGAATACGGTAGCCCCGGCCCCACGAATTGATGCGACGGTGACCTATGCCGACACCCTACGCTAATGTGCACCTCGACATAACCGAGTCGATCGCTACCCTGACGATCGACCGGCCCGAGGTGAAGAACGCCCTGAATCGGGAGACGGTTGCTGAGTGCCTTGACGCTCTCTCCGCCCTGGCGGCGAGCGACGACGCTGGCGTCCTCATCATGACCGGTGCGGGCGAGTCGTCGTTCGTGTCGGGCTCGGATATCGGCGATATCCGCACGCGCACGCGGAACGACGGCCTGGCCGCGATCGCCTCGTCGCTTTGCGCTGCGGTCGAGCGGTTTCCACGGCCGACGATCGCCGCGATCAACGGCTACGCGCTCGGCGGGGGGTGCGAGCTGGCGCTCGCCTGCGACCTTCGCATCGCCTCCGAGACCGCGAAGTTCGGCCAGCCCGAGCTCGGACTCGGCATTATTCCGGCTGCCGGCGGCACGCAGCGCCTGCCTCGCGTGGTCGGACTCGGCTGGGCGAAGCACCTCATCCTGACCGGCGACATCATCGACGCCAAGCAAGCGCTCGCCATCGGGCTCGTGACGCTGCTGACGCCCGCCGGCCAGCTCCAGCTGCGGGCGCGCGAGCTGGCCAAGAAGATCCTCCGCCAGGGCCCTCTGGCCGCGCGCCTGGCCAAGCTCGCCCTCAACGCATCAGCCCGCGTCGATCTCGATTCCGGCCTGCTGATCGAGACCCTGGCTCAAGCCATCTGTTACAGCTCTGACGACAAACAGGAAGGGACGACGGCGTTTCTGGAGAAGCGCAAACCAAAATTCACGGGACAGTGACTGCCGACTGGTACTGCCGACTGAGACTGAAGACCTGACTGACGACTGTCACATATTCAGATCCACCCACACGCTCTTCACCTGCGTGTAGTGCTGGAGCGCGTGCGCGCTCATCTCGCGCCCGAAACCGCTCTGCTTGTAGCCGCCGAACGGCGCCGCGGTGTCGTAGACGTTGTAGGTGTTGATCCAGACCGTGCCCGCCTGGAGCTTGCGCGCGACGTAGTGTGCCTTCTTGATGTCGCGCGTCCACACCCCGGCGGCCAGGCCGTAGGGCGTGTCGTTGGCCTTGGCGATCGCTTCGTCCAGGTCGGCGAACTCGATGGCAGCCAGCACCGGACCGAAGATCTCCTCGCGCGAGATCGTCATCTCGGGCCGCACGTCGGCAAAGACGGTCGGCTGCACGAAGTAGCCCTTCCCCGTCCCGATGTCGGCGCGTTCGCCGCCGGCGACGAGCGTCGCGCCTTCGCGCTTCCCCGACTCGATATAGCGCATGACGGTTTCGAGCTGCTTCTTCGACGACACCGAGCCGAACCGCGTCTTCGGATCCATGGGGTCGCCCGGCACCATCTTCTTGGTCCGCGCCGCCAGCTTGTCGATGAACTCGTCCTTGATCGTCCGGTCGACGAGCAACCGCGACCCGGCGGCACACACCTCGCCCTTGCCGTAGAAAATCCCGAGCGCCACGCCACGCAGCGCCGCATCGAGATCGGCGTCGGCGAGCACGATGTTCGGCGACTTGCCGCCCAGCTCGAGCGTAATCGTCTTGAGCGTCTCGGCCGCGCTCCGCATGATCGCCTTGCCCGTCGTCGTATCGCCGGTAAACGCGACCTTGTCGATGCCCGCGTGCTCGACGAGCGCCTGGCCGACCGACGAGCCGGGCCCCGTGATGACATTCAGGACGCCGGGCGGCAACCCGACCTCGATCGCAATCTCGCCGAGCGCGATAGCCGTCAGTGGAGTCTGGCTGGCCGGCTTGAGGATGACGGTGTTGCCACACGCGAGCGCCGGCGCGACCTTCCACGCCGCCAGCAGCAGCGGGAAGTTCCAGGGCACGATGGCAGCGACGACGCCAATCGGCTCGCGCAGGGTGTAAGTGAGGTGATTGCCCTTCACCGGGATGGTCTCACCCATCACCTTGTCGGCCCAGCCGGCAAAGTACTCGAAGCACTCCGCCGCGGCCGGAATCTCAATCTGCCGCGACTCGCCGATCGGCTTGCCGTTGTGAATCGTCTCGAGCCGGGCGACCTCGTCGGCTCTCTCCATCAGCCGGTCGGCCAGCCGGCTGACCAGCCGGCCACGCTCTCGGGCCGACATCTTGCCCCAGGGCCCGTCGAGCGCCGCCCGAGCCGCCGCCACAGCCGCGTCGACGTCGGCCGCGCCGGCCGACGCGACCGACGCAATCACCTCCTCGGTCGCCGGATTGACCACCTCCATCGTCTTGCCCGAGGACGAGGGGCGCCATTCGTTGTTGATGAGGAGATGCTTCTCAAGGATTGATACGGGCATGGTATGTCTCTACGATCTCACCACGATGGGCACGATGACACGATGGGCACGATGGTGTTCTCACCAGATCTCAGGCAGACGGCTCGTTGGACCACAGCCGGTACGGAAGATGGCACAAAAGGCCTTCCCCGAAACTCATCGTGTCCATCGTGTCATCGTGCCCATCGTGATTGAGATCGTGACCGTGGAGGCGGGTCGATAAGTTACGCCTCCGTGCGCACATATTCGAAGTCAAGCGGCATCCGGTTGATGCCCCGCAGCGGCGGTGCGATGTAGTTGGCAAACTTCCCAGGCTCGTACACGGGCTCGGCCATGATGCTGAGCAAGTACTCGCGATCGGACGGCGCGGGGAGCCACTCGTGCTTGCGGCGGTCCCACTCGGCGTCGGACAGGGGGACGCCGTTGGGATCGAAGTGGATTGACGAGAACATGCCGATGCCGCGGTTGAACTTGCGATCGGGCAGCCGCAGGCGGTCCGACATGCCGTGGCGTTCGAGGATGCGGTTCCAGCGCTGGACGCCGGCCTCGCAGTCGCCGCAGTACCAATCGCGCAGCACTTCGTTCATCGCCGTGCGCATGGGGATGGCCTTGCGTTCGAGCCGGCCCTCCCCCGCCGCGGCGGGCACGTCGAGGTGGTAGAACTGCTCGGTGACGAGGTGATCCTCCCACTTGTCTTCCTGCGCCCGGCCCTTCAGCCCGTTGGCGAAGTACGACGCCGCGTTGGTCGAAATTTCGTTCCCGTGCAGGTCCAGGCTGAGGCTGAACCACAGGTTGATGAAGCGCTGGATGGTGGGCAAATCGATGCCCCCGAGCTTGCGGACATCGCCGGAGAAGCCGCCCTCCTTCATCAGCTGGCACGCCCGCTCGATGATGCGCGCGACGCCGGTCTCACCGACGAACATGTGGTGCGCCTCCTCGGTCAGCATGAAGCGCGTCGTCCGCGACAACGGGTCGAGCGAGCTTTCCGAGAGCGACAGCAACTGTGACTTGCCGTCGCGGTCGGTGAACATCGTGAACATGAAGAAGTCGAGCCAGTTGTCGATCGGCTCGTTGAAGGCGTCGAGGATGCGCGGCTTGTCGCGGTTGCCGCTCTGACGCTCGAGGAGCTCTTCGGCTTCGTCGCGGCCGTCCCGCCCGAAATGCGAGTGCAGCAGGTAGACCATCGCCCAGAGATGCCGGCCCTCTTCGACGTTGACCTGAAAGAGATTGCGCAAGTCGTACAGGCTCGGGCACCGCTGCCCCAGCCAGCGCTGCTGCTCGACGCTCGCCGGCTCCGTGTCGCCCTGCGTCACGATCAGGCGCCGCAACTGGTTGCGGAACTCCCCCGGCACTTCCTGCCAGACTTCCTTGCCGTAGAAGTCACCAAACCCGATGCGTCGATCGTGCACGGGATCGGCGAGGAAGATTCCCCAGCGATACTCCGGCAGCTTGACGTACTCGAAGTGCGCCCAGCCCGACGGATCGACGCTCACCGCGGTGCGGACGTACACCTGGTGGAGATCCTGGAACCCTTGCGGGCCCATGTCTCGCCACCACTGGATGTAGGCCGGCTGCCAGTGCTCCAGTGCCCGCTGCAGCCGCTTGTTGGAGGACAGGCCAACGTTGTTGGGGATTTTTTCGGCTGAGATCATGGGTGAATCCTGTCCGGCTCTAGGCTCTAGGCTCTAGGCTCAAGCAAGAACTCGGAAACCAACTCGAAGCTCTTGCCTGAGCCTTGAGCCCTGAGCCCTTCCCAGAGCCTAAAGCCCAGAGCCGAGAGCCTACGTCCGGTTGAAATCGAACTCCGGCCTCGCCTGCGAACCGTAGGCTGTCAACGCGCCTTTCTCGCCGACCGCGTTCGGGCGCTGGAAGATCCAGTTCTGCCAGGCGGTCAGCCGGGCGAAAATCTTCGTCTCCATCGTTTCGGGTCCGGCAAATCGCAGGTTCGCTTCCATGCCGGTGAGAGCGTCGGGCGACAGCGCCGCGCGCGCCTCGATGGCCAGCCGGACCTCGTCGTCCCAGTCGAGCTCGTCGGGTGCGAAGGACACGAGACCCGCGTCGAGGGCGGCGGCCGGATCGAATGGCTCAGCCTCACCAAGAAGCTCCGCGACGCGCTCAGGCATGCCGAGAAATCGCGTCTCGAGGCGCGTGAGGCCGTTGCTCATCCTGAGCGGCCCGCCATTCATGCCTGAGAGGGCGATCGCGTTGGGACGTTCGGGGTCATCGAGCATGTACGACCGGTCCGCGGCGAGCGCCAGCTCGAAGAGCGAACCGGCAAAGCAGCTTCCGGGCTCGATGAGCGCAAAGAAGCTGCGCGCGGTGAGATCCATGCGCTTGAGCGTGCGCTTCATGAAGTGCACGATCTCGCGCACCAGCCAATGATCCGCGTGCGCGAGCAGCGTCTGGTCGACGGCCAGCACGGCCGCGGCGTCACCGTCGGTGCGCACGACGACCGTACCGATGAGCGGCTCGTCGATGCGGAGATGCAGGAGCGCCGCATCGAGCTCGCGGAAGGCGCGAAGCGGCCAGAACGCGTCGCCGGCCTGCAATATCTCCTCGGGTGTCGTCGGCTGCGGCGTGTCTGGTGCCTTGACCGTCAGCGTCGCCACGCGCCGTGCGCGGTCGATGTCCAGCGACACACGCGAATACTCCACCGTATCGCCCGTAACCGCAGGCGCAAGCGGGCTCAGGCGAATGCCGGGGCCGCCGGCTGGCCGATCTGATGTCGCCGCCAGCTCCGCCGCCCGCTTCGCGACCCGCTCCTTGAACTGGCTGGTCGGGTACACGGCATCGACGAGCCGCCATTCGACCGCGCGCCGGCCCTTGACGCCTTCGGCGACCGTCCCGAACACGTCGGCGAGGTCGCGCCGGACTTTCCGCTTGTCGACGACACGCGTCAGGCCGCCCGTCCCGGGCAGGACGGCGAGCAGCGGTGTTTCCGGCAGGCTGACAGCCGAGTTCCCGTCGTCCACCAGCAGAATCTCGTCGCACGCGAGCGCCAGCTCATAGCCGCCACCGGCACAGATGCCGTTGAGCGCGGCCACGAACTTCAGCCCCGAATGCGCGCTCGCGTCCTCGATCGCCAGCCGCGTCTCGTTCGTGAACTTGCAGAAGTTCACCTTCCACGCGTGGCTCGACCCGCGCAGCATGAAGATGTTGGCGCCGGCGCAGAAGATGCGCTCCTTCAGGCTGGTGATGACGACCGCGTGGACTTCAGGATGCTCGAAACGAATGCGCTGAACCGCGTCGGCGAGCTCGATATCGACGCCGAGGTCGTACGAATTCAGCTTGAGCCGGTAGTCAGGCGACAGCCCCGCGTCTTCCTGTACGTCCATCGACAGCGTCGCAATCGCGCCGTCGAAAGAAAGCTTCCAGTGTCGATAACGATCCGGGGCGGTGTCGAACGACACCCGTGGCTGGACTGCGTTGGTACCGACGGCCATCTAAAGGCCAAGGGTACCCGTGGCTCCCGAGATGTGTCAAGGAAACATACTGCGGGTGCTCATCACCTGACGCGCACTATACTGCTGTCGTCAGTCGGCAGTCGACAGTCGTTGGTCTACTGCCGCGCGGACTGGGACTGACGACTGACTCGACTGTCGACTCTCACTTTCGTCCTGGCGCTTCGACGGCGGTTCGTCACCGAGACGGCGGCGAATCTGCGCCTGGAGCCAGCCGATAGCGTCGGGCTCTGCGGTACGCAGTGCCTGCCAGTCGGACTCGGGCAATACGATCGTGAGCGTGCGCGTCGTGATGACGCCGGCTTCCGTGAGGTTCATAAGACCGAATGATAGGATCCGGCCGGCGCGCAGGTGCGCAGAACTTGCACATGCCATCGATGCGCGTCGCGCATGGCCGCGCTATCGCGGACGATCATGCCTCTCATGCTGGGAACGAATGCGGGGCCCGATTCATTGGGACTACTGGGCCTGTGCGCACATCCTCGGCCGTAATATAGTGCCGCCGATGCCCCCAGACCTGCTGCGATCGCTCGGGCAGCGTGCGCGCGCGCGGCGCCTGGAACGCGGCTGGACGCTGCGTGAGGTTGCCGAACGTTCGGGCGTGTCGGCGCGCTTCCTGGTTCAGCTCGAGGCCGGACGGGGCAACATCTCCGTCCGCCGGCTCGCGGACGTCGCGCAAGCGCTCGACGTCACACCAGCTTCGCTCATCGAGTTGCCCGCCGATACGGCCGAGCCTGTCGTCGCCCTCCTCGGCTTGCGCGGGGCCGGCAAGACAACCGTCGGCCGGCGGCTCGCTCGACGGCTGCGGGTGCCATTTGTCGAGCTCGACCGCCGCATCGAGCAGGCGGCCAATCTGAGCCTGGCCGAGCTCTTCTCCCTGCACGGCGAAGACTACTATCGCCGGCTCGAGCGCGAGGTGCTGCAGACCGTGCTCGACGGCGAGCGACCGATGGTCCTGGCCACGGGCGGCGGCCTCGTCACCGCGGCCGAGACGTTCGCCCTCCTGCGTCGATCGACACTGACCATCTGGCTGCGCGCGACGCCCGAAGATCACTGGAACCGCGTGCTGCGGCAAGGCGACCGCCGGCCGATGGCGGATCACCCGCAGGCGATGTCGGACCTGCGCTCACTCCTCGCCGCGCGTGAGCCGCTCTACGCCTCGGCCGCGCACACGATCGAGACCTCCGGACGCCCAGTCGATCGGGTCGTGGAAGAGATCGCGGGTGTGATGGATCGCCGATAAGGGTCGCTGATCTCGTTTCACGAAACGCAGGGTCGCGATTTCACGGGACGCGGATCACGCGGATTCTTTTGACGGGACGCGGATCTCGCGGATTGCTGGTTGCTCAGGTCGGTGTCTCGCCACCCTCGTGCACCCGCTCCCAGCATGAGATCCGACGATTCGCGTGATCCGCGTCCCGTCGAAAAGAATCCGCGTGATCCGCGTCCCGTGAAACAAAATCAGCGATCGGCGTCCCGCTTGAGAAGGATCCGCGCTCTACTTCAGCGATCCAACCCCTTCGGTCTCGGTCTTGCGGAGCGGATCCTTGACCGGATCGAGGAAGGGCATCATGTCGCGCAGTTTCGCGCCGACCTGTTCGATCTGGTGCGAGCGCTCGGCCTTCCGCGTCGCGTCGAACCACGGCCGCCCGGCCGCATGCTCGGCCATCCAGGCCTTCGCGTAGGTTCCGTCCTGCACCTCGGCCAGCATCTTCCGCAGCTCCTGCTTGGTCTGCTCGGAGACAACGCGAGGACCGCCGGTGTAGTCGCCGTGCTCGGCCGTGTCGCTGACCGAGTAGCGCATGTAGTTGAGCCCGCCGCGGTAGATGAGGTCGACGATGAGCTTGAGCTCGTGCAGGCACTCGAAATAGGCGATCTCCGGCTGATAACCGGCCTCGACGAGCGTCTCGAAGCCCGCCTTGACGAGCGCGCTGACGCCGCCGCAGAGCACGGCCTGCTCGCCGAAGAGGTCGGTCTCGGTTTCTTCCGCGAAGGTCGTCTGGATGACGCCCGCGCGCGTCACGCCGATGCCCTTGCCGTACGAGAGCGCGAGTGCGCGTGCCTGGCCGCTGGCGTCCTGGTGCACGGCGAGGAGCGCCGGCGTGCCGGCCCCTTCGACGTACAGCTCCCGCACGCGGTGCCCGGGAGACTTGGGCGCGATCATCGTGACGTCGATGTCCTTCGGCGGCACGACCCAGCCGAAGCGGATGTTGAAGCCGTGCGCGAACATGAGCGTCTTGCCGGGCTTGAGGTGCGGCGCAATCGCCTCAGTGTAGAGCTGCGATTGGCTGGTGTCGGGCACGAGCACCATGATGACGTCGGCCCACTCGCTCACCGCCGCCGGGCTCGCGACGGTCAGCCCCGCCGCCTCCGCCGCTGCGCGCGACTTGCTGCCCTCGTGCAATCCGACGCGCACGTCGACACCGCTGTCCTTGAGGTTGAGCGCGTGCGCGTGTCCTTGAGATCCGTATCCAATCACCGCGACCTTGCGGCTCTTAATCAGGTTGAGGTCTGCGTCGCGGTCGTAAAACATGACGGCCATAGTTGATACTCCGATGAAAGTGTGAAGTCTGACGTTTGAAGTCTGAAGTGTGGAAGTCTGACGCGTGAAGTCTGAAGTATGGAAGCCCGCAGTTCGAAGTTCAGACTTGAGACTTCACCCTTCGAACTTCGGACTTCCATACTTCAGACTTCACACGTCAGACTTCACACTTTCTTCCTACACCGAATACGTGACGTTGTCCTGCGCCACCGCCACGTCGCTCTCGCGTGACTGCGTCTGGACGCCGCGGACCATCGCCACGTGTCCGCTGCGCGCGACCTCGAGGAGGCCGAAGGGGCGCAACACGTCGAGGAGCCCGGCAATCTTGTCGCTCGTGCCGGTCGACTCGAGAATCAGCGACTCGGGCGCCACGTCGACGACGCGGGCGCGGAAGACGTCGGCGAGCTTCATCACGTGCGTCCGGGTCTCGACGTCCGCCGCGACCTTCACCATCACCAGCTCGCGCCGGACGGCGGCGGCCCCGGTCACATCCTCGACCCGGATGACGTTGACGAGCTTCCACAAGTGCGCCTCGATCCGGCGCGCCGCGACCTCGGGGGCGTCGACGACGATCGTCATGCGCGAGACCCCGGGGCGCTCGGTCACACCGACCGTGAGCGAGAAGATGTTGAAGCCGCGGCGCCGGAAGAGCGACGAGACGCGCGTGAGCACGCCGGGCTCGTCCTCGACCTCGACTACAAACACATGCGAACCTGCGGACGTCACGTAAGCCTCCTCATTGCTGCAACTTGGCTCTTGGCTTTAGGCTCTTGGCTTTGGGAAAACCTTGAGTCTGTCTTCGAATGTCATGCCCAAGCCAAAACCTAGAGCCTAGAGCCTAGAGCCTAAAGCCTTCTACACCTCGTCCATCGCGGTTTCGACGAGCGCCGACGGGCGGCGAATCATCGCGTGGAGGTCGGCGCCCGCCGGCACCATCGGGTACACCGTGTCTTCCTGCTCGACCTGGAAGTCGATGAGGACCGTGCCCTGATGCGCGCGCGCGGCCTCGATTGCCGGCACCACCTCGCCGCGCGTCTTGACCGTGAACGCGCGCAGGCCGTAGGCCTCGGCGATCTTGGCGAAATCGGGGCTGATGAGCGGCGTCGCGGCGTAGCGCCGCTCGTAGAAGAACTCCTGCCACTGCCGGACCATCCCGAGGAAGCCGTTGTTGATGACGGCGATCTTGATGTCCAGCCCTTCCTGCTTGATGGTCGCGAGCTCGGGCATGGTCATCTGGAAGCCGCCGTCGCCGGCGATCGTCCAGACTTCGGCGTCGGGTCGCGAGACCTTGGCGCCAATCGCCGCCGGCAGCGCGAAGCCCATCGTGCCCAGGCCTCCGGAGGTGATGAGCGTGCGCGGCGAATCGTGGTGGTAATACTGCGCTTCCCACATCTGGTGCTGACCGACGTCGGTCGCGACGACCGCCCGCCCCTTGGTCTCGCGCCACAGGTCGCTCATCACGTGCGCCGCATACAAATGCCCATCGTCGGCCAGGTTCTGGATGTCGCGGACGGCCGAGTCGCCCTTGAGGTCGTCGATGCGCGCGATCCAGTCCTTGCGCTGTCCGGCCTCGACGCCGGGCACGAGCGCGCCGAGCACGTCGCACAGATCGCCGACGATGCCGACGTCGACGGGAACGATCTTGCCGATTTCGGCGGCGTCGACGTCGACGTGAATCTTCTTGGCCTGACGGGCATAGGTCCGGACGTTGCCCGTGACGCGATCGTCGAAGCGCATGCCGAGCGCGATGAGGAGGTCGGCCTCCTGAATCGCCGTGTTGACCCACGCCTCGCCGTGCATGCCCATCATGCCGAGGTTGAGGGGGTGCGACGCGGGAAACGCGCCGATGCCGAGAAGCGTCATCGCGACGGGAATGCCGGCGCGCTCGGCGAGCTCGCGCACAAACGGCATCGCGCCCGAGAGCATGATGCCGTGCCCGGCGAGGATGACCGGCCGGCGGGCACTGTTGATGAGCTCGAGCGCCGCGCGGCGGTCGGAGTCGGCGATCGTGGCGCGCGGCACGCCGACGTGACGGGCGTTCGGCGCCGGCGTCTTCTCGTACTCGAATTCGCACGACGCCTGCTGCGCGTCCTTGGTGATGTCGATGAGCACGGGCCCCGGCCGGCCCGAGGCGGCGACGGCGAAGGCCTCGCGCACGGTCTTGGCGACGTCTTCGGCGCGCGTCACCAGGTAGTTGTGCTTGGTGATCGGCAGCGTGATGCCGGTGATGTCGGTTTCCTGGAAGGCGTCCGATCCGATGAGGCGGCTGCCGACCTGTCCGGTGATGCAGACAATCGGCGACGAATCCATCATCGCGGTCGCGATGCCGGTGACCATGTTGGTCGCGCCCGGTCCCGACGTCGCGATGGCGACCCCGACGCGCCCGCTGGCGCGCGCGTATCCGTCGGCCATGTGCGTCGCACCCTGTTCGTGCCGCACGAGGATGTGCCGAATCGGAAAGTCGAGCATCGCGTCGTAGGCCGGAAGGATGGCCCCGCCGGGGTACCCGAAGACGTCCGTCACGCCCTCGCGCACCAGGCATTCCCACAGAATCTGCGATCCAGTTCGTTTCATAGTCGTATCCGTGCTTCACTCACTGTCAAAACTACGTAACAGGAGATAAGGCAGATTAGGAGTTTCTTGGGTTTTCAAGCAGAGTCTCCTGATCTCCTCGAACTCACTGTAAAAGCTTTCCGAATCCGCTAGCCCGTGACCGCCCCGACCGATGCGCACGAGACGAGCTTGGCGTACTTGGCCATGACACCCGTCGCGTAGCGCGGCGCCGGCGCTTTCCACGTCGACAGCCGAGCCCGCAGCTCCTCGTCCGACACGTCCACGTGCAACTTCCGGCCCTCGACGTCGATCGTGATGACGTCGCCTTCCCGAATCGCGGCAATCGGACCGCCTGACGCCGCTTCCGGCGCCACGTGGCCGGCCATCAGGCCGCGCGTGGCGCCCGAAAAGCGGCCGTCGGTGATGAGCGCGACCGATTCGCCCAGCCCGGCGCCCATGATCGCGGCCGTCACGGCGAGCATCTCGCGCATCCCTGGTCCGCCCTTTGGTCCTTCATATCGGATGACGACAACGTCGCCTGCATGGATCTTCCCCGCCGCCAGCGCCTCGGCGGTCTGTTCCTCGCTGTCGAACACCCGGGCCGGCCCGCGATGGTGGCGCGGGGTGGTTTTCGTGGCCTTGACGACGCAGCCGGCCGGCGCGAGGTTGCCGCGGAGGATCGCCAGCCCACCTGTGGGCTGGAGGGGCGAATCGAGGGAGCGGACGACTTCCTGCCCCGGCGTTTCGGTGGCCCTGGCGGCTTCCTCGCCGATGCTGCGGCCGGTGACGGTAATGGATGACTGCTGCAGCCGGCCCGCGGTGGCGAGGCGCTCGGCCACGACCGTCGTGCCCCCGGCGGCGTAGAGGTCGGTAGCGACGAAGCGGCCGCCGGGCTTGAGGTCGGCCAGGAGCGGCACCGACGCGCTGATGCGGTCGAAGTCCTCGAGGCTGAGCGGAACGCCCGCCTCCTTGGCGATAGCCATCAGGTGCAGCACGGCGTTGGTCGAGCCGCCGGTCGCGGCGACGGCGGCGATAGCGTTTTCGAACGCGGCCGGGGTCAGAATCTGCCGCGGCCGCAGGCCGCGCTTCAAGAGGTCGACGGCCAGCGCGCCCGCCTGTCGCGACACATCGTCCTTGTTCGCGTTCATCGCCGGGACAGTCGCGCTGCCAAACGGCGAGAGGCCGAGGAACTCGCAGGCGGTGGCCATGGTGTTGGCGGTGAACTGGCCGCCACAGGCGCCGGCGCCCGGGCAGGCCGCGTTCTCGAGCGCGGCGAACTCCTCCGCCCCGAGCTTCCCGCAGTCGAACGCGCCCACGGCCTCGAACACGTCCTGGATGGTGACGTCCTTGCCCTGCCACCGGCCGGGGGCGATCGAGCCGCCATAGAGAACGAGGCCGGGGATGTCGAGCCGGGCGAGCGCCATCGCGGCACCGGGAATCGTCTTGTCGCAGCCGACCAGAATCACGAGCGCATCGAACATGTTGGCGCGCGCGACGAGCTCGATCGAGTCCGCGATGACCTCGCGGCTGACGAGCGACATCCGCATGCCCTCGGTGCCCATGGTGATGCCGTCCGACACCGAGACGGTGTTGAACTCCATCGGCGTCCCGCCGGCGGCGCGGACGCCGTCCTTCACCGCCACCGCCAGGCGGCGCAGGTGCAGGTTGCACGGACCAATTTCGATCCAGGTATTGGCGATCCCGACGAGGGGCTTCCGCAGGTCGTCGTCCGTGAACCCGACGGCCTTGAGCATGGCGCGGGCGGGGGCACGATGGCTGCCGCTGAGGCCGCTGACCCTTATCTGCGAACCGGACATGTCCTCTACCGTAGGACATGCCCGTCTAATCAGTCAAGATTATAATGTTACATTTTGCATAAACTACGCTTATCGACTAAGCGTTTTTATCGGCCACTTTCTCACCCACGGGGGCCAGCGGCTGCGCATGGGGATACGAGCCCAGCGTTTTGACCCAGCGCGCGAACTCGGCGAGATGCACGATCGCCCGCCCGCAGCGCAGCTCTTCCCGGCCGGCTGAGAGATCGGCGTAGAAGACGTACTCCCACGGCCGCCCCCGCGCCGGGCGCGACTCGAGCTTGGTCATGTCGATGTCGCGCAGCGCGAAGACGCTCAGCGCCTTGAAGAGCGCCCCCGGCCCGTTGTGCAGCGCAAACGCCAGCGTCGTCTTGTCGGGTGTCGCGAGCGGCTTGCCGTCGCGGCCAATGAGGAGGAAGCGGGTGATGTTGTCCGCGTAGTCCTGAATCCCCTCCTGCAGGATGCTGAGCCCGAAGAACTCAGCCGCGCGCAGCGAGGCGATCGCTGCCGTGTCGGTAAGGTTGCCGTCCTTGATCATCCGGGCGCTGCCCGCGGTGTCGTAGGTGGCGACGATCTCGATGCCCGGCAGCGTGTGCAGGAACATCTCGCACTGCGCGAGCGCCTGCGGGTGCGAAAACACCCGCCGGACGGCCTGAATCGATGTCCCCGGCAGCGCCAGGAGGTTGTGGACGACCGGAAGCTCGGTCTCGGCCACGATCGGCAGGTCGTGCTCGAGCAGCAAATCGTAGTTGCGATGGATGCTGCCGCCGATCGAGTTCTCGACCGGCAGGATGCCATGCGACGTCCGCCCCGACGCCACCGCCTCGAATACGTCCTCGAAGCGATCGAGCGCCACCGTCTCCGACCCCGGCCACGCCCGCTGCGCCGCCGTCTCGCTATACGCGCCCACGGCGCCCTGAAATCCGATCTTCATACTCGCTCCTGTTCTAACCGATTGTTACTGGTTCCGGGTTCAGGGTTCAGGGTTCAGGGTTCAGCGTTCAACGTTCAGGTCAGTGTTCATGGTTCGGGTTCGGACGGATGTGTTGTGCACCGAACCGAGAACCACGAACCCGAACGCTGAACCCTGAACCCTGAACCCTGAACCAGCTCAGACTCAAAAAAAACGGCCACCACCCAGTTGGGCAGTGGCCGTGGCGAACACCTAAGTTCCTACCGTCCGGGTCTACCCGCAGCGAGCCTCCGGCCTGACCAGGCCGGTAATGCTGGTAAAGACGAACCCGCGCCCCGAGACGGCGTGCATGGGCGTCACTGTACTGGAATCGCGGGACAGCGGTCAAATCGCGACGTGATTCTGCCTTCGCCGCACAGGCGCATCGGCCACCGGTGGCCTCGATACCACCGAATCACAGCGCCTCGAAGTGCGCGAACATGTTCTGAAATTCTGGAATGTTCGACGGCGTCTCGAACGAGCACACCGCCTCGAAGCGCTTCCACAAATCGAGGACGACGGGGTTCGTGTGGGCACCGGCGATCGCTTCCCGTGACACCCACTCGAACACTTCGACAATCGTGCCGTCCGCGGTGCGCATGACGATCGACTCGCGCGCGGTGACGAGTCCCTGGTCCCGCAGCGGCGGCAGGTGCTCGCGCACGAGCGCAGCGAGGGCTTGTTCGCATCCCGGCCGAGGCTTGTAGCAGGCAACAGCTATCGATCCCATCGACCCTCCGCAGCGTCGTTCCGTGTTGTCCGTGTTGTCCGCGGCCGTAGGTCTGTGGCCGCGTGATCCGTGGCCCCGGCGAGGGCGGTGCCGTCCGCGGCGTCAGTCATCGCGCAGAGCCACTAGCGGAAGTCGGAGGACATGGCTTTTAGCTCTCAGCTTTCAGCTGTCAGCTCTCAGACGACCGAGCCACGCCCCGGGTTGGTCGTTTACTCACAGCTGATAGCTACTGCGCCGTCTCTCCCGGCTTCAGCACCAGCACGTCCACGCCCGGTTCGACGAGTTCCTTCAGGCGCTCCGGCGTTCCGGTCAGGATCGGGAAGGTGCCGTAGTGCATCGGGACGACCTGCCGGACCAGCAGCAGCTTGCACGCGCGCGCGGCGGCGTCAGGCCCCATGGTGTAGTGATCGCCGATCGGCAGGAACGCGATCTCGGGCGCGTGCTCCTCGGCGATGAGGCGCATGTCGCCGAAGAGCGCCGTGTCGCCGGCGAAGTAGAACGCGCGGCGATCCTCCATGCGCACCACGAAACCGGCTGGCTGCCCGAGATAAACGATGGCGTCGTTCTCGATCACGCTGCTGCTGTGGACGGCCGGCGTCATCGAAATCTCGAGCCCCGCGACGGTGATCGTCCCGCCAATCCCCATCCCCTTCACGTTCTGCAGACCCTTCTGCTGGAGCCACACCGACAGCTCGTGGATCGCGACGACGGGCGCCCCGGTGGCCCGGGCGACGCTCACGGCATCGCCGGTGTGGTCGGAGTGCCCGTGGGACAGCAGGATCAGGTCAGCCTTGTCGATCCGGGCCCCCGGCGGGCACTTCGGATTACCCTCGAGCCACGGGTCGGTGACGATGCGCTTGCCGCCGGGTGTAACGATGACGAAAGTGGAGTGTCCGAACCAGGTAATCGCAAGGGGAGTCATAGCGGCAAGTATAATAAAAGCTGAATGCCCGTCGCCCCTCTGAACTTCATCCGTGGCCGCAAGAAACGCGAGCCGCTCGCGCCGGAAGCGCCGCGCCAGCCCAAGCCCGACTGGCTGAAGGTGCGCGCGCCGGGGTCGGAGAACTATCAGCGGCTCAAGGGCCTCATGCGGTCGCTCGGGCTCCACACGGTCTGCGAGGAAGCCAACTGCCCCAACATCGGCGAGTGCTGGAACCACGGCACCGCGACCTTCATGATTCTGGGCGACACCTGCACGCGGTCGTGCGGATACTGCAACGTCACGCATGGGACCCCAAAGCCGCCTGACGCCGACGAGCCCGTCAAGGTCGGCAGCGCTATCGCCACGCTGGCCCTCGACTACGTCGTCATCACCTCAGTCGACCGCGATGACCTTGCGGATTGCGGCGCGTCACACTTCGCGCGCACGATCGCCGAGACCCGGGCCCGGATCCCGTCGTGCCGGCTCGAGGTACTCATTCCCGATTTCAAGGGCGACGAGTCGGCGCTGCGCATCGTGCTCGATGCGCGGCCCGACGTGCTCAACCACAACATCGAGACCGTGCCCCGGCTGTATCGCACGGCACGGCCCGGCGGCCGCTACGACCGCGCACTCCAGGTGCTCGATCGCTCGCGGACCTACGCGCCTTCGATTCCGACCAAATCGGGGCTCATGGTCGGGCTCGGCGAAGAGTGGGACGAAGTCGTCGCCACGCTCCGCGACCTGCGCACAGCGGGATGCCAGATCGTCACCATCGGGCAGTACCTCCGCCCGTCGCTCGCCAACCTCCCCATGGTGCGGTACTACACGCCGGCGGAGTTCGCCGAGCTGAAGCGGCTGGCGCTCGAGATGGGATTCGGCCACTGCGAATCCGGCCCGCTCGTGCGCAGCTCGTACCATGCCCACGAGCAGACGCAGTCCTACGAAGCAGCAGTGCAGTAAAGCCGGCCCTCAGGCACGGACGACCACTCACGCTGTGCACGGACGCCCACTCACGATGGGCACGAAGCTCACGAGGATCGCGAAGAACAAATCGGTACTTACTTCGTGAGCATCGTGAGCTTCGCGAACATCGTGGTGGTGTCGTGACAGCAACGCTCGCCGACGTCAGACAGCAAATCATCAGCTGCAACCAGTGCGCCCGTTTGCGCACCTACTGCCAGGCCGTCGCCGCCGAGAAGCGCGCGGCCTACCGGCATGAAACCTATTGGGGACGCCCAGTCGCGGGCTTTGGCGACCCGCAGGCGCGGGTTCTCGTCCTCGGCCTCGCGCCCGCAGCGCACGGCGCCAACCGCACGGGACGCGTCTTCACAGGCGACGGTCGGCTCGGCTCCGGAGATTTCCTGATGCGCGCCATGCACGCGCACGGCTTTGCCAACATCGCCACCTCCCAGAGCGCGGATGACGGCCTGATCCTCACCGACGCGTTCATCGCCGCCGCGGTGCGCTGCGCGCCGCCCGACAACAAGCCGACGCCCGACGAGATCGCCGTCTGCCATGCCCATCTGGTGGCAGAAGTCGCGGCGCTGCCGCGCGTGGCGGTCATCCTCGCCCTCGGCCGGATCGCCTTCGACAGCGCCTGGCGCCTGCTCGCAGACCGCGGGATCGTCGTGCGCCCACGGCCACCCTTCGGTCACGACGCGGCGTACGAGATCGACGGATACGTGGTGATCGGCTCCTACCACCCGAGCCGTCAGAACACGAACACCGGCCGGCTGACACCAGCGATGATGGATGCAGTATTTGCGAGGGCGAGGCGACTGGCAGACAGGGCTCAGGGCTCAGGGCTCAAGGCTCAAGCAAGAACTTCGAGTAAGAGTTCGAAGGGTTTGCCTGAGCCCTGAGCCATGGGCCCTGAGCCTATCTCTTTTTAGGCTTATAAACGTGCGTCGACTCGCCGAAGAACACTTCGGCCGCCTCCATCACGGTTTCCGAGAGTGTCGGGTGGGCGTGGATGGTCAGCTTGAGATCGGCGGCCGACGCTCCCATTTCGACTGCGAGCACTGCTTCGGCGATGAGCTCGCCGGCGCCAGGGCCGACGATGCCGACGCCCAGGACGCGTTCGGATTGCGGATCGATGATGAGCTTGGTCATGCCGTCGGTGCGGTCGAGCGTGATGGCTCGGCCCGAGGCACCCCACGGGAAGCGCGTCACGACGACCTCACGCTTCTGCTTCGCGGCTTCGTTTTCCGTGAGACCGCACCACGCAACTTCGGGATCGGTGAAGACGACGGCCGGGATGGCTTCCGGCTCGAACGCCACGCGCTCGCCGAGGATGGCGTCGATCGCCACCCGCGCTTCGTGCGATGCCTTGTGCGCGAGCATCGGCTCCCCCACCACGTCGCCGATGGCGTAGATCGTCGGCTCGGCCGTCGCCCGCGCCGGGTCGACCTCGATGAAGCCCTTTGGGTTGACCTTGACGCGCGTCTTGTCGAGCCCAGGGACGGCGGAGTTCGGGCGCCGGCCGACCGACACGAGCACGCGATCGAACGTGCGCTCGTTCGCCATGCCTTCAGGCAGCTGCCCCTCGAACGTGACGGTGACGCCGTCCTTGGCGGGCTTGACCGATGCCACCTTCGTGTTCAGCAGCACGGCTTCGCAGATCGCGTTGACCCGCTTGGCGAGGATGTTGACGAGATCGCGGTCGGCGCCGGGCAGGAGACCGTCCGTCATCTCGACCACGGTGACCTTCGAGCCGAGGGCGGCGTAGACGCTCCCGAGCTCGAGCCCGATGTAGCCGCCGCCGACGACGAGCAGCGACTTCGGCACGTCGGGCACGTCGAGCGCGGCCGTCGAGTCCATCACGCGCGGGTCGTCGATCGAGAGGCCGGGGACGGTCGTCGGTCTCGACCCGGTAGCGATCACCGCATGCTCGAAGGCGAGCGTGCTGGTCGTGCCGTCCGCTTTCGTGATGTCGAGCGAGCGCGCGTCGCGGAAGGCGGCCGTACCCTGGAGGTACTCGATCTTGCGCAGCTTGGCGACCTGGCCGACGCCGCCGGTCAACTGCGTGACGACCTTGTCCTTGAACGCGCGCACCTTGTCGATCTCGATCGCCGGCGCGCTGAACGTCACGCCCCACGCAGAGGCGTGCTTGGCCTCGTTGACGACCTTGGCGACGTGCAGCAGCGCCTTCGACGGGATGCAGCCGCGATAGAGGCAGACGCCGCCAGGATTGGGCGACGGGTCCACGAGCGCGACCTTCATGCCGCGATCCGCGGCGTAGAAGGCGGCCGCATATCCGCCGGGGCCGGCGCCGATGACGACGAGTTGAGTGGAAGCAGACATAGGGTCCGAAGGGTTGAGTCTGAACTACCTGACGATTGGACGATCCTCGCACGAAGGGCACGATGACACGATGGACACGATGAAACCAACAACACAGGATCTCATCGTGTGCATCGTACCATCGTGGTCATCGTGACGGTCTCGTGACGGCAACAGTGCTCGTTTGCTACAGCGACATCACAAAGGGTTGCTCGAACGCCTCCGCCACCCAGCGCAGGAAGCGCGCCGCGTCGGCGCCGTCGATGACGCGGTGGTCGTAGGACATCGACAGCGGCAGCATCAGCCGCGGCTCGAACGCACCGTTGACGAAGACGGGCTCGCGCGCGCCGCGTGAGATGCCGAGGATCGCGACCTCGGGCCAATTGACGATCGGCGTGAACGACGTGCCACCGATGCCGCCGAGGTTGGTAATCGTAAACCCGCCGCCCTGCATGTCGTCGAGCGAGAGCTTGCCGGCCCTGGCCTTGTCGGAGGCGGCGCCGAGCTCGGCGGCGAGCTGGATGATCCCCTTGCGATCGACGTCGCGAATCACGGGCACGAGCAGGCCGCGCTCGGTGTCGGCGGCGACGCCGACATGGATCGACTTCTTGTAGACGATCTCGTTGCGCGCGACATCGATCGACGAGTTGAACTGCGGGAACTTGCGCAGCGCCGCGGCGACGATCTTGAGCGCGATCGCCGTCATCGTCAGTTTGCCGCCGGCCTTCTCGGCTTGCGGGCTGTACTGCTTGCGCAGGGCCTCGAGCGCGGTGATGTCCGCCTTGTCGTGCTGCGTGACGTGCGGGATGGTGTTCCAGGCGCTCGACAGATGCTCTGCCGTCTTGCGCCGGATGTTGCTCATCGGCTTGCGCTCGACCTCGCCCCACTTGGTGAAGTCGGGCAGCGATGACGGCGCACTGGCGGGAATCCCCCCGGCCAAGGCGTTTCGCACGTAGGCCTGCACATCGTCGAGGCTGATGCGGCCGGCCGGTCCGCTGCCGGCGACGCGGCGGATGTCGACGCCGAGCTCGCGCGCGAGACGGCGCACGGACGGTGCGGCCGGCGCGGCTGGCCCTTGGGGTTCCACCTCCGCCGGCGGCGGCGCCTGAGTGCGCGCGGGCGCCGCCCCTGATATCGACGACCTCGCCGCGCTTCGGCTTGGGTTCCGGTGCGGGAGCGGGAACGGGCGCAGGCACGGGCTGGGCCGTCGCGGCGCCGGGCATCTCCTGACTGAGCCCACCCTCTTCCGCGGCCCCGACCGGCTGTGGCTTGGGCTTCTCGCCCGCGACGTCTTTGCCAGTGTCCTTGCCCGGGGCGGCGCCGTTGTCGAGGGTCAGGATGACCTGCCCGACCTTCACCCGCTCGCCCTGTTTGATCTTCACTTCCCGCACGGTGCCGCTCACCGACGAGGGCACCTCAATCGTCGCTTTGTCGGTCTCGAGCTCGAGCACCGGCTGATCTTTCGTCACGCTGTCGCCGGCCGCTACGAGCACGCGCACGACGTCGCCGCCGGCGATGTTCTCGCCGAGTTCTGGAAGGGTGAAATCGGTAGGCATTGTCCTTTGCTTTAGCTGTCAGCTCTGGCCCTGCAGCGCGAAACGTCCGTTCTGCCTTCACGTCAGCATTCGGCAATCAGCATTGTCACACCGTCGTCGGGTTCGCCTTCTCGGCGTCGATGCCGAAGTCCTTGATGGCCTGCGCGACCACGCTGCGATCGAGCTGGCCGTCCTGCGCCAGTTCGGCGAGCGTCGCGAGCGCCACGAAGCGCGCGTCGACTTCGAAGAAGTTCCTCAGGTCGGTACGGTCCTCGCTGCGCCCGAAGCCGTCGGTGCCGAGCGAGCGCACGCGCCGCGGCAGCCAGCGGTCGAGCGAGTCGGGCAGGATCTTCAGATAGTCCGAGGCCGCGATGATGACGCCGGCCGCGTCCTTGAAGCACTGCGTGACGTAGGGCACGCGCGGCTGTCTCGGTCGGGTGCAGCATGTTCCAGCGCTCGCACGCGTGTCCGTCGCGATAGAGCTCCTGGTAGCTCGTGACGCTCCAGACGTCGGCCGCGACGCCATACTTCTCGAGCAGTTTCTGCGCCGAGATCACTTCGTTCAGGATGGCACCGCTCCCGAGGAGCTGCGCCTTGAGCTTCGCCTTGGGATTGCTCGCGGTGCTGAAGCGATACAGGCCCTTGAGGATGCCGTCCTTCGCTCCGGCGGGCATCGGCGGCATCTCGTACTGCTCGTTCATCACCGTCAGGTAGTAGAAGATGCTCTCCTGGTTCTTGTACATCCGGCGGATGCCGTCCTGGATGATGACGCTGAGCTCGTAGGCGAACGCCGGGTCGTACGAAATGCAGTTGGGCACCGAGACCGAGAACACGTGGCTGTGGCCGTCCTGGTGCTGCAACCCCTCGCCGGCGAGCGTGGTCCGGCCGGCCGTCGCCCCGAGCACGAACCCGCGCGTGCGGGAGTCGGCGCCGGCCCAAATGAGGTCGGCAACGCGCTGGAAGCCGAACATCGAATAGAAGATGAAGAAGGGAATCGTGTTGATGCCGTGGGTCGCGTACGCCGTGCCTGCGGCGATGAACGACGACATCGATCCGGCCTCGGTGATGCCCTCTTCGAGAATCTGCCCGTCCTGCGCTTCCTTGTAATAGAGGAGCGTGTCCATGTCGACCGGCTCGTACTTCTGGCCGACGTGCGAGTAGATGCCGACCTGACGGAAGAGCGCCTCCATCCCGAAGGTGCGCGCCTCGTCGGGGACGATCGGCACGATGAGGTCGCCAATCTCCTTGTCGCGCAGGAGCTTCGACAAGAATCCGCACGAACACCATCGTCGTCGAGGCCTTGCGGCCCTCGGTGCCGGCGGCGAACTCTTCGAAGAGCGGCTCGAGCGGAGCGTTGAGCGGTTCGGACCGCACGGCTCGGGTCGGCATGAAGCCGCCGAGTGCCTTGCGGCGCTCGCGCAGGTACTGGAGTTCGAGGCTGTCGTCCGGCGGACGATAGAACGGCGCGTCGGAGACGGCCTCGTCCGAGATGGGAATGCCGAAGCGCGCCCGGAACGTGCGCAGGTCGGCTTCGTTCATCTTCTTCTGCTGATGCGTGACGTTCTTGCCTTCACCCGCCTCGCCGAGGCCGTAGCCCTTGATCGTCCGCACGAGCACGACCGTCGGCTGCCCCTTGGTCTCGACCGCGACCTTATAAGCGTTGTAAACCTTGACGGGATCGTGCCCGCCGAGCCGCAGCTTCTTGAGCTGATCGTCGGACAGGTGCTTGACCATCTCGAGCAGGCGCGGGTCGGCGCCGAAGAAATGCTCGCGCAGGTAGGCGCCGGACTCGACGGTGTACTTCTGATACTGGCCGTCGACGATCTCGCCCATCCGCTTCGCGAGCAGGCCGTCGTGATCGGCCGCCAGCAGCGGATCCCAGTCGCTGCCCCACAGCACCTTGATGACGTTCCACCCGGCGCCGCGGAAGATCGCTTCGAGGTCCTGCACGATCTGGCCGTTGCCGCGGACCGGACCGTCGAGGCGCTGAAGATTGCAGTTGATGACGAAGATCAGGTTGTCGAGCTTCTCGCGCGCCGCGAGGCTGATCGCGCCGAGCGATTCGGGCTCGTCGGTCTCGCCGTCGCCGAGGAAGGCCCAGACCTTGGTGTTCGACGCCTTGCGCAGCCCGCGATCCTCGAGGTAGCGGTTGAACCGCGCCTGGTAGATCGACATGATCGGGCCGAGCCCCATCGACACCGTCGGGAACTGCCAGAAGTCTGGCATCAGCCACGGGTGCGGATAGGACGACAGCCCCCCGCCCTCGGCGAGCTCCTGGCGGAAGTTGTGCAGCTTCTCGACCGACAGCCGGCCCTCGAGAAACGCGCGCGCGTAGATGCCGGGCGAGGCGTGGCCCTGGAAGTACACCAGGTCGCCTTCGCTGTCCTGACTCCGGGCGCGGAAGAAATGGTTGAACCCGACCTCGTAGAGCGTCGCCGCCGACGCGAAGGTCGAGATGTGTCCGCCGATCCCATCCGACAACCGATTGGCGCGCACGACCATCGCCATCGCGTTCCAGCGCACGAGGCTCTTGATGCGGCGCTCGATCTCCTGGCTGCCCGGCAGCGGAGTTTCATCGGCGGGACGCAGCGTGTTGACGTAGGCCGTCTCAGCCGTGAACGGCAGCGAGACGCCCGCCGACCGGGCACGGTGCCGGAGCGATGCCAGCAGCCGCTGGACGCGCCCCCGGTCGCCTTGCTGGACGACGTAGTCGAGCGATTCGAGCCATTCCCGTTGTTCGATCGCCTCGATCTCGGAGGCGTCACGCGGCGCGACGTTTTTCATGGGGGTCTAAGCCTTCTCTCTCTCGAAACTTCGTCGGGATTACAATCCTCTTATTGTAGCGCGGGACGAGCACGGAAACGGAGAAGCGGAGAGGCGCGGCTGAGAGCATGCCAAAAACGCACGCATCATATCGAATCCGCTGATGCGTGTGACGATCCCCGTTACCTTTGCCTCCCTTCTGAGATTTCAGACATGAAATACAAGCACGCCCTTGCTCCCGTCATCATCCTGGCCGCCGTCGCGGCCTGCACCGGAGATACACCCGTGAAGGAGTCCACTGCCCCGCCCGCGGCAACCGCTGCCGCTCCAGCATCGCCATTACGCACCATGACCGCGCGCTTCGCGCCGGTCGACATCGGCGCCGACATTGCGGCCCTGCCCGACAACGAGCGGCAAGCGCTCGCGCGGCTCGTCGAGGCGGCGCGCATCATGGACGGCCTCTTTCTGCGCCAGGTCTGGTCCGGTAACGAGGCCATGCTCGAGACGCTCGCGCGCCAGGCAGTCAAGGCCACGGGCGCGGCCGATGCGCTGCATTACTTCCTGATCAATAAGGGCCCCTGGTCGCGGCTCGATCACAACTCGCCCTTCATCCCCGGTGCGCCCGCCAAGCCGGAGGCCGCCAACTTCTATCCGGCGGGCGCCACCAAGGAAGAGATCCAGAAATGGATCGATTCACTCACCGGCAGCGCCAAGATGGCGGCAACCGGATTCTTCACGACCATCCGCCGCGGTCCTGACGGCCGCTTCGTGTCCGTGCCCTATTCGATCGAGTACCAAGGCGAGCTCGCGCTGGCCGCATCGCTGCTGAGAGAAGCCGCCCAGCTCACCACCCAGCCGACCCTCAAGGCGTTCCTGACCAGCCGCGCCGACGCCTTCATCTCGAACGACTACTACGCGAGCGACGTCGCCTGGATGGAGCTCGATGCCTCAATCGAGCCGACCATCGGCCCGTACGAGGTCTACGAAGACGAGTGGTTCAACTTCAAGGCGGCATTCGAGGCCTTCATCACGATCCGCGACGATGTCGAGACGAAGAAGCTGCAGGTGTTCGGCGGCGAGCTGCAGGGGCTCGAGAACGCGCTCCCAATCGAACCCGCGCTCCGGAATCCAAAGCTCGGCGCGCTCGCGCCGATCAAGGTCGTCAACGTCGTCTTCACCGCCGGCGACGCCAATCGCGGCGTGCAGACGGCGGCGTTCAACCTGCCGAACGACGAGCGCGTCGTGAAGGAAAAGGGCACCAAGCGCGTGATGCTGAAGAACGTGCAGGAGGCCAAGTTCCGCATGGTGCTGGAGCCGATTGCCAAGGTGGCGCTGCCCGACGCGCAGCAGAAGAACGTCGCCTTCGACGCCTTCTTCACGCACATCCTGATGCACGAGCTCATGCACGGCCTCGGGCCGCACAACATCACCGTCGCCGGACGTCAGACGACCGTGCGCCAGGAGCTCAAGGAAACCTACAGCGCGATCGAAGAAGCGAAGGCTGATGTCTCCGGCCTCTGGGCGCTGGCGCAGCTCGCCGGCCAGGGCAAGATCGACAAGGAGATTGCGCGCACGATGTACACGACGTTCCTCGCATCGTCGTTCCGCTCGATCCGCTTCGGCATCAACGAGGCGCACGGCCGCGGCATCGCCATCCAGCTCAATTACTTCCTCGATCAGGGCGCGTTCGTGGTGGGCGGCCGACGGCCGATTCACGGTCGACGAACCGAAGATGGTCGCGGCCGTGACCTCCCTGACGCGCGACATCATGACGCTGCAATCCGAGGGCAGCTACCAGAAGGCCAAGGCCCTCATCGACACCCTCGGCATCGTCCGGCCTCCAGTCCAGCAGGTGCTCGACCGGCTGACGGGCGTCCCCGTCGACATCGAACCAACATTCACCACCGCCGCGACCCTCGCCGCCCGCTGACGGGGTCAGACCGGGGTCAGGTCAGGGTCAGACCAGGGTTTGACCCCGGTTTGACCCGGTCTGACCCCGCTGGCCCATTCGCGCACGGCCGGGACGGCAATGTCTGGGCGGTCGCTGATCACGCTGTCGGCGCCCCACTCGAGGAGCCGGAGCATGTCAGCCCGATCGTCTACAGTCCAGATTCGAACTGGCAAGCCGGCACGGTGGGCGTGGGCGATGAACTGCGGCGTGACGACCACCGTTGTCCCCGCCCGTTCGGGCACCTGGAACTCCCGGTACTTCGTTCGGCCCAGCGGCCAGCGCAAGCGGGATCGGTAGAGCGCCCACCGCGTCTCCTCGCTCGCGGCGCCGGTCGGGATGCGCGGCTCGTAGTGGCGCGCGGCGTTGAGCGCCCGCCAGTGGAAAGATCCAAGCACGACGCGCTCGAGCGCGCCGGCGGCGCGCACGTCGTCGATCGTACGGTGTGCGAGCTCCGCTTCCGGTGTCTTCAGTTCGATGATGACGCGCGCCTGGCGATGACGTTCGAGCACTGCCCGCAAACGGGGGATGCCGATCTGCTGTCCGCGAAACGGATACTGGGGCGCCGCGGCTTTCGCGTCCGGTGTGAAGCGATAACCGGCATCGACCGCCGCGAGCTCATCGGCAGTGCGTGCGGCGATCGGTCCGTGCGCGCTCGTAGTCCGATCGAGCGTGTCGTCGTGGTGTACGACGACGACGCCGTCGCGTGAGAGGTGGACGTCGAGCTCGACGCCGTCGGCACCGAGCGACAGCCCGTGGTCGAACGCCACCATCGTGTTCTCGGGCCGGAGCGCGGCGCCGCCGCGGTGGGCGAAGACGAGCGGCCGGGCCAGCCCGGGCGGAGAAAACTCGGCCAAGCCACTCATCTTAGCAGGGCCCCGGTATGAGCCCGATGTAAGATCCAGACATGTCTTCCCCGGTCCCACGTTCATCTTCCACGGCCTCTCGGCCCGCGACACTCGGTGAGCTGCGCACGGAGGTGGCCGCCGGCCGGATCCTGCGGCGCAGCGTCAAGGACGAGATCCGCGGCAATCTGATCGAGCGCCTGCGCTCGCGCGCGCCGCTCTTTCCGGGGATCATCGGCTTCGACGACACGGTCGTGCCGCAGATCGTCAACGCGATTCTGTCGCGCCACAATTTCATCCTGCTCGGCTTGCGCGGACAGGCCAAGAGCCGCATCCTGCGCGCGCTCGTCGGTCTGCTCGACGAGGCGATCGCGGTCGTCCCGGGCTGCGAGATTCATGATGACCCGCTGGCGCCGCTCTGCTCGTCGTGTCGCGCACGCATCCGGGAGGCCGGCGACGGCCTGCCGATCGCGTGGCTCGACCGCGACGCGCGCTACGTGGAGAAGCTCGCGACGCCGGACGTCACGATCGCCGATCTCATCGGCGACCTCGACCCGATCAAGGCCGCGCGCGCCGGCCTGCAGCTCTCCGACGAGCTGACCATGCACTACGGGCTGCTGCCGCGCGCCAATCGCGGTGTGTTCGCGGTCAACGAGCTGCCCGATCTGGCCGGCAAGGTGCAGGTCGGCCTCTTCAACATCCTTCAGGAAGGCGACGTCCAGATCAAAGGCTACCCCGTGCGGCTGCCGCTCGACGTCATGCTGGTCTTCAGCGCCAACCCGGAAGACTACACGGCGCGCGGCAAGATCATCACGCCGCTCAAGGACCGCATCGGCTCGGAAATCCGCACCCACTACCCCGCCACGCGGCAGCACGCGATGGCGATCACGGCGCAGGAAGCCTGGGTCGAGCGCGACGGCTGCCCGCTGACCGTGCCGGCGTTCGTACGCGAGGTGGTCGAGGAAGTGGCGTTCCAGGCCCGGCAGGATCAGAAGATCGACAAGCGCTCCGGCGTCAGCCAGCGCCTGCCCATCTCGCTGCTCGAGAACGTCGTCTCGAGCGCCGAGCGCCGATGCCTCCTCGCCGCCGAGCCGGTGATCGTTCCCCGGATCACCGACATCTACGCCGCGCTGCCGGCAATCACCGGCAAGTTCGAGCTCGAGTACGAGGGTGAGCTCCGCGGCGCCGACAACGTCGCGCGCGATATCATCCGCGCCGCGGTCGGCAACGTCTTCGGCGGCTATTTCGCCGGTGTGGACCTCAAGCAGGTCATCGAGTGGTTCGACCTCGGCGGCACGCTCCAGATCGACGACTCGCTCCCGGCGGCCGAACTGCTGACACGGGTCGCGCAGGTGCAAGGCGTGCGCGAGCTCGCCGCCCACGCCGGCGTCGAGACAGGCGCTCCAGCGCCGCTCATGGCCTCGGCCGTGGACTTCATGCTCGAAGGCCTCTACGCACAGAAGAAGATCAGCCGCTCGGAAGAGTTCCAATACCAGGGCGCGGAGCCCCCACGCCGCGCGCCGCGCGGCGTGACGCCCGAACAGATGATCGAGCGCGACATCCAGCTGCCAGGCCAGGTGCCGGGCAACAAAAAGAAGTACTACAACTGAAAGCTTCGGCTCAGCTCCGGTCTCCAGCTAGGAACTGGAGCCGGAAGCTGGAAGCCGTCGCGGAAGCTAATGAAGTATCGCTACTCCAAGTTCACCGGCGACGACCTCGACGATATCGATCTCGAGGACCTGCTCTCCCGGCTCTCCGACATGCTGCTCTCGAGCGGCTTCGAGAGCCCGTACGGACTGCCGTACGACGATGACGACGAGCCCGGGCACTCGATGCAGTCGCTGCACGACGCCATCCTGGAGGCAATCCTCAACGGCGGCATGCTCTCGGATGAGACGCTCGAGAAGATGCTCGGCAAGGATTGGCAGCAAGCCGAGGACGCCGAAGAACGCCTCGACGATCTCATCCGGCGGATCATCGAGAAGCTGCAGCATCAGGGGTATCTCACCGGGTCACCCGAAAGCCAGGGCACGGCCAACCGCAAGGCCGCGAAGGCCAGGGCGGCGGGCAGGGCGGCCCCGAGAGCAATGTGCGCTTCGAGATCACCGACAAGAGCCTCGACTTCCTCGGCTACCGGGCGCTGCGGGATCTGCTCGGGTCCATCGGCAAGAGCAGCCTCGGCCGCCACGACACGCGCGAGATGTCCACCGGCATCGAGGCCAGCGGCGCGCCCAAGTCGTACGAGTTCGGCGACACGATGAACATCGACGCCAGCAGCACCATCCTCAACGCCGTCAGGCGGCAGCAGAGCGTCGGCGGACCAGCAGTCGAGGTCGACTACGAGGATCTGATGGTCGTCCAGGGCGAGTACCAGAGCTCGTGCGCGACCGTCCTCATGCTCGATTGCAGCCACAGCATGATCCTCTACGGCGAAGACCGCTTCACGCCCGCCAAGCGTGTCGCGCTGGCGCTCGCGAACCTGATCCGCCTGCAGTATCCGGGCGACGCCCTCCAGGTCGTGCTGTTCCACGACTCGGCCGAAGAAATTCCGCTCAGCCAGCTCGCGCGCGTGCACGTCGGCCCGTACTACACCAACACCCGCGAAGGCCTGCGCCTGGCGCGGCGGCTCCTCGAACGGCAGCGCAAGGACATGCAGCAGATCATCATGATCACCGATGGCAAGCCCTCGGCGCTCACCCGGCCCGACGGCCGCATCTACCGCAACGCGTTCGGACTCGATCCCTTCATCGTGTCCGAAACCTTCGACGAGGTGGCCGCGTGCCGCAAGGCCGGCATCCTGATCAACACGTTCATGCTGGCGAGCGATCACGACCTCGTCAGCTTCGTCCAGAAGGTGGCGGAGATCTGCCGCGGCAAGGCGTACTTCACGACGCCGCGGACGCTCGGCAAGTACGTGCTGATGGACTACATGGACAAGAAGACGAGGACCGTGCACTAGCGCGGTGTCGGATCCGCTGCGGATCGAGCATCAGCACTCGTGAGCTCTATGCTGCCACCCACCATCCCCCTCTTCCCGCTCCCGAACGTCGTCCTTTTCCCGAACGTGTTCTTGCCGCTGCACGTCTTCGAGGATCGGTATCGCGACATGGTGGCGGACGCGCTGGCCGAAGATCGCATCATCGGCATGGTGCTGCTCAGGCCCGGCTGGGATGAGGACTACGAGGGCCGGCCGGCGATCTATCCGGTGGGCTGCGCCGGACTCATTACCCACGCCGAGCGTCTCGGAGACGGCCGCTACAACATCGTCCTGCAGGGGCTCGAGAAGTTTCGCGTGCTCGACGAAGACCACAGCCGTCCCTACCGTCTGGCCCGCGTCGACAGCATTGCGGAAGTTCCCGCCAACGGCGACGAGCGCGACGAGATGCGCCTGGCGCGCCGCCGGCTCGAATCGCTCCTCGTCCCTAGCCCGAAGGGCCGCGGCGTCGATCCCAAGGTCCCGGCCACGATGGCCGACGAGGATCTCGTCAATGCCCTGGCCCAATACCTCGAGCTGGAACCGGTTGAGAAGCAGGCCCTCCTCGAGCGCGACGGCCTTCTCGCCCGCTGCCGGTCGCTCATCGAGTTACTCGAGATGAAGGTGATCGTCGCTCAAAACAAGTGGGGCGGGGAACACTGAGGGGGTGGCTCTCGGCTTTAGGCTCTAGGCTTTGGCAAGGTCGTGTAGCAAGTGTTCGAAGGTCTTGCATAGAGCCCAGAGCCTTGAGCCGAGAGCCGTCTACGCTCTCAGCCGCGCCGCGATCGCTTCGACCACCTTCTCGCCGTGGAAGCGGCCGTTCTCGATGAAGATCCGGCCGCTCTGGACGCCGGCCACCATCGCCCCCACCGTGTAAAGCCCGGGCACATTGGTCTCGAACGTTTCGGGGTCGAATACGGGACCGCAGGTCACGGCATCGATCTCGATGCCGGCGTTGCGCAGCAGCGTCGTGTCCGATCCGTAGCCGGTCAGCAGAAACACGGCATCCGCGTCGACCTCCTCCACCACGCCGGCGCGCTCCACGACGACGCTCGTGGGACGGATCTCGACGACGTTGGTGTTGAAGCGGCCCTGAATCGATCCTTCCTTGATGCGATTGTCGATATCGGGCTTGACCCAGTACTTGATGGAATCCCCCATCGCATCGCGGCGGTGGACAATCGTGACCTTGGCACCGGCGCGGTAGAGGTCGAGCGCAGCCTCGGCGGCAGAGTTCTTCCCGCCCACGATGACGACTTTCTTTCGAAAAAACGGATGCGGCTGCGTGTAGTAGTGCGACACGTGCGGCAGGTCCTCGCCCGGCACGCCGATGCGGTTGGGCACATCGTACGCCCCCGGTCGCGACGACAACCGTCCGGCCGTGAACGGAACGACGCACTCCACGGGCCGAATGGGTGTCGACGACGAACGTCCCGGACTCTCCGGGAGCTGCGCCGTCGCGTGTCATCGCGACCACAGCGTCGTCGAAGACGATGTCCAGCTTGAACGCGTCCGACACGCGGCGGTAGTAGCGCAGCGCCTCGAGCCTGGTTGGCTTGTCGTAGGGGCTGACAAACGGCATGCCCCCGATTTCCATCAGCTCGGGGGTCGTGAAGAAGACCATTTCGGTCGGGTAGTGCAGCAGAGAATTGACGAGCGCGCCCTTCTCGATGACCTGACACGAGAGCCCGCTCTTCGAGGCGGCAATAGCTGTGGCCAGCCCAGCCGGCCCTGCACCGACGACGACAACGTCACGCAATACCATGTGCTGATCATAACGTGAACGTTGCGGTGATTGGTTCGGGGTTCGGGGTTCGGGGTTCGGGGTTCGGCGGTTCGAGGTTCGAGGTAGCCGCGAACCTGGAACCCGGAACGACGAACGACGAACCGCGAACCCCGAACCAATTACCGCTTCCGCGGCGGCGGAGCGGCGACGTACGTAACCTGCAGGTTGCTGACGATGGCGACGGGGCGGCCTGGGGTGGCGACCTCGCGGCCGGCGGCGGTCGTGGCTTCGAGGACTTCCCCGAGCAGGCTCACTTGATTGACGCCGGAAGGAATGGTGATGCTGACGTGCTCGTTGCCGAGCGGTGCGACGGCCTTCGTGCCACCTGGCCCGGCCCCGCCGGTGATGCGATCGTAGAGATCCTTGACGTTACGAAACTCGGTCTGTACTGCGCCGCGGCCGAGGAGATCACCGGTCATCGAGAGGACGCCGATGACCGCCGTGTACTTGGCGAAGCCGCGCCCGGCGCGGATCTCTTCTTCCGAGTAGGTGTGGCGGTTGTGCAGGTCGAAGGTCAACGTCGCCTGCGTGTGCGGCGGAATCGTCACGATCACGCCGTCGGCCGGTGCCCTGCCGGCAAGGACGAAACAGAAACTGGCCTTGGTCTTGAGGCCCACTCCCAATTGCTCAGGGCAAGTGACCTCCGCCGGCTCTGTCTTGGGCACGGGCTTCGGCGCCGGGACAGGCTTCTTCGTAGTCGTTTTGGAGCGCTGTGCGAACGCATTCGCCGGCAGCGCGGTAGCAGCGACGAGGCAGAGAACGAGAACGGATCCAGCGCGACGCATGGTCGCAGTATAAAGCACGCCTCAGGGCTCAGGGCCCAGGAGTCGAGCAAAACCTTCGAAAAGCTTCCTCGAGGTCCTGCCTGAGCCCTGAGCCTGCCCCGCTGATCCTCTATTTCGTGAACGCTGCCGACGCCGTGCTCGCGGTTGTCCCTCCGGGACCTGACGCGCGCACCACGGCCTTGTACGAGCCCGCCGGCAGCGGGTTGACCAGGGTCGAGATATCAACGGAGATTTCGCCGCTGACCGGTGTCGGCTTGCCGAGGTCGCGCGTCGCGACGGGGCTGCCGGTAATCGGATCGGCCGAACGGTAGAGCGCCACGTGTAGGACGTGACGTTGGTCGCGTGATCCGTGGAGGCACGAACACGACCCTCGTGGGCGTCGGGGCGACCGCGGTGACGGTCACGGCGATTGCCGTCGACGTGCGCGTGCCGCCCGAGTTGTCGCGCGCGACCGCCGTCAGCGAATAGGTGCCGGCAGCGACATTCGTCCACGCCGCGGAGTAGGGACTTGACGTGTCGGTCCCGACCATTGTGTACCGACGTAGAAGTCGACGCCGCTGATCGTCCCATCGGAATCGCTCGCTGCCGCCGTAATCGTCAGCGACGCCGGCGCCGTGAACGACTGGCCGGCGATCGGGCTGGTGACCGACACCGTCGGGAGCTGGTTGGTCGCCGTCGTCACGGTGATGTTGACGGCCGTCGACGTGCGTGAGGCCCCATCATCGTCGTAGGCGCGCGCCGTCAGCGCGTAGCTGCCCGCCGTTGCGCCGCTCCACACTGCCGAATACGGGCTGCTGGTGTCCGTCGCGATGAGCGTCGAGCCGCGGTAGAACTCGACTCGCGCGACCGTGCCGTCGGTGTCTGACGCGGATGCGTTCAGGGTGATGTTCGCGGGCGCCGTGAACGATGCCCCCGAGGCTGGCAACGACAAGGCGACCGACGGCGCCTGATTGGTCGCCGAGTTGACGGTCACGCTGACGGGCGACGAGGTCGTGGTGGCACCGTCGTTGTCGGTCGCGATCGCCGTCAGCTGATAGGAACCGGCGGCCGACATTGGTCCGCTCACGCTGTATGGGCTGGTCGTATCGGACTCGATGAGGGTGCGACCCTCGGTAGAAGTCGACCTTGCTGATCGTGCCATCGGTATCGCTCGCCGACGCCGTGACCGTCATCGTCGCGGGTGCGGTGTAGCTGGCGCTCGCCGCCGGGCTGGTGATCGATACGGTCGGGTGGCTGGTTGCCGCCCGTGGTGGCGGCGCGAGCAGTGACGTTGGTGAACGTCGCGGTCGCGGTCGCGCGACGTGTCATTGCTCGACGACCGCGAGACCGACATAGACGGTCGACGCCATCGTGATAGTGTCCGAGCCATCAAGCGACCATGTCGTGCCGTCGGTGGAGCGATATGCACTAAAAAGATCGCCCTCACGAACCAGCCGAACCCAGCCCGGCGCCGAGCCCGTGCTGAGGACAGGTAGGGAGTAGCTCTGACTGTCCCGCCTGTCGCGAGCGCGGCGCGGGAACTGACCATCCCTTCGTGCCAGTCGCGACCATCGCGACGTGTCGCGAATCCGCCGGTCAGCGATTCGCGAATCATGACTCCGGCCTTCGACCACGTATCGGCATACTGCAACGAGGCGACTCGCGCGATGACCTCGACGTCTCCCTGCAGGGGCTGGTAGACGAACTGGAACTGATCCGACGTGTCCCAGATATCCACACCGCCGCCGATAACGGTGAACGTGCCGCCAGATGCGGTCGCAGACCCGGCGCGCGCCGGGCTACCGATGTCACTATTGACCCACGGCGCCGGCAGCGCAGTCGTGGATGTGCCACTCTGAATCTGGACGTTCGTGAACGTCGCCGTGGCCAACGTCGAATCCGACGCGACTGCCGACGGCCATGCCAACGTAGACCGACGACGTCATGCTAATCGTCGCGCTCCCGGTCGACGTCCACGACGTGCCGTTCGCTGACTGATAGCCCGTGAACTGATTTCCCTGCCTGACGAGGCGAAGCCAGACGGGCGCGGTGCCCGAGCACCCTGTCGTCCGGGTCGTCGAACCGCCCGTGCTGCTGCGGCGCTGGAACCCACGCGTGCCGGCAGGCGTGACCAACATGAACGCGTTGCGCGAATTCGCGGCTAGCGATTCTCGAATCATCACGCCGGCCTTTGACCAGTCGTCGACGTCCTCGAGGCTCGCCACCCGCACGCGGATGTCGAGATCGCCAGTCACCTGCTGATACGCGAACCTGAACTCGTCCGAAGTGGACCAGATATTGGAGCCACTGGCGTCGATCGTCCATGTCCCGGATACGGCGCTCGCGCTTCCAGCGAGGCCAACACTACCGATGTCTCTCGACGACCAGCCAGTCGGCAATGCCGACTGCGCACCCACGCCACTTGCGTTGACGGCCAACGCGCACACTATCGCCACGGCGGACAGAGCTCCGCCCTTCATCAGCCTCTTCGGCAAATTTTTTCTCCCGGCTATTGCTCGCGCGCTAGGAAGCGGCGCGCGTCACGTCAGTGCTGGCCGAAACGGACGTGTACGTTGATCCAACTCGCCTCGCAGTAGGCTCCCGCGCGTTCCGAGTGGCAAGAGTGCTGCCACGGGCAGACTTTCGCGCCAAGTTGTGAATTTTGGGTAGTTATTCCAGTCGAGCTCGGGATTCAGCGCGAGCTCAACCGGAAAGGAAATGCGCAACATCTACACCACTGAGCCCTCGCTCAGGAAATAATTACGGCACCGTGGGCACACGCTACCCGTCGCGCATCGTCTGTCTGACCGAAGAGACCACCGAGACGCTCTATCTGCTTGGCCAGGGCGATCGGATTGTTGGCATCTCGGGTACACCGTGCGGCCACCGGAGGCACGTGAAAAGCCGAAGGTATCGGCGTTCATCAACGCGCGGTTCGACAAGATCGAGGCGCTCCGTCCCGACCTCATTCTGGCCTTCTCCGACCTGCAGGCGGATATCGCGGCCGAGCTCATCCGGCGCGGCCACACGGTCGTGACCTTCAACCAGCGGAGCATCGCCGAGATCCTTCAGATGATCCGGATGGTGGGGGCACTGGTCGGCTGCGGCGACCGCGCCGCCGATCTCGCCGACGACCTCGAGCGCGGCCTCGACGCCGTGCGCGAAAAGGCAGCGGCGCTCGGACGACGCCCGCGCGTGTTCTTCGAAGAGTGGGACAGCCCGCTCATCTCGGGGATCTGTTGGGTCGACGAGCTCGTGGAGATTGCCGGTGGCGACCCCTTGTTTCCCGCATTGCGCAAGGAGAGCCTGGCGAAGAACCGAATCGTGGCCGCCGACGAGGTCGCGGCGCGGGATCCCGAGGTCATCATCGCGTCATGGTGCGGGAAGGCGATGAAGAAGCGGACGATCGTCGAACGGCCCGGCTGGGATCGCGTGAGTGCCGTGCGCGCCGATCACATCTACGAGATCAAGTCGACGTACATCCTGCAGCCGGGGCCCGCGGCGTTGACTGAAGGGGTGGCGCGGTTACATGCGTGCATCGCGCGGGTCGTTGGGGATTCGTAGAACGCTCCGCTGATCACCTCAATCACTTACACAAGCCGTCCCCGGCAGCGTCGCCTTCAGCGACCGCTCCGAGGCATCCGGCCGCTTGATGAGGTCGAGGAACTCCATCCGCGTCCGCGCGTCGTGCTGGAAGACCCCGAGCATGGCGCTCGTCACCGCGACCGAGTTCTGCTTCTCGACGCCGCGCATCGACATGCAGAGGTGCGACGCCTCCATCACGACGGCGACGCCGAGCGGGCGGATCTTCTCGCGCAGGGTTTCGGCAATCTGGTTGGTCAGCCGTTCCTGCACCTGCAGGCGGCGGGCGAAGATCTCGACCAGGCGCGGGATCTTGCTGAGGCCGAGCACGCGGCCCTGCGGGATGTAGGCGACGTGACACTTGCCGAAGAACGGCAGCAGGTGATGCTCGCAGAGACTGTAGAAGTCGATGTCCTTGACGATCACCATCTCGTTATAATCGACGGTGAACAAGGCGTTGTTGAGGACGGCGTCGACGTCGGCGGCGTAGCCGTGGGTCAAGAAGCGAAGCGACTTCTCCACTCGCTTCGGCGTATCGAGCAGCCCCTCGCGCGAAGGATCCTCACCCAGTTCCGTCAGGAGCTGTCGAATGATGTCCTGCATGCTCGTATTCTACCTCCTGCTCGCCGGCGTAATTGCAGGCCCAACGGCCAGTGCATCGCGTGCCACCCTGCACCCCAAGCTCCTCAATGTTATCGACGGGGCTCTCGTCGGGGCCACTGTCGGCGCGGAGCCGTTGCAGGCCGCCGTGAGCGGCGATCCTGACGCCTTGTATGGCCAGCGAGAGGATCTGGCCAAGGCGCGGGACGCAGCGGCGATCTGGGCCGACCGGCTGCAGAAGAACCCACGCGAATTCGAGGCGGCCTGGAAGCTCGCGCGCGCGCGGTACTGGCTGGGCGGGCGGGCGCCGGAAGCCGAACGCAAGGCGCTGCTAGAGGGAGGAATCGCGGCCGGGCGAGCCGCCGTCGCCGTCGAACCCAATCGTCCCGAAGGGCACTTCTGGATCGCCGCCAACATGGGCGCCCTGGCCGAGTCGTTCGGACTCCGTCAAGGCCTCAAGTACCGCGGCGACATCAAGAACGAGCTCCTCGCCGTGCTCAAGATCGATCCCGCCTTCCAGCACGGCTCGGCCGATCGCGCGCTCGGGCGCTGGTACTTCAAGGTGCCGGGACTCTTCGGTGGCTCCAACCAGAAGTCCGAAGAGCACCTGCGGAAATCACTGACCTACAACCCCAACAGCAGCTCGTCGCACTTCTTCCTCGCCGAAACCCTGATCGAGATGGGCCGCACTGCCGATGCGCGGTCCGAGCTCCAGAAGGTCATCGACGGCCCGACGGACCCCGACTGGGCCCCCGAAGATCGCGAGTTCAAGGAGAAGGCGCGGCGGCTACTTCCGACGCTCAAATAGCTGGCAGACGGCCATCCACACGATGATCACGATGACACGATGAGCACGATGACAAACACGTGACGACCTCTTTTAGTTCATCGTGCTCATCGTCCCATCGTGGTCATCGTGAATGACCGTTCGTGCCTCGAACAGTGATTGCCGACGGATCAACCGACTTCGACAATCGCCGCAATCCCCTGCCCTCCACCGATGCAGGCGGTGGCCAGGCCGCGCTTGAGGCCGCGGCGGCGCAGTTCGAGGAGCAGCGTGAGCAGCAGTCGCGTGCCGGTCATGCCGAGCGGATGGCCGAGCGCGATGGCGCCGCCGTTCACGTTGACCTTGTCGCGGTCGAGCCCGAGTTCTTTCTCGACCGACAGGTACTGTGCGGCGAATGCCTCGTTGACCTCGATGAGATCGAGGTCCTTGAGTGTCAGACCCGCCTTCTCGAGCACCTTGCGCGTCGCGGGGGCGGGGCCCATCCCCATCAACGACGGTTCGACGCCGACCGTCGCCCAGTGCGTGAGGCGGCCGAGCGGCGTCAGCCCGTGCGTCTTCACGCCGCGCTCGCGAGGCGAGGAGGATCGCCGCCGCGCCGTCGACGATGCCGGAGGCGTTGCCGGCCGTGACGCAGCCGTTCTTGCTGAACGCCGCCGACAGCTTCGCGAGCCCCTCGAGCGTGGAGTCGGGACGCATGTGGTCGTCGGCGGCGAACACCTCGACGCCCTTGCGCGTCTTGATCTCGACCGGCGCGATTTCCTCGGCGAAGCGGCCCGCCTTCCACGCGGCATCGGCGAGCTGCTGGCTGCGGAGCGCGTAGCGGTCCTGCTCCTCGCGCGAGATGCCGTACTTCGCGGCGCAGTTCTCGGCGGTCGCCGCCATCGTGCAACCGCAGTACGGGTCGAGGAGCGACGTCCAGAGGTAGTCCTCGAGCTGTCCCTGCCCGAGCCGAAGCCCATTGCGCAGCCCGCGGATGATGTGCGGCGCCTGGCTCATGCTCTCGGTGCCGCCGGCCAGGACGACATCGGCTTCGTCGAGCAGGATCATCTGCCCGCCGCTGATGGCTGACTGAATCCCAGACCCGCAGAGCCGATTGACCGTCAGCGCCGGCACCTCGATCGGCACGCCGGCCTTGAGTCCGACGTGACGCGCGCCGTAGACGGCATCCGAGCTCGTCTGCAGGACGTTGCCAAAGACGACGTGGTCGACCATCTCGGGTGCGACGCCGCGTCCGCGCCATGGCTGCTCGCGAGGCCAGCGCCGCCGAGATCGAGCGCCGAGAAGTCCTTCAGCTTGCCGGTGTAATCCGCCATCGGCGTCCGGGCGCCGCCGAGGATGTAGATCTCCTTATTCATCAATCCTCACTGTCACGCTGCATTCGCTGATCACGTTTCTCTGTTCACGATGAGACACGATGGCACGATGAGCACGATGGACTTCTTTAGGGATTCTGTCATCGTGTCCATCGTGTCATCGTGTCCATCGTGGCAAAAGCCGTCGACCGTATCACGCCAAGCGGCCCGCACGGCCGCCGCGATGAAGTCCCCCGCTTCCTTCGTGCCGAGCGTTCCACCCACGTCCTGCGTCACCTGCCGCTCGCGCACGGCCTTCAGGATGGCCGCGTCGATCGCCGCGGCCTCGTCCGTCAGTCCCAGCGTCTCGAGCATCAGCGCCGCCGATGCGATCGCGCCGATCGGGTTCGCGATGTTCTTGCCCGCGAACTTCGGCGCCGATCCGTGGACCGGCTCGAACATCGACGTCTTTCCCGGGTGCAGGTTGCCGGACGCGGCCATGCCCAGCCCGCCCTGAAACGTCGCGCCGAGGTCCGTGATGATGTCGCCGAAGAGATTGTTCGTGACGATCACCTCGAACTGCCCTGGGTCGAGCACCATGTACATCGCGAGCGCGTCGATGTAGTAGTGCGTCGCGGTGATCCCGGGATACTGCGGCGCCAGCTGACGAAAGACGCGCTGCCAGAGCGCGTGACCGTCGGTCATGGCGTTGCTCTTGTCGGCCATGCAGACCTTCGTCAGGCCGCGGCCTTTCGCGAACTCGAAGGCGTGGCGGACGATGCGATGGACGCCTTTGTAGGTGTTGAGCTCTTCCTGGATCGCCACCTCGTCGTCGGTGCCCGCCTTGAACCGCCCGCCGATGCCGACGTACATGCCCTCGGTGTTCTCGCGAAAGACGACGAAGTTGACGTCGGCCGGGCCGCGGTCCTTCAGCGGACAGAGACGCGCGTCGAGCAGGCGCACGGGCCGGTAGTTGACGTAGAGGTCGAGCTCGAAGCGCGTGCCGAGCAGGATGTCGCGCGCGTGGCGATTGTCGGGCACGCGCGGATCGCCGAGCGCGCCGATGAAGATGGCGTCGAACGACCGCAGGTAGTCGTAGCCGTTCGGCGGGATCGTCACCTGCGATTCGAGGTAGTAGTCCGCACTCCAGGGCAGGTGCTCGAACTCGAGTGGCCGGCCGAACCGGTCAGCGACCGCGGTCAGGACCTTGAGTGCCTCGGCCGTGACGTCCTTGCCGATGCCGTCCCCTGGGATGAGTGCGATTCGCATGCGAGATCTCAAATGATACCTGTCAGTTCGGGGTTCGGGTTCGGGGTTCGAAGTTCGGCTCAGGCGTTCGAGCTCTCAGTCGAACCTCGGAGCCGAACCCGCGAACTGCTGAACCGACCGAACCCGGAACTGCTTACCGCCATTCGTCCCACAATTCAACCCATCGGATCCAATACTCCGAAGATACGTGACGACAGGGGCGAACTGGGGACGAAAAGGCCCAGAAAACGCTTTGAAATGCGGCAAATACGGTTTGGGCACGGAGAGTGCTTTAGAAGGCCAACCAGCGCTCCCCGCGCTGGCTTTATTCGTCGGCCTCGACCGGGGCTTCCCCAAGGATTCTTCGGCCGACCAGCAGACATTGATAGCGCTATTTCAGGAGGATAAGACACCAATGCGAGCACGCACTCTTGCCGCGCTGATGGCGGTCCTGCTGCTTTCCTGGCCGGCCGCGGCCCAGGATCAGCGAGGCACCATCGAGGGCACCGTCAAGGACGCATCCGGCGCAGTACTGCCGGGCGTCACAGTTGAAGCAAAGACCACGAACGGCGTCGTGCTGAGCACGACCTCGGATGCATCAGGTGGGTTCCGGTTCCCGTCGGTCCCCCCCGGATCGTACGAAGTGAGCGCGACCCTGGCGAGCTTCTCGCCGCAGAAGTTCACCGAGGTCAACGTCGGCCTCGGCCAAATCAAGCGCCTCGAGTTCGCGCTGTCGCTGGCGGGCGTGCAGGAGACGGTGTCGGTCACCGCCGAATCCCCCATCGTCGACATCAAGCAGAACGCGCGGCAGACCAATATCCGTGCCGAGCAGATCGACCTGCTGCCGCGCGGCCGCGACTTCACGACGCTCGTGACGCAGGCCCCGGGCGCGAACCAGGAATCGAAGCTCGGTGGTCTCTCGATCGACGGCGCGAGCGCCGGCGAGAACCGCTACATCATCGACGGCATCGAGACGACCAACCTGCAGAACGGCCTCTCGGGTAAGAGCCTGATCGTCGACTTCGTCGACGAGGTGCAGGTCAAGTCGAGCGGCTACACGGCCGAATACGGCGGCGCCACCGGCGGCGTCATCAACGCGATCACCAAGAGCGGTTCGAACGCGTTCCACGGCTCAGGCCTCTTCTTCATCCAGGGATCCGGCATGACCGGCGGTCCGCGGCCGACCCTGCGCCAGAAGCTCGCCAACTCGCGTGAAGCGGAATACATCACGTATCCGAAAGACGACGAAACGCGCATCGAGCCGGGCTTCTCGCTCGGTGGCCCGATCGCCACCAATCGGGCGTGGTTCTTCGGCGCCTACCAGCCGGCGCTGACGGACACCACGCGTGACGTCGACGCCGCCAGCAGCGGAAATCCCGGCGCCAACGCGGCCTCCGTGGATCAGAAGGATCAGACGCAGTACATCCTTGCGAACACCACGGCGCAGATCTCCAACGGTATTCGCTCGCGCCTGTCGTACAACAGCAGCTGGAGAAAGACGGAAGGGCTCCTCCCGGCGCAGACCGGATCCGATCCGGTGGGCACGAACTACTCGAAGATCTCGGAGTTCCCGAACTGGACGCTCTCGGGCAACCTCGACTGGGTGGCGACACCGACCCTCTTCTTCGGCGTTCGCGGCGGGTACTACAACAGCGACCGGCACGACAGCAACGTCACCAACGAGCCGCGCTACATCTTCAGCAGCACGAACATCGGTCTGCCGGGAGTTCCGGTCGACATGCAGCGCGTCTCCGGCTTCACGAGCTTCCCGGCCGCGGCGTTCAACGGCACCGTGCGCGATCAGCAGACGCGTGCGAACTTCCAGGCCGACGGCACGGTCTACGCCAAGGCCGGCGGCGAACACCAGATCAAGTTCGGCGCGCAGATCGACAAGGTCGGCAACAACGTCCTGGCCGGCGAAGTTCGCAACCGCGTGACGCTGAACTGGGACACCGCCCTTCCGAGCGGCGTCCCGGTCACGCGCGGACAGTATGGGCACTACTCGGTCCGGAGCAATGGCGTCGACCCGAAGAAGGGCTTCGTCACCGAGGGCGACATCAGCACGACGAACATCGGCCTCTTCATCCAGGACTCCTGGACCATCAAGAATCGCCTGACGATCAACGCCGGCATCCGCACCGAGCGTGAGCGCGTGCCGACCTACACGGTCGGAGAGGACATCCCCGAGTTCGGCCTCGAGTTCGGGTTCGCCGACAAGTTCGCACCCCGGATCGGCGCCGCCTACGACCTCAAGGGCGACGGCCGCACGAAGATCTTCGGCAACTGGGGCGTCTTCTACGACATCTTCAAGCTCGAACTGCCGCGCGGCTCGTTCGGCGGCGACAAGTGGCTCGAGTACCACTACACGCTCGACACGCCCAACTGGACGACCCTGGTGGACGGCGCGAACTGCCCGCCGGCCTGCCCGGGCACGCTCATTCCGCGGACCGATCGATCTTCCGTCACCCCTCGTTCGGATCCGATGCGATCGACCCGGACCTCAAGCCGATGCGTCAGCAGGAGGCGTCGGCCGGCATCGAGCACCAGCTCAACAACTACATGGCGGTGACCGCGCGTTACGTTCACAAGCAGATCGACCGCGCCATTGAGGACACGGGCTTCCTCCTGCCGGACGGCAGCGAAGGCTACGTGATCGCGAACCCCGGCGAAGGCCTGACCGCGCTCGCGTACACCAATCCGATGACGGCGCTCCCCAAGGCCGTCCGCGACTACGACGCGATCGAGCTCCGCTTCGAAAAGCGCCTGGCGAACAACTGGTACCTCAACGTCGGCTACACCTGGAGCCGGCTCTACGGCAACTACTCGGGCCTGACCCAGTCGGACGAGAACGGCCGCACGAGCCCCAACGTCGGACGGCTCTTCGACTACCCGGCGATGATGTTCGACCAGAAGGGACAGCCGGTATTCGGACCGCTCGCGACCGATCGGCCGAACCAGTTCAAGACGCAGTTCATCTACCAGTTCCCCTTCGGAACGACCTTCAGCGTCAACCAGTACCTGGCCAGCGGCCTGCCGGTTTCGCGCGAAGTAGGCATCTTCCCCGGCAGCAACTATCCGCTCCAGTACCTGGGCCGGAACAGCGACGGCCGGACGGACACCTACTCGCAAACCGACCTGTATGCGCAGCACGAAATCCGCATCGGCGAGCAGCGCCTGCAGTTCAGCTTCAACGTGTTCAACGTGTTCAACCAGGACGCGGCGGTCTCGAAGTTCTCGACCTACCAGAGAACGACGAGCATCGCGCTCGACGAAGCCGCGCTCTATCGCGGTGAACTCGACTTCACGCAGCTCATCGCCCAGCAGGGGATCGAGCAGGATCCGCGGTTCCTCCAGAACAACGGCTTCCAGCTGCCGATCGCGGCCCGGTTCGGCGTGCGGTTCCTCTTCTAAGAGGACCTCACGACGGTTTATCATTTGCCCCGCGGGCCCTTCGGCCCGCGGGGCTTTTTTCTTTCGGAGACATTCGTCATGCGACAGGGCCTGCTACTACTAACCGTCGTCGCCCTGATGTCTGGGACCGCGGCGGCCCAGACGTCGATGGAGCGCGAACGGGCGCGACCTTACGTCCGGACCGCGTGGGAATTCATGCGCAACGAAGCATGGCCCGACGCCGCCAAATCTTTTCAGCAAGCGATTGAGACCGATCGCGAGTTCGAGGACGCCTACTACGGACTCGGTCTCGCCCAGATGCGGATGAAGAAGTATGCGGAGGCGATCGCCGCCTACGTGAAGTGTCGCGACCTCTATCGCGCGCAGGCCGGGAAGAAGTTCACGAACACCCAGGACGCGCAGCGCTACAGGCAGGACCGCCTGACCGAAATCGACGAGCAGATTCGCCATGACGCAAACCGGGCCCCAGTCCCTGACCTCGCAGGACCGCGTTCGCCAACTTCAGGATCAGCGCCGCCAGATTCAGGACTTCATCTCCACGGAGCGGCAACGTCAGCATCGAAAACTCTGTCCCTGCGTTCGTCTCGGTGGCTCTCGGGAGCGCCTACTTCAGGACCGAACAGTTCGCTAGATGCAGAACGCGAGTACAAGGCCGCAATCGCCGCGGATCCGAAGAAGGGCGAGGCCTATAGCAACCTCGCGGTCGTGTACCTGCAGACCGGGCGCTACAAGGAGGCCGACGATGCGGTGAAGTCGGCTGAGAAAGCAGGATACAAGGTGCACCCGCAGCTCAAGCAGGACATCAAGGCCAAGCTGGCGGGCTGACCCGAACAAGGGCGATCGGCGCCCCGGACAGCAGGACGCGCCTCAGACCCGCGGAGCCGACATCCCGGCCGCGACGAGCGCGGTCTCGAGGTCGGTGGCGGTGAACGGTTTCGACAAGATGGGCACGCCAGCAACGTCCGAGTCGGCTGGCGCCGGCAACTTGTCGTCGCTGATGAACAGAAACCGGGGCGCGCCGACGGCGTCCTTCGCCGCCAGGCGGCGATAGAGATCGAAGCCCGTCATCCCGCGTACTCCCGTATCGCAGATGACGAGCCCGGGGCGGCGAGCCAGGGCGAGCGCCATGGCCGACTCCCCCGTCTCGGCCTCCGACACCTCGTAGCCCCGCCTCTCCAGCAGCCGAACGATCAGCTTCCGAATCGGCGCGTCATCGTCGACGACCAGCGCGCGGACGCCGGCGCCAGGGGCGCCCGAGGCAGAGAGAGCCGCGTCGGCGTGAGCCGGGAGCGTGAGCCTGAAGCGAGCGCCTGCGGGCGAGTCGACGAGCGTGAGCAGGCCGCCGTGAGACGACGCAATCCCGAGCGAGATCGAGAGCCCCAGGCCCGTCCCCTCCCCGACTTCCCGCGTCGTGAAGAACGGTTCGAAGATCCGCCCGCGCAACTCGGGCTTGATGCCGGGGCCGCTGTCGGTGACTTCGACCGTCTGCACCGCGCCGCTGCCCGAGGTCTCGACGGTGATCGTGCCGCCCTCTGACGTTGACGCGATCGCGTGCTCGGCGTTGATGCAGCAGGTTGAGGATGACCTGACGGATCTCCTCGCGGTTCACGGCCACGGGCAGTGGGCGCGGCGCACAGCTTCAGCACGAGTTTGATGTTGATTTGCTGCAGGTGATAGTCGCGCAGCTCCGCGGTGGCGCGCACCAGATCGTTGAGGTCGATCGGCGTGCGGTCCGAGACGCCCCGGCGCGCGAACGCCAGCAGGTTGCGGACGATCTGGCCCGGCGCGCATCGCTTCCTTGCGCACGAGCTCGAGGTCGGTCTTGTTGACGCCCTCCGGCTCGTCGAGCATCAGCTCGGTGCAACCGATGATCGTCTGGAGCGGGTTGTTGATCTCGTGCGCCACGCCGGCAATGAGCTCGCCGATCGCCGAGAGGCGCTCGCTGTGCACGAGCTGGTCGCGCAGCGCCAGGTCTTCGGTCATGTCGCGTTCGACGCCGACGAAGTGCGTGATGCGGCCGGTCGCGTCCCGAAGGGCGGTGATGGTGCACGCCGCCGGAAACGACGAGCCGTCCTTCCGCCGGCCCTTGAGCGTCCCGCGCCAGATGCTCTTGGCCATCACCTCGGCGGGAATGTCGCGCTGGACGTGATCCAGCCCGGGCTCGATGAGATCGACGAAATTCCGCGTCGCGAGCTCCTCCCGCGTGTAGCCGAGCGCGCGCAGGAACGCCGCATTCGCATGCTCGAACGCGCCATCGGGCCGGGTGATCAGGATCAAGTCACCGGTGTGCTCGGTTGCCGCCGCCAGGAGCTGCAGCCTCGCATCCGCGCGTTGCAGCTCCGACCCCTGCCCCGCCAGCCGCAACGTCACGATGCCCAGCCCGATGACCGTCGCGACGCTGGTCACGAAGATCCGGATCGAATCGACGGTATCGCCGCCCGATTCGAGGTTGAGCACGCTGTAGCCGATGAGGGGAATCAGGAGCGCCGGCACGACCAGCAGGCTGACCGACAGCGCCTCGTGATGGTCGTCGGTGACAGGAGCGGGCGCTGGCGACGCCGGCGCGTCCATCGCGGCCCACGCATAGCACAGCCACGGCGCAATCCACGCCAGGTCGTAGAGACTGCCGACGTGATAGTCACCTCGAGCGATCGCCTGATTCGTGCCCAGGCGCAGCACGAACCCGACGCCGACGCCGACCCCCATCTTCAGATACGTGGAGCGCCAGTCGGTCCCGCGCGCGAACCACACCGCGGCCGCCAGCCCGGCGAGGAGCAACAGTCGGTTGTACTGGACGAAGTACAGGAGGCGCGCCTGCGCGGCGGCACGAGCCTCGGGCAGCAGGCTCGGCACCAGGATGAAATAGGTGAAAAGGAAGACCGCGAGCAGCCAGTAGGCGCCGATCGTCATCACCGTCGGCGCGACGAACCCGGCGCGGGCGCCGCGATGCGGCCGCGCCAGCAGCGCGATGAGGGGACCGATGCCGGCGCAGATGCTGAAGAGGGTGTGCCACCTCAGCCAGGACTGGTCGGTACACCCAGCCAACGTGGCCGATGATCCACAGCGTCATCGCGATCGCGACGACGTCCCAGAAGAGGCGCTGGGAACCAGACCACTCGCGACGGCGGCGGAGAACGACCACCGGCACGAGCGCCGCCGCGGCAATCAGGCTCGTGTTCCCGAAAATCGACGACGCAAGCGGGTACCCTGTGAGCGCCCACCCGACCAGCCCGTAGGCCAGAAGGAACGCCAGCCCGAGCGACACATACCCGACGCGTGCTGCCAGAGTCAGGCTCCTACATTCATTCCGCAGGGACTGAGCGACTCTAGCATGGCTCTGGGGCGACAGGCTCGGGGCTCTGGGCTCAGGCTCAGCGGCTCTAGCAAGAGCGCTCGCGAGCATGCACTCGAACGGTCGAGCTTAGCCTAGAGCCTGAGCCCCGAGCCTGACGCCCCGTCTACAGCCCGTCATCCGCGACTTCAGCGTCGATGATGACCGGAATCCGCCTGGCGGCGGTCAGCGTGTCGACGAAATCGCCGCGATGGCCTGCCGGACGGGCTCCGACGGCTCGACGAACTCGATGCCGGATCCGGTAGACGGTGACGTCGTTGCGGAGCTCGCCGACGTAGCAGTGGACGATCCGTCCCTTGACGACGACCGAGCGCTCGCCGAGCGACAGGCGGAACTCGTGCAGCGAATCGAGCTGCAGCGGAAACGGCGTCTCAATCTGGGCGCCGTTGTGGCTGATCTCGACGATGGTCATGGGCTGGAACACCATGACCGCGCCTTCGAGCTGCCCTGTCGGGGCGACCCGCTCCTTCTCGCGCTTGTCGGTTTCGTCAATCATTCTTGGTTCAGGGTTCAAGGTTCAGGGTTCAAGGTTCATCGGTTCGGCGGTTCACCTGGCGCGCACGTGTTCGAGATAGTCCCCGGACGCGATGCGCGGTGCGCGGCCGAGAGGCGCGTTGTAGAAATAGACGCTCGCCGTGGCGAACGTGCCGTCCGGCAGCCGCACTTCGGTTTCCTGCCGGAGGTAGAGGCTGCGGTCGGGATCGTCCACGCGATAGCCTTCGATCTCGTCGAGCGCCGCGAGCACCAGGTCGCGATCGCGCATCGCATAGACCTCGCCCCAGACGAGCGCTTCCGGCGCCGGGACCGCGGCCGGATAGAGGCCGACGTCGAAGAGCGCGGCGTGAATCGCGCCGCGCCCGACGTAGGTCAGCCTGTCATCGATGCCGGCGCGCCGTCGTCGATCGAAGCCGGCCATCAGCGTGCCGTAGAAGAAAACCAGGTCTGCCACGTGGTCGCGCGGGAGAAGAGTACACGGACGGGGGGAATGGGCGCAAGGCTCGGGCTCGCGTTCGGCGTTCGGCGTTCGCAAAGAGCTGACCAAAAACGAAACGGCCGGCTGAACATCAGCCGGCCGCTTCCTTACGTTCCGAGTCGCCGAGCGCCGAAGCGCCGCGATCTAGTGCACCACCGGCTGGACCTTCGGCTGCATCAGTTCGAAGATCTCGGCCGGCACCGAGAACGAGAGCCGGACCGTCGTGCCGCTGCCCGTGAGCTGCAGCGAGTTGATGAGCGAGGTCAGCTTCGGATCGTTCTGGCCCTGGAGCTTGGCGAGGGAAATCACACCGTTGAGGACGCCGCGCAGGTTCTCGGCCGCCTGGGCGTCGTTGGCTTCGGCGCGGAGCTGGGCGGAGACGCCGCCGTTGACGTGGCCGGCAACCGCGAGCCACTTGACCGGCGGAATCTTGGTCGCGATCTCGTCGGGCAGCTTCGCCTGGCTGGTGATGAGGTCGAAGCGGCCCACCGCCCACGCGTTGTTCGTCTGCTCGATGTCGGTCACGAGATCCATCATCTCGTTGTTGCTGGTAATGCTGTGGGCGCTGAGCTGCGCGTCGATCGCCCGCTGCACGCTGGTGAGGTCGCCGAGGGCCACGAGACCTGGTTCGAGGAAGGCAAGGACGCCCGTCTTGTCGTGCGTCTGGGTGGTCAACGGCGGTTCCATCGGCCGGCGCCTCGACGCTGGAGGTGCTGTGGCGGAGGGTCAGCAGGCGCTTACCCTTGTATTCCTGCACTTGCGCGCCATGCTCGAGCGCCAGGCCCTCGAGCTTCACGACGTCGAACCGGCCACGGGCGACGATGACGCCGTTCGGAGAGGAGCCGCCGTTCCCGGGAAGCGCCGTGGCGGCCGCGACGACGTAGTCGACGTCGTTCTCGATGTCGATGCCGGTCTTCTCGAAGAACTCCCGCTGGCCTTCCTCGCCCATCGGCATCGGCACGGACTGCTTGAACCGCTGCCGCAGCTCCGAGTTCATGATGCTCTTGACGTCGGCGTAGGCGACGACGGACGCATCAGCCGGCACGTAAGAAAGCTCGGTCGGACCGGTAGACGCGACCAGCGCCTGGAATCCGCCACCGTAATAGGCCACCAGGCCCGTGCAGAGCCCCCCGGCCAGCACTGCCGCCGAACCTGTCATGAAGTATCGGGTTTTCTTCGTCATCGTGTGCCCCTCTGTGGATTATAACGGGCCATGGGGTAAAAAGTTCCGCAAAGGGCGACGTTTGCGGCAGTTAGGTGGGACGGGAACGGCTCTGGCTCAGGCTCTAGGCTTAGGCAGAGCTTCGAGAGCTCTCGAAGTTTTGCCTAAAGCCTGAGCCTTAAGCCCAGAGCCGTCACTGCTCCAGCACGTACTCCTTGCGCCCGACGATTCGGGCGCCCCAGCCGAGGAAAACGGCCCAAATCACGGCCAGCCAGAACAAGCTCGTCGGTAGCCCCGGCGTCTCCCGGAAAAGCCCCTGGATCAGGCTGACGACCCCGTCGCTCGGCATGGCGTGGGGGACGATGGCCTGGAGGTAGAACATCACCGTGAACTGCTTGAGGTAGCCCGGGAAGGCCAGCGCGGCCTGTTCCCAGCCGAACACGAAGATGAGCCCGATGAGCAGGGGGCGCTTGAACTTGGCGCCGACGAAGGCGAAAACCGCCCCGTAGACGGCCAGACCCAGCCCGAGCAGCAGCAGGTCCTTCAGGAGGTCGGGAAACGCCGCTCCCAGGCTGCCCTTGAGCGGCACGATCAGGAGGTAGACCAGCACGACCGAGGGCAGCACCACGAACACGGTGCACCCGAGGTAGGCGAGGTACTTGCCGACGAGCACCGCCCCGCGGGGAATCGGCCGGGTGAACAAATATGTAATCGTCTTGTCTTCGACCTCGTCGGCCATGAGCGACGTCCCGTAGAACACCCCGAGCACGGGCACGATGAACCTGCAGGTACATGCCCCAGATGATCAGGCCGAACATGGCCGGCCCGTTCATCCGGATCGAGCGCTGCCGCCGCCTCTCGGCTCGTCGAAGAAGGGCGCACCCAGCCCGACCAGAAGTCTCAGGATGAGCGCGATGAGGACCGGGGCGCCGACGACGAGCGCCATGAAGATCGTCCGCCGCGACCACAGCATCTCGCTGAGCGACAGATCGAAGACGCGCAGGCTCGAGACGACAAAGCCCGGCGGTCGCGGCGCGGCGGCTGACGGTTGGTTCGTCATTGACCAGGCACTCTCTCGTTTGCGTGACCCGACACTCTCACGGTCACTTCACCAGATACTGGAAGACAGCCTGGAGGTTGTCGTCAGGCGACGTCACCTCGTCGATGGCGCCAAACTCACCGGTCGCCGCCATGTCGGTCAACCGGGCGTAGAACCGATCGGGCTTCCCCGTTTCGATCACCACCGCATCCTGCTCGAACCTCAGGCTCCTCACATCGTCGTGCGCCAGGAACTCGCGCGCGAGGCGGCGCGGGTCCGCGGCGCGGACGTAGACCGTGTGCGGATGCTCGTCGATGAGATCGCGGATGTGGTGGACGTCTCCCTCGGCCAGGATGCGGCCGTTGTTGATGAGGAGGATGTTCGCCGTCATCGACTCGATCTCGTGCAGGATGTGGCTCGAGACGATGATGGACTTGCCGGCGCGCGCCCAGTCGCGAATCAGGCGGATCGTGCGCCGGCGCGCGAGCGGGTCCATGCCCGACAGCGGCTCGTCGAGGATGAGGAGCGCCGGATCGTGGACGATGGCCTGCGCGAGCTTGACGCGCTGGCGCATGCCCTTGCTGTAGGCGCCGATCTTCTTGCCGGCCGCTTCCATCAGGTCGACCGCGGTGAGCGCGCGGCGCGCGGCCTCGTCGGCGGCCTTCTCGTCGAGGCCGTTCAAGCGCACGAGCGCCGTGACCCACTCGAGACCGGTCATCCGCTCGTAGAAGGCGTCCTGCTCGGGACAGAACCCGATGTTGAAATAGAGCTTCGGATTCTCCCAGATCGGCTCGCCGAGCACCGTCACCGCGCCCTTGCTCGGCTTGAGCTGGCCGGTGATGAGCTTCATGAAGGTCGACTTGCCGGCGCCGTTCGGGCCGAGCAGGCCCGTCACGCCCGGCGGGACCTTGACGCTCACGTCGTTGAGGCCGATGACCTGGCCGTACCACTTGGAGACGTGGTCGGCGGTCACGATCGGGGTGCTCGTGTCGGGAGCGCTCACGTGACCACCTCGACGCCGCGCACGCGCCGCTCGAGAATCGAAATCGACACGACGACCAGCCCGACGATGACGATGAGGGAGACCTGCCAGGGCGTCATGTAGCGCGGCGTGAGGCGGAAGATGACGTCCACGACCTGCGCCAGACTCTCGGTCGGCGAAATCCACGACATCGACGAGCTGCCGGTGATGGCATAGAGCACGCCGTAGATGGCGGTCGTGAAGAAGATGATGCCGGCGTAGAGAATCGACACGTAGCGGCTGCTCTTCGAGAGCGACGACAGCGCCAGCATCGTGAACGTCGCCAGGATCACCTGCAGCAGCGCGGCGACGGTGATCGCCGGGAAGAGGAACAGGTTCTTGGTCAGGAACTGGAAGTTGCCCGCGAACATCACCTGCACGAGGAGCAGGAAAATCCCCGGCACCCAGGTGATGAGCATCAGGAAGAAGAAGAGGACCGATGCCTTGCCGGCGATGTACTCGCTGCGGAGGAGCGGCTTCGACAAGTAGATCTGGAGCGCATTGGCCCGGCGATCGTTGGCAATCAAGCCGGCGCCGATGTAGATCGTCATGAAGAAGACGAACGGATTCTGCTGCTCGAGGTACTCGCGGAAGGTCTCGGCGGTGGCGGCGAGCATCGCCATCTGGGGGAAATTGGTCGAGAAGTAGATCTGGCCGGCGCGAAAGAGGAACGGCACCCAGGACACGATCAGCAGGCCGAGGAACAGCCGCTTGCGGATCATGTGCATGACTCCGGCCTTGGCGATGACGAGCCAGGCGCGGCCCGGCGGAGCCTTCGCGCCCTCGAAGTGGCGATAACTTTGGTCGTGGATAGGCATTATTCCTCCCCGACCGCCTTCGCGAAGACGTCCTCGAGCGTCGGCACGCTGGGACGCAGGTGCCGGACCTGCACGCCCTCCTTGGCCGCGAGCGAGAAGAGAATCTGCTGGTCGGTTCGGTCCGACCCGCCGACACCAGTGGGCACGAACACGCGCATCACGTCTTCATCGGTCGAATGGCACTCCATCCCCGCCTTCTGCAGGACGTCGATGAAGCCCGGGAGACTCCCGGTGGCGACCTTGACCCGCAGCTCGAAGACGCGGCCGGCCGGGCCTTTCAACTCGTTAATCGGCCCCTGCGCGGCAACCTGCCCCTTGTCCATCACGACGACGTGATCGCAGGTGAACTCGACGTCGGGAAGGAGATGCGACGAGAGGATCAGGCTGACGCCCTTGTTGTGGCCGAGATCGCGAATGAGCTCGAGCATCTCGTCGCGGCCCTTCGGATCCATCCCGTTGGTGGGCTCGTCGAGAAACAGGAGATCGGGATCGTGGACGATGGCCTGCGCCAGCTTGATGCGCTGCTTCATCCCGGTCGAGTAGGTTTCGAGGTTGCGGTAACGCGCCTCGCCGAGGCCGACGTAGTAGAGCACCTCGTGCGCGCGCTGCATGGCGTCGACCGCCGGCAGGCCCGCGAGCTGGCCGCAGTAGGCCACAAACGACACGGCGTTCATGCCGGGAATGTGGCCGTCGGTCTCCGGCATGTAGCCGAGGCGGGCGCGAATCTCCATCGGCCGATGCGCGACGTCGAGTCCGAGCACGTGCATGCGGCCGACGTTCGGCTTCACGAAGCCGAGCAAGGACTTGAGCATCGTGCTCTTGCCGGCGCCGTTTGGCCCGAGGAGCCCCACGGCGCCGCGCTCGAATCGCGCGCTGACGTTCTTGAGCGCCTGATTCTTGCCGTAGATGACCGTCACGCCATCGAGCTGGACGACTGGGGTGCCGGCGGGCGAACCGGCGGCGCTGCGATCAACGGGGGGCGGACCCTGCGGTGAGGGCGTCACGACGGCCGGCCCGGAAGGATCGGGCTGCAGGTTCGAATCCAAGTGGTTAGCTTATACGCGATTGGGACGCTCGTGGTTCTATACCCGGCGAGAGGGACCGTAGCCACACCGGCAATCAGACTCCACGGAGCCCCAGGGCGTCGGCCTCGACCCGCATGAAGGCGATCACATTGGTAATGTGCTCGGCGAGGGGCAAGCCAATCTCTTCGGCACCGCGCCGCAAGTCGTCGCGGCTGACGGCCCGGGCGAAGGCCTTGTCCTTCATCCGTTTGATGACTGAACTCGCCTCGAGGTCGAGGATGCTCTTCGACGGCCTGACGAGCGCCGCGGCGGTCACGAATCCCCGACATCTCGTCGCAGGCGAAGAGCGTATGCTCGAGCCTCGATTCACGCGGCACGCCTGAGTATTCGGCGTGGGAAAGGATCGCGCGCGTCACCCACTCCGGATAGCCCTTCTCCTTGAGGATCTCGACGCCGCGAAACGGATGATTGGCCTGATCGGGCCAGCGCTCGTAGTCGAAGTCGTGAAGGAGCGCCACCAGACCCCACTCCTGCTCGTTCTCTCCCCACAAGCGCGCGTAGCCCCGCACCGCGGCCTCGACGGCGAGCATGTGCTTGCGCAGGCTCTCGCCCGCGGTGTATTCCGTCATCAACGCCCAGGCCTCATCACGCGACTGCATGACCGTCGGTTCCCTTTCTGCTCGCTAGAGCCTTCTGAATCACGTCCAGCGTCTTCGCCGTCAGCGCGTAGCGCGTCAGGTCGTCCGGCGCGGCGATCGTCACGTCGCCGACATCGGAGCCCGCGCGCAACTGCCCTCCGGTCGGACGGCAGACGTAGTCGATCAGCACGAAGTGATATTTGACGCGCGGCTGCTGGTCGCGTCGGCATCGTCAAGCACGCCTCGTCAAGCCGGTCTCGTCGAGAAAGATGCGATCGAAGACTTCGACGATCGGCCCGACGTCGACCGCCAGCCCGGTTTCCTCTACGACCTCGCGCGCAATGCCCGCCGTCAGCGTTTCCCCGACTTCGAGCGTCCCTCCCGGCAGGCTCCACTGGCCGGCGAGCGGCTCGAACCGGCGCTTGACGAGAACAATGCCCGTGCCTTCGAGCCGCTCCGCCCATCCCATGGCTCTTGCCTCGACCGGCGAGACCAGGATGACGGCGCCAACCCCGACGATGGGGCGCGCCGGATACTCGCGGTCATTGGGCATCAGTCGCCGGGGTCGGGCCTGATCCCCATCACTTTGACCACCACTCGCTTGCGGCGCTGGCCGTCGAACTCGGCGTAGAAAATCTGCTCCCACGGGCCCAGGTCGAGCTTGCCGTTGGTGATCGGCACCATTACCTGGTGCCCCATGATCGTGCGCTTCAGGTGCGCGTCGGCGTTGTCTTCGCCGGTCTGGTGATGCTTGTACGGGAGGCCGGCCGGCGCGAGCTTCTCGAGCCACACTTTGAAGTCCGCGATGAGGCCATCTTCCCAATCGTTCACATACACGCCGGCGGTGATGTGGCTCGCCGACACGAGCACCATCCCATCGTCGACGCCGCTCTTCGTGACAATCGCGGCGATCTCGTCGGTGACGCGGACGAACTCCTGACGTTGCTTGGTCGTGAACCAGAGATAGTCGGTGAACGTTTTCATACAGAGAGCGGCAAGGATGCTTCGGCGTTGAACGCCCAGGTGCCGACGATGCCGGCGCGGTAGAGGCGCAGGCCGGCGGCGCCGATCATGGCCGCGTTGTCGGTCGAGAGCGCGATCGGCGGGACAAAGACCGGCAGGCCCAGCCGCGCGCCGCGAGCCTCGGCGTCCGCTCGCAACCGGCTGTTGGCCGAGACGCCGCCGGCAATCCCCACGCTGCGGGCGCCGAGCCACTCGGCCACTTCGAACGTCCGATCGAGAAGCGTGCCGACGACGACGCGCTGGAAGCTGGCACAGATGTCGGCCACGTCTTGCTCGGGCAGGCTGCTGCCGGGCGGGAGGCCCGCACTCCGCTCCTGCACGAGTCGCAGCACGGCCGTCTTCAGACCGGAAAAGCTGAAGTCGGTGCGGCGCGCGAGCTCTGGCGGCAACAGGTCGGCACCGGTCGCTCGGGGCGCGAAGCGATTGGCATGGGTCAGCCGCGTCGCGGGAAAGCTGAAACGATCCTCGCGGCCCGTGCGTGCGATCCGATCGAGCACTGGTCCGCCCGGGTAGCCGAGGCCCAGCAACTTGGCGACTTTGTCATAAGCCTCGCCCGCTGCATCGTCGCGCGTGCGCGCGACGAGACGATAGACACCAGGCTCGGGAACGAGATAGAGGCTCGTGTGGCCACCGGAGACGACGAGAACGGTCGCCGGCAGCGGGAGCTCGCCGTGCGCGAGCGTCAGTGATTCGATGTGCCCGGCCAGATGGTGGACGGGGATGACGGGGATGTCCCGCGCCCACGCATACGTCTTCGCGAACGCGACGCCCACGAGGAGCGACCCGACGAGGCCCGGCCCCTGCGTCACGGCTACGGCATCGATGTCGTGGCTCTGTGCGCCCGCCTGCGTGAGCGCGGCTTCGACGACGCCGCAGATGTCACGCACGTGCTGCCGCGACGCCAGCTCGGGGACGACGCCGCCCCACTCGCGATGGATGTCGTTCTGCGAGGCGACGATCGAGGACCGGATGACCCAGGGCCGCGCGACGTCGCCGGTTTCGGCGATGATCGCCGCGGCCGTCTCGTCGCACGAGGTCTCAATCGCGAGCAGGTTCACGTGGGCTTGGCGACGAGGTCGAAGGCCCCTTTCAGGGTCTCGCTGTACGGCGGCCCGAAGATGCCCTTCTCGGTGATGATGCCGGTGATGAAACGGTGCGGCGTCACGTCGAACGCCGGGTTGCGGATGTGCGCCCCTTCCGGCGTCAGGCGCGAGCTGCCGAGGTGCGTCACCTCGCGCTGGTCGCGTTCCTCGATCGGAATCTTGTCGCCATCAGGCGTGGCGAGGTCGACGGTCGAGAGCGGCGCGGCGACGTAGAACGGCACCTTGTGCTCGCGCGCGAGGACGGCGACCGTATAGGTGCCGATCTTGTTGGCCGTGTCGCCATTGGCGGCGATGCGGTCGGCGCCGACGACGACCACGTCGATCTCACCCGCACGCATGAGCGGGCCCGCCATGCTCTCGGTGATGACGGTCGTGTGGATGCCGTCGCGCACGAGCTCCCACGCCGTCAGGCGCGCTCCCTGGAGAAACGGGCGCGTCTCGTCGGCGAAGACGGCGACGCGCTTGCCCTTCTCCACCGCGGCGCGGATGACGCCGAGCGCCGAGCCGTAGCCCGCCGTGGCGAGCGCACCGGCATTGCAGTGCGTGAGCACGCGCCCGCCGTCCGGCACGACCTCGGCGCCGAAACCGCCCATGGTCCGGCAGCTGGCGACGTCTTCGTCGTGAATCAGGCGCGACTCGCGCTCGAGCCGGCTCGCGATTTCCTCGGTCGACTGCCCCGCCTGCGCCGCCTCCGCGAACACCCGCTTCATGCGATCGATCGCCCAGAACAGGTTGACCGCCGTCGGCCGCGTCGCGGCCATCATGTCGCACGTCTTCTGGAACTCGACGGCGAACTGCTTGGTGCCCTTGGCGGTGCTGCGCTGCATGCCGAGGGCAATGCCCATGGCCGCCGAGACGCCAATGGCCGGCGCGCCGCGGATGATCATGGTGCGGATCGCGCGCGCGACCTCCTGCGCCGTCCGGCACCGGACGTAGATTTCCTGACCAGGCAACTTGCGCTGATCGACCATCACGATCGTGTCGCCTTGCCAATCGATAGTAGGGAGCATGGGTAACTATTCTAGCAGCCGGGCGTCGAATGGCAGCGGCAGCAGGTCGGACAACCGCAGCGTGGCCGTCGTCTGCTCGAGGTTGGCGAGAATCACCTCGATGTCGCCGCAGTACTCCCACAGGAGCTGGCGGCAGGAGCCACAGGGCGGCGTCGGGTTCTCGGTGTCGGCAACGATGACGATGCGCGTGAAGACGTCGTGGCCGTCGGAGAGGGCTTTGACGAGCCCGACGCGTTCGGCGCAGAGGGTCAGGCCGTAGGTTGCGTTCTCGATATTGCAGCCCGTGATGACGTCGCCGTCGGCCGTCTCGAGCGCCGCGCCTACCTTGAAGCCGGAGTAGCGGGCGTGCGCCCGGGTGCGGGCGAGCGTGGCGGCGGCGACGAGCGCCGCCGCCATGTCGGCCTCCGTCGCGATCGTGATTTCGAGCGGCACGGCCTGCCAGGAGGAGTCGTCGCGGCGATCCCGGCCCGAGCGGCGCTCGAGCCGACGCATCGGGCCCGGCGTTCGCACCTCGAGAATCGTCGGGGCCGGCGCGGCGCGGCGTGCCGGCCTGGCGCTCGACCCGGCGCTCGCCCTGACTGCGGCGTTCAACCGACGGCCACACAGGCTTGGGGCCGGGTTTATCAGAGTCGCTCAACGATGCCCTCCAGGAGCGCGCTAAATTCGGCGCGGACGCGGCGCGCCACTTCCATTACTTCGTCATGGACGAGCGGCTGCGGGAGAACGCCGGCAGCCATGTTCGTGATGCAGGAGATACCAAGCACCTCGAGACCCATGTGGCGGGCCACGATGGCCTCCGGCGCAGTCGACATCCCGACGGCGTCGGCGCCAATGGTCCGGAGATAGCGAATCTCGGCTGGTGTCTCGTAGCTCGGGCCGTGCAGCGCCGCGTAGATGCCGTGCGCGAGGGCCAGTCCCTGCGCGCGCGCGGTCTCGCCAGCGACTTGCCGGAGGCGCTTCGAGTAGACCTCCGACATGTCGGGAAACCGCGGCCCGAAGCGCTCGTCGTTGGCGCCGACGAGCGGGTTGCTGCCCAACAGGTTGATGTGGTCGTCCATCAGCATCAGCGTGCCAGGCTTGAAGGTCAGGTTGATGCCACCGGCGGCGTTCGTCAGGACGAGCGTCTTCACGCCGAGCGTGCCGATGACGCGGGTCGCAAACGTCACCGTGCGCAGGTCGTGGCCCTCGTAGAAGTGTGCCCGCCCCGACAGCGCTGCGACGCGCTTGCCGCCGAGCGTCCCGACCACCAACGTCCCGGCGTGTCCGACGACTGCCGACGCCGGCCAGTGCGGAATGTCGCGATACGCGATAGAGGTCGCCTCCCCCAACGTGGCCGCGAAGTCCCCGAGCCCCGATCCGAGCACGATCGCGACGTCAGGAGCTGCCCCTGTCCGCCCCCGCACCCACCCCGCCGCTTCCTGCACGTTGTCGAAATATGTCATCGGGGACACTCAACCGGGACACTCAACCTTGACTGTCCCCGCCGCCGCCAGGTTCTGGGCTGACAGTCTCAAGTCCATGCGCGGGCGCTGTGGACCCTATTTGTACTCAGATTTGTGCAGCCAATTCCACCCAAGCATGTTGTCAAGATTGGGTACGTTCAAAGGTGCCGGCCACCTTTCCTAGAAACCCGCTGATCTCCTCCCCAAAACGGCGGGGACAGTCAATCGTGACTGTCCCCCGTGACTGTCACGATTGACTGTCCCGATTGAGTGTCCCCGGTCAGAGTCACAGCAGAAACCCGGCGATGGTGGCTGTCACGAAATTGGCCAGCGTGCCGGCGAGCATCGCGCGCAGGCCGAGGCGGGCCAGGTCGTGGCGGCGGTTGGGTGCGAGGGCGCCGATGCCGCCGATCTGGATGCCGATCGAGCTGAAGTTGGCGAACCCGCACAAGGCGAACGTCGCGATCGTGAACGAGCGCGGGTCGAGCGACGCCTTCAGCGGGCCGAGCTGCGAGTAGGCGACGAACTCGTTGAGCGCCATGCGCGTGCCGAGCAGGTTGCCGATCGTCGGCGCGTCGCGCCACGGCACGCCCATGGCCCACGCGATGGGCGCGAACACCCAGCCGAAGATCTGCTGCAGGCTGAGACCGGCCAGGCCGAGCATCGCGTTGATCAATGCCACGAGCGCGAGGAACGAAATCAGCATCGCGCCGACGTTCAACGCCAGCGCCAGCCCCTCGCTCGTGCCGCGCCCGGCGGCGTCAATCACGTTGACGTCGGTCCGCTCGACGTGCAGCTTCACCGTCCCCATCGTGTCGGGCTGCTCGGTCTCGGGCACGAAAATTTTCGCCATCATCAACGTGCCCGGCGCGGTCATGATGACCGCCGTCAGGAGGTGCTGCGCCTCGATGCCGAACAGGATGTAGGCCGCCATGATGCCGCCCGAGATGTGCGCCATCCCCGACGTCATGACAGTCATCAGCTCCGACTCGGTCATCCGCGGCAGGAACGGCCGGATGGTCAGCGGCGCCTCGGTCTGCCCCATGAAGATGCTGGCCGCGACGTTGAGCGACTCGGCCCCCGAGGCGCGCATCACGCGGCGCATCATCACCGCAAAGATGCGCACGACGACCTGCATGACGCCGAAGTAATAAAGGATGGCAAAGAGCGCCGCGATGAAGATGATCGTCGGCAGGACCTGAAACGCGAACACCACGCCGTACCGCGCACCCTCGGGCCCGAGCACTGACGTCATGATCCGCGGCCAGACTTCCTTGTCGCCGAGCGGACCGAAGACGAAGCTCGATCCGACGAAGGCGAAGTCCAGCAGCCGATTGATAGCCGCCCCGAGACGCTGGAACACCGCTTGGCCGAGCGTGGTCTTCAACACCAGGAGCGCAAAGATCACCTGCAGCGCCAGTCCCCAGGCCACCGTCCGCCGGTCGATCGCGCGCCGGTTGGTCGAGAGCGCGTACGCCACCGCCATGATGACGATGAGGCCGACGAGCGGCTGCAGCTTCGGCACGCCGCCATACTGAGCGATGAGCGCGCAAACCGTCGCGCCGGCCGCCGCGGCCCCGAGCACCATGGCGTCCTGCGAATCGTAGGGCGCGCGCTTCAAGGGCGGACGAGCGGCCGTACCGTGTGCCTCGGACATGAAACCTCACTGGCGAATGAGAGAAGGGTCGAAGGTCGTGCGCCTGACGTCACACCCGATCGACGACGATGGCCCGCGCGGCCGGCGCCGCTTCCGCGACCTGCACCGCCTGTTGCAAGAGCGCCCGCGCTGCCTCGAGCCCTCGCCCACCGCGATGGCGGACGACCATGACTCGATCCCCCGCGCGCACCTCGGTCCCCGGCGGCGCGACGACGGTAATCCCCACGCCATGGTCGATGACATCGTCCAAACGCCCGCGCCCGGCGCCGAGCGCGACGGCGGCGCGGCCGACGTTCTCGGCCTCGAGCCCGGACACGAACCCGCTCCTCGGCGCGGTCACGACCTCGACGTCCGGCGCTGACGGCAGACGCGAGTAGTCATCCACCACGCGCGGGTCGCCTCCCTGATGCTCGATAATCTGCCGCAGCTTCTCCACGCCAGACCCCGATCGAATCGCCGCGCGCACGCGCGCCTCGGCGTCCGCATCGTCGCGCGCCACTCCGGCGACGACGAGCATGCGAGCGGCCAGCATCACCGAGAGCTCCTCCAGGTCGGCCGGGCCGGATCCTTTCAGCGTCTCGATTGATTCAACGACCTCATTCGCGTTCCCGACCTCACGGCCGAGGGGCGCGTCCATACGGGTGATGAGCGCTTCGGTCCGCACACCGGCGGCGCGGCCAATCGCGACGAGCGCCTCGGCGAGCGCGCGCGACGCCTCGGGCGTCTTCATGAACGCGCCGGTGCCGGTCTTGACGTCGAGCACGAGGCCGCCAATCCCCTCGGCGATCTTCTTGCTCATGATCGAGGCACAAATGAGAGGAATGCTTTCGACGGTGGCGGTCACGTCGCGCAGCGCGTAGAGCTTGCGATCGGCGGGCGCGATCTCGGACGTCTGACCGATGAGGGCGCAGCCGATCGTGCTGACCGCTTCTTTCAGCTCGTCGAGCGACAAGCCGGTACGAAAGCCGGGAATCGCTTCGAGCTTGTCGAGCGTGCCGCCGGTATGGCCGAGACCGCGGCCCGACATCATCGGCACGTAGGCGCCGCAGGCCGCGGCGAGCGGCGCCAGGACGAGCGACGTCTTGTCGCCGACGCCCCCGGTACTGTGCTTGTCCACCGGCGTGGCCGATAGATCCACCAGCCGCGGATAGGTCACCCGCACGCCCGAACGCACCATCGCGTCGGTCAACGCGGCGGTTTCGTCCGGCGTCATGCCGCGCAGCAAGATGGCCATCAGGAGCGCGGACGTCTGATAGTCGGGAAGCGTGCCGTCGGTGACGCCGGACACGAAGGAGTCGATGGCGGCCCGGTCGAGCACCCCGCCATCCCGTTTCTGCCGTATCAAGTCGACCGCACGCATATTGAGGGTGTGATTCGCTAAAGCGGCCTCTACTATATTGGAATTTGCTAGAATTCCGCTCAGCTGCTCGTACGTCGCGTCCTAGGGTCCGAATGATTCGTTGATGCCCGATCCGACACCGACTCCCCCGCTCGCGCCCGAGGCCGCCAGCCGCCTGGCGGAGTTCTCGCGCGTTTGCAAGGCGGCAGCGCGAGCCGTATCTCTCTATCCGGGCGGCCACCCCGCCATCGGGGTTTCGCTCACGCGGCTCGAGCAGGCGACAACGAAGCTCACCGATGCGGGCCCGTACAAGGTCCAGGTGCTGTCCGACGGACTCCTGATCGACGGCGCGCGGATGGCCAAGCCCGATCCAGCGGTGTCCGAGCTCGCGGCCCTCCTGCACCGTCACCTCATCGGCCGGCTGACCGTCAACGCCGGCGCCAACGCCGAATCGTGGCGCACGCTCCTGCTGCTGCTCGCGCGCAGCCCGGAAGAAGTCCGCGCCGACGGAGGCATGGCCAAGTTGTGGACCACGGCCGGCGGGCCGAGCCTCGAGATTGGCGAGATCGACTATGCCGAGGTCCTGCGCGAGAAGCAGGGGCTCGCCGCGACGATCGACTCGATCATCGAGGCGGCGATGTCGGGGCCGACGCTGACCGTTGACGATGCGGCGATGCGGGCGGTCGTCGACATCATCAAGGACCCGGGCAAGCTCGAGCAGTTGATGCAGACGCTCGAGACCACGGCGGCGAGGAGCCCGCAGGGCGTCGAGCTCCAGACCGCGGCCCTCCTCAACATCGTCCGCGGCCTGGTGGACTACGTCGGCCGCACCGATCCGCAGCAGCTGAATACGGTCTTCGAGCAGTTCGGCCGCGGCGCGCGCCATCTGTCGGTCGAAGCGATGATTGCGCTCCTCGCTGAGCGCAAGCGGCCCGAAGCGATGGCGGGCAGCGTCAACGTGGTCAGCGCCCTCATCGAGAGCATGAGCGACGGGTCGGTCGCCGGCTTCGTCGCCGACGCGGTCGTCGCCGAGCGGGGCGCCTCCGAACGGCTCGCCCACGCGTTCCGGGCGCTGGTGCCCGAGTTCGACCGGCAGCGCCAGTTGCTGGCGCTCGCGCGCGACGAGGTCGCCTCGTCCGAGATGGCGCGCGAGCAGGATCCCGAGGAGTTCAAGGGCCTGTGGAACGGCGTCGAGCAGATGCTGACGTCCTACACCGACGCGCGCTACGTGTCGGAGGACTACGCGCGCGAGCTGTCGCACGCGCGCACGCTGCCTGTCGACGTCGAGCGGGTCAGCGACGACCCGCCCGAGCGAATCGCCGCCTGGCTGTCGACGGTCAGCGACGCCGCGCTGAGAAGCCTCGACCAGGATCTCCTCACCGACCTGCTCCACATCGAGACGGACCCGTCGCGCTGGCGCGACGTCGCCGACACGGTCGTCACGCACGCGGACGACCTCGTGCGCGTCGGCCATTTCGATCAGGCGTGGCTGCTCATCGAGACGCTGCATCGAACAGGGCGATCCCAGCCCCTTCCGAAAGCCGCACGCCGCCGCGGCGCTCGACCGCTTCGCGCGCGGTTCGCTGATGAAGCATGTCGCGCCGCACCTGCGTTCGACCAGCGACGAGCAGTTCGAGCGATTCAAGCGCGTGTGCCACGCGATCGGACCGTCGATCATCGCGCCGCTCGCCGAGGTGCTCGCCGCCGAGCAGGACGCCCGCGCGCGCAAGCACTTGCGCGATCTCCTGGTCGGCTTCGGCCCGCGCGGCGCCGAGGCCGTGCGGCCGCTGCTCAACGCGCAGAGCTGGGAGGTTCGGCGCACGGCAGCCTTCCTCTTGCGCGAGTTCGGCGGTCCCGAGGGCCTCAAGGAACTGGTCCCGCTCCTCGCCGACTCCGAACCCCTGGTACAGCGTGAAGCCGTGCAGGGACTGATGCTGAACGGCTCGAAAGAGGCGGCCGTCATCCTGTTGAACGCGCTCACCAACGCCAAAGGAACGGCGCGCGACACCTTGCTCGGCGAAGTGCTGAAGATGCGGGACCAGCGCGCCGCGCCGCTCTACAGCTATCTCGTCCGGCAAATGGACCGCGGGCGCTTCCCACAGCTCTATCTGACGGCCATCGAAGCGCTCGGCTCCTATGGCGGCACCGACGCGATCGAGGCCCTCAAGGTCGCGCTTCACACGGGCCATTGGTGGACGATTTTCGCCAACCGCAGAGTACGGCGGCGCCGCGGCGCACGCGCTCCGGAGAATCGGCACGGTCGGCGCGATCGACGCCCTGCGCGAGGCGACTACCAGCGGCGCCCCGGGCGCCCGATCCGCCGCTCGCGCCGAACTCGCAGGCACGGCCTAACCATGTCCACCGATCCCGCCGCGCGCCTCGCACTCTACGAAGAACTGCTCCGGCGCTTTGCGTCCGGTACCCGCGCGGCTCAACTGTACGCCGCCGACCACCCGCTGCTCGGCCGGAACGTCGAGGGACTGCTCGCCGCCCTCAAGGCACTCCAGCAGCAACAGCCGTCGGTGACCATCGGCATCGTCGACAACGAGTTTGTCGTCGCCGATACGCCCCTGCCGAAAGCCAGCAGCGGGATGAAGGATCTGATCGATCGGCTGCTCGTGAACAAGATCGAGCGGATTTCGTTCGAACGCGGAGTCACGGCGGAGGAAATCGTCGCTCTGATGCTCGGCGTCGCCAAGCTCTCGACCAAGGCCGGCGGGCCCGAGCCCGACGTGGCGCCTCCCGCACATCCGGCTCGGACGCATCACTTCGGAAGAACCCGGCCGCGACGGCATCGCGAGCGACATGGCCGCCATCCGCCAGCTCTACACGACGGCCGTGACCGCGGCGGAAACGGCGTGGGAAAGCGCCGCGCTGGAGGGCAAACCGGACGTCCCGGCCGCGCTGCACGCGGTCGAGGGACTTGCCGACGCGGTCACGCAGAACCGGACGGCGCTCGTCGCGCTGACCGCCATGCGCAACTACGACAACTACACCTTCACCCACATGGTGAACGTGTCGATCCTGACGATGGGGCAAGCGCGCGCGCTCGGCATCGAGGGCCGGCTCCTGCGCGAGTTCGGGCTGTCGGCGCTCATGCACGACATCGGCAAGGTCCGGACGCCGAAGGAAATCCTGCAGAAGCCCGAGCGGCTGACCGAGCAGGAGTTCGTGATCATGCGCAAGCACCCGGTCGAAGGCGCGGAGATCCTCCGGCGCACGCCCGAGATGCCGATTCTCGCGCCCGTGGTCGCGTTCGAGCACCACTTGCGCCTCGACGGCACCGGCTACCCCGAGGGCGCCAAGCGCAGCGCGCTCAACCTCGGGACGATGATCTGCAGTATCGCCGACGTCTACGATGCCATGCGGTCGCAGCGCGCATATCAGCAGGCCTTCCCGACCGACCGCGTCCTCGCGGTCCTCAAGAAAGACGACGGCGCGCATTTCGAGGCGCAGCTCGTGCGCCGCTTCGTGCAGCTGCTCGGGATCTATCCGCCGGGGACGCTCGTCAAGCTGGCGTCGGATGCGGTCGCGGTCGTGACGCGCGTCCACGCCCCCGATCCGTACCGGCCGCGCGTCAAGGTGCTCTTCGGCGCTGACGGAACGCGCTACGACACACCACTCGAGCGGAACCTGTGGGAGCGGACGCCGGACGGCGAACCGTCCGACAGCGTGGTGTCGCCCCTCGATCCCACGCCCTACGCCATCGACCCGCTCAATTTCATCGATGTGGCGCGGGCCTAACCTCTCACAAACGCCGGACCACGCTGAACGCGCCGACGGCCAGCGTCCGCGAAGAACACGATGACTCGATGTGGCAACGTAGGTCGTGACAGCATGTGGAGTCGGGTCTGATGTCCCGGGCGCGACCAGCTATACTGCGATCGTGACTGAAGGTTTGCGCACGATCGCCGTCGCGGGGTGCGGCCTGGCGATCGGGTTCGCGTGGCACGCCATCCGCACATCGCAAATCCCGCCGTCGTCGCCGGATCGCCTGGTGTCCGAGCTGCGCCTGGGTCAGTTCGCGGCGCTGCTGCTGACGATGACAGCGGGCGCTTACATTGGATTGGCCGTCGCCCACGAAGGCGTGCAAGGTGTCGGCTTCGACGTCGCCTTCGCGGTCGGATTTCTCATCATCGCCGCCTCGACGCTGGTGCGCGATCCGAGACACGCGCTGACCGTTCTCGCGCTGGCCTTTGCCGCGCATGCCGTGCTCGACGTCGCCCATCGTCCCGGGTGGCTCCCGGATGCAATCGCGCCGCGCTGGTATCTCATCGGCTGCGCGACCTACGATGTTCTCATTGGTGCCCTCTGCTATCTGCCGATCCTGAGACGATGACCTACTTGCACGCCTCCATTCCACGCCGGCCAGCCGTTGGGCGCCGGTTGCCGTTCGTCGTCGCGTCGTTCTGCGCGCTCGTCCTGCTGGCCGCTCCCGACGGACCGCGAGTGTCGGCGCAGGCTGCGGCGCCGCCGAAGCTGGTGGTCATCCTGGTCGTCGACCAGATGCGCGTCGACTACCTGCAGTGGTACGCAGCGAACTATTCCGCCGGGCTGGCGCGGCTTCTTCGCGACGGCGCCTGGTTCACCGAGGGGGCCTATCCGTATCTCAACACGATCACGTGCGCGGGCCACGCGACGATCGGGACGGGCAGCTTCCCCTATCGGCACGGGATGATCCTGAACAACTGGTTCGATCCAAAAACCGGCAAGTCGCCCTACTGCACCGACGATCCGACGGTGACCGAGCTCAGCTACAACCAGTTGTCGCCAGTTCAGGGCGACAGCGCCAAGCTCCTGGCGGTCCCGGCGCTCGGCGAGCAGATCATGAGCCGCGGCGGCCGGAGCGTGGCGCTGTCGCTGAAGCCGCGGTCGGCCGTGACGCTCACGGGCCACACGAGCACGGCGGTGGCGTGGTTCGACGACCGCGGGGGCTGGACGACGTCGACGGCGTTCACGAAGGAGCCGGTCCCGTTTCTGAAAGCGTTCATCGACGCCAACCCGATTACCGCGGACTACGACAAAGTCTGGGAACGCACGCTGCCGCTGTCGGCGTATCAGGGGCAGGACGACATGAAGGGCGAGGGCAAGGTCGTCGGCTGGACGAGCACCTTCCCGCACCCGCTCGCCGTCGCCGGCGGTAAGGTCGATGCTGACTACTACGCACGCTGGCAGCGGTCACCGTACTCCGACGAGTACCTCGGCCGGATGGCGGCGGCGGCGGTCGATGCCTTGAAGCTCGGCCGGGGCGCAGCAACGGACTTTCTCGGCGTCAGCTTTTCGGCCACAGACGGCGTCGGCCACGTCTACGGGCCGCGCAGTCATGAGGTTCAGGACGTGCTCATCCGGCTCGACCGCACCATCGGCACGCTGCTCGCACACCTGGACGCGAGTGTTGGCGCGGGCAACTACGTGCTCGGCCTGAGCGCCGATCACGGCGTGTCGGAAATCCCAGAACAAATCGGCGGCGGGCGGGTCGTCAGCAAGGCCGTCACGACGGCGCTGCAGAGTGTGCTCGAGCCCGCCCTCGGACCCGGCACACACGTACTGTCGTCGGCCTATACGAACATCTACCTGACTGAGGCGGCGCGGAACCGGCTCGCCAAGGACAAGGTGTTGCGCGAAGCGGCGATGACCGCCCTGCGGTCGGTTGAAGGGATCGGCGTCGCCTATTGGGGACCCGACCTCGCGACCCAGTCGGCGCGCGAGTCGAGCGACCGCTTGATCCGCGCCGCCGCGCTCAGTCACTTCCCCGGCCGCAGCGGCGACATCATCATCGCGCCGAAAGAGAAGTGGCTGATGTCCACAGCGGTCACGACGCACGGCAGCCAGTATGCGTACGACCAACGCGTGCCGGTGCTCTTCTTCGGCGCCGCGGTCCGGCCAGGTCGCTATACCGACGAGGCGACACCCGCCGATCTCGTGCCGACGCTGGCGGCGATTGCCAAGGTCAAGATCGCGAAAACTGATGGCCGCGTGCTGACCAGCGCCACCATTTCTGTGGCTGGCAAATAGGAGGTTCCATGTCCGATTCGCGCTCGGTCCCTCGCCAGGGGACCGCACGGCGCTCTGCCAGCGCCGGGGTCGCTGCCCTGGCCGCGCTGTCGATATACCTCATGCCAATGGCGGCGCAACAGCCCAGCCGCGGGCGCGTGACTATCGCGCCGGCCTCGACGGCCGAAGTCCGCGACTGGGCGCCGCGCATCGACAGCCTGCGCCGATCGGGTGATCTCCGCCTCCGCATCCGGCGCGACGACCCGCTGACCGTTGGACGCGCGCACGAGCGCTACGACCAGTACCATCGCGGCGTGCGGGTCTACGGCGGCGACGTGGCCGAGCAGTTGAACGGCGGCCAGGTCGTGTCGGCCTTCGGCAACGTCTACGAAGGCATCGACATCGACTCCTCGCCGACCGTCACGGCCGAGCGCGCGCGCGAGGTCATCGAGGCTCGCGCGGGGGTTGAGATCGGACGGGCGCCTGAGCTGGTCATCCTCCCGCGCGACGGCAGCTACCTACTCGCCTGGCGCGTGCGCGCGGCGGCACAAGGCGACGTCCGCGAGTACTTCGTTGACGCCGGCAGTGGCGCGATCGCGTTCGAGTTCAGCGATCTCAAAACCCAGAGCGCGGTCGGGCGCGGGCAGGGCGTTCTCGGCGACACGAAGAAGATCAGTGTTTCGCCGAGCGGCGGCCAGTTCGTCACGACCGACCGTCTGCGTCCCCCGGCCGTCAATACTTACGACATGCGCGGCGATTATGTGCGCACCATCAACTATCTCAACGAAGTCATCCAGCTGACGACCAACGACCTCGGCGCGGACAGCGACAACACCTGGACCGATGGCGCGACGGTGGACGCCCACGTCTATACCGGCTGGACCTACGATTACTTCTACAAGCGCTTCAACCGCCGCGGCCTCGACAACAACGACCTCCCGCTCGTGAGCCTCGTCCATCCTGTGCGGCGCTCGGACTTCCTGCAGGTCTTCCCGCTCGTGCCCGACTTCTACCTCAACGCCGGGTACTACGGTGGCGGCATCATGGTGTACGGCGAAGGCCTGCCGGCCGGATTCACCGCCGGCGGCCAGACGATCGACTTCTTCTCGGCGGCGCTCGACGTCGTGGCCCACGAGCTCACCCACGGGGTCACCGACTACACCTCCAACCTGATTTATCAGAACGAGTCCGGCGCGCTCAACGAGGCCTTCTCGGACATGATGGGGACCGCGATCGAGTTCTACTTTCAGCCGCCCGGCAGCGGAAATCTGCGCGCCGACTACCTCCTCGGAGAGGACGTCTTCCGGCCGGGAGGCATCCGGTCGCATGTCCGACCCAGCAGCCTTTGGCGATCCCGATCATTACTCGCGCCGCTACACCGGGCCCGAGGACAACGGCGGTGTCCACATCAACTCGGGCATCGCCAACAACGCGTTCTACCTCGCCATCGAGGGCGGCGCCAACCGCACGTCCGGTCTCTCGGTGCAGGGCGTCGGCGCCGCCAACCGCGAACAGGTGGAACGGGTGTTCTACCGCGCGTTCACCCAGATGCTGCCCGCCAACGCGACGTTCGCCATGGCGCGCGCCGCGACGCTTCAGTCGGCGCGCGATATCTTCGGCGCCAATAGCGCCGCCGAACGCGCCATCACGCAAGCCTGGACCGCGGTAGGTGTCAATTGAGAACCGACACTGTCGCTGCCAGATCCACGTACGGCATTCACGATGGACACGATGACACGAAGCACACGATGAGTTCTTCCAGGGATAGTTCATCGTGGCCATCGTCTCATCGTGCTCATCGTGCCTCGGTCGTGAGCCTCGTCTGGGTCGCGCTGGCGTTGCTCGCCGCGTCGCCCGTCGCCGCCCAGACATGGCCCGAACGCGTCCACATCAGCGTCAACGGCGCCTTCCAGGCCACGACCCACGACTTCAGCAACCGCTTCGAGTTCGAGCGCGAGCTCGAGACCGGATCGACCGAGGTCGACTACCCCGTCCAGGGCGGATTCGTCTTCGATGCCGGTGCGGGCTTCAGGTTCTGGAAGAATCTCGCCGCCGGCGTCTCGGTCTCGTACTTCACGCGCGACGATGCGGCGAGCACGACGTCGAGCGTTCCCGCATCCCTTCTTCTTCAACCAGCCGCGCGAAGTGACCGGCGAGGCGACGGGCGTGAAGCGCTCCGAAACCGCGGTCCACGTCCAGGCCATGTACCTGGTCAATCCCGGCGGCCGGTTGCGGCTGGTCCTGTCGGGCGGCCCGTCGTTTTTCGACGTGCAACAGGACGTCGTCACCGAGGTCACCATCACCGAGACCTATCCGTTCGATACGGCTGCGTTCGCCTCGGCCAAGACGAGCCGCGAGCAAGGCTCGGCGGTCTCCTTTAACGTCGGCGCGGACGTGATGTGGATGCTGAAGCCGCCGATTCGGCGTCGGCGGCCTGGTGCGCTACGCGCAGGCCACAGTCGACCTGGACGCGCCGGGCAATCGGACGATCGCCGTGGACGCGGGTGGCGTCTATGCGGGCGGCGGAATCCGAATCCTCTTCTGATGCGTATCTTCAGGAATGAGCCCCCTCACAACGAGCGGCAGACCGTCCAAGAGCTTTTCACCGCCGAGATCGCTGAGAACGCTGAGCCGTTAAGAACTCTGCGAGCTCTGCGGCCTCGGCGGTGAGGAGCTCTTGGCGGGCGGGTGGCTCGATCGGCGAGGATTCCTGTGGTGAGCCGCGAAAGCCGCGCCGAGGGCCTCATTCGCCCGCCGCGTGCTATCCGCCGTGCGCCGCATTCCGGCGGGACGCGTGGCGACCTACGGCGACGTCGCCGCCGCGGCCGGCAAGCCCCGGGCGGCCAGGGCGGTCGGCAACATCATGCGCGGGTGCACGGCGCGTGATGTCCCGTGCCATCGGGTCATCGCCGCGGGCGGGAGGCTCGGCGGCTACGGGGGCCGCCTGGAGATGAAGCGGGCCTGCTGAGGGCCGAGGGCATCCTCGTCGTTGGCGACAAAATACGCGAGTTTCCGGCCCGGCGATGGCTCAAACCGGCTGAAATACAGTGGAAAAATGACGGCAACGCCGCCAGGTGCCCGTGTCGTCTAACGTAACAAGGCTACCCGCAGGCTCCTCCCGGCAGGACGACCTCGCGCTGGTCGAACGCTGCCGCAAGGGCGAGCTCGGGGCGTTCGAGGAGGTGTACCGGACGCCATTCCCGGCGGCTCTACGGCGTGGCCCTTCGGATGCTGGGCAACCCGGCCGATGCCGAGGACATGCTCCAGGAAATTTTCCTGGCGGCGCACCGGAAGCTGGACAGCTTCCGCGGCGAGTCGGCGCTCGGGACGTGGCTGTATCGGCTGGCGGTGAACCTCTGTCTCGACTACCTGCGCAGCCGCACCGGGCGATCGATCAACATGACCGACGCGCTCGACGACGAGCCGGTGCTGCCCGACGCGGGCAGCCGTGGCCTGGCCGACCGGGTCGTGACGAGGATGGATCTGGAGCGCGCCCTCGCCCAGCTCCCCGAGGGCTGCCGCACCGCGTTCGTGCTGCACGACGTCCAGGGGCTCGAACACCGCGAGGTCGGTGAGATCATGGGGATCGCCGAAGGGACATCGAAGTCGCAAGTTCACAAGGCGCGCATGCGGCTGCGCACGCTGCTCGGGCGCTGACACCATGGCCATGACCTGCACGCGTTCGACCGAAGACATTCACGCGCTGCTCGACGGCACGCTGGGACCGATCCGCGCCGCCGAGCTCCGAGAGCATCTGGACGGGTGCGATGCCTGCCGGGCCCTCGAGCGCGACCTGCGGCGCATCCACGATGCCGCCGAGACGCTCGGCGATCCGGAACCGCCCGATCACGTCTGGCTGCAGATCGCGGGACGGCTGCGGCAGGAAGGCCGCGTTCACGACCTCCCGGTCCCGGTCGCGACCGCGCACCACCAGTACGTCTGGCTGGCGATCGCCGCTGCGCTCGTCCTCGCGGTCGGCGCGTCCCTCATCGTCCTGCTGCCGCAGTTTCTACAACCGTCGAACGGATCGTCGCGCGGGATGGCGCAGCAGGGCAACGCCGCCGGCGCCGATGCCGTCCAAAGTGGTGTCGAGGACTTGCGGCAGGCGGAACGGCTCCTGCAGAGCGGCGATCGCCAAGCTGAAAGAGGGACTGGGCTCGGACGAGCAGGCGCTGCCGGCCGATGTCGCCAGGACGCTCGACCTCAACCTGCAGATCCTCGACCAGGCCATCGCCGACAGCAGCGACGGCCGCTGCAGAAGGAACCGCAGAACGTCGCGGCGCGCAACAGCCTCTTTGAAGCGCTGCAACGCAAGATCTCGCTGCTGCAGAACACGATCACGCTGATGAACGAAATGCGCAAGGGCAACGCCGCCGGAGTGGCACAGGTCGTCGAAGGTACGCAACAAATCATGATGCGCAGACTACTGATCGTCCTCACGCTCGTCGCCGGTGCTGCGCCGGCACCGGCGCCCTCGCGCAGGAGCCGTCACGCGGCTGCGCGTGGTGGGCGTGCGCGTCGAGGCGAACGGCGGGCAGCATCGGACGAGGTCGGCAGCGCCGCGCCGACGAGCGCGAGACGCAGACCGAGCGCATCACGCGCAGCGTCAACATCGGCGCCAGCGGCGAGCTCGACCTCTCGAACATCGCCGGCGACATCGTCGTCACGCGCGCCAGCGGCACGACGGCACTCATCGAAGCGATCAAGACCGCTCGTGGCGCCACCGCCGAAGAGGCGCGCGAGATGCTCGCGCTCGTGCCAGTGGAGATCACCGAGCGCGGCACGCGCGTCGAAGCGCGCACCCGCTACCCCTCCGGCGACGACCGGCGGCGCACCGGCCGGCGCAACGTCAACGTCTCGGTCGCCTACACCGTTGCCGCGCCCGAGGGCACGCGGATTCATCGTCAAGTCCATCTCCGGAAACATCAGCGTGCGCGACATCCTCGGCGGACTGACGCTCGAGACCGTCAGCGGCACGGTCCGCATCGCCAACGCGGGCCGCATGGTGAACGGGCGCTCGATCTCCGGCGACATCGAGCTGTCGACACCAAGGTCGAGGGCGCGCTCGAAGCCGGGACGATCAGCGGCACGGTGCGGCTTCGCCGCCTCACCGCCCGCAGCCTGACGGTCAACTCGGTGAGCGGCAGCGTGGAGCTCGAGGACGTCACGGCGGACCGGGTGGGGGCGCAGTCCATCAGCGGCGACATCACGTATGGCCGGCGATCTGCGGCCCAATGGCCGCTACGAGCTCACCTCGCACTCCGGGAACGTCCGCCTGGCCCTCCCCGCAGCCACCGGCTTCCAGATCGAGGCCACCTCCTTCAGCGGGTCGATCAACACCGACATCCCGGTCACGATGTCGGGCGGGCAGAATGGCCGCCGCAGCCGCGCCTTGCGCGGCACCGCCGGCGGCGGCGGCGCCTTCCTCGACCTCACCACCTTCTCGGGCACGAATCATCATCGTCAAGCGTTAGCCGGCGGGACCGCCGGGTCTCGCGGGTCCCACGACATGCCGCTGTTGGAATTTCCAACAGTTACGGCGTGGCCGGGCCGACACGGCTCTGGCGCAGATCGTCAGCAAATCCCGGCAATCACCAATGCTCGAGCTGCCGCCGGCGCTGGCACCCTTGTTGCTCCGGTCCTCTGAAGCGTGGGCCGTCGAATGTCGATATAATTGCTCAGGTCGTGCGGAACCTCGGCGCGTCTGCCGGGCTCGCGCAAGCACGAGGCCGCGACGCAATCAAGCGGGTTGCAGGAGAGTATCGCTATGAAGAAGCAGTGCGTTCTGGTGGGGATCGTGGTGGCTGGCGCGCTCGTACGCGACCGACGCGTTCGCGCAGCACAAAACGCCGAACCAGCAGCCGCCGCAGGCAACGGAAGCAGCGGCCCCGGCCGGAGATCTGGCGCTCGGCTCTGTCCGGCTCCCAAAGGGTGTATCCGCTGATGGCAAGCCGCTCCCGGCCGGAACCTATCAGGTCCGCCTGACGGCACAGGAAGCTGGCCCCGCCGCCGTGGGCGTGACCGAGAAGCTCGAGCGCTGGGTCGAGTTCGTGCAGGCCGGCACCGTCAAGGCCCGCGAAGTCGTCAGCATCGTCCCGCAGGCCGAGGTCAAGATGGTCGTGAAGGACCCGCCGCCTCCCGCCAGCGGCTCGAAGGTGCAGACGCTCAAGGGCAACGACTACGTCCGGGTGTGGTTCAACAAGGGCGGCAACCACTACCTGATCTACCTGCCGGCGTCGGGCGCAGCCGCGGGACACTAGGAACGACGGCTCAGGGCTCAAGGCTCAGGGCTCAAGCAAACCCTTCGACGTAGTCACTCGAGGATCTTGCCTGAGCCCTGAGCCTTGAGCCCTGAGCCATCCGTCGTCTACGTCGCCATCACGTCGAACTGCTCGTGGTGCAGGTGCGACGTCCGGCTTGATGGTGACGGGCTTCCCCAGCGACTGCTGCAGGTCCCGCAGCAGCGCCGGCTCCTCTTCCTTGAGCGCGCGCGCGATGTCCGGGTTGACCCGGACGATGACTCCCTGCCCGTCGAGCTCCGACCCAATCTTCTTCAGCTCGGTCATGATCTCGTAGCAGATCGTCGAGCTGGACTTGATCGACCCCGACCCCGAACAGTACGGGCACGGCTCCGTGAGCTGGCGCTCCAGGCTCTGCTTGACCCGCTTGCGGGTCACGATCACCAGCCCGAAGTCCGAGACCTGAATCGCCTTCGACGGCGAGCGGTCCTTCCGCAGCTCCTTCTCGACCTCCTGGAAGACCTTCTGCCGGTTCTTCTTCTCTTCCATGTCGATGAGGTCGAGCACGACGATGCCGCCAAGGTCGCGCAGGCGCAGCTGGCGGACGATCTCCTTGACCGCCTCGAGGTTCGTCTTGACGATCGTGTCCTCGAGCCGGCCCGTGCGCTTGCCGACGTAGCGGCCGGTGTTGACGTCGATGGCGACGAGCGCCTCGGTCTGGTTGATGACGAGATACCCGCCCGACTTGAGCCAGACCTTGCTGCGCAAGGCCTTGTCGATCTCGGCCTGGACGCCGTATTCCTCGAGGATCGGGTAGTCCTTGGTGTAGAGCTTCACCCGCGGCAGCAGGTTCGGCATGATGCGCTCGACGAGCGCGACGACGCGCCGGTATTCCTGCGGGTCGTCGAGCCGGATCGCGCGTGTAGTCGTCGGTCAGCAGGTCCCGCAGCAGCTTGGTGACGAGGCTCTGCTCCTGGAAGAGCACCGCCGGGGCGCGGCGCGCCTCCATCTTCTGCCGGATCTCGGTCCAGACCTCGTGGAAGTAGGACAGGTCGCTGACGATGTCTTCCTTCGAGCGGCCCGCCGGCGGCGGTCCTGATGATGACGCCGCCGGTGAACCCGTGCTGCTCGCGGAACTCGCGGACGATGCCGCGCAGGCGGCCGCGCTCTTCACGCGAATCGATCTTCCGCGACACGCCGACGTGATCGACCGTCGGCATGAAGACCAGGAACCGTCCCGGCATCGTCACGTGCGAGGTGAGGCGCGCGCCCTTGGTGCCCGAGCGGCTCCTTGACGACCTGGACGAGGATGTCCTGCCCTTCCTTCAGCAGGTCTTCGATCTTGGCCTCGGGCCGGTCGCGCTCCTCCCGGGATGCTCCGCCGCGCGCGGCGTCGTTGCGCTCGCTCGGACCGCCGCGCTCGCGGCCGCGGCGCTCGGGCCTGCCGCTCGGCGACCGGTGCGGCGGACGGCCGCGGGCTCAGCCCCTTCGCACCGACGGTCTCGGAGCCTCGGCAAGGACGTCCACGGCGACGGCCACGGCGGCGGCCTCTGCCGCTTCGGCCGCAGCAGCGGCCTCTGGCGGGCGGCGTGCCCAGCGCGACGACCGGTTCGTCTTCATCGTCGCCGGCGAGCCGCTCGAATTCCTCGACGGTGTTGACGACCTCCGAGACGTAGAGGAACGCGTCGCGTTCGAGGCCGATGTCAATGAAGGAGGACTGCATGCCGGGGAGAATCTTGTTCACCCGGCCCTTGTAGACGTTGCCAACGACGCCGCGCTGATTCTCGCGCTCGATGAAGACTTCGACGACCTGGTCGTCCTCGAGGATGGCGACCCTCGTCTCGTGGTCGCCCGAGGAGATGATCATCTCCTTGTTCATGGGAACTCCGGTGGCGTCCCGCCGCAGGGACCCCGCGGCGGACAGTGCACGTCGAGCGTGACGGCCGCGAGCGCGGCAGCCAGCCAGACGGTCAACGTCAGCCACAAGTGATCGATCATCGGCGAAACTTGAAGATACATTCAGAAATCCGCGTGATCCGCGTCCCGTCTTGCGATCCGCGTGATCCGCGTCCCGTTTCTGTAGCGGCGATCCTAGTTGGTGAACCGTCTCATCCTGACGTTCAGGACGAGGCCAAAACCCGCAAGCGTCGCAATCATGGACGAGCCCCCGTAACTCATGAGGGGCAGCGTCAAACCCTTTACCGGCGCGAGGCCGGCAGACATCGTAATGTTGTAGATCACCTGGAACGCAAATCCCGAAATGATCCCTCCCACGAGATACGCGCCGATGCGGTCCTTGGCGAGCCGGGCCGCCTCGACGGATCTCAGAATCACGAATAGATACAATCCCAGCGCCACGAGCACGCCGAGAAACCCCTTCTCCTCGGCGAGCACCGAGAAGATGAAATCGTTGTGGGCGACGGGCAGGAACTTGTACTGGCCCTGCGTGCCCTTCATGAACCCCTTGCCGGTGAGGCCGCCGGATCCGACGGTGATCCGCGCCTGCCGCTGCTGGTAACCGTCGCCCTGCGGGTCCAGCTCCGGATTGATGAACGTCGTGATGCGCGTTTTCTGATAGTCCTTGAGCGCGAAGCTCCACGCGACCGGCGCCATCAGGACGGCGGCGAGGGCGAGGATGGCGATGAGCTTCATCCGCAGCCCGGCAAGATAGGCGATGCCGAAGCAGACGGGAATCAGGGTGACGGCGGTGCCGAGATCGGGCTGCCGGGCGATGAGGAAGAACGGCACGGCGGCGAAGGCTCCGGCCATCGCGAGGTCGCCGGGTTGCGCGCGCCGCGGCGGTTCTCGCCGAAGAACATCGCCAGCATCAGCGCCACGGTGACGCGGCCGAACTCCGACGGCTGCAGGTTGAACGGCCCGACGTCGATCCAGCGCGTGGCGTTGTACTGCGTCGACCCCTGGAAGAGCACGTAGACGAGGAGCGCCGTCAGGCCGCCGTAGAGGACGAGCGAGTTCTCGGCGAGCTTGCGATAGTCGATGGCCAGGCAGACGAGCGAGCGCGATCATGCCGAGGCCGATGGCGTAGATCTGGGTGTAGAACTGCGGCCCGGGGCCGTGCCAGGCTCCGGCAGGTGCACGTACGTGGTGCTGTAGATCATCGCCACGCCGATGCCGGTGATGACCAGAATGGCGGCGAGCAGCAGCCAGTCGACGTGAAAGAACAATCGGCGTTCGAACATGTGCTGCTATCGAATCTGACTCTGAGCCTGTCCCGACGCGGAACTGAAGTCCGCGCTCCTGGTCGTCGCCGGCTGAGCGACGCACCGGCCGATTCGCGGCGACGATGGGCGGCACGGCTTCGGCGGCAGCGTCGGCAGCGGCCGGCCTTCCTTCTTCGCGAAATAGGTCTCCATCGCGTACTTGGCGATCGGCGCGCCGAGGTAGCCGTGCTCGGCGTGCTCGGCGAAGATCACGCCGGCGATCTCCGGCTTGTCGTGCGGCGCGAAGAACACGAACCAGCCGTGGTCGCGGACGTCCATCTTGCCCTTGGCGACCTTGGCGCCCTGCAGCGAGATCACCTGCGCCGTTCCGGTCTTGCCGGCGACGTTGAAGCCCGGATCCGCGCCCGGCCGCCCGTGCCCGCGGCGTTGACGACCATCCACAGCCCCTCGTGCAGCGCGTCGATCGTCGAGTCCTTCATCTTCGACGGTCGACTGCGGCGGCGGCGCCGGCACCGGCTGCCAGCCCTTGCCCTCGTCGACGGCCTTGACGACGTGCGGCGTGTAGCGCGTGCCGCCGTTGGCGACCGTCATCATCATGACCGCGAGGGAGATCGGCGTGACGTTGACCTGTCCCTGGCCGATCGACACCGAGATCGTCTCGCCCGGATACCACTTGGGCTCGCGCATGTCGTCTTCTTCCACTCGGTCGACGGCACGAGGCCCTTGAGCTCGCCCGGCAGATCGATCCCGCTGCGTTCGCCGAGGCCGAGGAGCGACGCCCACTTGTGGATCCGATCGACCTCGAGCATCTTGCCGAGCGTGTAGAAGTAGACGTTGCACGACTTCTCGATCGCGTGCCGCATGTCGACCGAGCCGTGGCCGCCCTTGAGGTGGCACTGGAAGTAGCCGGCCGTAGAACGTCGCGCCGCCGGGGCAGAACACGCGGAAGTCGGGCGTCGACGACCCCCTCTTCGAGCGCCGCCGTCGCGACCGCAATCTTGAACGTCGACCCGGGCGAGTAGCGTGCCCTGCAGGGCGCGGTTCTGCATCGGCTTCAGGTCGTTGTTGAGCAGCGAATTCCAGTCTGCGAGGTCGATGCCGCCGGCGAACTGATTGGGGTTGTACGCGGGCAGGCTGGTGAACGACAGCACCTCGCCCGAACGCGGATCGAGGATGACCGCGGCGCCGTTGTAGCCGAAGTGCGCGAACCCTTCCTCGGTGGCGCGCTGGACGTCGGCGTCGATCGTCAGCTGGACGCGCCGGCCTTCGACTGGCGGATGCTTGCGCTCGCCTCGCCCATTTCGCGGCCGCGGCTGTTGACGACGACCAGGCGTGTCGCCGTCCTTGCCCATCAGCAGCTTGTTGTAGGACTGCTCGACGCCCGCCTTCCCCACCATCGACCCGGACTCGACGCCGGCGTACTCGGGCCGCGCCAGGTCGGCCTCGCTCGCCTCGCTGACGTAGCCGAACAGATGCGCCCCCATCTCGCTCTGGGGATACTGGCGGGCGGGCACTTCCTGCGCGATGATGCCCGGGCAGCTCGAGCCGGCGCGCGCTGAAACGCGATGACCTGCTCCATGCGTCGCGTTCTCGACGAGCACAATCGGCCGGTAGCTCGGCTCGCGCCGCCGCCGGTTGACGGTCTCGCGCATCGTCGCTTCGTCGGCGCCGGTCGCCGCGGCAAGCAGGCGAAGCGTGTCGTCGATGTTGCCCGACTGCTCGCGGTCGAGCGCGATGTTGAAGGTGTTCTGGTTCTCGACGAGCACCTTGCCGTTGCGGTCGAACAGCACGCCGCGCGGCGCCGGCAGCGGCAGCCGGCGGCGGTGGTTGTTCTCGGCCATCTCGTCGAACTTCTGGTGCTGGGCGACCTGAAAGACCCAGAACGCCACCGCCAGCGCGGCAAAGATCGTCGCCACGACGGCCTGCAGCGCCGACAGCCTGAGGCTCAGGTTCCGGCGGTCGTCGGGCGGTAGCGTGGACTACTGGCGCTCATGGCTGCATCCTGACACGTCCAGGCGGCTCCGAACCGGGCTTCGCCTGGCACGTCGGTGACCGCCTCTGACACTAATACTGCCGTCTACTTAGTGTAGCGCCGCGGGAGCGGCGGCGCTGCATCAGACCGGGGCCCGACTCGACAATCTGAAACGCCAAAATCCCGATGAGGCCGTTGACCACGGCCTGCGTCAACGCCGCCGACCAGGGCATCCGGAACGCGCCGCGTCTCGACCAGCGCGTAGAGCGCCTGATAGCAGAGCTCGTGGACCAGCGTGCCGCTGACGAACATCACCAGCCGCGGCAGCGACTGCGCGACGATGAACTGGGCCCCGAGCAGGCCCACGAGGAACCCCACCAGCGTCTTCGAGAAGCCGCCGACGCCGACGATGCCGCCGGCCAGGGCGTCCTGGACCAGCCCGCCCGCCGAGCCGGCCAGGAGGCCGGCCACCGGACCAAACGCCAGCGCGACGTAAATCACCGCGACGAGCACCAGGTTGACCGCCGTCGCGCCGCCAATCGTCAGCCCCGCCAGCGTCGTCTGCAGGGCCAGCGCGCCGGCGAGGGCGACGAGCACGCCGACAATCCTCACTTCTTGCTCCTCGGCGGGCGTCCTCGATGACGGCGCTGCGGGCGGGCACGAGCACGATCAGCACGTCTTCGAGCGACGAGAAATCCACCGCCGGACGCACGGCGATGAGGCGATGGAGGCTCGGGTCCGCGCTCGGACTTCTCCACTGTGCCGATGGTGAACCCCTTGGGATAGATGCCGTCGACGCCCGACGCGACGATGACGTCGCCGACGCGCGACGTCGGCCAGATTCGACACGAGCTCCATGGCGAGCGGCGGGTCGCCGTCGACGCCGACCGCCATCCCTCCGGCGCGCGTCCGCTCGCTGACCGCGCCCACGGCCGCGTTCCGGTCGATGATGAGCTGCACGCGCGCCGCGTGCGACGCCACCGGGCCGATGACCCGCCCGACCACGCCCTTCGGGGCGATCACCGCCATGTCCGGCCTCGACGCCGTCGGCCGCTGCCGCGGTTGACGGTCACCGTCATCAGTCCCGGGTTGGGGTTGCCGGCGATGACTTCGGCCGCGAGCGTCGGCAGCGTGCGTGCTCTCGCGCAGGCCGAGCGTCGCCTGCAGCCGCTCGGCACGCGACGGCGAGCGCCCGCTGCTCCTGGAGCCGGACTTCGAGGTCGGCGACCTGCTGGCGCAGGGCCTCGTTCTCGGCCCGCACGCCGCGCAGCGCGAAGTAGCTGTCCCAGGTGCCCGCCGACGCCGCGGAAGACGCCGGCCGCGCCGCCCTGAATGCGGGAGAACACGCCGAACGTGATGCCTTCGAGGACCGGCACGCCGGCCTTCGACTGCACCTGCGCTGAGATCAGGATGAGGTGGCCGATCATCACCGCGCCGAAGAGAATCCCGGTACGCTGGCGGTACGGCGTGCGGGGGGTGAGGTCGATCACGGCTCGCAGCTTTCAGCTTTCAGCTGCTCAGCTGAAACCCTGAGATTCGCATCAGGATCTCGCTTCAGCATTGAGCTCTGACTGCAGCTGAAGCTGGCAGCTGAGCGCTAATCAATCGAGATCTTTCTCAGCAAATTGAAATCCGACAGCATCTTGCCGGCGCCGAGCACGACCGACGAGAGCGGATCCTCGGCCATCGCCAGCGGCAGGCCGGTTTCCTCGCGCAGGCGCTTGTCGAGGTTCTTCAGCAGCGACCCGCCGCCGGTCAGCACGATGCCGCGATCGACGATGTCGGCCGAGAGCTCCGGCGGCGTGCGCTCGAGCGCGACGCGCACGGCGTCGACGATGACGTTGACCGTCTCGGCCAGCGCTTCGCGAATCTCCTCGTCGGTGATCGTGATCGTCTTCGGCACGCCCTCGATCAGATGCCGGCCCTTGATCTCCATCGTCATCCGCTCCTCGAGCGGGTAGGCGGAGCCGACTTCCATCTTGATCGCCTCGGCGGTGCGCTCGCCGATGAGCAGGTTGTACGTCTTCTTGATGTACTGGATGATCGCTTCGTCCATCTCGTTGCCGGCGACGCGCACCGCCTTGCTGTAGACGATGCCGGCGAGCGAGATGACGGCGATGTCGGTCGTGCCGCCGCCGATGTCGACGATCATGTTGCCGGAAGGCTCGGTGATCGGCATGCCGGCGCCAATCGCCGCGGCCATCGCTTCTTCGACGAGGTGGACCTCGCTCGCCTTGGCGCGGTAGGCGCTGTCCTTGACCGCGCGCTTCTCGACCTGCGTGATCTCCGACGGCACGCCGATCACGATGCGCGGGCGCACCCAGACGTTGCGGTTGTGCGCCTTCTTGATGAAGTAGGTCAGCATCTTCTCGGTGACCTCGAAGTCGGCGATGACCCCGTCCTTCATCGGCTTGATCGCGACGATGTTGCCCGGCGTCCGGCCGAGCATGTCCTTCGCGTCTTTGCCGACCGCCTCGATGCGGCCGTTGACCTTGTTGATCGCGACAATCGACGGCTCGTTGACGACGATGCCCTTGCCGCGCGCGTAGACGCACGTGTTGGCCGTGCCGAGGTCGATCGCGAGATCGCTCGAAAAGAGGGAAAACAGAGAACGCAAACTCACCAGTGAATCCTTAACTTCTGAAAAATGAGCCTTCGACCCCGCTCGGGGTCATCGTTACGAGACTAGGCGCCAGCGACATGAATGCCGTTCTTGCCGTGCGACTTGACCCAGTACATCGCCTCGTCGGCGGCCTGAATCAGCTCCTCGGCGGTGGCGGCCACGTCGGGCAGCGTCGCGACGCCGACCGATGCCGTCAACGCGATGCTCAGGCCGTCGCCCTCGAGAAACCGGTGCGCGGCCAGCCGGTCGCGGATGCGCTCGCCGACCGAGACGGCGCCGTCGCTCGCCGTGTCGGGCAGGACGAGCGCGAACTCGTCGCCGCCGAACCGGGCCACGATGTCGGTTTCGCGCGCGCTCGCGCGAATCACGCTCGCCGACTCGACGAGCGCCCGGCTGCCGAAGAGGTGCCCGTGCGAGTCGTTGATCGACTTGAACCCGTCGAGGTCCACGAAGAGCAGCGACAACGGGCGGTTGCCGCGCAGCGCCCGCTTGGTTTCGCGTCGCAGCACCTGCTGCATGTAGCGCCAGTTGTAGAGCTGCGTCAGGTCGTCGGTGACCGACAGCGCCTCGGCGCGCTGCACGCGCAAGGCGTTGTCGAGGGCAATCGCGCCCGGCTCGAGCGCCGCGAGGAACTTGCGTCAGCGTCCCGGCGGTGAACTTCGGCTGCCGCGTCGGCAGGCGCCCGGTCGAGCGCGACCAGCGCGCCGACGGTCTGGCCCCGGCACTCCAGCGGAAACCCCATCACCGCCGCCCGCGCCTTCGACGGCTCCTGCGCCACCCGGCGGTCGCCCGGCGAGGTTCGCGGTCGCAAAGACCTCACCCGTCTGCATGACCCACTCGCCCACGGCCTGCGCCGGGTCGGCGAGCGTCGAGGTCAGCGCGCGCGCCGCCAGCGACCGCACCCGTCCGGCGTCATCGACGGCCAGCACGAGCCAGCACGGCGCGGGCACCCACTCAGCCACCCGCTGCACGAGCGTGTCGGCCACGCGTTCGGGATCGAGGCTGGAATTGACGGCCCGAATCATCTCGGCGAGCACGTCGGCTCGCCCCAGCTTGCGCCGGAGCGCCGTCTTGTAGCGGACGCAGCCTATCGGCAAGGTCCGTACGGAACACCGGCACGCTGGCCTTGCCCGGGCGACGACGGGCGCGAGTCTGCCGAGCTCTCCCGGTCACTCGACTCTGCGTCCCATGTGGAATGGCGAATCCTTCTAAGTCGTTCTGTACAGAACAAATATACCACATCCGGACGACCCGGGTTGGCTTCTTTAAGGTATCGGACGATTGGGAGCGGGGGGCTAGGGGGAGAATCGTTGGGGTTCAGGGTTCAGGGTTCAGGGTTCAGGGTTCAGGGTTCAGGGTTCAGGTGTCAGAGCTCGGCGCACCTCGGCAGTCCTGAACCCTGAACCCTGAACCCTGAACCCTGAACCCGTGAACCGTGGCCCCTGGCCCACTGGCCCGGCGCCCGTGGCCTCTGGCATAATCAAGGTTTCTCAGCCACCCAAAACGAGGCCCGCTGCAAAATGACGATGCTCGATCGGATGCGCCGACACAAGAACTGGCTCAAGTGGAGCCTGGCGATTGTGGTCGTGGCGTTCGTTGCCCTGTACATCCCCAGCTTCATGGAGAGCCCGTCGCTCGATGGCGCCAGCCCGTACGGCGTGGTCGCGACGGTCGAGGGCCACGACATCACCGTCGCCCGGTTCCGCCGCGTCTACCAGCAGCAGATGCAGGCGTATCGCAACGCCTACGGCGGCAGCATGGACGAGCGCCTGCTGCGCCAGCTCGGCGTCGATCAGCGGATCGTTCAGCAGCTGATCGAAGAAGAGGCGGCGCTGGCCGAAGCGCGGCGCCAGGGCATCGCCGCGAGCGACGCTGAAGTGCGCGCGCGCATTCTCGCGCTGCCGGCGTTCCAGGAGAACGGACACTTCATCGGCGACGAGCGCTATCGGCAGCTGCTGCAGATGCAGAACCCGCCGATCAATCCCGGCGAGTTCGAAGAAGAGGTCCGGCGCAGCGTGCTTCTCGAGAAGCTCCAGGGTGCGCTGACCGACTGGATCACGGTTGCCGACAGCGCCGTCACCGCCGAGTTCAACCGCCGCAACGAGAAGGTCAAGCTCGCGGTGGTCGCGTTTCCCGCCGACAAGTTCAAGGACAGCTGTGGCCGTGACCGACGCCGAAATCGCGTCGCATTTCGAGGCCAACAAGGACAACTACAAGATCCCCGAGAAGCGGAAGATCAAGTACGCGCTCATCGACCTGCAGACGCATCCGGCAGCGCACCACCGTCTCGGCGCGCAGGACGTGCAGCGCTACTACGACGACAACCAGCAGCAGTACTCGACGCCCGAGCAGGTGCGCGCCAGCCACATCCTCTTCAAGACCGAAGGCAAAGACGACGCGGCGGTGAAGAAGCAGGCCGAGGACATGCTCGCCAAGGTCAAGGGCGGCGCCGACTTCGCGGCGCTCGCGACCAAGCTCTCGGAGGACGAAGTCAGCGCGGCCAAGGGCGGCGACCTCGACTTCTTCGGCAAGGGCGCCGATGGTCAAGGAGTTCGATGACGTGGCGTTCGCGCTCAAGCCCGGCGAAACGAGCGACCTCGTGAAGTCGCAGTTCGGCTACCACATCATCCGCGTGACTGGACAAGAAAGCCGCCGTCGACGCGCTCGCTCGACGAGTCGCGCGTGCAGATCGAAGAGATCCTCAAGTCCGAGCGCGCGCAGAAGGAGGCCGAGCGCATCTCGACCGAGCTTGCGGGAAAGCTGACCAAGCCCGAAGACCTCGACACCGTCGCCAAGGGTCGCGGCCTCACGGTCGCCGAGTCCGGATTCTTTGCCCGCGACGAACCGATCGTCGGCCTCGGCATGGCGCCCGGCGATCGGCAACCGCGCCTTCGAGCTGAAGACCGGCGAAGTGAGCGAGGCGCTGCGCTCGCAGAACGGCTTCGCCTTCATCACCGTGACGGGCACGCAGGAAGCGCGCGTCCCGGCGCTCGACGAAGTGAAGGCGCGCGTGCGCGAGGACGTGCAGAAGACCAAGGCCGTCGAAGCCGCCCGGCAGAAGGCCACGGCGCTCGCGGCGCAGCTCAAGACGCCGGCGACTTCACCGCCGCGCGCCAAGGCCGCCGGCCTCGAAGCCAAGACCACCGACCTCATCGTCCGCGGCGCCGCCGCTCCCCGACGTCGGGATGAGCCCCGCCGTCGATGCCGCCGCGTTCGCGCTGCCGCAGGGCGGCGTGAGCGAGCCGATCGTCACCGACACGGGCGCCGTGATCGTGAAGGTGCTCGAGAAGCAGAGCCCGACCGCCGACGAGCTGAAGACCGGGCGCGACGCGGTGAAGAGCGAGCTCCTGAACCAGCAGAAGCAGCGCTTCTACGGCGTCCTACATGACCAAGGCCCGCGAGCGGATGAACATCAAGTCCAACCCGCAGGTCATTGCGCAGGTGGTGGGGTAGGCTCTCAGGCTTCAGGGCTCAAGGCTCTAGGCCAGAGTCTCGGAGCTAGAGACTCGAAGGCTTTCCTGAAGCCTAGAGCCTGAAGCCGTGAGCCGTCCTACCTCACAAACACATTCGGCATCAGCGTGAGCGGCTCGCCGCGGCGGAAGAGGCGCAGCGGGGCGGTCACCGCTTCGACGGCCTGGGCGTTCCGCGTGCCGATGAGCGCGGCGAGCGCGGCGCTGCCGTCCGAGCGTCCCCACGGCTCGCTCACGACTTCGAAGAGCGACTTCTTCGGCGGGAAGACGACCAGCTCGACCTCGGAGCCGGCGGCAATCTTCGCGCGTTCCTTGGCGATCGCGAGCGCGCGATCGAGGCCGCCGAGCTCGTCGACGAGGCCCAGCTCCTTCGCCTGCTTGCCCGTCCAGACCCGCCCCTGCGCGATCGCGTCGATGCGCTCGGGCGTCGTGTTGCGGCCGGCGGCCGCCTTCTCGACGAAGGCATCGTAGGTCGCCTGCATCAGCTCCACGACCTTCTTCCGCTCGTCGGGCGTGAACGGCCTGACCGGCGAGAAGAGGTCCGCGTAGCTTGCCCTGCTTGACCGTCTCCATGTTGATGCCGAGCTTGTCGAGCGTGCCGTCGATCACGAACCGGACGAGCACCACGCCGATCGATCCGGTGAGCGTGGCCGGCTGCGCCACGATGGCGTGCGCCGGCATCGCGATGTAGTAGCCGCCCGACGCCGCCACGTCCGACATCGACGCGATGACCGGCTTGCGCTCGCGCGTCAGCATGATCTCGCGCCAGATGACGTCGGAGGCGACGGCCGACCCGCCGGGGCTGTCGATCCGAGCACGATGGCGCGAATCGAATTGTCGGCGCGCGCCTTGCGCAGGTACTCGACCATGGTGTCGGAGCCCAGCACCTGCGGCCGGACGGCGAATCGGTGCTGGCGCCGGAGCTGATGATCGCCGACGGCGTAGATCAGCGCGATCCGCGGCCCGCGGTTGAGGCCGAGCGAGCTCGAGGCCGACGCTGCGGTACTCGCTGCTGGCGCAGCGTGTTGGTGCGGCCGCGCCCGAGCGTCCACCTTGTCGTCGATCTCGTCCTCGTAGGCCAGGTCGTCGATGAGCCCGGCGCGCACGGCGTCCTCGGGCAGGATAGGGCCCGTGGTCGATGAGGTCGCGCATCTCCGCCGGCGTCCGGTGCCGGCCCGCGGCGAGGCCGGCGATCGAGCTGTTCGTAGAGATCGGTATTGAGCGACTCGGCCATCTCGCGGTGCGCCGGCGTGAACGAGTGCTCGGTGAAGGTGTTCGACGCCGTCTTGTAGTCGCCGACGTGGAGCGCATCCGGGAACGCGCCGAGCTTGTCGAGCGCGCCGCGCAGGAAGAGCTCGTAGTTCGCCATGCCGGTGAGGTCGAGCGACGCCGTCGGCATGAGGAAGACCTTGTCGCAGGCGCTCGCCAGGTAGTACGACTGGTCGCCGCCGTACTCGAGGAAGGCGACGATCGGCTTCTTCGATCGCTTGAAGTCGATGATGGCGTCGCGCACTTCCTGCACCTTGCCCCAGAGCGCGGCGTTGCTGGTCGGCCGGATGATGACGCTCGACACGCGCCGATCGACGGCTCGCCTTGCGCAGCGCGTCGACGATCGAGCGCACGGTCGGCGGCGCGCTCGAGGAACTGCACCGAGGACACCGCCCGGTTCGGTTTCCTGGAGGTCGCCGCTGACCTCGAGCAGCAGCGTCGAGTTGGACGAGACCTGCGGTCCCCGCCCCCCACCGCTAGGCCCAGGAAGAGCAGCCCGGCGGCCGAGATGGCGACCGCCACGAGGATGAGCACGAGCACGACGACGACACCGCGTCTGACAGCCACAGAGGCCTCCTGCGATCGAGTATAGCTGCCTTCGCCAAGGCTACGGCGAGCCAAGGCTGGATTCGCGAGGCGACGACGGCCGGGCGGATCGCGACCCGACTCTGCTGTGCTCCCTACTTCGCCGGCGTCGTCGTCGACTTCCAGTTGACGACGTGGTAGACCGCCGGCACCGTGCCGACATTCTTCACCCCGTGCAGGTCGTTCGCCGCGTTGAAGATGATCGAGCCGGGACCGATGCGCTTCCACTCCCCGAGCGAGAGCGTCTCGAGCGTGCCCTCCCGAGGATGATCAGCTCTTCATTCGGTGCTGGTGCGGCGCGTGCGACGTCTGGCCGGGATTGAGGGTCGTCACGTGCATCTCGAGCTCATCGAGCGTCACCGTCGGCGCCCGCACCACCGCCCGCGACGGAGCCATAGGCGTTCTCCTTCGGCCGTCATGGCGGTCCAGTCGAACACCCGTGACTTGAGGATCGCGGCCGTGGGCTGCTGAGCCGCGGCCACGGCCAACGTGCCGCTGACGGCGATGAGCGCGACGACGATATCTCGGCGGGTGATCATGTCGGAGGCTCCTGTGGGTTCGGGGTTCGGGGTTCGGGGTTCGGGGTTCGAGGTTCGGGGTTCGGAGGATTCGAGGTTCGAGGTTCGGGGCTCCGGAATGCAGAGCGTCGAACTCCAGAACTCGAACCACGAACTCCGAGCCCCGATCGACACAATTCACGCCACCACATACGGCCATCGCTGCGGCCGCGACAGCAGCGCATTCGCGGCATCGTCGTTCTTGAACCGCTCCGCTGATCGGGTCCCAGAACAGCTTGCGCTTGGCGCGCATGGCGATGTGGTGCAGGAGGCAGGCCGAGCAGGCGCGATGGCCGACTTCGACGGGCGCGATGCGGCTGCTGGCGCGACTTCACGCCGGCGAGCCAGTTGCCGTGGTGATCGGTGCTCTCGGGCAGGTGGATCTCGCTCGGCGCGATGACCGAGCTGAGGATCTTCGGATTGCTCGCCGCCAGCGGCTGGACGAACTGCTTGCGCGGCCGGGTCGCTCGAGGTGACCGGTCTCGTTGCCGCGCGAGACGAAGACCCAGCCTTCGGTGCCGATGAACTTGATGCCGTTCGGAAAGGCGCCGCTGACGATCATCCTGACGCCGTTGGCGTAGACCGCTTCGGTCTTGAAGTTGCCGTGCACGTCCCACAACCCGCTCGTCGGAAACTCGGCGGTGCCCCAGACTTCGATCGGGCCCGTGTACTCGGTGTCCATGCCCCAGTGCGCGGTGTCGATGTGATGCGCGCCCCAGCCGGTGATCATGCCGGCGCCGAACTGCTCGCAGCGGAGCCAGCCCGGCCGGCCGTAGCCGTTCTGCGGGTGCACGCGGTTCTCGGTGTAGGGCACGACCGGCGTCGAGCCGAGCCACGCGTCGTAGTTGAGGTTCTTCGGCACCGGCATCACCGGCTCTTCAGGGCCCGACGGATCGCCCGGCAGCCCGATTTCGACCGTCTTCAACTCGCCGATGCGTCCGTTGCGCACGAGCTCGCACGCGCGACGGAACTGGCCCTGCGGCCACGACCGCTGCTGGCTGCCAATCTGGAAGATGCGCCCGGAGCGATGGACGGCGTCGCTGAGCGCCCGCCCCTCGGCAATCGTCAGCGACGCCGGCTTCTGGAGGTAGACGTCCTTGCCGGCCTGGACGGCGTCGATGGCGAGGATCGCGTGCCAGTGATCGGGCGTGCTGATGACGACGGCGTCGATGTCGCTGTTGGCCAGCAGCTCGCGATAGTCGCTGTAGCCGGTCACGCCGTCGTAGGGCTTGCCGGTCTGCTTGCTGTACTGACCGTTGATGAGGAGCTTCGCCTCGTCGACGCGCTTGCTGTCGAGGTCGCAGACCGCCATGATCCGGGCGGTGTCGTGCTTCCAGATGCCCGGCAGGTCGTGGCCGCGCGAGATGCGGCCGGTGCCAATCGCGCCGACGTTGATCCGGTTGCCCGGCGCGGCCGCGCCAAGGACCGACGAGGGCACGATGGCCGGAAAGCCGGCGACGACCGATCGAGGCGACCACGCCCTGACCTGCGGTCGCCAGAAACGCGCGCCGCGACGTCTTCTTCGCTGTGCCTGACATTGCTGCCGTCCTCTTTTGATATCGGGGTCTGACCCTGGTCTGACCCCGGTCTGACCCTCACGACTTGAACGTTAACGCGCTGCGCCTGCTTCTGCGCCTTGAGCACGAGCTCGGTCGCCAGGAAGCAGTGCGCCTGCGGCATCGCCGTCTCGGTGCGGTTGAGGATGTCCTGCACGAGCTGCTCGCCGTACGGCAGCTCGACCTTCTGGCAGTCGATGAACCGCGTTTCCTTCTGGTCGACGAGAAACAGGTGGTTGCCCCCGGGCCGCTTCGCGATGTCGACGTTCTTGCGGATCTCGATGAAGCCGTCGGTGCCGAGGATCGTCAGCCGGCCGTCGCCCCAGGTCGAGAGCCCGTTCGGGCGTGAACCAGTCGACGCGGATGTAGCCGGTGCCCCGATTGCCGCGCAGCATCATGTCGCCGAAGTCCTCGAGCCCGGGATACTGCGGGTGATTGAGGTTGCCGACCTGCGAGGCGACCACGTCGGCGCTGCGTCGAGCCGGTGAAGAACAGGAACTGATCGGCCTGGTGCGAGGCGATGTCGCAGAGGATGCCGCCGTAGCGCTCGCGCTCGAAGAACCACGCCGGCCGCGTCTTGAGGTTCGTCCGGTGCGGGCCGAGCCCGATCGTCTGCACGACCTGGCCGATGGCGCCGGCCTGCACCAGCTCGCCGGCCTTGACCGTGGCGCGGTTCTCGAGCCGCTCGCTGTACATGATCGAGTAGATGCGCTTGCGTCTCGGCCTGCACCTTGCGCACCTCGGCGAGCTGCTCGAGCGTCGTGATGCCGGGCTTGTCGACCATGTAGTCCTTGCCGTGCTTCATGGCGCGAATGCCGAGCGGCGCCGCGCTCGTCGGGGATGGCGGCGCTCACGACGAGCTGCATGCGACTTGTCCTCGAGCACCTCCGCCTCGCTGCGCGCGACCTTGGCCTGTGGGAACCGCTTGACGAAGGCGGCGGTGAGATCGGGCTCCTTCGCGAACATCGACACGAGCTCGCCGCCGCCGCGCTGCACGGCCTCGACCTGGCTGTTGATGTGGCCGTGGTTGATGCCGATGACGCCGAACTTGATCTTGGGCGCCGCCTGACGCGGCACGGGCGTGCCGAATCCGGGCGCGGGCAGCGCCGCGACGGCCGCGGCCGATCCCGCGATGCCACGGACGAACTCACGCCGACCCACGCGCGATCTCTTCATGTCGTCGCTCCAGGGGAGAAAGGTGCGCCGCCGAGCCGATCGCGCAAGTCTACAACGCTTCCCGCAGGAAGCGCGACCCAGCGACGTTCACGGTCTTTTGAACAAGAGGTCAGGAGGTCAAGAGCACAAAAGGTGGAATGGAAACCCCAAACCCTTGGAACTCCTGGCCTCCTGATCTCCTGAGAACCGTGACAAGTGAACGGCGCCGTCGATGCCCTACCCCACCGACGCCCCCGGGCGGCCGGCCTCGACGACGAGCGGCGCCGCCGGTGCGCTCCGGCGGCATCGGGCACGGTGACGCGGTCGAGGATCTTGAAGTCGGCCCGCATGGTCGTGGGCGTCGCGGTGCAGGCGATGTAGCCGCGGCGGGCGCTGTGGTACTTGATGTGCGGGTTGTCGCCGCGCATGCGCTCCCAGGTCGCGCTCACGTCGGCGCCGTCGGCGCCGGACGTCACCGACGTGTTCGTGAACTCGACGCCGACGGTCTCCGACCGCGGGTTCTCGAAGTCGAGCTTCAAGTCGGCGCCGTAGTGCACGTGCACGTCGCCCGACAGCACGATCGGATTCGGCGCCTTCGTCTCCTTGAGCCGCGCGTAGAGCCGCTGGCGCGAGGCGACGTAGCCGTCCCACTTGTCCATCGAGTAGCGCCCGTTCGGCGCGGCGCCTTGTTGTCGCGCGCGAAGGTCGGCACCTGCTGCCCGAGCACGGTCCACGTCGCTTTCACGGTCCCGAGCTGCTCGAACAGCCATTGCTCCTGCGCCGAGCCGAGAATCGTCCGCGCCGGATCGAGCGCCGCCGCGCAGCCGGTGGCGCGTCGTCACGCCGCACGCCTGCTTCGACCGGAACTGACGCGTGTCGAGCACGCTCAGATCGAGCAGGTTCCCGAACTGCAGCCGGCGATACAACCGCATGTTCGGGCCGCTCGGAATCGTCGACGCGCGCAGCGGCATCGTCTCGAAGAACGCCTGATAGGCGGCGGCGCGGCGCAGCAGGAAGACCTCGGGCGGCGTGTCGTTCTCGTCGCGATCGCCGGCGTAGTCGTTGTCGACTTCGTGATCGTCCCAGGTCACGATGAACGGCGCCGAGGCGTGCGCGGCCTTGAGGTCGGGGTCCATCTTGTACTGCGCGTAGCGATTGCGATAGTCGACGAGCGTGTAGATCTCGTCGCCCTGATGCTGCCGCACGAGCGCGGGCGTCTTCCCCCCCATCGTCGCGCCCCTCGTAGATGTAGTCGCCGGTGTGGAAGACGAAGTCGAACTGCTCCGCCGCGAGCCGGCTTGAAGGCGGTGAAATACCCCGTCTCGTAGTGGCTGCAGCCGCAGACCGCAAAGCGAAGGCGATCGACGGCCGCGCCGAGCGGCGGCGCGGTCTTGGTCCGCCCGATCGGACTGACCTCGCGGCCGACGCGAAAGCGATAGAAGTACTCGCGCCCGGGCTCGAGCCCGCTCGACCTCGACGCGCACGCTGTGCCCGAGCTCGGGCCGCGCCACGGCCGTCCCTTTCGACGCGATCGAGGCGAACGCGCGATCCTGCGCCACCTCCCAGCCCACGTCGACGTTGGCCATCGGCATGCCGCCGCCCGCGAGCGGCTCGGGCGCGAGGCGCGTCCACAACACCACGCTGTCCGGCCAGGGCTCGCCCGAGGCGACGCCGAGGGGAAATGGGTAGGTGCGGAAGAGCGGCTGCGCGAACGCACGCGTCGACAGCGAGCGGCTGCGCCACCGCCGCGAGGCCGACCTTCCACGCGATGTTCAGGAGCTCGCGCCGCGTCAGGCGCTGCAGCGCGCGATCGTAGAAGCGAATCGAATCAGTCATGAGGAACACGCCCGGCCTTTGGAGTCTTGGTGAGATTCTCGGACAGAAACAAACCGGTCTTCCCCGCCGCCACGACGTCGCGGTCGCCGTCGCCGTCCATGTCTTCGACGATCATCTGCAGCCCGCCGCCGGCCCGGCCGCCGTAGTCCACGATGTGGCGAATCCACTCGACGCTGTCCTTCGGCCCGGGCCGGAATTGATACCAGTAGATGCCCATCGGCTCGCGCTCGGCCGGGTCGTTTCCGGTCCGCCCGAAGTAGCGCTTCGCCGCCACGAGATCGAGCTGGCCGTCGCCGTTCAAGTCGGCCATCGCCGACGAGTGGGCGTTGGCCCAGGTGCTGTCGATCATCCGCCGCACCCACTGTCCGTCGGCGGTCTGCTCGAACCACAACACGCCGTAGCTGTGCGCCATCGACGTCACGACGTCGCTCCGGCCGTCCTTGTTGACGTCGATCACGTACATGAACGCGTACTCGGCCGGCCGCGCCGGCGGCTGCGGCGCGGGCGCGGCGCCAGGCGCCGTCGCGGGGCCGGCCGTGGGGCCCGGCGGCAGCTGCAACCAATCGGTCGCGTGGAACGTCCAGTTGCCCGGCGCGCGCACATCAGCCGGCGCCTCGAGCCAGCCCTGCGGCGTGAGGATGTCGTTCCGCTTGTCGCCGTTCACGTCACCCGCGCCGATGCCGTGCCCGTAGCTCTGCGAGCTGACGACGTGCTTCACCCATTTGCCGTTCTGCACTTCGTACCACGTCAGCGGCGACTTCGCGCCGCCCGTGAACTGCGGCAGCACTTCCTGTGCCTTGCCGTCGTTGTTCAGATCGACGAGGAACGCGAACTCGGTCGGACCGACGGCGTCGATCTCGGTTTCGACCCAGGGACCGGGTCCCTTGCCCGGATTCTTCAGCCACACGATCCTCCGGGCAAAATAGGCGATCTGCACGACATCGGTGTAACCATCGCCGTCCACGTCGAGCGGAAGGTCGCTGAAGTTGTCGATGTAGCTGCCGTTGAACGGGATGTCGCGAATCTTGTGCTTCGTCCAGGCCGGGGGCTTCGTACCAGTACTCGGCCGAGAGGATGTCGAGCCGGCCGTCCCTGTTGAAGTCAGCGACCGCGACGGACTCGCTGAACCCCGGGTCGATCATCTGCACGCGAAAGGCGATGTCGAGGGGGCGGCTCGTCTGGACGGGAGCGACGGCCTGCGCAATGAGCAGAAGCAGCAAGTCGAACATCGGCAACCTCCATTCACGACCACCGTTGTTGCCAACCCCCAACCGGTGTTGCGCCGAGGCGCGCCAGGCTGAACTGCGGGTTCGGCGCCGCGTCGTCCAGCACCAGTGACGCCACCATTTCCCCAACGGCGGGCCCCATCTTATAGCCATGGCCGGAGCCGCCGCCAACGATCCAGACGTTCGGCGCCGCCGGGTGGCGATCCACGATGAAATGATCGTCGGGCGTGCTCTCGTATTGGCACACTTCCGCGGCGACGAGCGGCGCGTTCGCGAGCGCGGGAAACCGCAGCGACAGGAATGCGCGCGCCCGTGCCACCCCATCCGCGCTGACGTGCGCTCACCGCTCGTCGGATCGATCGGCGGCCCCTGCGCATCGTCGGCGACCTTGAATCCGGACGAACCTGAAGCCGGGATGCCGTAGATCTGACCCGATCGAGAGCCGGCCGCAAAGTCCATCCACACCGGCAGCGCGGGCTCGCTAAATCGTGCGTCGCCGGCCGGCGCGCCGAAGTAGAAGACCTCCTGGCGCGTCGCGGTGATGCTGGCGCCGACGACGTCCGGAAAGACGGATGGCAACCAGGGCCCGCACGCGAACACGAAGACGTCGGCCTCGAGGCGCGTGCCGTCCTCGAGACGCAGCTGACCGCGCCGCACAGCCTCGGCATCGACTGGCGCGCCGGCGGCGCAGAGCCGGTACTCTCCACCCTCGGCCACCAACTGTGACACGACCGATTCGCAGGCGCGCCGGGCCAGCAGATACCCCGCCTCGGGCTCGAAGAACACCGAGCGGACGTCGGCGAAGTCGATCTGGGGATATCGCCGGGACGCGTCGGCGACGGAGATCTGATCGAGGCGCGCGCCGTGCTCGCGGAGCACCTCCGCCGACGTGTGCCCGAAGCTGTCATCCCCGCCGAACATCCACAGCACGCCGGTCTCGTGCAGCAGCCGGCGCGCGGGGTCGTGCGCACGCCACCGCTCCAGCGCGCGCAGCGCCATCGTGGTGTAGACCGCGCGGGCGCCGTACGTCGCGCGGATGATGCGCGTCTCGCCGCCGGAGCTGGCGCGGGCGTGGCCCGGGCCCCACGCGTCGATGAGGGTCACGTGCGCGCCGCGCCGTCGCAGGTCGAGTGCGGTCCAGCCGCCGAACGCGCCTGCGCCGATGACGACGACCCGTGGTTGAGCGCGGAGGTGAGACACGCGCTTCAAGATACATCGACTCGGACGGGGCTTTGTGTAGGATCTACGAATGTTCAGTGCATCCGGCCGGTCTGTCATCGCCTTTCTGGCACTCGTTGGCTTCGCGATGTCAGCCGCATGCAGCGCGCCCGCCCCGCCGCCGGCCAAGCCATCCGGCGACGCCGCGTTCAACGAGGTCGCGCGCGGCTATCTCGAGGACACATATCGCCGCCAGCCGACGTTCGCGACGTTCCTCGGCATCCACAAGTACGACGACGACGATCAGGGACCCGTCCCGCCAGGCAGTGCTCGACGAGATCGCCGCCGCGCGACAGTTCCGGGAGCGCGCCGCTGCGATCGATGCCACGACTCTGTCGGCCGGCCAACCAGCTCGACCGCGAGCAACTGCTCCTGCGCGATCGACTCGCGCATCCTGACGCTCGAAACCGTTCGGCCGTGGGCGCGGGATCCGGACAGCTACAGCAGCGGCCTGACCAACACCGCCTACCTCATGATCAAGCGCGCGTTCGCGCCGCCGGAGGAGCGCCTGCGCAGCCTGATCGCGCGCGAGAAGGCGATGCCCGCCACGCTCGCCGAGGCGCGCAAGAACCTGGAGAACCCGCCGCGCATCTACACCGAGATCGCGATCGAGCAGATCGACGGCAACCGCGACTTCTTCCGCACCGCGGTCGCATCCGCCTTCCCCACCGTGACCGACAAGGCACTCCTCGCCGAGTTCAAGCAGGCGAACGACGCCGTCGTCGCCGCGCTCGACGACTACAAGAAATGGCTGAAGGATGACCTGCTGAAGCGCTCGAACGGTGATTTCGCCATCGGCGAAGAGACGTTTCGCAAGAAGCTCGCCGCCGACGAGATGATCGCGCTCTCGCTCGACGAGCTGCTCGCGATCGCCGAGAAGGACCTGCGGAAGAACCAGGCCGCGTTCGCCGAGACGGCGCGCCTCATCGATCCCAAGCGGACGCCGCTGCAGGTGCTCGAGAAGGTCCAGGCCGACTATCCGCCCGCGTCGAAGCTACTGGCGACGACGCAGAGCGAGCTCGACGCGCTCGGCCGGTTCATGTCCGACCGCCACCTGATCACCGATCCCGAAAGCCGCGCCGGCCGTGGTCCAGGAAACGCCGCCGTTCCTGCGCGCGACGACGAGCGCGTCGATGGAGATCCCCGGCCCGTTCGAAACCGTGGCGACCGAGGCGTACTACAACATGACGCTGCCGGATCCGAAGTTGTCGGCGAAGGAACAGCACGAGTTCATGAGGCAGTGGTACTACGCCGCGATCTCGAACGTCTCGGTGCACGAGGTCTGGCCCGGCCACTACCTGCAGTTTCTCTACGGCAAGCAGTTCCCGTCCGACGTCCGCAAGGTCTTCGGCGCGAACTCGAACAGCGAAGGGTGGGCGCACTACTGCGAGCAGATGGTCATCGACGAGGGCTTCCACGCCGACGACCCGCGCTATCGCCTGGCGCAGATCCAGGACGCCCTCCTCCGCAACGTCCGCTTCATCGTCGGCATCCGCATGCACACGAAAGGCATGACGATGGCGCAGGCCGAGGATTTCTTCGTCAAGGAGGGCTACCAGCCGCGGCCCGTGGCCGTCTCCGAGAGCAAGCGCGGCACATCGGATCCGACGTATGGCTACTACACGATGGGCAAGCTGATGATCCTGAAGCTGCGCGACGACTACAAGGCGAAGATGGGCGCGGAGTACTCGCTGCAGAAGTTCCACGACACGTTTCATCGCCCTCGGCCCGCTGCCGCTGCCGCTCATCCGCAAGGCGATGCTCGGGGAGGTCGGACAGCTGTTCTAGGCCGCGGACAGCACGGGCCACTGCTCTTCACGCCACGGAGAACACGGACAACACGGCTTACTCTTTAGCCACAGACAACACGGACAACACGGATCAGGGCTACCACGTCACCGCGAGCACGGCGCCGCGGACGCCGGAACCCACGACCGGTGCTACGCGCGTCTGCAAGCGCCTGCCGCGCTCGTATAAGGTGCGGCGGTTGTTGAAGACGGCGTCGATGCCGGTGCCGAGGAGCGTGCAGGCGAGCGCATTCGATACGATGGCTGCCGCGACCTGGCCGGACTCCGCGCCTTCACCGTGCACCAGGGTGGCTCCGACCACGCCGAATCCCAGCCCAACGCCCAAGCCAATAAGGGCGCCATTCTTGAGGCCGTCCGGCTTCTCGATGCGCACGATCCGATCGTTCGCAACATCTTCGCTGCCGGCGCGGGTGGAGACGCGGACCACTTCGGCGGAGGCCAGCTCGACGCGCCCCTCGAGCCTCCGGCCTCGATCGTCGACGATCAAGACCTGCTGTCCCGTTTGCACGATGTCCGCGATGCGTTCGGCCTGTCCCGCCGCGGCGGCTGCCGGCACGGAGAGCAGCGTGAGCGTCAACGCGGCTGAAATTGCGAACTTCATACTCGCCTCCTCGTTCACCGGCTGTTCCCAGGCTGCCGGGCGTAACGACCGGTGCCTGGCCTGCTCAGACAGGTTCGCGCAGGACGGGGGAGGAAGTCGTGAGGAGGGGGTGAGAAAGGCTGAAATCGGGCTACTTGGCGCAGTCCCGGAGCCGCCGCTCTGTATCTGTCACCATTTCCGTAACGACGGTTTCGAGGGCCATGCGCACTTTGAACAACGCGTCGAGCGACTGGCTCAACCCGTCGGCCCATTTACCCAACTGATCGGCAGAAGCCTCCGGCGAGCGCACGATGGCGGACTCCACGTTTACTGCCACGCTGTCGATCTGAGCCTGGAAGCCGTCCAGTTGGAGGAGGAGTATGAGTTGCGCCGAGGCCGACGTAGGATTCTGCCGCGCAAATTCAGCGGCTGTCAGGATGAGATGCAGCGCTTCGCGCGCCCGCCCGCTTGACGCCTCTATTCGTGCGCCGCTCCCGGACTCGACTGTCAAACTTCTTCACGTCCACCGCCGCGAGGGCCGTCTGGGCCGCGGTCACAGCTTGCTGGAGGCGTTCCCGCAGGGCCAGTTCGACGACAGGCTGACGCTGGACGGCTTGCGCTCCGATGGATATCGGCAGCAAGGCGATCAGCAGGATGGCCAGGCAACTGCGGACGATGGAACCGTCCCTGCGAACATTCATCGCTCTTTCCTCATGCCCAAATAACTCAACGACCGAGCGCAGCAATCTTCATGTCAATGGCCCCGATCGTCTCGGACATCTGGTGCTCGGTGGCCACGGCCGCAAACAGGGTGTCACCTCGGCCACCGAGGAGTTTCGAGGCCGCGACGTACGCCGTCCGGGCGGCGCTGACATCCTTGCGCGCCGCGGCGACGTCTCCGATCAACATGTAAGCGAATGCAGACTGCGGGTACGCCGCCAGAAGCTGTCGCGCAGCGCCGTCGGCCTGGGCCAAGTCGTTGTTGCTGAGTGCCCTCGTTGCCGTGATGCGCAACAGTTCCACCCGTTCGGCCTCACCGGCGATGTCTCTCAATTCGATCACGAGAGAGTCGTTGTTCACTTCAGGCGCACCGCCGGGTGTGCTTTCCACGTGCGCATCCGCCTTCACTCGATAGCGTCCGGCTGGTAGCTGCTGAAAGCCAGGGACGCTGGCGTCCCATTGCAGGCTCTCGCGCTGCTTCATAGTCGCTGGTAGCGCATGCGGTCCTTGACGGCCGCCGCCACTCAATCGAGGCGAGGGCGAGACCACACCCTGGGCGACCGGTTCCGCGGAGCCCACGGCGGCGACGTGGACCCTGAAGGCGGCCGATTCCGAGGGACGCAAGCGGACCACTTGGTCCTCTCCGTGATTGACGATGCTCAGCCGCAGCGTGAGCGGCTGGCCGCGCAACAACACGTGGTCGGCGCCCCCGGACGGCCCGCGAACGTAGACGGTGCTGTCGTACTCGGCGATTGTGACGGAAAGCCGAACCTTGCTGCGCCGCGCAGGTGCTGCCTGCGTCATGACGAGCGCGAGGAGGGTGGCAATGGCTGTCGTTGTTGACGTCATGGCAACGATCACCGAAGTTGCTCAATCACGCGAGACAACTCCAACGCTGCCGGAACGCCCAGCTTGGCGCGGAGGGCGGGAAAGGCCTCGGAAGTTGCTGGGCCAAACACTTTTTGATCGCGGATGGTCACGACGTAGTACTCCGTCGTCGCTCGATCGAATCCGGCCCCTTGCCTTGGATGCCTGGCAACGATGATGAACTGGTCGTCGAACCCAGCCGCGAACACTGTGGGTTCGATGACGACAGTGGCTCCGCGACCATCCGGCGATTCGTGAACCAGCGAATTCTCGGCCAACCCATCGACGGCCCAGAACGAGAACGGGCCGGTGAGATGCTCCTTGTAGAAAACGCCACCCCCGATGCAGCCGGAGGCAGCCGCACCACCGGCACAGGTGAGCGCGAACAGGAGACATTGACGCGGCGCATTCGGATCCCAGCCGTCGCCAAGAAGGATACCCCAGAGGCTGTCCAACGCTGGTGGCTGATGGCGTCCAGTTGTTGAGACGTGATTGGAGGATCGCGTTCGTGTCGCGAACCTTGGCGAACTTCCGCCGAGCGCGGGCTGACAAGGCTGGCTCCAGTGCGAACAGTTATTGCAGCTGGTGGCGTTGCACTCGAGGCTGAAGGTGGCGTCAACTAGCGCACACCGACGGTCGCCTGGCCCATTCCGGTCCGTCCTTGCGAGTCGCGCGTCTCGACGAGGATCCGCACATTTCCCGTATTTCCGGTACCGCAGCCGATCCCGACCGTCAGGGGAAAGGCCTGCCCGGAACGGGCCTGCTCCAGTGCGCTCCCGAATTGAGTGATGGGCACCGGCGCAGGCAACGTCACTTGAGGCGCGGCGGCGCCCGATGTGTCGACAAACTGCACGCGGATTGAGGTGACGATAACGCTGACCCCGCCAGGCGGCTGGACCACGACGACGAGCGGCACGCTGAACGGCGTGACGGAGGGGCAGAAGGGATTCTTGATCTTCTGCGCGACCGCAATCGGTGAAGTGGTACTGACCGCAACGAACGAGGGGTTAGTGGTGGGTGACGGCTGCGTCGGATTCACGACAGCGTCGGTGCCACTACACGACGCACCGAGGAACGCGACGACGACCAGAAGCGACATGCGACGTTGCATTGCATAGCCTCCTGTTCTGGCGCGCGAAGAAATCGACCTGGCTCACCTGCACATTCTAGTCATTCCTGGTGACGGTGCAGACGCTATGCGGCGTCGGGCGGCCGCAGCCGCGAAAGATCCGGCAGCGTCTGGCTCAGCAAGATCAGCTCATCGCCTTCGCGCAACGGTCCCGCTTCCCCGCCAACCGGATTGAGCATCATGGCTTCACCGCGATAGAGCCCGATGAGAAGGCACGCCTTCATACTCGTGCGATCGGGCAGGAACACGCTTGCCGCGGCGACGAAATCCATCCCGACAAGGTAGGCAGGCACCGGCACCAGGTACATCTCGTTGGCGTCGCGCTTGACCGACAGCAGCTCTTGATAAACGCGCGTCATGCCATGGAAGAGCGAGGCACGTGCCATCAGCCGCAATCCGAAGTCGGCGGCCGAGATGACTTCATCGGCACCCGCCTTGCGCATGTGCGCCCGGTATTTCGGATCCTGGCACTCGGCCACGATGTTTGGCTGGTGCTCTGGCCCGAACACGTTCTTGACGGCAATGCAGCACACGATGGTTTTTCCGTCGGCGTGCTGGCCCTGGCGATCATCCGACAAGATGACGACGGAATGCGCTTGCGCAACCTTGGCGCGGCGCAGGATCACTTCGTTGGCGGGGTCACCTTTGACGATATAGACGTCGTTGAAGGCGGCTTCATCCAGTTTGTCAGGCAGCACGACTTCGTCGGGTGTGTCGTGAACGATCACGACTGGCCGCGTGTCGGTGACGATACCGCTGTGCACCTCGCGTATCCAATCCAGTGCTCGCGGCGACCAGTTGCACAGCACCAGATGGCCAGACATTTCAAGATTAGGCACCTCACGACTCCTTAGTGAGCGTTCGATCAGGATCGACGCCACGCTGGCCGTGAACAAACCGGCCAAGGCGACACCAACGACAAGCACGCCGGAAACCACGAGCCGCCCAACACGAGTGGTGGGCGTGCTGTTGAGTCCGCTGAAGAGGGTGACCCAGACGTTCCAGAAAGACTCGCGCCACGTCCCGAACGCCGGATTCGTGCCACGCTCCGCGAAGTAGAGCGCGGTGCCGCCGACGATCCAGATCACCACGATACTGGTCAGGATTTTCCAGACCTGGTTGCGGTTCCACGCCGCTAGCACGGTCAGCAAGGTGTCGCGCCACGACGCCTTGCGCCGATCGCGGCCGAGCTCGCTCACAGCCGAGCCTCTGCGCCGGAGCCATAGCTCATGTCATTTTCCCTGTGCGAGGCTGTCACGACCGTGCCCACTGCTCTCGCCACCGTCAATCGTCTCGAACCGAGATGACGATTTGACGACGGTTGATCGGCCACATCCTACACCTACCGGCCCGCGCCTGGTGCAACGTTCTGGGTCATGGAGATGTCGCGTCGCAAGACTCGCCGGTGAGCAGCAATAGCTCTCCCGGCGCTGCACGCGGGCACTTGCAATGGCGAACCGCCGCGCGGCGTGTGTGACAAGCTCGGTTTCTGGGCGGTTAGCACAATCACGCGGCACAACAAAAAAGGCCCGCGTCTGCGGGCCTTTGCGGTGGCAGGGACGGCCCGCCTTCGCCAAGCTACGGCGGGCAACCTTCGCATGAAATGGGGAGCGAAGGTTGGTGCGGAAGAGAGGATTTGAACCTCCACTCTCTTGCGAGAACAAGCTCCTGAGGCTTGCGCGTCTGCCAGTTCCGCCACTTCCGCACGAAGGGATGAACAACGACTGGCCGGAACTTAAAAGTATAGCATGGAGCCCTCAGTGCGCGGTCCCCTCCATTTTCCGCGCCTTGGCCCGCACGTAGCCGTAGTTGAAGCTGAGTTGATTGAAGGCGGCGGCCTTGGCGGCCATCGCCGTCGCGCGCGTGGTGTCGCCGGCGCCTTTCAGGGCGACCGCGGTCAGGTACAGGATGCACGGGTCCTGCTGGTTGGCCTTGCCGAACGACTGCACCGCCGCGGCGTACCGTTTCTCCTCGAGCGCGATCAGCCCCTCGAGCTCCTGCTGCTGCCGCAACTCGAACGGCACCTTGCGCGCCGCGACCTCGGTCGCATACGCCGCCGCCTTCGTCTTCGCGGTGGCGACATCGTGCTTGGCGACCGCCGCGCGCGCCTGCTCGAAGAGATAGTTGCGCCTGGTCGCCGCCTTCGCCTCCGCCGGCACGCGCGCGGCCTCGCTGACCTCGACCGCCTTCCCATACTTCACGAGCGCGTCGTCGATCCGCCCGGCCTCGCGCAGGATGTCGCCCATCAGGTTGAGGTCGCCAGCCTGCGTCCCGCCGTCCTGCTCGGCTCCGGAGAGCGCGTAGTTCGCCTCGATCTCGGCGACGCGCCTTGTCGGTGGCGCCCTCGTGCACGTAGGCGGCGGCGGTCCAGAAGTGCGCGGTGCGCTTCTCGCCGGTGTTGCGGGCGACGGCCGCGATCTTCGCGAACGTCTCGCGCGCCGCGGCCGGCTGCCCCTTGAACAGCTGGTCGTTGCCGATGCCGATGTAGGACGCGACGAAGTTCGCGTCGATGGCGAGCGCCTTCTTGTACATCGCGATCGACTCGTCGAAGCGCCCCATCTTCATCAGCAGCTCGGCATACGAGTCGTACGGGTTCGGATCGTCGGGGATGAGCTCGACGTACTTCTTGAACGCGGTCTCCGCCGGCCCGTACTGGTCGAGGAACCGGTAGGCATAGCCCAGCTGGTTGTACGGCTGCGAGAACTTGGCGTCGATCTTCGTTGCCTTTACGAAATGATCGACCGCGGCCTGATACTCCTGACGGCCGAAGTAAGTGTTCGCGAGCAGCGTCTGGGCGCGCTCGTCGTTCGGATATCGCGTCACGAGCTCGGTGTAGTGCCGCAGCACGGCGGCAGGGTCGTTCTTGAGTCCGGCCTCGAGCGCGAGCACCATGTGGCGTTCGCCTTCGCTCACCTTCGACGCGAGGCCGACGGCCTTGGTCACCGCTTCGACGAACTCGCGATTGGTACCGGCGGTGTTGGCCAGCCCCACGTACGCGAGCGCAAAGCCGGGATCCTTGGCCGCCGCCTCCTCGTAGAAACGACGGGCATCGGTCGCGCGCAGCTTCTCGGCGAGATCGCGGCCCTTCAGATACGCGGCGCGCGCATCGTCGGACGATGTGGTGATCGGAATCTTGCCCGTGGCCGCGGACGTCTGCCCGGCGGCTGGCGCGGCGACGATGCAGATCGTGAGCAAGGCGAACGCGGCGCGAGCGGCGGCGAAGCATGTGCGGCGCATGTCATGTACCTCCTGAGCAGTCCGAGCGCGTGGAGGCTACTGCAAAGAGACAAGCGGCCGACAGCATCGCGGGTCGAACGCGCGCACGACAGGGACGGGGCCGGCCTGCGCCAGGGACCGGCCGCGTGGCCTCCTGCGGCGAGAAGCAGCGCGCCGCGGATCCGAACGATAACGTCGCTTGACCCTGGAACCATTCCGGGGTTTAGCATGGGTTCATGACCAAGACACTCCTGCTCCTCGCGCTCGCGCTGGCGACCCCACCGGCGGCGCAGCACCAGCACCCGACGTCGCACGACCGCGCCAATCAGGGCATGGGCTTCGATCAGCAGAAGACCACGCATCACTTCCTGCTCCAGAAGACGGGCGGCACGATCGAGGTCACGGCGAAGGACGCCGGTGACAAGGCGTCGACCGACCAGATCCGCATGCACCTCCGGCACATCGCGTCGGCGTTCGCGGCCGGCGATTTCAGCCTGCCGATGTTCATCCACGACACCACGCCGCCGGGAGTCGACGTGATGAAGGCGCGCCGCGAGCAGATGACGGTTCGCTACGAGGAGATCGGGCAGGGCGGAAAAGTCGTGATCCAGACCGCCGATCCGGCGGCGCGGGACGCGGTCTACGAGTTCCTGCGCTTCCAGATTCGCGAGCACAAGACCGGCGACCCGCTGACGCCGCGATGACCGACGATCCGGCCACGATGCGCTCGGGCGTCCTCGCCAGCCTCGCGGGTGTGAGCACCGATACGCTGCGCTACTACGAGCGGCGCGGGCTCCTCCCCCGCCCGCCGCGCGACGCCAGCGGCTATCGCCGCTATCCGTCCTCGGCGCTGACGCGCGTGCGCGTCATCCAGCAGGCGCTCGACGCCGGCTTCACGATCGTGGACCTGGCCCGCGTCTTCGGCCAGCGCGACGCCGGCGGCGCGCCGTGCCGCGACGTCCTCCGGATTGCGACCGCGCGCCTCCAGGAGCTCGACGAGCGGATCGCCGGACTGTCGGCGCTGCGCACGCAACTCGGGAGAGTCGTTCGCGACTGGGAGAAGCGGCTCGCCGCCACGCCCGCCGGACGTCGAGCGGGCCTGCTCGATGGCCTTGCGGCTGAATCGTCCGCGCCCCGGCTCGGTTCCCGGCGCCGTGGGCGTCGTGCCCTGGGTCAGAAGATGTGAGTCTGCTCTATCGCGCGCGCGCCGGTGCGCTGGCGGTCAACGCGCCTGCCAGCGCGCGCGGATCGCCGTCATTCGGAGCCGGCTCGAGGCCGAGGAGCGACATCAGCAACGGATAGATGTCGACGTTGTGATCGGCGGCACCACGACACCACGGCGAAACGACGGGCCGCGGGCGATGAAGATCGCCCGCATCGACGGCAGCGCCGGGTCGAAACCGTGCGATCCGCGCGTCGCGCCCGGCGGCCGTTTCGCGAGCGCCGCGCGCGGCCCGGCATCCCAGCCTTCGTGCATCTGGCAGACGATCGCCGGCACCCGCGGATGGCGTGCCGTAGTGCCAGCGTTTCGGGAGGTCGCTCCTTCCGCCAGCAGTCGTAGTGATCGTGCGCGCCGACGAGCCGCGCGTAGCGCCTCGCGTTCGCGGCCGGGCAGCGGGTTGAAGCCGACGGACTGCCCGGTCGTCACCACCGCCGCGTCCGCGGATCCACCATGTCCTCGATGGCGACGGTGTTTCCCGGCGCGACCGGCGCCAGACCGTGATCCGACGGTGATGATCATATTGACCTCGTCGAGGAGCGAGCGCGCCGCCAGACCGTCGACGAGCCGTCCCATGGCGTCGTCGACCTCGCGCAGCGCCGTCCGCAGCTCCACCGAGTCCGGTCCATGACCCGTGCCCGGCATCGTCGAGGGTCTCGAGATAGAGCGTCACGAACCGCGGCCGGTGGCGTCGCTCTTCGCTCAACCACCCGAGCACGGTGTCGACGCGCTCGTTCACCGGCACCTTGCTCGTCGTAGGCCGTCGAGCGCGTTGGCCGGACGCCCTGAATCTCGGCTTCGCTTCCGGGCCAGAAGTAGGTCGCCGTCGGCAGCCCCGCCCTTTCGGCGCTGACCCACACCGGCTCGCCACCCCACCAGGCACCATTGCCGCACGGCGTCGCGGTTGCTCAGGCTGAAGGCTGCCGAGCGTGGCTGTCGCGCATCGTGTTGTGGACGATGCCGTGATGGTCGGCGTAGAGCCCGGTGACGATCGTGTAGTGGTTGGGAAACGTCAGCGATGGATAGGACGGCGTCATCCACTCCGCCTGAACGCCCTCGCGCGCGATCCGCGAGAGGCTGCGGGGTCAGGCCCCGCTCCAGGTAGTCGGCGCGAAAGGCGTCGAGCGAGATCAGCAGAACCGACGCGGGACCGGTCCGCCGCGAGGCGCTGAGGACGTCTGCGGCGGACGCCGCGGCGCGCACGCGGAGAGCGTGACGGCAACGGCGATGCTGCAGGCGATGGCGCGAATCGACAATCACGGCGGATCGATTCAGCGGTCCATCCGCCGCAGGTCACGAACAGCGGACCGGCGCCGAGCACGAGCAACATCGGCAGCGATCCCCAGCCGGGCCGGTTGATCGCTTCGAAGAAGACCTGCTCGCCCGGCTTCACCGTGAACTGAAGCGTCTTCCAGACGAGCGTGTTGCTGACGCGGATGCGGTGCGGCCCGGGCTCGAGGTCGCGGGTGACCGATATCGCCGAACAGAAGATCGCCGACGCGCTCGCCGTCAATCCAGACGATGAGCTGACGGGACTTGAAGTCTTCCTGCGACGTGCGCGTGATGGTGACCGACGCGGGAAACACGTCCTGCCTGGACGGCCGGATCGGCGGGGTCATCGGCGAGGGCGACGCTCACGGGATAAGCGTAGCATCACGGCGGTGGGTTCGAGCGGTTCGGCGGTTCAGGGGTTCGGGGTTCGCGAGTCAGCGCAGGTTGAACGACAGCTCCACGCCGACGCGCGTGGCGACGGCCTTGCCCGACTCGCCGGCCGGGATCGAAGCGCCAGCGGCGCACGGCGTTGATCGCTTCCTCGTCGAGGCCGAAGCGCGCGTCGAGCGATCGGACGATGTTGACGCGGCCGACCGAGCCGTCGTCGAGGACCAGAATCTCGAGCTCCACCATGCCCTCGACCTGCGCGCGCATCGCGTCGGGCGTGTAGTTGGGCTTGACCTCGCGAACGAGGCGCGGCCAGGTCACGCCGTTGCCCGGCGTCAGGCCGTCTCCCTCACCGCCGGGGCCGTCGCTGCGTCGCCGAATCCGATCGCCCTCGCCGCCGCCGACGCCCGCGCCACGTCCACCATCGGCGCCCGGTCCCGCGCCGGGGCCGCGCGACAGCAACTCGATCGGCCGCAGCTCCGCCACCGCGCCGACGACCTCCTGCAGCCCGATTCGACGGGCATCGCGGGAATCTCCAGCCGCGGCGTCGGATCGGGCGCCTCCGCCGGCTGCGGAGCATCGAGCCGCACCGGCGGCGCCGACCGGCACGGTGATCGCCTCGCGACCGACGAGCTGCGCCGGCCGCGCGAGCTCTGTCGTCTTCTCGCCGCCGCCCCCAGGCTTGCGACCGCCCCCGCCATCCGGCGACGGTGCCCAGACGAGCGGGATCGATGCCACCGGCGCCGGCCTGCGGCGACGGCGCCGGCGTGCGCTCCGACGACGACCAGCCACGAGGACGAGCACGACGGCGTGCGCCACGAGCGAGAGCGTCACGCCGCTGACGCCATGGCCCGTTCGCGCGGCCGCGGGCGGGCGGCGCGGCGGTCAGGAACTGATAGTAGGGATCGAGGGAGATCGGCGTGGTCGTCGTCACGGGCCTGGCTATCGCGGTGTTCCGGGACCCCATGCTGGTTAGGACGTCCGAGAGCCGTTTTGGCCGGGCGCGGCCCGCCGCGGCTGGCGCCGCGAACGCGCGGATTCGGTCAGAAACCCCTGATCGGTCAGGCTTTCGAGGAACGCCACCAGGTCGGCCTTCTCGCCGGCGCGACATGCAGGAACCCCCGCACGCGGTCGCTGCGGAACGGGCTCGCCTTGCCGCCCGTCGCGTAGTGCGCGATCGCCGCGTCGAGCGTGGCGACGCTGCCGTCGTGCATGTAGGGCGCGGTGACGGCGATGTTCCGCAGCGTCGGCGCGCGGAACCGGCCCATGTCGGCCTTGCCGCCGCGTGAGGTCGACGAGCCCGCGGTCGATCGCCGGATACGCGCCGCGTCCGTCGACGTCGTAGAGACCCGTGTTGTGAAACACGAGCGCCAGCGTCTCTCCCGGCTTGAGCGCGCCCTCGAAATCGACCGGCCCCGACAGATTGAACGACCCGTGACATTCCGCACAGCGCAAGCGCGGTCGAGAAGAACGCCTTCATGCCGCGCAGCGCCGGCCGCCGGACATCGCGCTCTTGTCGTCGCGATAAAGATAGCGATCGAGCGGCGAGTCGCCCGACACGAGCGTGCGCTCGAACGCGGCGATCGCCTTGACGACGTTGGCGAGCGTCACCGGAGACGCGTCGCCGGGAAACGCGGCGCGAAACCGGTCGCGATCGTCGGCCGCGCCGGCGAACCGCGCCACGACTTCGGCCTCGCGGCCCTTGAGGCCGAGCTCGATCGGATGCTCGTTGAACATCGGCACGGCCATCTGCGCTTCGAGCGTGCGCAGCGTGGGATCGGCCCATCCGAGCGACGCGTTGTAGGCGACGTTGGTGAGCGACATCGCGCTGCGCGCGTGCAACGCGCCGGTCGACCCGATCGCGCGCGCGCGCCCGTCGGTGAACGCGCGCGCCTGCTGATGACAGGTCGCGCACGCGAACGTGCCGTTGCCCGAGAGCCGCGTGTCGTAGAAGAGACGGCGGCCAAGGTCGATCCTGGCCACCGTCATCGGGTTGTCAGCGGGCACTTTCGGGACGGGCAAGCCCGGCGGCAGCTGCCAGGTAAACGGGAACCACCGGTGGTGCGGCGGCCGCGGGTTCGCCGGCGCGGGAACAGCCTGGCGCAATCATCGCCGCGGACAGAAGCGCCACGGACAATACAGGCGCAGAGGCAATACGAGCCACGGACAACACGGACGAACACGGATCTAGCAGGGTGACGCGAACCGGTCAATCCATCCGCAGCCCACGTTCCGTGTTGTCCGTGTTGTCCGTGGTCGTGTCCGTCGCTCGTATTGTCCGCGGCTCGTCCTATCCGTGGCCAGTGATGACAGTGGATGCGATCTAGCGCCAGGATCCGTGGTGCGCGTTGAACGCCATCAGCTTCGTCTCCTCGGCGACGCCGGCGCGCTCGGTGATCCAGCTCTCGAAGGCCGACAGCGCCGCGGCGTCGACGCCGGCCGGATCGGCCTTCTTCTTCGCGACGTACGTCTTCATCGCCGCCATCAGGCTGTCGGCCTGCTTGCGATCCATCGCGAAGAGCGTCAGGTACGACTGCTTCGCATCGTCGAGGCGGTTCAGCGCGAGGTAGGCCTCGCCGCGGTACTCGATCGCGTCGGGAAACTTCGGCGCCAGCTGCAGCGCGCGGTCGTAGTTCTCGAGCGCCTTGGCGTAGTCGCCGAGCTTGCGGTACGAGAAGCCCATGCCGTTGTAGGCCTGGGGCATCGACGGGTTGAGGCTCGCCGCCTTGGTGAAGTCCTTGAGCGCCTTCTCGTGCTCCTCGCGCGCCTTCTTCTCGTTCTTCAGGCGGTCGGAATCCTTCTTGTCCTTCAGCGCCTGCGTGTCGGCCTTGAGCGCGCGATCGCGATGCGAGATGCCGCTGTTGTAGGCCTCGATCGCCATCTCCTCTGGCGTCCGCATGCCACCGGTGGACGGCGCCCCCGCTGACGGCGCCGGCGACGATGGGATAGCAACACCGTTGGCCCCGGCGGCGACCTGATAGACGCCGACGAGCGCCGCGAACGAGAGCGTAGACGGCGGCCTTGACGATTCGAAACATCACGTGCTCCTTCATTGAACGCGAATGACCCGACATGGAACCTTCCCCGCAGCTCAACCCGCCAGCAACGCGAATGCCAGCTGTCGCGGTCTCGCGAGCGCCGCCATCGAACCAGACGCCCTGTTCGCAACCCCTCGCTACGTAAGCCGACTTACGTTGTCCGTCGGCGCCGCGGCCCGGCGCTACGGCGCTACGTAAGTCGTCTTGACGATGGTGTAGAACTCCTTCGCATACGCGCCCTGCTCGCGCGGACCGTAGCTCGACTTCTTACGGCCGCCGAACGGGACGTGATAGTCGAGCCCGGCAGTCGGGAGGTTGACCATGACGAGGCCGCTCTGCGAATGACGCTTGAAGTGGCTGGCGTGCTTGAGCGAGGTGGTCACGATCCCTGCCGACAGGCCGAACGGCGTGTCGTTGGCGGCCGCCAGGGCTTCCTCGTAGTTCTTCACCTTGATCACTGACGCCACCGGCCCGAAGATCTCCTCGCGGTTGATGCGCATCGACGCGTCCGTCTCGGTGAAGATCGCCGGCGACATGTAGTAGCCGTCGGTTGCACGCGTCAGACGCTCGCCGCCGTACGCGAGCTTCGCGCCTTCCTTCTGCCCAATCTGGATGTACTCGAGATTCTTCCCGAGCTGCTTCTCGTCGATCACCGGCCCCATCTCGGTGCCTGCCTTGAGCGCATCGTCAACGACGAGGCGCTTCAGGCGATCGACGACCGCGGCGATGAAACGGTCGTGGATGCCCTCGGTGACGATCAGGCGGCTCGATGCGGTGCAGCGCTGACCGGTCTGGAAGTAGGCGCCGTTGACCGCGACCGATACCGCCGTCGCCAGATCGGCATCGTCGAGCACGATGAGCGGATTCTTGCCGCCCATCTCGAGCTGGACGCGCGTGCCGTTCTTGACCGCGGCGACGCCGATCCCGATCCCGATGTCCTGAGAGCCGGTGAAGCTCACCGCATCGACGTCTGGTGACGAGGTGATCGCTGGACCGATCTTCGATCCCGGCCCCATCACGAGATTCAGGACGCCGGGTGGCAGGCCGGCGCGCTGGAGGATGTCGACGAGCGACCAGGGAGACGCCGGGGCCAGCTCCGCCGGCTTGAAGACGACGCAGTTGCCAAACGCCAGGGCGGGCGCGATCTTCCACGCCGGAATCGCCAACGGAAAGTTCCACGGCGTGATGAGGCCCACGACCCCTACCGGCTCGCGCGTGACCTCGACCTCGACGCCCGGGCGAACCGAGTCGAGCTTGTCGCCCCGGATCCGCACTGCCTCGCCGGCGAAATACTTGAAGATGGCGCCGGCCCGTCCCGCCTCGCCCATCGCATCGGCCAGAGGCTTCCCCTGCTCGCGCGACAGCTGCCGCCCGAGCTCTTCCTTGCGCGCCAGGATCTCCGGTGCCGGCGCGATCGAGGATGTCGAATCGCTCCTGCGGGTTCGACACCGACCACTTGCCGAAGGCCTGCTTGGCCGAGGCCACCGCGTGTTCGACGTCCGCGGGTGTCCCGCGGGCGAACTCGCCGACGACGTCCTGGATGTTCGAGGGGTTGATGTCAGGGGTACGATCGGTCGACTCGACGGAGCGGCCGTCAATCAGATTGGGGAACGCGGTAGCCATGGCCGCTATCATTTCAGCCTGCGGGAGGGCTTGGCAAGCGAATCAGCGCCGCACCCAACCGTGAGCGGTAAACGCTGTCTAAAGCACGATACCCGGCGATTACATGGGAGGTTCACTCATGCGCACGAAGGTCGCGGCCATTGTTCTCGTGGCGGTTGCGGGATTGCACTACGTGCCGTCCACGGCGGGACAGGTGCAGTCGGTTCCTGGCCCCGGCACCGGGATTGTCAATGTCCAAGGAGAGGTCGACGTCCGCAGGCTGCCGCCGATCGAAGTCGGTCAACGCGGAGACTGGCGGGTATCGCTCGCGAGTGCCGCGGACGTGCGGGTCGTCAACACGCCGGCGGTCGCCCTTACCCTCCCGCCGTTCCTGCGCGCCGGCCGCCGTTACGAGGTCACGTGGCCGGGAGGCGAACGGGAGACGTTTACGGCTCGCGCAGCCGGGAACCAGCGGATGGGTGCGCGCGGCCAGCGAGGGGCGCGAGCGGTGGCTGAATCTGTCCACAGCGAGGACAATCCAAGAGTTGCCCTGATTGCTGGCGCGGCAAGGCTCTCAAAGATCGAGCCGTCACCGCGACTGACGCGCAGCATGCGCGAGCAGCTGGTCGAGCGACTCGACGACTTCGCGGTCGGCCTGGCCCCAGACGCGATAGATCGGCAGACAGCTCTCGAGGGTCGCGCGTCCGTCGGCCGTCATGCCCTGAAGCATTTGCGCCCGGCCCAGCTCGCATACCGCTTCGGCGCGCCGTGGGTGGCCGGGTCCCCAACGTTCAAACCACGCGACGGCGGCACGTGCGACAGGTGTTGCCGCGTCGGGTCGTCCAATGGCGTTGAGAATCCGCGCCAGCAGGGCACGTGACAAGGCCAGCACGTACCCTGCGCCCGAGTCCTTCATCCGTTCCAGAGTGGACACGGCGCGAGCGGCCTCAGCCAGCGCCTCCTGACGCCGGCCCAGGCGAAAGACCATCCAGGCGCGCTGCGCGCGAATGCCCTCGATACTGGTGTCTTCGGCACTGCTCGGGTTGCGATCGATCGCGAGGGCCCGATCCATCCACGGCAAGGCCTCGTCGTAGTGTTGCTGCAGGGCCAGTATGCGACCGACGTTGCGCGCAAGGTTCCGGATGCGCCAGTGCTTCTCCCCGAGGAGCGTCACATGCAGCGCGAAGGCCTCACGAAACGCGCGTTCGGCGTCGGCTAGTCGGCCGAGCGAGGTCAGGGTGACCGCGAGGTTGTTGATGAGATTCGCCACCGTCAGCGTGCCGGGGCCCAGGACCTGCCGGCCCACGGCAATGGCCTCGCGCTGCACCGCCTCGGCCTCGGCATGCGCGTTCATCTCACCGAGGAGGGACGCGTAGTCGCTCATCAGCGAGAGAGCCCTGGGGTGGTGGCGCGCGCCGGGATCGGGAAAGACCGCCAGCGCCTGCTCATAGAGCGCCCGAGCGCGCTCCCGTTCGCCGCGCCGATCGTGGTATCCGGCAAGTGCGCCGAGGCTCATGGCGAGATCCGGATGGTTCCGGGGCAGCACCTGCCGACGAATCTCGAGGGCCTGCGAGAGAAGGGCGCCGGCCGCATCGAGATCCGCGCCAGCCACGAGCGGAGCGAGGGCAAAGAGCGCCCGCGCGGTCTTCTCATGCGTCTCGCCATACACGCGGCGATTGCGGTCGAGCGACTCCTCGAGCAGGGCCCGAGCGCGCGACTCGTCGTCTGCGCCATGGAGGACCCGCCCGAGCGCGTGCAGCGATTCGAGCGCATCAGGGTGATCGGGGCCCACCAGGCGTCGCTGCTCTGCCAGCGCTTCCTCGAGGGCCTCGCGCGCCGGCGTATACTCGCCGCGCTCGGAGTGGATGAGGCCGAACACCTGCTTCAGCTTTGCGCTGACGACCGGCGCATCGCTCAACTGCGCGAGCGCGCGAGCCTCGGCGCCGGCGAGGAACTCGCGAATGGTTATCCGATCGCCATCCGGGCGAATCGAGGGATTGGTAGTCTCGAACAGGTCGACGAGCACCCCGACGACCTGTTCCGCCTTCGCCTGCTCGAGTCGCGCGACGCGACCCTGCACGGCGAGCGCGCGTGCCTGCAGCGCCGCCACGACGCCGAAGGCCGTGATGCAACAGACGAACACCGCCGCCGCCGTCACGGCGAGGCGGTTTCGGCTCACGAACTTGCGCGCACGGTAGCTCAAGGTATCGGGCTGCGCGCGCACGGCGCGGCCCTCGAGAAACCGTTCGATCTCCTCACCCAACTGGCCCGCCGAGGCGTAGCGTCGCTCGGGCTCCTCGCGTAACGCCGTCAGGACAATCCGGTCCAGGTCGCCGCGGATTCGTCGGACGAGTTTACGTCGGTCAGCGACGCGTGCCCCTTCAGAACCGGACGGCCGACGGTCCGTCCGCTCGGAGTTCGCTGTCGGGCCGGCGAGTCGCCGGCGCACGGCCTCGCTCGGGGCCGTGACCGGAGATGCACTCGCGTCATTCGGCTGCGGTGGCGTACCGGTCGCATTGACCTGACGCGGCCTGAAGCCCGTCAGCAGCTCATACAACACGACGCCGAGTGCGTACACATCGGTCGCGGTCGTCACGGGCCCGTCCTGCTGCTGCTCTGGCGCACCGTATTCCGGCGTGATGAGACGCATCTCGGCCCGGGTGACGGTCGACTCGACATCCCACGCCTCCGGGTCGAGGAGCTTCGCGATGCCGAAATCGAGGAGTTTCACGTGGCCGGATCGCGACACGAAAATATTCGACGGCTTGAGGTCACGGTGGACGACCAGCGCGCGGTGCGCGTGCTGCACGGCGTCGCACACGACGCGAAACAGCCGGAGCCGCGCCTCGAGCGACAGACGCTCCGTCGCGCACCATTCGGTGATCGGAATACCGTCAACCAGCTCCATCACGAGATAGGGTGTGCCATCGGGCGCGAACCCGCCGTCGAGGAGCGCCGGCGATGTTGGGATGGATCAAGCGGGCGAGCACCTGGCGCTCGGTACGAAACCGCTCGAGCGCGTAGGGTCCCGCGGGCCAGACCGCACCAGCTTGACGGCGACTTCCTGCCGATAGTGGCCGTCGGCACGTTCGGCGCGGTACACCGTGCCCATACCGCCGCCGCCGAGAACGCTCAGGAGACGCCACGCGCCGAGACCAGTGCCAAGCAGCGGATCGGCTGCCTCACTATCCCCTTGTCGATCGACGATGAATCGTTCGACAGCGAGGGCGCGGTCGGCGCTGGCGGCGGCCAGCATCGCCTCCAGCTCGTGCCGCAGCGAGACATCCTGTCCACACGCCTCCGCCAGGAACCCTCGCCGTGCCGCGAGCGGGCGGGCGTGCGCGAGCTCGAAGAGCTCCTCGATCCGCTGCCATTGCATGCGGTCCATGACCATTCCTTCTCTTGATCGCGTCAAGCCGCGGTGGGGTTGGACAACCAGGTCTCGACGGACTTACCCCGCTGCCACGTCCCGGCCAATCTCCTTGCGCAGCCATGCACGCGCGGTCATCCACGTTCGCTGCACGGACTTGCTGGAGATGCCCAGCGCCTGAGCCGTTTCCTCGAGCGTGAGCCCCGCGAAGATCCGACACTCGACCACGCGATGCGCGCGCTCGTCGATCTGCGCGAGGCGCTCGAGGGCCATGTCAATCGCCAGCACTTCTTCCACCTCTGTGTCGCTGAGGAGCGGCACGTCGTGCCCGGCCTCGAGCCCGACGGGACGATTGTCACCGCCCCGCTTCAGACGCAAACGGGCCCGCGCGTGATCGACCAGAATGCGTCGCATGGTCTGGGCCGCGATGGCGAGGAAGTTGTCGCGATCCGTTGCCGACAGCTGGCGCTGCTGCAGCAGACGCAGGTAGACCTCGTGGACGAGGGCAGTAGCGGAGAGTGTGTGGCCGGCCGACTCGCGGCGAAGCTGCCGGCGCGCCACCTGACGAAGCTCGTCGTAGACGAGCGGAACGAGCCGCTCCGGCGCTTCGCGATCGCCTGCGCGCCAGCGCGCAAGCCACTGTGTCACCTGGCCATCGGACATCGTTGGCGGAGGCCTCGAAGCCTCGGTCTCCAGCGAATCATAGCGCTAGCTTCCGTACACGGTTCGACCCATCTGCCGAGCGCAGCTCATCGGTTGGAAGAGCCAGTCGGCGCGATGTCCATTTTCACGTCCGGCTGACGCGATCTCCATCAAGCATGCAGAACTCGACACGCACTGCCACACATCGCCTCGAACCGAGGCCGCGGCCATGAGCGGGTCGGCCCTTCAAGGCGCGACTGGTTGGACGATGCGAATCGCTGGCCTGGAGCAGAAAGTGCCGCTCCTTGACGGCCAGCTCGTCCGATACGTGAACCTGGACAACGCTGCCAGCACCCCTCCACTTCAGGCGGTCCTCGACGCCGTCAACGAGTTTCTGCCCTACTACTCCAGCGTCCACCGTGGCACCGGCTTCAAGTCCCGCCTCAGCACGGCGGCCTATGACCAGGCGCACGACACGATCGCGCGCTTCGTTGGAGCCGACGTCAACACCAACATCGTCATTCTGGGGAAGAACACGACTGAAGCCATCAACAAGCTGGCCTACCGCTACCCGCTCGTGGAACGGAACGTGGTGCTCTCGACCGAAATGGAGCACCACTCCAACGACTTGCCGTGGCGCCGTCGTGCTCACGTGGTGCGAGCGAAGGTGACGCAGGACGGACGCCTTGACGAAGACGACGTCGATCGGTTGCTCGCGACCTTCGGCGACCGCATCGCCTTGCTGACGGTCAGCGGCGCCTCGAACGTCACCGGGTTCGTCCAGCCCATCCATCGTCTGGCGCGAAAGGCACACGCCGTCGGGGCACGCATCCTGGTCGACGCGGCACAGCTGGCGCCCCACCGCCGCATCGACGTCAGGCCGGACCACGACCTCGAGCATCTCGATTTCGTGGCGTTCTCGGCGCACAAGATGTACGCGCCGTTTGGCACGGGAGCGCTGGTTGGCCCTCGCGACCTCTTCCTGCAGGGCGATCCGGAGTACCAGGGTGGCGGAACGGTGGATGTCGTGACGCCGACCGAGGTGCAGTGGGCCGGTTTGCCCGATCGTGAAGAGGCGGGCAGTCCCAACGTCGTGGGGGCTGTGGCGATGGCAGCTGCCGCACGCGCACTACTCGACGCCGGCATGGAAACCATCGAACGACATGAAGCCTCTTTGACGGCCTATGCGCTCGAGCGATTGCAAGCGCTGCCCGGCATCACGATCTACGGCGCGACGGACGCGCGTCGGACCAACGACCGGGTCGGGGTCATTGCCTTCAACCTCGAAGGCATGCCCCACGCATTGGTGGCGGCCATCCTGGGCTACGAGGGCGGCATCGGCGTGCGCAGCGGCTGCTTCTGCGCGCAGTCGTACGTCTCGCACCTCTTGGATCTCTCGGAAGCCGACCGGGAGCGTTGGCAGCGCGCGCATGCCCGTGGCGACAGATTCCAGCGGCCGGGCATGGTCCGCATCAGCCTGGGCGCCTACAACACCTCCGAGGACGTCGACGCCTGCATAGAGATGCTGCACCGAATCACTCGGAGCGAGTATCGGGGCCTGTACCACCAACCGCCGGGGAGCGAAAATTACAGACCGGCGGGCTGCGACGACATCCTGCCTCACCTCTCGATGACAACCTCTAGCGCGGCAGGCCTCTCGCCGCACGCCAGGCCCAGACGCTCATCCCCGCGGCCGCCGCCGTGAGCAGGATGTACCACGGGTCGGCTGCGAGGTGCGGTTCCGCGACAATGCGCAGGACGTGCGCCACGACGATCAGGCCGAACAGTGTGCCGGTGGTGACGATGTAGGCCTTCATGCGAGGTCTCAGTCTAACTCCTAACTCGTCGCTCCTAACTCCTACTGCTATGCTCTAGCCGCGTGCGGTGGATCGTTCGCGGCGACGTCGACGGGTTCTTCGGCCTCGCCCTCGACAATCTCGTTCAGCTCCTGCTCATCGACACGCTGTGCCGGGGCGTGCTCGGCTTCCCGCCCGAGCTCGTCTACGGCCGCGTGCTGCCGGCCGCGGCCATCTCGATCCTCGTCGGCAACGTCTGCCTACGCGATCCAGGCGCGGCGGCTCGCCGAGCGCACCGGCCGGCACGACGTCTGCGCCCTGCCCTACGGCATCAACACCGTCTCGCTCTTCGCCCACGTGTTCCTGGTCATGCTGCCGGCCAAGGCGCTCGCCGAGCGTGCGGGCGCGGCCGATCCGTCGCGCGTCGCGTGGCAGGCGGGGCTCCTCGCGACGTTCGTGTCCGGGCATCATCGAGCTCGGCGTCGGCGTTCGTCGCCGAGCGCGTCCGCAAAGCCACGCCGCGCGCCGCGCTCCTCTCGACGCTCGCCGGCATCGCGCTCAGCTTCATCTCGCTCGGCTTCCTCTTCCGCACCTTCGCCCACCCGGTCATCGGCCTGACGACGCTGGCGATCGTGATGCTGACCTACTTCGGCCGCGTGCGGTTCAAGGGCCATCTGCCCGGCGGCGTCGTCGCGGTCGGCGTCGGCACGCTCATCGCCTGGATGACCGGCCTCGCCCCGGTCGGCACGCAACCCGCGGCGGCCGCGCTTCACCTGCCGGTGCCGGTCTTCGGCGATCTCGTTCGCGTCGCTCGGCGGCGGACACCTCGTGCCGTACCTCTCGGTCATCGTCGCGATGAGCCTCTTCAACGTGCTCGGGTCGCTGCAGAACATCGAGTCGGCCGAAGCCGCCGGCGACGCCTACGACACGCGGTCGTCGCTGATCGATCAACGGCATCGGCAGCCTCGCCGCGGCGCTCTTCGGATCGGCGTTCCCGACGACGATCTACATCGGGCATCCCGGCTGGAAGGCGCTCGGCGCGCGCGCCGGCTACTCGGTGCTGAACGGCGCGTTCGTCACGATCATCTGCCTGACCGGCACGCTGGCGTGGATTGCGTGGGCGATCCCGATCGACGCCGGGATGGCGATCGTGCTCTGGATCGGGATGATGATCGTCGCGCAGGCGTTCCAGGCGACGCCGCGCGAGCACGCGCCGGCGGTCGTCGTCGGGCTGCTGCCGGGCATCGGCGCGTGGGGCGCGCTGATGGCGAAGAACGGGCTGCGCGCCGCGGGCCTCGGCGGCCCCGCCGGTCCCTTCAGCGAGTCCCTCATCGGCGAGTTCCAGAAGAGCGACACGTGGATCCACGGCGCCTTCGCGATCGAGCAGGGCTTCCTCTTCACCGCGATGATTCTCTCGGCCGCCGTCGTCGGCGTCATCGAGCGCCGGTGGAACGTCGCCGCCGCCTGGTGCGCCTGCGCCGCGGCGCTCTCGGCGACGGGCCTGATGCACTCCTACGAGTGGACGTTCGCCGACACGGCGCTGAAGCTGGCGCCGGCGTGGCCGTTCGTCATCGGGTACACCGGGATGGCGACGCTGTTCTTCCTGGCGCAGTGGACCACGGAAGAGGGCGGCGAGCACTGATCGTCCGAGGCTTGCTCGTCGGACGCACGATCTTAGAACGACGTGGATCGCGCGATCCGCTCACGGGACGCGGATCTCGCGGATTCGTATTAACGGGACGCGGATCTCGCGGATTCTCTTCCGAGACGCGGAACTCGCGAATTCGACGAAACGGCTTCGCGTGATCCGCGTCCCGTTGAAACCGTCGTCGATCTCGCGATCGCGGATATGCGATCCGTGATGTCTACTGAACCAGCTCCACGGTCGTGGTCGTCTTGACGCTCGTCTTCATGTTCAACGGCGTGCCGTCCGGCCCGGTGCCCGACATCGTCATGGGGATGGTGGATCGTGGTCGACCGAGCGCCGAGTCTTCCCGAGCCGGCGTCGAAGACCTGCTCCCCGTCGCCCGTGCCGTCGCCCATCTGCATGGTCAGGCCCATGGGATTTGCCCGCGGCGGGCTTGCGTGGCATCCTGCTTGATGGTCAGACGCGGTCACGATCGTCGCGACCCGGTTGCTGCCCTCGCCTTCCACCGCCTTCAGCGTCGACGTCAGCGAGGTGATGAGCCCACCCAACATGGGGTTGGTGGCGGCTGACCTGAGTCGTTCCAGGTATCTCCAGACTTGAGCGGCCGGTTCGGGAACTGCGCAAACGTCTGCGTGAACTGTGCTCCGCATCGCCTCGTCGCTGAGATTGGCCTTCAGCCCATCGAGTATGCCGGCCATGGCCGGATCCTGCGGGACGCTCTGGAACATCTTCTCGGCGACCTTCGCGAGCCCTTCGACCTTCTGCACTTCACCGGTCGGTGCCATCACCAGCGTGAACGACTCGCCGATCATCGGCGAGACGACGCTCTTCAGCATGCGCGCTCATGGGATTGGCGCCGGTATCCGGATTCGCGCTGTCGAACGACATCGCGAACATGGGAGAGTTCATCTCCATCTTCACGCGACTCGATGACCTGCCGGAGCGTCGTGCGTGTCCGGGGTCACCTCCTCGGCCACGCGTGGCATTGTCCTGTGTGTTCGACTGGTCGATGGCCATGTCGCCCATGCCCGGGAAGCCCGGAAATTGTGGTCGTGCTCTGCTGGACGATGCGATAGCGAATGGTTTCGCCCTTGGTCCAGCGATAGCGCAGCGTCACGTCCTGAGCGTATAGCGCGAGACGGCCGGACCGCGACAGCAGCGCCAGCGCCACGGCACTCCGCTGTGACGAACGTGATGCGTGAGCTCATGAACGACTCCCTTCGACAGCCTCTTTCAGCGTGGGTTCCAGAGAGTCTATACCCTCACGAACCGGGCTCAGGCTCAGGTTCAAGCCAGCGCATTGATTGGTTTCACAAAGATTTTGCCTGAGCCTTGAGTCTTGAGCCCTGAGCCCGATTCCCTGAAAGCCCAGAGCCTACCTCCCCCCATGCAGCCGGCGGAGGACGTGATCCTGCAGCTCGAACCTCCGGCCCGACTTCTTCCAGAACCGCTTGAGCGGTCCGCGCATGGCGGTCAGCTGACGCTCCTGACGTTCCGGGCTGTCGAACTTCTTGAAGATCGAGTAGCGGACCTTGCCCTCGGGATCGATCACGACCGTGCATCCGCCGTTGACGTCGTAGAGGACGCCTTTGCGGTCAACGGTGCAGGACTGTGTGACTTCCCCGACCAGGTCGAAGAGGACCCGGCCGTCGGGTGCGGCGCGGCGGGTGACGCGGATCGACTGCACGAGCGCCGGCGACGCCTGGGTCACGCCCTTGGGCAGTTTCCCTGCCGGGTCGACGAGGCGGAAGCACTCGGCGTGCTTCGGGTTGGTCACGAACTTCCCGAGCGCGTGCGCCTGGCGCACGCAGCTCGTCGGCGCTCGCCGGCTGGCCGGGATCGCCTTCGAACTCGAGGTCTCGAAAGGCCAACCCCTTGACGTGCATCGAGTGGGCCGGTGGCTGCCAGCGGACGGCGTCCTCGGTCATGAAGAGGACGTGGTCGGGAAAGATGTGCCGGCGCCGGAACGATCGCATCAGCGCTTCACGGAAGCCCCACTTGTCGGTGCGCTCGATGTCGCCGTCGGCGGTGATGAGCGCGCGCAGGTACTCGCCGAGCTCCATGTCGGCCGGCGGACAGTAGTCGATGGCGCGGATGCAGATGTTGAGGAACTGGCCGGCGACGTCGCACGCCTCCTGGGCGATCGCCTTCACCAGGGCTTCGTTGAGCGGCACCCGGTCGAGCGCCTCGCGATTGAGGCCGGCAATGCGATAGAAACGCTCCGTCTTGCGCCGCACGATGGTCGTGAACGCCTCGAACACCGCGGACACGAGCACCGACCCCAGCGCGTGCGGCTCGAGCTTCGGGTCGTACACGCGCGGGCCGCCCTCCTTGCCCGGCAGCACGTCGGAATCGAACGCCGCCAGGCCGGCCACGTCGACGCCCGATCGCAGCGCGTCGGCGCGCCCGGTCCGCGATCGGGCGTACCCGAACTCGCGGGCGATGTCGGTCAGGAGGGACCCGTGCGTGATGCTGCCGCCGGAGTCGCGAATCGCCTGCTCGACGACATCCGCGTAGGTGAAGTGCAGAAACAGCGCGACGAGATCCGAGAAGCCTTCGTGGAACGCCGGCACGTCCACGTTGGTGGGATCGAGGAACGACGACCGCAGCCCATCGAGCAGCGCATGCGTCGTCTCGTGGACGACGATGTCGTGGCTGAGCGCGGTGCTGACGAGGCCGCCCTTGAGCGTGAAGCCGGCCGCCTTGTCGCCGGCGCGGAAGTAGCCGAACGACAGGTCGCCGGCCTCGCGGCTGTACCCGGCGTTGGCGCCTTCGAAGCCGAAGGGCCGCACGACGAGGCGCAGCGGTCCATCGGCGGGCGCCGTCGAGGCCCAGGCGATGTCCCGCCCGAGCGCGCGCCTGAACACCGCGTAGGTGAGGCTGCAGACGGCATAGACCATCTGCATGTGGAAGCGGCCATTGGTCGGCGTCGGCGACAACCCGCCCGACAGCAGCAGATACGGATCGTCGAGGTCGAGCGCCTCGGCCATGAGCTCCTCGGGTGCGCCGGTGCTGTTGACCGCGAACAGCGATCCGATCGGCCCCGGCTCGAGCTTTTCGTACGGCACCTGCACGGTGGCGATGCCGCCCGTGCGATCCGACACCGACGGGTCGAGGGCGTAGATCTTCAGCGGCCGCACGAGCGGCGCGCGCGAGTCGCGCTGATACGGCCGAACGTCGGCCTGAAAGCGCACGCGATCGCTGACGGCGTACGCCTGAATGGCAGGCGCGGCCTTCTTCCTGCCACCTTTTGCCTTGCGAGTGGGCATAATCGGCTGTCCCTTCCGCGCGACGGTCACCCGTTCGGCTCGGTCCTCACGACCAGCCGGTCGGGCGATTGTTCCACGATCCGAAGCGCGTGCCCACCCGCGCGCGCGCGCACGACCAGCGCCCCACCGTCATCGTGCCAGCTCGCCGGCTGCTCGATGTAGCGATCGTCAGGTCCCTGGACGAAGATACGCGCCGTGCCGTCAGCCTCGAGCTCGAGGCGTTCCCTCGGCCGTCGCGACAGCGGCAGCTTGCTGCCCCGCGGACGATACACAGCCCCCTCCGCCGTGTCCTCCTCGAAGGCATGCACCCACCCTGTCGCGAACAGCCGATTCTCCATGTTTCTCGCAGGCTCTGGGCTCGACGGGCTCAGGGCTCTAGGCACGAGCTTCGACGCTAGCTTCGACGTTGCTCAAGGGTTTGCCTGAGCCTAGAGCCTAGAGCCTAGAGCCATCAGCATCACTTCAGTCCACTCCGCTCGGTATCGAGCGTCGTTCGCATGCGCAGGACCTGCTGCGTCGTGAACATGAACATGCCCGCATCGTCGGTGTAGTCCATGTAGTTGACGAACATGTCGCCGTTCGGTCCGTTGTTGCAGGTGATGGTCGGGAACGCCGGCATGCCGGTGTTCGGGCCGGCGCAGTTCGGCGTGTCCGGCACCATGTCGGACCCGCTGCAGTCGGGCGTGTCGCCCCAGATGTGCCGCAGGTTGAAGTAGTGGCCGATCTCGTGCGTCGCGGTGCGGCCTTTGTGGAACGGCTGCTGCGCCGTGCCGACCGTGCCGAACGCCTGATAGTTGATTACGACGCCGTCGGTGCTCTGTGGACCGCCTGGAAACTGCGCGTAGCCGAGCAGGCTGTCGCGCAGCGGACACACCCAGATGTTCAGATGCGTCGTCGGATTGAGCGGCGCGACGCCGCCCGTCGCGGTGCGCTTGACCCCGTCGTCGTGCGTGAAGTCGTCTTTCGTCGTCTTGGTGCGCGTCACCTTGACGAGCTTGAACTGGATGCGTGAGTCGCGTCACCAGGCCGGTCCAGGCCGCAGGCGTCTGCGCCTTGTCCGGGTTGGTGGCGCGAAAGTCCTTGTTGAGCGCCTTGATCTGGCTGTTGATCTGCGCCGTCGAGACGTTCTGCTCGGTCGTCTTGTAGACGACGTTGACGACCGTCTTGATGGTGACGATCTTGGCCTTCCTGAGATTGAATTCGCTGTCGCGACGCCGGGACGTCGCAGCCTCGAGGCGCATCTGATTCGACGCGATACGACGGAAACCGCTCGAGCAGCATCATGTGAGCGGCCATCGCGCCACACGTCCGGTGGAGCTTCGCGCGTCGAGACTTCTTTCCCTTCTTTGCCATGCGGTCCTCCTGTGGACTTCCCGACTTCGGCGCTACGCTGAAGCTGCGGCGTGAATGTGGCGCCGATCAGCTTAAACGAGTACCGCGAGCGAAACGAACAATGTGGCACACTGCTGAGATGACCGTCAGGATCGTTGCCCTCGCGGCCGTCACGCTGATGCTGCCGCGTGGTCCGGGCGTCGAGACTTCACAAACGCGCTGCGCCAGGCGGCGACTCGCCGCTGCAGATCTCACATCGCGCGCGCGCAGTGGCGCCGGGCGAAGTCGTCCTCGTCGACATCCGGCGCCAGGCCCTCGCCAGGGCCTCGATGACGTGCAGGCTCAATGGCTGAGTCAGACGGTGCTGTTCTATCAGGTGGAGCCTGGCTGGTGGCAGGGCCTGGCGCCGATCGATGTCGGCGTCGCGGCGGGGCATCACACGCTGGCGGTTCGCGCCCGCGACGACCGACGGCCGGACGCTCGAGCAGCGCGTATCCGATCACGATCGCTGCCCGCACGTTCCCGGCGCGGCGCATCACCGTCGAGCCGAAATTTGTCGATCCGCCCGCAGATGAACTGCCGAGAATCGAGGCGGAGCGCAAGGCCAATCGAAGCCATCTTCGCGCGTCAGACGCGCGAGCGGTTCTGGAGCGAGCCGTTCGTCGTGCCGGTGCCTGGCACCGCCACGAGCAGTTTCGGCCGGCGCACCATCCTCAACGGCGAACCGACGAGGCCAGCACACCGGAACCGATTTCCAAGCCGCGACGGGCACGCCGGTCGTGGCCCCGAATCGCGGGCGCATCGCGCTCGCCGCCGATCAGTATTTCCCGGGGAAGACGATCATCATCGACCACGGGCTGGGCGTGTACTCCTACCTTGCGCACCTCTCGGAGTTCGCCGTCGCGGAAGGCGCGATGGTCGAGCGCGGCCAGCGGATCGCGCTCTCAGGCGCAACCGGCCGCGTCACCGGACCGCACCTGCACTGGACGATGCGCTTCGGCAGCGCGCGGGTCGATCCGCTGTCGCTGGTGGAGGTGCTGCGAAGAGCGGAGGTGAACGAAGTCGGAGACCTCGAGGCTGGAGGTTTCCTAGCCTGAACCCCGAGCCGTGAGCCGGCTACGGCAGGCTCGCCATCCGAGCGCCGGCGCCGGGCTCGTCTCGCACTTGGAACCGGCGACGCCGCCCGGACAGCTGACCTGCATGTTGCGCGCGCAGCTGTAGGTGGCCAGCTTCAGGCCGTCCTTCTCGACCCGCCACGAGAACGACTCGAGGCACGACGCCTTCGAGTAGCGCGAGTTGTAGAACGCCAGGACGAGATCCGGTCCGCCCTCGACCGTCGTCCGGTCGTAGTGGGCGCGCTCGGAGGCTTCCAGACGGCCGAGGCCGCGTGTCTCGGCCAGGAAGTGCCGGAACTGCGGCTTCGCTCAGCTGACCCTTGAGGAGCTCGCTCGAGCTCGCATAGATCAGATCGACGCGGCCCTGCTCGAGGCGCTGATGGAACTCGCGGACGGCAAAGGCTTCGCGGCTCTGCTCGCTGCTGCTGCAGCCGCTGAGCGAACGCTCCGAGGACGACGAGGGCCGCGCCGAGGGCGAGGCCAGAGACGAAACGATGAATTGCCGGCTTGCATGGCGAGCTCGACTATCAACGTCCGTACCTGCCCGACTTCGCGACAAACACTCAGAGAATTCGACGCATTTCGCGTGCGCGCCGCGCGCGCACACGGCTGAGGTGGCTTTCAAAATCGTCGCAATCTGAACAGTTTCGTCAGCGTCTGCTTCTTATAATGAGAGTGGATGCCATCGTCGCTGACTCACCAAATCGATCCGCCGCTCCCTGATCCCCTCATCCACGAAGACCGTCCGCACGAACCTGAGCTCTTTGGTCAGGACCAGCTCGAACGCCACGCCGTCGCGCTCGCCGGCCTGTACCGCCTCGCGCCCGATCCGGTCCGCGGCCGGCCGCTCCTCCCGCGTCTCGACGCCAGCGCGCAGGAGCTCGACGATGCGTACCGGTTCCTGTCGACGGCCGTCACGAAGGATGCGCCGGCCGTCGGGTCGGAAGACTGGCTGCGGGACAACCACCACGTCGTGCAGGATCAGGTCCGCGAGATCCGGCAGGACCTGCCGCGCAAGTACTATCTGGAGCTGCCCAAGCTGGCCGACGGCCCGCTCGCCGGGCTATCCGCGTGTCTACGCCTTCGCGCGCGAGCTCATCACGCACACCGCGGGCCGCCTCGATCTGCAGACGCTCGTCGACTTCGCGACCGCGTATCAGCGGGTCGCGCCGCTGACCATCGGCGAAATCTGGGCCATCCCGATCATGCTGCGCCTGGCGCTCGTCGAGGAGCTGCGCCGGCTCGCCGCCGATGTCGTCGCGGCGCGCCGCAGCCGCGATCGCGCGCGCACCTGGGGCGTGCAGTTGAGCACCGGCGACGCAGGAGCCCGAACGCATCATCGACGAGATGCTGCGCGACGAGGCCGCAGCGAGCGGCCGCCTGTCGGCCGCCTTCGTCGTCGAGCTGCTCCACTGGCTGCGCGATCAGCCGTCGTCTGCCGCGCCGGCGTGGCACGCGCTGCAGCGCGCGCTCGAAGGCCAGGACGACTCGGCCGAAGAAATGCTGCGCGTCGAGCACCAGCGCGAGGCCGCGGGCCAGCTGGCGATCGGGAACATCATCACGACGATGCGGCTGCTGTCGTCGATCGACTGGCCGCTCTTCTTCGAGCGCGTCAGCCTGGTCGAGCAGATCCTGCGCGAAGATCCCGCCGGCGCCTACGCGCGGATGGACTTTCCGACGCGCGACCGCTACCGCCACTCCGTCGAGCAGCTGGCGCGGCGGCGCAAGGCGTCCGAGCAGGACGTCGCCCGGCGCGCGGTCGATCTGGCGGCGGCGCGCAGCGGACGCTCCCGACCAGGACCGCACGCATCACGTCGGCTACTACCTGATCTCGCGCGGGCGCTTCCGGCTCGAACAGGAAGTGGGATACCCGCCGACGCTGCGCGACCGCTTCGCGCGCTTCTTCTACGGCCATCCGGTCCTCGGCTACCTCGGCACGATCGCCGGTCTGACGGCGCTCGCCGTGGCCAGCTTCGTCGCCTACGCGCACCGGCACGGGCGGCGACACGAGCGATCTCTGGATCACGGCGTTCGTGGTGCTGCTGCCGCTGAGCGAGCTGGCCATCAGCCTGATCAACCTCGTCGTCACGTCGCAGGTCAGCCCGCGGCAGCTGCCCAAGCTCGACATGCGGGCGGGCATCCCCGCCGTCGGATCGCACGATGGTCGCCGTGCCGGCGATCATCGATTCCGAGGCGCGCCTGACGTCGCTCCTCGACGATCTCGAGGTGCGGTTCTTCGCCAACCGGGACGCGCACCTGCACTTCGCGCTGCTCTCCGACTTTGCCGACGCCGACGCAGCCGACGCAGCCCGACGACGCCGCGCTCGTCGAGGCGGCGCGCCGGCGCGTCGACGAGCTGAACGCGCGTCACGGTGCCGATCGCTTCTTCTTCTTTCACCGCGCGCGGCAGTGGAACGCCGCGCGAGCGCCGCTGGATGGGGGCCGAGCGCAAGCGCGGCAAGCTGGCCGAGTTCAACCGCCTGCTGCGCGGCGCGACCGACACGAGCTTCGTCGTCCAGCACGGCGAGACGTCGATTCTGCCGTCCGTCCGCTACGTGATCACGCTCGACTCCGACACGCAGCTGCCGATGGAAGCCGGCCGGCGGCTGGTCGGCACGCTGTCGCATCCGCTGAACCGGCCGCGCTTCGATGCCCGCCTCCAGCGCGTCACCGAAGGCTACGGCGTCCTGCAGCCGCGCATCAGCGTCAGCGTCGTCAGCGCCAACCGGACGATGTTCTCCAGCGTGTTCTCCGGGCACGTCGGCGTCGATCCCTACACGACGGCCGTGTCCGATCTCTACCAGGACATGTTTCACGAGGGCAGCTACGTCGGCAAGGGCATCTACGACGTCGACGCGTTCGAGTCCGCGCTCGCCGGGCGCGTGCCGGAGAACACGCTCCTCAGCCACGACCTGTTCGAAGGGTTCTACGCGCGCGCCGGCCTCGTCACCGACATCGACCTCGTCGACGACTATCCCGGCAGCTACCTCGCCTACTCCGCGCGGCAGCACCGGTGGGTGCGCGGCGACTGGCAGATCGCGCGCTGGCTGTGGCGCACGGTTCCGGACGCCGCGCGGCAGGACCGTCGCCAACACGCTGCCGGTGATCTCGCGCTGGAAGATCCTCGACAACCTGCGGCGCAGCCTCATTCCGCCCGTCGCTCGTGCTGCTCCTCGCGCCGGGTGGTCGGTCCTGCCGGGATCGCCCGCGCTCTGGACGACGCTCGTCGTGCTCGTGCTGGCGTTCCCCGCCTACATTCAGGTCGCGCGCTCGCTCGGCAGCCACGTCGCCGGGTGTGCCGCTGCGGGAACATCTGCGCGCCGAAGCGCGACACGATCGCTCACGAGCCTGCGGCAGGCGGTCTTCTCGACCCTCATCCTCGCGCACCAGAGCGTGGTGATGCTCGACGCGATCGCGCGCGCGCTCGTCCGGATGCTGGTGACGCGGCGCCGGCTGCTCGAGTGGGTGACGGCCGACCGCGCCGAGAACGGGCACGCCGACGTGTGGACGCGTCGTGCGGCGGATGTGGCAGGCGCCGGTCGTCGCGCTCGGGATCGCGGCTGCTGGTCGCGATCGTCGCGCCCGAGCGACTGCTGCTCGCGAGCCCGATCCTGATCCTGTGGTTCATCTCGCCGGCGCTCGTCTACCTCTCCGGGCTGCCGCTGGCGCATCGCGAGACGGCGCTCGGGCCGAGCCGAGCGGGCGCGGTTCCGCGAGGTCGCGCGCCGCACGTGGCGGTTCTTCGAGGAGCTGGTCGGTCCCGCGGACCACTGGCTCGATCCCCGACAACTATCAGGAAGATCGCCAGGACGTCATCGCGCACCGGACGTCGCCGACCAACATCGGGCTGCAGCTGCTCTCGACGCTGGCGGCGTGCGACTTCGGCTACATCAGCTACGCCGGCGTGCTCGACCGGCTGGAGCCGACGTTCGACACGCTGCTGCGCATGCAGCGGTATCGCGGCCACTTCTACAACTGGTACGACACCCAGACGCTCGCCCCGCTCGTGCCGGCGTACATCTCCACGGTCGACAGCGGCAACCTCGCCGGCTACCTGCTGACGCTGCGCTCGGGCCTGGCCTCGCTCGCCGACACCGGCGCCGCTCATCGACGCCAGCGTGCTCGAAGGGCTCGAGGATGCGATCAACCTCTTCGAGGCCGAGGTGGACGCGCTCAAGCGCGGGCGCGCGACGAGCGGTCTGAAGCGCGAGCTCGGCAGCCTGCGCACGCAGCTGGCCCGCCGCCCGGTGCACCGTCCTCGAGTGGCGGCGGCTGCTCGCCGCAGCTCGAAGAACGGCTGCAGGCCGTCAGCATCCTCTTTCACGACCATCGAGGAGCCGCTGCTCGAAGTAGCGGCCCGTCGAGCGAGGCGCTGCCGGCAGCGCTGACGAAGCCTCGGCGTGGCTCGAGCGTGCCGCCGCCGTCCTCTCGACGCGGCAGCTCGAGCTCGAACGGCTCACCGGCTGGATGACGCGGCTGCAGGCGGCCGGCATGCTCGACGATCCCCGCCGACGTCCCGAGCCTCACCGGTCTCATCCCGCTCTGCGACCGCGCGCTCAACGAAGTCGCCGAGCGCCCCGCGTCGAGCGAGGCGCGCGCAGGCCATCGAGCAGGCGCGGCAGCTGGCGGAAGAACTGCATCGAGCGCGGCGAGCGGCTCGGCGCGCTCGCCGACGACCTGATCGAAGAGACCGAGTTCGGGTTCCTGTTCAACGCCGAACGGCAACTGTTCTCGATCGGCTTCAGCGTGACCGACGGCCGGCTCGACAACTCGTACTACGACACGCTCGCGTCCGAGGCGCGGCTCGCGAGCTTCATGGCGATCGCGACCGGCACCGTGTCGCACGAGCACTGGTTCAAGCTCGGCCGGTCGCTGACGCCGAGCGGCAGCTCGCGCGCGCTCCTCTCGTGGAGCGCATCGATGTTCGAGTACCTGATGCCGCTGCTCGTCATGCGCGCGTACCCGGGAACGCTCCTCGACGAAACCTACAACGCCGTCGTCCAGCGGCAGATCGAGTACGGGGCGCAGCGCGGCGTGCCGTGGGGCATCTCCGAGTCCGCCTACTACGCCCAGGATCTCGAGAAGAACTACCAGTACCGCGCGTTCGGCGTTCCCGGGCTCGGCCTCAAGCGCGGCCTGGGCGAGGACCTGGTCGTCGCGCCGTATGCGTCGGTGCTGGCCGCGCCGATCGCGCCGCAGGCCGTGCTCGACAACCTCGCGCGCCTGCGGCAGGCGGGCATGTGCGGCCGATTCGGCTTCTACGAATCGATCGACTACACGCCCGAGCGCGTGCCCGGCGACGACACGAGGGCGGCGTCGTGCTGCGCACGTGGATGGCCCATCACCAGGGCATGAGCCTGCTCGCGCTCGACAACGTCCTGAACGGGTCGCCGATGCAGGAGCGCTTCCATGCCGACCCGCGCATTCAGGCGGCCGAGCTGCTCCTCCAGGAGCGCGTGCCGCAGCTCGTCCCGCTGAAGAATCCGCCCGCCGAGACGGCCGAGCACGTGCCGTTCGTCCGGCGCGCGATCGCGCCGCCGATCCGCCTGCTACACGACGCCGCACACGCTCAGCCCGCGCGCGCACCTGCTGTCGAACGGCTCGTACACGGTGATGCTGACCAACGCCGGCGGCGGCTACAGCCGGCGCCAGCAGCTGGCGCTGACGCGCTGGCGCGAGGACATCACGAGCGACGCCTGGGGCAGCTTCGTCTTCGTGCGCGATCTCGACACCGGCGACGTCTGGTCGACGACGCACCAGCCGTCGGGCCGCGAGGCCGAGGAGTACGAGGCGACGTTCTCGCTCGACCGCGCCGTCTGGCGCCGCGTCGACTCCGGCCTCGAAACGCGCACCGAGGTCGTCGTCTCGCCGGAAGACGATGCCGAGCTGCGGCGCGTGTCGATCACCAACAACAGTCATCGGGCGCGCAGCCTCGACCTGACCAGCTACGCCGAAGTCGTCCTCGCGCCGGCTGCCGCCGACCTCGCCCATCCGGCGTTCAGCAACCTCTTCATCGAGACGACGGCCGTGCCCGGAATGGGACGCGCTGCTCTGCACGCGCCGGCCGCGGTCCGGCACCGACCGCGTCTACCTGGTCCACGTGCTCAGCGGCCGCGGCCGCATCGGCGCCGCCACCGAGTACGAAACCGACCGCGCGCGGTTCATCGGACGCGGCCGGACGCTCGCCAACCCCGCGGCGCTCAGCGGCGGCGGACCGCTCTCGAATACGACCGGCGCCGTGCTCGATCCGATCGTCAGCCTGCGCCAGTCGATTCGCCTCCCGCCCGGCGGCACGGCGCGCCTGTCGTTCACGACCGGCGTTTGCCGACAGCGAGGCCGGCGCCCGGCGCCTGATCGAGAAGTACTTCGACCGCCGCGCGGTCGCGCGCGCGATCGCCCTGGCCAGCACGCACGCGCAGATCGAGCTGCGCCACCTCGGGCTCACCGTCGAGGACACGCTGCGCTTCCAGCGGCTCGCGGGCCGGCTGCTCTTCGGCGATCCGCGCCTGCGATCGCCGGAAGCGGTGCTGCGAGAACCGGCGCGGCCAGCCGGAGCTGTGGAAATACGGCATCTCGGGCGACCTCCCGATCGTGCTGGCGACCATCGAGGACGGCAGCCAGCTCCCGCTCCTGACCGACCTCCTCAAGGCGCACGAGTACCTGCGCGGCAAGGGCATGGCCTTCGACCTCGTCGTGCTGAACGCGCACGGCACGACCTACCGCATGGACCTGCAGGACGCCGTGCAGCAGATGGTCGAGAGCGGGCCCGAACAGGCCTGGATCGATCGGCCGGGCGGCGTCTTCCTGCGCCGGACCGACCTCATGCCGGCCGAGGATCAGCTGCTGCTGCGCGCGACGGCGCGCGCGGTGATGGACGGCGCCGAAGGCGGGCTCAGCCAGCAGCTGGTCCGCCCGGAGGCGAGCCTATGCGCGGCTGCCCGAACCGATCCGCGTCGACCGCCGCCGTCGCCGGCGAGCCGCGAGCGGGTCGCGCCGAACGTCGCCCACAGCCGGAGCTCGAGTCGTTCAACGGCCTCGGAGGATTTGCCGACCGACGGGCGCGAGTACGTCATCCGGCTGCATCCCAACGCCGGCGCGATTCCGCCGGCCCCCTGGGTCAACGTCGTCGCCCACCCGACGTTCGGGTTCGCCGCGTCCGACCTCGGCACCGGATTCACGTGGTCCGGGAACAGCCACGACAACCGGCTCACGCCGTGGCGCAACGACCCGGTCAGCGATCCGCAGGGCGAGGCCGTCTACCTTCGCGACGAGGAGAGCGGACGCGTCTGGTCGGCAACGCCGCTGCCGGCAGGCGGCGGTCAGCCGTACACCATCCGCCACGGCCAGGGCTACAGCGTCTACGAGCACGCGCGCGACGGCATCGAATCGCGCCTGCTCGTGTACGTCGCCGCCGCGGAACCGGTCAAGGTGTTCCAGATTGCGCTGCGCAACACCTCGAACCGCCGGCGGCAGGTGTCGGTGACGATCTACGCCGAGTGGGTGCTCGGCGAAAACCGCGAGCGCACCGGCCTCCACATCGTCACCCGCCGCGAGCCGACGACGGGCGCGCTCCTCGCGTCGAACGCCTTTCGCGACGCCTTTGCGGATCGCGTCGCGTTCCTCGATCTCTTCGGCGGCGACGAGCCGCACCCTGACCGGCGACCGGACCGAGTTCATCGGCCGCAACGGCTCGCTTCGCGCCCCGGCGGCGCTCGGGCGCGTACGGGCCTGTCGGACCGCACCGGCGCGGCGATGGATCCGTGCGGCGCGGTGCAGGTCCGCGTCACCCTGGAGCCGTCGCAGGAGCAGACCGTGATCGGCCTGCTCGGCGAAGCCGCCGACGAAGCCAGCGTGTCGTCGCTCGTGCGGCGCAGCCGCGCGCCGCAGGGAATCACGGCCGCCTTCGACGACGTGCAGGGCTTCTGGCGCTCGCTCCTCGGCACGGTCCAGGTGACGACGCCGGATCGCTCGATGGACCTGATGCTCAACCGCTGGCTGCTCTATCAGACGCTGGCCTGCCGCATCTGGGGACGCTCCGCCTTCTATCAGTCGAGCGGCGCGTTCGGCTTCCGCGATCAGCTGCAGGACGTGCTGGCGCTCATGATGGCGGCGCCGCATCTGGCGCGCAACCACATCGTCCATGCCGCCTCGCGTCAGTTCGTCGAGGGCGACGTCCAGCACTGGTGGCACGAGCCGGGCGGCCAGGGCGTCCGCACCAAGTTCTCGGACGACCGGCTCTGGCTCGTCTACGCGACCATGCAATACGTGGCCGCGACGCGCGACACGGGGCTTCTCGACGAGAGCGTGCCGTTCCTCGAGGGCCGCGTGCTCGCGCCCGACGAACACGAGGCGTACGAGCGCCCGAACGTCTCCAAGCAGACGGCATCGATCTACGAGCACTGCGTGCGCGCCATCGCCCTCAACCTCTCGGTCGGCGAGCACGGTCTGCCGTTCATGGGCACGGGCGACTGGAACGACGGCATGAGCCTCGTCGGCGCCGGCGGCAAAGGCGAGAGCGTGTGGCTCGGCTGGTTTCTCCTGTCGATCCTGCGGCCGTTCGCCGACGTCGCCGCCAGCCGCGGCGAGCAGGACCGCGCGGAGGTCTACCGGCGCCACGCCACCGAGCTCGAGAAGGCGCTCGAACTTGCCTGGGACGGCGAATGGTACCGCCGCGCGTACTTCGACGACGGCACGCCGCTCGGATCGAAGGAGAACGCCGAATGCCGCATCGACGCGATCGCGCAGTCGTGGGCAGTTCTGGGCGGGGGGACGGATCCGGCACGAGCGCGCCAGGCGATGGAGTCGGCCGAGAAGCATCTGGTGAGGCGTGACGACCGGATGATCCTGCTGCTGACGCCGCCGTTCGACACGATGACGCCGAGCCCCGGATACATCCAGGGCTATGTGCCTGGCGTCCGCGAGAACGGCGGGCAGTACACGCACGCCGCGCTCTGGACCGTGATGGCGTTCGCCCAGCCTGGGCGACGGCGACCGCGCCGTCGAGCTCTTCTCGATGCTCAACCCGCTGACCCACACGCGCAACGCCGACGAGATTCGGCCGCTATCGGGCCGAACCCTACGTCGTCGCGGCCGACGTCTACTCGCAGCCGCCGCACACCGGCCGCGGCGGCTGGACGTGGTACACCGGCTCGGCGGGCTGGATGTATCGCGTCGGCCTCGAGTCGATTCTCGGTCTGACGCGCCGGAACGGCGGCCTGCACATCGATCCGTGCATCCCCAAGACCTGGCCGCGCTACGAGATGGTCTTCAAGCCCGGGCGCTCGGAGTACCGCATCGTGGTCGAGAACCCGAACGGCGTGAATCGAGGCGTCGTGCGGCTCGAACTCGATGGTGTCGATCACACCGGGCGGGACATCGCGATCGTGGACGATGGCGCGGTGCGGCAGGTGCGGGTGGTGCTGGGCTAACGAATCGGCGCCTTCTTCGTCCGCCCCCAGGCGACAAACGCTGCCAGACCGCCGAGCACCATGTTGATCGGGAGCGCCTGGCCCTCGCCGCGCGACAGGTGGAATGCCATCGCGAGGATCATGATGGTGAGAAGCCCGAGCGCCGCGAGCGGCGTGAGCGTGGGTTTGATCTTCGTGGCCGCGGGCAGGATCAGGCCAATCGCGCCCGCGAGCTCGGAGATGCCGATGAAGCGCACCAGCGGGAGCGGCACTTGCGACGCCCAGGCGATGCCCGCTTGCACGAGCGCATCGACGGGCTGCGTCGACTTCATGAAACCAGCCATGCCGAATGCAGCGGCCAACACCAGCTGAACCAGCCAGAGCAGGATGTTCATGGCTGGATTCTAGCTGGGTTCAGGGTTCAGGGGTTCAGGGTGCAGGGTTCGGGCGGGGCGCGGTCTTCTTACGACGTCGCGGGGGCGCGGCCGGGCTTGGCTACTCTCTGGGCGATCGCCCGCTTGCGCTTCGCCCAGAACGGCACCCAGAACATCCAGATCCCGCCGCACCAGAGCAGCAGGAGCGTGATGCCCTGTTGGCAGGAAAAGCCCGAGCTTGGTCCAGTCGCCGGCGAAGAACGATCCGTCGTGAATCGATTCAATCAGGTCCGAGCGCCGGTAGGCCACCTGAAGCACTTGTCCGGTGCCAAGGTCCACCTGGACCTCGTAGCCGTTGTGCAGCCATACCTTCACCACTCCACGCCCCGGCCGCACATCCATCCGGTTGACGTCGTCCCAGCTCGCCACGTGCATCTCGGGCACCTGCTTGACGCGCTCGAGCACCTCGTCGAACGAAATCTGCGGCGCCTTCCCCGTGCCGCGCTTCTCCGGAGGCTGTACCCACGCCGACTGCTTCTTGGCCTGCAACAGCAGCCCGCTGCAGATGATCACCAGCAGCGGGATGGCAACGATGGCGCTCGCCCAGTAGTGGACCTTGCGGTTGAGGACGTTGAAGTTCATCTGGCTGTCGATTCAACCGGAAAAGCCTGTCTACTACCAGCAGTCGGTAGTACTAACCCCGCCGCCTCGAATGGGTTGCGGTCACTCACGAGAACGCGGGGCGAAGCTCGCTCGGGAACAGCTGGTATCGACCGGCGCTACTCCGCTACTTCTGAATCCGCAGCCCCTTGAACGCCGACACGCTATCGGGCTTGGCCCAGAGACCGACGCGCCCGCTGACCGGCTGATCGAGCGCGTGCTCGACCCGCAGCGATCCGTTGACGATGCCGGTCACCTTGCGATCGACGACGTGCAGCTCGAGGGTGTGCCAGGCGTCGAGCGGCAGCTGCGCGTGCCCGGTCCCCTCGGCGAGCCGGGCACGGGCTCCGTCCACAAACTTCCAGAGGGCGACGTTGCCGTCCTTCGTGTTGTAACGAACCGCCAGATATTCACCGGTCGGATGCAGGTTGAACACCAGGCCGGCCAGTTGGTCGGACGCGCCGGCTATCAGCTTGAACTGCACCCGCGCGCTGCCACCGGTAAAGGTGTCGACGCCACGCACCGCCGCGAGCGGAAACGCGCCGGTCGAAGACGCATTCGCGACGAACCGCGGACCAGCCTCGCCCGCGGGCGCCTTGAAGAGCTCCCGGGCGATAGACAATGGATCGGCGAGAGGCTTCTTGTCCCACTTCGTGCCGTCAACCGTGGCGACCTGCTCGCCGCCGTCCACGTGCTGCCGCCAGTGGCCGACAATCGGCACGACGTCGAGTCCCGGCGCCTGCGTGTAGACACGTGAGCTCTCGAATCCCACGGCGGCCGCCACGAGGAGCATCGCCGACGCTCGACCGATCACATTCCGACTCATCTCAGCTCCTTCATCACTCAATCGTCAGCGGCGTGAGCCCTGCGCCCTTGAGCTGGGCGTTGAGCGCGGGCAGGTCCACGGTCCTGAGCGCAGTCCACCGCGCCATCACGCGGGCGGCGTTCTGCTGCGCCGCGGTGACCGCCGCCAGCGTGTTGGCGGTGGGAGCCACATCGGCGGCCTGCATGGCGTTCATCACCGCGCCGAGCGATGCGCTCACGGCCCAGAGCGTATCGGTCGCGGTCGCGGCAGGCGGGCCGCCACGGCCGCCGCCCGCGGGTCCGGCACCCCGGCCTCCGCGTCCTCCGCCGGCGGCGGGAGGCGTGCCCTCGAGCGCCGCGGCCTTCTGGCCAAACGTCGCGAGCGACTGCGCCACGGCCCCCTGCGCCTGCACCTTGGCTAACTGCTGCCGGACGGCGCCGAGCTTGGCCGCGGCAATCCGGGCCTCGGCCGCACCGTAGTACGCCGCGCTCGTCAGCGAGTAGACCTGCTGCATCGCGATCGCCGGCGTCTTCACCCGCGGGTCCTGCTTGACCACGATCGGCTGCGTGTGGCTCTTTCCGTCGACCGTCAGCTTCACCACGTACGTGCCGGGGTTGACCCAGGGCGTCGTCGGCGCGGGAACCGTGTTGAAGGGAATCGCCTGAATCGGCAACTGCGTGGGCACCGCACCGAGCGCGCCCTCGCCGGGAACGAGGCCCGCGAGCGGCTGATAGTGCACGTCCCACGCGAACCGATGCATGCCCGCGGCAGTGGATAAGCGCTGCGGCGTCCGGTACCAGTAGACGGGTGCGGGCGCGGCCGGCGGATCGGGAATCGCGGCAACCGGATCGCTGCTCGAGTAGCGGCGAACCAGCCGGCCATCCTGCTGCAGGATCTCGAGCGTCACCGGACCGCTCGCGGCCGACTTCAAGTAGTAGTTGATGAGCGCGCCCTCGGGAGGATTCGGCGCCGTCGGCTCCTCTTTCGGCCACGGCATGTCCACGCTCGTATTCCACCGCACACGCCAGGCGGTCGTCGGCTTGAACAGGATGGCGTCCTCGCGTGGCCGACCGAGCATCCACCTGACGCAGCGGCGTGATGTCGTCGAGGATCCAGAAACCGCGGCCGTGTGTCGCGGCGACCACGTCGTCGTCCTTGACGATGAGGTCGCGGACCGACGACACCGCCATGTTCAGCCGCAGCGACTGCCAGTTCGCGCCATCGTCGAACGACACGTAGACGGCACGTTCGGTGCCGGCAAACAGCAGGCCCTTGCGCTTGGGATCCTCGCGCACGGCGTTGACCGTCTCGCCGTTCGGAATGCCGTTGACGATCTCGGTCCAGGTCTTGCCGCCGTCGTGCGTGCGGAAGATATGCGGCCGCAGGTCGTCGAGGCGCAGCGTGTTGATTGCTGCGTATGCGGTCAGCGGAGCGAAGCGTCCGGCGTCCATGACCGACACCTTGGCCCACGGGCCGACGCCCGGCGGGGTGACATCCTTCCAGGTGACGCCGTTGTCGGCCGTCACATGGATCAGCCCGTCGTCGGTCCCGACCCAGATCCGGTTGATGTCCTGGTACGAAGGCGCGACGGTGTAGATGACGCCGCGCGGCGCGGGCTGCGCCGACGGATCGCTCGCGTACTTGCCGACGCTCGCCGGCACGGTCCACGTCTGGCGCGTCAGGTCGGGGCTCAACTGCTTCCAGTGCGCGCCGCCGTCGACGGTCTTCCAGAGATGGTTGTTGGCGAAGAACAACGCACGCTTGTCGACTTCCGAGAAGATGACCGGCATCGTGCGCACCTGACGGAAGGTCCCGGTTGCGACCACCGACGCCGCCGCGGCCGCCGACCGGGCCGACGACCGACACCTGCCCGGTCCGGCGATCGAATCGCGTCACGGTGCGGCCGCCGTAGACGATGTCGGGGTTGAGCGGATCGGGGGCGACGAAGCCGTATTCGTCGACGCCGACGGGAACCCAGTCGCGATCCGAGATCGCGCCGTAGTTGCCGCGGCTCGACACGCAGACCGATCCGTTCTCCTGCTGACCGCTGCAGACGCGATAGGGAAACGCGTTGTCGGCCGCCACGTGGTAGAACTGGCCGGTCGGCTGGTTGTACCAGGAGCTCCAGGTTTCGCCGCCGTTCAGCGTGACGACCGCGCCCTGATCGGCGGCGAGCAGGATGATGTCGGGGTTGTCGGGATTGATCCAGCCGTTCTGATAGTCCTCGCCGCCTGGCGCGCCCTTGAACGACGTCCACGTCTTGCCGCCGTCGGTCGACTTCCACGACACGGTGCTCGCCATGATGAGGACGTCGGGATCCTTCGGGTGCAGCGATCGGCATCGGCAGGTCGCCGCCGCCGATCCGCCCGGCAGGTCGCGTGTCGGTCGTGATCCGCGTCCACGTCTCGCCGGCGTCATCGCTGCGGAAGATCCCGGCCGCGCCGCGATCGGCTGCCGGTGCCGGCCTTGTCGTAGGCCGGCGACGGCGGCGTACAGCCGCTTGGGATTCGCCGGCGAGATCGCCAGGTTCGCCTGCACGACGACCGGCAGTCCGTTCGTCAGCGGCTTCCACGTCGTGCCGCCGTCGACCGACTTGAAGATGCCGCCGCTCGTGCCCGCCCACACCGAGTTCTCCCACGGCCCCTGACGCTCTTCCCACATCGTGGCGTAGACCGTCTCGGGATTCGACGGATCGATGTCGACGTCGTTGCCGCCGGTGTTCTCGTCCTTCGAGAGCACTTTCTCGAACGTCTTTCCGCCGTCGGTCGAGCGATAGATGCCGCGCTCCTCGTTCGGTCCGTAGGGATGGCCCAGCGCGGCGACGAACAGGCGATTGGGATTCTTCGGGTCGACGGCGATGTTGGGAATCTGCTGCGCGTCACGCAGTCCCAGGTGCGACCACGTCCGCCCGGCGTCGGTCGACTTGTAGATGCCGTCGCCGGTCGAGAGGTCGGGCCGATGCAGGCCTTCGCCGCTGCCGACGTAGATGACGTTGGCGTCGGACGGAGCGATGGCGATCGTGCCGATCGATCCGGTCGGCTGGTCGTCGAAGATCGGCTTCCAGACGCGTCCGGCGTCGGTCGTTTTCCAGACGCCGCCGTTCACCGCCGCCATATAGAAGGTGTACGGGTGGCTTGCGATGCCCCGCCGCCGCCCGCGTCCGGCTCGCGCGATGCGGCCCGATGTTCCGCCACCGCAGCTCGGCGAAGAGGCCGGGGTTGATCCGCGCGCCGGCTGCTGCGCCGGAATCGACGCGGTCAAGGCCGCGGCGCCGAGGGCCAGAACGACCAGATAACGCACTGCTGACATCGACATCAATGCTTCCTCACCGCTTGCTCCACGGGGCCACCTGGTCCTGCACCGTCTTCGTATCGCCGACGACGACGAGCGTCATCTTGTCGGGCGTGAGGTATTGATTGGCGATGCGCCGCACGTCGTCGGGCGTCACCGCCATCACGCGCTTGACGTAGGTCGCCAGGTACTGGTCGCCGAGGCCGTGCTGATCGACAAACGCGAGCCGGCCGAGCACGCCGCCGCGCGACGCGTTCTGCACGACGAACACGCCGGCCAGGTTGTTCTTGATGCCCTGGAGCTCGCGCGGCCGAGGCGCGTCCTTCCGCAGGCGATCGATCTCGAAGAAGATCTCCTTGAGCGACGGCCCGGTCACGTTCGTCGTCACGTCCGCCGCTCTCGTACCAGCGGGCGTCGCCGGGATGCGAGTCGAGCGCGCTGTAGGGCGAGTAGGTGTAGCCCTTCTGCTCGCGGATGTTGGCCGTGATGCGCGAGGCGAACGACCCGCCGAGGAGCGAATCGGTGACCTCGAGCGCCACCCAGTCGGCGTGCGACGGATCGGCGACCTTGAGCCCGAGCATGACCGTCGACTGCGGCGCGCCCGCGCGGTCGATCAGGGCGAAGCCGCCGTGCGCGAGCGCGGGCTTGGGCGGCGCCGCGACGGCCGCGCCGCGCGGCCACGCGTCAAACGCCTTCCGGACGCTCGCTTCCATGGCCGCCGCGTCGAAGACGCCGGCGATATAGAGCCGCGCGCGGTCCGGCAGCGAAGTGATCCGCGGTGAAAAGCCCGCACCTGCTCGAGCGTGTAGCCCGAGAGCATCGCCTCGGTCGGAAACAGCCGGCCGTACGGATGGTCGCCGTACATCAGCTCGGCGAACTTCTCCTCCGCCGCCGACTGCGGCGTGCTCTTGCGAATCGCCAGGTCGCGCACCATGTTCGCCTTGACCCGCGCCAGCTCCGACTCCGGCAGGCGCGGCCGCGACGCGACGTCGGCGATGAGCTGCACGGCCTGTGACGCCGTGATCGGCCAGGACGTCGGTCGAAATCGACGTCCGTGTCCGGGCCGACGCCGATGCCGAGCTGCCCGCCCATCGCCGCGAACTCGCGCGCGAGCGCGTCGGCGGTCAGCGCGGTCGTCCCCTCGTCGCATCATGTTGCCGGTCAGATCGGCGAGCCAGACCTGATCCTTGCTGCTCGTGCAGGTTCGCCGCCTCGACGACGAGCCGGATGGTCACCTTCGGCACCTGGCCGAACGGGCACCATCGTCACGGGCAGGCCGTTCGCGAGCGTGAACCGCTTCGGGCTGGGGATGACGAAATCCTTGGGCGCGCCGGCGGCGGGCGGCGCCTGCTTCTGCTGCGGCCCCGATGGCGACCAACGCAGTCGCGATCGCGACGCGTCGCGGCGACGGTCAGAGTCGTGATGGCGTGTCGCGTCACAGCGTTCGTCCTCATCGCGCGCCTCCCTTCCCGGCCGCGTCCGCCGCGCCTGTTTTCCCGGGCGTGATGACGTAGACCGTCCGGTTGCCCGGCCGCAGATACTCGCTGGCGGTCTTCTGCACCAGCGCGGGCGTCACCTTGGCGAACTCCGCCTCGAGCCGATTGATCCTCGACGGGTCGTCGTCGAAGAGCGCGAACGAGGCGAGCAGGTTGGCGCGCCCGAAGCCGGCGAACTGCTCGAGGTCGGCGTAGAGCCCGGACCGCATCTTGACGCGCGCGCGATCGAGCGTCGCCTGATCGAGCCCCTCTTTCCGGACGCGCTCGACGCACGGTGTCGATCGCGGCCAGCAGCTTGTCGGAGGGCGTCGTCGCATCGTGGAAGAACTGCGCCATCCACAGCATCGGCCCGCTGTAGTCGAACATGCTGCCGAGCCCCCAGTTGATGCCCGCATCGACGCCGCCGGTGAGGCCGCCCTTGCGCACGAGCTCGTCGTAGAGGAGCGAATCGCTGCCCTGCGCGAGGGCGCGATCGATGAGGCCGAACGCGTACCACTCCGGCGTCAGCCGCTCGGGCAGGTGGTAGGCGATCCCGAGCGCCGGGACGAGTCGCCAGCGGATCGGTCCGGCCGGCGCGCTTCTCCTTCTCCTGCCGCGGCTCGCGCAGGTCCGCCGGCGGCGGCAGCTTCGTCGCCGGGATGTCGGCGAAGTACTTTTCGATCCAGGCCTTCGTCGAATCGGCGGCGAAGTCGCCGGTGACGACCAGGACGGCGTTGTTCGGCGCGTAGAACGTGCGGAAGAACGACCGCACGTCGTCGAGCGTGGCCGCGTCGAGGTGCGCGAGGTCGCCGTAGAAGTTGTGGGCGTTGTACCAGTTCTGGTTGGCCGCCATCGGCAGGTCGATCCACGGGAACCCGCCGTAGGGCTGGTTGAGGACGTTGACCTTGACCTCGTTCTTGACCACTTCCTGCTGGTTCTTCAGGTTGTCGGCGTCGATGTTCGAGGCCGCGCATCCGGTCGGCCTCGGCCCAGAGAATCGTCTCGAGCACGTGCGACGGGACGACCTGGAAGTAGTTCGTGAAATCGAAGCGCGTCGAGCCGTTCAGGAGGCCGCCGTTCGATTCGACCAGACGGATGAACTCCATCTTGCCGAGATTCTGCGACCCCTGGAACATCATGTGCTCGAAGAGGTGCGAGAAGCCGGTCTTGTCCTTCGGCTCGTTGCGGAAGCCGATGTTGTAGTACACCGCCACGACCGCCGTCGGCGTCGTCATGTCGCGCGACAGGACGACCTTCAAGCCGTTCTTCAGCTTGAAGTATTCGACCGGCACCTGGAGCTGCCCGGCAGCAGACGGCGCCTGCGCTGCAGCCAGCAACCCCGCCGACGCCACGCACGCGGCGAGCGCGGCCACGGCCACGGACTTCGATAGTCTTCGTCGTACTTCCATCGTTGCACTCCTTCACCCGCGACGCGGACTGGCCATAAGTATAGTCACGACCATCGAGACGATTGCCGGATCGACGGAACGGCCACGGACAACACTGGCCGGTCGCTGACCGCCGCGCTTCGCGCGGCGGATCACAGGCGTCATCGAGCCGGCGACAAAGAGCTCTTCGATCCGTCGTCGTCCGCGTGGTCCGAGGTGATCCAGTGGCCTGAGTTGTCGTGCCGTCGTGAGCTGTGCGCGTGGCCGTGGCTCACCAGCGAAACGCCGTCCGAGCGGCTTCGTCGCTGAGCCGGAGGTACAGCTCGTCGGCGGTCGGGCGGGCCAGATAGGGGATGGCGACGCGGTGCGAGGCATCGGCGGCGCCCGCGGTATCGACCGCGACGCTGGCCATGCGGGCGCGGCGATCGAACGGCGACTCGCTGAGCGTGACGGCCTGAATCTTGTTGAAGCGCGCGACGGTGAACTCGCGCCACAGCCAGCCGCTCCGGAAGAGGACCGCCTGATCGCCGACCGCCCACCCGAGGTGCTTCACGTAGAGCCGGGCGTGCACGCACGCCCACGCGACGAGCACCGCGGCCCACGCCAGCGTCCACCACCGCAGCATGAGGATGAACGGGAGCGTCAAGAACACCACCAGGACGAGCGTCGATTTCAGGGCGCGCCAGAAGCCGCGCGGATCGACCGGGCGCCAGGCGGCGCCGGCGACGTCTACGTCCGGCAGGACCTCCGCGAGCACGCGCGGCAAGTCGGCGCGCCTGATGATCGGCGCGAGCGATTCGCGCTTGGTGGCGCTCCCTTCCCCACCGTCGCCGCCGGCCGAATCGACCCGAATCGACGCGGCCTTGAACACGCGGTGGAGCGGGCTCTCGCGAACGGTCACCGTCTGGATGCGGCGCAGCGGGATCGTCGCCATCACCCGGGTGATCAATCCGAACTCGGTCCCGAGATCGTCGCCGGTCTGGTGCAGGCGAAACCCCCAGAGCCTGATGAGCGACCAGCCCATCGACAGCACGCGAATCGCCAGCACGAACGCGGCAAACGCGAGCACCACTGTCGCTATCCTGCCGATCGACGGCATCCCCTGGCCGAGCAGCCCGCGAGCGGTCTGCCGGATGACGCTGCGGCTCGAGAGCGTTCTCGCCGAAGACCAGGCCGGCGGTCGATTCGAACAGCCCCCACTCCCAGAGCAGGCCGAACGCCGCGCCGACGATGATGAGGCCGCGGCTTTCGATGAAGCCGGCGAGCAGCAGCTCGCGCGGTCCGAGGGCCAGCAGCGTGCGCCGCTCCGGCTGGGACGCCTCCCGGACGCTGTCGGCCGCAGTCGGCTCGCTGCCGGCACGGCCCGCGCGCCCGGCAAACACGCGCTCGCGCATCTCGGCGAGCGCCGGCAGCTCGAGCACGCGCATCCGCGCTTCGGCTTCATCGCCGCCGCCGGTCTCGATGCGCACCTCGACGACCCGCAGCAAACGATGCAGGAGGTTCTGGACCGCGTCGATGTTCTGGATCCGGCCGTACGGCACGTGCCGCTCGTTGCGGAAGATCGAGGCCGCTCGTGATGACGAGCTCGCCGGGATCGAAGCGGTAGCGGAACGTCAGCGCGCGGATGATGCGCCACAATCGCCGACGGGATGATGAGCAGGACGAGCCATGCCTCCCACGCGAAGCCCGCCGTGCCGGCGCCGACCAGCACGACGCCCGCCGGCACGACGAACTGCCGCACCTGTCCCACGATATCGAAGACGAACGACAGCGGATGCAGCCGGCGCTCAGACGGCATCGTCGCTGCCTCGGGGCAGGAGGTAGTTCCTGAGCGCGAGCGCAACGGTATGGCTCAATCCCACGAGCTCGACCCGGGAGTGATTCGTGCCCGCGGTGAAGACCACGAGCCGGCCGAGGCCGAACGAACGCTCCATGGGCCCCTGCGACACGTCGATGTGTTGCACCCGTGAACGCGGGACGCTGATGACCTGACGCCACCACACCCCCGACCGAATCTCGATCCCTTCGGCGTCGAGCACATAAGACATGTGACGGTAGTGGACCGCTGGCCACGCATAGAACAGCCAGGCGATGGCGGCCGACGCGACCAGCCAACCCGGCAGGAGCAACAGGCTCGCCAACCAGGGCAGGTCGCCCCGAAACCAGACGATAGCGGCCACGACCAGCAGGCCAACCGACATCACCGCGGCCACGATCCAGCCAACCACGCGCTGAAACGCTACAAAGGCCGGGTCGAGCCGGCGCACCGTGCCGGGAGCGAATTGGGGGTCGGCGGGGGGCGGTTCCGGCGCCGGTTCCGCGACGTCCGTCGCGTTTTCCTCGGCCGTCAGCGCTTGCGAAGTCTCGTCCATGCCACTCCTATCGTAGCTCTACGGCGCCCGCGTCCCAGGGTTGCACCCAAGCTCATCGTTCATGCTACGCCGCAGGTGCTATGCTCAAGGGACGGGGCGCCTGCTCAGGCGCCGAAGGAAGACGAGCAAGACCATGGATATCGGCGCGCAGCTTCGATCCGCGCGAGAAGGCAAGGGCCTTTCGATCGGCACGGTAGCCGAGCGCACCCGCGTGCCAGTGAAGATGCTGGCCGCCATCGAACGCAACGACCAGTCGGCGCTCCCGCCGCACCCCTTCGGCCGCGGATTCGTCCGCGCCTACGCCGAAGAGGTCGATCTCGATTCCGATCGGCTGGTGCGGGAATACTTCGCGCAGTTCCCCACGCCACCGCCGGTCTCCAACCACGTCGCGCTGTCTCGTGAGCCGGTCGAGCCTTCGTGGCAACCACCCTCACGATGGATTGGCATGGCCACCGCGGTCGCCGTCCTCCTGGTCGTCGTGGCGGCGGCCGTAGTCCTCGGCCGTCGAGGCGAGCGCGCCGCCGACCCCGAGACCGTCGGCACGACCGGCACTTCGCCGGCCACACCTGGAACGGGCGTAACCCCACCGGTGCGCGTCCACAGCGGCTGAACCGCCTGTCGCGGCGAGCGCACCGGCGATCGCCCAGCCATCCACGCCAGCGCGTGACTGTCGTCCTGTCACTGACTGGCGCCTGCTGGGTTTCCGCAACCGCCGACGGAGAGCGGGTGATCTATCGAATCCTCCAACCCGGCGAGCGCCACACGCTGACCGCCGCGCGCGAGTTGACACTCCGCTTCGGCGACGCCGGCGCCCTCACGTGGACGATCAACGGGCGGGACGCGGGAACGCCTGGCGCCAGCGGCGCGGTTCGAAACGCAAGAATCACGCCGGAAAACGCTGGAACGATGCGTTGAGAAAGTTTGAAGTCTGACGTTTGAAGTCTGAAGTGAGGAAGTACGAAGTGGGAAGTCGCAAGTAGAAGTATAAAGAGAAGCGTGAAGTAGGAAGTACGAAGTCGGACGTTCGAAGTTGGAAGTTGGAAGTTCGTCGCGCGGCTCAAATGTCCCTTCACTCTTCTACTTGCGACTTCTCACTTCTCACTTCGCACTTCCTCACTTCTCACTTCCCACTTCCCACTTCCCTTCGAGCTTCTACTTCCCGCTTCTCACTTCGTACTTCCTCACTTCAGACTTCAAACGTCAGACTTCAAACTTTTCCCCCGTTACTCGATCGCAATCAACAAGAGCGTCTGGTCATCATCCGGCTCCCTGGTGGCCGCGAACGCGTCGAGGTCCTTGACGAGTGCCAGGATCTGGTCGGCCGGCGCCAGCGCCGCCGTGCGCTCGAGCGACTGGGTGAGGCGGGGCAGGTCGTACATGTCGTCGGACGGATCGGGCCGTTCCGTCACGCCGTCGGTGTAGAACAGCAGGCGGTCGCCGCTCTGCAGCGCGTGGCGCACGTCGGGAATCTTCGGCAAATCCATCATCAGCACCGGCATCGTGGCGTCGACGGGCAGGACGTTCACGCGCCCGCCGCGCAGCAGGAGCGGCGGCGGGTGCCCGGCGCAGGCGATCGTCACGCTGCGATCGCGCGGATCGATGAGCGCCGAGAGCGCGGTCGCAAACATCGGCGACTCCCACAGGAACTCGAAGTGGCGATTGAGGTAGCGGAGCATCTCGGCCGGATCGCACGCGAACCCCGGGAAGGCGTGCACGGCGGCGCGAATCATCGCCATCACGATCGCCGAGGGCGCGCCGTGACCGGACACGTCGGCGACGATGACGCCGAACTGCCCATCGGGCAGCGGAAACACGTCGTAGTAGTCACCGCCGGCGTACAGGCTCGTTTGATAGTAGGCCGCGAACGTCGCGCCCATCCCGCTTGGCAGCGCCGCCGGCAGAATCCGCCGCTGCATCGCGCCGGCGCTCGCGAGCTCGCGTTCCAGGCGATCGCGGCTCCTCCTGACCTCGCGCTCGAGCTGCTGGCGCGCGACGTGGTTGGCCACGCGCGCGATCACTTCCTCGGGCTGGATCGGCTTGGTGATGTAATCCGAGGCACCGAGTTCGAGGCCCGTCACCTTGTCCGTCACCTCGCCGAGCGCCGATAGAAAGACGACGATGGAGTCGCGCGTCGCCGGGTCGCCCTTGAGGGCGCGGCAGACCTCGAAGCCGTCGAGCTCGGGCATCATCACGTCGAGGAGGATGAGATCGGGATGCACGCGACGGGCGATGTCGAGCGCAGCGCGGCCGTTCTTCGCCGCCAGCAGGCGATAGCCGCGCCCTTCGAGCGTGCGCACGACCAGCCGCAGGTTGACGGGACTGTCGTCGACGACGAGGATGGTCGCGCCGGGCGTCTGGGGTGAATCGCCAGGGGCAGGGGCGTCACGCTGGCCATGGGTCCGGCAGGCTGAGTCGTGGTGACACGGTTGACGGTTGCCTCAGTCCTTGATGATGTCGACGACTGGCCGCATCGCCGCGTCGTCAACGGGCTCCTGATCGAGCGACGCGGCGAGCCGGAGCAACGCGTCGTAGTCGAAGGCGGCGGTCAGCGCCGCGATGCGGCGCCCGAGCGTGCCGGGCGCCTCTCCACCGGTCGACAGTCCGGCGGCAATCGCGTCGAGATCGGCCACGCTGCCGATCGCCGCCGCTTCGCGAATGCGCGCCGCCAGGTCGCGCACGCCGGCGTCGCCGGCCAGAGGCTCGAGCCCCAGCCCCGCGTCCGGATCCGCCGCCGGACTCACGAACCGCGCGCCGGTGTAGCGCTGCAGCCTGGCAAAGAGTACGTCGGCTCGGACCGGCTTCGGCAAAAAATCGACACAGCCGGCATCGCGGGCGGCCTGCCGCACTTCGTCCCAGGCGCTCGCCGAAACCGCCACCACCGGAATCGCCGCCGTCGCCTCGTCGGCGCCCAACCGGCGGGTGGCCTCGAAGCCGTTCAGGTCTCCCATGCGGAGATCCATCAGCACGATATCGGGGCGATGCGTACGGCCAAGCTCGACGGCCTCGAGTCCGCCGGCGGCGGTGATGACGCGCACGCCCGCGCTCTCGAGCAGGCTGGCGAGAATGCGCCGGTTGACGGAACTGTCGTCGGCGACGAGCGCCGTCAGGTGCTCGCCCGGCGCGAGGCGCGCGTCCGACGACAGCGCGTCGCCGTCAGCGTCGGCGGCCACCTGCACGACCGGCGCCTCGGCCTCGACGAGCGGCAGCTCGAAGTAGAAGCGACTGCCCTTGCCTGGCGTGCTCTCCACCTTGAGCTCGCCGCCCATGCTGCGGACCAGCCGATGGCTGATCGTCAAGCCCAGGCCCGTGCCGCCGAGCTCCGCGCCCGAGCGCGTCTGACGAAACGCCTGGAAGACCGCGCTCAGGTTCTCGGCTTCGATCCCGATGCCGGTGTCGATCACGTCGAAACGGAGCCGCCCCGGAGCGCCTGCGCCGATCTGCAGCTCGATCTCGCCATGCGGCGTGAACTTGATCGCGTTGCCGAGCAGGTTGAGGAGGACCTGGCGCAGGTGCCGGCCGTCGAGCACGACACGGGTGGCGATGGTCTCGTCGATGTGCGTCGTAAACGCCAGTCCCTTGCGCTGCGCACGCTCTTCGACGACGTAGCGGAGATCGACCGCCACCTGGCGCAGGTCGCAGGGCGTCGCTTCGATGTCCATGCGGCCGGCCTCGATCTTCGACAGGTCGAGGACGTCGTTGATGAGGTCGAGCAGGTGCGAGCCACAGGCGCTGATCGCGTCGAGCGCGTCGCGCTGCGCCGGGCTGAGCGTGCGGTCGCGCTGCAGCAGCTGGGCGTAGCCGATGACGCCGTTGAGCGGCGTCCGCAGCTCGTGGCTCATGTTGGCGAGGAACTCGCTCTTGGCCCGCGTCGCGGCTTCGGCCGACTCCTTCGCCTGCCGCAGCTCGTCTTCGTGCCGCAGCCGCTCGGAGATGTCCCGGACGAACGCGCCGAAGAAATAACCGCGGCCGGCGCGTACGGGGTTGGTGACGGTAATCTCGATGGGAAACTCGTGCCCATCGCGGTGGAGGCCGCGCAGCTCGAGCCGCCGGTTCACGATCGGCGCGTCGCCGGTCTCGTGAAAGCGGCGCAGGCCCTCGATGTGGGCGGCCCGGAATCCCGCCGGGATGATGGTCTCCGACAGCTGCCGCCCGACCACGTCGTCGCGCGACCAGCCAAACGTCGCCGCGGCCTGCGCGTTCCACCGCACGATGCGGCCGTCCGAGTCCATGCCGATGAACGCGTCGTGCGCCGAGTCGAGCATGAGCCTCGCTCGCGCCTCGCTCTCGGCGAGATTCTGGACGGCTTGCCGGCGATCGGCATCCGCGAGCGCGACCACGACCAGGTTGGCGAGCGACAGCGCGAAGTTCTGCTCGTCGAACTTCCAGTTCCGCGGCCCGCCGACGTGTTCGATGCACATCACGCCCAAGGGACGATCTTCCTGCCGCAGCGGCACGTCGAGCATCGCCCCGATGCCGTGCGGCGTCAGGTAGTTCTCGCTGAACTCCCGCGTGCGCGGATCGCCGTGCGCGTCGGACGCGGCGACGACGCGATCGTGCCCGACGGCGCTGAAATAGGCCGGCACGTCGCGCTCGTACAGCCGTTCGCCTGAGGTATGCGTCCCGGTCGTCGTCTGGAACAGGTCATCGCAGCGGAGCGTCGCACCGTTGTCCTCGAACCGCCACGTGCTGACACGCGCGACCTCCAGCGTCCGCGCGCACGTCTCGAGGATGAGCCGCAGCCGGTCGTTGACCGTGACCGAGACCCCCGTCTGGCGCGACGTCAGCTCGGTCAGCGCCTGGCTCTGCGCCGCCAGGCGGCGCTCGCTGTTGCGCAGCTCCTGCTGCGACGCATCGGCGGCGTCGAGCAATCGGTTGACGGCGGCGCTGAGCTCCGACAGGTCGCTGCCGGCGCCGCCCTCCTCCAACCGCGTCGTCCAGCGATCGGCGTGGAGGATCTCGAGCGCCCGTGAGCTGACCTGATTCACCCGCCGGATGAGCCGCAGGCGGAAGACTCCGGCGACGAGCAGCGACACGCCGACGACCAGCCCACCGATGAACAGGACCTCTTCGAGCAAAGAGGGCTGGCGCGCGCCGTGCCACGCGCGCTCGACCAGGTGGAAGCCCACGAACCCGACAATGATGGTGATGATGACAGCGATGCGCGTCTTCAGCATGCGGGGACGGAGAACTATCTCACGAACTCGAAGAACACCCTTCTAGGGGCCATCGTGACCTTCGTGTCATCGTGGGCATCGTGTGGCAACGTCGTGACAGCATTATGAAACGGGTTCTACTGTGAGGGCGCCGTCTGGGACGCCGCCTTCACGACGAGATTCTCGATGAAGAACTCCATCATGCGATCGTTGTTGATGCCGCTGTGGCCGCGATCGGGACCGACCTGGACGTCGAAGCTCTTGCCCGCCTGCTGCAGCGCTGCGATGAGCTGCATCATGTTCGACGGGTGCACGTTGTTGTCGGCGGTCCCGTAGTAGAGCATGAGGCGGCCCTTGAGCTGGTTCGCGTACGTCATGGCGCTCCCCGCGTCGTAGCCTTCCTTGTTCTCCTGCGGAATCCACATGTAGCGCTCGGTGTAGATGCTGTCGTAGTGGAGCCACGACGTCACCGGCGAGGACGCCGACGCCGCGGCGTAGACATCCGGGTGGCGCAGGATCGACATCACCGCCGAGTAGCCCCCGTAGGACGTGCCATACATGCCGACCCGCGCCCGATCGACGTACGGCCGGCTGGCCAGCGCCTTGACGCCCTCAGCCATGTCGTCCATCTCGACCTGACCGAGCTTGAGATAGATCGCGTCGAGCGTGCGCTTGCCCATCCCAGGGGCGGCGCGCGAGTCGAGGTTGACGATGAGGAAGCCGGTACTCGGCGGTCGCGTTCGGCGTCACGAACGTCTCGCGGGCCGTGTTGCCGGCCGACGCCGGGCCGCCATACACCGGCACGAGCACTGGGTACTTCCGCGCCGGGTCGAAGTTCGACGGAAACTGGATCAGCCCGCGCAACGTCGTCTTGCCGTCGGCGGCCTTGTAGGTGAACATCTCGGCCTTCTTCAGCCCGAGCTCGTTGAACTTCGTCAGGTCGCTCTTGGCGATCTCGGCCACGACCTTGCCTGCCGCATCGACGATGCGTGTCGCCGGCGGGGTGTTGTGCGTCTGGTAGATGTCGAGAAAGAACTTGTTGTCCGGCGAGATCCCGCAGGCGGCCGGGCCGCCGGCGCCGCCGCGTCCCCCGCCTCCGGCCGCTGCCCCGCCGCCGCAGGCGGCGACCGTGTGATGGAACGCCGGATCGGTCAACCGCACGTCGCCCTTGCCGTCGAGTCCGACGCGGTGCAGCTGCAGCTTCAGATGGTTGTCGCCGTCGCGTGCGGTGTAGAAGAGCACGCCCGCGGCCTCATCGACCTTCACGATCCCGGTGACTTCGAACGCCGTGTGCGCCGTCAGCGGCGTGATCAGCCGGCCGGTCAGATCGTACAGGTAGAGGTTGGCGAAGCCGTTGCGCTCGGACTCCCAGATGAAGCGCCGGTTGTCTTTCAGGAACTGCATCGGCGGGCGGTTGTCGACCCAGCCGGTCGGCCACTCTTCGCGCACGATGACCCGGGTCGTGCCCGCATCGGGATTGGCGGCGACGAACTCGAGGACGTTCTGCCGCCGGTTGGTGCGGTTGAAGAGCAGCTCGCTGCCGTCGGGCGACCACGACACGCGATAGACGTAGTGCCCGACGACGCTGTTGTCGAAGGGCTTGCCGTCGCGCACGTCGATCTTCGTGCTCTTCTTGCTGGCGACGTCGTACACCCACAGATCCACGATCGGATTGGCGGCACCCGCCTTCGGGTAAGCCTCGACGTCGTTGACGCTCTGGACCTTGGTCTGGTCGAGCTGCAGGTTGTAGTCGATGACCTGCTTTTCGTCGAAGCGGTAATAGGCGACCTTGCGGCTGTCGGGCGACCACCAGATCGCGCTCGTCTGCGCCAGCTCCTCGCCGTAGACCCAGCTCGCGGTCCCGTACTTGATGCGGTCCTTGTCGTTGCCGTCGGTCGTGATCGGCGACTCGTTCGCGCCGGCGGTGTCGCTCACCCAGAGATTGCGATCGCGATAGAACGCCTTCAGCTTGCCGTCGGGGGCCTCCGCCGACGCCGCCTGTCGGCCGCGCTCGATGCCCGTGCCACCTCGCCCGCCGCCGCGTCCACCACGGCCGGCGCCGGCCGCGTCGGCCACGGCGCCAATCTCGGCGGCGCTGCGCGTCGCGATGTCGAAGCGATAGCGCTTGCCGTCGAGGACGTACTCGACGCTGCTGCTGTCCGCGCTCCAGGTTCCGTTGATGGCCCCGGATCGCATAGCGCCGTTGAGCTGCGTGCTGACTTTCTGGAACTGCGCGTAGCCCGGCATCGTCTTCAGCCGATCCTGCGCGCCCGTCGTGACGTCCGCATAAGCGAACGCCAGCAGGCTCAACGACAATACGGACCCGGCGCGGGCGAGGCGCCCTGGCAACGTGCGCTTCACGGACATCTCCTTGATTGAGAGCGAAAGAGGCGGCGCGCGCAGACACGGCGCCTGTTCAGCTTGTACATCATCGGGCCGGTGTCCGACAAGTCGGGAAGGAGCTGGGAGCTGGAGCGGACGTTCCTGATGTCGTGGGTCCATCGCGACGTGCGGCGAGTCTTCGAGTACCTCAGTCCGTGATTGAGGGGTTCTTCGGATCGAAGCACCTCAGGAACTCGTCAGGTGCTTCGAGTTCCACCGTTCTTACTGGTTCCGCTCGACCACGCGTACCAACCGCACCACGAGAGAATCAGAACCATCATCAGCGCACGAGATAGCGGATGTCGTCCGAAGCCGACGTCGGACAGCCACAACATCCCGCCGAGGGCTCCCAAGCCAACCCATAAATACGAGGTCTTGTGCAAGTGCTCCTCCTGACGAGATCCCGATGTCTCGTGGGCCAGAGAGGCGTCCCCACGGCGATCGAGGCCATTGTGCGCCAGGACCCTCGGCGGAGCAATGACCCGGGCGCCTACGGCCGGAACGGCTGGGCGACGTCAACCATCAGCCACCAGCGCCCGGCCGCGTCGCGGTTCCAGAGCCGGAGGTAGGCGCCCGATAGCGGCTTCGGCGTCTTGATCTCGAAGGTGCCATAGGTATAGCCGAAGTCTCCCGCGGCGGCCGCTTCGGCAACGCCGTCCCTCGCAGCGGCTGCCGACGCGTGCGCGTTCAACCACACGGCAATGGCCTCGGCGCCGACGATCGGCGTCGATCCGGGGCGATGGAGGCGCGACGATGGGGTGACGCGGCTGGCGAAGGCCCGGCTGGCTCCTTGCGCCGCCATCTGTGCGTTCAGATCGCGATCCGCTTCGGCCAGGCTCTTCCCCGCCGCTTCCTTGACGGCTTCCCCCGCCTTGCCGACGTATCGATCACCAAACGGCATCCGCGTGAAACCCGGCGCAAACGGCACCGGCTCGGGCGCACCGGCACCGACGTCGATGAAGACGCGCCACGTGCCGTTCGGCTGCTTCCGCCAGACCGAGAGATAACAGCCGTGGCCGGGCTTGGGATCCTTGGCCGTGTGGTTGATCGATGTGCTCGGCCCGGTGAGCCAGCCGAGGTCGGCGCTCGCCGCAACGTCGCCCAGACGCGGCTCCCAGACGAGCTCGAACTCCGAGAACGGCGGCGACGGCTGCTTCCGCAGTCCATCCTTGGCGAGCGTCACCTCCCGGCCGAGCGCAACCGCATCATCGGCGAAGAACTCCAGGAACGCGTCCCGCCAGCCCTTGACCGTCGCCGTCTTCGCAAACGCCCGCTCGGCGTCGGCCATCGCCACCAGCTCGCGCGGCAGAGCGTCCTGCGCCGTGGCGAGTGCCGTGACGAGCGCCAGCACCGACCCAATCGCCATCATCAGTCGAACCATTCTAAACGCCTCCACATGGTCCCTTTGCCCAATCGACGACGAAGTATCACCAGAATCAGGAGATCGGCTCAGTGAACCTTGTGAAGCTTCCTGTTGCCCCACCCACTCGGTATTTGGCCTACAATGCAGGCACGATGAACCTGGGCGAATTCGAGCACATCGTTCTCCTCGCCATCCTGCGACTCGGTGAGGACGCCTACGCCATCCCCATCCGCGAAGAAATCGAGGAGCGGACGGGACGGGCGGTGGCGCGGGGCGCACTGTACACCGCCCTCGAGCGGCTCGAAACCAAGCGCTGTCTGCGCTCGCGGATGAGCGCGCCCCTGCCCGAGCGTGGCGGCCGATCACGCCGTTACTTCACAGTCACCGCCACCGGACTGGCGGCGATCCGCAGTTCCAGGCGCAGCCTCCTTCGCCTCTGGCAGGGCCTCGAAGGCAGGCTGGAATCATGACGCACGCCGCCGTTCGGCCGCCGCGGCTCGCCGAGCGCCTTCTCGCCACGGTACTCGGCGGCGACGAGTGGAGCGAATCGATCCTCGGTGACCTGCACGAGGAACATGCCGTGCGCGCGGCCCGCTCGCGGCCGCGAGCGGCGGCCTGGTACCGGACCCACGCGGTGCGCCTGTCCACCCGCGGGATGGCGGCGCGCACGCGGGCGGCGTTGTCGTCGCCCTCGTTGCTCGCACCACCCGTGACACCGCCACACCCCGGAGATTCCCTCATGCGAACGCTCGGCCTCGAAGTGCGTCATGCCTGCCGCAGCATCCTGAAGCGCCCGGCGATGAGCGCCATCGTCGTCATCACCCTGGGACTGGGGCTCGGCGCCAACGCGGCGGTGTTCTCGATGATCGATGCGCTGGTGCTCCGGCCGTTCACGATGCCGGACGTCGATCGCATCACGCTCCTCTCCTTCACCAAACCGGACGACATCGATCGGCGCGAAGCCCTCTCGCCGGCCGACTACCTCGACATGAAGCGGCAGCAGCCGGATGCCTTCGAGCGGCTCGCCGCCTTCGACTGGTGGAATGCGAACCTGGTCGGACAGGACGAACCCGAGAACGTGCAGGGCTTCTTCGTCTCGGCAGACTTCTTCCCGGCGCTGGGCGTGCAGCCGGTGATGGGTCGAACCTTCCTTCTCGACGAGGAGACGCAGGGCCGGCACCGGCGGGTGATCATCGGTCACGGTTTGTGGCAGCGGCGGTTCGCGTCCGACCCGTCGATCGTCGGCCGGGCCATCGAAGTGGACGCGGCGCAGTACGAGGTCGTCGGCATCGCGCCGCCGGGCTTCGACTTCCCGATGGGTTCGCAGATTTGGGCGCCGTTGTCGTTCAACGCCGAGGCGGCCGGCAACCGCCGCGCCCAGTATCTGACCGGCATCGGCCGCCTCGCCCCGGGCCGCACGCTCGAAGAAGCGCAGGCGCAGATGGCCACCATCGGCGAGCGGCTCGCGCGCGATTACCCCGACACCAGTACGGGACGCGCGGTACGCGTCTACACCATCGGCGACGGCATGATGGATATCGGCTTGGGGGCGATCCTGTCGCTCTGGCAGGCGTCGGCGGGTTTCGTGCTGCTCATCGCCTGTGCCAACGTCGGCAGCCTGCTCCTGGCGCGCGGCGCCGAGCGCCAGCGCGAGATGGCGGTCCGCCTCGCGATCGGCGCCAGCCGCGGCCGCGTCGTGCGCGAGCTGCTCATCGAGAGCGGTCTCTTAGCGCTCGCCGCGGTGCCGGCGGCGCTCACCGTCGCGTGGTTCGGCCTGAAGCTCATCGTCGCCTACATGCCGGCCAAGATCGCGCGCTTCGTCGCCGGACTGGCACTCGATGGACGTCGATCTGCGCCTGATTGGCTTCACCTCGGCGCTGGCGATCCTGACGGCCCTGATCTTCGGCTTGATTCCTGCTCTCCAGGCCTCGCGGCCGCGACTCTCCGAAACACTCAAGGAAGGGGGACGCAGCGCGACGGCCGGCGGCGCCCGCCTGAGGCTGCGCCGCGGGCTGGTCATCGGCGAGATCGCGCTTGCGCTGCCGCTGCTCGTGGCGGCCGCGCTCAGCGTCCTGACCGTCCACCGGTTCCTCAACGGGCCACAAGGGTTCAATCCCGAGGGCGTGCTCACGATGCGCCTGCTGCTCCCGGCCGCACGCTATCCCGAGGGCGGCGATCGCGCCAGGTTCGCGAGCGAGGTCGTCGACCGGCTGCGGACGGTGCCGGGCGTGACCGGCGCCGCCGCCATCAACATCATGCCGGCGTCCGACAGCAACAGCGGGCGGTCGATCGAGATCGATGGCGTCCCCAACCCCGATCCTCAGAACCCACCGTCGGTGGACTACCGGGCCGCGACGCCGGGAATCTTCGAGGCCCTGCAGACTCCGATTCGTGCCGGACGAGGGATCACTGACGCGGACCGGGAAGATACGCAGCCCGTGGCGGTCGTGAGCGAATCGCTCGCGCGCCGCCACTGGCCCAACGCCGATCCGCTCGGGAAGCGAATCAAGTTCAGCACCGGTCCGTGGATCACCGTCGTCGGCGTCTCAGGCGATCACATCCACGGGTGGTTCAATCGCCGCAACTACCCGACGATCTACCGGCCGTTCCGGCAAGCACCGACCGCGGGGATGGCGCTCATCGTGCGCACGACGCGCGAGCCGGCGACGCTGGCCGCCGACGCTCGCGCGGCCGTTCGCGCTGTGGATCCCACCCAACCCGTGTTCGAGCTGCAGCCGATGCGCCAGACGCTGCGCGAGCGGACGATTGGCCTGCAGTACGTCGGCGCGATCATGTTCGTCTTCGGCGGCCTCGCCTTGCTGCTGGCGGTCATCGGCGTCTATGGCGTCATGGCGTCCATGGTGACGCAACGGACGCACGAGATCGGCGTGCGCATGGCCCTCGGCGCCACGCGCCGTGACGTGCTCAGGCTCACGGTCGGCCAAACCGGGAAGCTGACCGCGATCGGCGTCGCGCTCGGCGTCACCTTGTCGCTCGCCCTCGGGCGGCTCATCGAGGCAGGTCTCCTCGGCGTGGCGTCGAGCGACGCGCGGATCACCGCCAGCCTTGCCGCCATTCTCGTCGTCTCGGCGCTCCTCGCCGGCTACCTGCCCGCGCGCCGCGCCGCATCGATCGATCCGACCGTCGCTCTCAGAGGCGAGTGAGTCTCGACTCGCGACTCGGGGTCAGGTCTTGTATTTCAACATTCAGGAGTTGGAATGTTGAAATACAAGACCTGACCCCGGCCGCGATATGATCCGCGGCGGAGGATCCCAGGATGACACGTCCCTTGACCGCGTGCGGCGTGGCCGCGCTCGCCTTCGCCGCCGCGATGGCCGCACCAGCCGCACAGACCCCAGCGACGACCGATGACGCCCTTATCAAAAAAGCTCGCGGCATTCACGACCGCGTGATTGCGCTCGATACGCACGACGACATCAGCCCGGCCGACTTCACGGCCGAACGGAACTACACGCAGGACCTCGGCAACCAGGTCAACCTGCCCAAGATGATCGCCGGCGGACTCGACGCCTCCTTCTTCATCGTCTACGTGGGTCAGGGGCCGCTCACGCCGGAAGGCTTCGACAACGCCTACAAGCAGGCGGTCGCGAAGTTCGACGCCATTCATCTCCTGACCGAGAAGATCGCGCCCGACAAGATCGAGCTCGCGCTCACCGCCGCCGACGTGCGGCGCATCAGCAAGGCCGGCAAGAAGGTCGCCCTCATCGGGGTCGAAAACGGCTACCCGCTCGGCGATGCCTCGACCGCCGTCAAGCGCGTCAAGGAGTTCTACGATCGCGGCGCACGCTATCTGTCGCTCGCGCACAACGGCCACAGCCAGCTGGCCGATTCCAACAACGGCGAGGCGAGCGGCCAGTGGGCGCACAACGGCCTGAGCGATCTCGGCAAGCAGGTCGTCGCCGAGCTCAACCGCGTCGGCATCATGGTCGACCTCTCGCACCCGTCGAAGCCGGCCAATCTGCAGGCCATCGCGCTCTCCAAGGCGCCGGTGATCGCGTCCCACTCGAGCGCGCGCGCCCTCTGCGACCATAGCCGCAACATGGACGACGAGCTGCTCCTCGCGCTGAAGAAGAACGGCGGCGTGGTGCAGACGGTGGCGTTTGCGACCTACGTGAAGACACCGCCGCCAGCGAGCGCGGAACGCCTGGCGGCACTGGCCAAGCTCGAGGAGGAGTTCGGCCTGCCCGCTGGCAGCCTCGGTCGCGGTGGCCGCGGTGGCGGGCGTGGACGTGGAGCGGCCCCCGGTGCGGCCGGTGCAGCCGCCGCCGCGCCCGCGGCCGCGCCGGCCGGTGCGCCGGATGCGGCCGCGCAGGGTCGTGGCCGCGGCCGCGGCGGTGCGCTCGCGCAGCTCCCCGACGACAAGCGCGCCGAGGCCGAGAAGCGCCTCGCCGCCATCGACAAGCAGTTCCCGCCGCCGCCCCGCGCCAACGTCAAGGACTTCGTCGATCACGTCGACTACATCGTCAAGAAGATCGGCATCGAGCACGTCGGCATCTCATCGGACTTCGATGGTGGCGGCGGCATCGACGGCTGGAACGACGCCAGCGAGACCTTCAACGTCACGCTCGAGCTCGTGCGGCGTGGTTACACGGAAGAGCAGATTGGCAAGATCTGGAGCGGCAACCTGCTGCGCGTGATGGAAGAGGTCCGGCAGGTGTCTCTGAAGCTGCAGAAGTAGGTCTCGGGGATCAGGGATCAGGGGTCAGAAGATCATTCAGACTCAGTCGAGCACTTAGGATCTGAAAGTTCTTCCGATCCCTGATCCCCGATCCCCGATCCCGCGGCCGTCAATCCCCCGCCGGCGCCCCCTGTCCGCGAATCAACCGCACGATGAGCCCCAGCAGGACGAGGACCGCGCCGGTCAGCACCACCCAGAAGATGCGCGGCGAGGCGAAAGACTCAGCTGATGGTGCGGCACTCCCGGCCGGTGCCGCGTCGACTTCACGCGCCCGCGCCCCCATGACCCTCGGTGCCAGCAGCGCCAGGTCGTACTGCGGCGGCTGCAAGTCGTCGCGCCCGTAGACCAGCCGCAGCGACGCGCCGCCGGCGTGAAAGAACCGCAGCCGGTACGACGGCAGCAGCAGGCGCGCCTTCGTCAGCGGCAGCGGCGCGTTGTCTCCTTCATCGACGACCAGCAAGAGCTCAGTCTCGGGCAGAGTCCCGATCTGCAGCGTAAGCGGCCGGGCGGGGGTCTGCTCGTCAGCGTGCCGCCACGTCTCCACCGCCCTGATGTCGAAATACGCGTCGCGGCGCTTGCGATCGGGAGCCCGATCGACGCCGATCCTGACCGTGCGCTGAAACACCCGGCCGGACGTCTCGAGCACGAGCGACGACGGCGGCAGGTTCGCGTACGGGAGGGTGACGATGTACACCGACCGTTGGCGGCTGCCGGGCGGCATCTTCAACTCCTGCGCCCGGGCGTCCGGGGCCTGCACGAGCGCGACATCAACCGAGACGGGCTCGTTGCGGCGCTCGAGCAGGTAGGGAATCTGCTGGTTGGAGGCGTCGAGCACGCGCACGTCCGCGAACCGTGACGCCGGCGCCCGGCTGTGCGCGAGCACATGGGCGTCGAGAGGAAGCGCGAGGAGACCGATGGCCGTATCGCCGCCCTCGAGCGCCGGCTGGATGGCCCGGAGGTGGCGGAATCCCGCGGGGTCGAGCGCGGCTCCGGGGCTCGGCGCGAGGCCTGACACGGCATTGGCCTGGGCGCTCGTCCGCGTCGTGCCCCCGTCACCCCATCTCGCCTCGGGCACCTTCGCGAGATCGACCGAGCTGCGCACCGCTTCGAGATCGTATTGAGGCTTCGCCAGCGTCCGATCGCCCGACTGCGCTGTCACCGTGCCGGCCGGCGCTTCGAAATAGATCCACGGCAGCTCCGCAAGGACGACCGCCACTTGCCGCAATTCGAGCGGCTCGTTCGCCCCGTCGTCGATCGTCAACTCGAGCTCGGCTTCGGCTGGCACGGCCGTCGGGACTCTGAGTGCCGAAGCCGTGATCCCATCCCGAACGACGCGCGATAACATCGCCCGTCCGAGCTCGACGGGCGCGGCCTCCAGCCCCGCAAAGCGCGACTCGCTCACGATGGCGCGACGGTAGACGTGGCCGCCGGCAGCGCCCGGACCGACGTCGAGATCCAGCGCGACGATCGGCAGCCGGGTCCCTGGCAACCTCACGCGATAGCGGCTGATGCCCGGCTCGCTCGGACGCCGCTCGATCGCCGCGACGAGCGTCGCGGCTGGCGGCGGAGCCGCGATCGAGACTCGCCGGGCGGATACCGCGGCTGGATTCGGCACGCGGCCGCTGTTGGCATCGTTCCACGTGATGCGGAAGTAGCGATAAGGTCCAGCCGCAAAGCCGAGGGTGTTCTGACGCAGCAGCTCGTCGGGCAGATCGAACAGCGTCCCTTCGGCCACGAGCATCGTCCAATGCGCGCGATCCCCGCTGCCCTCGAGCGTCAGCCGCTTCAGGTGCGGTGATGGCAGACCCTCGACACGAATCATGTCCACGGCGGCCGGCGCGCCGAGGTCGACCTCGACACCACTGGTCTTCTTCGTCGGGGCGATGCCGAGGACGCTGCCGCGGATCCACTCGCGCTCGGGTGACGACGAGTGAATGAGCAGGTGCGGAACCGGACGGCCACCCTCGGTGACGAGACGAAGATCCGTCAGGCCATCCTCGGCGTAAAACCGATCGCCGCGCTGGATCACGCGAAACGGTGCGCCAGACTGAAGCAGGCCCGCCTCAATCGCGAGCCGCTGGGGGCCCGGGCCAACGGTGACCACCGGCCGCTCGTACGTCGCCTCCCGCGCCGCCTGCGCGAAGACGGCGAGCGACGCGAACGTCGTCAGCGCCACCGCGCAGATGGCGACAAGTGCGCGCCTCACGTCGTGCGGGCACTGTTAAACGTCGCGCGCCTCACGTCGCGCTCCTTGTCTTGAGGACGAACCTCTGCAGCGCGAGCGAGACGAGCGCGAGCGCAATCGCCAGGCCGATGAAGGAGGCGACGCGCGGCAGGCCTTCGAGCGAACCGAGATCGTAGAGAAAGCATTTGAAGGTCGTCACGGCCATGAGCGTCACCGCCGCGATGCGCGCCGGCCGGTTGCCGAGCGTGATGCCGGCCGCGAGCAGCCCCATCCCGAACAGCAGCCATCCTATCGTGTAGGTGAGGTCCTGGGCGACGCTCACGCCGAACCGGAACATGATCGTCGGACCGACGGCGAAGAAGTCCGCGATCTCGATGTTGAGGAGCAGGAACAACAACACGACACCGGTCGCCGGCAGAAGCGACGAGACGCGCAGGCTCCCGGCCAGCCGATCGTCGGTCTTCGAGAAGAACCGGCCGGCGACGAACATGGCGGCCGCGCCCAGAAGGTAGGTGTAGAGGTACCAGTTGAGAATTCGCATCGAGCCGCGCGGCTCGTAGACGAAGACTTCAGGGTTGAGCGCCAGCCGGTACGAAGACCACGCTGAGGAGCGCGACACCCGAATAGAACAGGCCGCGATGCGGGATGCGCTGGTACACCCAGGCGAGCGCGGCGCCCTCGAGCGCCCACCCGATAGTGATCCACTGCTGCTTCAGCTGCAGGGGGATCGCCACCGTGACGAAGGCCAGCGCGGCGCCGGCGACGAGTGCCAGGCGGCCGAGGTCGCGCTGCCCCGCTGTCTCGAGACTGAGGAGCGAGCGCAGCATGACTGCCAGCACGGCGCCCTCGACGACCGGGATGATGCCGATCATCCAGTCGAGCTGACCAGCCACGAACGCGGCGCGCGCGCCGAAGAATGCCATCGCGCTCGCGAGCACCGCGGCGAGGTACGGGTCGCGGCTGTCGCGCGCCCGGCGGCCGAGCACGAACGGGTAGGCCGCGAAGACCGCGTAGAGCGCCGCCGACAGCGCGAGGAGCCGGGGCCACGCCTCGTCGAGGTCAGCGCGCGCCTGCCATTGCAGAATCGCCACCCACGCCGGCACCACTGCGCCGACGGCGACAAACGGCCAGCGCGCGGACGCGGTCAGCGCGAGGAGTCCGGACAAGTTGACGACATGCGCGAGGACCAGCACAGGAAAGGCCGGCAGGGCGCCCCCTTCCACGGCGGCGATGAGCGACAGCTCGCCGACGAAGAGCGCCGCGCCGACGGCATACGGCACCTGACGGGCATCGCGAAAGCGGCTCGCGAGCGGCAGCCACAGCAGCGCGTATCCACTCACGCCGGCCGCGGCCAGCACCGCCGTCAGTCCCCACGCCGGCACGCCGGCGCTCGCGCTCCACGACGTGATCACGGCAGCGGCCGCAATCGTGCCGGCCACGTGCATGGTGGCGACCCGGCTCCACAATGCGGCCGCGCTCGTCCCGAGGGTCATCGCCGCGAGCGCGGCAAAGAGTGGCCACGGCGGGAGCGACCACGTCCGATCGGTCGCGAGCAGCGCGAGGAAGAGGTGACCGATGAGACCCAGATAGAGTCCGCGGGCGAACGACGCCTGAGCCGTTGCCTCGGCGCCGCTGCTACGCACCGACCAGCTGTGACCCGCGAGCGTCACGAGCGTCAGCCCCACGACGACGAGAAGCGACGGCAGCACACCGACGCTGCCGGCGGCCCGCGCCCACCAGGACATGAGCACGAGCCACGAGAACACGCTGCCGATCTGCGACACGAGCGGCAGGCGCCCGGCCGCACTCTCGACGAACAGCGCCGCGTTGGCGATCGCGAGCAGCAGCGCCAGCGCCCAGAGCGCGGCCGGCGCCACCGAGCCGAGCGAGAGGAAGAACAGCAGGCACAACCCGAGCAGCAGGACGGCGCCACCGCCCCACGCCGGCTCGAGCGCGCGTCCGGCGCGGCGGGCGGCGACCGGAACACCGAGCGAGACGAGGCCGAACGCGGTGTAGATGAGGACGGCGGTGCCAAGCCGCTCGTTCGTCAGGTGCTGGGCCGACCACACCGCCTGGGTCGCAATGGCGAAGAACGCCGCGATGTAGTAGAGCGGCCCCACGTTGGCCGTCGCCGCCCGCCAGGCGATGAAGACGACCAGTCCGAGGAGCGCGCCCATCAGCGGCCAGGGCGCCACGAACGCGGGCTCGAGGGCCGCGAGCACAGGAAACGCGGCCAGCAGCAGTGGGCCCGCGAAGTGCGCCTCCACCGCGGGACCAGTCAAGGGCCGCCCAAGCCTGGCGGCGAGGAGCGGCGCCGCGGTGTAGAACAGGGCGAAGAGCGTTGTGAAGGCGACCGCAACCAGGCCGTCACCCGAACGCGGGTACGTGCTCGACAGCCACGTCGCCGTCACGAGGAGCGTCGCGGCGGCGCCGACGGCATGCAGGGTTCCTTGCCGCCGCACCAGAGCGAGCGCGAGGAGGCCGGCGTCGATGAGGAACAGGAATCCGAACAGCAGCGACGGGTTCGCACCGTACTCGGGCACGGCCGCGAGGTAGAACGCAAACAGCAGCGGCATCGCCGCCGACACGAGCGCCGGCCGCTCGAAGCTCGCGTCATCCCTCGCGCGCACTCGCCCTGCGATCATGAGCCCCGCAAATGCGGCGAGCGGGAACAGCAGGAACACGCCCATCGCGAGCGGCACGCTGCTGGCGCTGAGAAACTTGAAGACCCATCCCCACTGGTAGATGGTCGTCAGGACGAGCGTCAGCCCGGTCAACACTGGCCAGCGCTTCGTGTACGCCACCTGCGCGAGGCCGACGTTGAGCAGCAGCAGATACGCGAAGAGCGGGATCGGCCGGTCTTCCCCAGTGGACAGGAGCGCCGGCGTGGCGAAGCCTCCGAGGAGACCGAGCACGGCGATGTAGAGCGAGTCGCGCCGGATGGAGAGCAGCACCGCGAGCGCCGTGACGACCGCGAGCAGCACGAAGGCCACCAACGACGGAATCAGGTTCCAGAGCGCGTGCGCCGCGAAGAACGTCGCGAAGAGGATGGCGATCGCCGCCGCGTCCATGGCGTTCGCCGTCACGGGGTAGCGCCGCGCCGCCTTCAGCTCGCAGACGACCAGAAGCGCAATCGCCACCAGGATTCCGATCGCCACCCGGACGGGCGGCTGCAACCAGCCAGCCTCGACCGAGTAGCGCAGGAAGAGGACTGCCCCGATCACCATCGCCACGCCGGCAAATGCCGAGAAGAGCTTCACGCCCACGAGGCTCTCCCAGTCGAACGCCGGAGCGGCCGGGCGGCGGGGTGGCGGCGGAGGCGGTGGTGGAAGCGGAGGCGCAACCGGCGGCGTTGGCGGCCGCGGCGGCTGCGCGGACTGCACCGGAGCGGCCGCGACCGGCGATGGCACAGCCGGCGCCGCCGGCGGCCGCGCCGGGGTCGGGGGCGCCGGTGGTGTCCGAGGCGTCTCGGGAAGCGGCCGTTCGACGACGCGAGGTTCGGGGATCGTCCGGGGCACCGCGGGCGGCACGGGCACGGCGACCGGCGGTGGCACGTGAGCCGCCGGCGCGACCGGAGCTGCGGGTGACGTTGGCTGAGGGCGAACCGGGGCCTGGGCGGGGGCCTGAGCCGCCGCCCGGCGCGGACCCGAGCGCCGCCACGCGCGCGCGCAGGTCGTCGATTTCCTTCTCCTGCGACTCGACGACCCGCACGAGCGTCTCGAGTTGCGTCCGCGTCCGGCGCGCAGACACCCACGCCACGATCGGCAGCACGATCGGGATGGCGAGCAGGATCAGCGCGACGAGGAGGAACTCTACCATTCGGCTTTTATCTCGCGGATGGCCAGCAATCCGCCTTTGTTGGACGCGGATGGCGGAGCACGCCGCCTGGAGTCCGGCGGAGTCGCCAGCATCCGCCGGGTCGCGTTCATTTGTGGCTGGGGGTGCAGCCATCTTACACGGAGGCGACGGCACTGGTAAGCTTCACTCTCATCGGACGCCGCGCGGGCGTGTCGGGACTGTGAAAAACCGTGAAAAAGAGTGTTAGGCCGTGAGCATGCCAGCAGGCACCGCCAAATCCGTGGGATCCGAGCCGATCGTCATCGGCGTCGCGGGCGGATCGGGCTCGGGCAAAACCACCGTCGTCCGGACGATTGTCGAGAGCCTCGGCCCCGAGCAGGTCATCGTGCTCGAGCACGACCGGTACTACCGCGATCGCAACGATCTGAGGCTCGAGGAGCGCGCCGCGCTCAACTACGATCACCCGGACTCGCTCGAGACCGATTTGATGGTCGCGCATCTGCACGCGCTGCGGGCCGGGCGGACGGTCGAACTGCCGGTCTATGACTTCGCGCGCTTCCAGCGCAAGGCGGCGTGCGAAACCGCCGAGCCGCGCCGCGCCATCATCGTCGAGGGCATCCTCATCTTCACCGACGCTGAACTGCGGCGGCTGATGGACGTCAAAGTCTTTGTGGACACCGACGCCGACACGCGCTTCATCCGCCGGCTGCAGCGCGACATCACCGACCGTGGCCGGACCGTCCAATCCGTCATCGATCAGTATCTGGGTACCGTCAAGCCGATGCACCTGGACTTTGTGGAACCGAGCAAGCGGTACGCCGATATCATCGTGCCGCAGGGCGGCCACAACGCCGTCGCGATCGACATGCTGCTCACGCTCATTCGCGGTCTCGCGGCCCGCTGAGCGGCGGTGACGTAAAATACTCCTCGTCAGTCCTTTTCCAGGATGGCCGAAAAACCCGGCTTCTTCGCCTACATCACGGCGGCTTTCAACGCCCGGCCGTTCGGCATGTTCGTCGCGCCGAACTGGATCGGCCTGGGCGCCTTCGGGCTCCTGGGCATGATGGAACCCGGCTTCTGGGTGCTCGGCGCCGGACTCGAGCTCGGATACCTGCTCGCGCTCGCGACCAACGAGCGCTTTCAGCGGCTCGTCGCCGCCATCCCGCTCGTCGCGGCCACGGCCGACTGGAACAAGCGGATTCAGGCGCTCCTCGGCCGCCTCGATGCCGGCGACCGCCGCACCTACGACCTCCTGGCTCAGCGCTGCCGTTCGATCATCGACTTGCAACTGCACGGCGCGACCGCGGCGACGGTGCCCGGCGGCCTCGAGGCACAGGCCGACAGCCTGGGGCGCCTGTCGTGGATGTTCCTGCGCCTCCTGGTCGCGCGCCGCACCATCCGGCAGGTGATCGGCGAATCGGGCGACGTCGCCGACCTGCGCCGGCGCGTGGCCACACTCGAGCGCCAGCAGGCCGACGCCTCTTTGACCGACGAGCTCCGGCGCAGTCTCGGCGGGCAACTCGACATCCTCAAGCAACGCCTGGTGCAGCGCACCGACGCCGAGCGCAAGCTCGCCTACATCGACGCCGAGCTCGAACGCATCCAGCAACAGGTCGAGCTCATTCGCGAGCAGGCCGCGCTCTCCACCGACCCCGAGCTCCTCTCGCAGCGCATCGACGAAATCACGGCCACGCTCGGTTCAACCGGCCAGTGGATCCGCGATCAACAGAAGGTCTACGGCGCGATGGAGGACCTCTTGACCGAACCTCCGCCGCTCGCGCCGACGCGCGGGCGAGGGAGAGTCAGTGACTCGGAACGCTCGTGTCACGCGGACGCTGTCTACACGATGCACGATCTCGTCCATGGCGAAGGACCAGCCTACCGCAGAGCTCGTCTGGTCATCGTGTCCATCGTGCCGTCGTGTCCATCGTGATGAAGCCAGCGGCTCGTGACAGCCGAGTCTCGTGAATCCCGGAACCAAATGTCCAACACCGACCTCCCCTCCTGGGCCAACGAGATGCGCGACCTGTTCAGGTCCGGATCGGCGGCGCAGTTCCTCCTCCACGGCAGCGTCTTCGACGTCGTGCCGCACGGCGGCAAGCTGCTCTCGCTCCCGGCCTTTCTCGAGCAGGTCATGTTTTCCAGCTACGACGTCGTCCTGCGCTACGACCGGAGCCGGGGCGTGCGCGCGACGCGGGGCGGCGAGGACTGGGGCGACTGGCTGCAGAACTCGCTCGGGCGCGAGGCGTCCACGCAGACGCTCATGCGCGAGCCGGGATCGGCGCTGGAGCTCATCGACCGCTACCTGCTGCGTTCGCTCAACCTGCAGGCGCTGCCGGGCGGCGCCGCCGGCAAGCCCAAGAAGATTGCCGTCATCATCGAGTTCGCCGAGTTCGTCGTGCCGCGCGGCGACGCGCTGCAGCTCGGCGGACCGTTCGCCGCCAACACCGTCAAGGTCCTCGGCTGGGCCAACGATCCAGCGGTCGTCCAGTCGAACATCGTCACGGTGCTCCTCAGCGAGGGCCTGCACGATCTCAACTCGCTCGTGGTCGAGAACCCGCACGCCGCCGCGCTGCACCTGCCGCTTCCGAACGAAGCCGACATGCTCGCGTATCTCACCGCGCTCTCGACGACGCAGTTTCCGGACCTGGTGGCGAAGTGCGACGTGCCGATCGAGACGATGGCGGCGCGGCTGACGGGGCTGAGCCGCGTCGGCGCGCGGACGGCGATCGCATTGGCGCTCGGCAACGACAGACGGATCACCTCGGCGTGGCTCGGCGCAGATCAAGAAGGAGCTGATCGAACGCGAGTGCCAGGGGCTGCTCGACTTCGTGGAATCGCCGTTCACCATGGATCACGTGGCGGGCATGGAACCGGTGAAGGTGTGGCTGCGCGAAGACACGGAGCTGCTCAAGCGCGGCGCGCTCCGGGCCCTGCCGATGGGCTACCTGATTTGCGGGCGCATCGGCACCGGCAAGACGTTCCTCGTCCAGTGCTGGGCCGGCGAGCTGGGGATTCCGTGCGTCGTGTTCAAGAACTTCCGCGACCGCTGGGTCGGCGCGACCGAGTCGAACCTCGAGAAGATCTTCGCCATCCTGCGCGCGCTCGGGCAGGTCGTGGTGTTTGTGGACGAAGCGGATCAGGCCGCCGGCAAGCGCGAGGGCGGCGACGGCGACAGCGGGCTCTCGGGGCGCGTGTATTCCATGCTCGCCAAGGAGATGTCCGACACGCGCAACCGCGGCCGCATCATCTGGGTCTTCGCGACGTCGCGGCCCGACCTGCTGGAGGTGGACCTGAAGCGGCAAGGCCGCCTCGACGTGCACATCCCCCTCTTCCCGCCGGAAACGCCAGCCGAACGGGAGGCCCTGCTCCTCGCCATCGCCCGAAAGCTCAAGTTTCCGCTGGCCGCCGGGGATCTACCACCATTTACCGACGACCTCCGGCTGGGGGGGAACGAGCTCGAAGGTGTCCTCGTCAGAGCATTACGAACCCATGAATTAAGTCCCGAGCCCAAGCGCCCCGTCAAGGACGTGCTGGCGGAGCTGTTGCGTGAGGTGCGGCCCAACCCGCACACGAGGAAACTGGAATACATGGACCTCGTGGCGGTGAAGGAGTGTACCGACGTGCGGTTCCTGCCGCCGCGCTTCCGCGACCTGACGCCGGAGGAGCTGGAAGAGCGAATCGATGGATTGAGGCGGTTCGTGTAGAGACCCAGGGATCGGGGATTCGGGGTCAGGGGGCTACGGATCGAGCAACGTCATCGGGGAACGGGCTGCCCCCTGGATCCCTGATCCCAGACCCCTGAGCCCCGACTACAATGCCCCCCACAAGGAGACACACACGATGTTTGCTCGCATCGGCCGACTGTTTCGCGGGTTCTTGGGACTGTTCATCAGCGGCATCGAGGAGGCCAACCCTGAAGCGCTGATGGAAGCGGCGCGGCAGGAGTTCCGCACCAAGATGACGCAGTACAACCTCGCGCTCGCCAAGATGGCCGGCGTCGCCGAGCGGCTGAAGAGCCAGGTGAACGGCAAGGCGATCAAGGCGCAGGACCTCGAGCGCCGGATCCTGGCCAACCACCGCGCCGGCAACATGGAGCTGGCCGGCTCGCTCGCGCGCGAGCTGCAGGAGCTCAAGGCGGATCTCACCGTCGACTCGAACGAGCTCAAGGAAACCGAAGAGGCCTACCAGGCCAACCTTCGTCAGGCGAAGCTCGCGCAGCGCGAGTTCGAAGACAAGGTCCACCGCCTGGAGAAGCAGCTCTCGCAGGTCAAGATCAAGGAAGCGCAGGCCGAGGCCGCGTCGGCGCTGTCGAGCGTCGCGTTCAAGGTCGGCGATCTCGGCGACACCATGAAGACGGTCGAAGAAGTGCTGGCAGAAGCGCTACGAGGTCTCGGCCGGCAAGGCGCGCCTCGCCAAGGACATGGTCGACATCGAAGCGGTGACGGAGAAGGAGAACGAGCGCAAGGCGCTCGAGCAGGTCGCGCTCGCTGAGTTCCTCGCCTCGCAGGGCATTCAGGCGACACCGGCCACTGAACAGCAGCCGGCTGCGCGCCAAGGAGATTGGACCAGAGCGATGAACGGTCAACCTCGTTTCACGATCCTCGGCAAGCTGATCTCGTTCGTGCTGGTCCTGGGCCTCATCGGCCTCGGCGTCTACATGATCCGGGCGCGCTCCGGCAGCGGCGGCTCGGCGACGCCCTCCGGGACGGCCGAGGGGGGCGGGGCGGCGCCGGAGGTGTCGGAGGTCAAGGTCGAGGTGCCTCGGCTCTCGCCGCCGGCGGCGTTCCAGTTCAAGGACAACATCGTCCCGATCGAGATCAGCGAGTACGCCGGCTATGCCGGGCTGATCGCCGCCAACGGTGGGCTCGAGCCGAGCGAGAACTCGCTGTTCTTCAAGAACCACGGATTCAAGGTTCGGCTGACGATCAGCGAAGACGAATCGTGGTCCGAGTTCAACGAGGGCAAGATGGCCGCCTCGGTGACGACCGTCGACGTGCTCGCCGCGTACGGCAAGCAGCTGCACGCGGTCGTGCCGGCGCAGATCGGCTTCTCGCGCGGCGCCGACGGGATCGTCGTCCGCAGCGACATCAAGCGGATCAACCAGCTCAAGGGCAAGACGATCGCGACGGCGCAGTTCACCGAGGTCGACTTCTTCATCCGCTACCTGGCGCAGGAAGCGGGCCTGCCGATCAACACGCTCGGCAGCCTCGACGCGACGCCGCACCCCGATCGGCTGAACATCGTCTACACCGAGGACGGGTTCGGCGCCGGCGATCTGTTCCTGAACGAGATCAAGTCGGGCAAGAACCGGCTCGCCGGCTGCGTGACGTGGGAGCCCAAGGTGTCGGAGGTCGTGGACGGCAGCGGCGGCCAGGCGCACGTGCTCGTGACCAACCGCAACCTGCTCATCATCGCCGACGTCCTGATCGTCCACCGCGGGTTCGCGCAGGAGCAGCCGAAGATCGTCGAGGGGCTGGTGCAGGGCCTGCTCGAGGGCAACCGCATGGTCCGCGATCGGCCCGATCAGTACCTCGACGTCATCGGCCGGTCGTTCAAGTGGAGCCGCGACGATACCAAGGGCGAGCTCGCCAACGTGCACCTGTCGAACCTGCCGGAGAACGTCGCGTTCTTCTCCGGGGCGATCGACGCGGCCGGGCAGCTTCGAGAGCATCTACCAGTCGGCCGTCCTCGCCTACGGCAGCGATCTCATCAAGGATCCGCCGGACGCGAGCCGGTTCGCCAGCCTCGCGGCGCTGCAGACGATCGAGAAGAGCGGCATCTTCAAGGAACAGAAGGTCGCCATCGCCCCGATCCGCTCGACGCGGCGGCGGATCGCTCGAAGCCGATCCGCTGCTCAGCAAGGACATCCGCTTCCTCTTCGAGGCGAACTCCTCGACGCTCGACATGGCGAACCAGGAGAACGTCAAGAACCTCGAGGCGATCAAGAGGCTGGTGCAGGTCAGCCCCGGGTCGACGCTCCTGCTGCGCGGCCACGTCGACAACGCCATGGTCGACGAGTTCCGCCGCAAGGGCGGCGAGGCGCTCGTGCGCACGATGGCGCTGCGCGCGATGTCGCTCAGCAAGGACCGCGCGGCGGAGATCCGCAAGGTGCTCGTCGACCGCTACGACATCGACGCCAAGCGCCTCGAGGTCGTCGGCCGCGGCTGGGAAGAACCCTCGGGGCCGAATTCGGATCTGAATCGGCGCGTCGAAGTGCAGTGGTTCACGATCGAGTGATTCGATCGGGGTCGGGGTCGGGGCTCCAGATCGGTTCCTGACTGAATCAGCGACGCTCATCCGAATCCCGACCCCGAGTCCCGACCCCGACAGCGAAGAGACAACTATGCCCAACCTCTACACCCAGCTCTATCGCCGCCACGGTAAACCCGACGGCATCACGCGCCGGGACATGCTCCAGCGCTCGCTCGGCGCCGCGGCGGCGCTCCTGATGAGCGACAGCTTCATGTCGCTGCCGCGGGCGGCGGCGGGCCGCGTGATCGTCATCGGCGGCGGGTTCAGCGGGCTGGCCGCGGCCTACGAGCTGTCGAAGGCGGGCTATGACGTCACCGTCGCCGAAGCGCGCAATCGCGTCGGCGGGCGCGTCATCAGCTTCTCCGATCTGGTCGCCGGGCAAGAATGTCGAGGGCGGCGGCGAGCTCATCGGCTCGAACCACCCGGCCTGGGTGGGCTACGCGAAGCAGTTCGGCTTGAAGTTCCTCGACGTCAGCGAGGAAGACCTCGAGGCGCCGATCGTGCTCGGCGGCAAGCGGCTCTCGTCAGACGAGTCGGACGCGCTCTGGGAAGAGATGGAGAAGGCCTTCAACACGATCGTCACCGACGCCGCCAAGGTCGATGCCGACGAACCGTGGAAGGCGCCGAATGCCGAGGCGCTCGACAGGCGGACGCTGGCGTCGTGGATCAACGGGCTGGGCGCCTCGCCGCTCTGCACGAGCGGGCTCCACACGCTGATGATGGCCGACAACGGCATGGTCACCGAGTGGCAGAGCTATCTGGCCAACCTCGCGATGGTGAAGGGCGGCGGCCTCGACAAGTACTGGAGCGAGTCCGAGGTCTACCGCTGCCAGGGCGGCAACCAGCAGCTCGCGCGCAAGTTCGTCGAGGCCATCGGGCCGGCACGGGTGCTGACGCGCACCATCGTGCGGTCGATCGCCGTCACCGACAAGAACGTGCGCGTGACGCTCGCCAGCGGCAAAGTGCTCGAGGGCGATCACCTCGTCCTGACCGCGCCGCCGCCGGTGTGGAACCGCATCGCCATCGACCCGGCGCTGCCGGTCGGCCTCGTGCCGCAGATGGGCACCAACGTCAAGTTCCTCATGGCCGTCGGCGGTCCGTTCTGGCGGCGGGCGGAGCTCGGGCCGGAACTGATGACCGACGGTCCCGTGTCGGCGACCTGGCACGCCACCGATGGCCAGCGCGGCGCCGGGTGAAGCGCTGGTGGCGTTCTCGGGCGGAACCGCCGCTGACACCTGCCGCGAGTGGACGCCGGCGGCGCGCAACGAGAACTACCTCGCCGAGTTGCAGAAGGTCTACAAGGGCGTGCGTCCGGCCTACGTGAAATCGCGCTTCATGGACTGGCCCTCGGACCCCTGGGTCAAGGCGTCGTACTCGTTCCCCGCTCCCGGGCAGGTGACATCGCAGGGGCCGACGTTCAGGCAGGGAATCGGCCGGCTGCACTTCGCCGGGGAGTACACGAGCTACGCCTTCATGGGCTACATGGAAGGCGCGCTCAACTCGGGGGCGTCGGTCGCGCGGCGGATTGCCGTCAAGGACGGCGTCGTGAAAGGCGTTCCGGCGTGAGCCGTCAGAACCTGCGACTGGTGCTCGGACTGGTTGCGCTCGTAGTCATCGTTCAAGGCCTGCGATCGCGATCCCAGCCAGCCGACGCGGGAGCAGGCGCGGGCGGAGCGTGCGGCCCAGGAGGTCGACGCCGAGCTCGCCCCGGCGCGGGCGGTCGAGGCGAAAGACGGGTTGGCGGCGGCGATTGCCATCGACGTCTCGGGCAGCATGGACGAGGAGGTCGCGGGACAGAACGGCCGCAAGGAGCCGAAGATTGCGATCGCCCGCCGCGCCGCGCTCGATCTCGTCGAGCAGTTCGCCACCTATGCGCGCGCGCATCCGGGCGAGCCGGTTCTCCTCGGCATCTACGAGTTCAGCCGCCGCCGCGGCGAACCCGACTGCCGCCCGATCGTCCCGATGGGCCCGCCCGATCGCGAGCGGGCCGCGGACGCCATCGCCAGGCTGAATGCCGACGGCGGCACGCCCATCGGACAGGCGATGATCACGGCCAAGCGCGCGCTCGACGACACCGGGCTCCTCCGCCGCCACCTGCTGGTCGTCACCGACGGCGAGAACACCGATGGCGTCGGGCCCGAGACCGTCGCCCGCGCCATCGGCAAGCGTCCGGACGCCGAGCGGCCGTCGATCTACTTCGTCGCGTTCGACGTCGAGGCGAGCCGCTTCGCACGCGTCCGCGACGCCGGCGGCCTCATCCTCTCGGCCGCGAACGCGACCGAGCTGAACACCACGCTCGACACGCTCCTCAGCGACAAGATCCTCATCGAGAAGTGAAGGCTGCTCGACGGGGAGATTGACGGAGGTAACGGGCTCAACACGAAGAAACGAAGGCGAACGGAGACGCAACGAAGGACCGGTCGCGCCGCCGAAGCGCGAGCGGCATCGGGCGAGGGGCGCAAACTCAAAGCACCGAACGCTGCGGTGCTTTGAGTTTGCGCCCCCTCGCCCGATGCCACTCGCGCCTCGCGCGACGCGACCGGTCGCATGTCGACCGAGTCGTCTTCGTTGCGTCTCGGTTGGCTCCGTTTCTTCGTGTTGAGCCCGTTATCTCCGTCCCCTCCAAGACATCGCCACGAACACTGTCACGCACCCTCCCCACCGCACACGACCGCACACTCCCCCGCTGTTCGCTTCTCTCCTCTCTCTCGTTTATTCATACAGGGACGGTCGACCCGAACGTCGGGGTCTGACTGGCTCAGCCGTATGCCCGGATCGGCGCGTGCTAGAATCGGCCCGCGTTTCAATCCGGCTGTCGACCTGCAGTTTCAGTTTTCAGGTAGGAGAGCCCGCGATGCCCGGCGATCCGCACGCCACGCGCCTCACGATCGAAGTCGATGCCGGTGGAGATGCGCTCCCCGAAGACGTCGATGCCCTGACCCGGCGGCTCCGCTCCGAGATTCAGGACTTCGGCGTCGAAGACGTCACCCTGAAGACGACGACCGCGGTGCCCGCGGGCACGAAGTCGGTCGAGGCGGTGACGGTCGGAGCGCTGGCGATCACGCTCCTGCCCCAGGTGCTCCCCCGCCTCATCGAGTTTCTGCAGGCGTGGTCCCTCCGCGGCAAGGATCGCACGGTGAAGATCAAGGCCAGCGTCGGCGACCGCTCGGTTGACATCGAGTACCCGGAGGGCGCCTCCGAAGTGGCGGTGCAGGAGCTCATTCAGAAGATGACCGACACGCTCACGCCGCCGACCGGGACGCCGCGCCCGCAATAAGAGGGCTACTGTCATGGCGCGCAAGCTCGCGCTCATCATCGGCAACAGCCAGTATGAGGATGCGGGCCTCGCCCGGCTCGCGGCGCCCGACGTCGACGTCCGCGCGCTCGCCGAGATTCTCCAGACGCCAGGCATCGGCACCTTCGACGAAGTCATCCCGCTCCTGAACGAAGGCCTCGCGACCGTGCGCAAGGCGATCGCGCGGTTCTTCGACGCCAAGCATCGCGACGACCTCCTGCTCCTCTACTTCTCCGGCCACGGCGTTCGTGACGAGCAGGGCCACCTCTATCTCGCCGTGCGCGACACCGAGCGAGCGGTGCTCGCGGGCACCGCCATCGAAGCGTCGTACGTGACCACGAGGATGGACCGCAGCGCGTCGAAGCGCCTCGTGCTGGTCCTCGACTGCTGTCACAGCGGCGCGTTCGGCCTCGGAACCAAATCGGCGCAGGGCTCGACGGTCGGCACCGCCTCGGCGTTCGAGGGCACCGGCCGCGGACGCGTCGTGCTGACCGCAACCGATTCGACGCAGTACGCCTGGGAGGGCGACCAGGTGATCGGCGACGTCGAGAACTCGCTCTTCACGCACTACCTGATCGAAGGCCTGCGCAGCGGAGCCGCCGATCGCGACGAGGACGGGCAGATCACGATCGACGAGATCTACGACTACGTCTACGAGCACGTCCTCAACGACACGCCCAAGCAGACGCCGGGCAAATGGGCGTTCGGCCAGCAGGGCGAGATCGTCATCGCCCAGAACCCCGGAGTGACGGTCGCCCGGCTTCCGCCCGAGATCGACGAGGCGCTGAAGAGCACGCTTGCCGAGCGTCCGCTTCCAGGTCTTGACCGAGCTCTACGCCATCGTGCGCAGCCGCCACGAGGGCCGCGCCCGCTCGGCGCGCGAAGCGCTGCAGCGGCTCTCGCAGGACGACAGCCGCAAGGTCGCCAGCGGGGCGTTCATCTACCTCGCAGGCGCTCGAGCATGGCGAGACCCTGACCGAGGAGGCGTGGGTCAAGCGCGTCCGGGAAAAGGAAGAGGAGCTCAGCGGGCGGAAGACGGTTGCCGCTCAGATCGAGTCGTTCGTGACCACCGCGAACGCGTCGCTCGAGCGCGGCGCGCTCGACGAGGTGCGCGAGCTCCTCGGGCGCGCGCTCCGGCTCGATGCCCAGGACCCGGCGGTGCGGCGCCTCCAGGAACGGCTGACGGCCGCGGTCGAAGAACGCACGCGCCTCGAAGACGCCGAGCGTCGCATCCGCGAGCTGCGCGCGCGCATCGCCGCGCTGATGGCGCGGGCCAACGCCACGGGCTCGCATGCCGACGCGATTGTCCTCCTCAACGAGGCGCTTGGCCTCGACCCGGAACATGCCGAAGTCAGGCAGCTGCTCGAGGCGCGCCATCGGCTCGCCGCCGAAGCCGAGGCCGCCGAGCTCGCCCGCCGCCAGCAGGAGGCGCAGGCGGCGGCGCTCGTCCAGGCCGAGATCGAGCGCCGTGCGCAGCTCGAAGGGCAGCTGGCCGAGGCCGCCCGTCACCTCGATCGCGAGCACCTGACCAAGGCGATCGTGATCACCGAGGCCGTGCTGCGCGCCGACCCGCAGAACGCTGCCGCCCGCACGCTGCAGGCCAAGGCCCACGGCGCAATCGAAGGGAAGCGGCTGGCCGACGAGTACGCGGCGCAGAAGCGCGAGCGCCAGCGGCGGATCGAAGACATGATCGCGACCGCCGAGGCCGCGGCGACCCACGACACCGCCATCGACATCCTCAAAGAGGTGCTCGCGAAGGACCCGGGCAATCTCAAAGCCGAGGAGCTGCTCAGCCGGCGGCAGGCGGAGGCCGCGCGCGCCCAGCAGCAACGCCTCGAGAAGGAACGCATCGAGAAGGAAGCGCAGGAAGCGGCGGAAAGGCGTAGGCGCGAGCCACGCGCCGACGACGCCCGCGAACAGGGCGCGTCCGCCCCGGGATTCTCGGCCCATCCGACGCTGATGTCGCAGGTCGTGGACGACGTTCAGCGGCGCCGCCCTGCGTTCGAACACATTCCGGCTGGCGTCGGTCGTTCTCCTCGCCGGCGCGCTCACGTGGGGCGTGGTTGATAACCGCAATCGACCGCGCGTCGCGAGCCCGCCCGCGGCCAGCGATCCGATCGCGTCAGCGCCCGTCACGCCACCTGGCGGCGGCGCGGCGAGCGGGCGGGACACTCATGCGCCGGAGAAGCCTCTCCCCGACGCGAGCGCCGCGGACAAGAAGAAGCCCGATCCCGCGCCGCCAGCGCCAGCGCCTGCGCCTGCCAACAGCGGGGCGGCCGCTGCGGCGGCCGCGGATCCCAGACGGCCGGCTGGCCGCGGCCGCTCAGCGGGTTCAGACGAACGGCCGACCAACGGCTCCGCCGCGACAAATGCGTCCGGGAAGGCACCGTCGACGTCGACGCCGACGAACACACCCGCGGCGACGACACCCCCGCCCGTCGTCGTAACCCCGCCCAAGGTCGACCCGGAGCCACCCAAGCGCGAGGAACCGGCGCCCGTTCGCGGGGAGTCGCCGGCACCGAACACGACCAGGCCCGCTGACGAGCGCAAGACGTCTCCCCCACCGGCGCCGGCGCCCGTTCCGGACGAAGCCTCGCTCCGGCTCGCGGTCGGTCTCTTCGAAGCCGCCATCACGTCCGGCAAACCCGATGCTATTCGCGCCGTGTTTCCAAGCGTCACCAACCGCGAGCTCAAGGACGTCGAATCGCTCAAGGTCGATTTCGGGCAGGACCGCTATCGCCTGAACATCTTCATCCGCTCCGTCCGCATCGACGGCCACCGTGCGCGCGTCGAGTGCACGGCGATCCACAACGGCGTCGACGATCGCGGCAAGACGCTCAGCAAGTCGAAACAGGAAACCTTGAACTTCCAGTGGACGGGCGGGACGTGGGTCCGCGTCCGGTAGACCGCACGCGAACCCACGCACGAATCAGAAGGCGTAGTTGAGGCCGAGGTTGAAGGTCGGACGCTGGACCTGCAGGCCCGACTGCCCCGCCGGCACGACCGCATAGATCGTCGCGAGCAGCCCGCCCGCCAGGCGGACTTTGCCCCCGAGGGCAAAGAAGAAGCAGGTTGAGGTCGCGCTGCTCGGCCTCGAAGTCGCGCACCGCGAAGAGCTCGCCGGTGACCGGCGACTCGAGCACGCCGACCTGCACGCCGCTCGTGAACTCCGTGACGTCGAGCACCCGTCGCGCCACCAGCTCGCCGCCGACCGTCAGCCGCCGAGGCAGGAGGCGGTAGCTGAGGCCGAGCGAGTAGTTCACTTCGTCGAACAAGTCGCCGCCGGCGGCCAGGTACGAGATGTTCAGGTGCGGCGAGACGCCGCCCTTCTCGAACGAGCCGATGAAGCCCACCGACGTCTGGTACTCGCCGGCGCCCGTCATGTCGTCGAGCGAGCCGGTCGCCAGGCTGCTCCGCACGATGACCGCCGCACCGGCATCGGGCCGGCGGACAAAGGCGTACTTCCCACCGATGGCGATGTCGCCCAGGCCGCTCGACGACCCCTTGACGAAGTAGCGGCCCTGGGGCGCGAACGTGAAGACGGAACCGTCCACCGGCACGAACGCCCCGTTCTGATACTTGTAGTCCAGGTACTCGTTCGAGCCCTCGACGCTGGTGCGGACAAACGGCACCGCCACGCTCACGTCGAGCCCTTCCAGCAATCCGTAGGTCGCAGCCGCGAACGCCACCGTCGTGTCGATGTTCATGCGGCAGATGCCGACGTAGCCGCCGCCGGCGTTGTCGTAGTTGGTGTCGCCCCACAACAGGCCGCGCTCGCCGTTGCGAATCGACGAACCGTCGATCGATCGAAAGCGCAGCTGGTTGACGTTGAACGAGACGCTCAGCTGCTTCTTCCCGTTCGTCAACGCGCGCTCGCCGAAGAGCGGTCCGTAGAGCTCGCTTTCCCGCACCGGCACCAGGCTGCCGATCCGGAAGGTGAAGCCGCTCGCCGTCGACGGATTCGGGAAAGGTCTGGCTCTGCGTGAGGATGAGCAGCAGCAGCGAGTTCGAGACGTCGCCCTGCGTCAGGTCGCCGTTGTAGTTCAGGCGTGTGTCCTGATAGGTCCCGTTCGCGAAGAGCCCGCTGGTCGTGAACGCGTCGTTCGGGACACACCGGATCGCCCGGGGTGCAGTCGATGGCCGCAAACGTGATGCGCCGCATCGCGCGCCCGGCGCTCGATTCCTGGAACGGCGTCGCCTCGCTCTTACCGGGCTGCGCTTGAGCTTGACCGGCCAGCGCGCTCGTCACCAACAAGCTCCATGATCAACCTTCGCATGGCCAACACTCCTTTGAGGACGCGAGGGGAGTGCGATACGTCCTCATGCACAAGGAACGAGACCGGGCGCGAAAAGCGAACAGGCCAAGGCCACTCGCGGCGATGCCAATGAAGATGCGTGAAATTGATGCCGCCATAACGGGGCCGCCTCGTATACTCAACGGCCATGCGCCGCACATTCGTCGCGAGAATCGCCCTCGGACTGCTGCTCTGTGTCTCAACCGCACACGGCCTCGCCGCCGACACGTATCCGAGACAGCCGGGAGTGGACGCGCTCCACTACGTCTTTCGCCTGACCATCACCGACCTCAACAATGAGATCGCCGGCGAGAGCACCGTCACCGTCCGCTTCGCCACCGCCGGGACGACAGAGGTCGCGCTCGACCTGGTGAAGGCAACCGGCGACAAGGGGATGAGCGTGTCCGCGGTCACCTGCGGCGGACGGCCGGCAGCATTCGCGCACGAGGCTGACCGGCTGCGCATCACGCTGGCGTCGCCGCCAGCCGCGGCGAGCGAGCTCTCGTGCACCACCGCGTATCGCGGTGTCCCGGCCGGCGGGCTGCGCATCATCAACAACATCCACGGCGAGCGCACGGCGTTCAGCGAGAACTGGCCCAACAACGCGCGCCACTGGCTGCCGATGATCGACCACCCCTACGACAAGGCCACCGGCGAGTTCATCGTCACCGCGCCGGCGCACTACCAGGTGGTGGCCAATGGGCTGCTGATGGAAGAGACCGACGTCCCGGGCGGCGCCCGGCGCACGCACTGGAAGCAGTCGGTGCCGATTGCGTCATGGCTCTATGCCGTCGGCATGGCGCGCTTCACGGCCCGTCACTACGCGACGTCGAAGGGCGTGCCGCAGCAGGTCTGGGTCTTCCCGCAGGACGCCGAGACCGGCCAGCGCATCTTCGAGCTCACGGGCCGACGCGCGTTCGACTACTTCAGCGAGCAGATCGGCCCCTATGCCTACGAGAAGCTGGCGCACGTGCAGGCCGCCGGCCTCGGCGGCGGCACCGAGCACGCCACGGTCATCTTCTATGGCGAGAAGGGCGTCGCCTCGGGCAACGCGCCGGTCGTCCACGAAGTCGCGCACCAGTGGTGGGGGAACGCCGTGACCGAACGCGATTGGGACGACGTGTGGTTGAGCGAAGGCTTCGCGACCTACTTCACGCTCCTCTACACCGAACAGTTCGACGGCCGCGACGCCTTCGTGCGCGGCTTACGCAGCAGCCGCGATCGCATCCTGCAGCTCGAGAAGAAGACGCCCAACACGCCGATCATCCATCGCAACCTCTCCGACATGCGGCGCGTGCTGAATCAGTTCGTCTACCAGAAGGGCGGCTGGACGCTGCACATGCTCCGCCACAACATGGGCACGGAACGGTTCTGGGACGGGATCCGCGAGTACCTACCGCCGCTATCAGAACCTCAACGCCTCGACCGACGACCTCCGCGTCGTTATGGAGCGCGCCGCCGGCAAGGACCTGCGCTGGTTCTTCGATCAGTGGCTGACGCGCAGCGGCGTGCCGGCGCTCACCGGCAGCTGGCGCTACGATGCCGCCGCGCGACAGGTCATCGTCGAGCTCTCGCAGGCCCAGACGGGAGAGCCGTATCGGCTACCGCTCGAGTTCGGGATCAGCGTGCCGGGGACGACGGCGATGCGGATCGAGCGCGGCGAGCTCGCCGGCCGAGAGGGGCGCTTCTCGTTTGCGGCCGATGCCGAGCCGACTGACGTCGTGCTCGACCCCCATACGTGGATGCTGATGGAGACGCCGACGTTCGTTAAGCGCGAGCGCTGATCGCGGACTGCTCGGACGCCGATCACGGTTACGGGTTCACGGGACGCGGATCGCGGATCTCCACGGGACGCGGATCACGCGGATTACTTCTACGGGTTCACGGGACGCGGATCGCGCGGATCACTCGTTCTCGGGAACGTGGGTGCGGGCTTGCGCGAGGCGAGGACCGTCGAATCGATCGCGCAGCCAGCGTTCGCGAGAGATTGTGGCCACTCTCGTCCCGAAGGCGTTGCTTCTTGGTGCGGCGTGCGGCCGGGATTTCGCGAAGCCGATCTGGTAGAGCGTGGCCAGGATGTCAGGGCGCCGGCTGATGTCCCAGTCAGGGTTCGCGCTCCGCCACTGCCATTGATACAGGCCGAGTATCAAGCCGGCGAACGCGATGTTCGACTCATCCCGTAGAAGCGCCGCGACGACTTCCGGCTTGTTGATCGGAACCGGCCGCGCCGGCGGTGCGCACGCCGCCGAGCGCGTCGGGCCCCAGATGCCACTCGGGACCGAGTTGCGGAACGTCCCGGAGATGCTTCGGCCAAAGCTGCCACGGCTGACCGGCGGCCTCGCACAGCTTCAGGGCGGTCAGGGCCGTGACCGGCTTGATCTGTGCCAGCCCGAGCGAAAAATCGAATGGCTTCGAGAGCTTGAAATCGCTCTCCGCATCCACGAGGAACGTGGTCGTCACCAGGCGCTCGAAGCGGTCACGAAACGGCTCGCTCTGCTCGCGCTCGGTCACGTAGACGAGCGCCGCCAGGAGATGCGGGTCTACCTGGTAGCGGCTCGCCGTCTCGAGGATGACAGGAGCGAGCTCGCCGACGCGCGCGCGGGCGTAGGCATCGGGAGAGCGGACCATCGAGAGCACGAGACTGATGAGCACCAGTACCGATGCGCCGATCGCGAGTCGCACTGCGGGCCGCCGAGCAAGGAGCAGAAACTGCACGCGCGCATCCGCTCTCATCAGCCGCGCACGGTAGCTGTGCAGCAGCACCGCGGGGATCGCGTAGAGCGGGGAAAGGGCGAAGAGGAGCCAGACACTCCCCCACCACGGCCTGAAGCGTGGTCCCGCGCCCCAGACCTGATGTCCCCAAGCACGTGTCAGATCGCTCAGCGCGAACCCAGCCAGCACGATAAGCCCGAGCAGACAGAGTCGCGCCAGCCTCATTCTCGCCGCCGGCGACGTCTCGAGCGTCCGTGGCAACAGCAGGCGGCTCCCCCAGAGCGCGACGAAAAGCGTCCACGCGATCGGGTCCATCCAGTCGTCGATGGGCTTCCGGGGACGAAAGGCGCCGTAGGGCTGAAAGATCAATAGATAGATCAGTGGGTTGATGAACCCGTAGACGAGCTCCACGGGCAGCAGGCGACTCGGAAGCCGGTGGCGCCATCTCAGGTAGAGGAGAGTAGCGAGCACGCCGGCATGGAAACCAGCCAAACCGAGCAGGGCCAGGAGGCCCAGGTAGATGAGATACCCGCCAGCCAGCGTCTGACCCGCGTACTCGAACAGCGCATCCATATCGGCCATCTGGACGAAACCGCTGAGAGCCCCCTGATCGCCAGCCCAAGTGTAAGAGATCCGCGTGATCCGCGTCCCGTGAGTCCTGCGTGATCCGCGTCCGTGACCTCCGTGCCCTCCGTAATCTGCGCCCCCCAACAATCTGCGATGGGGACTTACAATGGTGGCCACCCTTCGTCAGACCGACTGAATCGGAGATGCAATGCCGGAAACGCGCGACCCTCAGGCCGTGATCGCTGTGGCGGAACAGGCCGCCCTCGCCGGCGACTACGCCGCGGCCGAGCGACTCTTGCGCGACGCCGCTGGGCTACAGGAAGCCAGCCTCGGTCCCGACCATCCCGAGCTCGCCAATACGCTCAACAACCTCGGCGTCGTATACGAGGTCACCGAAAAGCCGGACGAAGCCGAACGCTGCTTTCGCCGTGCGTCCACCATCGCCGCCGCGGTCCTGGCACCCGATCATCCGTTCGTCGCCACGAGCCGGAAGAATCTCGAGGACTTTTGCGCCGCACGCGGGATCCCGGTCGACGCGCCTGCCCCGGCCAAGTCGGCCGAGCCGCAACCAATCGAGCGGCCTGCGATGGAGCCCGCGCCAGCGGCGGTTGCTCCACCGTCCATCGTCGCGCCGACGCCGGTTGTCGCTCCACCGCCAATCGTCGCTGCGCCGCCCGTCGTCGCTACACCTCCTCTCGAGAAGAAAGCTCTCGAGAAGAAAACCCCCGCGACTCCCACCGTTGCTGAACGCCCGGCTCGCTCGCTCGTAGTACCAGGACTCGTCGCGGCTGCCCTCATCGTCGCCGTAGTGCTCGGCGGCCATGTGGTTCGGATCGAGCGAGGCGCCTCCCGCGGCATCCGAGCCCGTCGCATCAGCACCGGCGGCAAACCCCGTGGTCACACCGCAGCCGAGCCCTACGACGACACCGCCTGTGCCGAATCGGAAGGAGGCCCAGCCGGTCAAACCGCAGCCGACGAAGTCCGCGCGGGCGGCGGACGCACCAGCCGTCAAGGGCGCGCCGAGCGTTATCAGCGTCCAGCTGTGCGCGAACCTGGGCACGGGCGGCGCAGGAGAATGGCGCTGCGAAGCGGCGCGCAGCCCGGTCGCGCCTGGCCGGCTCTACTTCTACACCCGGCTCAAGTCTGAGCGCGAGACGAAGGTCCAGCATCGCTGGTATCAAGGCGAGAGCTTGCGTCAGAGCGTCGAGCTCGACCGTCCACGCCAATACCGGCACCGGCTACCGCACCTACAGCCGAAACACCGTCGCCTCGGGCGAGTGGAGAGTGGAGCTGCGGACGCGCGACGGCGCTCTGCTGCGCGAGGAACGCTTCACCGTCAAGTGAAGCGTCTACTTCTCTACCGTGACCGGCAGCGGTTTCGGCGTCGGCCGCCCAAGGCTGATCAGGTTCGCGAACAGTCGATACGCGCCGTCAGTGCCTGATGCCAGCTGCCGCCACAGGCCGAGGCCCACATACAGCCAGCGTCCCTTCCCCAAGCGCGCCTCGACGAACGCACCGCGCTTGGGCCCCTGATTGAACGGGAAGGGATCTTCCATCTCGACCAGATCGACAAACTTTGCGTCGAGCGGCTGCTCGAGGAAGTACGTGCCTCGTTCCTGCACCCACCCCTGCCAGTCGCCCGGGTTGAGTTTGTTGGGCGCGTTGAACACGGGATGGCCGGGCACGAGGATCTTGACCGGCGCATTCTCGTCGGTGATGCGCTCGGAGCTGGTCCGCACGGCGTAGGGCCCGTACTGCGCCTGATTGAACTCCTGCCGGTTGTACTGGACGATCGCGGTCCCGCCGTTCTCGACGTACTTGAGCAGCCGGTGGTTGTTCGCGCGCAAGTCGGCGCGCCGCTCGTAAGCGCGCACGCCCGTGACGATGACGTTGTATCGCGACAAGTCGCCCCAGGCCATCTCGTCGCTGTCGATGAGCGTGACGCGAGCGCCAAGCTGCTGCAGCGCCGCCGGCACCTGGTCGCCCACGCCCATGATGTAGCCGACCGTCAGCGCCGGCGGAATCACCACATCGATCACCTTGAACCGCGCCACCGCCGGCACGATCTTGTGCCGCCGCTGAATATGCGGGTACTCGATCACCTGGTAACCCACCCCAAAGGTGGCTGGCACCTTAGCTGTCTCAACGACTTCGGCGGAAATCTCGTGCTCGCCTTTGGCGCTTGCGGTGGGGGTGACGGTGAAGCGGGTGGTCGTCGATTCGTCTTCGCGGGTGAAGCTGATGGCGGCCGTGGCCGGGGACACGCGCCAGCCCGCGGGTGTCTTGAGGCTGACGGTCGCTGACGACGGGCCCTTCGCGCCGTTCGTCACGGTCACGCGCAGCTCGCGGCCGGCGGCTGCACTCGCCGTCACGGCACCGGGTTTTCGCGGCACGACGACGATCTGCGGCGACACGCTGACCGCAAACGCCGGCACCACGTTCAGTTCCATCCGCTTCTCGCCGACGAGCCCGGGACCTTCGTAGCGGTACTGCACCGGCAGCTCGCGCACGAGGCGCGTGCCGGCCACGTCGATCTCGACGCGGGCGCGGAACGGCGACGGCCGGAACGGCAATCCAAAGGGGGCGTCGGCATCGAAGGTGGCGCGGCCGGCGTTTTCCGGCCGCTGCCAGTAGACGTCGGTCAGCCGGGCGTCGGCCGGCGTGCTCACCTCCGCGGCGCAGGTATACGGCGCGGCCCCGGTCGCGACCCCGGGCGCACACGCACCGGGCCCGTCAAATCCCAGCAACGTGACTTTGGCGACGCCGAGATCTCCAGTGCCGCGATTCCCGACGACGATGGACACCGCGACGCGTTGACCGGCGACGACGAGCCCGTCGTTGGCGGTCGCTTCGATGCGCAGCGCCTGGGCCTGGACGATCGCGTCCTGGAGTTGCCCCTCCTTGAGGCGCAGCCGCAGATCGATCTCGTAGCGCGCGTCATCAGAGAGTCCCATGGCGGCGGTCTGACCGGTGAGATCGCGGACGGCGCTGAGCGCCGCGACGAGGTCCGGCACCGTCGCGGCGGGCCCGCGGCTGTCGAGCGCACGTGTGGCAGAGTCGATGCGGGACGCGATCGCGCCGAGAGCCGTCACGAGCGCAGCGGGCGGACGGTCGCCGGCGAATCGTGCCAGGCCGGCGAGCGACACGTCGATGCCCTGAAAGAGCGACGTCTCCGTCGTCTGCTGAGACTTGGGCAGCGTGGTCTCGAAGAGGCGATAGCGGGCAGACGAGGCGCTCGGCGGCGCGACCATCGGCACGCGTCCCTGGCACATGTGCATGCCCGAGGCGACGCCGCCGACTTCGCCGATCGTGCAGCCGAGGAGCGGCTCGTAGACGTTGGTATCGAGGTTGGCGAACGTCCCGTCCTGCGGAGCCGCCGGTGGCTGCCCCGCCGGTTGACCTCCGCCACGCTGGCCGCGTCCTGGTCCGGCCCCGGGCGGGCCACCTGGGCCGCCGCGTCCGCCGCGGCCACCAAAGCCGCCCGCGGGACGATAGAGCTTGAGCGCCTGCCATGGACGCAGGCCGGCGCGCAGCTGCTCGGGGAACTGCGCCGGATCGGCGGCGGCGCGAAACGCCTCGGTCGCAATCACCGCCGACGTCTGATGGTGCTGACCGCCGCCGCTTCCGTCCGGGCTCATCGTCACGATGACGTCGGGCCGCAGGGTCCGGATATGACGCACGAAGTCGCCGAGAATCTCCTGCCGTCCCCACTTCTCGAGCGTTTCCTCCTGGCTGAACGAATAGCCAAAGTCCACCGCGCGCGTGAAGTACTGCTCGGCGCCATCGAAGCGGTGCGCCGTCAGGAGCTCCTCGGTGCGGAGCACGCCCAGCGCGTCGAAGAGCTCCGTGCCGATCTCGTTCTGTCCGCCGTCGCCGCGCGTGGCGGTGACGAGCGCCACCCGCGCCCCGACGTGCCGCGCGTAGAGCGCCAGCGCCGCGTTGTTCTCGTCGTCTGGATGCGCCGTCATGTGCGCGACCGTCCCGATCGTCGTCAGCTTCCGCAGCGCCAGCGACAGGGCCGGTGCCCCCGTCAGGTCGGTGAGCGGCTGGATGCGATACTGGGGAACGGGCTGTTGGGCGCCGGCGGGCCACTGCAGCGCGACCGCCGCGGCAACCGCCGCGGCCAGGAATCGCGACATTCTCATTGGATCTCCAAGGGAAGGGAGGTGCGAAACTGTGATGGTATCGTGCCCGTTCGGTCGGATTTGGTCAACTAACCTCGGGAACTTGGGTTTGGTCCCATCCGTCTACACTCGATGCCAGCCAGCCCTCCGGAGGCTTTCGTGACCCGTTTACGATCCTGCGCGAGCATCGCGTTCGTGCTCCTCTGTACTCATGGCCTGGCTTCCCAGGCATCCGCCCAGGCGCCGGCAACACCGCCGTCCAAGCCAGCCGCCGCCAAGCCCAACGAGCTCGACGCGTTCATGGAGAAGGTCCTGAAGCGGCGCGAGGTCAACCGTCAGACGCTCGAGCAGTATGTCCTCGACGAGAGCGAGCAATTCGAGGTCCTCGGTCCCGCGCGCATGCCGGTCTATCGCCAGAAGCGCGAGTTCACGTGGTATGTCCGCGACGGCCTCCACGTCCGCAGCCCGGTGCGCTTTGACGGTGTGACCGTCGGCGACTCCGCCCGCAAGGAATACGAGGACACGTGGGTCCGCCGCGAGCGCCGGAGGCTCGAGCGCAAGGACGCCAAAGACAAGGGCGACAAGCCTGAGGCGCCCGAGCCCGATCCGGCAGTGACCGCCGACGACCCGGCGAGCCCGGCCGGCGCCACGCCGGTGCCCACCCCCCGCTTCGTGTCCGAAGCCTACTTCATGGAGTTCAAGTTCGAGCCGGGCAACTACTACCTGGCCGGCCGTGAACAGCTCGACGGCCAGCCGGTGCTGCGCATCGAGTACTACCCGAAGCAGATGTTCAACGACAACGACGACGACCGAGACGGATCACGCGAGCGGCGGGAGCGCGAGCGGAAGCGTCAGCAATCGGACCGCGAGCGTGAGTTGGAACAGCGGATCGATCGTCAGATGAACAAGACGGCGCTCGTGACGCTGTGGGTCGACCCCGTCGAGCACCAGATCGTCAAGTACACGTTCGACAACGTGTGGATGGATTTTCTGCCCGCGGGCTGGTTCGTCAAAGTCGATGACATCCACGCGTCGATGACCATGGGACAACCCTTCCCGGGCATCTGGCTGCCGCGTGAGATGAACATCCACGCCGGCGTCACGATGGCGATGGGCTCGCTCGAAGCCGCCTACGCGCGACGGTTCTCGGACTACAAGCAGGCGGACGTCAAGTCGCTGATCCGAATCCCGAAACCGCCCGATAAAGCGCCCGATCTCCCGCCGACCTCTACCCACGAACGCGACGAAGACGACGAGCCGTCAGGTCCCTACGTTCCAGAGCTCGACTCGTCCGAAGACGACCCACAGGCGGAAGTCATCTCCGAGATCCGGATACACGGCAACGCGTACGTGCGCGACGACGAGGTCATCAAGCTCGCAGGCATCAGCGTCGGACAACCCCTGCCCGCAGACGGCTTACGCGACATCGAACAGCGGCTCAAGGCGAGCGGGCACTTCGAGTCCGTCGAGGTTCGCAAGCGCTATCGCTCGCTCGAGAGCACGACCGACATCGCGCTCATCCTCCTCGTTCACGAGCGCCCGGGCTTCACGTCGGAAACCATCGACGAACGGCCATCGGCGTGGGGCTGGGCGCGGGCGAAGAGCCGGCTGATGTTCCTGCCGATTCTCGGGTACGACGATGGGTATGGGTTCACGTATGGGGGCCGCGTGAGCACGATCGATCTGCTGGGCGCGGGCGAGCGATTGTCGGTGCCGCTCACGTGGGGCGGAACGCGCCAGGCGGCGCTCGAGTTCGAGCGCACGTTCGCCAAGGGGCCGCTCACCCGCATCGGATCCACGTTCGGCATCTCACAACGCGAGAACCCGCACTTCGAGCTCGACGATCAGCGGGTCGAGTGGACCGCGCGCGCCGAACGCAGTTTCGCCGGCCTCGTGCGCACGGGCGTCGAAACCTCGCAGGGCACGGTCGAGTTCGGTCCGACCAACGATCGGCTGTGGACCCTCGGCGCGAATGTCGCGCTCGACACGCGCGGCGACCCGGCGTTTCCGCGCAACGCCGTCATGCTCGGCGCGAGCTGGACCGGCCTGCACGTCCGCAGCCTCACCGACCCGATCAACCAGTACACGACCGAGGCGCGGGGATATCTCGGCGTCATCCGCCAGGCTGTGCTCGCCGGCCGCGTGCAGTACCTCGTCGGCGGATCGGACGCTCCCCGACTACGAGCGGCTGCTCCTCGGCGGCGCCTCGAACCTGCGTGGATTCCGGACCGGCACGTTCGACGGCGACCGCATGTTCGTGTCGTCGGCCGAACTGCGCGTGCCGATCACCTCGGTCCTCAGCGGGGCCAAGATCGGCCTCACGGCGTTCATGGACGCCGGCAAAGCCTTCAACGTGGGACAGTCGATGAAAGACGCCACCTGGCATCAAGGCGTCGGCGGCGGAGTATTCCTGATCGCAACCGTCGTCCGCATCAACCTCGACGTCGCGCACGGCCTGCGGGACGGCGACACGAGGGTCCATCTGAGCTCGGGGTTCAGTTTCTAGCCCGGACTCCACTCCCTGTCGGGATCGCTTACAGGAGATCACGAGCCCAGGACAATTGGGTCTCAAAGGCACCCACCTTCCTGATCTCCTGCAAAACCCTAAAGTCTCCTGCCCTCCTAACTCATGTAAGAAAGAAACAGGAAAGCAGGAGAAGCCTCCTGCTCTCCTCATCTCTTGTTTATCTTTGAGCTGCGCTACAAGGCAGGGCTCAGAGCAGCTACCCGAACATCGTCCGGACCACGAACCACACGTTCGCCGGGCGCTCCGCCAGGCGGCGCATGTACCACGGGAACCAGTACTCGCCGTAGCTGATGAGGACGCGCAGGCGCTGCCCTTCCGTCGCCAGGCGCAGCTGCTGCTGGCGTTGGATGCCGTAGAGCATCGCGAACTCGTAGGCCGACGCGGGGACGTTGTGTTGTTTGATGTAGGCCTTCAGCCGCTCGGCGAGCGGGATGTCGTGCGTGGCGATGTGCAGCAGCGTCCCGGATTGCTGCGCGTCGGCGGCCATGAGGCGGGTGCACAGCGCATAGAACGCCTCGTCCACATCGGACTTCTTCGGATACGCGATGTCTGGCGGCTCGAGGTACGCGCCCTTGACGATGCGGACGGCCGGCCCGAGCGGGATCATGGCCTCGATGTCTTTCGGCGTCCGGAAGAGGTACGCCTGAATCGCGATCCCGACGCGCGCGCTCTTGGCTCTGGAGCGCTTGAAGATCTCGATGGTCGGATCGACGTACGGTGACCCTTCCATGTCGATCCACACGAAGTTGCCGAGCTGCTCGGCGCGCTCGACCAGCCGGTCCATGTTGCGCTCGCAGAGCGCGCGATCGAGGTCGAGGCCGAGCTGGGTCGGCTTGATCGAGATGTGGGCGTCGAGGCCGGCCGCCTTCACCTTGTCGAGCACCTCGAGGTAGTGCTGGCGTGACTTCCTCGAATTCCTCGGCCTTGGTCAGGTTCTCGCCGAGCCGCGTGAGGATGGTGTTGATCCCGAGCTTCTGCTGTTCCTTGGCGGCCTGAATCGCGTCCTCGATCCGCTCGCCGGGCATGAACCGGGTGACCGACCTGCGCACAAAGCCCCACTTGGTCACGTGGTCGCGCAGCCACGGATTGGTCGACGCTGCGAGCAGCGCCTTTCTCATCACGCTCATTGAAGAAGGATCCCCGGGTAGTGGTCGGACTGGAGTCTAGAGCACGCTGCGAATGAGGCCGCCGTCCACCTGCACCGTCGCGCCCGTCATGTAGGACGCGGCACTGGACAGCAGGAACGCCGCGACCCGGCCGAACTCGTCCGGTTCGCCGTAGCGGCCCAGAGGAATCGTGGCCATGGACTTGGCCTTGGATTGTTCGGCGGTCAGCCCCTGCTTCTTGCCGTTGATCTCGTCGAGCTGGCGGACGCGGTCGGTGTCGATGCGGCCGGGGATGATCTGATTGACGCGGATGCCGGATGCGGCGAGCTCGAGCGCGAGTGTCTTGGCCAGGGCCGACACCGACGCACGCAGCACCGTGGACAACCCCAGATTCTGGATTGGCTCCTTGACCGACGACGACGTGGACATCAGGATGGCTCCGCCGCCGCGAGCGATCATGGAGGGCACCGTCGCCCGCACCATGCGCAAGGAGCTGAAGAGGAGCAGATCGACGGCCCCCTGCCACGCCGCATCGTCAAACGAGAGGGCCGCGCCCGCTGGTGGCCCGCCGCCGTTGGCGAAGAGCAGATCGACGCCGCCGAAGCGGTCCTCGGTCGCGCGCGTCCAGCGCAGGATGCCGTCGGCCGACTTGACGTCGAGGGGCGTGGCCAGCACCTGCTTCGAGCCGAGACGCTCGGCGGCGGCGCAGATCGAGGCCTCATCGCGCGAGGCGATGGAGACGAGCGCGCCCTCGTTCGCGAGCGCCTGCGCCACGGCGAACCCAAGGCCGCGGCTCGCGCCGGCGACCATCGCGACTTTCCCTTTCAATCCCAGATCCATCGCTCTCCGCGGCTCGGATTGTATCGTGTTGAGCTCCCCCGGAGCCGGGCTTGCGACGCCTGCTTCAGACCTTGCCATGTGCCACGCTCCCGTTGGCCTCAACCCATGCCAGCACGCGATCGAGGGCCTCGCGCGTCGTCTTGTCGAGCGCGGCACCAGGTGCCCGGGTCGCCGGGCTCGCGAGCGCGCCTCGCTTGTGGAGTACTTCCTTGCGGATCGCCATCCCGATCCCTTCCTGGAACTCGAAGCGCATGAGGGGCACGGCGCGATAGAAGACGTCCGCCGCGTCCTGGACCCTGCCGGCCCGATACAGGCCGACGATCTGCACGAGCATCTCGGGAAACGCAAAGCCGGTCATCGCCCCGGTGGCCCCGGCGAGCAGTTCCTCCAGCAGGAACACGCCCCCGAGCCCGCCGAAAATCCGGACATCCTCGACCCCGCCGATCTTCTCGACCTCGCTCAGGATGCGCGACGTCTTGAACGGCGTCGGTGGATCCTCCAGCTTGATCGTGCGCGCGCGCGGAATCTCCTTCGCGATTCTCGCCAGCAGCCAGGGCTCCATCGCGTAGCCCGAGATCGGCGGGTAGTCCTGCACGACGATCTCGATGTCCACGGCCTCGGCCAACGTGTGAAAGTGACGCAGCACGGCGTCCGAGTTCAGCTTCGGCATGCGCGGCGGGCTGACCATCACGGCCGTCGCCCCGGCCTCTTTCGCGTGCCGGCTGTAGTTGATGCACGTCCGGGTGCCTTCGGCGGTCGTCCCCGCCACGACCCCGATCCGGCCGGCCACCTGGCTGGTCACGACCTCGAGCACGCGGCGGCGCTCCGAGTCGTCGAGCCGCGCCACTTCGCCGGTGACGCCGAGCGCCGTCACGCCGTTCACGCCCGCGCCGATGAACAAATCGACCACCCGACGCAGGCTGGCATCGTCCAGATCGCCAGCCGCCGTGAACGCCGTGGGGAGCACCGAGTATACGCCTTCGAGCTTCAAGCTCTTCCTCCTGACCGTCCAACCCTTGATTCTTGATCGACTCCGGCTCCGGGCGGCAATTGCTAAATATGATGGGCGGATTAGCCCTCCGTAGCTCGTATTGTCATCGAGCGAAGGAGGGCCAACTAAAGCAATCCGTTACCCGTCAAACACGAGCATGCACGAAATTCGTAATGCGCTGCGGGCCATGAAGGCGGCGCCGGTGGTCTCGGCGGTCGCGATCCTGTCGCTGGCGCTCGGAATCGGCGCGAACACGGCGATGTTCTCGATTCTCGACAGCCTGCTGCTGCGATCCCTGCCGGTCAAGGATCCGCAGCGCCTCGTCATGGTAGGCCAACTGCCCAACGGCAGGACGAGCTGGACGAACCCAATCTGGGAAGCCATCCGCGATCGCCCCGAGCTCTTCGAGGGTGCCATCGCCTGGTCGAGCACGCGCTTCAACCTCGCTCAGGGCGGGCCGACCGAGTTCGTCGACGGCGTGTGGGCGTCCGGACGGTACTTCGAGGTGCTCGGCGTCCCGGCCATCCTCGGCCGCACGTGGACGACCAACGATGACCGCCGAGGCGGCGGCCCGGACGGTGCCGTCGCCGTGATCAGCTACGCGTTCTGGCAGCGGCGCTTCGGCGGCGCGTCTGACGTCATCGGCCGGCCGCTCGTCATCGAACGCGTGCCGTTCACGATCGTCGGCGTCACGCCGCCGGGGTTCTTCGGCGTCGACGTCGGGCGCACGTTCGACGTCGCCATCCCGCTCGGCACCGAGCCGCTCATTCGCGGCAAAGAGAGCTCGCTCGATCGCCGCTCGAACTGGTGGCTGAACGTGATGGGCCGTCTGCGAGCCGACCAGTCGCTCGAGTCGGCGCAGACGGCGCTGCGCGGCGTCCAGCCACAGGTGCGCGAGGCCACCATGCCGCAGGACTGGCGCGAGGACGACAAGCAGAACTACCTGAAGGAACCGCTCGCGCTCGACGCGGCGGCGACCGGCAGCTCCGGACTGCGCGCTCGCTATCAACGGCCGCTCACCACGCTGATGGTCGTCGTCGGCCTCGTGCTGCTCATCGCGTGCGCCAACATCGCCAACCTGCTGCTCGCGCGCGCGACGGCGCGGCGCCACGAGCTGAGCGTGCGCCTGGCGCTCGGCGCCTCCCGCGCCCGGCTGGCGCGACAACTTCTGAGCGAGAGCCTCGTGCTCTCGGGATTCGGCGCCGTACTCGGGCTCCTCTTCGCGCGCTGGTTCAGCAGCCTGCTCGTACGGCAACTGTCGACAGCGACGAACAACGTCCACCTGGAGATGGCCCTCGACTGGCGCGTTCTCGGGTTCACGGCCGGCATCGCCATCGCCACGGCGGTGATCTTCGGGACCGTCCCCGCTCTGCGCGCCACACGGGTCGATCCGCATGACGCGATGAAGACCCAGGGCCGCGGCATCGCCGGCCAGCACCGCTTCGCGCTCGGCAACCTGCTCGTCGTCGTCCAGGTCGCGCTCTCGATGGTGCTGCTCGTCGGCGCGGGATTGTTCGTGCGCACGTTCACGTCGCTCGCCAACCTCAACCTCGGCTTCGACCGGCAGCCCATACTGGTCGCGTCCGTCAACATCCAGCCCCTGCAACTCGAACCGGACATGCGCGCGGACCTGCTGGTCCGGCTCCGGGAGGCCGCGGCGGCCACGCCTGGCGTGGCGGGAGCAGCGCTCTCCGTCGTCACGCCGGTGAGCGGCAGCACGTGGAGCTACCGGCTCGAGCTGCTCGACGGCAAGCCCATCGAGATCGCCGACAAGGGCGTTTACGTGAATTTCGTGAGCCCCGATTGGTTCAAGACGTACGGCACGAAGATGCTCGCCGGACGTGACTTCACGGCCGCGGACAAGCGCGGCGCGCCCGCAGTCGTCATCGTCAACGAGGCGTTCGCGCGCAAGTTCACCGGCGGCGCAAACCCGATGGGCCGCCGCGTGCGCGAGCCCGCGCGCCCGAGCAGCCCCAATCCCGAGCGCGAGATCGTCGGCTACGTCGCCGATGCCGTGTATCGTTCGCTGCGCGAGCCCGTGCCGGCGACGATGTACCTGCCGTTCGAGCAGATCCAGGCGCCGCCCTCGTCGGCCTCGCTCAGCGTGCGCTCGGCGAGCGGTGCCCCGGCATTGCTGACGAAGGGCCTGGCCGCGGCGTTGACGGGCGTGAACGGCGGCGTCGCCATCACGTTCAGGCCGATCGCCGATCAAGTCGACGCCGCGCTGACGCAGGAGCGCCTGGTCGCGATGCTCTCGGGATTCTTCGGCATCCTGGCGCTGCTCCTGGCCGCACTCGGGCTCTACGGTGTGACCTCGTACGCCGTCAGCCGGCGGCGAAGCGAGATCGGTCTCCGCATGGCCCTCGGCGCGGCCCCGTCTGGTGTCGTGGGCATGGTGCTCGGCCGCGTCGCGCTCCTCGTCGGCCTGGGCGTCCTCGTCGGCCTGGGCACGAGCTTCTGGGCGTCCACGCTCGTCGCTCCCCTGCTCTACGGACTCCCGCCGCGAGACCCCCTGACGATGACCGCCGCCGCGTTCGTGCTCGGGGCGATCGGAGCGCTCGCCGGCTGGATTCCAGCCTGGCGAGCCTCGCGAATCGACCCGGCACGAGTGCTGAGGGATGGATAGGGTGCTAAAGGGGCCAGGGTGCCAGAGGCACGCTGGCCCCCTGGCCCCTTGCACGCTTCTGATACCATATATGGCAGCCATATGCCCAGACAGAAAACCACGCTCTATCTCGAATCGGGCGACTACCGGCGGCTGAAAATTCTCGCCGGTGCGAAGGGCGTCGCGCCGGCGCAGCTCGTGCGCGAAGCGGTTGCCGAGTATGTCGCCCGGCATGATGTCCGGCGACGTCCGGCGAGCATCGGCAGATTCGCCAGCAAGCGCAGCGATCTCAGCGAGCGGGCGGAGGAACTGCTCGCAGGGTTGCCCCGCCGGTGATCGTCGCGGACACGGGCGCGATGCTCGCCCTGATCGACAAGTCCGACCGGCATCACGCCACGCTGTTGAAGCTCTTCGACGAGCACCCGACGAGCTGGGTGCTTCCGTGGGCGATCCTCCCGGAAGTGGACTACCTCGTCGGCGCGCACGTGAGCGCCAAGGCGCAAGAAGCCTGGCTCGACGATCTCGCCTCCGGTGCTTTCCAGATCGAGTGGGGTACGGAAGCGGACCTGACGCGCGCGCGGGAGATCGCGCGACGTCACCGCGCGCTTCGCCTCGGCCTCGTGGACACCGTCGTCATGGCCCTTGCCGAACGGCTGCACGCGCAGTCGATCGCGACCCTCGACCTCCGGCACTTCGGCAGCCGTGGCCATCCGCGGGACGCCGCGGCTCCTGCCGCGCGATCTCCGTGACCGTTAGAACGAGAACTTCGCCTGCAGCCGGATGACCCTCGGATCCTGGAACCCGCTGGCCATGCCGAAGCGCGCGTCGGGCCGGAAGTTCTGCGCCGCCGCCACCGCCGCGGGATCGAACCCGCCGAAGAACGTCGCGTCCGCGACGTTGAACCCGTCGCGATACGGCGTCGTGCCTGATAGCCCGTCACCGTCTTCTGATCGAACAGGTTGATGGCGTTGAGGCCGATGGTCACGCGCGTGCTGCCCGGCAGGCGGAAATCCTGCTGCAGCAGCAGATCCACCTGCGAGAACGTCGGCGTGCGGCCCAGATCGCCGCGGCCGTAGGGGAAGAAGTTGATGTTCTTCTGGCTCATGATCGTCGACCGCGGCACGCCGCTCTCGACGAGCGCGTTCACGCCGACCATCGTGCCCCACGGCAAGTCGTAGGTGCCCTGCACCTTGAACTGGTGCGGCCGATCGGTGCCCGAGCCGCCCGTTGGTCGGGTTGCCCTGCGTGTCGTACGAGTAGTAGAGCAGGTTGAACGACCGGCCGGAGTTCGGCTGCAGGCTGCCGACCGCCTCGTCGGAGCTGGCGATGCCCGACCAGTTGCCGCGCAGGTAGCTGTAGAGATAGCTGACGTCGGCCGACCACCGGTTCGCCAGCCGCTTGCGCAGGCGGACCTCGATGCCGTCGTAGTCGCGCACCGCCGGCGGCTGCGCCGGGTTGCTGCGGCCGAGCGGATAGGTGCCGAGCTCGCTGCCGAAGCCGGGGTTGTTGACGCCGCAGTCCTCTTCGCCGCTCGGCGTGAAGTTGCACACCGCCTCGATCGCGTAGTCGATCCACTTGTGCGCGTAGCGCACGCCGACCGACATCGTCCGGTTCAGCTCGTGATCCATGCCGAGCGTGAACTCCTGCGACCGGGCCGCCTTGAGGTCCGGATCGACCAGGTCGTGCGTCGGGTTGTTGGCCACGGGACGGAAGTCGAACTGCGTGATGAACGAGCCCGGACAGCCGCTGCCGGGCTGCCCGTCGCCGCACGAGATCGACGGCCAGTCGAACGTGTCGAGCGTGTAGTAGTAGTTGACCCAGTTGTCGCCGCCGAACATGACGCGGCCGATCGTCAGCTTCATCAGATCGTAGAAGACGCCCCAGCTGCCGTAGACCTTCCACTGGCTGTCGCCGCGCACGTCGTAGGCGAAGCCGACGCGCGGCGCGATCTTGTCGCCGAAGTTGAACTCGACGCCCGGATTGTCGGCGCGGTACGACGGCACGTCCTCGCTCTCGGTGCGGACGCCCGAGGTTCAGCGTCAGCTTGCGGTTGAGCGTCCACGCATCCTGCACGAACAGGCCGACGTTGTTCGACTCGATGTCGCCGATCGTCACGAAGCGCACGACGTTGTAGTAGCCGTACTTGCCGCTGATGCGGCGGCCGTCGTTGAGCGCGTAGGACTGATTCCAGAACAGCTGCACCGTCGCCGCCTGCTCGCCCGAGAGCGTGTCGTCGACGATGCGCTCGACCTGGAAGCCGCCCTTGAGGGTGTGCTGGCCGTGCCAGTTGCCGTAGCGGGTGACGTCGGCGTTGACGTTGAACCGGCTCAAGCCGCCGCGCACGAACTGCGAGCTCGACGGGTTGTCGGCGTAGCCGCTCACCTGCTGCAGGCTGGCGGGAATCTCGGGGAACGGGCAACCGGTCGAGCCCGGAACCGCGGTCGGGTTGCAGATGTTCGTCGACGCCTGGAAGACGTGCCGCAGCGCCGTGCTGAACGTGCCGACGTCGTGCTGATCGACCTTGAAGCGCGTCACCGTCAGGTTGACGTAGGTCTTGTTGTTCACGACCCAGTCGACGACGCCCGAGTACGAATCGTTCGACGTGTCGCGGCGGATGACCGACGGGAAAGAGCGCCGGGTTGGACGGTGCTGACGCCGAGCGGCCCGGACGCCGGCAGCGCGTAGCCGCCCTTGTCGCGCTGGTTCGACGCGGCAAACCGGCCGCGCAGGTTCTTGGTGATCTGGCCGCTGACGTTGTAGTTGATGAGGTTGGTCTGCGGCTTCTGGCTGAACGTGCCGAGCTGGCGGGTGCTGTTGAAGAGCACCGTCCGCGTGCGGTTGGTCCAGCTCGGGTCGTAGCCGACGTAGAACCACAGCGCGGTCCTTGAGGATCGGGCCGCCGAGATCGAAGATCGGCTCCGGGCTCGAGTAGTCGTCGAGCGGCGTCGTGACGTACTCGGCGACGTTCGTGTTCGACGGGTTCAGCCGCAGCGTCTGGCGGACGTCGCCCTGCAGGTTGTCGCCGGTGTAGTAGATGCCGGCGCCGCCGTGATACGCTGTTGCCGCCCGACTTGGTGATCGCGCTGATCACGCCGCCGAGCGAGGCGCGGTACTCGGCGGCGTAGCCGCTGGCCTTGGCCTGCACGGTGTCGACGAAGTCCGGCGGCAGGGCCTTGCCCGAGGTGCCGTTCAACAGGTTCGTCGTGTCGACGCCGTCGATCAGGAACCGGTTGTCGGCGCCGCTGGCGCCGTCGATCTGGATGCCGCGGTTTCGCGCCTCGCTGGTGATCCCGGGCGCCGACGTGACGAGCGCGGCGAAGTCGCGGCCCTTCGGAATGCGCTCGATGGTCTCGGCCTGCGACGTTCGCGCCGGCCGAGTTCTGCTTGACGTCGATGAGCGGCGGCTCGCCGGTGACCTTGACGGTCTCGGACACGCCGCCGACCGCCATCGCCAGATCGATCTTCAGAACCTGTCCGAGCTCGAGCCGGACATCCGCGGACTTGGCCGGCTGGAATCCCTGCAGCGTCGCCGTCACTTCGTAGCGTCCGGGCCGCAGCGCCGGAAACCGGTAGAGTCCCGGCGATGTCGCGTCACCGTGCTCTCGACGCCGGCCAGCGCCGGGCTGCGCGCTTCGACCGTCACGCCCGGCAGCACGCCGCCGGAACTGTCGCGAATCGTACCTTCGATCGACGCCGCGCTGCTCCTGCGCGGTCGCGGGTCCAGCGAGATAGTAGTAGTAAGGCCACGGCCACAGACGGCATTCTCGTCATGAACAACACCTCCCCCGCCCGGCAGGCACGCCCGAGCGGATGACGCAGATGCTGCAGCGCAGTGACGACGGTAGCAAATCGATAATAGTGATGCGCCCATGGGTACATGTGAAAAAGTGATGCGCTCATAACTGGCTGCTCCGCCTACAATCGGTGCACGTCTCACAACCGAGGAGCCCTGATGAGGTTGGCGCCGATTGCGGCCGCGCTGCTGTTCGTCCCAGCCGCCGTGGCCGCGCAGTACCACCAGACCGACTTTCCCGCGGAAGAATTCCGCGCGCCGGCACGCCCAGGTGTTCGCGAAGATTGGCGACAACGCCGTCGCGGTGGTGCAGGGGGTTCACCAGACCGAAGGCTTCACCCTCCCCCGCCAGCACAACACCTTCTACTACCTGTCTGGCATCGAAACGCCGGGCGCCTACCTGCTGCTCGACGGCCGGACCAAGAAAGCCACGATCTACCTCCGCCTCGCAACCAGCGGCTCGAGGCCGCCGAGGGGCGCGTGCTCTCGGCCGACGACGTCGAGCTCGTGAAGCGGGTGTCGGGTGCGGACGAAGTGGCGTCGGTCGAGGCGATGGCGATCGCCGGCTGGCCGCTCGCGACCGCGGCGGCGCCGGAGCCGGTGGCGCCAGCGGAGGACGGGCGGCCGCGGCGCCGTGCCGCCGGCCATCTACGCCGAGTTCAGCCCGGCCGAGAACCTCGGGCAGAGCCGCGGCGAGCTGGTGTCGGCCGAGACCGCGCGCGTCAACGACTTCTGGGACGGCGCGGTCTCGCGGCAGAAACGCTTCGTCGAGCTCCTGCGCGCGCGGCAGGCGCGCGCCGAGGTCCGCAACCTGAACCCGATCCTCGACGAGATGCGGAGCCTCAAGAGCCCGCGCGAGATCGCCATGCTCCGCCGCGCGTCGCAGATCGCCGGCCTCGCGATGATGGAAGCGATGCGCAGCACCGAAGCCCGGCGTCACCGAGTATCAGCTCGACGCCGCGGCGCGCTACGTCTTCCTCGTCAACGACGCCCGTCTCGAGGGCTATCGCTCGATCACGGCGAGCGGCACCGAGAACATCAACAACATGCACTACTTCCGCAACACGTCCGCGCTCAAGGACGGCGACCTGGTGCTCATGGACTACGCGCCGGACTACCGCTACTACACGAGCGACATCGGACGGGTGTGGCCGGTCAACGGGCAAGTACGCGCCCTGGCAGCGCGAGCTCCTGCAGTTCATCCTCGAATACCGCAACGCCGTCATGACCCGCATCCGCCCGGGCGTCACCAGCCGGCAGATCATGGACGAGGCCAAGACGGCGATGGAACCGGTGTTCGCGCGCACCAAGTTCTCGAAGCCCTCGTTCGAGAAGGCGGCCCGGACGCTCGTCGAGACCGGCGGCGGCGTGTTCTCGCACACCGTCGGGATGGCGGTGCACGACGTCGGCCGCTACAGCGGCGAGCCGCTCAAGCCTGGGCAGGTATTCTCGGTCGATCCCCAGCTCTGGGTGCGCGACGAGAACCTCTATCTGCGCTACGAAGACACGGTCGTCGTCACCGAGACCGGGGTCGAGAACTTCACCGACTTCCTGCCCTCGGAGCTCGCGGACATGGAAAAGCTCGTGCAGGAGAAGGGCGTCGTCCAGAAAGTCCCAGCGATTCCGGCGGCGGCGGTTCCACGGCGATAATCGACAGTATCTCGGGTTCGACATTCTCGGCATCTCGGGGGAGCACTCAATGGATTTATTGCAGCTCGAGCATTTCCTGGCCGTAGTCGAAGAGCGCACGTTCACGCGCGCGGCCGAGCGCGTGTGCCGGACGCAGCCGGCTGTCAGTCAGAGCATCAAAAAGCTCGAAGAGGAGGTCGGCGCGCCGCTCTTCGCCCGCGACGTGCACGAGGTGTCGCTCACCGAGGCCGGGCGCGTGCTCGCCGACTACGCTCGCCGCATGGTGCACCTGCGCGACGAGGCGCTGCGGCAGGTGACCGAGCTGAAGTCGCTCAAGGCCGGCACGCTCGCCATCGCCGCGCACGAGTCGGCCGCCGTCTACCTGCTGCCGGCACCGCTCAAGAGCTACCTGCAGAAGTTTCCCGACATCAAGGTCGGCATCTATCGCAGCCGCCTCAACGAAATTCCGCGCCAGGTCATGGACCGCGAAGTCGATGTCGGCTTCGTGAAAGACGAACCGGCCTTCCACGAGCTGCAGTGGGTAGACGTCCACTCCGACGAGATGATGTGCATCGCCTCGCCCAAGCATCCGCTGGCGGCGAAGACCGAGGTCCGCATCCGGGACCTCGCGTCGGAGCAGTTCGTGCTCCACCATCTCTGCAGCACGACCGCGGAGACGATCCTGCGGCTCTTCGAGCAGAACGGCACCCGCTGCCGGATCGTTGCCGAGCTCTGGAGTTTCGAGAACATCAAGAGCTTCGTCCAGGAAGAAGTCGGCATGGCGTTCGTGCCCGGCATCACGGTCCGCCAGGAGCTGCGCGACGGCACGCTCGTACGCATCCCGCTGCGCGAGCTCGCCGTGCCCCGCCGCACGCTCATGATCTATCGCGACCAGGGTTACGTGTCGGACACGGCACGCGAGCTCATCAAGATCGTGCGCGCCTTCAACTGGGATCAGGGCTTCACCGACAAGCAGACGCAGCGCAGCCCGATCGCCGCGCTGGAACCGGTGGAGTTGCGCAGCCGCATCCGCCGCAATGCTCTTCGCATCAGCGATCCGGCGGTGAGAAAGGCCTAGGAGGACGTCAGCGAGATGTGAGTCGCTGGGTGCGGGTCCCGTCCGCGAATCAGCCCCAGTTCGTGCTCGGGCCGAAGGCCCGTGTCACTGGAGACGGCCCGCGCGCACCGGGGCGCCCGTTCGCGGCCACCCGGTGAGGCCGCATCTCGGCGATACGGTGGAACGGAGCCGAGCGCAGAAACGCCGCTGCACGCCGGCGCCGGCGCGGCCGCGCCGCCACGGCAAGCGGCCGCGGGCCGGTTCAAGACGCTCGCCATTCGCGGTGCCATCCTCATCGACGGCACCGGCGCGCCGCCGGTCGGCCCGGTCGACATCATCGTCGAAGGCAATCGCATCCAGTCGATTCGCAGCGCCGGCACGCCCGGTCTTGCCGCTCCGCACCGGACGCGCGCCGCAGAACGCCGATCTCGAGGTTGACGCGACCGGCATGTACTGTCATGCCGGGATTCGTCAGCCTGCACGAGCATGCCGGCGGCGCCCCGAAGAATCCCGACGCCGATATCCCTACAAGCTGTGGCTCGCGCACGGCATCACGACGGTACGGGGCGTGCCGCTGACCGAGCACGCCCTCACCGTGAGCGAGCGCGAGCGCAGCAACCGCAACGAGATCGTGGCGCCGCGGCTCGTCAACTATCAGCGGCCTGGCGCCGGCTGGGGCAAGGGCGCCACCGACACGCCCGAGCTCGCTCGCGAGTGGGTGCGCTGGGGCGCCGCGAACGGCATCGAAGGACTCAAGGTCGGGGCCGCAGCGGCCCGACATCATGGCGGCGCTGCTCGACGAGGCGAAGAAGCACAACCTCGGCTCGACGGCGCACCTGCAGCAGACCGGCGTCGCCCAGATGAACGCGCTCACGGCCGCGAAGCTCGGCCTCCAGACCGTGACCCACTTCTACGGCCACTTCGAGGCGCTCCTCCGCGACTACGTCGTGCAGCCGTGGCCGGTCGATCAAGTCAATGACGACGAGCAGATGCGGTTCGGGCAGGTGGCGCGGCTGTGGGACAAGATCTACCCGCCTGGCAGCCCCGAGTGGAAAGCCTACCTCGCCGAGCATCGCAAGCTGAACACGACGTTCGACCCGACGATGACGGCGTATGCCGCCGGCCGCGACCTCATGCGCATGCGCAACGCCGACTGGCATGCGCGCTACACCCTGCCATCGCTGATGGACTTCTATTCGCCGAGCCGCAGCACACACGGATCGTACTGGTACTACTGGACGCTCGACGACGAGATCGCGTGGCGCAACTTCTACCAGGTGTGGTTCCGGCTGCTCAACGACTACAAGAAGATGGGCGGACGGGTGACGATCAGCGCCGATGCGGCGTTCATCTACAACACCTATGGATTCGGCAACATCCACGAGATGGAACTGGTGCAGGAAGCGGGCTTCCACCCGCTCGAGGTCATCCAGGCGGCCACTTACAATCCGGCGATGACGCTCGCCGAAGCCGCAGGAAAGCCGATCGACCGCGGAGTCGTCCGCGCGGGGCTGCTGGCCGACATGCTGATCGTCGATCAGAATCCGTTGAAGAACCTGAAAGTGCTCTACGGCACCGGCGCGCTGAGGCTCAACGATCAGACCGGCAAGCCGGAATGGATCGGCGGCATCAGGTCCACGATCAAAGACGGCATCGTCTACGACGCCAAGAAACTGCTGGCCGATGTGGGGGCCATGGTCGAGAAGCAGAAGGCGGGGCGACGGACGTCAACGTCGTCGCAGTAGCTCCAGCTCGCCGGCCGGCAGCTACAGGAACGATCGTCGCCCGCCTGATGTAGTCGAGCTTGGGAAACTCGCGGAGGAAGAACGCATTGCCCTCCGCAAAGACTGGGTCCTGCTTGCCGCCGCGAATCCCGCCGCCCGCTTTCTCGCCATACTCGGAATAGAACGCGTCGGCGGCCTCCATGCCTTCGACGACCCGCGCAAACGGGACAAACGGCTCGCCGTCGTGCGTCGAGGCGTTGTCCTTCAGGTTGATGAACACCTGCGCCGTCCGGCCGTTGGGATCCTTGAACGCAAAGGCTACCGTCCCGCGCGTGTTCGAGACGACCCTGGGGTCGTCGGGAATCGTCCGGTGCCTCCAGGCGGCCGCTACGCGCGGATCGGCGCTGATGCCGAACTGCGCCCAGGTGGCCGCACGCACGCGGAAGATCCTGGCTTCGTCGTAGTAGCCGTGGCGGACCAGGTTGTAGAAACGATCGACGCCATGCGGCGACCACGCACGCGTCATGTCGAGGACGATGCGGCCGCGGCTCGTGTCGAGCAAGACCCGGCTCGTGTCCGGCGCGCGGCGGCTCATCTCCGGATCGTCCGGCTTCAACAGGAGCGCCTTGTCAGCCCCCTGCGCGGCGGCCAGCGAGACGAGCCCGGCGGCGCCCAGGATCAACCACGGTTTCAACATGGCGCCAATGCTAATACATTCATCACCGCAATTGACTTGACCGCGTCTGCGACGCGACATAGGTTTGGTCACCATGGCCCCAGAAATGGACCGTCGGGACTTCATCGCGGCGGCGCCGGCGGCAATGTTCCTCGCGAGTGAGCGTGCTCGCTCAGCAACCGTCGTCGGCGGGATCCCGTTGCCCTCGCCAGAATCGAGGCGTTCGACTATCAGGGCGTCACGCTTCGCCCCAGCCGGTGGAAGGATCAATCGGACGCCGCGCGCGAGTTCTACCTGGGGTTGTCCGATGACGACATCCTGCATGGGAACCGTGTGGACGCCGGGCTGCCGGCGCCCGGGCGCGTTCTCGGCGGCTGGTGCGGCCGCAACAGCAATTCCGTGCTCGGGCAATGGCTGAGCGGCATGTCACGCCTCTACCGCGCCACCGGCGATGCGCGGATGCGCGCCAAGGCCGTGGCGCTCATCGACCGAATGGGCAAAGACCGTCAAGCCGGATGGCGATGCCGGGATGCGGCACTATCCCTACGACAAGCTGGTGTGTGGCCTCGTTGACCTGCAGCTCTACGCCGGCCATGAAGCGGCCGTTCCGCTGCTCGAGAAGGTGACGGACTTCGCGATCAAGTCCCTCGATCGATCGAACAACCTCGCCGACCCTTCCCACAACACGGCTTACTACGGCGTGCCGCAGGAGTGGTACACCCTCTCGGAGAATCTCTTCCGCGCTTACCGGCTGACGGGCAATCCGAAGTTCAAGACCTTCGCCGAAGCCTGGCTGTACCACGCGTGGTGGGACAAGTTCGCCCGCACGTCATCGCCAACCGACGCGCACGGTGTCCACGCTTATAGCCACGTCAACACGTTCAGCAGTGCCGCGATGGCGTACGACGTCCTCGGGGACCCGTCGTACCTGCGAATCCTGAAGAACGGTTACGACTACCTGCGGCAGACGCAGCTCTACGCCACCGGCGGCTACGGTCCGAACGAGCGGTTCATGGCTCCCGACGGCAGCCTGGGCCGGGCGCTCGATACGCGGTCGGACACCGCCGAGATCGTCTGCGGCTCGTGGGCGGGCTTCAAGATGGCGCGCTACCTGATGCTGTTCACGGGCGAGGCGCGCTACGGCGACTGGATCGAGCGGCTCTTCTACAACGGCGTCGGCGCCGCGCTTCCCCTCACCGGACGCGGCCGCAACTTCTACTACGGCGACTACCGCGTCGGCGGCGGGATGAAGGTCTACAACTGGGACAACTTCACCTGCTGCTCGGGCACGTACAGCCAGAACATCGCCGACTACTACAACCTGGCGTATTACAAGGACGCCGGCAGCCTCTACGTCAACCTTTACCTGCCGTCCGACGTCACATGGGAAGCGCGCCGACGGCAAGGTGGTCGTCGAACAGGAAACGCTGTACCCGGAAGCCGAGACGAGCGTCCTGACGATCAAGCCCGCGCGCGCCTCGGCTTTCGCCCTGAAGCTACGCGTCCCGTCCTGGACGCGCGGCATGTCGGTAAAGGTGAATGGCGCGGCGGCGAATGTGGAGTGCCGGCCGGGGACGTGGGCGACACTCGAGCGCCGGTGGACGGCTGGCGACAAGGTCGAGGTGACGATTCCGCTGACCATGCGGATGGAACCAGTCGATCGCCAGCACCCCGACCGCGTCGCGGTCATGCGCGGGCCGGTCGTGCTCGTCCTCGAGGGCACGTATCACGCCGGTGCGTTCCGACTCCCCGAGCGTGACGACGACCTTGCAACCTGGCTCGTTCCCGAGAAGTGGTCGCGCCCGCTCGCGATCCTGAGCCCGGCCCCGGAGCCGAACACCGAAGCGCGCGAGACGATGAGCGTCTTCCGCGTCGTCCCGCCCGACAAGAGCGCCGTACGGCTCAAGTTCCGGCCGTTCTACGACGCCGGCGAGGGCTATCCCTACTTCATGTACCTTCGATCGCAAGGCGCTGCCCTACAAGCTCTGGTAACTCGCCGGTCAGCGCTTCGCAATCGCGTCGTACACCGCCCGCGCCTGATCGATCGCCGCCTTGAACTTCTCGCGTTCGGCCGTCGTTCGCCAGCGGGTCTGCTGGGAATCGACGCGCGCCCAGATCGCATCCACCACGTCACGCAGGAAGATCGCGTCCTCGGCTGACGTGAACCGCTTGCCATCGCGCACGACGTACACCGGACTGGTCTGCGCGAACGCGTAGCTATCTGTCACGTAACGCGACGCCGGGCCGACGACGCGCGCGGCGATCCAGCCGCCCGCGGGCACGGCGACGCTGCCGCTGAAGGAGATCTTCTGAGGGTCGGTCGGCGTCGCCGTCGCGGCGACGCGTCCGTTGACGATGACCTCGAGCTTCTCGAGCGGCGCGATCGACACCGCTTCGACCTTGACCGCCAGCTCGCGACGATCGCTCGCCGTCAGCGCAATCTCCTCGCCCGGGCCCTTACCCTCGACCTCGAGGAACAGCAGCGGGCCCGTGGTTCCGAAGGTGCGCTGCGCCTTGATCCCCTCGATCCACGACTGGAGGCTCAACGATCCACGGACCTGCACGTAGGCACGGTCCGCTCCGGGCGGTGGGTCGCGCCACACATCCGAGAAGTTGTCGGTGCCGGAGGTCGCGGCGATGCGAAATCCGCAGTTGAGGAAGCGGTAGTACATCTCCGCCGAGCCGATCTCGTCCGAGACGAGCGCCCCGATGTCGTAGAAGTCGCCCTTGCCGAGCGCGATGTCGACCGGGATGAGGATCCCCGCGCCGCCAGACGGCTGCCGCACGGGATTGTTGTAGGGATGCACGTAGCCGGCGATGCCGCCCTGCTGGCGCGCGCCGTCGAGATACGGGATATCGAGCTCGGGCTGCGCATAAGCCGTGTTGGGATTCCCGGCCGTGAACGGCAGCACGTAACGGCTGATGCCGATCATCGAGATGTGACCGAGCGATCCGCGGAACTCCTGGCCGTATTGCAGGATGTGATCCTTGGTCGACAGGGGATGCGGCTTGCCCGTGAGGTCGGACCATCGCCCCATCAGCCGCGTGCCGTCCATGTGAATCAGGGCGTTCGTGACGCGCAGATCTTCGGCCGTCAGCTGGTTGAAGAACTGCTCGTGCGACAGACCGAACCGGCCCTGGTGCAGGTCGTGGATGTGGGTATCACCGGAGTACCACCCGCGCGCCGGTGCGTCCACCAGCCGTGCCAGGCGCAGCGTGACGTCTACGGCGCCCCCGGCCGGCACCTGCACCGTCGTCGAAACCGGCTGGTACTCGAAGCCCTTCATCGCCTCGACGGCGAACGCACCGGCCGGGACCTCGAGCTCGAAGGTGCCAGTCGTGTGGAAGTAATGCGTTTCGGTGGCGGCGATGACGCGGTGGAAGCCGCCGTCAGGCGCGTAGGCGCGCTTGTCGGCTGCCATCGGATAAATGCGCGCCGACGTCGGCCTGCCGTCGGGCCCGAGCACACGGCCGCGGACCCTGCCGGTCGCCACCGCTGACTTGCGCGACTTCAGCGCCACTTCCGACCACGACGCCAACGGGCCGCCACCGATTGGAGCGACATAAAGCGTCGAGGGGCCGGTGCGGTTGGAGACGAACGCGAACCGGGTGCCGTCCGGCGACACCGTCGGCGCGAACTCGTTCATCGCATCCGCGGAGAGGTAGACGGGATTGCCGCCGGCGACCGGCACGATGGCGATGTCGTTCGAGCCGGGCTCGTCGGAGCTGAAGAGGAGCGCGCGGCCGTCGGGCGTCCATGCCGGCCGGGCCCGGTACTCGGTCTCCTCGTAGTGCACGAGCGTGGGCTCGCCGCCCTCGACGACCGGCCTGACCCAGAGGCCGCCGGTGCCCAACTTGCCGGCGACCGGGCTGACGTAGGCGATGGTGGTTCCGTCGGGCGACACCGCGGGCTGGATCTGATCGCGGGCACCGGCAACGAACGGCGTCTCCGACTTGTCGGCGAAGAGATACCGATAGATGTCGAAGTTGCCGCCGCGCGCGGTGACGAAGTACAGCGCGGCGCCATCTCTGCTCCACGCCGGTTCGACGTCCACCCTGCGGTCGGTCGTCAGCCGTTCGACGTCGCCGCCGAGGGCGCTGACGATGCCGATGTCGAGGTTGCCATCGACATCCATCGAGAGCGCGATGCGAGCGCTGTCCGGGCTCCAGGCCGGCTCGAAATGATATGCAGGGCCGCGCGTCAGCGCGACCGCTTCGCCGCCGCCGGCGGGCACCTTCCAGATGTCGCCGCGCATCGAGAACGCAATCCACTTCCCGTCCGGGCTCCACGCGGGATCGAGCGGGCCGGTCGACACCGCCGGCAGCATGTGGCGTTCGACCCGGTCGGAGTGGCCGTAGCGGTTGGGGCCGGCGAGAAGCGACGACATCGCCGCGACGGCGAAACAGAGCGAGCAAGACTGCGAACGGCGTGACGCGACATCGGGAAATCATAACGGAGCTCGGGTGGGGGGAGCGTCTGCGGCCGTGACAGCTGAAAAGACCACGGTGAACGCGAGGGGAGGAGGGCTCCTTAGCGCTCACCGTGGCGTCGTGCACCCGGCAATAGTATGACCAAAGAGACCCCTAATGAGGTCATGACAAATGTGAATACGGCCGCGGACGGCCCGGCGGCACCGGTGGCGAGGCGAAAACGCGGTAATAATCTCACACGCATCATTCAGGTGCGACGCCGCGGCGCGGCGCGAGCAGGTGCGACGCCGCGGCGCGGCGCGACTGACGGGAGGGGCATCATCACTTCACTCCGCTGGCGCATGGCGTTCATCATCAGCGTCGCGATCGCCATCAGCTACCTGGATCGTCAGGCGCTGTCGATCGCCATCGCCGCGATTCAGCAGGAGATCCCGCTCAGCAACACGGACTTCTCGCGGCTGCAGATCGCGTTTCTCGCCGCCTACGGGGTGATGTACGCCGGCGGCGGCGCGCTCATCGACCGCCTCGGGACGCGCCGCGGCTTCCTGGTCATCATGGTCGCCTGGTCGCTCGCGTGCGCGGCCCACGGCCTGGCCACGGGATTCCGCTCGCTCGCGCTCAGCCGGTTTCTGCTCGGCGCCGGCGAGGGCGGCGGCTTCCCCGCTGCCACCAAGGCGGTCGCGGAGTGGTTCCCCGCCCGCGAGCGCTCGACGGCCATGGGCATCATCAACGCCGGCACGGCCATCGGCGCCGTCGTCGCACCGCCGCTCATCGCGACGATCGTGCTCGGCGCCAATTGGCGGTGGGCCTTCTTCACCTGCGGCGTCGCCGGCCTCGTCTGGACCGTGTGGTGGTGGGCGTCCTATCACCCGCCGGCGGAGCATCGCGGCCTCTCGGCGGCCGAACGGGCCCTCATCGGCGACGTGGCCGCGGAGGCGCCCGGCGCGCAGCCGCCGCCGATCCCGTGGCTCGGCCTGCTCCGGCTCCGTCAGGTCTGGGGGCTCGTGGTGGCGAAGTTCCTGACCGACGGCGCCTGGTACTTCTACCTATTCTGGCTGCCGAAGTATCTCTACGACGCGCGCGGCTTCGACGTGAAGCAGGTGGGCTACTACGCGTGGATTCCGTATGCCGCCGCCGGCATCGGCAGCCTGACCGGCGGCTGGTTTTCGAGCTGGCTCCTGACCCGCGGCCACACGATCAACGCCGCCCGCAAGATCGCGCTCGGCGCGAGCGCGGCGGTCATGCCGTTGATTATCTTCGTCACGCACGTGCCTGTTGAGCTGGCGATCGTCCTCTTCAGCATCGCGTTCTTCGGCCAGCAATCGTGGTCCACGCTCGTGATGATCGTGCCGACCGACATCTTCCCGCGCCGCAGCATCGGCTCGGTCGCCGGCCTCGTCGGCTTCGGCGGCGCGATGGGCGGGATCGTCTCCAACCTGATGGCGGGACGGATGTTAGATCTCGGCATGGGCTACGGGACCGTGTTCGCCATCATGGGCATGTGCCATGTGACGGCGTTCGTGCTGATTCTCGTGGCCATCCGGAACATTCAGCCGCTCGTCTCCCCGGCAGGCGCCAGTCCGGTCGGAATCCGTCCGTCCTGACCAGACTCACCTCAGAACAAGTTCGCTGCCAGCGAGACTTCCGGACGACGTCACAAAAATTTTCGTCCTGGCGTATTCGCTTTGGTCCTTCCCGATCGTTATTACCAGTAGGAACGTAGCGATCCCATAGGCGACACGGAAAGGACCCAGGACGTGCTCCCCCAACTCGGCTCCCGCATCCACAAGCTGCTCAGCTGGCTCATCCCAGTTACAACCCTCACGCTGACTCTGACGTTGGCGACGCCGGCCGCCGCGCAGGTGGCTCCGGCTGACAGGCTGTGTGACAACTCCTTCGAGGACTGCCGCGCCACCATCCTCCAGATGATCCGGAACGAGACGGCCGGCATCGATGTCTGGTACTGGTTCATGACCGACTGGCGTTACTCGAGCGAGATCATCAAGCGCTGGCAGGCTGGCGTCCCGGTGCGGATCCTGCTCGACCTGCGTGCCGATCCGGGCTACCCCGCTGGCGCGACCCTGCGGCAGTTGTTCATCGACGCGGGGATACCGATCCGCCACAAGTTCACGACCGGCATCAATCACTGGAAGATGATGATGTACCGGGGGCAGAACGCCGTCCACTTCAGCGCCGCGAACTTCTCGAACGGGTCGTACTCGCCGTCCGAGCCTGGCGGCGAATACGTCAAGTACGTGGACGAAGCGATTTACTTCACGACCGATCCGATCGTCGTCCAGACGTTCATGAAGAAGTACGACGACCTCTGGACGAACACCTCGCACTACGCCAACCTCGCGAACATCACGGAACCGCTGACGCGAAATTACCCGACGTATTCGGGGAGCCAGCTGGATCCCGAGCTGAACTTTCCACCGGACGAGGATTATCAGGATCGCCTCATCGCCCGGATGAAGAACGAGACGCAGCAGATCGACGTCGCCATGTTCCGCATCACCTCCGGCAAAGTGCCCGACGAGCTGATTCGCCGGACCGACGGCCGGTGTTCAGGTGCGCCTGATCACGGACCGGAAGCAGTATCGCAATACGACCTACTTCTGGCACTCCTACAACGTCGACCGGATGTACATGGCAGGCATCGCCGTCAAATGGAATGACGGCAATACCGATCAGGACATGCATCAGAAGTCGGTCGTGCTCCACAGCGTGGACATGGCGATCTTCGGCTCGTCGAACTGGACGTCCTCATCGTCGGACACGCAGCGCGAGCACAATTACTTCACGAGCAAGAGCTGGTTCGTTGACTGGTTCAAGGCACAATTCATCAGGAAGTGGGACAACCAGCGCGTGGATGGCACCACCATCACACCGTCGCAGTTCATCAACTACGCGCCGGGTTGGCCGGAAACCCCGGTCAACGTCTCGCCGGCGAACGTTGCGCTCGGCGTCGCATCGTCGGCCACCTTGAAGTGGGAAGGCGGCTGGTGGGCGCACAAGTACGACATCTACTTCGGCACGACCAACCCGCCACCGCTCGTCGCGCAGAACTTCATGCCCGGCGCGGCGACGGCTGGCGTGGGCTCGAGCAAGGAGTCGTTCAATCCCTGCGCGCCGCCAGCGCCGTTCGTTTCGGCGTGCCCCGGCGGGCTCGCTCCGGGGACGACGTACTACTGGAGGATTCGCGGCAAGACCATGATCGGCGACGGTGGCGGGCCGTTCAACGCGCCGGCGCGAGCGATCAACGGGCCGGTCTGGAGTTTCACGACCGCCGGAAGTGCTCCCGCACTGGCCTCGCCGGCGAACCTGACAGCGTCCCCGGTCTCGCCGACGCGGATCGATCTCGCCTGGACCGACGTCACTGGCGAATCCGGCTACAAGATCGAGCGCAAGCCCGGCGGGGCGAGCGAAACCGCCTGGGCGCAGATCGGGACGACCGCGCCCAACGTCGTCACCTACCAGGACACGAACGGGCTCCTGGCCGGAACGACCTACAACTATCGCGTTCGGGCCTCGGCGCCAGCCGGCGATTCGGCCTACAGCAATACGATCCTCGTCCTGACGCCCTCACCATCGACCGAAGCGAGCCGCATCATGGCCGACGCCTACGTCCGAGGCGGGCAATACGCGAGCGCCAACTATGGCACCGCCACTGAGCTCGTCATCAAGTTCACCGCCGATACGGCATACCTGCGCGAAGCGTTCGTGCTGCTCGACATCAGCGGCATCCAACCCGGACAAACCGCCAAGCTGCGCCTCTTCGGAAAGCTGTCAGACACGCGGGCGGCGAGCGTCGCCACGGCCATCGTCCCGCTCTCGACGAGCGCGTGGACCGAGACGACGGTGACCTGGAACAACCGGCCGGCCGCCGGGGCGGGCACGTGGGGCACGGTGGCGGTCTCGGGCACGACCGGCCAGTGGTACGAGATCGACGTCACGGCACAAGTGCAGGCGCTGCGAGCGGCTGGACAGAACTCGGTTGGTATCGCGTTGCGGGGCACGGTGGACACGCTGCCGTATGTCGCGTTCAGTGCACGGGAGACGGCTAATGCGCCTCAGCTGGTGATTACGCCGTAGGAGTTCGCCTTGGGTGAGTCGGCTCCTAACAAGGGCCGTCCTGGGCATCGTCGAAGGGCGAAATGGAGGCTTTTCGACCGGCTCAGGGCGGCCCGCGCTGCATAAGGCCGGAGCCCTGGCAGCTGACGCGATCGCGCCGTACCATCTCCGCCGCAACAGCCACGCGAACTACTTCAGGGGTCGAAGCACGTTTGCACTGGCAAGATCGCCAGCATCGACTACCCGCATAGTCACGTTCCCGAGCCTAGCCACGGATGCGAGCTCGGCGACGTCGCGGGCGAGCTCCCCACCTGGATCCGCAACCGCCGCTTCGAGCGCCGTGGCTGCTGTTTCGGCCGAGCTCACGAACACGAAGTGCTTGGACCCTCCCTCCACTTTTGCGAGGCTCCGGACGACGTCCGTCGCTGTCAAGAATGCTACGTGGGCGTAGCGGCGGGAATCTGCACTGTGAGCCGTGCTTCCGGGGGCTGGTTCTACCACCGGCAGTAGACGACCGTTCGTAATTTTTCGAATCGAGTCGTTGAGCCTCCGGGGATCGGCGGGAGAGTGTAGGTCCGTCGCGACACCAGAGGGCCCCGTGGACACAATCCCGACGAGGTCGGCCTCGGTCACAATCTTGTCACGAAGTAGGGCCAACAGCTGCTCGGCGTTCCGGGTTTCAGATGGTTTAAAGCGCAAGTCGTCAACCATAACCACGACGATCCGCGCGGAGGTCTGGGCCTCGGCCGGGGGCGCGAGACAACCGAGCAGGACAGTGAGCGCGGCCGCCGTTCCAAATTTCATAACATGCCTCGTATTCTTCTGACGCCAATGCCGCCCTGTCGGCCGGGCTACTTCGTCATGACCGCAGAAGTCCCGTACCGATGCCGCCGAACGGTCGGTCAAGATCGGGGGGCGATTCATGGTTCTGCCCCGCAAGGGTGAATACGCCCCCTTGCCCACGATACGACTCGCCTAGTGTAGTGGATGCCACGGGCGTGCGCAGAAGGATCGTCCCAGATAGCGAACACCAGCTAGAGATTTGTCTGCCACGAACCGTCCGAACGCCGGCTGCTTCACCATCGCTCGAAGCTCGGGGAGATTGGCGAAGGAAAATCTCGCGTTTGTGCTGAGCGCAGTTCTGGTTGTTGGCGTAGCCGGCAGCGCCGGCGGGCAGCAGCGGACCGCACCAACTGCGGCGCCTGCGACGATGGACGACGTTCTGAATGAGTTGCGCGCCTTGCGCACGGAATTGAGAGAGACCTCGGCCGCGAGCCTGCGTGCCCAGTTGCTGGTCGCGCGGCTTCAGCTGCAAGAGCAGCGCATCAATACCGTCTGGCGCCAATTGTCAGAAGTGGAGGACGAGCCTCCAAGCCAACGAGAAAAACCGGGCGGCGCCGGAAGAGATACTCAAGCTAATGGGCCTCGAACCCGGCGTGGAACCGCCTAAGGCAATGGCTCCGGTGCTCGAGATGTTCAAAAACCAGATGGTCGCCAACGAGAAGGCCGATTCGGACCTGAAGGTGCGCCAGACGGAGCTGATGCAGCTCATGACGCAGGAGCAGTCCCGCTGGACCGCATTCAACGCGCAACTCGAAGCGCTCGAGAAGACGCTGGCTGCGGTTGCGCCGCGACGGTGAAACCTCTAACCGGACGTAATCGGCTGGGGCGATCCGCACGACGGTGCACACCCTGCCCCATCACGACTTCGGCAACCGCCCTCGCCACACAGCCGCCTGGTCGGGTTTTCCCCAGGCTTCGTACAGCGAGACGAACCCTCGAACCAGCCTGGTTGCGGCCTTGGGATCCGCGGTTTCCAACGGTGCGAGCGCTGTGGCTTCATCGAGCAGGCGTCGCTCGGCAGACGCGTACCCTGGCGCCGCACCAGCATGGCTGCCACGCTGACGACGGAGAGGACTGTCAGCTCGTGTCGGACCCGATCACGCGTGTCTTGGCCGTGATCGACATCTGATACAGGCGTTCGGCTTCGTCCCGCTTTCCAGCCGGTCGTAGGTCGTCGCCAGATTGTGCATACTCGTGAGAGTGGCCGGATGATCGGCGCCCATGTTCTGCCGCATCCCGTCGAGTACTTTCACCCTCAAGGGCTCGGCTTCGGCAAACCTGCGCTGCTCGTGGTACAGCGCGCCGAGATTGCTGAGCGACAGCAGCGTATCGGGATGTGTCTCACCGAGCACGCGCTGTTGTGCTTGCAGCGTGCTCATCATGAGCCTTTCGGAATCAGTGTAGCGATTCTGAGCAAAGTACAGGGCCGCGAATGGTCCTGGACCCGCAGCGTGTCCGGATGATCGGGTCCGAGCAGCTGCCGGCGCCCGGCCACGACCTCGTTGTAGAGAGGCTCGGCGTCGGCCAGCCAATCGCGGTCCCGGTACACGTTGGCAAGCGCATTCTCGGCATCCAACGTCTGCGTACCATGCCGTTGCCGACGCACCCGACGGAGCGTCGCGACGGCCTGCTCCAGAAGCGGTTCTGCCGCGCGATACGAGCCCAGCCCCGTGTAGACCGTGCCAATCGTCGCGAGCAGACGCGACTGAAGCTCGGGCTGCGCCTGCAAAGTTTCGAGCGCGTCCTTGGCGCCCTTGTCCAGGATCTCGCGCGCCGTGAGGCTGCTCCCGCGGGCTTCGCTCGGATCAGAGACCCGAAAGAGACCGACCAGAAAGTCGGAGACCTGACGGGCCGCCGCCGCCTCCAGGTTCGCGCGATCCCGCTCGTGCGCGACGCGACTGGCGTGCACGCCTGTGATCACGGCGGCGGCGATCACCAGGCCGGCAAGCGACGCGGCGGTCGCCACACCCACCCGATGTCGCCGAACGAACTTCCGCAGGCGGTACATCGTCTTCGGCGGCGAGGCCAGCACCGGCTGCATCGTCAGATACCGCCGAAGATCGGCCGCGAGTTCCGTCGCAGATCCGTAGCGGCGCCGGCGATCCTTCTCCAGCGCCTTCATCGTGATCCAATCGAGATCCCCCTGTAACACGCCTTTCAGACGGGAAGGCTGCGCGCCGCGCGTGCGCGCCACGTCCGTCGAGGCCTCTTCCGAGTTGCGTCACGCGTGTGCTGGGGCGTAGCGGATCGGATTCACGGATGGTGCGTCGGATCTCATCGATCGACTTGTCTTTCAGCGTGCGCCGATCAAACGGCAGCACACCTGTGAGCAGCTCGTAGAGGATGACCCCGAGGGCATAGACATCGGTGCGCGTGTCGATGTCGACGCCGCCCAGTTCCGCCTGCTCCGGACTCATATACTCGGGTGTGCCGACGAAGCCGGCCGACCGACGTGTACAGCGTGTGCTCGGTGAGCGGTTGACTTATCGCCTTGGCGACGCCGAAGTCGATGATTTTTGGCACGGCGCGGTCATCCTGCACCGTCACGAGGATGTTGGACGGTTTCAGATCTCTGTGGATGACTCCTTTCTGATGCGCATGCTGCACGCCTTCACAGACCTGCAGGAAGAGCTCGAGCCGCTGCGGGATCGTCAGGCGCTCCCGGTCGCAGTAGGCGGCAAGCGATTCACCGCGCACCCTCTCCATCACGAAATACGGCCGTCCCACTCCGTGGCGCCGGCATCGAACACCTTCGCAATCGCCGGATGATCCATCAGTGCGAGCGCCTGGCGCTCAGCCTCGAATCGGGCCACGACCTGCGCGGTGTCCATGCCCGCTTTGATCACCTTCAAAGCGACGTGCCGCCGGATTGGACGCGTCTGCTCGGCCAGCCAGACTTCCCCCATGCCTCCCTCGCCCAGTCGTTCGAGGATCCGGTACGGACCTATCGTTCCACCGCCCGTGGCTCGAGCGCTCTGCGTCTGTGTCTGCGCGGGATCGTCGCCAAGCGGCGCCTCTGGCGGGGCACTCATGCGTCTACCTCCGAACCCTGGTTCACTGTCGATGCCAACCTACAGCGCGAAGTCAGGAGGGTCGTATTCCGCGGGGACGCTGTTCGCCATCATTGGCGCCGAAGGACCGTTCCTTATTCCAGCGTCGGCACGTCCAGCGGAAACCCCGGAAACACCTGGCCGAGCTCCGGGCTCGAATCGACGAACGACATGCTCTGCCGGTACATCAGCTCGCGCGACGGCGGCGGGTAGATCGCGTTCACCTCGTCGGCCGGCATCGCGTGCGAGGCGACGCGCGTGCGCGGGTGGTAGTTGGCGTCCTCGGCGCGCGGCACCGTCTCGACCGCCTGCATCATGCCGTGATCCTCGTGCATCAGGATGTGGCAGTGGTTCGACCCACATCCCGACGTAGTCGGCGAACCGCGAGCGGAACACCACGCGGCCGCCTCGCGGGATCGAGACGGTGTCCATCCACTGCGGCGCAGCGAGGATGTTGTGCAGCCGGCCCTGCTCGTCCGGCACGTCGATGCGCGTGACCCAGCACGGGTTGACGTGAATGTGGAACGGATGATCGGCGCCCTTGGTCGTGATCTGGAACTCGGGATCGCGCGCGAATCGCTCCTGCCCTTCCGCCCGGCCGAGCGGATACGCGCGGTAGTGCAGCGCGTACTGGCCCGGCTGCTTGAACTTCTCCTTGTTGGTGTGGCTCCACAGCGAGACCGAGCAGTTGTAGACGCACCCACTCCTCGCTCGTGTCGACGAGCGTCTTGGGGTGATGCGGATCGTGATGGCCGAACTTCTGCGGCGCCGGCGGCGTTCGGATTGCTCGCGAGGTCGAAGTCGCCGTTGACCGCCATCGTGCGCGAGAACGGCGGCAGCAGCACGCGGGTGCCGTCGATCTCGTCCCACAGCCGCCCCTTGAGCTCGGGATGCTGCCGCGCGAACGCCTCCGGCACCTCGATGAGCGGAAAATCGGTCGGCCCGTACCCTGAATAGCTGATCACGCGCGTCCGGAAGCTGCCGGCCGGCACGCCACGGCGCGTCGCCTCCGCCGGCCGGCACGCGCAGCTCGCGGTCCTCGACCGGCAGCAGGAACGGCGGCACGGGCGGCAGCTTGTCGCGCAGGCTCATCACGTCGAAGTCGCCGCCCGGCACCGGCTCGCCGCGTCACCTTGATGTAGCCGACGACGACGTCGACGGGCGCGGGGTTGCCGGGCGTGAACCCGGGCCGGCCGCTGGCGATGCCGATCTGCAGGCGCTGCTGGAAGTTGTCGGTCGGCGAGCGGAAACTCCTGCGCGAAGACCGTGTAGACCTTGCCGGCGGCGTCGATCGGCGCCTTGAAGAAGACGTCGGCGCGATTCGCGTTGGTCAGGAACACCTGGTTCGGCCGCACGAACAGGTTGCGGAGGCTGCCGCCGTCGCGATAGCAGTCCTCGACGTTCTTGAGCATGGCGCGCGCGGCAGTCCTCGCCGGGCGCCGGCTGCCGGTCGAGCGGGTTGCGCGTGCCGGCATTCTGCCGCGACAGATCGCGGATCGTGTGCCGCGCCCGGCCGTTCTCGACCTCGACCAGCGTGATGCCGTCGAACGACAGCTGAAACAGCTGCCGGGTCGCGTCGGCCACGTCCTGCCGCGTCGCCGGCCTCGAAGCGGCGCGGCGCGCCGGGCTTCTCGCCAGGCAGGACGCGCCACAACTGGCGATCGGAGAACACGAACTGCCCTTCGAGCACCATGAACGACTTGAACCCGCGGCCGTCGACGCTGCGCGTTCAGCACGCGCCAGCGCTCGACGGCGCCGGGCCGCATGAACATCGCCGTCGGCGAGAAGCCGCCGTTGATCGCCGTCGGCGGCGCGACGCGGCCCTGGCCGCGCCGAGGGCCGGCATCGACGTCGACCGAGAACACCTCGACGCGCTGGATCATCATCAGCCGCTCGCGGTAGTCGTACGGCCCGGTCTTGACGCACGGATCGGGACGATCGCTCCCCGTCATCGCACGATTGATCGCATCGTCGACGTCGCCTTCGACGATGAGGAAGCCGGCGAGGCCGCTGGCGACCTGATCGTGCGTGGAGCCGTGGGCGTGCGGGTGATACCAGTGCGTGCCGGGCGGATGCGGCTGCGCCGGCGCACCCGGCCGGCGCGCGCGCCCGCTGCACGTTGCCGAGCGGATGCTCGTACTGCGCCTCGCCGACGCGCTCGTGCGGCGCGAGCGCGCGGCACCCCGGAGTCGGTCGACGACTTGCGCGTCTGGCCATCGGCACGCGGCAGGATCGCGCAGAAACGTGTTGTCGCCGACCGTGCCGTTCGGCGTTGATGCCCGGCTCGACGTGCAGCCCGTGGGTGTGCAGGTTGGTCGTGTGCGATCCGTGCGGAACGTTCACGTGGCCCGAGAGGCAGCTGGTGTCCACCAGCTCGATCGGGCTGCCCTCGAAGAACTCGTGGAAGTGCCCGAAGACCGTCGCCGCGTTCGGCGCTCGTGTCGCACGGCTTGCCCGCGGCCTTCTGCATGCGGCAGAACGCCGCGTCGAGCACGTCGGGACGCACTTCGAACGGATCGGGCGCCGGCCCCTTCGGCACGCGGCTCAGGTTGGGTCCGAGATGATTCCTGAGCGTCACGCGCAGGCGCTCGTCGCCGCGCATGCGAATCGTGGGCCCGGGACTCGAGCCGTTGAAGCTGAAAAGCGGCGTGAAGCGGTTGCCCGGCGAGCGTCGCCCGCGGCGGGTGCGCATTGCCGACGACGTTCAGCGCCAGCGGCTGGTTGGGCCAGTCGGACGGCCGCCAGATCCACGGCTCGGTCCAGTCCTCGACTCGTCATCGCCGCGACGTTGACGACCGCTTCGGGCGCGGGCGGCCTGGGCGCCTGCGGCCCCTGCCCGGAACCCGGGCCTTGTCCATTGCCGCCGCCCTGTCCAGAGCCGGCACCTGCGCTGACGGGGCCGCGATCTCCAGCCTGCCGCACCGAGCGCCGCGATACTGCCCGCCCCCATTGCAGCAGCGCGCGCCTTTTCAGCAGGCGCTTGCGGCGCTGTGAATCATCCATTCAGTTGTGCCTCCGGTGCGAGGACTATAACAAACGGTATCGGCCGATGCTACGGCGGATCGCAGCGAATACGCGTCCCGGGCCGCGACAACGGCAATCCGCGTCGCGTATGCTAACGCGCAGTGCCATCGCTGCTCGCGCTCGTCTCTGTCCTCGCACTCGCTTTCTGGAACGTGGCCGGAACCGCGCCGCGCCGGATCGATGGCCGCCTCGTCGACGCGCGCAGTGGCGCACCGATCGCCGGCGCCGAGATCACCATCGTCGGCCAGAGCGGGTCGGTCAGGACCGACCGCGACCGGCCGACTTCCACTGGCCGGTCGCGCCTCCCCTGCCGATCGACGTGATCGCGGTGCTCGCCGATGGCCGCGTCGCCGGACCGATCCGGGTGACGGCCTTCGGCGCGTCGGAGACTTTGACGCTGGCCGTCGATGCCGCCGTCAGCGAGTCGGTCACCGTCCTCGGCGCCGCCCCGACGATCGACGCCTCGCCGGCGGCCTCGACCACGCTCCTCACGAGCACGCGACCTCGAGCTGCGCCACGCGCAGACGTTGAGCCAGGCGCTCGACGTCGTGCCCGGCGTGAGCACGATCTCCGAGGGTCAGGCCGCGGTGCCGGCGATTCGCGGGCTGGCGCGAGGGCGAACCTTGATCCTGGTCGACGGCAGCCGCGCGTCCACGGAGCGCCGCGCCGGCGCCAACGCGTCGTTCCTCGATCCGGCGATCGTGCGCACGATCGAGGTCGCGCGCGGTCCGGGGTCGGTCGCCTACGGATCGGACGCCTTCGGCGGCGTGATCGCCGCGCGCACGCGCGGACCGGACCACAGCGCGCCCGTTCGCGTGCGTTTTGCCGGGACGCTCGGCAGCGGCGTGCCCGAACAGGGCGGCGATCTCGAGCTCTCGACGGGATACGGATCTGGTGGCGTGCTCGTCGCGTTCCGCGCGCGCGACTTCGACGACTACGACGCGCCGTCAGGCGTCGTCACCAACTCGGCGTGGCGGGATCAGCGGCGTGCGAGCCCGCTGGGAGCACGCGACGGGTGCCGATCGGTGGTCGGTCGGCTGGCAGAGCGACTTCGGCCGCGCGCTCGGACGGCCGCGCAGCGACGGCGACGTCATCCGCGCGACGAGCCCATACGAGGACTCGCATCGGCTGACGGCGTCGTACGAGCGGGCCTCGCTCGGCGGGTTCCGGAACGTTCGCTTCGACGGGCTGGTCGGCACCGCCCGCCAGCGCAACGACCAGGATCGGCTGCCCACGCCCACGCGTCCGCGGAGCCTCGAACGCGCGGACCTTTCGTCCCGCGAGCTGCAGGTGCGGCTCACCGGCGAGCGCGCCGTCGGGTCCGGCGCGCCTGCATGTCGGCGCCGACGTCCAGGGACGCTACGGCCTCGAAGCGCTGGACACGGCGCTCGCCTACAACCTGGCCGGCGACGTGACGTCGGAGACGACCACCGTCTCGATCGAGTCGGCGCGCCGGACGGCCGCCGGGCTCTTCGCCGAGGCCGACGCGCAAGTGGCCCAGCTGGGCACGGATCTCGGGCGGGCTGCGCGTCGACGCCGTCCGGAACACGAACGAGGGCGGATTCTTTGGCGATCGCTCGGTCACGAACGCGGCGCTGGCCGGCCTCGTTGCGGCCACGCTGGCGCCGACGGCGCGGCTGACGATTACCGGTCAAGTGGCCCGCGGCTTCCGCGACCCGATCCTGTCGGATCGGTTCTACCGCGGCCCCGTCGGCCGCGGGTTCATCGAAGGCAACCCCGACCTGAAGCCCGAGACGAGCCTGCAGTTCGACCTCACGGCGCGCTACACCGCCGGCCCGGTTCGACTCGCCGCCGCCGGCTACCACTACCGCATCAACGACCTCGTCGAGCGCTACGCGGCCACGCCGACGCTCTTTCTGCTTCCGCAATCGCGGCCGGGCGGAGCTGCGGGGCGTCGAGGTCGAGGCGCAGACAACGCTGCCGCGCGGCTTCGCCCTGGCGGCGACCGCGGAAACGTCGCGCGGCCGCGACGGCACCGATCGACACGCCGCTCGACGACGTCGCGCCGCCGGCTGTGTCCGCAACACTCCGCTACGCGCGCCGGCACGCGAGTGGGGTCGTACATCCGTATCAAGGCCGTCGGCTCACACGACGCGGCGGGTCCGAGCGAGGTCGCGACGCGGTCGTACACGCTGGCCGACGCCGGCGTCAGCTGGCGGGTCACGCCGCACCTGGAGGTCCGCGGCGCGCATCCGCAACCTCCTGAACGAGGCCTACCAGTCGAGCGCCGGCCCTCGCTGGGTCTGGGCGCCCGGGCGCAAGGATCGGTGACGGTCGTCGTGGGGTTCTAGCGTCGTCAGACGGAGGTCATCCGTATCCGGGTGCGCTAGCGGTCGCCTGCAGCATCCAGGCGACCGAGTTACCCTAAAATGCCAGCCTGCTCCACCAGTGCCCGCGGCCTCCGCGGCAAAACACACGGCATTTCGACCAGATCCATTGCTGGCACCGCGATAGCAATATAGCGAATGCGTTTCTCGAACGGTCGAGATTGCGCTCGGTGGTCTTGAAGAGCGACGGAGCGATGAACGCCCACTCACCCCTTACTCGCTGCATTGAACCTCTCGGGGGCTGGCCGCGGCTCACGGGGATGGCGGTCCTGTTCGCGTTGGCGTCGCGCGCTACCCGCCTCGGCTCAGGAGCGGCTGTGCGACAACGCGTTCGAGGACTGCCGCGCGCCCATCATCGACCTGATTCAGCGCCGAAACCGTCGGGCTGGACGTGTCGTTGTGGTTCATGACGGATGCCCGCTACTCGATCCGAGATCGTCAAGCGCTGGCGGGCCGGCGTCCCGGTGCGGATTCTGCTGGACCTGCGCGCCGACGCGACCTACCCGGCCAACGCCACCGTCCGCCAGAGCTTCATCGATGCGGGCATCCCCATCCGGCACAAGACAACGAAGGGATCAATCACTGGAAGATGATCCTCTACGCCGGACAAGCCAAGGTGCATTTCAGCGCCGCCAACTTTGCGAACGGCTCGTATTCGCCGATCACACCGTACACGGCCTACGTCGACGAGGCCGATCTATTTCACCGACGACCCAGCGGTTGTCGACACCTTCATGACGAAATACGACGATCTCTGGACCGACACCACCACTACGCCAATCTCGCGAACGTTCGACACGGTGACGGACACTATCCGACCTACCCGATTGATGCCGAGCTCAATTTCCCGCCCGATCAGGACTACCACGAACCGCCTGGTGCCGCGATGCAACCGAAACGCAGGGCATCGATGTCGTGATGTTTCGCATCACGTCCCGAAAAGTGCCCGACGAACTGATCCGCCGGGCAGCAGGCCGGCGTGCCCGTCCGCCTCATCACCGACCAGGCACAGTACCGCAATCCGACCTACTTCTGGCACGCGTACAATGTCGACCGCATGTTCGTCGCGGGCATCCCGTCAAGTGGAAGGTCGAGCCGACCGATCAGGACGTCCATCAGAAATCGGTGGTCCTTCACGGACGCGGGACTGGCCGTCTTTGGGTCCTCGAACTGGACGGCCTCGTCGTCCGATACGCAGCGCGAGCACAACTACTTCACCCGCAAGACGTGGTTCGTCGACTGGTTCGCCGCCCAGTTCCTGCGCAAGTGGAACAACCTGCGCATCGACGGCACGCGCGATCAGCCCGACGATGTTCCAGACCGTTCACGCCGGGCTGGCCAGAGCCACCCGTCAACTCTCACCAGCAAACGGCGCGTGGACCTGGGCAGTCGGTGTACGCTCCGTTGGGAAGGTGGCTGGTGGGCGCACAAGTACGACGTCCACTTCGGTACCACCAATCCTCCGCCGCTCGTGGCGCAGGACTACATGCCCGGCGTCGGCGACCGCGGGCGTCTCGTTCGAAAAAGGAATCGTTCAATCCCTGCTCACCGCCGGCGCCATTCGTCTCGGTCTGTCCGTCAGGGCTGACGCCCGGAACCACCTATTACTGGAGGATCCGCGGCAAGACCATGCTCGGCGACGCGCGGAGGATTTCGGGCCCGGTCTGGAGCTTCACGACCGATGGTGGGACGTCACCAACCGTGTCGTTGGACAAGTCGTCGCTTCAGTTCGGCGCCACGACGACAGGCACGACATTCGTATCGCAGACCGGACCGCAGGCGGTGCGGCTGACGCAGAACGGGCCAGGCACGGTGACGTGGACGGCGACGCCGACGCAACCGTGGATTCAGGTCACGCCGTCATCCGGGACGGGTCCAGCAGACCTGTCCGTCAGCGTGGTCGCGGCCGCCGGGCTGCCACTACCTGGCAGTGTCTCCGGCGCAGCGCGGCTGAACTTCACCGGCGCTGCGACCGCCGAGGCCACCGTCGACGTGACGCTGAACCTCATGGTGCCCGGTACGTCTCCGAGGCCCCTTCGGGAGCATCGACACGCCGACTGACCTTCGGACGGGTGTCACCGGCGCCGTTCCGTTTACGGGTTGGGCGCTGGACGATATCGAGGTCACGCGGGTGATGATCTGCCGGTCGGCTTTCGGGGCCGAGGTCGCGCCGGTGGATCCGAACTGCGGCGGGGCGGCGCAGATCTTCGTCGGACTCCCAGTGTTCATCGATGGCGCGCGGCCGGACGTAGCCGAAGCCTTCCCGGCGTCCCCGATGAACCATCGCGCCGGATGGGGCTTCATGGTCCTGACGAACACGCTGCCGAATCAGGGGAACGGCACGTACGTGTTCCACGTCTGGGCCGAGGACCGTGAGGGCAACATCGTACAGCTGGGGTCGCGGACGATGACCTGCGCGAACGCGACGGCCACGCTGCCGTTTGGGGCGATCGAGACGCCGACGCCTGGCGGAGTGGCGTCGGGAACCGGCTTTGTCACCTTCGGATGGGCGCTGACGCCGCAGCCGAAGATCATTCCACTCGATGGATCGACGATCACGGTCTTCATCGACGGCGTCGCGCACGGGACGGTGAACTACAACCACGAGCGGTCAGACATCGAAGCCCTGTTCCCCGGCTATCGCAACACTGACGGAACGAACGGCGCGATCGGGTTCCGGGTCATCGACACGACGCGGTTGACCAACGGCCTTCACACGATCTCCTGGACGGTGGTTGACGATCAGGGCGCGACCGAAGGCATCGGCAGCCGATTCTTCACCGTGTCGAACGGGACGAGCGCGCTCACGGCGGCGGAGGTCGTGGCCTCGGCCGGAGCGACGGCCGACGCCAAGGCGATTGGCGCGGCGCCGCGCGCCGACACGCCGGTGCTGGCCCGCGTGGCGTGGGATCCGGCAGCGCCGTGGCAATGGCATGGCGGTGAGCACGCGGAGCCGGCCGTCCTCCGCGGAGAGGAAATGGATCGCTTCGAAGCGCGCCTCGGAGGCCGCAGCGGCGAACGCTACACGGGACACGTACGCGTGGGCGATCGACTGGCGGCACTGCCAGCCGGCTCGCAACTGGACCCCGAAACGGGATGGTTCACATGGGCGCCCGGCGCGGGATTCGTGGGCACGTACGACCTGGTGTTCGTGCGGTGGGCCGGACCGCGCGCGGTGGCGCGCCACGACGTGCGGGTGATCCTCGCGCCGAAGGGGGCGGGCAAGCCCTGAGCCTGTCGAAGGGGGCCTCCACTTCGCTCGCGCGGAAAAACGACCCCTCCGCGCGGTTGCTTACGGTGACGTCGTCGGCTGGGGCGATCCGGACGACTTGCGAGCATCGGTTGGGCGCCCGTGTCCCTCGACGGCCGGTGACGAAAGGGGCGCCGACGACGCTCGGTGGCGCTCCGGGGCCGTTTTAGTTTCTTCGCTGTCGCGCGGCTCAAGTCGGCCCCTTCGACAGGCTCAGGGCAGGCCCCTCGGTGGGCTCAGACGCACCAGGCCGCGCGGCAAAGCGGTCCGCCAGTCCTGCTCTGCTCAAGCCCGCGTCGGCGGTGCACTGCCCGTTTACGGAAGATCACGAACTCGGCCGCGGACGGGCGCGACACCGATCTCGCAGATCAAGCGGCCGTTCAGGATGTCGTCCTGGGTCATGGTCGTGCGATCGCACTTGACGAAGAACGCCTCGTTCTCAGTCGGCCGCTTGGCTGACGTGGCACGCACAGACACCCGCCTGCGCACGCCGGCGCGCATCGTCACGTGCCACCGACTAATGGGACCGAGCGAGGGCAGGCGTCCTCGACACGCTCAGGGGAGACCTACGCAGGACCGAGATCACACCACGCCGAACTTGAACACCGTCGTCGACTTGTAGTGCTCCCCAGGCCGCACCACGGTCGAGGGGAAGTTCGGCTTGTTCGGCGAGTCGGGAAAATGCTGGGTCTCGAGGCAGAGCCCCGTGCGCGAGCCGTAGACGTGGCCGCCCTTGCCCGACATCGAACCATCCAGCTTGTTGCCGGAGTAGAACTGGATGCCTGGCTCGGTGGTCGAAATCTCCATCGACCGGCCGGTCTTGGGATCGACCAGGCGGGCAGCCGGGGCCAGGCCGGCGCCGTTGCGGGAGAGGACGAAGTTGTGGTCGTAACCGGCGCTCATCTTGAGCTGCGGTGAATCGCCGTCGATGCGTTCGCCGATGGCGGTCTCGCGCCGGAAGTCGAACGGCGTGCCCTCGACCGGCGCGATCTCACCGGTCGGAATCTGGGTCGCGTCCACGGGCGTGTACTTGTCCGCGTGCAGCGTCAGCCGGTGGCCGAGCACGTCGCCCGATCCCACGCCCGACAGGTTGAAGTAACTGTGCTGCGTGATGTTGAGGACCGTCGGCTTGTCGGTCGTGGCCGAGTAGTCGATGATGAGCTCGTTCTGGTCCGTCACGGTGTAGGCGATGCGCGCCGCCACCGTTCCCGGATAGCCTTCGTGCCCATCCGGACTCGTGTGCGTGAACACCACCGACGGCCCGCGCGCGTCGGTCGCGATCGCGGCGTTCCACACGGTCTTGTCGAAACCCTTCACGCCGCCGTGCAGGTGATTCGGGCCGTTGTTGAGCGACAGCTGATACGTCTTGCCGTCAATTTCCACGCGGCCGCCCGCGATGCGGTTGCCGAAACGGCCAACCACCGCCCCGAAGTAACGGGACTTCGTCAGGTAGCCCTCGAGGTTGTCGTGGCCGATGACGATGTCATCGAGTTTGCCCTGACGATCGGGCACCCGAATCGACACGAGGATGACCCCGTAGTTGGTCGCCCGCACTTCCATGCCGGCGGCATTGGTCAGCGTGAACAGCTTGACCGGGGTCCCGTCGGGCATCGTCCCGAACGACGCTTCCGTCACGTTCGCAGCAACTGGCACAGAGGCACTCCCAGACACGACAGGATCCACGACACCACCGGCGAGCGCTGAGGTCAGCGCGTACACGAGAAGACCGAGACCCGATTGCCGCTTCGACATCCTGACTCGGTGACCCACGTCTGCGCCGCCGGTGCGTTACCAGGCTAGCTTAACAAGAGATACGCCCTGGAGCGGCAGGGTGAACGTTACGGACCCCTCTCCGCTCGTCGCCGCCCTCACAGGCTCACATCTACTGGCTTGCCGCTGAAAGTCACCGGTTTCCCGGCCGTCTGACCCGCAAGGACCACTTCGATGTTTCGCGTGCCCGGCGGCAGCATCCGCGATCCGGGCGCCAGCGTCAACGTCAGACGACGACCGGCGTCGCGCCACGTCACCGCGACGCGCATGAACTGGCCCTTCCTGTAGTCGAAGCTCCGGCCATCGTCTTCATAGATCGACGTCGTGCCGTCGGCGCCCGGGTACACCGTCAGCGTGAGCGGTCCGTCGACTTTCTCGTCGACGTACTGCTTCACGGGCCCCATCGGGATGACGGCACCGGCACGGACGTAGAGCGGCGTGGTCTCGAGCGTGACGGCGCGCTCGATCTCGCGGCCGCCCTCGATTCGTTCCGCCGTCCAGAAGTCGTACCACGTCCCCTTCGGCAGGTACACCTTGCGCGCGGTAGCGCCCTTCTCGACGACAGGCGCCACGAGCAGGTCGCGGCCCCAGAAGAACTGATCGCCGCGCGCAACCGCCGCGGGGTCGTCGGGATGGTGCAGCCACATCGAGCGCATCATCGGCATCCCCGTGTCTGCGGTTTCGCGAGCCGCGGTGTAGATATACGGCATCAGGCGATAGCGCAGCTCCAGGTATTTCTTCAGGATCGGCTCGACCTGCGGATTGTTGAGCTCTTCGGGCGCGGGCGCGAAGGCGTTGGTCTCCTTGGGACCGCCGTCGCCGCCGTTCCATCCCCACGGCAGCTTGAGGTGCCAGTGCCGGCCATGCGCGCGGAAGGACGGGCAGAACGCCCCGAACTGAAACCAGCGGACGTGCAGCTCGCCGGTGTACTCCGCCGTCGGCACGAACCCGCCGATGTCGGTGCCCCAGTACGGAATGCCCGAGAGGCCGGTGTTGACGGCGATCGGCACGTGCGTCTTCAGCGTCTCCCAGCGTGACTGCACGTCTCCTGACCAGAGGAAAGCGCCGTAGCGCTGCATGCCGGCGGCGCCATTGCGGTGGAGCGCAAACGGACGTTCGTTCGGACGCCACTGCTGCGACCCTTCCCAGTACATCCGGTGCCGGACGAGGCGCGACGGCAGATCGAGGCCATCGCCCTGGTCGGGCCACCAGCCGTCGATGCCGAGGTCGTAGAGCGGCTTGTGGTAGGGCCAGTAGCACGCGACGTTGCGATCTTCAGGCCAGCGATCCTCGGCATTGCGCCCGCTCGGCACGGCGTTGGCCGGCGTACAGGGCTCGGACACCGTCCCCGACATGCGGCGCCCCTCGATGACGATGTGGAGGACCACCTTGAAGTGCTGGGCGTGCATCTCGTCCACCATGCGTTTGGGCTCGGGGAAGTTCTCCTTCTTCCACCCGAACTCGCCGTTGCGCGTGTTCCAGCCCGAGGGCGTGAACTCGGTGCCGAGATAGATGAGCGCGTCGCACGGCAGCTTCTTCTCGCGAAACGTCTTCGGGATGGACATGATCTCGTCCGGCCCGGAGAGCGTCCGGTGCGACTGCATGTAGCCGAGCGTCCATTGCGCCGGCAGTTCCGGAAGGCCGGTGATGCGGGCGTACTCGCGCATGATCACGAGCGGGTCGCGTGACGACACGACGAAGATGTCGAACGGGGCGCCGGCGGCCGTGGGCGTGAACTTGCCGTCCGCGCCGGTGAAGTCGAAGGCGCCGTGCGGGTGATGGATGAACATGCCCCACCCGTCGGTGCCGACCAGCCACTGGATCGGCGCGCGCGCGCCGTGGGTCTGGAGCTGGTACCCGCCCTGGCCGTTGCGCATGCGATCGGTCTGGCCCTTGCGATCGAACTGCGGGCCGCCTTGACCGAGACCGAGGAGCGGCCCCTTCGGCAGGAGGAACGTCATGTCCGGCGCCTGCGCGTCGAACACCAGCCGCTGCACGGGCACGCCGGCGGTCGTCTCGACGTGGAGCGTCGGCGGCTGCGCGGTGAAGCGCACGGCCAGGTCCCCGGCGCGCACCGGCTTGAAGGTCTCGGCCACGCGCCCGGCCCCCACGCGTTTCGCGGCGTCGGGCTGGGCGAGCCCGCCATCGACTGGCACCGGCGTCGGGGTGCCGGCTTCGAGGGGAAGCAGCGTGATGCGCACGGTCGCCGGGCTGAGCGACGACACGGCGATTTCGACCGGCTTCCCGCCAATCATGATGCCGCCGCCCTGGCCGCGAATGATGCCGCCCGAAAGGGCCATCCCCGCCCCAGCCGCAGTGATGTGCTTGAGCGCCGCACGGCGCGTCATCGATTGAGACATGACGCGCATACTACCCGACCGCCTCGTTATGACCGCATCGACTTTTCGAATGGGGCCGGCAGCGTCATCGCCGCTTGTCGCCCAGGCCCGGCTCGCGCATGAGTTGTTCGATGGGACCGATCTCGATGGGCACGAATGCCGACAGGTTCTCGAACCCCTGCTCGGTGATCAGGATGACGTCTTCGATCCGCATCGCCAGGTTCTCGTCGGGAATCGAGATCGCCGGCTCGATGGTGAACAGCTCGCCCGGCTGAAACGATTCCCGGCGAACGGTGACGTCGTGCACTTCCATCCCCAGTCCGTGTCCGAGGCCGTTGCGCGGCTTGCCGGTCTGATACTGCGCGGCGAACTTCGTCGCGGCTTCCTTGATCTTCGGATCGGTGAACGGGAAGGCGTTGATGATCTCCCCCATCTTGGCGCCCGCATCGGCAGCCACCTGGGTGATGGTGCGCCCCGGCGTGATCGACGTCATGAGGGCTTGGTAGAGACGCAGGTAGATGGTGTAGAACTCGCGCTGCCGGAGCGTGAACTTGCCGTTGGCGGGAAACACGCGGCTGATGTCCGAGGTGTAGTACTTGAAGTCGGGCGCGTAGTCGAACTGAACGATGTCACCATCCTGCAGCTTGCGCAGGCCGCGGTGATAGTGGCTGTAGACCGTGTTCGGTCCCGTCGCGGAGAGCGCGAAATACCCCGGGCCCTGCGAGTTGTAGCGGCGGAAGACCCACTCGGAGGCCGCCGTCAGCTCGTACTCGAGCTTGCCGGGCGCCGCTTCGCGCATCGCCTCCATGATCCCGAGCCCCGTGATGCGGGTCACCTCGCGCATCAGCGCGATCTCACGAGTGCTCTTGATGAAGCGCATGGCGTCGAGGATCGGGTCGAGATCCTTGATCTGGATCGCTGGCGCCGCTTCCTTCAGTTTCTGCGTGAACGCCGTCTCGCGCGAGGGCCGGCCGTCCCAGGGGTCACCGCTCGTCGCCCGCGCATGCGCGGTCGCTTCGCCGCCAGAGCCCCCGCCGCGCACTTCGGCGCGGAGGGGCGTGAAGAGCACGCGCCCCGCCTGGCCAATCTCGGCGACCGCAGCCGCGAACGTCTCGCGCGCGACGACCGACTCAATCCCGGTGATCCGCGCCGCCTCGTCTCCAGGGCCAAGCTCCGGCCCGTTGTAGCGCTCGCGGCGCGGCGGCCCGAGGTAGAGCGTCGAGCGCTTCGACTTCCCGTCGATGAGCAGGATGGCGCGCGGGACCTCGACGCCGGTGAGGTAGAAGAACTGGTTGTTCTGCCGGAAGGCGACCTCCGCCGACATCTCCGGGCCGCCCTGAATCACCGCGACCGCGTCGCCGATCTGCGCCATGACGCGCGCGCGGCGAGCGGCGAATTCTTCGGGCGGAAAGACGTCCGTGAAGTAAGGGGCGGGCTGCTGTGCCGAGATGACGGATCCAAACAGGAGCAGTGCAACCGCGAGTCGTCTCATAGCTGATTACAATAAGGCAACGGTGCTGCTGTTGTCTCGTCGCTGTCTCCGGAGGGGACGGAGTCAACGGGCTCAACACGAAGAAACGAAGAGAACGGTGACGAAACGAAGAGACCTGGGTAGTCAGCAGCAGACAGAACTGCTTGCGCCGCGCTACGCGCGGCGGGGTCGGCTCGGGTACCGAGAATCGCAAGCACTGGTCGAGCATAGAAGTGCTTGTGATTCTCGGTACCCCGAGCCGACCCCAGCGCCGGCCGATGGCCGGCGCGCAAGCAGTTGCAGCGTGACAGCCTTCGGTCGTCACCGTTCTCTTCGTTACTTCGTGTTGAACCCGTTCGCCTCCGTCCCCTCCCGAAGCACCAAATCAGAATAGAATCACCAGCAATGCGCAAGATTCGGTGGGGCGTGCTCGGCGCCGCCAAGATCGCGATCGAGAAGGTCATCCCGGCCATGCAGCGTGGCCAGTGGTCGGAGGTCACCGCGATCGCCTCGCGGGATCTCGAGAAGGCGCGCGCGGCGGCGGCGAAACTGGGCATCGCGAAAGCCTACGGGTCGTACGAGGAGCTGCTCGCCGACGACAGCATCGACGCCGTCTACAATCCGCTGCCGAATCACCTGCACGTGCCGTGGACGATCCAGGCGGCCGAGCGCGGCAAGCACGTGCTCTGCGAGAAGCCCATCGCGCTCTCGGCGGATGAGGCGCGCCAACTCCTCGCGGTCCGCGATCGCACGGGAGCCAAGATCCAGGAAGCGTTCATGGTCCGCACCCATCCGCAGTGGCTGGCGGTCAAGGACCTGGTGTCGAGCGGCCGCATCGGCGAGGTGCGATCGATCCTCGGGGCGTTCAGCTACACCAATCGCGACCCGGCGAACATTCGCAACCGGCCGGAGTTCGGCGGCGGCGCGCTCATGGACATCGGCTGCTATTTGGTCAACACCTCGCGATTCATCTTCGGCCGTGAGCCGCTGCGGGTGACCGGCGCGATCCAGCGCGACCCCGACATGGGCACCGACCGGCTGACCTCGCTGCTCCTCGACTACGGGACCGGGCACGCCGCCGGCACCTGCAGCACGCAGATGGTGTTCTATCAGCAGCTGCAGATCTTCGGCACCGCCGGCCGCATCGAGATGCCGATTCCGTTCAATGCGCCGCCCGATCGGCCGACGCGTATCCTCGTCGACACCGGCGCGGATCTCTTCGGCGGCGGGGTCTCGCAGCTCGACTTCGAGACCTGCAACCAGTACACGATCCAGGGCGACTTACTTTCGAAAGCCATCATCGAGGGCACCGACGTGCCCTCCCCGATCGAAGACGCCGTGAAGAACATGGCGTGCATCGATGCCATCTTCAAGTCAGCGGACACCGGACGCTGGGAGGTACCGCAGTAGCCGTGCCCATCTACCTTGGTCTCGACTCGAGCACGCAGAGCGTGACGGCCACCGCCGTCGACATCGACGATCGACACCCCGACCGCCGCGCGATCCTCTTCGAGCGGACGTTCCGCTACGACGAGGTGCTGCCGGGCTACGGCACGCACCATGGCGTCCTGCGCTCGGCCGATCCGCGCACCGTGCACGCGCCGCCGCTCATGTGGTCCGAGGCGCTCGATCGCATGATGGCGGACCTGGCGCGCGAGACCGACGTGGACTGGAGCCGGCTGCGGGCCATCTCCGGTTCCGCCCAGCAGCACGGCAGCGTCTACGTGAACGCACGCGCCGGGCAGCGCATCGGCGCTCTCGACGCCGCACAGCCGCTCGCCAGCCAGCTGGGCGACGTCTTCTCCCGCACCACGTCGCCCATCTGGATGGACTCGAGCACGACGCGCCAGTGCGCGGCAATCGAGGACGCCCTCGGCGGCGCGCGCGCGCTCGCCCTCCTCACCGGGTCGCGCGCCTTCGAGCGCTTCACCGGACCGCAAATCCGGAAGTTTGCCGAAGACGAGCCCGCGGACTACGCGGCGACCGATCGCGTCCACCTCGTGAGCTCGTGGCTGGCGTCGCTCCTCGCCGGCACGCACGCGGCGATCGACCCGGGCGACGGCTCGGGGATGAACCTGATGGACCTCGCGACCAAGCAATGGTCTCGGGCCGCGGTCCAGGCGACGGCGCCCGGCCTCGACGCCAAGCTGCCGCCCCTCGCCGAATCGTGGACCGTCGTCGGGACGCTCTCGCCCTACTGGCAGCAGCGGTACGGCTTCCCCGCCGCAAAAGTCGTCGCCTGGTCGGGCGACAACCCGTGCAGCCTGGTCGGCACCGGCCTTGTTCGCGAAGGCGTCGTCGCGGTCTCGCTCGGAACGAGCGACACGATCTTCGGCATCATGTCCTCGCCGCGCCCGAGCGAGGATGGCACCGGCCATGTCTTCGCCTCGCCGACCGGCGCCTACATGGGCATGTCGGTCTTCAAGAACGGCTCGCTGGCGCGCGAGCGCGTGCGTGACACCTACGGCATGGACTGGGCGGCGTTCTCGGCCGCCCTCGCGCGCACGCCGCCAGGCAACCGCGGCGCGACGATGCTGCCCTGGTTCGACCCCGAGATTACGCCGCTCGTCCTCGAACCCGGCGTGAAGCGGTACGGGATCGAACCGGCCGACGTCGAAGCCAACATCCGCGCCGTGGTCGAAGCGCAGATGATGTCGCTCGCGCTGCACAGCCAGTGGATGGGCGTCAGGATCGCGACCATCTACGCCACCGGGGGCGCGTCGGCGAACCGCGACATGCTGCAGATCATGGCGGATGTGTTCGACGCCGAAGTGCTGCAGCTCGAGACCGGCAACTCGGCGGCGCTCGGCGCCGCGCTGCGTGCGTTCCACGCCGACCGCCTCGCCGACGGTCATCCGCTGCCATGGGAGGACGTGATTGCGGGCTTCGTCGTGCCGCGGCTCGATTCCCGGCTGAAGCCGCAGCCTGCCAACGTCGCGACGTATCAGCGGCTCATCGGAGTGTATGCGGCGCGGGAGCGGGAGGCGCTGGGCAACGGCTGATGCCGCTGTCTTTACAGCAGCCGAGACCAGATCGGCTGAACGGGCCAAACGGCCTGAACTCACGATGAACACGATGGCACGATCAGGAGCTCACGAGAGAACAGGGTCGGTCAAACCCAGGCATCGTGAGCTCCATCGTGATCTCCTGCCCATCGTGTAAAGTCGTCCTGCCGCCCAGTGACCTTCAGCATCGCCGACCTTTCTAGCGCCCGCCCGGCGGCGGCCCGGTGCTCTCGCGCATGATGAGCTCCATCGGATAGTCCACGGCCGGCGGGCGCCGCGGCGGCGGCGTCTCGAAGAGGTAGCGGCAGGCGTCACGCCCCATGTCGCGCATCGGCTGCGCGACGGTCGTCAGCCCCGGCCAGACCATCGCCCCGCCGGCGATGTTGTCGAACCCGACGATCGACAGATCCTGCGGCATGCGGATGCCGCGCTGCTGCGCCTCGCGCATGAAGCCGATGGCGAGCGCGTCGTTCCCGAACACGATTGCCGTCACTTCCAGCTTGCGCTCGAGGAGCCGCTGCGCGAAGCGCGTCCCGGCCTCCGCCTCGTAGCTGCCGCAGTAGCCGGTCGATTTGGCGTGGATCTCGATCCCGCGCCGCCCAAGCTCTTCGCGCAGGCCGCGCAGGCGATGGCGGGAGTCGATCGAGTAGCGCGGGCCGCCGGCAAAGCCAATCGAGGTGTGACCGAGGTTGGCGAGGTGGCTCGCGACCGTGCGCCCCGCCATCAGGTTGTCCCCGCGCATGACGGCGACGTAGTTCACGACATCGTGCGGGGCCACGAGCACGGTCGGAATCTGGGTCTCGACCGCGGCCTCGAGAAGCGGGCGCTCGCGCCGCGACGACTTGGGCACGATGAGGCCGTCGATGCGGCGGCCGCGGATCCAGTCGAGCACGATGCGTGAGTCGTAGTGGCCGCGCAGCTCGAGGCTCGCGAGCATGAGGCTCGTGTCGCGGGTCGAGAGCTCCTCCTCGATGCCGGTCAGGAGTTGCGTGAACCAGGGGTCCTCGGTGGTATCGACCGCCACGCCGATGCAGCCGCGGCGGCCGAGGCTCAGGTTGCGAGCGGTCCACGAGCGCGAGTAGCCGAGCGTTTCGATGACGTCGGAGAGGCGGGCGCGCACCGAACGGCTCACGTAGTGACCGTTGAGGTACCGCGACACGGTACTGACGGCCACGCCCGCCTGCGCGGCGACCGTCGCGATGGTGGGTTTCTTCTTGCTGCCTGGCACAGGGCTCATCCCGAGCGCGAGACGCGGGCCACGCCTCGCTCGTCGCGGTGCTCGTTGGATGTATACGATATCATCGGCCTCTTTCGCGTGGTCCCGCCCTCCACTCCCGCGCGCCGCCGGCGATGCACGCATCGCCCGGACTGAAAATCAGCATCTTGCACTGCGATACCGCCGGCTTTGCGGCCCGCGGCGGCTTGACGCTCCCCGGATTTGCGTTGTATAAGGCCCACCATCTGGAAGCGGTTCCATACTACTAATTGGAGCCGCCCAGACAGACGACCACGCGGCCATCACGCCAGGAGGGGTTCGCGGCGCGCGTGTACTCGGACGAGTTCGGCGGCGCAGACAAACCGACGTAAGAGGAGGAGTGCATGACCGCTCGAAGGCCACTCAGACTGTTCATCGCGCTATGCGCGCTCTGGGCGGCGGCCACTCCGGCCGACGCGCAGATCACGACCGGTACCATCACGGGCAACATCAAGGACGCGCAGTCGGGGGTCATCCCGGGCGCCACCGTCACCCTGGTGAGCGCCACCCGCGCCACCACCCTCGCCACCGTCGTCACCAACACCGATGGCGACTATGTTTTTCCGAACGTGCCGCCCGACACCTATCTCGTGCGCGTCACGATGGACGGGTTCAAGACCGTCGAACGCTCCGGCATCACCGTCAGCCCGGGCGACCGCGTCGCCCTCGCCACCCTGACCATCGAGGTCGGCGGGCTCGAGGAAACCGTCACCGTCGCCGGCGAGTCGCCGCTGATTCAGTCGCGCACCGGCGAGCGCTCCTTCACGGTCGCGACCGACTCGGTGCAGAATCTCCCGATCAGCAACCGCAGCTTCACGAGCCTGACCTCGCTCGCGCCTGGCGTCGACGTCAGCGGCAACAACCCGGGCCGGCTCGGCGGCGGCGGCTCGAACAACACGCTCATGGACGGCGTGTCCACGGTCGACACCGGCAACAACCAGCCGGTCCTCTTCCTCAACCTCGAAGCGATCGCCGAGGTGAAAGTGCTGACCTCGGGCTATCAGGCCGAATACGGCAAGGCGAGCGGCATCCAGATCACGGCCGTCACCAAGAGCGGCACCAACCAGTTCCGCGGCTCGCTCTACGACGTGCACCGGGACTCGGACTGGAACTCCAATAGCTGGGTGAACATCAAGAACGGCACCGCCAAGGCCGTCAACAAGGAAGACGACTGGGGCTATTCCATCGGCGGCCCCATCGGCAAGCCCGGCGGGCGCAACAAGCTGTTCTTCTTCTTCAGCCAGGAGTGGAAGCCGCGAACCACCGCCGGCGCCCTCAACCGTTTCCGCTTCCCCACCGAGCTCGAACGTGCCGGCGACTTCTCGCAGTCGCTCGACAACAACGGCAACGTCTTCAATCTCATTCGCAACGCCTCGACCAACCTCCCCTGCACCGCGGCCAACACCACAGGCTGTTATCAGGACGGCGGCGTGGTCGGGCGCATTCCGCAGAGCGCCCTCTATCAGACGGGGTTGAACATCCTGCGGCAATACCCGATGCCGAACATCAACGGCGCCGGGCTAGGGTACAACTACGAAGCGCCCGCGCCGGAGATCAAGACGCTCAACAACCAGCCGGCGGTCCGGGTCGACTATCAGCCCATCCAGCCGCTGCGCGCGATCTTCCGCTACGCGGCCGAAATGCAGCGGCGCGAGACGTTCCCGGGGTCGATCCCCGGCTTCAATGACGTCCAGACACAGAACCCGATCATCGCGACGATCGCCGCCAGCGTGAACTACACGATCAACCCGACGATGTTCCTGGAAGTGACCTACGGGCGGATTCAGAACGAGCTCGCCGGCTGCACGACGCTCAACGGCGTGTGCGCCAATGCCGTGCCGATGGCTGAGCCCTCGAACAAGAACAACGTCGGGCTGGGCGACCTCCCGCTCATCTTCCCGGATGGCCTCGGGATGGACTCGCGCTACTACGAGTACAAGACCCTGAATCGGATGGCGCCGCCGTTCTGGCAGAACGGCCAGATCATGCTGCCGCCGACGTTCACGTGGGGCAACCGCATCGCCAACGGGCCGCCGAACATCGCCTATCCGGCGTGGCTGAACCTCAACCGGACGACCGACGTGTCGGTCAGCCTGACGAAGGTCTGGGGCCGGCACACGATCAAGACCGGCTACTACAACCACTACAGCTTCAAGGCGCAGAACCGCGGCACCGGCGGCTTGAACTTCGGCGGGCCCGGCGCCATGAACTTCGCCAACAACACCAGCAACCCGATTGACTCGGGCTTCGGCTACGCCAACGCGGCGCTCGGGATCATCAACTCCTACACGCAGATGTCGCGCTTCATGGAAGGCAGCTTCATCTACAACAACCGTGAGGGGTACGTCCAGGACAACTGGAAGGTCAGCAGCCGTCTAACCCTCGATTACGGCATGCGCTTCGTCCATCAGCAGCCGCAGTACGACGAGCTCGGCCAGTCGGCGAACTTCCTGCCCGAGGAATGGAACCCGTCACAGGCGCCGCAGCAGTACGTCGCCGGCTGCGCCAACGGCGTCTACCCATGCACGGGGAACAACCGCCAGGCGATGAACCCGGCGAACGGCCAGTTCCTCGGTGCCGGTTCGGCGCTCTTCATCGGCCAGCTCGTGCCGAACACCGGCAACCTGACGAACGGTATTTTCCTCGCCGGCCAGGGCATCGTCGAAACGTCCTACAAGTGGCCGACACTCGCGCTGGCACCGCGGTTCGGGTTTGCGTACGACCTGAGCGGCGATCAGAAGATGATCCTCCGCGGCGCCACCGGCCTCTTCTACGATCGGCCGGACGGCAACTCCATCTACGGGCTGGTGGCCAACCCGCCGAACTCGTCGGCGGTCACCATCAACTTCGGACAGCTGCAGAACCTGACGTCGACCATCGCCGGTCCGCCGGCGCTGACGGTCTACGAGTACGACTCGAAGCTGCCCTCGTCCATCCAGTGGAGCACGGGGATGCAGATGGCGCTGCCGTGGTCGTCGGTCCTCGACGTGTCGTACGTCGGCCAGTACGGCTACAACCTCGGCCAGACCGTCGACATCAACCAGGTGGACATCGGCGCCGCTTATCAGGCGCAGAACCAGGACCCGACGCTCTCGTCAACGGTGCCGGGCGGCAATGCCGTCGCCACCGACCTGATGCGAGGCTATCGCGGCTACGGGCAGATCAACCAGTTCTGGGGCCGCGGCTGGAACAAGTACCACTCGATCCAGTCGACCTTCAACCGCCGCTTCAACAACGGCGTCTCGTTCGGCCTCAACTGGACGCTCGGCCTGACCAACACGACCAACTCCGGCGCCCGCCTGGAACACGGGACCGACGGCTCGCTGCAGGTACCGAGCGGATCAGGATGAAGCCGATGAGCTTCTCGGCCGGGGCCAACTCCAGCGCCACACGTTCAAGGGCAACTTCGTGTGGGATTTGCCCGACATCAACGACCCGAGCGGCGCCGCCACAAAGGTGCTCGCCGCGGTCACCAACGACTGGCAGCTGTCAGGGATTTACACCGGCCAGTCGGGCGATCGCTACAGCATCGGCTACGGCTACCAGAGCGGCGGCGGCAACGTCAACGTCACGGGCTCGCCCAACTACGGTGGCCGCGTCCTCATCACCGGGGACCCGGGGTCGGGCTGCTCGGACAACCAGTACCAGCAGTTCAACACCGGAGCGTTCTCCGGACCGCCGATCGGGAGCGTTGGCCTGGAGTCGGGCCAGAACTACCTGCAGGGCTGCTTCGAGAACTTCTGGGACCTGGCCATCGCGCGCAACTTCCGCCTGGGCGGCAACCGCATCGATCCAGCTCAGGCTCGAGATGTTCAACGCGTTCGACACGGTCGTGTACTCGGCGAGGAACACCACGGTCAACATCCAGAGCCCGACCGACCCGACCGTGACCAACCCGCAGTACGACGCGTCAGGCAACCTCGTCCCGACGCGGATTCGTCCCGCCGACGCCGGATTTGGCGGCGTCCACGAATGCGTTCGCGTCTCCGTTCGATGCAGGCGCAGATTCGGTTCCAGTTCTAAGCCACGGCTAAGACACAACGAACCACGGACAACACGGACAACACGGCAACAAAAGGGCGGGCCCATCGGGGGCTCGCCCTTTTCCCTTTTGCTCAACTGATGGCTACATCTCATCGAACACTCCGTGTCGGCACGCTCTTAGCGGCCCTTGCCGCCGGCTTCGGTTCACCGGGATTCTTCGCCGCGCCGCGGCAGGAGATGCTGACGCTCGAGGGCGACCTCGGGGGCGTGCACGACCCGGTCGTTATCAAGGAGGGCGCCACCTACTATCTGTTCGTGACCGGCGGACGCTCCGGACAGGGCATCATCCCGATCAAGACGTCAACCGACTTGCGGCGCTGGCAGAATGCCGGCCACGTCATGCCGGCGCTTCCTGAGTGGGCAACGCGGGAGATTCCACAGGCGCGCAACGCCTGGGCGCCAGACATCGCCCTGCTGAACGGCAAGTATCACCTCTACTATTCGGTCTCGTCGTTCGGCAGCCGGAATTCCGCCATCGGCCTGGCCACCAATCGAACGCTCGATCCGGCGAGCCCGGATTACCGCTGGGTGGACGAAGGAATGGTGCTGCGATCGTTTGTCGAGAAGGACGACTGGAACGCGATCGATCCGAACCTGGTTATTGAAGACGCCAAGAACGTGTGGCTGACCTGGGGCAGTTTCTGGGGTGGGATCAAGATGCGCCGCATCGATCCAGCGACGGGCAAGCTGTCGGACACCGACGCCACGATGCATGCGCTCAGCAGCCGCGCGCGTGAACAGCCGACGAACGGCTCGGTCGAGGCACCGTTCATCGTCCGCCACGGCGACTACTGGTATTTGTTCGTCTCGTTCGACCGCTGCTGCCGCGGCGCCGAGAGCACCTACAACGTCGTCGTCGGCCGCGCGCGCGCGATCACCGGACCGTACCTCGACAAAGCGGGGACGAAGATGACCGACGGGGGCGGGTCACTCGTGATCGCCGCGACGACGCCGACGTGGAGGGGACCCGGCCATCCGGCGGTACTTCGGGACGGCGGCAGAGACTATCTCTTCTTTCACGCCTACTACGGCGCCGGCCTCGGTCGCGGCTCAGCGCTGCAGATTTCCACGATCGCGTGGGAGGACGGCTGGCCGCGAGTGGGAGCTCTTCCCTAGTCCTGGTCCCACGTCCGGAAGCCGAGCGCTACCGGACGCCCAACAGCAGCTCGATCAGCAGCTGATCGAGCCGCTCGTAGGCGAGCCCCTTGGCGGCAATCGCGGGGCGGTCGAAGGTGCGCTTCTTGAGCGCGTCGGCCGCGCCGCGGCTGTACGCCGGCAGCGGCGCTTCGCCGTGCGTGTCGCGGAGGGTCGCGAGAATCGCCTGAATCTCCTTGTCCTCGCGGAACCGCTTCGCCTTGTCCTTGAGGATGAGGTAGGTGCGCATGCAGCCGCGCGCGAAGTCCCACACGCCGTCCTGATCCTCGGTGCGGTACGCGTGCGCATCGAAGTGCCGCGGGCCGTCGTAGCCGGAATCCTCGAGCAGCTTGACGACGAAGAAGTTCGCCTTGATGGACTCGGCGCCGAAGCGCAGGTCCTGATCGAAGCGGCTGAACTTCTGGTCGTTGAGGTCGATGTGAAAGAGCTTGCCGGCCTCGAGCGCCTGCGCGATCGCGTGGTAGAAGTTCAGCCCGACCATGTGCTCGTGCGCCACCTCGGGGTTGACGCCCACCATCTCGGGATACTGCAGCGTCGGGATGAACGCCAGGTACGCCGCCGTGGTCGGGAAGTACATGTCGCCGCGCGGTTCGTTCGGCTTCGCCTCGAGCGCGAAGCGGAAGTCGTACTTCTTGATCGCGCGAGTACTCGCACAGGAAGTTCAAGGCCTCACGGAAGCGCTTGATCGCTTCGACCGGATCCTTGGCGGCATCGACTTCGGCGCCCTCGCGGCCGCCCCAGAACACGTAGGTCGATCGCCCCGACTTCGGCTCCGAGGTCCATCGCCTGCATCGTCTTCTGCAGCGCGTAGGCGCGGACGCGGGCGTCGTTCGACGTGAAGGCGCCATCGCGAAAGATGGGATCGGTGAACAGGTTCGTCGTCGCCATCGGCACGCACATGCCGTGTGTCCTTGAGGGCCTGCTTGAAGTCGCCGACGATGCGATCGCGCTCGGCGGCCGTCGCGTCGATCGGCACCAGATCGTTGTCGTGGAAATTGACGCCCCAGGCGCCGAGCTTGCTCAGACGCTCGACGGCGACGACGGGGTCGACCTCCGGCGCTGACGAACTCGCCAAAGGGGTCGCGACCGCGGTTGCCCACGGTCCAGAGTCCGAAGGTGAACTTGTCCGAAGCTACGGGGGTGTAAGTGTCAGTCTGCATGCGCACATGATTGTATCCGCTCAGGGTTCCAGGTCCCAATTGCGTCGATTTCGGGGCCAACGAACCTTATGGCGACATAACCCGTTCCGATTGGTCGCGGCGGTCGTCACGACATTAGTATGACGAATCCGCGTCGAGGACGGAGCTCGTCGTTCTACCGAAGACGTTCCATCGTCGGTCCATCCATCGCTCGACCTGCATGCCAGCCGAGCCGGGCGTCACGGATGTTCCTTCGCTGGAACGATGTTCGTCAAGGGAGGAGTTCATGCCACGTTGTTGGACGAAGGCACTGCTCGCCGCGCTCTTGTGTCTGCTGCCAGCGATGAGCGCCGCGCAAGGCCGGACCACCGGCCAGATCGTCGGCACGGTCAAAGACGCGTCGGGAGCCGTCGTACCGAAAGCCGACCTCATCCTGATCGACAACGGCACCGGCGCCACGACCGAAACCAAGAGCGGCGCCGACGGCGGCTTCGTGTTCCCGAACCTGCAGCCGGGCCGCTACCAGATCACCGCGACCTTCCAGGGCTTCAACCCGATCACGATCCAGGAAGTCGTGGTCGAGACCGCCCGCTCGGTCGACCTCGTCGTCCAGTTCGAGGTCGCCGGCGTCACCGAGCAGGTCCGCGTCGAGGGCCGCTCGCAGGTCGTCGAGACGACGTCGACGACGATCGCCAACACGGTCAGCAACGAGCAGATCTCGAAGCTGCCGCTCGCCGGCCGCAACATCCTGAACTTCGCGCTGCTCGTGCCCGGCAGCGCCAGCAGCGCCGGCGCGCGCGACAGCGAGTACAACGGCCTGCCCGGCGGCGCCATCAACATCACGCTCGACGGCGTCAACAACAACTCGGCGCGCTTCCGCAGCGGCGGCACGAGCTTCTTCACCTTCGCGCCCGATCCGGCATGGGCGCGATCGAGGAAGTCACGGTCTCGACCGCCGGCCTGACCGCCGACGCCGGCGCCGAAGGCGCGGTCCAGATCCAGTTCGTGACCAAGCGCGGAACCAACGCCTTCCGCGGCCAGGTCTTCGACCAGATCCAGAGCGACAAGCTGAACGCCCAGGGCGTCGTCAACAAGTCGCGCGGCATCCCGAAGACGAAGCTGCGGCAGCACGAGTGGGGCGCCAACTACGGCGGCCCGATCCTGCGCAACAAGCTGTTCTTCTTCGCCAACTACGAGCAGGTCTACGCGCCGAGCGAAACGACGCAGAGCCGCAACGTCCTCAAGGCCGAAGCGCAGCAGGGCGTCTTCCGCTACAGCGCCGCTCGACAACAGCGAGCGGACCGTCAACCTGCTCGACATCGCGCGCGCCAACGGCCTGCCGTCGAGCATCGACCCGTTCGTCGCGCACGCAGTTCCAGACCATCAACTCGGCGCTCGGACAGGGCAACGTCGCCAGCCAGACGCTCCTGCTCGACACCTATCGCTTCGTCATCCCGCAGTCGCCGAACGTCAACGTCTACCCGACGGCACGCGTCGACTACCAGGCGACGTCGAACTTCGCCGTGCGCGGCGTGCTGAACCTGCAGTACCGCAACCTGCCGACCAACCCGCGCTATCCCGGGCTGCCGTCGATCAACGACGGCTTCACGTCGACCTACTACATCCTCTCGACCGGCGCTGACTGGACGCTTCGTCCGAATCTCTTCTACCAGATGAGCTTCGGCGCGCAGAGCAACTTCGAGGAGTTCCGGCCCGGCAACACGCTCGACATCTATGCCGCAAGGCGGGCGACCGCGTCGACCTGCCGCTCATGGACGAGCCGCAAATCGTCGCCGACCAGCTGCCCATCCCGCGCAACAACCCGGTCTGGAACCTGACGAACACGCTGACCTGGCTGAAGGGCAAGCACACCGTCACCTTCGGCGGCACGTTCCGCCGCACGACGATGTACGAGTCGATCGGCGGCGCGCCGGACACGATCACCATCGGCGTCGGCGCCGGCGATCCGGCATCGAGCGTATTCACCGCGACGACGATCCCCGGCGTTCGCACCGCCGACCTGCCGACGGCGCTGCAGCTCTACGCCCTGCTCACCGGCCGCATCAGCACTGCCGGTGGTCAGTACTTCCTCGACGAGAACACCAAGCAGTACGGCCTGAATCCCGCCTTCCGCCGTGAAGCGCAGAACGTCGGCGGCGTCTTCGCGCAGGATCAGTGGCGCATCAGCCCGCAGCTGACGTTCAACTACGGCCTGCGCTAGGAGTTCAGCGGCGCCGCGGTCAACACCAACGATGTCTACAGCGGTCCGACGATCGGCGATCTCTTCGGACCGTCGACGGCGCTCTTCCAGCCCGGCGCGCTGAACGGCATCGCCGATCCGCAGATCTACCTGCGGCCGAAGCCGTACAAGGCGGACTTCAACAACCCGGCGCCGAACCTCGGTGTGGCGTGGAACCCGGACAAGCCCGATGGCTGGCTCGGCAAGCTCCTCGGCCAGAGCGTCTATCGCGCCAACTTCGGCATGAACTACTACGACGAGGGCCTGATCAACTTCCAGACGGCCGCCGGCAACGGCCCGGGCCTGAGCCAGACGCTGGCGCTGCCGCCGTTCACACCAGGCTCGCTCAACCTGCAGACGCCGCTGCCGCCGTACACGAAGACACCGACCGAGTTCGCGTTTCCGATTGCGATGTCCGGCTTTACCTTCAATCGCGGCCACGCGACCATCGCTCCCGACATCCGCACGCCGTACGTCCTCAACTGGACGATCGGCTACCAGCGCGAGATCTGGCGGCGACGCGGCGCTCGAGATCCGCTACGTCGGCAACCGCGGCAACAACCTGTGGCGCAGCTACAACCTCAACGAGACGAACATCATCGAGAACGGCTTCCTCGACGAGTTCAAGAACGCGCAGCGCAACCTCGCCATCAACCTCGCCAACGGCCGCACCGGGCTTCGCCAACCAGGGGCTGCCCGGCCAGGTCGCGCTGCCGCTCTTCGACACCGCCTTCGGCCCGCGCGGCTCGGTGCCCGCGGTCGCAGCCGGCGAGCGGCTACACGAACGGCACGTTCGTCACGCAGCTGCAGCAGGGTCAGGCCGGCCGGCTCGCGAACACGCTCGCCGGCGACTTCCGCTACCTCTGCCCGATGGTCGGCAACGCCCTGCCAGGGTGCACGTCGCGCGGCTACAACGCGTCGGCGCCGTACCCGATCAACGTCTTCCAGGCGAATCCCTACGGCGCGGGCCAGCAACATGCGGCAGCTGACCGACGAGGCCTCGTCGAAGTACGACGCGCTGCAGCTGCAGTTCCGCAAGCGCTACAGCCAGGGCGTCAGCCTGACCGCGAACTACACCTACGGCCACTCCCGCACCGACCGCTACGTCGTCGGCGCCGACAGCGTGCAGAACTACCGCACCCTGCGCGACAAGGGTCTCGAGTGGGGCCCGACCGCCTACGACCTGCGGCACACGTTCCAGACCTACTGGACCTACGACCTGCCGTTCGGCAAGGACCGGCATGTCGCCATCGACAACGCGTTCCTCAATCAGGTCATTGGCGGCTGGTCGGCCTCGGGCATCGTGCGCATCCAGACCGGCCGCCCGTTCCTGCTCACGAGCGGCCGCCAGACGCTCAACCAGGAGGACGCGGGCGTGGTCCTCAACGGGATCACCGTCGAGGACCTGCAGAAGATGATCAACGTGCGGCCCGGACCGAACGGCAACGTCTTCTGGGTCGACGAAGCGCTCGTCGGCGCCGACGGCCGCGCCAACCCGGCGCTCATCGCCCCGCCGACCAACCCCGGCGAGCAGGGCCAGTACGTGTATCTGTATGGCCCGGGATTCTGGAACGCGGATCTCGGCCTCGCCAAGAACTTCCGGCTCGGCGGCCAGTCGCGCATCAACTTCGAGGCGCTGTTCATCAACGCGTTCAACCACCGCAACACGCTCGTCGGCGCGACCGGTGGCGCGACGTTCAGCATCGACTCGACGACGTTCGGGCAGTCAACGACGGTCGCGAACAACGCGCGGCAGATTCAGTTCCGGCTGGGGTTCTATTTCTAGGGTGTCGGGGCTCAGGGCTCAGGGCTCGGGACTCAGGTCACGAGCATACTGATCAAAGGAGCATGCTGATCAATCTGAGGATCAGCATGCTCTTGCCTGAGCCATCGAGCCGTCGAGCCCTGAGCCCTGAGCCATAATCTCCCATGCCCATCTCCCGCCGCCGTTTCGTTCAAACCACAGCCCTTGCGGCCACGGCCGCGTATGCCACGCCTGCCGCTGCGCAGCGGGGCGGGCAGGGCGGTGTCACGACGCCTGTGCCCGACAACATCCGCGCGCTCCAGCGGTTTCCGGGGGCGGCGGTGCCGATCTCGGACGAGGAGCGCCTGCAGCGGATCGAGAAGGCGCGGCGTCTGATGGCCGAGAACGGCATCGGCGCCATCGTGCTCGAAACGAGCACGAGCATGAGCTACTTCGTCAACGTCCGCTGGGGACTGAGCGAGCGGCCGTTTCTCCTGGTCATCCCGCAGAAGGGCGAGCTCGCCTACGTCTGCCCCGGCTTCGAGGAGGCGCGGGCGCGTGAGTTGACGACCTTCACCAAGGATGTGCGGGTCTGGCAGGAAGATGAGGACTGGGGGGCGACAGTCCAGGGGATCTTGAAGGACCGCGGCGTGTCGACCGCCAAGATCGGCGTCGAGGAGCGCGTCCGCTTCTTCATCGCCGACGGCATCGCACAGGCCGCGCCCGCCTCGAAGGTCGTCCTGGCCACGCCGGTGACCGCCGGCTGCCGGATGTTCAAGTCTGCGACCGAAATCGCCCTCATGCAGCGGGCGAGCGACATCACCATCGAAGCCTTCCGCGCCGCGCTGGCGACGCTTGCGCGAGGGCATGACGCAGGTCGAGCTCGGCCGCAACATCCGCGCGGCGTTCGACGCGCTCGGCGGACCCGGGGGATCGGCGCTCATCGGCTTCGGCAAGTACTCGGCATTCCCGCACGGCAGCATCACGCCGCAAGCAATCCGCGAGGGCGACATCGTCCTCATCGACGGCGGCTGCAGCCTCGAGGGCTACCAGTCCGACATCACCCGGACGACGGTCTTCGGGAAGCCGACCGCGCGGCAGATTGAGGTGTGGAACCTCGAGAAGAAAGCGCAGACCGCGGCGTTCAACGCGGCGCAGGTCGGAGCGACCTGCGAATCCGTCGACGCCGCGGCGCGCAAGGTCATCACCGACGCGGGCTTTGGACCGGACTACAAGGTGCCGGGCCTTCCCCACCGCACCGGCCACGGCATCGGCATGGACGGCCACGAGTGGACGAACTTCGTCCGCGGCAACAAGACGCGGCTCGCCCCCGGCATGTGCTTCAGCGACGAGCCGATGATCGCGATCTACGGCGAGTTCGGCATTCGCCTCGAGGACTGTCTCTACATCACTGAGAAGGGGCCGAAGTTCTTCACGCAGCAGTCAATCGCGATCGACAAGCCGTTTGCATAGAGCTTCCAGTTGCCAGCTTCCAGCTCCAGCTTCAGAGGCGCTCGACCAAGCTAAGGATGCTCTAGCCGGAAGCTGGTAGCTGGCAACTGGAAGCTGACTATTTCCCCGCTTCCAGCCGCTTGAACTCCGCGATGTAGGCATCGACGTTGTCGGCCCGGACGACGTCGACGCCGGCGTCGATGATGGTCGTGGCCGGCATCCGTCCCGCCTTGATGCCGGCGAGCATCTTGACCGGCTCCTCGCCCCAGCCGAAGTACTTCTGACCGATCAGAATCTGCACCTTCCCTGCCTTCAGGAGCTCCGGCGCCGGCTGAATCGTGTCGAAGGAGATGACGAGCGTGCTCTTGGGCACGGGCACGAGCGCGTTGCGCGTGAACACGGGCCAGCCGCCGACCGAGATCCACGCCCCGAGATCGGGATAGCGATTCGTGCCAGTAGCGATGAGCTCGGCGGCCTTGACCGTGTCTTCCTTGACGTCGAAGGTCTCGATGACGCGGATGCCCGGGGGCCTTCGCCAGCGCCTCGAGGACGCCGTCGAGGCGGCGCTGCAGGTTCGTGGCGCCGATGCTCGTCATCAACGCGACGGTGCCCTTGCCGTTGAGGAGCTTGACCGCCTCCTCGCCCATGATGCGGCCGCCGGCCTTGTCGTCAACGCCGTAGAAGGCGATCCGCTTCGAGTTGGGCGCGTCGGCGTCCCACGTGACCACCGGGATGCCCGCATCCATCGCGCGATTGATCGTCTCGGTCAGGAAATCGCCGTTGAGGCACGAGATCGCGATGCCGTCCACGCGCTGCGTGATGAACGACTCGAGGATTTCCTTCTGCTTCAACTGGTCGCCGGTCTCCGGGCCGCGCCAGATGACTTCGACGTTGCCGAGCTCTTTCGCCGCCCGCTCGGCGCCGATCTTGGCGTAGTCGAACACCGGGATGTCGAGCGATTTGGGGATGACGGCGAAGCGCAGCTTCCGTGGCGCCTCGGCGGGCGGCGTGCCGCCCCCGCCGCAAGCGACGATCGTCACGGCCAGCGCGGCCGCCAGTACGGCCGAGAATCTCTTCATTGGGCCTCCATTGACGAGTCATGACGCGGCTCACGGCCACGGCAGCTTCACGAAGATCACGATGACACGATGACACGTGGTCGAAGTTCTTGCATCGTGCAGCCTGGGCATCTGCGAGCCGCGGCCCGTTACGCCCCGCGTTTCACCAATATCTGATCCATCACGACAATGGCGATGACCACGACGCCGACGATCAGCCGATCATAGAACGTGGCGCCGGGAATCTGTGCGAGGGCGTTGCGCAGCACGCCAAAGATGAGCGCGCCGAGGACCGCGCCGATGACGGAGCCGCGCCCGCCCGAGAGGCTCGCGCCGCCGACGACCGCCGACGCGATGATGTCGAGCTCGTAACCCATCGCGAGGTCGGCCTTCCCCTGGCCCTGGACGAGGACGAGCACGACGCCCGAGACGGCGGCGAGCGTCGCCGAAATCAGGTAGACCGACGTCTTGATGCGGCCGAGCGAGATCCCTGAGTAGAGCGCGGCGGTCTCGTTGCCACCCACCGAGTAGACCGCTCGTCCCCACTGCAGCCGGTGCATGCCGAGTTGAAACGCCAGCGCAAGCACGACCATCACGGCCGGCGGCCACCAGTCGAGCGGGATGCCGAGCGGCCGCCACCCGGGCGCGAGCACGCGCGACACGTCGAAATAGCGCCCTTCGGTGAGGATGAACCCCGCCCCCCGCACGATCCCCATCGCGCCCAGCGTGGCGATAAACGGCGGCAGCTGCACGGTGATGACGAGGAGCGAGATGAGCAGGCCCGACACGATGCCCACGAGCAGGCCCGCCATGATGCTCGGGGCCAGGCCCCAGCCGCCCTCGACCATCAGCCCGCCCGTGACGACGCTCGCGAGCGCGATGACGGCGCCGGGCGAGAGGTCGATCCCGCCCGCGATGATCACGATCGCCGCGCCGATCGCCGCGATGCCGTAGATGGACGAGTACTTCAGCACCAGCAGCGCGTTCGACCCATTGAGGAACGGATGGTAGCCGCTGCCAGACTCCGGCCAGAGATACCAGCCGAAGAAGACGATCTCGAGCAGGAGGATGGCGAGCGTACTGCCCTCGCGCACGCGCAGGAGGCGCCCGAGGTGATCGAAGACGCGCTTCACGACGCGCGCCTCACCGGGGCCGTGGCGAGCTGCATCACCGCTTCCTCGTCGGACTGCCCGCCCGCGAGCTCCCCTTGCACACGGCCCTCGCGCATCACCAGGATGCGGTGCGCCAGCGCCAGGATCTCGGGCAGATCGCTCGAGACCACGAGGCAGGCGGCACCGTCACGGGCTTTCCGGCGAATGATCTCGTGAATCTCGTCCTTGGCACCGACGTCCACGCCCTTGGTGGGCTCGTCGAGCAGGAACACGAGGGGCCTGATCGCCAGCCAGCGCGCGAGCACGACTTTCTGCTGGTTCCCGCCGCTCAGCCGGTCGGGCGTCGCGTCGATCCCCGGCGCCTTGATCTGCCACGTCCGCAGGAGGTCGGTGCTGAAGGCCCGCTCCTCCACTGACCGCATCAGTATCGACCGGTTCGTCGTCGCTCGCGGCAGGACCAGATTGTGGCGCAGCGCGAGGTTGAAGAGGAGGGCCTGACGCTGGCGATCTTCCGGCACGAGCGCGACGCCCGCGCGCGTCGCGCTGAGGACGTTGCCGCCGGGCAGGCGGGTTTCGCCGACGAACACGTCGCCGCGATCCGGCGCGTGCAGCCCGAAGATCGTCTCGAGCAGCTCCGACCGGCCCGAGCCCACCAGGCCAAAGACGCCGAGGATCTCGCCGCGATGCACGTTCAGGCTCACGTCGTCGACGGCCGGCGCCCGGCTGAGGCCGCGCACGCGCAAGACCGGTTCGGTGGACGTCGGGCCCGATTGCTTCGCGCGCGCCGGCAGATCCCGCCCGACCATGGCGCGGACGATGGACTCGGGGGTCGCGATTCGGCGTTCGGCGTTCGGCGCTCGGGGTTCGGGGTTCGCGGTTCGCGGTTCGTGGTTCGCTGGCGCGTGCGCGTTCTGCGATGCACGCGCCGCATGATCGAACGTTCCCGCGTATTGGCCGTCACGCAGGACCGTCATGCGGTCGCACAGGCGAAAGACCTCTGGCAGCCGATGCGACACATAAAGGATGGTCACGCCGCGGTGGCGCAGGTCGTCGAGCACGAGGAAGAGGTGCTCCGCCTCGGCCGACGTCAGGGCCGTCGTCGGCTCGTCGAGCACGAGGACGCGGCAGTCGAACGCCAGCGCGCGGGCGACCTGGACCAACTGCCCATGCGCGGCCGAGAGATGCTCCATGCGCGCCTCTGGTGCGAGCGACAGGTGCAGCCGCGCCAGGAGGTCGCGCGTGCGCAGCCGCATCTCGCGCTCGAGCAGCACGCCGCCTCGTCCGGTCAGCTCGCGACCGGCGAAGATGTTGCCGCTGACGGTGAGGTTCGGAAACGTCACCATCTCCTGATAGACCATCCCGATGCCATGCACGAGCGCGTCCCGCGGGCTCGCGAGCGACAACCGGCGATCGTCGAGCCGGATCTCGCCGCCGTCGGGCGTGACGATGCCGGCAAGAATCTTGAGGAGTGTGGACTTACCGGCGCCGTTCTCGCCCATGAGCGCATGGGTTTCTCCCGAGCGCACGGCAAAGCTGACGCCGCCGAGCGCACGGACGGCGCCGAAGGACTTCCGGATGTCGAGGAACTCGAGTCCTGGCACGCGCGCCTACCCTCCGGCCGCGAGGATGATCGCGGTCACGGGACTCTGGCCGCGCCGAAGCCGCGCTGCTCCCAACCGGCTTCGAACAGGCGAATCTGCCCGCCCGTCCGGGGATGGGCGGCACAGGCCTCGCGGTTGAGCGACAGCCCGAGCCCCGGGCGGTCCGGCACCCCGAAGCAGCCGTCTTCCTCGACCACGGGCGAGTGGTCCACGAGCGTATGCACCCAGGCGTCGGCGAAGTCGTTGAAGTGCTCGAGGACCTTGTAGTTGGAGGTCGCGATCGCGAGGTGCAGGTTGGCCATCGTGCCGACGGGGCCGCAGACGTTGTGCGGCGCCATCAGGAGGTTGTATGCGTCCGCCCACCCCGCCAGCCGCTTCATCGGCAGAAACCCGCCGTAGTGCGTCAGATCGACCTGCACGATGTCGACGAGCCCTTGCTCGATGAAGGGCCGGATGTCTTCGACCGTGTGCGCGCGCTCGCCGGTGGCGATCGGCAGCCGGGTCCCCTGCCGGACCCGGCGGGTGGCCTCGGGATTTTCCGGCGGGACCGGCTCCTCGATCCACTCGGGGCGGAACACCTCGAGCCCGCCGGCGACGCGCACGGCCGTCGAGGGCGTAAACCGGCCGTGCATCTCGATCATGATCTGCACGTCGCTGCCGACTGCCTCGCGCACCGCCGCGACGATCTCGAGCGCGCGGCGTTCCTCGGCCGGCGACAGCTCAGCCGACGCCGCGCCGAACGGGTCGAGCTTGAGGGCGCGATAGCCGCGATCGACGACGCCGCGGGCGAGCCGGCCGATGGCGGCGGGATCGCGATCGGCTTGATACCAGCCATTCGCGTACGCGGGCACGCGATCGCGAAACCGTCCGCCGAGGAGCTTCCAGACCGGCACGCCGAGCGCCTGTCCTTTGAGGTCCCAGCAGGCGATGTCGAACGCCGCCAGCGTCGACTGCGTGACCTCGCCCGGCCGGCTGTAGTCGGAGCGCTGGATCTTCCACGCCAACCGCTCGACGTCGAACGGGTCCGTGCCGATGAGGTGGCGCGGCGCCAGCTCGTGCACGCACGCGAGGAGGGTATCCGTGCGGTTGACCATGCGGACTTCGCCGAGGCCGGTCAGGCCCTCGTCGGTCACCACTTCGACAAACACCAGCTCGCGCCAGGGCGTGCCGACGACCGTGGTGCGAACGTCGGAGATGGTCAGGGTACGCACGCGCGACGCCTCCACTCGATCATCGTTTTCCCGGCATGGGTGAAGCCACGGCCTCGGGCGCGTAGCGCCGCAGCATGCCCAGCCCGATGGCCGCGCGCCGCACGCGCTCGCGCGAGAGAGCCAGCACCGTGCCTTCGATGTGCTGGCCGGCCGGATAGAGCCCCGGCGAGTTGCGTAAACCGTACTTCAAGTAGATCGGCGCTGCAACGCGCACCATCTCGGGGATCTCGTAGTAGCGGACGCCGCCCCCGAAATCGTCCGGGCTCTCGATGTAGTAGTCGATGGCCACATCGACCGCCTGCCGAATCGCCGCGATCTGCGGGAGCGTGAGATCGACGGGCAGGTTGAGTGAGGTCGCGCCGAGATCTTCCAGCAGGCGCGCGGCGGCGGGGTTCGGCGCCGCCAGCGTCACCGACGTCTTGAGCACGAAGTCCGCCGGCAGATCGCCCGTCTTCTTCATCTGCCCGAGGAGCATCAACTGGCCGAGATCGGCGACGAGGATCGAATTGACCCCGAGGCTGAGGCCATGGAGGACGTCCTCGATGCCGAACGCGAGCTGATCGGCGCCGCGGAGCGATGATCCCGACCACGCGCCCGGCGGAGCTGGCGGCCTGGATGCCGATGTCCCAGTTCGCCCGCGGCCCGACAAAGAGACACACCTCGACGCCGTTGGCGCGCCCGATCGCGACCATCTCGCGGATTTCGTCGTCGGTCTGCAGCATGATGCCGCTGCCCTGGCTGATGCGGTGGATGGGCACGGCGTGAGCGGCCGCGCTCTGCAGCACCGCGTCCATCGCGCGCGGGCCCTCGGTCGACGGAATCTCGATCCGGTACTGGCCGCCGTCAGCGAAGCGCTTCGCCGAGGTAGGCAGATCGTAGGCATCGCGCGCCGGCAGGCCGGCGCGGGACAAGAGGTCGGTGGCTTTACTCATCGCGTGTCGTCTTCTGGCAAGCCGGTCCGCTTCAGTGCCGGCCCGGCGCTCCGCTTTGGCTTCGCGCCCGGTTTCCTGACGGCGCGTCCGGGTCGAACCGGCGCGCCTTTGACCGCTCGCGCCGGCAGCTCGCGGATTTCCCGCGCCGTGTTGGCGACCAGGCTGCGCATGGCGGCGTGTGCCCGCGCCGGCTTGCGGGCGGTGATCGCGCGCAGCACGGCGCGGTGCTTCGGCAGCGAGCGCCGCGCGCTTCCGGGCAACCGGCTCGTGGTGCGGAAGCTCACGACGAGCGCCGTGTAGACCACGCGCGTCATCTGCTCCAGCAGGTCGTTGCCCGACGCGCGCAGGATGGTCAAGTGAAAGCGCATGTCGGCCTCGACAAAGGCATCAATGCCCGCATCGTCTGGCCCCGCCAGAGCCACCGCCATGTCCGCGTACGCCGTCGCCAGCGCCGTCAGCGCGTCGGCATCCGCGCGTTGTGCGGCAAACGCCGCCGCCTGCGGCTCGATCACGGCCCGCACTTCCGTCAGTTTCCTGAGGAACGACGGCGCCAGCACATCGTCGTGCTGCCAGGCCATCACGTCCGGATCGAGGAGATTCCACGACTCGCGCGGCGTGACGCGCGTGCCGACCTTCGGCCGAGCCTCGACCAGCCCCTTGGCGGCGAGCACCCTGATCGCTTCGCGCAGGGCCGTGCGGCTGGCGGCCATCGCCGAGGCCGCCTCGAGCGCGTCGCCGGGCCTGATCTCTCCGCGGAGGATGCGACGCCCGAGCGTATGGACAATCCGTCCGTGCAGATTTCGGTGCGGATATTGCTGCGAAACTGAGGGCATGGTCAGGGCGGCTATGATAATACTTTTATCCGTTTTCAACGTCCGAAGAGACGCATGCGTATTTTGATTGCCGTCGCCGTCGGCGCCTCGCTCGCCGCCGCCGCCCTTCCGCAGGCGCCGGCCGGCCGAGCCGGTGTCACACGGACCGAGACGTCCACGCTCGTCGGCGGCAAGCCGGTCGAGGTCTTCACCCTCACCAACGCCGCCGGCGCCGAGGTCAAGGCGATGACCTTCGGGGGCATCATCACCTCGTGGCGCGTCCCCGACCGCCGTGGCCAGCTCGCCGACATCGTCCTCGGCTACGACGACCCGGCCCAGTATGTAAAGGACAACTCGCCGTACTTCGGAGCGATTGTCGGGCGATACGGCAACCGGATTGCGAAGGCCCGGTTCACGCTCGACGGCCGGACCTATCCTCTCGCCGCCAACAACGGCGTCAATCACCTCCACGGCGGGGTCCAGGGCTTCGACAAGGTGTTGTGGCAGGGTGAAGCGCTGCGCGGAGGAACAGGGGTCGTCTTCACCCGGACGAGCGCGGACGGCGAAGAGGGCTATCCGGGGAACCTGAAAGCTCGGGTGACGTACACGTTGACAGACAAGAACGAGCTCGTGGTGGCCTACGAAGCAACGGCCGACAAGCCCACGGTCGTCAACCTGACGCAGCACACGTACTTCAACCTCGCCGGGCAGGGCACCGGCAACATCCTTGGACACGTTCTGCGCATCAACGCCGACCGCTACACGCCCGTCGATGCGACGCTCATCCCCACCGGCGAGCTGGCCCCGGTGGACAAGACGCCATTCGACTTCCGCCAGCCCACGGCTATCGGCGCGCGCATCCAGAGCGAACACCCGCAGATACAGTTCGGGCGAGGCTACGATCACAACTGGGTGCTGGCACGATCCGGCGCTGGCCTTTCACTCGCCGCCGACGTCTACGAGCCGACGAGCGGGCGCACGCTGCAAGTCCGAACCACCGAGCCAGGCGTTCAGTTCTACGCCGGAAATTTCCTCGACGGCACCATCACCGGCAAGGGTGGCCGCGTCTACCAGCAGCGTTCCGGGTTCTGCCTCGAGACGCAGCACTTCCCCGACTCGCCCAACCAGCCGACGTTCCCCTCGACGACGCTGCGGCCTGGCGAGACCTACCGTTCGAGGACGGTCTTCACTACTGGTACGAAGTAAGCGGACCCGGCACGCGATTGGCACGGGGCCCCGCCATCATGATCAGAATGGAGCAGGTGCGCGGGGAAATGCTCGAGCGGTTCGAGCGCGTCGATCGCCGATTTGCTCAGAGCGAGCAGCGTCTCGGGCGAATGGATCAGCGCCTCGCGGACGTGGCCGACCAGATTGAGGCGCTCCGCGCGGACCTCCTGGCGCAACTCGAGTTGCTCGCGTGGTCTTCGCCTGGCGTCACCTTGCTAGCCGAGCCGGCGACGGAGTACGTCGCCGATCTCGCCACGCCAGACGAAGACTACGACTGAGCAGCCGCGTCCTTACGACTGTTCGACGTGCGCGTCGTGCACGCTCAGCCGCCAGGCCTGCCCGTGGGCCTCGAGGTCCCAGTTGAAGAAGTCCGTGGCAATCCGGAGCGCGGCGAGCGGTTCCCAGGCGAGCCCGAGCAACTGCCCGTTGCACGGGACCCCCGCCGGATGACCCGGCGCCTCGGGATACCGACGCGCGTCGGACGCCGTGAACTTGCACACGACCGACAACCCAGCCCACTGCTCGGTCGCCAGCCGGTAGACCCGGTACTCGCAGCCCGGCTCCCAGAGTGAACCCAGCTTGAAGATCAGGCACTCCGGGGCCGAATCGCAGGCCTCCTGGACAGCTTCCTGCTGATCCCGGCTGAGGGGCGCCCAGCCTGGCGGCAGCACGGGCGTCCGGTGTGGTTCGGGATAGGCGACGACGACGCCGCCGTGTTCGATGAGCCGCACGCGCCTCGCAGGGCGCACGCCAACTTGACTAGATGATGTTTCCATGGTGCCTCGAGGGCCTCCGTCCTCGACGCCCGTTCGGACATCCCGTCCGACCAGATCAATTCACGAGATTCGACGGTTGCGACGTCAGCCCCGGCAAGACGCCGGTGCCGTTGGCCCTATCGAGCGCAGCCTCGTAGAGCCGGATCCAGATGTCGGTCGATGCCAGCAGGTCCTGATACTGCTGGTGCAGCCGGTTGTTTTCGTCCGCGAGGCGCGCATTCTCACGCGTCAGGGTCAGGATTCGCGCCTGGTCGTCCTGGCGCGAGCGCGCGTTCGAGATTCGCCTCATTTCCAACCAGTTGAGCGTCATTGCCGTGTCCATTCCCGCTACCCCCGTTTGTAGAACGTCCCCGTATGTCTGATGTAACGGTGGTTTTGGGAGAACCGAACATGACAGGGCGTTTCGGGGGTCAGGGATCAGGGATCAGGGAGCCGGGGATCGGCCCAACGGCTGGGGTTGGATAGTGAAACTTGGTCACTTTGCCTAGAACGCTGGGGTGATCCCGATTCCCTGGACCCCTGATCCCCTGACCCCAGAACTACATTCTCGGGTTTCGCCGAGCGCTAAGGGTGCCCTTGACGAGCGGAGCCCAGGAGGAATTCTTGGGCGGATGGCCCACGCCAGCGGCGTAAAGGACGGATTCTGTCACCCCGTCGAGACCGAGATCGTGCTCGATCAGGCTGTCGGCGAGGCCCATGAGGCAGAATGGCGCCAAGCTCAGCCATGTAGCCGTCAGGCAAAACGTCTGGCAGACGTGGCCGGCCTCGGCGAGCGCCGCCCGATAGGCTCTCGAATAGGGATACCGCCACAGCTGGCGGGCAAACACGGCCGTCAGGAAGACATGGGCGGGCGCCTTGGCAAAGTAGCCGCTGGCTGGATAGTAGCTGGCCAGGCGCTTCGCGGATACCGGTCCGCGGACCCGCTCGAGCACGTGCCGGTTGGCCTCGTAATGATAGACGCCGGGCCGCAGCCCAGCCACGGCCCGTGCGACCACATAGCACTCGATGGGATGGCGGGCGCCGCCCGAGGGCGAGGTCTTGAGCGGCAGGTCCCTGGGCTTGCTTCGGACCCACTGTTGGACCCCCGCGGACAGTCCAAGCAGTGTCGCCAGGTCCTGGAGCTTCAGGGGCCTGGCCGAGAAGCGCCGCCAGGTTCTCCGCCCGGCGAGCAGGGTTGGAAACGCCCCCGCGGCCGGCCGGGGCAAGTCGATGGCCCCGGCGCCGGGATAGCGCTTGATCGGCTCGGGCATCGGCACGCGACGCGCCTGCGCGCGCGCCTGTTGCACCGACTCGCGAGCGGGCCAGAAGCGAACGTCCTTCGTCGCGGTGTGGAAGAAACCGGCTTCGGGGTTCCAGGGATCGAAGGCGGTCATCGCCCGGGTCCGAGGGTCCTCCTGCCGATCGGAGCGCTCCAGCAGGGAGCGATCGACGAGCCGGCGAAGGAGTGCTCCGAGAGCCCTGGCGGGAACGGCGGCTTCGCGCGCGATCTCCTGCTGGCTCCGCCACTCACCGCAGTAGGCCAGCAGAAGGGAGAGCGACGGGTTCGCCGCGACTCGCCGCCCAGTCGCGTAGTTGTGCACGACCAGGCGGCTGCTCTGCCAGTAGAGCACCAGGTGGCGAGCGCGCCTGAACCGGGCCGGCGCGACCGCCACGTCGATCCTCTAGGCGAGCGGAAACGCCATGTCAGGTCCGCAAATCTCCTGATCTTCCGGCGTGCAGATGTCGTCGATGTCGGTCATCCACTGGCTGATGCGCCGGCGGGTGTCGTCGAGCTTCGCCGATCCCTCGACCGAAGCGCTGCTCCTCGTGCTCAGCGCCGCGAGGACGCTCGCAAACTGCTTGCGCAGTTCCTTCAGCTCGACCTTCTTGACCGCCTTCACCTTTGCAGCCTTCGCCCGCTTGACGGTCTTCCTGGGGGCCTTGACGGCCTTCTTGACGGGCTTCGAGCGTCCGGCCTTCTTGGCCGGGCTCTTCTTCTTGGCTGCAAGCGGTCGACGTTTCTTTGCCACTGTCTCCTCCAGATGATCGAACGGTCGAGGGAGTCTACCGACAGCCTCAACAGGCGGTCAAGCGAAACGGGATGGATTACCGCGGGATCCCGAGCTTGTTGAGAATCTGCTCGAACTGCGGTTCGGCGCGGAGCGACTTCGCGCGCGGATCGACCGCGAGCCAGAGGATGTCGGGTTCGCGCTCGCTGAGCGCGTTCTCGAGCAGTTGGATCGCCCGCGCACGTTCGCCGAGGGCCTCGTGCGCATAGGCGAGCTGGGCTGACCCAATCCGTTGCTGCCGTGCGGCGATCTCGCCCGGCAGCCGCGCCAGGGCGGCGCGGGCCTCGGCGGTGGCCCCGGAAAGCGCCCGCAGCCGAATGAGGTGCGCGTGCCAGGCGTTCGACGCGCCGGCGCCGGCGATGGCCAGCGCCCGCTCGTTGGCCACGATCGCCTCGTCGAGGGCGCCGCGCTCCGCGTCGATGCGCGAGAGGACGAAGTAGGCGCTCGCCGACGCCGGCTCGAGCTGCAACGCATGACCGATGGCGCCGAGCGCGCCCTGGTAGTCGCGCGGCGTAATAGAGCATCAGCGCACGCGTCGACGCCGCGCTCGCTGATGTCGGGTCGAGCTCGGCCGCTTGCGCGGCCTCGGCAATCGCTGCTTCGCCTCGGCCGGCCGCCGCCAGATAGCGCGCGTACTGCGAGCGGGCGCGCGCGAAGCTGGTGTTGAGTGCGATCGCGCGGCGATAGGAACGGTCGGCACCCACCCAATCCCAGTCGTAGTAGAAACGGAGATCGGCGAGCGCGGCCTCGGCCTCGGCCGAATCCGGATCGAGCTCGAGCGCACGGTTGGCTTCGGCGAGCGCCAGCAACCGCGCTTCCTGATGCGTGATGGCCCCGAGAAAGCCCTGCGTGAGCAGCCCGCGGGCCAGTCCCGCGTGCGCCCCGACGTGGTCGGGATCGAGCGCGAGCGCACGCCGGAACGCCTCGACGGCGCGGCCATCGGCCGACGACTCGCTCAGGTAGTGCAATCCCTGGTAGTACGCCTCGTTGGCCTCAGGCGTCGTCGGCCTGGACCTGGCTCAAACGGCGGCGCTCGGCCGGCGTCAGCACGGCGCTGATGCCAGCGGCGATCGCGCCGGGCGACCTCGGCCTGCAGCGCGAGCGTGTCGCCGATCGATCGCTCGAATTGTTGCGCCCAGATCTGCGAGTCGGTGGCAGCGGCAATCAGCCTGGCGTTGATGCGCACGCGATCGGGTGACCGTCCTTCCCCCGCACGACGAGCAACGTCGCCTCGACGATGTCGTCGACGCGCAGCTCTTTGCCGATCTCGACCATCGAGGCGGACCGATCGCGGAACTGCAGCACCGAGGTCAGCGACGGGACCTGCAGGGACTGGATTTGCCCGAGCGTTGAGATCAGCTGATCCGTGAGCTCGTCGGCGAGGTACCCCACAGCCGGATCGCTCGAAATCTCCCTGAACGGCAAAACCGCCACGCGCGTGACCGAGGTCGGCGCCACGACCGACGTCGAGCTCCGCGTCCAGACGATCAGCGCGACGAGCAACGAGCAGGACGAGCGCCGGCCGGCGGCCACAAACGGTAGGCCGAACCGGCGGCGCGGTTTGGGCGCCGGGACCGCTCGGTGGCCGGTCGCTGGGCACGGCGATCGCTCCAGCGACTCGCGCAGGCCCTGCTCGAGCTCGCCGACGCTGCGATAGCGTCGCGCCGGATCGCTGTCGAGCGCGCGTTCGACCACGCGCAACAAAGCCCGCGGGCACGTCCGGCCGCAGGTCCCGGAGCGGCTGACGCAAGCGATTCGCGTGCCCGCGCGCCAACTGCTCCATCGTCGCGGCAATCAACCGGAAAGGTGCCCGTGACGAGGTAGAAGAGCATGACGCCGACGCTGTAGACGTCGCTCTGGACCGACGCCTTCTGGCCGCCGGAAGATCTCGGGCGCCAGGTAGAGCGGTGTACCGACGAGGCGGCTGGTACCGGCGAGGTCTTCGCCGGTACCGAAGTCCATCAGGACGATGCGACCGCCGGCCTCGCGCATGACGTTCTGCGCCTTGACGTCGCGGTGCAGGAGCCCGGCGCTGTGGACGGCGGCGAGCGCGGCACAGACGTCGAGGCCGACGAGCGCGGCCTCGCGCGCGCCGAGCGGGCCGCGCGCCTGGACCATCTCGTCGAGCGACTCGCCGCGAACGAGCTCGGTCCACAGGCCCGACGCGGCCATCGTGTTCCTCGGCACCGTAGACCTGCACGACGTGCTCGTGCCGGAGCCGCGCCAGGCGGCTGGCCTCCTCCATGAGGCGCGCGTGCGCATCGCCACCACTCGCCGCGACGTCGTCCTGATGCAGTAGCTTGAGCGCGACGTCACGGTGGAGCTCGGAGTCCCAGGCGCGGAAGACGTCACAGGACGTGCCCTTGCCGATGGCCTCGAGGATGACGAGGCGTCCCCAACGGCGGCCGTCGGGAGTGGCGGGCGTCGCGCGCGGTGTATCGGTGGCGGTGGGCGGAATGCTGCGATGGAGGGCGGCGATGCTGTCGACGAGGCGCAGGTGACGAACGATCCGGCGGTCGCGGCCCGGAGCTCCGGCCTCAACCGCCTCCCAATCGACAGGGCTGCCGTCCGCCACCGATGCAGCGAGGTCCGCGAGCGCGCGATCGTCAGCCCTCAACAGGCATATCCTCAAGGTAGCTGGCAGTTCAACGGAGGAACGCTGGCAGTTCAGGGCACGGTTCACGGGTTCAAGAGCTCAGGCGCCGCTACATTCTTGGATTGGGCCGCAGTTTCGGATTCGGGCCCTTGGCGAGCGGTGCCCACGCGACGCCTCGTGGAGGCCGCCCGACGCCGGCCGCGTACAGAACCGATTCGCGAATGCCATCGATGCCAAGATCGCGCTCGATCACCGAATCCGCCGAGCGCCATCACGCTGAAGGGCGCGAGGCCGAGGCGGGTTGCGGCGAGGAGGAATGTCTGGCAGACGTGGCCCGACTCGATGAGCGCGGCGCGATACGCGCGCGCGTACGGATAGCGCCACAGGATGCGGGCGAAGATGGCTGGTGAAAAACACCATCGCCGAGGCCTTGGCGAAGTATTCGCTGCCCGGCACGTACGATCGGATGCGCTGCGGCGGACCGGCCTTGCCGATGCGGGTCAGGCCATGGCGCGCGGGCGCATAGTGATAGATCCCTTTCTTCAGCCCCTTGACGTCGCGAGCGACGACGTAACACTCGGTGGCGTGGCGCGCGCCGCCGGACGGCGACGTCTTGAGCGGGATGGTGACCGCTCCGCCCTCCACCCACTGCTGCACGCCGGCGGAACGAGCCAGGATCGTCGCGAGCTCGTCGATGGTGACCGGTTGCGCCGAGTAGCGACGCCACGTGCGGCGCGCGTAGAGCACGTTCGCGCAAAGCGTCCGCAGCATCGGGCCGCGGAACGATCGATGGTCTCGACGGCCGGCGTAGCGCTTGATGGCCGGCGGAGGAGGCGAGGCCGGCGCAGACGTGCGCGCGCGGCGGCGCGCGAACGACCGTCGGCGACACGAACGGCACGTCCTTGGTGGTGGCGTGGAAGAAGCCGGCCTGCGGGTTCCAGCGCTGGAGCGTGTCCATCGCGCTGGCGCGGGGATCGGGAGGGCGATCGGAGCGTTCGAGCAGCGCCAGCTCGACCATGCGATCGATCGTCGCCGCGAACGAAGACGACGAGACGAAGCCCGCGTGCTCGAGGTCGTCGAGCTTCGTCCAATCGTCGCAGACGGTCAGCAGGTCACAGGCCTTGGGCGGGACTTCTGCGCTTGGCAGCCCGTCGCGTAGTTGCAGGCGACGAGCGTGCGGCTTCGCCAATAGACGACGAGATGCGGCGAGCGCCTGACGCGGACCGACGCTCCCGCTCGTGCCCTTGCGCATCGTCTAGATCGGGACCGTCATCGTGGGAAAGCAGATGTCTTCCAGTGTCTCCAGCGCCATCTTCAAGACGCTCGAGCGTGTCGTCGCCCTGCCGGGCCGCCGCGGATCGCCCCGCAGCCTTGCCCTCGAGGTCCTTGATGCGCTTCCGGATGTGGTCCTGCAACGGCGCGGTGTCGAGGCGCGAGGTATCCGCAGTCGACTTGGGCCGCGCGCGCGAGGTACGTTTGTTTTGCGGGCGCGGGCTTACGAGAGTGCACTCTTCTTCTTGGCCACAACTACTCCTTACGACTGAAAGCACGAACGATTCGGAGTCTAGGTGAGCCTCGCAGGATCGTCAAGGACTGGCGGCGCACGTCGCGAACAGCGAGCTCAGTCAGTCGGCCCAGCTTTTCGAGCATGGCCTTGAAGCGCGGCTTCGCCTCTCGAACCCATCGACGCGCGGATCGACGCCCAGCCACACGAGCGCGGGATCGCGTTCGGCGAAGGCGAGGTCGAAGGCGTCGAGCGCTTCCTGCGTCTGCCCGAACCCCAGCGCCAACAGGGCGCGGTCCCGTAGGGTGCAGCCGCAACGTTCCGGCCGCGGCCGCGCTCTCGAGCTCAGCCTTGGCGGCGCGCGCCGCCTCGAGCTCGCCAGCGAGCCGCCTGCACGCGGATCACGAGCACGCGCAGGTTGACGCCGCCGTCGCCGGCCAGTTGCCAGCGCCTGTTTCATCATCGTCAACGCCACGGCGTCACGGCCCTGCGCTTCCGCGCACTCGCCCTCCGCAGCAGCATACCCGGTCGGGTTGCCAGGCTCCTGCGCGATGATGCGTTCGGCGCACTCGCCTCGGCCGCGCTGAAGTCCCTCTTGTAGTAGAGCAGCATGCCGTGGCTGATCAGCGCCTCGAGTCGACTGGGGGTCGAGGCGGAGCGTCTCTTCGGACATCGCCAGGGCTTCGTCGAAGCGCTTACGCGACGCCAGCACCTGCGCATAGTCGTTGCGCGCGGGCACGAAGCCCGGGATTGAGATCCAGGCTGCGGCGGTACTCGCGCTCGGCGCCGCTCCAGTCCCAGTCGTACAGGAACTGGATGTCGCCGAGCGCCGCATGCGCTTCGGCGCTGTCGTCGCCGTTCGCAAACGCCTGGCGGATCTCCTTGCAGCGCCGAGATCCGGGCGTCGTTGTGGGTCAGCACGTTGGTCCCGCCAAGCCGCAGGTAGGCCATCGCCGCCGCGGCATGCGCGGCCGCATACCCTGGATCGATTTCGACCGCACGCGCGAACGCTCCGAGCGCGCGGCGGGCCGGCTCCGGGCCGTAGTTCGCGAGGTGCATCCGGCCCTGGAGATAGGCCTCCTCGGCTGCCGGGCTCGTCGAACGGACCTGGCCGAGGCGCGTCGTCTCGGCGCTCGTGACTGGAGCGCCTCACCGCGCCGGCGAGCGCCTTGGCGGTATCCGCCAGCAGCGCGGCGATTTCGCCGCGCGGTCGTCCGAATGACGCCCGACCACATCGTCGCGCCGCTTCCGGCGGCGATCAAGTTGCGCGTCCAGCCGCACGTTTCCGGCGTCCGGGCTGCCGCCAACGATGCGTGCCTTCGAGCACCGCATCGACGCCGAGCAGCTTCGCGATTTCCGCCCGAGGCCGACGTGGTTTGCTTGAACGGCAGCGTCGACCTCAGTGTGGTCGTGCGCAGCGATTGGATCTGACCGAGCGTGGCGATCAGCTGCTCGGTCATCGCATCGCTGACTTCAGGCGAGATCGAACCGGAGGGATCGACGAGCGGCAAGACGGCAAGGCTGTCGATGGACGCGGTCGAGACGCCGGGCCGTCCCGGTCCACACGATCAGCGCGGCGATGAGCGCGACGAGCACGCCCGCGGCGGCCATGAACGCGAGTCCGAACTGCCGGCGGCGAGCCGTCACCGGCGACGGCACGGCCGGCCGGGCCGCCGGCGCATCGAGGGACTCCCGCAGCGCCGACTCCAACTCGCCGACGCTCTGATAACGCCGGCTCGGGTCGCTGTCGAGCGCGCGCTCGACGGCGGCGATGAACCCTTCGGGGAGATCGGGTCGCAGGTCGCGCAGCGGCTGACGCTCGCGGTGCGCGTGCGCCCGGGCGAGTTGCTCCATCGAGCCGGCGTTCACGGGGAACTTGCCGGTCACCAGGTAGAACAGCAGCACGCCCACGCTGTACAGATCGCTCTGCACTGACGCGCGCTGGCCGCGGAAAATCTCCGGTGCCAGATAGAGCGGCGTGCCGACGAGCCGATTGGTGCCGGAGAGCTCTTCCCCGGTGCCGAAATCCATCAGCACGAGCCGGCCGCCGCTCTCGCGCATGACGTTCTGCGCCTTCACGTCGCGGTGCAACAGACCCGCACCGTGGACGGCCGCCAGCGCCGCACACAAATCCAGGCCGATGAGGGCCGCTTCCCGCGCGCCAAAGACGCCGCGAGCCTGGACGGTCTGCTCGAGCGACTCGCCGCGCACGAGCTCCATCCACAGGCCGACGCGGCCGTCGTGCTGCTCGGCGCCATACACCTGGACGACGTGCGTATGACGCACGCGCGCGAGCCGCCGCGCCTCTTCGAGCAGCCGTCCATGCGCTTCCTTGAGAAGCGCTCCTCCGCCGTCGGTATTGTCGCCCTCGTCGTGCAACAGCTTGAGCGCGACTTCCCGGTGCAGCGCCGTGTCCCACGCGCGATAGACCTCGCACGATGTTCCCTGGCCGATGCGATCGAGGAGCGACAAGCGGCCCCAGTGTGGACCGCCGGGGCCCGGATCGAGCGCCTTGTCGGTCCGAGCGCTGGGGAGGGACTCGAGGTCGTCGGGATCGTGCGCGGGGATGCTGCGATGGAGACTGGCGATGCTCTCGACGAGGCGCAGATGCCGGACGAGGCGGCGATGCTCCGCGTCCGCGCGCGCCTCGGCGCTCGCCCAGTCGACGGCCGCACCGTCAGCCACCTGCGCGGCGGCGTCCACGAGTGCGCGATCGTCAGCTCTCAACGTCCATCTCCTCCGCCAGCCGAACCAGGGCCCTCGTCACGGCCATCCGGGCCGCGTCGGCACTCGCCTTGCCATGTGCCGCGGCAATCTGCGCGTAGCTTTGCTGCAACTCCACGCGCGCGATGATCACTTCGCGCTCCTCGGGTCGCAGGCGCTGTAGCGCCGCCTCGTATCGCTCCACCGCCTCGCGGCCGATCGCTTCATCAAGCGGCGACGCCGACGTTGTCCGCATGTTCCGCGTCGTCCTCGATCGCCGCCGGCGTCGGATACCGTGTGACTCGACGGACCTCGTCGCGCACCCGGTTGATGACGGCCTGACGCAGGTACGCCTGCAGCGCCCCGTCGTGGCGCGGCTCGAAATCCTTGATGTGCCGGAGCGTCTGGGTGAGCGTCTCCTGCACCAGGTCTTCGGTGTCCCGGAGATCACGGGTCCATCGCGGCAACCGTCCGCGCGCCCAGCGCCGCAATGGGCCCTGATGCCGCCGAATCAAGTCGTCCAACGCCTGCGAGTCGCCCTCCCGGGCGCGACGCAACAGGTCTGTCGTCGAGGCCAGATCGGTCATGACGGCGTCGATGCAGCCATCAGTGCCATGACGCGGCCGGAAGCAGCCAGCATGGCCCAAATGATAGACCGAACCCGTCGCGACGAATGGCCTTCAGAGAGATGTAACGCCCAAGGATCGCGAACCGAACATTACGGTTCAGCTCAGGCTCTGCTATACGGGTAGGACGTACCCGGATCTAGGGATGGCTGGCGATTTTGAGGGGATGAATGCGGCGCCCTGGTTTGGGGAAACGTCCTGACTGGCTTAGGCTCTAGGACGCTTTCGAGTGTCTGCGCTCGCGGGTTGCCTGAAGCCCAGAGCCAAAAGCCGAGAGCCGTCGCTTCTAATCGATCGCGACTCGCTTCAGGAGTGCCAGATCCGTCAGCATCCTCCCGGCACCGAGCACGACCGAGGTCAGGGGATTCTCCGCCACCAGAACCGGAAGCCCGGTCTCGTCGCGGAGGCGCTTGTCGAGATTCCGCAGCAGTGCACCACCGCCGGTCAGCACGACGCCGCGGTCGAAGATGTCGGCGGACAGTTCCGGTGGAACGCGCTCGAGCGCGTCGCGGACGGCCTGCACGATGAGCCTGATCGGCTCGGACAGCGCCTCGCGGATGTCGCCGTCGGAAATCTTCAGCGTCCGTGGCACGCCTTCGACCAGGTGACGGCCCTTGACTTCCATCGTCAGCGGTACGTCCAGCGCGGCCGCGGACCCGAGCTCGAACTTGATCTGCTCGGCCGTGCGCTCTCCGATCAGAAGATTGTGCGCCCGGCGCATGTAGGAAATGATCGCCTCGTCCAGGGCATTCCCCGCGACGCGGAGCGAGCGTCCGTAGACGGTGCCGGCGAGCGAGATGACGGCGATGTCGGTCGTGCCGCCGCCAATGTCGATGATCATGTTGCCGGCCGCTTCGGTCACGGGCAGACCCGAGCCAATTGCCGCCGCCATCGGCTCGTCCACCAGGTGCACTTCGCTCGCCTTGACGCGATAGCCGCTGTCTTTCACCGCCCGGCGCTCGACCTGGGTAATCTCGGGCGGCACGCCGATGATGAGGCGTGGGCGCCGCAACGGGCTCTTCCCCTGCACCTTCCGCACGAAGTGCATCAGCATCTTCTCCGCGGCGTCGAAGTCAGCAATGACGCCGTCCTTCATCGGACGAACAGGCTTGATGTTCGCGGGTGTGCGCCCGAGCATCTCGTGCGCCTCGGTTCCCACCGCTTCGATCGACCCCTTGGCGATGTTGTAGGCAACAATGGAGGGTTCGTTGAGGACGATGCCACGCCCGCGCGCGAATACGCAGGTGTTGGCCGTACCGAGGTCGATAGCGACATCGGTCGCGAAGGCCGAAAACAGGCTCATGTCCGAAGGCTCCGGGTAAAACGAGACGGCAGGGCGGTGCTTTCGCAGCCGCCCTGCCCTCGTCTGGAGGAGAGGTGCCGTTGCTGTCTTTGTCCTAACGCATATCTCGTTCCGCACACGTGCGCTGACGGAAGCGCGCATTTGCAGGAAGATTTGTGCGTTCCAGGGTGACTTCCGAGGGAGCGCGCGCCGACGCCGTTACGAAGATGCAAGCGAATTACGGTTTTGACATTCCGCGCAGTTGTGCCGACTACTTCAAGGTGAGCTTCTTGACCTGGATCTGATCGTCGGCGGCAGGGCTGAGGTAGTGCACCGCGCCACCCGAGATCGTTGCCGAGGTCGGGCCCGATAGCGCCACGTTCCCGTCGAGCACGTCGACCGTACGCACCCGCCGCCCGGTATCGTCGAGCCGCAGTCGAAGCAGCCGGAACGATCCACCCGGATCGCTCTGAATCGCGATGAGCGAACCTCGATACGAGCGGAGCCACCGCAACCCCTCGAGGCTCGTCTGCGCGGGCGCTTCCACGACGGTCGTCGCCCGCGTCGTCAGATCGATACGGATGAGGCCGCGGTCGTAGGCCGCATACGCGACGCCGTCGGCCGCCGGCGCCAGGCTCGAGCAAGCAGGCGCCGCGAGGCGCGCCACCAACTCGAGCGTTCGGCCCTTCTTGGCAACCCGGTAGACACGTCGTCCTTCACCGTCGAGGACCAGGATGTTCTGCGGCGTCACGGCGACATCGGTGAAGAGGCCGGGACCATCGTCGGCCGGAAGCGGAATGGACGCCAGGACGCGGCCGGAGATGAGCTGCAGCTTGTGCAGCGTGGACGAGCGCGAGCGGCTCGACGAGCTGACCACCCAGAGATCGCCCTCGGCCGCGTCGATCTCGAACGCCGTGACCTCGTCGAAGCCCGCGTCGACGCCGGCGAGGCTCGCCATACGTCCTGACCGCTCGCCAACAACGAGCAGCCGGCGGTCTTTCCGGTCGCCGACGATGAAGCGGCCAGACACGGCGTCATACGCAAGGCCGACGGCATCAAGACTCGGCGCCGAAAAGCTCAACGGCCCGGGAACTCGCGGCGCGGGTTTTGCCGTCGCCTCGGCCGCCGCCGGCTCCGGTGCTGGCGGTTCTACCTTGGGCGCGTCGGCTTTGGCCGGTCCGGGCTTCGCCGCAGGCGACGCCTTCGCAGTACTCGTTGTACTCGTCGGGGCCGCGGCCGTCGTGGGGGGGACAACCTTCGGCGGCGCCGGCGCGGATGCGGGCGGCGTCGCTGCCGGGGCTTTGCTCGCTGCATCAGCCGGCGGGATCCCGCTCGTCCTGGCTTCGAATTCCGGCCAGCTTGGCAACGCCCTCACGCGGCTGAAGTCGTCATTCGTCGCCGCGTCGGTGACGATCGCCCATCGCCGCGAGCCGCTGGAGCATCACGAGCGCGTCGCCCGGCCGCCCGCTCAGGCTCTGCGCTCGAGCCAGCAGCGTCATCAGCGCCGGGTCGTTCTTCGGCCCCGCCTGCAGCGCCCGCCACGCCAGATCATGGAACGCGTTGTAATCCTCACGCGCCGCGGCGTCGAGCGCCAGCTGGCGGCACTCCTGCCACCCTTTGCAGTCTTGTGAGAACTCCGAGGGGCCCGCCCATGCGGCCGTGGACAGTGCCAGCATCGCGATCAGAATCAGCGTTTTCATCAGGGAGAGTACTAAAAGAATCTGGCCAGCAGCGTAAGGAGATCGGTCTCGTCCGCCAGGTCTTCGGTTCGCACCCCGCCGCCGACGACCCGCGCGCCGGTGATGCTGTTGCCGAATGGCTCGCTCTTGACTGGTTGCGGCATCTCGCGGGTGCCTCGGTCCTTGCCGGGGGCATCGACAATCTGCTTGAGCTCGCCGAAGTCGAGCCAGACGAGCTCGCACGCCTCGCAGTTGTCGATGACGACGTTGCCCGGACCGAAGTACGGGTGGGTGGACATCGGGCCCGCACACTTGGGGCAACGAACCTTGCGCTCGAGCTCCTGGCGATTGAGGGGCACCGGTGGGCCCGGAGTGTCCGTTGCCCACGCGCGGCGCCTCTGCACGACGCCCGCGAAACCGGTTCTGGCGATCAGCAGGCCGCGGCAGTTCCGGCAGTAGCGAATCGCATGCGTCTCGTCGAGCATCGCCGAGCTGAGCGGTTGAGAGCAGACTGCACAGGCAAGCCCCTCAGGTGCCTCGCCGATGATGCGGACCCCGTCGTCTGCCTTCGTATCCGGAAAGTGGAAGGACCCGCAGTAGCGGCAGAAGAAGTAGCCCCGCGCAGCGAAGAGCTCCATCGCGCCGCCGCAGTTCCGGCAGTTCATGAAAGAAATGTTCTCACATCTCGGGGACACGCACGGTTGATTGTCCCCAAGCGCGTTCAGGGACGTAGTTGCACAGAATTGCTGCGCTTCCCGTGCTCCAAATGCCGTCGCCGCCAACGCGTTGCGAGGCGATGCGGTGTTATTCGCTGCGGAGGGTAATCGCGGGGTCGGTCACGGCGGCTCGGCGCGCGGGCACGAGACAGGCGGCGAGGGCCACGACGAGCAGGACCGCTGGCATCAGCGCAAACGAAGGCAGGTCAAGGGCCGACACGCCGAAGAGCAGCGGCTGCAGCAAGCGGGCCCCGAGCGCTGCCGCGATGACTCCGACGACCAGGCCGGCAGCGGTAGCGAACAAGCCCTGTCGAACAACCAGCGCGACGACGTTTCCGCGCGTCGCGCCGAGCGCGGTGCGGATACCGATCTCGCGCCGCCGCTGCGACACGTTATAGGAGAGGACACCATAGAGGCCGGTCGCCGCGAGGGTCAGCGCGAGCGCAGCAAAGGCGGCGAGGATGGCGGTCGCAAACCGTGGCTGCGCAACAGACGCGGAGACGCGCGATGCGAGCGTACCCGCCTCGCCGAGGGCCGCCGTCGGCTCGACCTCGCGCACGATCGCGCGCAGGACCGGCACGAGCGCGGCAGGATCACCGTGCGTCCGAATGAGGAGGTTGATCTCACGCGTGATGCCGCGCGTCTTCGAGTGCGCGAAGTACATTTCCGGACGTGCGTCGCGGTCGAGACCGTCCTTGAGGACGCTGCCGACGACGCCGACAATCTCGGTCGTCACCTTCGGGTCCGCCAACAGGCCCTGATAACGGCGCCCGGCGACGGGACGTCCGTCGTTCAGGTAGGACTTGACGAATGCGTCGTTGACGACCATCGCCTGGATCGCGGCGGTCGAGTCCTGTGGCTCGAGCAGACGCCCCTCGATTCGCCGCAGGCCGAGCGCCTCGGCATATCCTGGCGTCACCACGTAATAGAGCGCGCGGGCGGTCACGGACTCGGCCCCGGTGCTCGGCCGGAAGTCGAAGCCGGAGACCGCCGTCGACGAGGTTGAGCGGCGCCATGCTGCCGGCACCGGCCGACAGGACGCCGGGCGACGACCGCAGGCGATCGACAATCGCTTCGACGATCTGCTGGCGGCGCTCGGGCGTCGCCGCCGGTCCACTGAGATACACGCGTCCCGTCAGGACATTGGTGGGGTCGTAGCCCGGGTTGACGTTCACGAGCGCGACAAAGCTGCGCACGAGCAGCGCCGCCCCGATGAGGAGCACGACGCTCACGGCCGCCTCGGACGCCAGCAACAGGTTCCGCACCCGCTCGCTTCCGCCGGTGCTGCGCTGATCGTTCGATCGCAGCGCGGACGTCAGCCCGGTTCGGGCGGCGCCCAGGGCCGGAAACAAACCGGCGAGTGCGCCGGCGACGACGGAGACGACCACGGCGAAGGCCAGCACTCGAACGTCGAGCCGGACGTCGGCGAGGCGTGGAAGATCGTCGGGCGCCCACGCCGGCAGCGCCCGCATCAATCCCCAGGCGAGGAACACTCCCAGCGCACCACCCGCGAGACTCAAGGCGACGCTCTCGGTCAACAACTGCCGCGCCAGACGGCCGCGCCCGGCGCCGAGTGCGGCCCGGACCGCGAGCTCACGCGACCTGGCGATGCCCCGGGCGAGCAGCAGATTCGCCACATTCGCGCACGCGATGAGCAGGACCAGCCCCACCGCCGCCAGGAGCACGAGCATGGCCGGGCGTACCGTGCGCGTCATCTCGTCGACGAGCCGACGCACGCGCACCTCGACGGGAGCGCCCTTGCCAAACAACAGATCGGCCGCCATCGGCCGCTTCACGCTGCGCGCCGCCGCTGTTCCCTCGGCCGCCGCCTGCTCCACCGTGACGCCGGGCTTCAGCCGCGCGACGGCGTAAATGACGCTGAGCGATCCCGGGCGACCCGGCGACAGCACATACGGCGTCCACATCTGCGCATCGCGGTCGGGAAAGTAGAACCACGCGGGAGCGATGCCGACGATCTCGTGCACTTCCCCGTCGAGCTGCATGGTGCGGCCGATGGCAGAGGCTTCGCCTCCGAAGCGGCTCTGCCACAGGGCGTGACTGATGACGACGACGCGCGCCGCGCCCGTGACCGCGTCGTCATCACGAAAAAAGCGACCGGCGGCCGGCGCGACGCCAAGCAGCGGGAAGATAGCGGGCGTCACGGGCGCGCCCTCGATTCGCACCGGCTCGTCGAGGCCGCCAACGGTGTAGGACCTGACTGCTGTAGGCGGCCGCGGCGTCGATCGTCGTGGCGTTCCCACGCCACGCGTCGAAGGTCAGGTTGCTGAGCCGCGCGTCGTTGATGATCGCAGTTCCGCCGGGATGGAATTCCGACAGCCGAACGATCCGGTCGGCACCGGCGTAGGGCAACGGACGAAGGAGGATGCCGTAAACGGCGGAGAACACGGCGGTGTTCACGCCGATCGCGAGCGCCAGCGTCACGAGTGCGGCCAGGGTGAATCCCGGCGCCCGGGTCATCAAGCGCAACGCGTGACGCACGTCCTGAAGCATGGCGTTCATGAGCGCGGCGCCAAATGGCGTCGGCGGCTATCGCGCGCGCATGCGGATCTCGGTCCCGCCATGCGCGAAGCTGACTTCGTCCATCAATTGACTGATGAGGTAAATGCCACGACCGTGATGGGAGAAGACGTTCTGACCCGCGATCGGGCTGGGAATCGATGCCGGGTCGAAACCCGGCCCGGGATCCCGGACCACGATCAGCATCCCCCGGGACTGGTCGCAGGCGACGGCGCACTGCACTTCCCGCGACGGGTCGTGGCGACAACCGTAGCGGATGGCATTCGCCAGTGCCTCGCGCAAGGCGGTCTCAATCTCGAACTCCTTGCCCTCGGCGCATTTCATCGCGCGCGCCATCGAGAGCACGCTGTCGACGACCGGGGTGATGGCGGCCGGATCCCCCGGCAGCCGCACGTCGAGCCGGACCACGAGATCGCCGCAGCCGAATTCGATCGGCGGCGGGCCGGACGGTGGAGTCAGCGCTGAGTTGGTATCCATAGGCGCTCGAAGACGCCACCGATTCTACAACGGACGTCACGGCGCCGACCCAAGTCACGATTCACGGCCTGACCCCCAAGCGTGCAACGCAATCACGGGGTATCTGGACGAACTTGTTATGATCGCGGTCCGCCACTTCGGAGGAAGCTCGATGTCAGCGCTGAAATGTTGCGTCCTCGTTTTCTGGATCGCCGCCGCGGCCGGTTGTGGTTCGCCCGTTTCCCGCGAGTCATCCGGCGCGTCGCTTCCGGCTCCGCCTGACGTGGCGGCGCCGCCGGCAGGATCGCTCAAGACGACCTCCGGGCTGTCGACCAGGGTGCTGCAGGCTGGCAGCGGGACGCGGCACCCGCGCCCGACGGACCGCGTCACGGTCCACTACTCAGGCTGGACGACCGACGGGCAGATGTTCGATAGTTCGGTCGCGCGAGGTCAACCGAGCTCGTTCGCCCTGGACGGAGTCATCCCCGGCTGGACCGAAGGACTGCAGATGATGGTGGAGGGCGAGAAACGCCGCTTCTGGATCCCAGAGTCCCTGGCCTACAAAGGCGAGGCCGGCTCACCGCAGGGCATGCTCGTCTTTGATGTGGAACTGATCAAGATTCACTGACGGGCGATCGAACGGGTTCTTACAGGAGATCAGGAGCTTAGAAGACCAATTCAGTATTTCTGTACCCAAACAACTCCTGCCCTCATGACCTCTTGTGTGAGGGACGAACCGACAGGCCCTCCTGACCTCTTGTCTGAGGACGTACCCAAGACCCTCCTGACCTCCTCCCCTCCTGTTGATCGAGTAAACACGCATCCCAACCCCGAACCCGCTCACACGTCCCGTAACGCCACCATGGGATCGATACGCGTCGCGCGCCGGGCCGGGACGTAGCAGGCGGCGACGGCGACGAGGAACAACACCGCGGTCACGCCCACGAACACCGTCGGGTCGTAGCGATCGACGCCAAAGAGCATCGTCTGCATGAAGCGCGAGACGCCGGCCGACGCGGCGAGACCCAGAACGATGCCGACGCCGGCGGTCATCAGTCCCTGCTTGAGCACCAGGGCCAGGATCGACTTCTGATCGGCACCGAGCGCCTGACGGATGCCGAACTCGCGGCCGCGCTGGGCGACGCTGAACGCGAGCACACCGTAGATGCCGATTGCCGACAGGACGAGCGCGACGGCGCCGAAGAGCGCCAGGAGCATCGCCGGCGTCCGCCGCAGTTCGAGCGAGCGCGAGACCCACTGGTCCATCGTGCGCACGTCGGCGACCGGTTGTTCCGGATCGATCGACCGCACGGCCCCGCGAACCTGCGCCACGAGCGTCTGCGGATCCAGACCGGTCTTGAGGACGAGCGCCATCGCCGCCGGGGATTGCTGCGTGGCGGGACGGTAGATGCGTTCCTTGGTGACGGGCTGCCCGAGATCGATGCTGTTGATCGTTCCGGCCACGCCCACAATCGTAAAGGGTGGACTATCGGGACCGCCGCGCCGGATCTGCTGCCCGAGGGCGCTGCGGTTCGCGAAATACTTGTTGGCGAGGATCTGATCGACGACGACCACGCCGGGACTCTCGGGCGTATCACCGTCGGTGAAGAACCGGCCCTCGACGAGCGGGATGCGCATCGCGGCGAAATAGTCGCCGCCGACGACTTCCTGCCGGCCGTGCGGCGCACTCTCGGTGGGCCCCGGCGTGTAGCCGATGATGGCGTACGACCCGGACGAGACGTTGCCGTTGAAGGGAACGTTGCTCGTCAGGCCAGCCGAGGTCACGCCTGGCAGCGCGCGCGCCGAGTCGAGCAGCCGCAGCCAGAAGGCGCGGCGGGCCGCGGCGTCGGGATAGCGTGCGGCGGGCAGCGAAATCTGCGCGGTGAGTACCTTGTCGGTCGAAAAACCTGGGTCGACGTTCTGCAGTCTGATGAAGCTCTTGAGGAGCAAGCCGCCGGCGATGAGGAGGACGAGCGCGAGCGACATCTCCGTCACCACGAGAATCGATCGAGTGAGCCCAGTGCTGCGTCCAGCGGAGCCACGCGTGCTGTCGTCCTTGAGGAGCGACCAGGTGTTGCCGCGAAGAACGACCAGGGCCGGCACGAGTCCGAAGACCAGCCCCGTTGCCACGGCCAGCGCCAGCGTAAAGGCGAGCACGGCTGGCTGCAGCGTCGCGGTGGTCAAGCCGGGCACTTGCTGCGAACCGAGCGCCACGAGCGCGCGCACACCGGCCAGGCCGAGGAGGAGCCCGCAGACCGCGCCCAGGCTCGCGAGCACGAGGCCCTCGGTCAGCATCTGGCGGATGAGGCGGCGCTGCCCCGCCCCGAGCGTGGTGCGAATCGCCAGCTCGCGATAGCGCCCGGTGGCGCGCATCAACAACAGGTTCGCGACGTTCGCGCACGCGATGAGCAGCACCAGCAGCACGAAGATCTGGAGAAAGTAGAGCGGGGTCCGGAGATCGCCGACCAACTGATCGCGGATCGGGACGGCGTAGCCGCTGAAGCCGCTCGTGCGCGCAAACGCCTGCCGCTGAGGCAAGCGTTCCAGCACCCGATCGACGATGGTTTTCATCTGCGCGTTCACCTGCTCGACCGTCGCCCCCGGCTTGAGGCGCGCGATCATCTGACTGAACTCGTTGCCACGGCCCTGATCGGACATCTGCTGCGCCGTGAACGCGAACGGCACGAGGAGCGAGATGTCGCGGCCCGGGAGCTCGAAGTCGGCGGGCAGGACGCCCACGACCTGGTACGGCTCTCCGCCCAGACGAACGCCGCGCCCGACGATCGACCGATCGGCCGCAAAGCGGGAGTTCCACAGGTTGTAGGTCAGGATGACGAACTTGTCCGCCCCGGGCTGCGCCTCCTCTTCGCTGAACGCGCGGCCGAGGAAGGGCTGCCGCCGCAACGTGCTGAAGAAGGATGGGGTGACTGCCAGCCCTCGCACCTGCACGGGCTCGCCCTCGGCCGCCATGCTCAGGCCGCGCATCGTGAAGAGGGTCGCATCCTCGATCGCGGATGCCTGCGTTTTGCGATCGATGTAGTCGGGAATGGACACGCTGGCCTGGGCCAGGCCTGTCAGCGGGTACGTGTTCCAGATGAAGACGAGACGCTCCGCCTCGGGATAGGGTAGCGGCCGCAGCAGATACTGATACAGCAGGCTGAAGATGGCCGTGTTCGCGCCGATGCCGAGCGTCAGCGTGGCGACGGCGACGAGGGTGAAAATCGGCTGCTTGCGCAGGGAGCGCAGGGCGTAGCGAATGTCCGGCATGGCTGGTTGGACGGCACGCACCGGGAAATGGTTTCTCCGTCCCTTGCCTCTTTTATTTTAGAGCGCTTCGGGCGAATACTTGCGGTATGGGAAGGCTACTGCTCATCGGCCCCGACCCCGCGCTCGCCGGGGCGCTCGGCGCGAGTCACCACCTGGCGGGGCACGACGTCGAGACCTGCGGTGGGCCCTTCGAGGCCACGCGGCTCCTCAGCCGGCGCGCGTTCGACGTCGTGGTGACGGACCCTTCCACCAGCGCCGCCGCCGATCTGGCCCTCCTCGACGAGCTGCGCCGCGTGCGCCCGGGGATCCGGACGATCGTCCTGGCGCCCGCGCTCTCGAGCGTCGACGTCATCGCGGCACTCCGCCAGCATGTCTACGCCTGCTTCACCCGCCCGCTCGACTACGAAGAAGTGGCAGACATGGCGCGCACCGCCATCGTCGACGTGGACTGGCGCGATGGGATCGAGGTCACCTCGGGGCTCCCCTACTGGATCACCCTGCGCGTGTCGTGCCGGCTCATCACCGCCGACCGGCTCACCCGCTTCATGACGGAGTACAGCGCCGGCATTCTCTCCTCGGAGCGCGACCTCCTCATGACCGCGTTCCGCGAGATGCTCCTCAACGCCATGGAGCACGGCGCCGGCTTCGACCCGGAGAAGGTCATCGAGGTCACGGCGGCGCAGACCGCGCGCGCGATCGTGTTTCACTTCCGCGATCCGGGCGCCGGGTTCGACCGCGAGGATCTCAGCCATGCCGCCGCGACGTCGCAGCCGGAGGACGTCCTCAAGACCGCCGTCGAGCGCGCCGAGAGCGGCATTCGCCCCGGCGGCTTCGGCATGCTCATCGTCCGGCAGATCGTCGACGAGCTCGTCTACAACGAGCGCGGCAACGAAGTCCTGCTGATCAAGCATCTCAAGTAGCTCTCAGCTTTCAGACAGAGCATTCCGCGCCGGGCCGCCGGCCGCGTTGTAGTGTTCTCAGCTGAGAGCTGACAACTACCCCTAGCGCGGTCCCAACCGCAGCAGCGCGCGGTCGGTGGCGACAAGGACGAGGCCGTCGGGGCCGGTCGCGACGGCCCGGATGGGGCTGTTAGTGTCCTGCAGGAGGCGCTCGGTCGAGAGGAGGCGCGTCGCATCGCGCTTGTCGAAGCGCAGCCGCAGGAGCGCGCGGCCATCTTCGCCCGCAACGAAAAGATCCCCCGCGAACGCCGGGACAAGCGTCCCGCGATAGAAGGCCGTGCCGGAGACGCCAGTACCGGCAGGCAGCGTCATCCTCGTGCGGGGTAGGTTCGGCGAACCCTCGAGGCTGGCCGGAACGATCCGCAACTCCTCGAGGTCGCGGCGCCTCACGTCGGCAACGACGAGCGCTCCCGTCGCGGGATGCCAATCGAGCGAGCGCGGCGAGACAAAGTCGGTCGCAAACACCGGATTGCGGGACGGCCGGTCCTCCGGCGTCGTGCCGTCGGTGTTGATCCGCAGAACCTTTCCGCTGTACGACGCCACCGCTGGCGCGCGGCCCGTGCTCACGGCCGCGTCGAATGCCACATACAGACGACCGTCCGGCCCGACACCGAGCGCCGCGGCCGGGCTCGCCGCCGCCGGGATGTCGTCGAGGAGCACGACGCGCTCGCCGAGGCGGCTCTCGACTTCACGGTAGCGGACCAGGCGGAAGCGCCGCGTACCCTCGGGACCCGCGATTGTGTAGACCGCATAGAGGAAATGCGTGCGGTCGAACTGCGCGTCGAGCGCGATGGCCAGGAGCCCACCCTCGGCCGCGCTCGTCATCAGCACTTCATGGATCGTGATTGCCGGCTGCGGGTCGAGCACGCCGTTACGCACGACCCGGACACGCCCCTCCTGTTCGGCCACGAAGACCCGGCCATCGGGTGCGGGGGCAATGGCGGTCGGCGCCTCGAGCTCATCCGAGAGCGTGTCGAGCCGGAGCTCGGCCCCGTCGCCTGTCGTCAGGAGACGACTCGCGAGAGGAGGAGGTGCAGGCGGCGCCGTTGGCGGTGCGCCCGCCGTCGCACCGGTGACGGTCACGCGCAAGGCGGCAGACCTGCCACTCTCGGCGACGGTCGCGCCGTCGGTCACAAACGAAGCGAGCTCAATCGTGTGGGCGCCGGCCGACATCGCGGGCATCCGGCTGCTGCACGGAGCCGTCCCGCCCACCGGGCCGGTGCAGGCCACGTCGGTGAGCTCGACGCGCGTCCCGTCGACGTAGGCTGCATACCGAAAGGTCGCGAGTTCGCCGGCGCCGGTCGCGGCCTGGTTCCAACCCAGTCGCTCGTTCCCGGAGATCCGCTCCCCCGTGCCGCCGGGATCGGAGGTGGAAGGTGGAGGCGAGCTGCCCCCGCAGGAGGCGAGCCCGACGGCCAGCACAGCCACGGCAGCACTCGTCCAGCCCAACCCGCGCATATCGATCAATAGTAGCCGACAAGCGTCCTCGCGCCACGACCCGGCTGAACCCTCGTCTACAATGCTCCCGATGACTCCCCGGCGCGTGCTTTTCAACACGCTGGCGCTCGCCGCGGGCGTGGTTTTGTGCGTGGTGACGATTTGGGCGCAGGGCCGGCTGCGCTTACAGGTTTACGCGTCGGGTTTCACGGCGCCCATCGCGTTCGTCCAGGATCCGCTCGATCGCAGCGTGCAATTCGTCGTCGAACAGGCTGGCCGGATCCGCGTGGTGCGGAACGGCACGGTCCAGCCGACCGACTTTCTCGACCTGCGGACGGCCGTCCTCTCCGGCGGCGAGCGCGGCCTGCTCGGACTCGCGTTCGCGCCCGACCGCGTCGAGCGGACGCTTCTTCGTCAACTTCACGAATCGTTCCGGCGACACGGTGGTGGCGCGGTTTCGCCGTTCAGCGGATCCTCTCGTCGCCGATCCCGCGTCGCGATTCGATCTCCGCTTCGGTGGTCCGGGCGGACCGGCCGCGATCGCGCAACCGTTCTCGAACCACAACGGCGGACATCTCGCCTTCGGTCCGGACGGTTACTTGTACATCGGCCTCGGCGATGGCGGATCCGGCGACGACCCCGAACATCGCGCGCAGAACCCCCAGGAGCTGCTCGGGAAGATGCTGCGCATCGATGTCAGCGTGGAGGAGACGCATGCCGTCGGCTACCAGGTGCCGGGCACCAACCCCTTCGTGACCGGCGGCGCGGTGGCGGCGCGCCCCGAGATCTGGGCGTTCGGCCTGCGAAATCCCTGGCGCTACAGCTTCGACGACCCGGCGCGCGGCGGGACCGGCGCGCTCGTGATCGGAGACGTCGGGCAGAACGCGTTCGAGGAAATCAACCACGAGCCGCCGAATCGCGGCGGGCGCAACTACGGCTGGCGGAATCGCGAGGGCGCGCACGATAACGTGACCTCCCGCCCGCCCGCGTTTCTGCCGCTCGTCGATCCCATCCACGAGTACGGACGCGCGTCTGGACAATCGGTCACCGGCGGCTACGTCTACCGCGGCCGCGCGCTCGGCGCAGCCTACGCCGGCCGCTACTTCTTCGCCGATTACGTCCAGGGCCGGGTCTGGTCCGTCGCCCTCACCCTCGACGGCCAGGGCGAGGCGCGCGCCTCGGGCCTCACCGAGCACACCGCGGAGCTCGGCGGCCAGAGCCAGCTTGGCAACATCAGCTCGTTTGGCGTCGACGCCGACGGCGAGCTCTATCTCGTCAGCCTGAGCCGCGGCACCGTGCTGAGCGTCGCCGGACTCGCGCCCCCCACACCGACCGACCTGCGCGTCATTCGTTAGCTCTCAGCTCGCAAGCTCTCACGCGGAGCCGCGGAGACGCAGAGCCAGTCATTTCTACTCTGCGTGCTCGGCGTTCTCCGCTGAGAGCTTTGACAACAGATATCTGAATCGCGGCTCACGTAGAATCGCCGACGTACCTGTAGTCGCATTAGGTGAGGAGTCGCTGGTGAAACGCCCGGCCTTCTGGATCCTGCTTGGGTTGGTCTCGCTCGCCGCGACCGCGGCCGCCGTTCACTACTTTCCCCAGGCCTTCTCGATCGTTGCGCTCGACATCACGATGACCCGCGAGCGGGCGCTCGCCGAGGCGCGCGCCATCGTGACCCGCGATCGGCTCGGCCCCGCCGACTTCCGGCAGGCGGCCTCATTCGCGCTCGACAGCCAGGCGCAGACCTTCATCGAGCTCGAGGGCGGCGGCAAGCCGGTCTTCACGGCGATGCTGCGCGACGGCGTCTACTCCGCCTACACCTGGCGTGTCCGTCATTTCAGGGAAGGCGAGACCAACGAGACGCTGGTGCGGTTCACCCCCGACGGACGGCCCTACGGCTTCGTCGAAACGCTGAAGGAAGACGCGCCGGGCGCCGCCCTGGATGCCGCCGACGCGCGACGACGCGCCGAAGCCGACGCGCCCGCGCGCTGGAACGTCGACCTGACCCCCTTCGCGCTCGTCGAACAGGGCCAGGAGAAGCGTCCCGGTGGCCGCGTCGATCACACGATGACCTACGAGCGATCGTCGCCGGCCCTCGGCGAGGGCCGTTACCGGCTCCGGCTCGTGGTCGCCGGCGACCGGCTGACCGAAGTAACCCACTTCGTGCAGATTCCCGAGGCGTTCACCCGCCGCTACGACAGCATGCGGTCAGCCAACGAGGCGATCGGCATCGGCTCGCTCGTCGGCATGGTGTTGCTCTACGTCGTCGGCGGCATCGGCATCGGCCTCTTCTTCATGCTCCGGAGCCGTTACGTCCTGTGGCGCCAGGCGGCCGTGTGGGGTTTCGTGGTCGGCACGATGCAGGCGCTCGCGACCCTCAACGAGTGGCCGTTGATGTGGATGACGTACGACACCGCGGTGCCGCGCACGACCTTCATCGCCGGACAAATCGCGACGCTCGCCGCCACCGTGGTGGGATTTTCGGCGTTCATGGCGCTCTCGTTCATGGCCGCGGAAACGCTCGGCCGCCGCGCCTTCGGTCATCACCCGCAGTTCTGGCGCGTCTGGTCGAAGGCACCGGGCAGCTCGACCACCATCCTGGGGCAGACCGCTGCTGGCTACCTCCTCGTCGCGGTGTTTTTCGCCTACGACGTCGCACTCTACGTCATCGCCACGCGCGTCTTTGGCTGGTGGACACCCTCCGAGGCGCTGCTTCACCCCGACGTGCTCGCGACCTACGTGCCATGGCTCTCGGCCATCGCCAACTCGCTGCAGGCCGGGTTCTGGGAAGAGTGCCTGTTTCGCGCCGTGCCGCTCGCGGGCGCGGCGCTCATCGGCGATCGCTTCGGCAAGCGGGGCCTGTTCCTGACCGTCGCGTTCGTCGTCCAGGCAGTTATCTTCGGCGCCGGCCACGCCCCCTATCCCACGCAGCCGTCGTTCGCGCGGCCGGTCGAGCTCATCATCCCGTCGATTGGGTTCGGCCTGCTCTACGTCTACTTCGGCCTGCTCCCCGGCATCGTCCTGCACTTCGCGTTCGACGTCGTGTGGTTCGCTCTCCCGATCTTCCTCTCGGATGCGCCGGGCATCTGGCTGCAGAAAGTCATGGTCATCGTGATGACGTTCGTGCCGCTGTGGGTCGTCCTGTGGCGACGGCGACAAGCCGGCGCCTGGACGACGCTCGCGCCGGCGGAGCGGAACGCGGCGTGGTCGCCACCAAGCGCGCCCGAGCCGGAAGAGGCCGCGCCCGTCATCGTCCATCAGGGCCTGACCCCACTGACGAAGAGTGCGTGGCTGGCGATCGGTGCCGTGAGTCTCGTGGTGTGTGTCTGGGCCATCACGCGCCAGGATCGCCGCGATATGTTCTCCATCAGCCGCAGCGAGGCCGCCACGATCGCGCGCCAGGCGGTCGCGGCGCGGGGAGCGACCCTCGGTCCACAGTGGCGCGTGATGCCTACTCCCGATCCCGGGAGCGGCGGCCCGCACGAGTTCGTGTCGGTCACATCCGGCGACGACCGGCGGCGGCAACTCCTCGGCAAATACCTGCCTGACGCGCGGTGGAACGTTCGCGTCGCCACCTACGAAGGGGATGTGGCCGAGCGCGCCGAAGAATGGCGCGTGTTTGTCACCAGGACCGGGCAAGTGCTGCGCGTCGAACACAAGCTACCCGAAGCCCGCCCCGGCGCCACCCTTGACGAAAGCAGCGCGCGAACGCGCGCCGCAGCCGTCCTGAAGGGAGAGTTCGGATTGGACGTGGCCAGCGGTCAGGCGCGCGAGATTTCGGCGCGGCCGGCGAAGCTCAAGGCGCGGACCGACTGGACGTTCACCTATGCCGACTCGTCGCTGCCGCCGCTGACCCAAGGCGAGCTGCGCATCGACGTCGAGCTCGCGGGCGACGAACTGGCGAGCGTGCGCCGCTTCGTGTTCGTGCCGGAAGAGTGGGAGCGCGGGCAGCGGGCCGCCGAAACACGCAGCCTCATCGTTCGCATCATCATCGGCATCGTCTTCGGCGGGCTCCTCGTCTCAGCGGCGGTGGGAGGCGTCGTCGCGTGGAGCCGCAGGAAGTACACGCCACGGCTGTTCCTTGCCGCCGCCGCGATCATGCTCGTCGTCACCCTGGCGTCGGCGATCAACGCGTGGCCGGCGACGCAGGCGATCATGCCGACCGAGATTCCACTCGCGATTCAGATCCTCGGCGCCATCGGCGTCGGGCTCGTCGCACTCGTGATCACCTCGAGCCTCGCGGGCCTCGCACTCGGCGCGCAGCCGGCGCGGATGACCGGCTCGAGCACGCTCCCCGACCGCGACGCGTTGCTCCTCGGCGGCGCCGCCGGCGCCTTCGGTGCGGCACTCCTCGCCGTGGCAGGCGCGCTGCGGACGCCCGAGTGGGCCGAAACCGTCAACATCGCCGCGATGGGATCGTTTGTGCCGGCGCTGGCCGTGGCGCTCGATCCGCTCGCCGGCTTTCTGACTCGCGCCGCCGTCCTCCTGAGTCTGCTCGTCAGCGTCCACCATGTCACCCTCGGGTGGACGCGGCGCCGCATGCTCGCTGGTGCCAGCGTGGCGCTCGTCGGGTTTCTGGGCGCGGGAGCCCCCGCCGGATCGGAGCTCGCCGGTTGGATCGCCGCCGGGCTGCTCCTGCGCGGCGGGCCTCCTCGCCGCGTACGCGACGCTCCTGCGCGCGGATCTGACGATGATCCCGATCGCGCTTGGCTCGATGATGGCGATCGGGGGGCTGATGCGAGGCGCCGAACGCGCGTTTCCGGGAGCGCTACCCGGCGCACTCGCCGCCGCCCTGCTGACGGCCGGCCTCGCGTGGTGGTTGTTCCGCACGCTGCGACGCCGCCGACAAGAGAGTTGACCGGGAACTAGTGCGCCGCCTGCCGGTCCTTCGGATCGATGGCCATCAAATCCGGGTGGGCGGCGATGTGGCTCTCCACCAAGGCCACGGCTTTGGCCACCGCGGCGTCATCGCCTCCCCGATAGACGTCGTTGGCGGTGATGAGCTCCTTCTGGCTCGACGGAGTCGAGTCGACGCCGTCGTAGATTGCCACCACGGGACAGGCTGGCACGCAGGCGCCGCAGTCGATGCACTCGTCGGGGTGGATGAAGAGCATCGGCGCGGTCGCAAACTCCGGCTCGTCTTTCTTCGGATGGATGCAGTCGACGGGACACACATCGACGCAGGCGGTGTCCTTGGTGCCGATGCAGGGATCGGTGATCACGAACGGCATGATGGCGGCCTCAGAAGAGATACTGCCCGGGACGGGCGCTGACGATCACGTCGATCGTAACACTCCCGCCAAGCGTCGCGGCCAGAATGGCGCATCGTCCTGGCCGCCTCGGTCGAGGCGATTCCGGCGCGCGACGGTCAGCTGCGCGCCTGGTCGAGACGCGCGGCGAGCGCGGCGAAGGCCGGCGTAGGTCCACGCCATTCGAGCTCGTCGACCGACTGGAAGAGCGGCAGGTCCGAGCGCAGCGTCGCCAGGTCGCGAAACAGAAACGCCTGCTCGCGCTCGCGGGCGAACGTCGCTGCCAGCGTCGCGGCGTTGGCCGCGTTCACACTCCAGTTTCGCGGATCCTCGGGGATGGCCTCGAGATGGCCGAACTTGGCCAGAACCGCGGCCGTCGACTTCGGGCCCCAACCGCGCAGCCCGGGATAGCCGTCAGCGGCGTCGCCGACCAGGGCGAGGTAGTCGGGAATCGACGCCGGGGGCACGCCGAACTTGCTGACCACACCGGCCTCGTCACGAGTAATGTTGCGCCGGCGATCCAGTTGCACGACCCGCGTGCCACGCACCGACTGCCCGAGGTCCTTGTCGGGGGTGCAGATCACCACCCGCTCGACACGCGCATCCCTGGCCGCCAGCTCCGCACCCGACGCCAGCGCATCGTCGGCCTCGAATTCCACCATCGGCCAGACGACGACGCCGAGCGCGCGCAAGGCGTCTTCGAGCGGATGGAACTGCGCGAGGAGTTCGGGATCGATGCCGGCGCTCGTCTTGTAGCCGCGCCAGAGCCGGTTGCGGAATGATTCGATGACGTGATCGGTCGCGACCGCGATATGGGTGACGCCGCCGTTCACCAGGCCGAGCACGGAGCCGACCACGCCCCGCATCGCCCCCACCTCCGCACCATCCGCATCTCGCGCCGACGGCACGGCGTAGTAGTAGCGAAACAGTTCATAGGTGCCGTCGATGAGATACACGTGCATGGGGTAGTCGTTAGTCGGCAGTCGTGGGTCGTCAGTCTCAGTCGTCAGTCTCAGTCGTGAGTCCCAGTCGACAATCCCAGTCGTCAGTCGCCGTCGTTCGTCCCAGTCGTTCGATGGTGCTGACTATGCTACCAGCCTGCGAGGTCAGTGACCGGCTGACGGGAACTCGGGCAGGAACTGACGACTGGACTGTCGACTGTGACTGCCGACTAACGACTAGCGACTAACGACTGCTCCCCATCCTCGCCGCTCTTTCCACATGCTCGCGCGCGGCTGCCCGGTCGCCGTCGATTCGCAGCGCTCCCCACACGCCGCGCCCGGGCACGCCGCTGATGGCGTCGGTGCTCAGGACGAGCCGCCATCGGCGCCGTTCGGGACGATAGAATATGCTCCACTGCCAGCCGGCATAGGCGGACAGACTGGCGCGCAGGTCGGTCCAGCCTGTCTGGACGCCCGGCGTGAGGACGGCGCTCGCGAGCTGCTCGTAGATGCGATCGTCGCTGACACCGACACGGAAACGAAGGGGCTGTGGTGGCGCGCCATCGCTGCCGGGCTCGAGCGCGACGCGGGCGGCAAAGGTACTTCGCCGCGGCACGGGCAGAACGTAGATGAGTCGGCTGGGCGCGCTCGTCCGGATGGCGGGCTCCGACTGGCCTGCGACCTCGACGTCGGCGACGTCGAACGCGGCGCGCGACGGTCGCGCCTCGGCGTTCCGGAAGTCGCGTACGAGGTCCACGATTCGAACCGGCGACGAGTCGGAAGACGTGCACGCCGGCAACGACAGTGCGAGCGTGGCGAGCGCAGCGACGACAGCCCGCCGCAGGCGGCGATTGAATTCAGACGCCATGTATTCGAGCCGATTGTATTCGGAAGGATGATGCGACGAGAGACGAGACTGTGGCCCGGCCTGCGGCGGTGACGACGGCCGGCCGCGGCCGCAGCCAGTGGATTTGCATGGCCGTCGCGGTCGGGCTCGTGGCCCTGCTGCTGGCATCCGTCGCGCGATTGTACCACCCGCCTTACGGCTTCACCGAGATGATCGGCTTCGCCAGTCCTGGCACCGGCGAACTCCCGGTGCTGCAGGCGATTCCACACTACCGCCATCCGCCCTGGGGTAGCTACGACGGCCAGTTCTACGCCCAGCTCGCGCTCGAGCCGCTGCTGCGCGACCCCGCGATCGACGCCGCTCTCGACCTGCCGCCCTATCGCGCGCGCCGCATCCTCTTCAGTTGGACCGCATGGGCACTCGGGCTCGGCCAGCCGGCGTGGATCCTCCAGGCGTACGCGCTCCAGAACCTCCTCTTCTGGCTGATTCTCGCGCTCGTCATGACACGATGGCTGCGGCCCGACACGCCACGTGGCGTCGCGCTCTGGACGGCGTGCCTCTTCTCGCACGGTTTACTGCACTCGGTTCGGTCGGCGCTGCTCGACGGGCCGAGCATGCTGCTCATTGCCCTGGCCATCGCCGCCTCCGAGCGCGGCCGGCACTTCACCTCCGCCGCCATCGTCGGCGTCGCCGGACTGGGACGCGAGACGAACCTGCTCGCTTCGCTCGGCTTGCCCTGGCCCGAAGGACGACGCACGGTGGTTGAAGCTCGCCGCCGGGCTTGCCCTCGCGGCGCTGCCCTTGATCCTCTGGCAGGACTACCTGCGCGCCATCTACCGATCGACGAGCGCGGTCGGTCACGACCAGCTCGACCTTCCCGTCATCGTCTACCTGCGCGTGCTGCGACAGACAGTCCGGCAGACGCTCGGCGATAGTGGCAACCTGCTCTCGACCTTCAAGCTCGGCGTCATCGTGTCGCTGACGGTGCAGACGGCCTACCTCATCTATCGGCGTGAATGGCGGTCCCCGTGGTGGCGCGTGGCGGTCCCATACGCGCTCCTCATGCTCACCGTGCACAAGGTCGTCTGGGACGGGTACCCCGGCGCGGTGACGCGCGTCACGCTGCCGCTCGTGTTCGGCTTCAACGTGCTGCTGGCTGGCGAGACGGGCCGGCGCTTCTGGCCGTGGTTTGTCTTCGGCAACCTGCACCTGCTCCCCGCGGCCATGCTCCTGCCGTTCCACGAGGGCTGACGCCTTGGTGTGCTAGCATCTGGGCTCGCCCCCATCGACTGCAAAAGGAGCATGAACATGGCGCAGTACGACATCACGCCGGACCGGACTTTCAGCACTCCCTACGCGGCCGAGGAGCGGGTAACCATCTTCTTGCGCAGCGTGTACGGCTGGATGTGCGCCGGGCTCGGCATCACCGCGCTCGTTGCCTACTTCGTCGCGCAATCGCCGGCGCTCGTCGTCGCCATCGCCAGCAACCGGCTGCTCTACTGGGGCCTGATGATCGCGCAGCTGGGGATCGTGTTCTTCCTCTCGGCGCGGGTCGAGAAGATTGCGGCCGGCACGGCGTCGCTCCTCTTCATCCTCTACTCCGCGCTCACCGGAGTGACGTTCGCGTTCATCCTGATGGCGTTCACTGGTGAATCGATCGCCACCACGTTCATGATCAGCGCCGGCATGTTCGGCGCGCTGGCGCTCTACGGCACCACCACCAGCCGCAGCCTCGCCGGTTGGGGGCAGTTCCTCTTCATGGGCCTCATCGGGGTCGTCCTGGCGTCGTTTGTCGGGATCTTCTGGCAGAACGCCGGCTTCCAGTTCGTCCTCGGCTTCATCGGCGTCATCGTCTTCACGGGCCTGACCGCCTACGATGCCCAGCGGCTGAAGCAGATGGCGCTCGCGCTGCCGTCGGGCCAGGTCGGCTCGTACGCCATCGTCGGCGCCCTGACGCTCTATCTCGACTTCATCAACCTCTTCCTCATGTTGCTGCGCTTCACCGGCAGCCGCAGGGAATAGCGGCAGAAAGTTTGAAGTCTGACGTTTGAAGTCTGAAGTGGGGAAGTCGGAAGTACGAAGTACGGAAGTGGAAGTTCGAAGTAAGGTTGAAGTGGATTGAAGTGGGAAGTAGGGAAGTGGTGGAAGTGGGAAGTCTGAAGCGGGAAGCATAAGTCCGAAGTAAAAGCCTCGGACGCGACGTCGCAATCTAAACCCGAGTGCGTCGCCAATACTGCAGCGGCGGTGCGCTTCGCGCTTCCGACTTCCCACTTCGCACTTCCGACTTCCCACTTCCACTACTTCAGCACTTACTTCGAGCTTCTACTTCCCTACTTCACACTTCCGACTTCCCCACTTCAGACTTCAAACGTCAGACTTCAAACTTTCCCAAGCATGTCCATCACGAAACTCAACGCCTCACTCGTCGCCGACGTCGCCGCGCTCAAGGCAGACGGCCGCGCCAAAGCTCCCGAACGGATCATCGTTGGCTACGTGCCTGCCGCCGGAACGCGAGGGCCGCGCTACCGGCTCCACGGTAGCGACCGCGACTTCCTGCGGATGAACAGCAACAGTTATCTGTCGCTGTCGAACCACCCGGACGTCCTGGCGGCGGCCGACAGCGCCTCGCATGCGTTTGGCGCCGGGCCTGGCGCAGTGCGGTTCATCGACGGCACGTTCGCCCCGCATGCCCGGCTCGAGGCGCGGATCGCCCGCTTCGTCGATCGCCCGGCGGCGCGGACGTTCAATTCGGCCTACACGACGGTTCTTGGCCTGGCCATCACGCTCGCCGGCCCCGACACGTTCTGGATCGGGGACGCGCTCAACCACAACTGCATCATCCGGGCGATGCGGATTGCCAACGTCCCCTCGAGCCAGCGGTCGATCTACCAGCACAACGACCTCGCCGACCTCGCGGCCCACCTGGAGCGGGTGCCCGATGGAACCGGACGCGTCATCGTGATCTTCGACGGCATCTTCAGCATGCGGGGCGACAACGCTCCGGTCGACGCGATCGCGGCGCTCGTCGCCAAGCACGAGCACCGGTTCCGGGATGGGGTCGTCACGGTGATGGACGATTCGCACGGCATCGCGGCCTACGGTCCGACGGGCCGCGGCACCGAAGAGCACTGCGGCGCGCGCGTCGACATCTTCGTCGGGACGTTCGGCAAGGCGTTCGGCGTCAACGGCGGATTCGTCGCCGGCAGTCCCGAGCTCATCGAAGCGGTACGCCAGAAGGCGGACACCTACATCTACACGAACCCGCTCGGCGCGGCCGACGCCGCCGCGGCGGTGAAAGCCATCGACGTCGCCGACGCGCCTGAGGGCCGCGCCCGACTGGCGAACTTGCAGGCGCGGACGACGCAGTTCCGGCGTGGGCTCGAGTCGCTCGGGTTCGAGTCGATTCCCGGCCCGCACCCGGTCGTACCGTTGCTCGTGCGCGACACGGGACGCGTGCGAGCGATGGTCGCTGGGCTCTTCGAGCGCGGCATTCTGGCTGTGGGCCTCACCTACCCAGTCGTTCCAAAAGGTGACGAGACGATCCGCTTTCAAATCAATGCGGCGCACACCGAGGCCGACATCGACGAGCTGCTCGACACGCTGAAGGCACTCAAAGGCGCCTGACCGGCGGCCGCACGCCGGGGCGGTTTCGGTATACTCCGCGCATGCGATCACGCGTGTGCGCCGCCGCGGCCATTCTCGCCGCCGCGGCTTTCGCTTCTCCCTCCGCGCAGCCTCGTATCACCACGCCCAGGGCGCAACTCGGCTTCGAGTTCGGCGACGACTATCAACTCGCCAATTACCGTCAGATCGCCGACTACTGGCGCAAGCTCGACGCCGAATCCGACCGGATGGTCCTGCAGGAGATCGGCAAGACGGCCGAAGGGCGACCGCACCTGATGGCGATCGTCACCTCGCCGGCCAACCACAAGAATCTGGCAAAGTACCGCGACATCTCGCGCCGTCTCGCGCTCGCCGGCGGCCTCACCGACGAGCAGGCGCGCACACTCGCGCGGGAAGGCAAAGCGGTCGTCTGGATCGACGGCGGGTTGCACGCCAACGAAACCCTCGGCGCGCAGCAGCTGGCCGAGATGGTCTACCAGATGGTCAGCCGAGACGACGCCGAGACGCTGCGGTTCCTCGACGAGTGCATCGTGCTGTTCGTGCACGCCAATCCCGACGGCAACGACCTCGTGGCGGACTGGTACATGCGGAACGCCGATCCGCTGAAGCGCAGTGCGACGGGCCTGCCGCGGCTCTACCAGAAGTACATCGGCCACGACAACAACCGCGACTTCTTCGCCTCGACGCAGGCGGAGACCGAGAACATCAACCGCGTGCTCTACCACGAGTGGCTGCCGCAGATTCTCTACAACCATCACCAGAGCGGCCCGGCCGGCACCGTCGTCTGGTCCTCGCCGCAGCGCGATCCGTACAACTACAATCTCGATCCCCTGCTCATCCTCGGGCTGCAGGCGCTCGGCACGCACATGCACCAGCGGCTGGCCGCCGAGGGCAAGCCCGGCGCGACCATGGCGTCCGGCGGGGCGTACGACGGCTGGTGGAACGGCGGCATCCGCAACACCGGCAACTTCCACAACATCATCGCCATCCTGACCGAGACGATTGGCAGCCCGACGCCGATGCGCATCCCGCTCGTCATCGAGCGGCAGATCCCCAATCGCGATCTGCCGTACCCGATCGCGCCACAGGAGTGGCGCTTCCGGCAGTCGGTCGACTACTCCATCTCCTTCAATCGGGCAGTCATCGACTACGCGGCGCGCAACCGCGAGCACCTGCTTTACAACATCTACGCGATGGGCAAGCGGGCGATCGACCGCGGCAGTCAGGATACGTGGACGCCTTCGCCGACGCGGCTGCGCGCGATCGCGGAGAAGGCCGGTGGCGGTGGCCGTGGCGGCAGCCCGGAACGCGATGCCGAGCTCTGGGCGGAGCTCCGGAAGCCCGAGTGGCGCGATCCGCGCGGCTACATCATCCCGGCCGATCAACCCGACTTCCTCACCGCCATCAAGTTCATCAACGCCCTGCGCGAGGTCAACGTCGCCGTGCAGCGCGCGACGCGCCCGTTCAGCGTTGCGGGGAAGACTTATCCGCAGGGTTCCTTCGTCGTGATGACCGCGCAGGCGTTCCGGCCGCACGTGCTCGACATGTTCGAGCCGCAGGATCATCCCAACGTCATCCCCTACCCGGGTGCGCCGCCGACGCCTCCTTACGACAACGCCGGGTGGACGCTCGCCTATCAGATGGGCATCGCATTCGATCGCGTGCTCGAGCCCTTTTCGGGCCCCTTCGAGGCCGTCACGGATTGGAATGTCACGCCGCCACCCGGCCGGGTCACGGCTGTCTCCGGTGCGCGCGCCTTTCAGATCGATCGGCGCGTCAACGACGCGTATCGAGCGGTGAATCGACTGCTCGCGGCGGGCGGGTCGGTCAGCATGACCAACGAGGCTTTTCACGTCGCGGCTTCGCCCGCGACCGGCGCGCTGCTGCAGAAGATGGCAACTGACCTCGGCGTCAGTTCCACTGGCGCCGCCAATCTCGTGCCGCAAGCCCAGGCCATCCGCGCGCCGCGCATTGGCTTGTGGGATCAATACGGCGGCTCGATGGAATCGGGATGGACGCGATGGATCCTCGAGCAGTTCGAGTTCCCCTTCGAGCGCGTCTTCGCGCCGAGGCTGGACACCGGCAATCTGAACGCGGCCTACGACGTGCTCATCTTCCCGAACGGTGGGATCCCAGCCGCGCCTGGCAGCGGCCGTGGCGGACGTGGAGGAGGTCGAGGCGCGGGGCCGGAGGCGAGCGACGTCCCGCAGGAGTACCGGTCGCAGCTCGGCCGCGTGACCGCGGAGTCCACGCTGCCACAGATCCGCCAGTTCATCGAGGGCGGCGGGACCGTGATCGCCATCGGAGACTCGGCCGTCAACCTCGCCGCCGCATTGCGCCTGCCGGTCGAGAATCACGTGACGGAGCCGCGCGCCAGGTACTTCGTCCCAGGCTCGGTCCTCTCCGGCGCGGTCGACGTGAGCCACCCGATCGCCGCGGGCATGCAACCGCGGACCGACTTCTTCTTCGACAACAGCCCGGTCTTCAAGCTCGGCCCGGGCGCGGCGGCCACGGGACTTCGGGCGATCGCGACCTTCGACCGCGCTACGCCGCTGCGCAGCGGCTGGGCGTGGGGCCAGTCATACCTGGAGGGGGGCGTGATCGCGATCGACGCCCCGCTCGGCAAAGGCCGGGTGCTGCTCTTCGGACCCGAGATCCTGCAGCGCGCACAGCCGCACGGCACGTTCAAGCTGCTGTTCAACGGTATCTTCGCTAGCGTGGCACGGTAGGCGCCTCGCGTGTCTTGGAGGGGACGGAGGTAACGGGCTCAACACGAAGAAACGAAGGCGAACGAAGACGCAACGGAGAGAACAAGCTGCTATCGGGCGTTGAGCTGGTCGCCCCGCGCTTCGCGCGGGGATGGAAGGCGTGAGGATTGGAAGGATCACAAGCACTCACTGGATCATGCTAGAGTGCTTGTGATCCTTCCAACCCTCACGCCTTCCATCACGCCGGCCAAAGGCCGGCGTGCGGCCAGCACAGAACTCATGGAAGAAACGTCAACGATCGAGCAGTCGCGTCTTCTTCAGTGTCATCCGTGCTATCAGTGGTCGTTACTTCGTTTCGTCTCTGTTCGCTTCGTTGCTTCGTGTTGAGCCCGTGACCTTCGTCTGCTCCTGAATACCTCGATTACGGAGTCCACATATTGCGCACAATCCGCATCCTCTCGCTGTCCACCGCCCTAGCCTGGGCCGCACTGGCGAGCGGAACGACCATCGCCGCCCCGCCGCCGCAGGACGCACGCGCGTGGATCGCGGCCAGCAATCGGCATGCGCAGGTCCTGCTCGACGTGCTGGCGCGGGTTGCGCCGGAGAGCGCCGGACAGTTCGGTGTCACCGGCCTCGATGAAGAGATCACCAACCTGACCGCGGAAGCCGGCGAGCGCGGCCGCGAGGCGACGACCGCGGCACTCGCCACGCTGCAGGCCAGCCGCAAGACGGAACAGCATCCCCTCGTCCGCCAGGACCTCGACATCCTGATCCGATCGGCCCAAACCAACCTGCGCAGCGGCCGATTGTCCCAGGAGCGGCTGCTGCCGTACGCCGATGTCACGGGACTGGTCTTCGGCGGACTTCGATCGCTGCTCGACGTACAGGTGGCGCCCGAGCGCCGGCCCGCCGCGCTCGTCCGCTTGCGCAAGTACGCCGGCCTCGTGCCCGGCTACGAGCCCGTCATCGTGCAAGCCATGCGGCTGACGCGCGCGCGGCGGTCGAACGCGGACCTCCTGCCGCCGGCCCGGTCGCAGGTGGAGCGTGATCTGGCCAACGGCCCGATCCTCGTGCAGGGCCTGGAGAAGTTGTTCGACGACTTCAAGATTGACGGCTGGCGCGAACCGTTTACGGCGCTCAAGCAGCAGCTCGCCGAGTACCAACAGTTCGTCCGCGAGGAAGTGCTGCCCAAGGCACGGACGGATTTTCGGCTGCCGGTGGATCTCTATGCGCTCGCGCTCGACCAAGTCGGCGTCACGCGGCAACCCGAACCGCTCGCGGCGATGGCGCGCCAGGCGTTTGTCGAGATCCAGGGCGAGATGCAGCGCCTCGCGCCCGCGATCGCCAAGGCGCGCGGCCTGAAGACCACCGACTATCGCGATGTCATCCGCGCCCTCAAACAGGAACAGCTCGTGGGCGAGGCGATCCTGCCGCACTACCGGCAGCGACTCGCCGAGATCGAGGCCATCATCAAGCGCGAACGGCTCGTCACCCTCCCCGAGCGCGAGGCACGGATCCGGATCGCCACCGACGCCGAAGCGGCGCAGTCGCCGGCACCCAACATGCGACCGCCGCGCCTCATCGGCAACACCGGCGAAGTGGGTGAGTTCATCCTGCCGCTGAACATGCCGGCGGCGGCGGGCAGCGGTTCGGCGGCGCTTCGCTATGACGACTTCACCTATCAGGCGGTCTCGTGGACCCTCACCGCGCACGAGGCGCGGCCCGGACACGAGATGCAGTTCGCCAAGATTGTCGAGGCCGGTGTCTCGACCGCGCGCGCCCTCTTCGCATTCAACAGCACCAATGTCGAGGGCTGGGGGCTCTACTCGGAGTGGATGATGCTGCCCTATATGTCGCCGGAGGGACAGCTCGTGTCGCTACAGGGCCGGCTTCTGCGCGCCGCGCGGGCGTTTCTCGATCCGGAACTGCACATGGGCCGGATCACGCCGGACGAGGCGCGACGGGTGCTCCTCGAGGATGTCGTGCAGTCGCGCGCGATGACCGAGCAGGAAGTCGAGCGCTACACGTTCCGTGCCCCGGGTCAGGCGACGTCCTACTTCTTCGGCTATACGCAGCTGCGCGAGCTGCGCTCCGACGTCGAGCGCGCGCTGGGAGACAAGTTCAACCCGCGCGACTTCCACGACTTCATCCTCGCCCAGGGCCTGCTCCCGCCGGAGCTGTTGCGCGAGGCCGTGCTCGCGCAGTTCGTGCGGTGATAACTGTCAGCTTCCGGCTTCCAGCTTCCAGCTCCTGACCTCCTAGCTCCTATAGAGACTCGTCCACACCGGCAGGAGATCCGAGAAGGTGCTGTCGATCCACGCCACGAGACGGCGTCCGTCGGCGAGGATGTCCGCGTCCTGCGACCGGTCGGGAAACAGCCAGCGGCCGAAAAAGATCCACCCGACGTCGGCGGGCTGCTGACAGTTGACCACCCACGTCAGCGCATCGTTCGGCAGCAGGCTTGTCGCCGCCGGACTGTCGCCGTACTGGATGAAGCCCGCCACTCGTCGACATCCACTGCGTCAGGAAGCCGCGCCACGCGCCCGAGACGAGCTGCTGGAATTGCGCGAAGTGCGCCAGCGCGCGCTCCTGGTCGTTCTCCGAGCCTTCGGGCGCCAGCCGGAAGCCAATACCGGCGCAGACGGCGTCCCGTCCCCACGGCGTCGAGGAGAACAACCCGATCGTCAGCTGGGGCTCCCAGCGCGCGCCCTGGTGGAACACCCGGAGATAGCCATTTCCGCCGGAGTGGACGGTGTTGCGCCGAAACAGCCGCGCCCCGCTCTGCCCGGCGCGATTGCGCGCTTCGACGGCCTTCGCGGCGAACGACCGTTCGTTGAGCGCGATCAGCAAGGGCTCGAGACGGGATCCGAGGGCTTCGACCGCCGCCTGTGGGGCGAGCTGGCCGAGGGCGCCGAACTCGAGTCGTCCGATCCCGGCAACCTGTCCGGCGCGCGGTGTCGCCTTGGTGGACCGCGGCGCCGATCCCGCGCTGGGGGTCGTGCGTGCCCGCGCGGGCCGTTGCGGCTTGATGACGGGCATCGTCGCGGCGCGGCGCTTCGTGACCTCGAGCTGGAGGCTGCGCGCGATCGTATTCTGCGAGTTCAGCTGGATAGCGGCGTCGAGCGTGGCGGTGGCCTCGTCCAGCTGGCCGCCCTCCATGTAACACCGCGACAGCCGCGTCAGCGCGCCTTCGTTGGTCGGCGCCAGCTTCGCGAGCTCGAGATTGGTGGCCAGTGCCTGCGGCCCGAAGTCGCCGGCCTTGGCGTACTCGATCGCGCGCAGCTGCAGTTCCTGGATTGAGGGCATCACCACAGCCTATCAGGTCGGGCGCACGACTTGGCGTTCTTCGCTGCGGACCTCACAGGAGTTCAGGAGGTCAGGAGACCAGGAGCTTCTTCAGGATTCCCGATAAACCAGATCCTGATCTCCTTAACTCCTGTTCATTTTCTGACGGTGATCCCGCGGCAACGGTCATGAGATCGATCCAGCGGACCTCACACGAGTTAAGGAGGCAGAGACGAGCTTCTTTAGGATTCCCGCTAAACCGGCTCCTGATCTCCTTAACTCCTGTCCATTTCTGACAGTGATCCCGCCGCGAACGGTTACGGCCGATCGAACCAGCGGACCGCGAGGGTCACGCCGACGAAGGCCATCGCCAGCGAGACGACGAGCGCAATCAGCGTCCAGGTCAGCACGCGGCGCAGGCCGTCGTCTTTGGCGGGCGCGCGATCGTCGGGACCTGCAGGCGGGCCGGTCACCGTCCAGCCACCGCGGTCGGCGGTGCGGCTGGCAGAAGATACTTCTCGAGCCACGCGCGCACCTCGCGGTAGAACACGCGGCTGTTCTCGCCCTTGAGAATCCAGTGGTTCTCGTCGGGCCAGATGAGCAAGCGCGTCGGCACGCTCATCCGCTGCAGCGCGGCATACATCGTCAGCGTGTTGGCTTCGGGCACACGGAAGTCGTTCAAGCCGACCGAGAGGAGCGTCGGGGTCTTGAAGTTGCCGGCCTTCGCGAGCGGACTCTGCGCGATCCAGCGCGACGGATTCTCCCAGTAAGGGCCGCCCATCATGAGCTCGCGGTGGTAGATGCCGTCGCTGACGCCCCATTGCATCTCGAGCGTGGCGAGACCGGCGTGACTCACGAGGCACCGGTAGCGCGTGGTCGTGCCCGCCAGCCAGTTCGTCAGGTGGCCACCGTAGCTCGCGCCGCCGGCCGCCTGCCGCGTACCTGTCGATGAAACCAAAGCGCTTGATGGCTTCGTCCGCGGCGTCGTTGAGGTCGTCGGCCGGCCCCGCGAGCGGATCGCCCTGAATGTCGAGCGTGAACTTCTCGCCGTAACCGGTCGAGCCGCGGTAGTCGGTCATCAGCACGACGAATCCAGGCTGCGAGAGCAGGTGATAGTTCCAGCGGTAGGTAATCGCGTCGCGCCACATGTTGGCGTGACCGCCGTGGATGAGGACGAAGAGCGGATACTTCTTCGACTCGTCGAAGTTCGGCGGCAGGGCGATGAAGTTGTGGATGCGGCGGCCGTCGCGACCCGTAAACCAGAACTCGCGCAGCGGCTGCCAGTCGATCGACTCCGCCGCCTTGGTCGTCAGCGCGGTGAGAAACGTGTGCTTGCCGGTCGCGGGATCGATGCGGACGATTTCCGGCGGCCTGATCGCGCTTTCCCAATTGGCGAACGCGACCGGCGACGCACCTTTCGCCGGAATCTGCACGTTCGTGTACACGCCCTGCGGTGCGTCCACGGCGAGCTTCGCCGCACCGCCCGACGCCGGGACCGAATAGATCCGCTCGTGGCCGGCGTCCTCGGCGGTGAGGTACAGGGTCTGACTGTCGGCAGCAAACGACCAGCTGCCGACCGCTCGATCGAAGCCCTTGGTCACGATCGCGACGACGGCGGGTGACGTCGCCGGCCAGGACGTACAGCCCAGGCGCGTGAGCTGGTAGATCACTGGCTTGACTTCGCTCGCCGTGAAGCACAGGGCCTTGCCGTCGGGCCGGAATGCCGGCGCGCCGAACTCCCAGCCGTCTGGCGTCAGGCGCTTCGGCTCGCCACCGCCGGCGCCTACCTGCCAGAGGTGCGACGCGACGTTGGCTCTGGCCGCGATGCCGTCGTTCTCGGTCGCCACGAAAACCACCGACTGCCCGTCCGGCGACCAGATCGCACCGAGCGCGTCGCCGCCAAAGCCGGGCATCGCCGCCACCTTCGCCCGGCCGAAGAGGCTGCGGGCCTGGCGATCCCCGGCTACATCAACGACCCACAGGTGACTCTTCGACTCTTCAATCCAGTGGTCGAAGTTCTTGATCGGAAACGAGTCGTAGATCCGGACCTTCGACTTGGCGTTCTTCCGCTCCTGGACGGCCTTGCGATTGGTCTCCTCGTCGATCGCACCCGGCCACATCACCGCCTGGAAGAGGATCTTCTGGCCGTCCGGGCTCCAGCGCGGCACGCTCGCCGCCGTGGGCGCGGCCGTTACCCGCTGCGCTTCCCCGCCACGCACGACATCGAGCACGTAGATCTGGTTCACTTCATCGTCGTCTCGTTTGGCGGCAAACGCGATGCGGGTGCTGTCCGGGCTCCATGCGGGCCCGCTCTCGGACCCCTTGCTGGACGTCAGACGGCGCGGAGCGAGACTGCCGTCCGCCGGCACCACCCAGAAATCAGTGACGTCCTTCTGGGGATCGTACGAGGGCTCGGACACGCTGAAGACGACCCATTTGCCGTCGGGCGACGGGACGGGCGCGCCCACGCGCTGAAACGACCAGAGCAGCTCATGCGAGAGCGTCGCGGCAGCCGGCCGGGCCTGCGCACCAGCGGACGCGGCCAGCAACAGGCCCACGAGCCAGATTGGGGCGATTTGGTGGAGCTTCATCCCGCCGATTCTAGATGAAATCGGCGCCCGCGAAGAGCGCGGCGCGCCGCCAACAGCGGCAGATTGGGCCGGAATCGGCATGCAACACAGCCGTAACAGCGACCGACGTATGATCATCCTGTCAGGCCCAACCAAAACGCCGCGCACGGACGCGCAGCCCGGCGGCTGGGTGTTGGCAGCATCCGAGGATGATCATGCGAGCCCTGATTGCCGGTCTCCTGGCGTTGATGGTCGCCGTGCCCGCGGCGGCAAAGACCTACTCGGCCGAACGATTCGATTCACGAATCCGCATTCTCCCAAGCGGCGCGCTCGAGATCGTCGAGACCGTGGTCTTTCGTTTCGAAGGCGGCACCTTCGACCACGTCTTCCGCGATCTCTCACGCCGTCGTACCGACGACATCGAGGTCATCAGCGCCGAGATGGATGGCCGGGAGCTGCCCGTTTGGCAACGAGTCCGGACAGGTCGAAGTGCGGGATCGGTCGAAGGTGCGCGTCAGGTGGCGATTCGCCCCACGCGCTGATTCGACGCACACCTTCGTCCTCAAATACGTCGTGCACGGCGTCGTGCAACGACAGGCCGGGCACGACGTCCTCGACTGGATCGCGCTCCCGACCGAACACGACTACCGCATCGCGGAGAGCGAGGTCATCCTCGAGCTGCCGGCGGCGCCGCTCGTGCGACCGGCAGTCGACTCGAAGCGCGTCGCGAACGTCGTCCTCGAGCCCGGCGGCCAGCGCGTTCAAATCCTCGCGCGCGGCATCGGCAAGAACGGGTGGGTGAAGACGCGGCATCGAGTTCGAGCAGGGTGCCATCATCGCCGCCGCGCCGGCGTGGCAGCAGCGCCACCTTACTGCGCGTGCCCTTGCGCCTCGATGGATGACCGCGGCGGGCCTCGTCCTCGCCGGCGGCCTGATGTTCATGTTCGGGCTCCGCCAGCGCTACGACAGCCCACAGACCGACCGCTTCGAGGGAACGGTCGAGACACCGCCGGATACGCTGCGGCCGGGCGTCGCCGGCGCGCTCGCGGCCAACGGCTCGATCTCGCTCCAACACGCGATGGCGTCGCTCTTCGCCCTCGCCGATCGGAACGTCGTGACGATCTCCGAGGAACCGCGCAAGTGGGGCCAGCGGAACTTCACGCTGCATCGCCGGCCGGGAGGCCCGACGCTCGCCCCGGAAGAAACGGCCGTCCTCGATCTCGCGTTTCGCCATAAGGGCCAGACCCTCGATCAGGTCTCGCTGACACAGGCCCGGACCCGCATCGCCAGCCGACTGCGGGAGTTCAAGACGGCGGTGAATCAGGAACTGCGAACGCTCGGCATGCTCGACGACGAACGGATGCGGGTGCGTGCCCGATACCTGGGTTTCGCGATCGCGTTTCTGCTGATCGCCGGGCTCCTCGTCATTCCCGCGGCTTTCCTGGCGCGCCAGTACGATGCGTGGCCGTTCCTCATCGTCGGCGCCGTCGCCGCCGTCGCCATCGTCGGCTTCATCTTCTACGGTGCGCTGACGCCGCTCTCGAACGAGGGCGTGCGGCGCGCCGGACGTTGGCGCGCGTACCAGAGACACCTGAAGGAAGTCGCGAGAGAGCGCGTGCACCTGACGTCGGACTCGCCCGCCCGGCTGCTCGCGTTCGCGGTCGCGCTCGGCCTGGCGTCGGCGTGGTCGAAGTATCTGAAGAACCACCCTGTGGGCGTCCCGCCCTGGTTCCGCGCGCTCGCGGTGTCGGGCGATGACGGCGGATTTCCCGCCTTCATCGCCGCGGGAGGGGCGGGTGCCGACGGCGGCGCAGGTGGCGGTGCCGGAGCCGGCGGCGCCGCCGGCGGGGGTGGCTCGGGGGCGGGATAGCTCTCAGCTTCCCCCCAGTCCGCTACGCGCGCCGTGCGATTTGCGCGAGGTGTTCGAGCATCTGGCGCCGGTGCGCCAGCTCGCGCGAGGTGAGCGCCGGCGCGACCACCGCCTCAAATGGAAGCGATCGCTGGGCCCACGCTTCGCGCCTCGCTCTGGTGCGTTCAACGCCCGCTCGAAAGCATTGAAAACAAATCGCTTGGCGCGCGCAGATGTGGTCAGTCGAACGGGTTCGCATGATGTCGTCCTTTGGCACTGGGTGAATGGCCGGCCCTTATAAGAGGTCCAGCAGCCGCCGGGCCTTGATCTGGGCTTGCCGCCGCCGATGCTCGAGCACCTTGTACTTGTCCGGCCCCCGAACGCCTTCGGGGCGATCCGCCAGCTTCAACCGGGCCTTGAGCGGCCGCGGCAGGGGGAACGTGGACGTCGTGAGGTCGCCAAAATCGAACTGCCGCGCCAGGGATCCATCGATACGGGACATATGCCTCTCCTCTGATGTCACCGAGTGTAGGAGAGGGGTGTGACAGGGTAGGTCACAGCCGGTGACGCTGTTTGTTATAGTCGTCAGCCGATGCTCCCAGAGCGCCGGCACGAGGTCTCACGGCTCGAGGCGTTCAGCGATGCGGCATTCGCCTTCGCCCTGACGCTCCTCGTCGTCTCGCTCGACGTCCCGAAAAGCTATGCCGAGCTCATGCGGACGATGCGGGGATTTCCTTCGTTTGCGTGCTGTTTTGCGCTGCTCGTCTGGATCTGGCACGAGCACAATCTCTTCTTCCGCCGATACGGCCTGCAGGATTCCTGGACCGTGTTCATCAACAGCATGCTGCTGTTCGTGACGCTCTTCTACGTCTATCCGCTCAAGTTCATGTTCGATTCGATGTTCGCGCAGTTCATGCCCGCGGCCTATCCCGAGCTGCAGCGCATGACCCTGCTCGAGCTCTCCCGAGCCTCGGCGATCTATGGCCTGGGATTCGTCGTCCTCTTCAGCCTGTTCGCCCTGCTCTACCGCCACGCCTACACCAAGCGGGACGCACTCGACCTGACGCCGCAAGAAGTGTTCGACGTCAAGTCGTACGCCGGCCATCACCTCGTCAGCGCGTCGGTCGGACTCGTCGCCATGGCCGTGGCCGTCGTCGGGCCGCTGGCGCTCGCCCCACTGTCGCCGTCCTGCTTCGCGCTGATGGGACCAGGGCACTGGTGGTTCGGCAACCGCGTCGAGAAGCGGCGACGCGCACTCCGGTCTCATGCCGAGAAACGCTGAAGTCATCCGGCAGTGGACCATCCTGCGCGACCTCGAATCGGCGCGCCGCCTGACGATCGACGAGCTCGCGGCGCGCACGGGCGTGACGACGCGAACGATCCGCCGCGATCTCGAAGCGCTGCAGGAAGCCGGCTTTCCCCTGTTCGACGAGGTCCACGAGAACAAGCGGTACTGGACGCTCGAACAGCGGGCGTTCCGGCGGCTCGACGACACGGGCTTCAACCTGGCGGAACTGAGCGCGCTCTACTTCACCAGAACGCTGGCGGAGGGCCTGGCCGCGACGCCATTTCAGCAGGACGTGCGCAATGCCTTCGACAAGCTCGCCACCGCCCTGACGCCGGGTATGCGCCAGTTCCTCGATCGGCTCCCGCTGGCGTTTCAGGCCAAGGCCGACCCCGGGGTGCGCGCGCCGGCGAAGCCCGCGGGCGGCGGTGCCGGGGCGAAGCCCGATCCCCGGGTCGCGCAGCTCCTCGACGCCACACTGCATCATCGCCGCGTCGAGATGCGGTACCACTCGTTCTCGAGTAACCGCGACAAGGCGTACGCCGTCGAGCCGCAGCGGCTCGTCTTCGCTCAGGGTGGTCTCTACCTGCTGGCGTTCGTCCCGGAATACAACGAGCTGCGCACCTTCTCCGTCGATCGCATACTGGGCTTGTCGCTGACCGAGGATCGGTTCGAGCCGCAGGCACTGTCCGAGGACGCGTTCGCGCACTCGCTCGGCGTGCACCAGGGCACACCCGAGCCAGTCGAGATCGCATTCGACCCGCTTGGCAGCCGCTACGTGCGCGATCGCATCTGGCACCCGTCGCAGACGATAGAGGAGCGGCCCGACGGCGGCCTGGTCCTCAAGCTCACGGTCTCGAATGACTGGGCGCTACGTGGCTGGATCATGAGCTTCGGCGCCCTCGCGAAGGTGATCGCGCCAGCCGAGTTGGCGGCGCAAATCCGCAGCGAGTCCGAGCGCACGGCGGCGCTGTACAGCAACCGCCAGAAGTGACTGCCCCGAAAGGGTTTCCGACCCTACGTCGGACCCCGATGTGGCTTGCACCTTACCGGGGAAGGTGGCCAGCCACCTCTGTCTACTCGTCATGTTCGAACGCCACAATCCTGCGCAGCAGGTGTCCCGTTCCGGGTCAGTGCCGACATCGGTAGGATGAGGACAACTCCGAGTTTCCCCTGCAGATCGGCCCCAACCGCGTGCGGCCCCGCTCTTGCCCCTGGATCATCACGGAGGAAACTCCGCGCGCCGTCGCTGCGGCTTCGGTGCGGTCCCTGGGAGACAAACGGTGATCTGGTTTTACGCGAAGCAAGGACGCCATCTCCGGTGCGAAGTTCGACAACTCGTCGATGGCGACCGGTTCGATCTCATCATCACGGACGCCGACGGCGCCGAACGAATCGAGCACTTCGAAGACTCCGCCTCGGTGACTCGCCGCTCGCAGCAGCTCGAGGCCGAATGGCTCACCGAGGGGTGGGACGGGCCGTTTGGGAGGGAGTACTGATCATCTGGTTCAGGGTTCAGGGTTCAGGGTTCAGCGTTCAGGGTTCAAGGTTCAAGGTTCGGGTTGGTGCTCCGAACTCTGAACCTTGAACCGTGAACCCTGAACCCAATTTAGACTGCCCCAAAGAGCGTGAGGGCGAATCCGGCCGTGGTATCCACCCACTGCTCCCTCGTTGCGAACCCAGCCTCGACGCCCATCTCGACGATGCCATCGGGCTCGTATTTGTAGGAGCTTTCCGTCCAGATTCGCTCGCCCCGGGCAAAGGCCACCGCGGTGCCGGCGGCGGCGATGCGCACGCGCTGATCGGCGCGGCTCACGAGGTGCATCTCGATGCGCTGCGCGGTCGCGTTCCAGACCGCCTGATGGTCGAACGCGGCGAGATCGAATTCCCCGCCGAGCTCGCGGTTGATGCGCACCAGTAGATTCTTGTTGAACGCGGCAGTCACGCCGAGGGGATCGTCGTAGGCGAGGAGCAGGTCGCGCTCCGGCTTGACGAGATCGGCGCCGAGCAGCAGGAGATCGTCAGGGTCGAGGGTGGCGCGGATGCGATCGAGGAAGCCCGCGGCCGCGGGCTGATCGAAGTTTCCGATGTTCGATCCGAGCAGGAGGACGAGCATGGTGCTGCCGGCCCGGCGGGCGGCGACGGCCGTGCGCAACCCTTCCTCGTAGGTGGACCAATGGCCAACCACCGACACATGGTGCAGCCGGTTGAGCCGTTGCTCGCTCTGCTCGAGCGCCTGGGACGAGATGTCGATGAGGTGCACGCGCGCGCTGGCGCCGCGCCGCTCGAGCGCCTCGGCGAGAAGGACGATCTTTTCGCCGCTGCCGCAGCCCAACTCCACAATCGTCCCCTCGGTGTCGCCGAGAGCGGCCACGACCGACCCGGCGTGACGCGCGAGCAGCTCCGTCTCTGACCGCGTAATCCGGTACCACGGCAACCGGCAGATGGCCTCGAACAGGCTGGACCCGAGCGCATCGTAGAGGTACTTCGACTGCAACTGCTTCGGCACGAGCGCGAGATCGCGCGCGACATCGGCAGCAAATTCGGCGGTGAGGGAGCGGGTTGTAGTCAGTGGCATGGGACCTCTAGCTCACAGCTCTCAGCTTTCAGAACGGGCCTGTGCTCCAGCTTCTCCGGCTGAGAGCTGACAGCTGACAGCTGACGGCTGATCGCTGTCAGCTGACAGCTGTCCTGAACTTCGCGTACACGAACGGGTAGTTCGGCCTGAACCAGTTGCGGAAGCTGCGACGGACCAGCTCGCGCGCGGTTGCCGGGGATGCGCCCTTGATGACGTAGTGCTGCCCGTCGAAGAAATCGGCGGAGTACTCGGGGTACGAGGCCATCGGCTCGAATCCGGGGAATGGTCCAAAGACCGTCGAGGTCCACTCCCAGCCGTTGCCCACGAGGTCCTGCACGCCCCACGCACTGGCCCCGAGCGGACGGGCGCCCGCCGGGACAGGCTCCCAGGACGCGAAGTCAAAGTTGCCTCGGCTGGCATCGGGGACGGCATCGCCCCATGGGTGGGCGCGCTCGACTCGCCCTCCGGCAGACGCCGACGAGGCGCCGAAGGCGGCGCGATGATATTCGGCTTCGGTCGGCAGCCGTCGCTGCCGCCACCGCGCAAACGCGGCCGCTTCCTCGCCGCTGACATACACCGGCCACGCGGCCGGCAGCGGAATGTTCTCGAACATGCCGCGCCAGCACCACTCTCCGTCTACGCGCACCCAAAACGCCGGATGCGTGATGGCGTCGTGCTCGCGCCACTGCCAGCCGGCATCGGACCACCACTCTGGCGCGCGATACCCGCCGGCGTCCATGAACTCGAGATACTCCGCGTTGGTGACGCTGTGCACGTCGATCTCGAACGCGCCCACGTCGACGACGTGCGCGCCGAACTCGTTGTCCCAGCCAAATGGGATCGCGGTGCGATCGGCGCCGAGCGTCGCCTGGCCGGCCGGAATCGTGACGGTCGCGCGCCGCGGCGGATCGCCGCCGCGCTCGTAGCGCAACCCTCGAGGCGCGCGCTTCTGCGCATGCGGCAGGCGGTGCCACATGTAGAGCAGCGTCTCCTGGTGCATCGCCTCGTGCTCGAGCGCCGTGAAGATCGCCTCACCCCGCCGCATGGCGCGGTGCTCGCCGCCCGCGAGATCGAAGGTGGCGCGCTCGAGCGCATCGATGATGGCCTCGTCCGCGCGCCGGCCAAACGCGAGCACTTCGTCGCGAGACGGCCAGCTCGTTCCCGCGCCGCTGCGCGGCACCGCCTGATCGACGCTGTCGGGATCGATGCCGCGCTCGAAAAGCCGCTCGAGATCGGCATCGACGCCGGGGAGGCCGAGTCCGCGCCGCAGCAGGGCAATCACGCTGAACGCCGGGAGGTGCCCCTCGTAGAACACGATGGGATTGCGCAGCGCGATCGGACGCGTGTAGTAGGCGTCGGGATCGATGAGATCGAACAGCTGGCGCGATCGGGCGCGGTTGCGCTGATACCAGTCGACGAGCTGCACGCGATCGACGGGGATGACGGGAGCGGTGAGCGACAAGGCGTCCCCTTTCAACGCGGTCTCTTGATTCTAGAGAGCTTCGACGCTGCGGGGCCCCCGCCAGGTTCAGGCGCAGACGCCCGGCCGTCCGGACTTTCGCAGCCTACCCCCACCCTGACGCAAAAAGCCAGCCCGACCGATGTCGGGCTGGCCAGGGGAGCTAAGCGATCGAACGCCTACGGAGTGACAGGTAGCGGAAACCATCCGCACGTTGCGGACGTTCAACGCGGTCTGCGCGCTCGCCGCGGGGCGGGCCGCTGGATCGCTCGGGGCGGCCGCGCTCGCGGCCTTGTCACCGATGGTGCCGCTCACCTCGACGGTGTGGCCGACGTGGTCGCCCAACTTGGTGGACGCGCTGGGGATGAGCTTCAGCGAGGTCGCCGCCACGGGCGGGGCCGCGGGCGCCGTCGCCCCTGACGTGCCAACCGCCTTGTCATCCTTCCACTTCAGGTCCGACAGCGTGAAGGAGTCTGGCGTATCTCCCGCCTTCAGACACCCGGTCACCGTGAGAGTCTTCGCGGCGTCCTTGGCGGCCTCCTGCATCGGCGGATTCTGGGGCGGCGTCTGCGGATTCTGGGGCGGCGTCTGCGCCGAGACACCAACGGCCAACAGGGCGGCAGCGAAACTTCCGGCAAGTACCCTTCTTCATGTTAGATATCCTCCTTGGATATTGAGCGACAAAGAGGGCCCTGTGTTCGTCGTGTCTTCATCCGGCCGGGCCCGCAAACTGGTATGTGTACCATCGGCCGCTATCAGTGCAGGAGCACGAGCCAGAGAGCCGCCGCGGGCTGCCGATCGTCGTAAGTCGCAGCAGATATGGGCCCGACGCCAGTTGAGCTCGCACCTGCGGGCCGTCTGCGGTCGAGTTTTGATTGGATACGCGACCGGAGTTGTTTGCCCGGTCTGACCGCGGCGATGAGCCAAATGCCCGACCACCTCATGCGGACATCGAGATTCCGAGATGGGCTACAATCGAAGTCCAGCGCGAAAGTGGCGGAACTGGCAGACGCGCCGGACTTAGGATCCGGTAGCCGAAAGGCTTTGGGGGTTCGACTCCCCCCTTTCGCATACGCCTCCGGTCGCGCTGGAGGGCACGCGAGCGATGGCAGATGGCCGCGATTTCCACATTTGAGTCCGAATCCAACGTGAAAACTGAATTCATCGACGTCAGCGACACCCGCAAGAACCTGGTGGTCGAAATCCCGAGCACGGTGGTCGACGCCGAGATCGACAAGATCGCCCGCGATTACAGCCGGGCGGCGCGGATCCCGGGGTTCCGGCCCGGCAAGGTGCCACCGAAGGTCGTGCGGCAGCGCTTCCGCGATCAGATCCTGCACGATGTGGCACACGGCCTCATCCCCCGCGCCGTGGACGAGGCGTTGCGCGAACGAGGCGTCGAGCCGGTCAACACGCCCGACATCCGCGACGTCGTGGTCGAGGAGGGCCAGCCGCTCAAGTTCACGGCCAGCTTCGAAACGGTGCCGGCCATCGACCCCGGTGACTACTCGAGCCTCACGCTGCGCCGCAAGGTCGCGGAGGTCGACGACGCGGCGGTCGATCAGGCGCTGGCGCGCCTGCAGGATCGCGCCGCCCGCTACGAGCCGGTCGAAGGGCGCGGCGTGACGAACGGCGATTCGGTCGTGCTCGACCTCAAGCGCACGGCCGGCACCAAGCCCGACGATGGCCAAGCGCCCGCCGACGGCGAGACTCACACCGACCGCCATGACAACGTCACGGTCGACATCGGCGCGACGGCCAATCCGCCCGGATTCGACGAGGCGCTCATCGGCCTCGACGCTGGCAGCGCGAAGACCTTCGACGTGAGCTACCCCTCGGACTACGCCGTCCAGGAGCTCGCCGGCACCACCGTGACCTACGACGTCACGGTCAAGGCCATCCGCACGCGGGTGGTCCCGCCGCTCGACGACGAGCTGGCCAAGGACCTCGGGTCGTTCGAGTCGCTCGACGCGCTGCGGGCGCAGGTCCGCGCCGACCTCGAACACGAGGCCAGGCACGAAGTCGATCGCGAGACGCGCGCCGATCTGCTGCGCCAGCTCGCCACGCGCGTCACCTTCGACGTCCCGAGCTCGCTCGTCGATCGCGAGCTCGACCGCCGCGTCGAGGAATTCGTGCGCCGGCTGGTCGAGCAGCAGATCGATCCCAGCCAGGCCAACATCAACTGGGAGGAGTTCCGCGAGCGCCAGCGCGAGGCGGCCGAGGAGGCCGTCCGCAGCGCGCTCGTGCTCGACGAAATCGTCGCGCCGCGACGGCCTCACCGCGACCGACGAGGAAATGGATGCCGAGATCGAGCGCTACGCGGAGCGCGCCGGCCGGACGGCGGCGGCGGTGCGGGCGCGGCTCGAGAAAGAGGGCGGACTTGCCCGCCTTTACACAGGACTGCGTCGGGAGAAGACGATGGAGTTTCTCCTCTCGAAGGCGACCGTGCTCAACGCCTGATGCATCAGCTCCGTAACGCTGCCGATTCGCCTAGAGGGATGGCCTCGACCGCCCGATATAGTAGTTCGGGCCGAGGCATGGTAGAATCACAGGGAATTACAAGTACGATACCTGCCCGGCCGAGCACGACTTCCCCAGCACAATTTGTCTCTCTGGTGGTCTCTTTCTAAATGACCGAACGCATGCAACTCATTCCGATGGTGGTCGAGCAGACCAACCGCGGCGAGCGCGCTTACGACATCTTCTCGCGGCTGCTCAAGGACAGCATCATCTTCATCGGCACGCCGATTGACGACAACGTCGCCAACCTGGTGATCGCCCAGATGCTCTTCCTCGAGGCCGAGGACCCGGACCGCGACATCCTGCTCTACATCAACAGCCCGGGTGGCGTGGTCACGGCTGGGATGGCGATTTACGACACGATGCAGTTCATCAAGCCGGACGTGGCGACCTACTGCATCGGCCAGGCGGCCTCGATCGCCGCCGTGCTGCTGGCCGCCGGGGCCAAGGGCAAGCGCTATTCGCTGCCCAACTCCCGCATCCTGATCCACCAGCCGTGGGTCCAGGGACTGGGCGGCCAGACGACCGACATCGACATTCACGCCCGCGAACTGCTGCGGACGCGCGAACGGCTCAACCAGATCCTGGCCCATCACACGGGACAGCCCCTGAAACGCATCCAGGACGACACCGAGCGGGACTACATCCTGGACCCCGACCAGGGCAAGGAATACGGTATCATTGACGATGTCATCCGGAAGAGGGCCTAAACGGCCGTCAGCTGCCCGCTGTCAGCTGCCGGCCGAGGCCCGGATGGCAGCTTGGCGCTGAGAGCTGAACGCTGACAGCTGAGAGCTAACCCAACCCATGGTAAAAAAAGCCGGTGACGGCGAAATCCTCCGCTGCTCGTTCTGTAACAAGGATCAGAACGACGTCCGCAAGCTGATTGCCGGCCCGACGGTGTTCATCTGTGATGAATGCGTCGAGGTCTGTAACGACATCATCGCCGACGACAACCGGTTCGAGGCGCGCGGCGGCACGCGCACGTCGCTCCCCGTCCCGCAAGAGATCAAGAAGTTCCTCGACGAGTACGTGATCGGCCAGGAGCAGACCAAGAAGAAGCTCGCCGTCGCGGTCTACAACCACTACAAGCGCATCGAGATTCAGAAGCAGGCGCGCAGCCGGAACGAGATCGAGCTGACGAAGTCGAACATCATGCTCATCGGTCCGACCGGCACCGGCAAGACGCTGCTGGCCCAGACCCTCGCCAAGCTGCTCTCGGTCCCCTTCACCATCGTCGACGCGACGACGCTGACCGAAGCCGGGTATGTCGGCGAGGACGTCGAGAACATCATCCTCAAGCTGCTGCAGGCCGCGGGCGGCGACATCGAGAAGGCGCAGCAGGGCATCATCTACATCGACGAAGTCGACAAGATCTGCCGCAAGGACGAGAACCCGTCGATCACCCGCGACGTCTCGGGCGAAGGCGTGCAGCAGGCGCTGCTCAAGATTCTCGAGGGCACGGTCGCCAACGTGCCGCCGCAGGGCGGGCGCAAGCACCCGCATCAGGAATTCTTCCAGGTCGACACGACCAACATTCTCTTCATCTGCGGCGGCGCCTTCGTCGGCCTCGACAAGCAGATCGAACGGCGCACGGGCAAGAAGACGCTCGGCTTCAAGGCCGACGTCAAGACCGCGGCGCAGCGCGACATCGGGACGACCCTCGAGCAGGTGGAGCCGGAAGACCTGATCAAGTACGGCCTCATCCCCGAGTTCGTCGGCCGCCTGCCGGTCATCGGCACGCTGCACGAGCTCGACAAGGCCGCGCTGGTGCAGATTCTGACGCAACCGCGCAACGCGATTACGCGTCAGTACCAGAAGCTGTTCGAGTACGAGAACGTCAAGCTCCGCTTCACCGACGACTCGCTCGAAGCGATCGCGGAAAACGCCTTGCAGCGCAAGATCGGTGCGCGCGGCCTCCGGATGATCATCGAAGACATGATGATGGATCTGATGTACACGCTCCCCGGCCAGAAGAAGATCCGCGAGTGCGTCATCACCCGGGAAGTCGTCCAGAGCAAGGAAAAGCCGATTACGTTGATCGAAAAGGCGGGCTAGCGTCCGGCTTCCGGCTCCCAGCTTTCAGCCACACCCGGCGAGCTCGGATCCGCACAGCAGGACACTGGCAGCTGGTAGCTGGCACCTCACACCCATGGAACTCTACGAAACCCTCCCTATCGTCCCGCTCCGCGACGTCGTCGTGTTTCCGCACATGATGATGCCGTTCGTCATCGGCCGGCCGTCGTCGACGCGGGCGCTGGAACATGCCCTGCTCAAGGACAAGCGCATCTTCCTCGCCGCGCAGCACGACGCCGCCGTCGACGATCCGCAGCCGGCCGACATCTTCACCATGGGCTGCGTCGCCAACATCGTCCAGAGCCTGAAGCTGCCCGACGGCAACATCAAGGTGCTGGTCGAGGGCATCGAACGCGCCCGGGCCGTGGAGTGGAAGGAAGACAAGGGCTTCTACCGCGTCGTCGTCAAGGTGCTGCCGAAGCACAAGGAAACCGGGACCGACGCCGAAACGACGATGAGCCGCGTCGTGTCGCTCTTCGAGCAGTACGTCAAGCTCTCGAACAACCTGCACTACGACGCGATGATTGCCGCCGTCCGCGTCGACGATCCCGGCAAGCTCGCCGACACCATCGCCGCGCACCTGCTCGTGGGCGTGGACGAGAAGCAGAACCTGCTCGAGATCATCTCCCCCGTCGAGCGCCTCAATCGCATCGCCGGCATCCTCGAAGCCGAGGTGGACAAGCTCCAGGTCGACCGCCGCATCCAGTCGCGCGTCAAGAAGCAGATGGAGAAGGCGCAGAAGGAGTACTACCTCAACGAGAAGATGAAGGCGATCCAGAAGGAACTGGGCCGCAAGGACGAGAAGGGCAACGAGATCGACGAGCTGAAGAAGAAGATCGAACAGGCGAAGATGCCGGAAGAGGTCGCCGAGAAGGCGGTCCAGGAACTGAAGCGCCTCGAGTCGATGCCGCCGATGTCAGCCGAGGCGACCGTCTCGCGCAACTATCTCGACTGGCTGATCGCGGTGCCGTGGCACAAGAAGACGAAGGAGAGCCGCGACCTCAAGCGCGCCGAAGGGGTCCTCAACGAGGACCACTACGGGCTCGAGAAGATCAAGGACCGCATCCTCGAGTTCCTCGCGGTGCGCGCGCTGATCAAGAAGCCGAAGGCGACGATCCTCACCTTCTCCGGCCCTCCCGGAGTCGGCAAGACGTCGCTCGCCAAGTCGATCGCCCGCGCCATGAACCGCAAGTTCGTCCGCCTGTCGCTCGGCGGCGTCCGCGACGAAGCCGAAATCCGCGGCCACCGCCGCACGTATATCGGCGCCTTCCCCGGCCAGATCATCCAGATGATGAAGAAGGCCGGCTCGCAGAACCCGGTGTTCCTGCTCGACGAAGTCGACAAGATGTCGATGGACTTCCGCGGCGACCCGTCGGCGGCGCTGCTCGAGGTGCTCGACCCGGAACAGAACAACACGTTCCTCGATCACTACCTCGACGTCGAGTACAACCTGTCGAACGTGATGTTCATCTGCACGGCCAACGTGCTGCACACGATCCCGCAGGCGCTGCGCGACCGCATGGAAGTGCTGCAGCTCGCCGGCTATACCGAGCAGGAAAAGGTCGAGATCGCGCGCGTGTTCCTGTCGCCCAAGGCGATCGAGGGCGCGGGCCTGACGCCCGCCAACCTGACCTTCCTGAACGAGGCGTTCCAGACCATCATCCAGCGCTACACCCGCGAGGCCGGCGTCCGCAGCCTCGAACGCGAGATCTCGTCGATCTGCCGCAAGGTCGCGCGCAAGGTCGTCGTCGAAGGCAAGTCGTTCAGCGAGGAGATCAGCGCCGCCAAGGTCACCGAATACCTCGGCGTGTCCCCCGCTTCCGCCCGACGCTGATGGAAGAGACCAATGAAATCGGCGTCGCCACCGGCCTGGCCTGGACCGAAGTCGGCGGCGAGATCCTCGTCACCGAGGCGACGCTGATGCCCGGCAAGGGCCACCTGCGGCTGACCGGCAAGCTCGGCGACGTCATGCAGGAGTCGGCGCACGCGGCGATGAGCTACGTGCGGTCGAAGTCCGACGAGTTCGGCATCGCCGAAGGACTTCAACCGCAAGACCGACGTGCACGTGCATGTGCCGGAAGGCGCCATCCCGAAGGACGGCCCGTCGGCCGGCATCACGCTCGCGACGTCGCTCGTCTCGGCCATCACCCGGATCCCGACGCGCAAGGATTTCGCGATGACCGGCGAGATCACGCTGCGCGGCAAGGTCCTGCCGATCGGCGGCGTCAAGGAGAAGGTGCTGGCGGCACACCGCGCCGGGCTGAAGAACATCATCCTTCCCAAGGACAACGAGAAGGATCTCGCGGACATCCCGAAGAACGTCCTCGACGCGCTCGACATCTACATGGTGGAAACGATGGACGAAGTGCTGAAGCTGGCGCTGGAGTCACCGCTTCCCGTGCTCGCCGCACACGACGCCGGCCGCGGCTGAAGTCGAGCCCACCATTTCGGACGACACCATTACGCATTGATGTCACGGAATCGACAGCTCGCGGCCCGCGGCTCGCGCTCGCGGCCATCTGGACCAATGTTTCAGGCGGAGTGCAGCTCGAGTCCGCGAGCCGCGAGTCGCGAGCCGCGATCTCGTTGAAAGCTCCTGAACGCCGACTTCGTGACGAGTGCGGCACGCGCGGACGGCATTCCGCGCGACGAGATCGCCGCGCGTCGCCCTCGCCGGGCGCTCCAATGTCGGCAAGTCGAGCCTGATCAACGCGCTCTGCCGCCTGAAGATCGCCCGCACGAGCGCGGCGCCGGGCAAGACCCGGCTGCTCAACTTCTATCGGATCACGATGGAGGGTGGACCAGGGGGTCCGGGACGGTGGCCGGTGTACCTGGTCGATCTGCCCGGCTACGGATACGCGCGCGGCGGCGACGACTCCGCCGACGAACTGGCGGAGGTCGCCCGAGGAGTACTACGACGACGACGACAACAGAGCGCGGAACCGGGACTCCAGGTCCGCGACCCTGCTCCTCGTCGACTCCCGGCATCCGGGGCTGCCAGCCGGATCGGGCCGCGGGCGGTTGGCTCAACCGGCTCGGCGTCCACTTCTTCGTCGTCGCGACGAAGATCGACAAGCTGGCGCGTCAGCGAGCGCGCACAAGAATCTGAAGGCACTGGAAACAACGTTTGGAACGGCCGCATTGCCAGTCTCGGCAACGAGCGGCGAAGGATTGGATGAATTGTGGAGAACGATAGCAAGACTCGCCAGGAACGCGGAGTGACCGAGAAGACCGCCGAGCCCAAGACACCGGCCGCGGCGACTGCCGAGCCCAAGACCGCCGCCGCGACGGCCACGGCAACGGCAACCGCCCCCGCGCCGGCCCCACCCGAAGCCCCGATCGTCGAGCTCGGCACGCTCAAGGACATGAGCGTCACCGAGCTGACCAAGATCGCCAAGCAGCTCGACGTGCCTGGCGCCGGCGGCATGCGCAAGCAGGAGCTCATCTTCGAGATCCTGCGCTCGCGCGCCGAGAAGAGCGGCCTGCTCTTCTCCGAAGGCGTCCTCGAGACCCTGCCCGATGGCTTCGGCTTCCTCCGCGCCCCCGACTACAACTACCTGCCCGGCCCCGACGACATCTACGTCTCCCCCTCGCAGATTCGCAAGTTCGACCTGCACACGGGCGACACCGTCTCGGGCCAGATCCGGCCGCCGAAGGACGGCGAGCGCTACTTCGCGCTGATCAAGGTCGAAGCCATCAACTTCGAGCCGCCGGACCGGCTGCGCGAGAAGATCTTCTTCGAGAACCTGACGCCGCTCTACCCGCAGGAGCGGATCCGTCTCGAGACCGCGTCCGACAACCTGTCGGCCCGGGTCATGGACCTGATGGTGCCGATCGGCAAGGGCCAGCGCGGCCTGATCGTGGCGCCGCCGCGGACCGGCAAGACGATGCTGCTGCAGAACATCGCCAACAGCATCACGACCAACCACCCCGAGGTCTACCTGATCGTGCTGCTCATCGACGAGCGGCCGGAAGAAGTCACCGACATGCAGCGGTCGGTCAAGGGCGAGGTCATTTCCTCGACGTTCGACGAGCCCGCGACCCGGCACGTGCAGGTCGCCGAGATGGTGATCGAGAAGGCCAAGCGCCTGGTCGAGCACAAGAAGGACGTCGTCATCCTGCTCGACTCGGTCACGCGCCTCGCCCGCGCCTACAACACCATCGTCCCGGCGTCGGGCAAGGTGCTGTCGGGCGGCGTCGACAGCAACGCCCTGCAGCGCCCGAAGCGCTTCTTCGGCGCCGCCCGCAACATCGAAGTCCGGCGGCTCGCTCACCATCGTCGCCACCGCGCTCATCGACACCGGATCGCGCATGGACGAGGTGATCTTCGAGGAGTTCAAGGGCACCGGCAACATGGAGATCCATCTCGATCGCAAGCTGGCCGACCGCCGCGTCTTCCCCGCCATCGACATCCAGAAGAGCGGCACGCGGAAGGAAGAACTGCTCATCCCGAAGGAAGACCTCAATCGCGTGTGGGTCCTCCGCAAGGTCCTGACGCCGCTCTCCCCGACGGAAGCAATGGAGTTGTTGCTCTCGAAGATGGCGAAGACGAAGTCGAACGCCGAGTTCCTCGGCGTCGATGGCCAACGGGAAGTAGCGGCGCCACGGTTCAGCGGCGAGGGATGCTGACCTGGGTCACCAGCCGGTCGCCTGGCCTGATCCCTCCAGCCGTGACTTCGGTCCATCGTTCGTCTGACACGCCGGTCTCGACGGCGATCGGCACGAATTCCCGCGCCTCGTACTTGCACACGTAGCCGCTGCCGACCCGCGACGTTGCCGTCGACCTTCGTCCGCCAGCTGGGCAACGCCGTCCGTGGCTGTCCGCTCGCCTTCAGCATATCTGGCGTTCGGCCGGAACGCCAGCGCGGCGTTCGGCACCCGCAACGACGTCGGAGCGCTGCCCGGTAGGCAGCATGACGACCGCCGTGCTGCCTGGCGCAATACGACCATCGGAGTTATCGACGTTGATGACCGCCGTGTAGGAGACTACCGCGCCCGCTGGTGCGGCGGCAGCCTGGCTTGTCGTCGTCGCGGTCGCTGGTCGTGCTCGTCGTCGCGGGTGATGTCGTGGCTGCTGTCGCGGGTGACGTGCCCGACGTGCCGGTTGCGCCAGACGTTCCGGTTGTTGCCGGTGTTCCGGAGGAACCGGTCGCGGCTGGCTGGCCCGACTGACTTGCCTGTTCGAGCTTCGAACCGAGACGGACCTCGGAGACCGTCCCCGTGAAGGTGCGCACGCCGATCGACTCTACTTCGAACGTGACCTGGTCGCCGGGCGCGCACTTCTCCGGCTTCGGCCTCGCCGACGTCGGCGAGCAGCAGCATCGTGCTGAGATCGGCGATGCGAAAAAGCACCGGCGATGCAAGCGAGGCCGCAATCGTCTGTCCGACTTCGACATTGCGGCTGACGACAAGACCGTCCATCGGCGAGCGAATGATGGTGCGCGAGCGGTTGACCGTGGCCTCATCGACCCCTGCCTTGGCGACCTGCGCCGCCGCCCGCGCCGACTTGAGCGCTGCCTCAGCCTGACGAACGGCGAACTGAGCCCCATCGAGCTCGGCCTGTGTGACGAGTCCCGCGGACGCGAGCTCCACCGCGCGCGCGGCCTTGGTCTGCACATCGGCGAGCTCGGCGGCAACGGAACGCGGCTTCGGCCTCTGCCTTTATCCGCTCAGCGCGCGCCTCAGTGAGCCGCGTGTCGTACACCGACGGATCGATCTGAGCGATGATCTGGCCGGCCTTCACACGCGAATTGAAATCTGCGCTGAGCGACTGGATCGTGCCCGACACCTGCGACCCGGTATCGACGGCGGACTTAGGTTCGAGCACCCCGCTCGTGAGCACCTGACGCGAGATCGAACCGCGAGTGGCCGACGCGAAGGACACCGTCAGTGCCGGACGTCGCCACGCGTTGAAAGCAATCGTGGCTATTGCCGCGATGCCCAGCAGTGCCAGCCCGAGAATAACGGTTTGGCGCTTCATACTGACGATTGGATTCACGTTGGGTGCCAGGCACGACGCCAACCGACCCATCGGCACCTGACCCAGGCCGTGCTTTTGCGGCTCAGGACCAGCCATTCGGTGCGGACCGAGGCACCTTCTGCTAGAGCTCACGTTCCCCTTGACGGCGGCGACTGTCAGCGAATCTCATAGGGGTATGCGCTGCGCACATTTTGGATCGCTCTGCCTGGCCGTCACGCTCCTGCTGGGCTCGTCCTCTTCTTCAACGGCTCTTTCGCTCTCTCCTGAAGAGAAAGTGCCTCAGACCGCGCCACCGGCTCAAGCGCCGCCAACCACGCCGGCCGCCAAGCCGGTGCAACCGCCCGCGCAACCGCCGGCTCCGGGCCGCGCTCGTCAGACTCCGCCCGCGGGGCCCAAGCTCTCGCTCACGGTCATGGTCACGGCCCTCGACGGCAAAACGACTGCCGGACGTCGTCGTCAAGGCGGCAGGCCCCGTGGATCGGGAGGCGCCGACCGACCCATCTGGCCTCGTGACCTTCGCGAACATGTCGCCGGGGACCTACCGCCTCCGCTTCGAGCACGAGGGGTTCATCACGTTCGAAAAGGAAGTCAGCCTGTCGGGAAAGCCACTGCGCGCTTCGGCGTCCCTGAGTGCGGCGCCACCGCCACCACCACCGCCCAAGCCCGAACCGGCACCAGCGCAGCCGAGCAGTCAGCCGGCCGCCTCGGGTGACTATCAGCCCAACGTCGCCAATTTCCTCTCGTGGCTCGACTCGAGCTTCATCGGCAGGGCACCGTCGAAGCGCCTGGCGTCGGGCTGCACGGCGAGCGCCACCACCACCATGATCCAGACCAACGAAGCGATCGCCGAGCGCACGCGCCAGGACGCCGACGAGACGCATCTATGTCGTTGCGGGTGAAGGCACGCTTCGAATGGGCGGACGGGAACACGCATTGAGCGCGGGCTCGCTCGTAACGGCACCGCGCGGGACGACACTCAGCATCACGCGCCGCGGATCGAGACCGCTCATGTTCGTCTCGACACTGAGCGGTCCGCCCTGCCAGCCCGGACAATAGGGCTCAAGGCTCAAGGCCCATGGCTCAGGCTAGTTCTTCGAAGTGTCTAAGTCAAAGGTCTTCACCTGAGCCTTGAGCCCGAGCCCTGAGCCCACGAGCGAAGTATCATTCCCCATGCGCTATCGGACGTTTGGCAGGACGGGGTGGCAGATCGCTGAAGTCGGCTATGGCATGTGGGGCATGGCCGGTTGGACCGGCAGTGACGACGAGCAATCTTTCGCGTCGCTCGATCGGGCGATCGAGCTCGGATGCAACTTTTTCGACACGGCCTGGGCCTACGGCGACGGCCACAGCGAGCGGCTGTTGGGCGCGACGCTGAAGCGGCATCCTGACAAGCGTCTCTACATCGCCACCAAAATCCCTCCCAAGAACCGCAAGTGGCCGGCGCGGCCGTCATACCCGCTCGACGACGTCTTCCCTGCGGATTACATCCGCGAATACACCGAGAAGAGCCTCGCGAACATCGGCGTCTCGACGCTCGACCTGCAGCAGCTGCACGTGTGGACCGATGAGTGGGCGGCCGACGATCGCTGGCAGCGCGCCTTGCGGACGCTCAAGGACGAGGGCCTGGTGCGCGCCATCGGGATCAGCGTCAACCGCTGGCAGCCGGCCAATGTGCTGCGCGCGCTCGAGAGCGGCCTCATCGATGCGGTACAGGTGGTCTACAACGTGTTCGATCAGAGTCCCGAGGACGAGCTATTTCCGTACTGCCAGGAGCATCAGATTGGGCTCATCGCCAGGGTGCCATTCGACGAGGGCAGCCTCACGGGCACGCTGACCGCGACGACGGCCTGGCCGACGGGAGACTTCAGGAATCTGTACTTCAACCCCGACAACCTGCAGGCAACCCTCCCCCGCGTCGACCGTCTGCGCTCGGTCGTACCGGCGGGCATGTCGATGCCACAGCTGGCGCTGCGGCACATCCTGGCCCACCCGGCCGTGTCGACCGTCATCCCGGGAATGCGGAAGTTGGGGCACGTCGAACAGAACATCGGGGTGAGCGACGGGCAGGCCTTGCCGGCTCAGCTCCTGACGGAGCTCCGGAAGCACCGCTGGGAGCGCACGGTCGACTTCGAATAGCTGTAAGTAGCTGAATATATTAGATTTATAGGAATTACAGAGACGAAAGCGGCACGGGTTTGGTATAATAACTTTTTCCCGGAGCCCCGAAGGAGTCAGCAGTGAAGCCAGCGATCCACCCCCAGTATCACGAGGTTGTCGCCCGTTGTGCGTGCGGCGCGACCTGGAGCACCCGTTCGACCAAACAGGAGCTCCATCTGGAGATTTGCAACAACTGTCACCCGTTCTTCACCGGACGGCAGAAACTGATCGATACCGAAGGTCGAGTCGAGCGCTTCACGAAGCGCTTCGGCGCCCAGACCTCCGAGAGCCGCAAGGCGGCCGCGAAGGCGAAGAAACAGCCGGCAGCGGCAAAAGCGTAACCGACTAGTTGGAAAACGCTCAGCTCCACAGGAGCTGGGCGTTTTGCTTTTCGGGTGGCTTCCGGGCCCCACTCTCGTGGAGCTTACGGGCATCACTCTCGACGAGCTTACGGGCATCACTCTCTACGAGCTTGCGCTCTAGCCTCGCAATCCGCTTCCTGTAGCCTTCCGCGCGGCGGTCGTCCCTTCCCTCGCCTCTCCGTTCGTTCAGCGCAAAGAGTGCCAGTTCCCGCGCCGTCTTCAGGTCGCGATCCCGGTGCTCGTGATGAATCGCCAGAGCCTCGACGGCGAACTGCCTGAGCGCGACCAACGTCGCGTTGCGGCGGGCTGACCGCGTCTCGGTAAGCGCGACGACCTCGCGCCAGATGGCGGCCGCCTCACCAAACTTGCGCTCGCGCCGGCTGCGCAAGCCCAGACGATACAGGGCTTCCCCCTTCACCTCGAGTGACGTCGCACGCCGACGCGCGGCGATAGCAGGCGGCCGCGCGCTCGACGAGCCCCGCTCGCTCGTAGATGCGTCCGACCGCGAGCGCCTGCGGCCCATCGGGACAACCGTCGGCGCCGGCCTCGACGAGCCGCACGGCGCGAGCCGTGACCGCGGCGAGCGAGACCAGATCGAGGCGGTTGTGTTCGAGCACCGGCTCGAGCGGACGCGGATCGCCGCTGCGCATGAACTGAAAGAAGCGCGCCGGAATCTCGAATCCAGGCACATCGCCGACGCGTCGCACATCGAAGAGCGTCCGCTCGAGCGTCGACAGACGGCAACCGCCCTCGGTCGCGTCATCCGAGCGCGTCTTCCACAGCCGGCGGGCCGTGTGCAGGGTGTCGAAGTGCGGCACGCCATCGAGCGGCATCGCCATGCGATGAAAGAGCCAGCGCGTCTCCATCACCGGCACGTCAAAGGTCTTGCCGTTGTAGCTGACGATCAACTCCGCATCGTCGAAGAACTCCGCGACCGCGGTGAGAAGCGCGCGCTCAGCCGAGTAACTCGTCAGCAGGAACTGCCGGACTTGAAAGGCGCCGAGGTCGTAGAACCCGCACCCGACGAGAAAGGCCACGGTGCCAGCGCCGCCACTGAGGCCGGTGGTTTCGAGATCGATGAAGATCGTGCGGGGGGCGGATGCTCCGCCGCCCGCGCCGGGCAATTTGTCCGAGGTCAGGGTGGGATCGAGCACGCCCAGACTGCTCAGGTCACCCATCTCGCATTCGGCAATCCGCACGTCGCCGTGCCAGCGATCGGATTCGTAGCGTCGATCGATGACGAGGCATTGGCCGAAGTCGTTGCGAGCCGCCCGGCCGCCGAGGATCTCGCCAACGCGATCGATGGTCGGTGCGGCCTCATACGCGCCGATATCGGGCTCGTATGTCAGCTCACGTACCGGCTTTGGCGCGTCTGCGCCAAGCCCCCGCGGGGCACGCCGCCTTCGACAGACCCCTGCGGCTTGACGATGGCGCGGAGCCTGGACTTCAGGTCCACGTCAGAACCCGTCCTTCTCGAACTGCATCGCCGCCGGATCGAGATCCGGCAGCGCCACGCCTGGAAGGAGGAGGAGCACATCGTCCAGAATCCGCATCGCCACCGCCTTGGCGTGCGGTCCCGTGTTGCCCTCGGGCCCGACGCAGGATGGGCAACCGGATTCGCATGGGCAGCCGACGATGAGATCGCGCGTGCGCTCGAGCAGCAGCGCGTGCATCTCGTACAACGGCCGGCTGAAGCCGATGCCGCCGGGATAGTTGTCGTAGATGAAGATGTTGGGATCGGCCGCGAGCGCTGTCGGCGCGCTGTCCGTGCCGCCCGTGCGGGTCGAACGGTCGAGCGTCCCGCCGTCGACCGAGAGCCCGATGTCGTGGCGATCGCACATCAGGAGGAGCTGCGCGATGTTGCGCATGGCAAAGGCCAGCCCGACGACGCCATCGCGCCGGTCGTCGCCGCCGAACGGCAGCGCCGCCATCACCGCTGACGGAATCGTGAGCCAGTACCGACGACGTGTGCATCTGCTGTTCGGGCAGATCCAGCTCGCCCGAGCCGATGTTCTCGTTGGTGTAGAACTTGATCTTCTTGAAACCCACGACCCTGGAGACAACGTGAACCTCGCCGTGCGATCTCATCGGCGCTCGGGCGTCGTCGCCGGACGAGCGCGATACTCACGTCCCATCACTGGCGAAGGTCTCCAGGATCGTGACCTTGGTGTAGGTGATGGCGTCGGTATAGTAATCACACTCGACGGCCCGTACGAACGCCTTGCGTCCCTCGAAGTCGAGCCGCTCCACCTGGTAGAGCTGTCCTTCGACGATGTAGATGGCCTTTTCGTGGAGCGTGGACGGCCCGCTCGTGAAGTCGGTCTCGCCGATGACGCGTTCGCCATCGGTCGCATCGATCACGATGAAATTGTCCGACGAGACCGAACGCAGGCTGACGGCGTCGGCCGGATAGGACTCGTTCGTCCAGTTCCACTGCCCATCGGCGTGGTGCACGAAGCCTTCCTCGCCGAGCACGGCGAGGATCTCCTGCACGTTCTCGTGCCCGAAGCCCTCATCGTCGCCAAACGGCATCTCGAAGGCTGCGCACTTCACGTGGTCGAGGAGGATATGCAGGTTGTCGGGGTTGATGAGCGCGTGCTCGGGCGAGGCGTCGAAGAAGTACGACGGATTGCGGATGATGAACTGATCGATCGGCGCGCTGCTCGCGACGAGCACGGCCGCCGACCGGGTGGTGCGCCGGCCGGCGCGTCCCGCGCGCTGCCAGGTCGCGGCAATCGTGCCCGGGTAGCCGGCCATCACCGACACGTCGAGCGCGCCGATGTCGATTCCGAGCTCGAGCGCGTTGGTGGACACCACCGCGCGCACCAGCCCTTCGCGCAAGCCGCGCTCGATCTCGCGCCGGCGATTGGGGAGATAGCCGCCGCGATAGCCGCGGATCACGTCGGCGGCGCCGGGCGGCCCGTGAAAAGCATCCTTTAGATATGTCGTGAGGAGCTCGACCGAGAGGCGGCTCTGCGCGAAGACGATCAGCTGGAGCTGGTACTTCAGGAACTCGAGCGCCACGCGGCGCGTCTCGGCCAGATACGAGCGTCGAATGCCGAGCTCGGCGTTCACGACCGGCGGATTGACGAAGAGGAAGAACTTCTCCCCGCGCGGCGCGCCGCTTTCGTCGACGAGCTCGAACGGCTTCCCCGTCAACCCTTCGGCCAGCTCGCGCGGGTTGGCGATCGTGGCCGACGAACAGATGAAGACCGGATCCGAGCCGTAGTGGCGGCAGACGCGCTGCAACCGGCGCAGGATGTTCGAGAGATGGCTGCCGAACACGCCGCGATACGCATGCAGTTCGTCGATGACGACGAAGCGCAGGTTCTCGAACAGCTTCGCCCAGCGAGGATGATGCGGCAGGATCCCGGCGTGCAACATGTCGGGGTTGCTGAGCACGACGTGCGCCTTGCCGCGGATCGCGCGCCGGGCATCCGACGGCGTATCGCCGTCGTAGGTGAACACGCCGATCTCGAGCTCGCTGTCGCGCGTGACGAGCTCGGACAGGGTGTGCAGCTCCGCGAGCTGATCCTGCGCCAGCGCCTTGGTCGGAAAGAGATACAGCGCGCGCGTCGACTGATCCTGCAGGATCGCGTTCAGCACCGGCGCGTTGTAGCAGAGGGTCTTGCCCGATGCCGTCGGCGTAATCGTGACGACATTCCTGCCGCCAAGGACGTGCGCGAACGCCTGCGCCTGATGCGTGTAGAGCTGGCTGATCCCCCGCGCCGCGAGGGAGCCGATCAAGCGGTCGTCAGTGCCGTCCGGGTAAGGCGCGAACGACGCCGCGACGGCCGGCAGCCGCCGCACCGCCGTGACGATGGGATCGGCCTCGGCGCCGCCCGGCCGGGGCGAATACGTCAGCCGGCTGACGGCCTCCTGGAGCGAGCGGTCCTTGTCGCCGGAGATGGCCGGAAGGGTATGTGAAGCCATAGCGAAACCAATGCAGCCAAAGGAATTGCGGTCCGATGGTAGCAGTCATTTCGCTGGCGATCAAGAAGCGAAAGTTGAGAATCTAGCTCCTCGCGTGGAGTCTGTCCCTGGCGCAATCTTCGCCACGATCCCGCTCAGGCCGATCACCCCGATGAGATTCGGAAACACCTGCAGCACGTTCATCAAGTCACCCCAGGCCCACACGACCTCGACCCGCGAGATGGCGCCGAACGGAATCAGCAGGCAGTAGATCCAGCGGTACGGCACCGTGACTTTGCGACCGAGGATGTACTCGAAGAACTGCTCGCCGTAGTAGGCCCAGCCGATGAGCGTCGTGTAGCCGAAGAGAAACGTGCAGAACGCGACGATCCAGCCGCCGGCGACGGGCATGGCGGAGTTGAAGCCGGCGGCGACGGCAGCCGTGCTCGTCAGGCCGGACTGCCACGCGCCGGTCAGGAGGATCGTCATCGCCGAAATACTCGACGTCACGAACGAGACGATGAACGTCTCCATCACCGCGTTCAGCCCCTGCTGCGCGGGCTGGGTGCTCTGCGCGGTGCCGTAGGCCACGGCGGCCGTGCCGTAGCCAGCTTCGTTCGCGTAGATGCCGCGCGCGATGCCGTAGCGCATCGCCATGAACATCCCGAATCCGAACGCCGACTGTGTCGTCAGCGCCTCGCTGACCACCATCGACAACACGGCGGGAATGCGGCCGGCATTCATCAGGATGACGATGAGCCCGCCGGCGAGGTAGAGGCCGACCTTGAGCGGCGACAGCCTCTCGGCGGCCTTGCCGATCGACTTGATGCCGCCGATGATGACCAGCCACGTCAGCACGGCAATGGCGATGCCGGAGACGATGCGCGGGATGCCGAGCACCGAGTCGAGCACGAGCGCCATCGAGTTGGGCTGGGTAAAGGGCGTCGTGGTCAGCGCGGCGACGGCGGCCACGAACGCGAACAGCCAGGCCAGGAACGGCGAGCGCAGGCCGTCGCGCAGGTAGTACATCGGTCCCGACAGGACCCGGTCGCCCTTGGCGGCATCTCTTGTTACTTCGCGGAACGTCATGCCGAGCACGGCCTCGGCAAACTTGATGGCGGTCGCGACGAACCCGTAGACCCAGATCCAGAAAAGCGCCCCTGGCCCGCCCGAGACGATGGCCGTCGCGACGCCGGCGATATTACCGGTGCCGATCGACGCGCCCAGCGCGGTCATGAACGCCTGAAAGGGCGTGAGCACGCCGGCGCCGCCGCTGCCGCGCCGGACAAACGCCACCCGGCACGCTTCGCCAAAGCGCCGCACCTGGACGAAGCCCGTGCGCACAGTCAGGAACAACCCTGCCCCGAGCAGCAGGATGACGACCCACGGCATGAACAGGCCGTCGGCCGCCGATTGAATCAGGTTGGCAAGCTGTTCGGACATCGCTCTCAGCTTTCAGCTCTCAGCTCTCAGCTAAGGGCTTCCAGATCCTAATCGATCGGCTGTGCTGGGAAAGCTCTGAGCTGACAGCTGAGAGCTGAAAGCTGAGAGGTGAAGGCCGTCAGATATTCGACCGTCCCTGGGATCCATCCACGGGGATGCACGCGCCACTGACCCAGCTCGCGCGTGGGGACGCGAGGAACGCGACGGCGGCGCCGACTTCTTCCGGACGGCCGAAGCGCCCGAACGGCAGCTCGCGGCGCACGAACTCGGCGATCCCTTCCGGGTCGGCCTGCTGGCGGCGATACCAGGACCCGCCGGGGAAGAGAATCGAGCCCGGCGCCACGCTGTTGACGCGGATGTTGAGCGGCGCGAGCTGTTGCGCGAGCGACTTGGCGAGGCTGATCTCGGCCGCCTTGACGGCGTTGTACGTCATCCGCCCGCCGGCCTCGCGGCCGTAGATCGAGGCAATCATCACGATCGCCCCGCCGCCACGCTGCCGCATGTGGGGCACGGCAAGGCGCGTGGCGCGGATCGCCGGGAAGAGGGTCTCATCGAACGCTGCCTGCCACTCGGCGTCGGACGTGTCGAGGAGGTCCGCCCCCCCTGCCCGGCCGACGTTGTTGACGAGCACGTCGATGCCGCCGAACGTGTCGACCGCCTTCTCGATGACTCGTTCGACGCCGTCCTTCGTCGAGACGTCGGCCTGCACGGTCGCGACGAGGTTCGGGCGCTTGGCCGCAGCCTCGACCTCGAGCGCGGCCTCGGCCAGCCGTTCCTCGCCGCGCGCGCACAGACACACGCGGCAGCCCTCCGCCACGAGCGCCCTGGCGCTGGCCAACCCGAGCCCGCGGCTCGAGCCGGTCACAATCGCTACTTTGTCGATAAGTCCGAGGTCCATGTGTGTGGGAGGTCGCGGAGGAAACGAGGGTATTTCACCACAGAGGCAGCGGAGTTAACAGAGGGAACGGAGGTAACCGAGGGCTCAGGGCTCAAGGCTCAAGGCTCAGGCAAGTTCCTCGACCACCTACTCGGAGGTCTTGCTTGAGCCCTGAGCCTTGAGCCTAAGCCCGTGTCTAGTCGATTCGCCCGCCGGTCAGGTCGTTCAGCCGCCAATCGAATTCCTGGAACGTCACCTTGAAGCGGTTCTCGTCGACCAGCTCTTTTTCGAGCGGAAGGAGGTGCGGGGTGACGAACGCGATGAGCGCCCGTTCGATTGGCGAGCGCGCGGCGAACTTCTCGCCGGCCTTGCCGCCATACGCCGCCACGAACTCCGCCTCGTGCCAGCTGATGATCGCGCTCGTCGACATCACACCGGCAGTGCGGTCGACCTTGAGCAGCCGCTGCTTGGTGACAAACTCGTTCTCGATCGATTCGAGCTGCTCGGGCAGGCGCGCCGCGGTGTAAGCCTCGCTGCGTAACCGGCCACTGCCGACGGCGCCGCGGCCAAGCGCCAGCGACAGCCGCGGCTCGTTGAACTCGGCGAGGACGGTCTTTTCGATCTCATCGAGCGTCACGCTGCGCCCCGCGGCCCGGTGCTTCGTCTGGTCGAACGCGCCCGCAATCTGCCGGATGCTCGACGGTGGGTAGGTGCTGCTCGTGCCCTTGATCGGATAACGGTTGACGACCGTCTGGAGCACGAACGCGTTGTAGGCGTTCACCCAGAACGCCATCTTGGCTTCGTTCGTCCAGGCGTTATAGGTCGCCGCCGGCACGTTGAGCGAGGCGACATACCGATCGAGTGCGCCGCGCGAGCCTTGCATTGCCCGGTAGTAGACGAACCCGTCGCGCACGTTGACGTCGAGGATCTGATCGAGCGCCCGGTGCAGCGGGTCGCTGCCTGGTGGTACGGGTGGCTGCTGCGCCGAAGTCGCCGGGGTGAAACCGAGGCACACGGCCAGCACAACAGTTGTAAAGAGATGGCGGTCCATCCGCTAATCGTATGTCACGCGGGCAGACATCATCAAAGGCGGCGCCGACGGAAAAGCGGGCAGTGTCAAACGTTGGGACGAGTCGCGCGGCCGCTGCGGGCCTTCGACGATAATATCCGTCATGTTCATGCGCTCGCGTCTCCGCCTCTCCAGGGTCTCGTTCCTCGGGCTTGTCGTTCTCGTCGGGCTCGCCGGGCTCGTCGCGGCGCCTGCGTCAGCCGTGGCGCAGACCGTGGACGAAATCGTCGCTCGCCACATTGCTGCCCGCGGCGGCCAGGACAAGCTGGCCGCCATCCAGACGGTCAAGCTGACTCGGACCGTGGCGAGCGGGATCGGGACGACGCTGAGGGTGATCGTTTACAAGAAGCGCCCAGCCCTTATGCGCGTCGAGCAGGGGCCGGCCCAACCGGGCGCGGCCATGACCCCGCGCGGCATCAACGCCGATGCGGTGTGGGACATGGCGCAGGGCAAGATCGTGCCGCGCCAGCCGCAGCTGGCCGCCGAGGCGCGCGAAGTCGATGGCGACTTCGACGGGATGCTCGTCGGCTGGCGCGAGAAGGGCCACTCGGTCGCCTTCGCCGGGCGCGAAACACTGCCGGGCGGCGAGACGCTCAAGCTCACGGTCACGCTCAAGAGCGGTCTCGTGCGCACCGTCTACCTGGACGCCAAGACCTTCCTCGACCGGCGGCATACGGGCGTCCTCAACCTCCCCAACGGGCGCCGATTCGACATCACGATCGATTTCGACAACTGGCGCGACGTCGACGGCGTGAAGTTCCCGTTCGACATCATGGAGGAACGAACGGGCAAGGAGCCGGTGGTGACGCTCGTCACCTACACCGACAAGATCGAGATCAACGTCCCGATGGATGATGGTCTGTTCGCGGCGCCAGCCGCCGCGCCGGTACCGGTCAAATAAGACGTCGCATCGCGGGCGCTTCGTCCAGGGCGATAGCCGGCCTACGTAGCCTTCACACGCTCGAAGCACTCGAGCATCGATGCGGCCGAGCGGTCGATATCATCCTCGCTCGTCCGCCAGTTGGACACCGAGATCCGCATCGCCGGCGCACCAGCCCACATCGTCCCGCCACACCAGCACACGCCCGCGGCCTGCACGGCCGCAATCACCTGGTTGGTGACGTTCTCCCCCGATGGCGACGAGAACCGCACCAGGACCTGATTGAGGACGACCTCGTTGAGCACTTCGACGCCGGGTGTGTTCCACAGCCGATCCGCCATGCGAACGGCGAGGCGGCAGCAGCGGTCGACGAGATCGGCGAGCCCCGAGCGGCCGAGCATCCGGAGAACGGCGTAGATCGGCACGGCGCGAGCGCGGCGTGACGACTCGGGCACCCAGTCGGTGCCATCGCGCTGTTCGCCCTGCCCCGGCGGCAGGTACGAGGCCGCCTGACTCATCGCGGCACGATGCGCCGCCGGATGGCGCACGATCACGATGCCGCTGTCGTACGGCACGTTCAGCCATTTGTGTCCGTCGGTCGTCCACGAATCCGCGTCGGAGAGGCCGGCGACGAGTCCCCGGTATGCCGGCGACGCCGCCGCCCACAACCCGAATGCGCCGTCGACGTGCAGCCACGCCCCGTTCTCACGCGTGAGCTCGCCAATCTCGACGAGCGGATCGCACGCGCCCGTGTTGACGTTCCCCACCTGGGCGCAGACGATCGTCGGACCTGACGTCGCCGAGAGCGCCCATTCGAGCGCGTCGGGACGCATGCGTCCCTGGGCGTCGGTCGCCACGCGCATGATCGTCCGGCTGCCGACGCCGATCATCCGGCAAGCGGCGTGAATCGAGGCGTGGGCCTCCTCGCCGGCGATGACCGTGAGCGGCGGTGCGCCCTGCAGCCCCAGCGCTTCGACGTCCCACCGGGCGCGGCGCAGCACCTCGTGGCGGGCCGCGGCGAGCGCGGTGACGTTGGCCGTGTGCGCGCCGGTCACGAAGCCAACGCTCGCCTGCTCGGGCAAACCCAAGAGCTCGAGGATCCAGCGCGCGGTGCACGCCTCGAGCGCCGACATCCCCGGCGACATGACGTGGAGGGCGGCGTTCTGATCCCAGGTCGAGACGAGCCAGTCCGCCGCGAGCGCAACCGGATAGGTACCACCGGTGACGAAGCCGAAGTAACGCGGCCCGGCAGTCGCGGCCACGCCCGGCTCGAGGCGCGCGCTGAGGTCGAGGACGATGCTGACTGGATCCTGGGCCGCGTCGGGGAGCGGTCCGCCGAGAGCGACCGCCAACTCCTCGAACGACGCCCGTGGCGCAACCGGCCGCTCGGGCAGCGAGTTCAGAAACGCCATCGCCCGCTCGTGGGCGTGCGCCAGCAAGTCATATGGCTGAGACATGAAGGGTGCGCCCGGTCTTATCGGCGCCGGACCCCGCCATCAGGAGTCGGCTGGGGCAGACCAGGGTCAGACTGGGGTCAGACCGGGGTCAGACCCCGTCGATGGCTTGGTGGTCGCAGCAGTCCAAGGCAACTCATACCGAATACATAAATCATCTTGACAACTTAATTTGTCGGATCTACGCTCCAAAATATGACAGCCTCGCCGCGCTCAGTCCAGGTCATCGACCGCCCCGAGGCCGCCGCACCGCGCTCAGGGGAACCCGCCGAACCATGCTGGCGGCGTTGTCCGAGCCCGACTCGGCTGCCGGGTTGGCCCGCCGGCTGGGCCTTCCCCGCCAGCGCCTCAACTATCACCTCCGAGCGCTCGAAAAAGCCGGGCTCCTCGAGTGCGTCGCAGAACGGCGCAAGGGCAACTGCAACGAGCGCATCCTTCGCGCCACCGCGCGGGCGTTCATGATCAGCCCCGACGCGCTCGGATCGTTCGGCCCCACGCCCGAGTCCGCACCCGATCGCTTCAGCGCCTCCTATGTGGTCGCCGTTGCGGCACGGACCATCACCGAGGTCTCGGCCCTCGACGCGCGCGCGCGCGCCGACGAGCGGCGCCTGTCGACGCTGACGATCGACTCGGAGATCCGGTTCGCGTCCCCCGAATCGCGGGCGGCGTTTGCCCGGGAACTGACCGAACGTCTGGCCGACCTCGTGGCGAAGTACCACGACGACGAATCACCGCGTGGCCGGCGGTTTCGGCTAGTGACGATTGGGCACCCGCGCCCGGACGCTCTATCACCTGATTCCACAATCTTTCCGGCACCTACCGAGCTCGACCGCGCCGGGAGTGCCAGCCGACAAGGAGTAGCCCATGGCCGAGCGCCGCTTCGAGATGTCGATCGACATCAACGCCACGCCAGAGGACGTGTGGCGCGCCCTCACCGATGCCGGCGAGCTGATGCGATGGTTTCCGCTCCAGGCGCGCGTGACGCCAGGCAAGGGCGGCTCGGTCTTCTGGGGCTGGGATCAGCACTGGGCCTGGGAGTCCGAGATCGACGCCTGGGAGCCGGGCGCCCGCCTGCGGCTCGTCGAGAACCGGACCGCTTTCGACGTGAACGGCAAACCGCTCGCTGGCCCGGCAGAACGCCTCGCCATGGAGTTCACGCTCGAAACCCACGCGGGCCAGACGACACTCCGCCTCGTCCACTCCGGATTCGGCGACGGCGCAAGCTGGGACGACGAGCTCGACGCGGTCAGCGCCGGCTGGCAGTTCGAGCTGCGCGGGCTGCGTCATTACCTCGAGCGTCACAAGGGACGTGACCGTCAACATGCCGCAGCGCATCACGTCACCGCCTTGACCACCGCAGAAGTCTGGCGCCGGCTCCTCAGCCCGGCAGCGTTTGTCGTGACCGACGGCAGCCTGACTCAAGGCGCGCGCGTCGTCATCCGCTCCGCCACCGGTGATCAGTTCGCGGGCACCGTCGAGTGGCACAACCCTCAGCGCGACTTGTTCATCTCGGTTGACGAGCTGACCGACGGCGTGTTCCGGTTGAGCACCTGGCAGGCAGGAGGACAGACGGGCGTGCAGGTGTGGTTGACGACCTACGATCCGCAACACTCCGCACGGGTGCGCGACTTCGGCACTCGCGCGCAGCAGCTGGTCGACCGACTATTCAGGTAGCGACGCGCCCGAAGTCCTTGCGCATCGGCACGAGCCGGATCGCCATCCCGCCTGGCAGCGCGTGCTCGATCGCCGTCCGTGACGCGTATCCGCAGCTGCGATAGAGGCGCACGCCAGGCAGCGTCGCCATCAACTCGGCCGACGAGAAGCCGTTGTGACGCGCTTCGCTTTCACAGAGCTCGAGCGTGGCGCGACCAAGGCCGCGGCGGGCCCAATCCGGATGGACGAAGAAGGCGCGGATCCTGGCGGCATCGCGCGTCGGATCGAGCAGCTCCGGATGACGGCCGGACCCCGCATCACTGCCAAAGAGCGTCTTCCGTCTGCTCCACCCACCACACGCGACCAGCGTCTCGTCCACTTCCGCGACGAAATAGGTGCCGTCCGCAATCAGCTGCGAATCAACGCCGAGAGCCGTCCCAAGCGCCGCCTCTATTTGATCTTCGGAGTAGTCCTCCCGGCTCAGGCTGCGCGCGGAGAGCGCGATGAGCCGGGCGATCGCTGGCACGTCCTCGAGCGACGCCCCGCGAAAGCGCGCGACGACGTCCCGTCCGCCGGCGTCGCGGATGGTAATCTCCGGCAGCACGCTTACCCGGCCTCGTCGAACTCGATGCGATACCTGGCAACACCGCCGACGCCGGTCATGGCCGGTTGGTCGAGGATCGTCACCATGAAGACCTCGTCTGGCATGCCGTCCCATTGGCTCGCCAGGCGGTGCCGCGACGCGGGTTCGAAGCCGAAGCGCGGATAGTACTCCGGGTGCCCGACGACTACGACAAACGGACAGCCGCGCCCGGCGAGGATTCGCAGCCCGTGGCGGACGAGTTCGGAGCCTATACCCTGGCGCTGGCAATCCGGGTGAACAGCCATCGGAGCCAGGCCCATTCCGACCACTCGACGGCCGTGGCTTTCGACTACGACCGGCGTGAACAGGATGTGCCCGACGATCGCATCGCGGGCCTCGTCCACTGCGACGAGCGAGAGCGCTTCGCCACAGGACTGCCGCAGCTTGTCGACAAGGCTGGCTTCCGCGGGCTGCCCGAACGCCAACTCGTTGACCTCGCGCACGGCCACGACATCATCCGGCGTTTCACGTCTGATCGTGGTCATATCGGTCACGCTACTTGCCGCCGGTCACGTCGATGAATCCCCCGGTCGTGAACGATGACTTCTCGGACAACAACCAGACGATCGCCTGCGCCACCTCGTCGGCCATCCCGCCGCGCTTCATCGGCACGAACTCCTTGACGCGATCGACGCGGTTCGGTTCGCCGCCACTGGCGTGCATCTCGGTGTAGATGAAGCCAGGGCGCACGGCGTTCACGCGGATGCCTTCCTCCGCGACTTCGCGGGCGAGGCCGATCGTCATCGTATCGATGGCGCCCTTCGAGGCGGCGTAGTCGACGTACTCGCCCGGTGACCCCAGCCTGGCCGCGCCCGATGAGACATTGACGATCGCCCCACCAGACCCGCCGTGCCTGGTCGAGAGTCGACGCACCGCCTCGCGCGCGCACATGAACGCACCAACCACGTTGGTCGCGAGCACTCGATGGAGCCTGGCCGCGCTCATCGCGTCGAGGCGCATCTGGGTCTCGAGGATGCCGGCGTTGTTGACGAGGCCATGCAACCTTCCGAGCGCCTTGTCGGAGGTCTCGAACAGCCGGACGACATCGGACTCGACCGCGACGTCGGCGGCCACAGCCACGGCCCGTCCGCCCGCCGCTTCAACCTCCGCGACGACCCGGTTGGCGGCTTCCTCGTTCTGCCGGTAGTTGACGCAGATCGAGTAGCCGGCGGCGGCAGCCACATCGGGCCGTGGCTGCCCCTATACCGCGGCTCGCGCCAGTGATGATGAGAACGTTGTCCATCAGGCCGCGGGCTGGTCGATGCCGGCCCACAGGTTCATGGTCCCCAGCTCCTCACGGCCGCAGGCCTTGAGATAGAGGAACAACTGCGTGCGATAGGCGGCGCAGCTGCACAGCACGAGATTGACCATGACGGATCCACGCGAGGCCTTGTCGCCAAAGAGCTCGATGTCGGCGCGCAGGTCGGCGTCGGTCACACCCGCCAGTAACGCCCCGTAGGCGTCAGCGTGCGTGGCAATCGCCGCGAGCGACTGATCGAAGTCGCGCGTCTTCGCGTCGTTTTCCAACGCCGTCCAGGCGACCGGATCGAACGTTCCCGCATTGGCGACCTGCACGAGCGCCGGCCCCATCATGGACAGGTATTGCATCAACTCGAGCGTGCTGCGCTGCTTTGCCGTCGGGCGGTAGTCGAGCTTCGCGCGGTCGATCTTGGAGGCGAGGTGAAGCAGGATACGGACTTCGTTCTGAAGGGATGAAATGAGCTCGGACTTGGTCAATACCACGGAGGCCTCCCGGCTAAGAAATACGGCCGGGCAGAATACCACATGGAGTGCGCACGTCCGCAGATTGGCGGTCCGGCGCAACGCCTCTAGTTGGCCCGTCGAATCACTTGGCCACTTGCCCACGGTCGAAGATGAAACATCCCAAGAGGATCACCGCCACCCCCAGCAGGACGACCACCCAGAACACGGCCGGCGACCACGGGCGGATAAAGTGGCGTCCCTCGGCGACGTCGGCGCGGCTCTCGAACGAGGCCGCAGGGCGGGCTGACCCCAGGCGCTGCTCGGCGTCCGCACGCTGCTCCGGCCGGCCAGCGGTGACCGGTGCGCGAGATGTACGAGGGTGTGTCCAGGACCGGCGCATAGTACTTCTCGAGGATCAGGTTCTCTGCCCACGCCGCAGCCATGTCTGCGGCCTCCCAGCGCCGATTCCGCTCGTGGACGTGCAGCAGTCCTTCGCTCATGTATTGATCTTCGCGACTGCGGCTGCGCGGCCGTTCGATCGGTGGGTGATCCTTCCACACGACGAGGCGATCCTGACCGAGGCGGACGAGCGTCGCAGCGTCGTAGCGCGAGCGGAAGCGCCCCGTGTCGGGATCGCGGATCTCAACGCCGAGGTGGACCGAGTAGACGAACGTCGCGAAGAGCAGCGCGACGGCTGCAGCCACCACGCCGATCCGCCGCAGCGAGCCCGGACGAATCTGGAGCGCGCCGGCATCAGGCGGATCGACGCCAACGCTGAACAGCAGCCCGCAGATAATCGCCACAACGTTGAGGAACACGTCGCGCATGTCGCCGACGCGGCCAGGGATGAACCACTGCAGCCATTCTTCGAGCGTCCCGACGGCGATGCCGGCGACGAGCGGCAGCACGAACATCGAGACGTCGCCGCGAGGCCGCCAGACGCGGTAGAAGAGGAGCGTGATCAGGCCGTATTCGACGAAGTGGACGCGCTCGACGGCGTCGACTTCAGGATTGCCCTGGGCGTTCCACATCGCGTAAGCCGTGCCGAGGAGCAGGGCCGCCACGATCGCGCCGTACCGCAGCGTTCGTCGGTTGCGGATTCTCATCAGCGCGACGACGAGCGCGCTGCCGATCGCGAGGGCGACGGCCGTCGCCACGACCGTCGCGTACTGACCCGGAAACGTCGCGCGGATCCAGTCCCGGATGTCGCGGATGAACGGCGACGACAGGATCACGGCGCCCGAGACGATGAGGGCCAGGGGGAGCCGTAGGCTCGGCACCCGACGGTTGTACCACAGCCGAGCTCGGGGACAGTCACGGTTGAGTGTCCCCGCACTCAACGGTTGAGTTCGGGGACAGTCACCGTTGAGTGTCCCCGAGCTCGGCTGTGGTACAACCGGGGGATGACTGTGACGCGCATTCTCGCCGCTGCTCTGGCCGCTACCGCGGCAGCGACGGCCGGCACCGGAATCAATCTCGCCGCCGGCCAGGCCGCGGCGGGCCCGCGCATCGAGATCACGATCGCGGAGGACGCCCGCGCCGAAGCCACGACCGGCATGGTCTACGTGGCGGTCAGCCGCGACAACAAGCGGACGCCGATCGAGCAGGCCGGCCCGACGGGCTCTCCCCTGTTCTCGCTGCCGGTCGAGGGACTCCAGAGCGGCGCGGCCGTCGCCATCACCGCCGCCGAGCGCGGCCACCCGATCCCGAGCCTGAAGGATCTGCCGGCCGGCGAGTACTGGATGCAGCCGTTCGTGAACGTCTACACGCGGTTCGCCCGCGCCGACGGGAAGACCGTCTGGCTGCACATGGACCAATGGGAAGGCCAGAACTGGAAGCGATCGCCAGGAAACATCTACGGCGAGCCGGTGAAGGTGCAGTTCGATCCGCGGTCCTCGACCCCGATCCGCCTCATCGCGGACAAGGTGATTCCGCCGGTGCAAGCCGCCGCCCGATACCGATCTCGTCAAGCGCATCAAGATCGAGAGCAAGATCCTCTCGAAGTGGTGGGGACATCCCATCTACCTCGGCGCGACGATCCTGCTGCCGAAAGACTACGACCAGCATCCCGGCGTCCGCTACCCGGTGAACTACGAGCAGGGTCACTTCTCGCTGCGCGCTCCCGGCGGCTTCGGCGCGGGCGGCGCCTTCGACACATTCTGGCTCGCCGCCTCGACGCCGCGGATGATCTACGTCACGCTCCAACACCCGTCGCCGTACTACGACGACTCCTACGGCGTGAACTCGGAGAACAACGGACCGTTCGGCGACGCCATCCTCCAGGAACTGATTCCGGCGATCGAAGGCCAAGTTCCGCGTCATTCGCGAGCCCTGGGCGCGAACGCTCTCCGGCGGATCGACGGGCGGCTGGATTGCCGCCGCGCACCAGGTCTTCTATCCCGACTTCTACGGCCGCGCGTTTGCCAGCTGCCCCGACTCGCTCGATTTCCGGTATCACCAGATCGTCGACATCTACAAGGACGCGAACGCTTACTTCATCGACAAGGGTTGGATGAAGGTTGATCGTCCGAACCAGCAGCAGGCCGACGGCAACATCCAGTCGATGATGAAGGATGAAAACCACTACGAGCTCGTCGTCGGCGACAAGTCACGCTCTGGTGGCCAGTGGGACATCTGGGAAGCAACCTACTCGCCGGTAGGCGCCGATGGCTATCCGAAGCGGCTGTGGGACAAGACGACCGGCCAGATCGACAAGGCGGTCGCCGAGTCGTGGCGCAAGTACGACCTGCGCCACGTGCTCGAAACCAACTGGAGCACGCTCGGGCCGAAGGTCGCGCACAAGCTGAACGTCTACGTCGGCGACATGGACTCGTACTACCTGAACAACGGCGTCGAGAAGCTGAACGAGTTTCTCGTCAAGGCCGACAACCCGAAGTTCACCGGCGAGATCGTCTTCGAGCGCCGGGCGCCGCACTGCTGGGGCCCGCGTGGCGCCGAGCTGATGACGAAGATGATCGCGCACATCGAGAAGCACGCGCCCGCGGGGGTGGATTTGAAGAGTTGGCGATACTGATTTGGCTCTCGGCTCTGGGCTTTGGGCTCTAGGACGTTCATGGAGATCCTAGCCGCACGCCTGAGATCTGAGAGCTCTTGCCAGAGCCTAGAGCCTAAAGCCCAGAGCCTGCCCCGTCACTCCCGCAACGAGATCGCCGGATCGACGCGCGCGGCCCTGAGCGCGGGGACGTAGCTCGCCAGCGCACCGGCGAGCGCCAGGATGCCGGCAACCGACAGCAGGACAATCGGGTCGGTTGGCGGCGTCTCGAACAGGAACGTCGACACCACACGGCCGAGTGCCAGCGCGGCGAAGAGGCCGACCACCAGTCCAGCCAGCACGACCCGCAGGCCGTCCCAGACGACCATGCGCAGCACCAGCGACCGGCTGGCGCCGAGCGCGAGGCGCAGGCCGATCTCCCGGGTGCGCGCGGTCACCGAGAACGCGACGACGCCGTAGAGGCCGATGGCGGCGAGCAGCAACGCGCCGCCCGCAAACGCGGTCAGCACCAGCGTGGCGAAGCGCTCGGCCGAGAGCGAGCGGGCGACAACCTGCTCGAGCGTGCGGATGTCGTAGAGCGCGAGCGCATGGTCGAGCGAGGCGATCTCGCGGCGAATCGCCGGCAGCATCGCGTAGGGATCGCCGTTGCCGCGCACGACGAGCGACATCGTGTGCGCGGGATCCTGCGTGTGCGGATCGTACACCTCGGGTCTTGACCTCCGCCGCGAGGCCGTCCTGTTTCTCGTCGGCCACGACGCCGACAATCGTCCGCCAGCGGGTGGTTGGCGACGGCCGGCTGAACGCGAGCCGCTGGCCGACAGGGTCCTGCCCCTCGAAGTACTGCCGCGCGAGGGTCTGATTGACGAGCACCACGGGCTGGCCGGTCGCGGTATCAGCGGTCGTGAAATCGCGGCCCTGCACGAGACGGATCCCGGCTGCCTGCAAGAACCCTGGCGTCACCGCCTTGTGGCGCAGCTCCCGGCCGCGCACCTCCGGCCGCCCGTCGACAAAGAGGTCGCCGGTCCAGGTGTAGCCCTCGAGCGCGAGGCGCGCGGTCGCGCCGGCAGCCTCGACACCAGGAATGTTCCGCAGCCGGTTCACGGCTTCGGAGAAGAACGCCGCCGCCTTCGGATCATCGTCGTAGCGCAGCGACGGCAGCGAGATCTTGAACGAGAGACCGCCCTCGAGATCGATGCCCGGATTGACGCCGCGGAGGTGGGTGAAGCTCCGCACCAACAGCCCGGCGCCAACGAGCAGTACCTACCGAGAGCGCGACCTCGCCCGCGATTAACAGGCGCCGCATGGTGACGCCGCCGCCGGTCGCGCCCCGGCTCCCCTCCTGCAGCGTGACCGCCGGCGTCGAGCGAACGCTCTGCCATGCGGGCGCGAGCCCGAATGCCAGCGCGGTCGCCAAGGCAGTCAAGACGATGAAACCGAGCACCCACGCGTCGACCGCCGTCTGTTCCAGTCGAGGAACGCCGGCTGGCGTCGCGCGACGGAGCCAATCGACCGCGACGGTGGCGACCAGAACACCGGCCGCCGCACCGCCGGCGGCGAGGACGAGGCTCTCGGTCAGCAGTTGTCGCAGGAGGCGCAGCCGGCCAGCGCCAAGCGCGACCCGAATGGCCAGCTCCCGGCGCCTCGTCGTCGCGCGCGCGAGGAGCAGGCTCGCGACGTTCGCGCAGGCGATGAGAAGCACGAAGCTGACCGCGCCCATCAGGAGGACAAGCGCACGCCGGTTGTCACCGACGAACCACTCGTGGAGGGGCCCGACGCCCACGCCCATCTGGGTGTTCGTCTCCGGGTATTCGCGCTCGAGCTCGGTCGCGATGCGCGTCATGTCTGCGCGCGCCTGCTCGAGCGAGACCTCGGGCCGGAGCCGCGCGATCGCCCGGAACCAGTGCGGGCGCCGCATGCTGCGGAACAACGGCTCGTTGTAGACGCGCGGCGCCCAGTAGTCGGCCTCGGCGCCTGGGAAACTAAACCGGCGCGGCATCACGCCGATGACCTGCACCGGTGCGCCGTCGAGATCGATCGTGCGGCCGACGACGGCCGCATCGCCGGCAAAGCGCCGCCGCCAGAAGCCATCGCTCAGGACGATGACGCCGCTGTGCCCGCGGAGTTCTTCGTTCGGAGTGAAGGTCCGGCCGAGAGCGGCGTCGGCACCGAGGACGGAAAAGAAGTTCGCGGAGACATCCATGCCGCGAACCCGGTCCGGCTCGCCGGCCCCGGTCAGCGTCGCGTCGCTGATGCCCGGCCCCTTGCCGTCGGAGCCGAGGTAATACGCAATCCCCTCGAACGATCGATTGCGGGCCCGCCAGTCGAGCAAGTTGGCCGGCGCCACGGTCGCGTGCGTCCAGTTGCGCGGCGGATTGGTCTCCCAGATCTGGACCAGCCGATTGGGCTCCCGATAGGGCAGCGGCGCCAGCAGCACCGCGTACACGACGCTGAATACGGCCGCGCTGGCGCCGATGCCGAGCGCCAGCATGAGGAGCGAGATAGCGGTGAACGCCGGGCGGTACCAGAGACCGCGAAGCGCGTAGCGGACATCCTGAAGAATCACGGACAGGCTCCATTCTTCTTTGCGCAGCCAGGCCGCGTGCACCACGGCACCGCCCGATCGCAGGACGAGATCCAGCTGGGCGCCCAGCGAGAGCGGCGCACCGCGGCGCAGCCGCTCGGAGTGATGCCACAGCTCCGCCTCCCACTCACGCGTCCAGTCGTCGCGGACTGATGACGGCACGAGCGCCGAGCCGATGGCGATGAGGAAGCGGGACAGAACCAGCATGGCGTCCGTTCCGGCTCAGGCCTTGGCGCGCGCCGCGCGGGGCGCGAGCGCTGGCCGCACCGGCCTGAGGGCATGGAACCGCTCCAGCGACTCGGCCAGCACGCGCTCGCCCGGCGCGGTGATGCGGTAGTAGCGGCGCGGTGGACGGCGATCGCCGTGCGCCTTCACCGGATCTTCCCAGTGCGACTTCACGTAGCCATCGCGCTCGAGCCGGGACAGCGCCGGGTAAACCGTGCCGCTCGGCAGTTCCGTGCGGTCCATGACGTCGAAGCCGTAGCGCACGCCGTCAGCGATGGCGTGCAACACGGACACGGTCGCGTAACTCATTCGTCGTCCCGACACCCCAGCTCCTCTACAGTACTTTGCCTACTGATATAGTTATACTACATAGTCGATTGTTTAGGCTCTAGGCTCTGGGCTTTAGGCTCTAGCAAGACCGTCGAGTGAGATCTCGAAGGTTTTCCTAGAGCCTAAAGCCTAAAGCCGAGAGCCTATTTAGACGAACCGTGTGAGCGTGACGTCGAGCACGCGCGACTGGCGATTGCCGCGGTGCCACTGGACGAGGATGGGACTCTGGTAGGTGCCTTCGACGATCGTGCCGCGATCGCTCGTGCGGTCCGAGACAAACAGGCTGACCGAGCGCTTCATGCGCAGGAAACGTGACGCCGGCATGGCAATCGCCCGCGCCAGGACGCTCTCGACCATGGACTCGTGCAGGCCGACGGCGTCGAGCAGCTGGTTGAAGACGCGCACGAGGTCGTACTTCGCGTAGTCGAGCGTCTTGGCCGGAATCGCCCGCGGGTTGCCGAGCATGTGCCCCGCCTTCTCGACCATGAAGCGCAGCGGATCGCGCAGCACTTCCGACAGGTCGTGGCGCATCAGCAGCGTTTCGTACTCGTTGACGGTCAGCCCCGCGTTGCGCTCACCGGGGGCGAGGGAGAGGCGGATGCGCCCCTTCCGGACGCCGTGCTGCGCCACGAGTTGCTGGCATTGCTCGTAAACGCCCAGCCGAGGGTTCTTCAGGTTCACCGAATCCACGGCGTGGCGCGACACCGGCACGACGATCCGCGCCTGGGCCACGGGCTCCTCGTTTGAGTAGCCAAGCACGCTCGTGCGGCGCTTCCGGGGCTTGCCCTCGTGAACGCCGTCGAGGTCGATAAAACAGACGGGCTCGTTGGGCCGGTTCCGGTAGGTAACGCAGGTGCGCAGCGCCCCCGCCATGAACGCCAGATGCGAGTCGGCGTTCCTCGGCTCCTCGGGCTTCTGCGCCTCGGTCAGCTCGGTCCGCCGGTCGATCTTGTCGTGCTCGTACCCCGCCCCCTCCGGGAACATCGTCCGGAAGACGTTGATGTACGACATCACCCCGCCGCGGCTATGGATGAGCCGGGTCGCGAGACCCTGGTCGAGGTAGCCCGCAGTGGTATGGAGCGAACAACAAAGGGCTTTTGGGTAGACGTCGAGGCCGTCACCGAACCGTTGGGACACCAATCGGCGGACGTCGATGACGTCCACCCGCGCACGGGGTATGAGTTCCAGATCGAACTCGGCAGGCGCTAAGGACATTCAGGAGCGGATAACCGCCTTATAAAGTAACACGTTTAGGCTTTGCATTGCAAAGCCTTCGTAAACAGGCTACTTTTTCTTTCCTGTGAACGTCCCCTCGCCAAGATCGCCGAAGGCGACCGACCCTTTCATCGTGTCTTTATCAACCTTCCCCGTGTACGTCACCTTGACGGCGTTCCCGTCGAACGAGGCCTGAAAGCCGAAAGTGATGTCGTTTCCCTTGATTGTGCCAGTAAGTGGCTGTTCACCAAGCATTTGGGACGAATAGGTCCCGGTGAGCTTCTCGCCATCCTGCTTGAGGGTCAGGCCGGGAGTGACGACATTGCCGCCGATGTCGACTTGCATCGCCCAGGCGCCCGAAACGTCGGCGGGCTTCTCGCCCTGCGCTGGCGCCGCGGGCGCGCCCCCGGACGGACTGGCTGCCCCGCCGCGACGCTTGCCGGTCCACTCCGCCTGGCCCTGGCCGCCGAAATCCATCGTGCCGGCGATGGCGTCGCCATCCTGCTTCCCGTTCATGACGATGGCAAAGGCGCCGTTCGGCGTCTGAACCGAGAAATTGACGGCGACCGCGTTGTCTTTCTGCGTGCCCTCGACCGCGACCTCGCCCTGCGGGCCGACAATCGTGCCCGACAGCTTGTCGCCGTCCTTCTTGAGATTCAACGCGACCGTCATCGGGCCGTTCGGGGTCGTGAAGCTCACGTCCCACGTCCCGGCGGCGCCGTTGCCCTGAGCGTGGACCGTGCCCGCCAGCAGGACCGCGCCGACAAGAAGGGTAAGGATGTTTTTCATAGCCGGTGATTATAGGCCCGTTCGGCCTCCCCGGCTAGCAGAGGACGCGGATGACGTCCGAGCGCGTGATGATGTAGGTCTTGTCGGTCTTGAAGTCGCGGACCAGGACGGCCGGGTTCGCAGGCGTAATCATCGTCGACAGGAGCTCGAGCGGTGTCGAGATGTCGACGAAGGGAAACGCCGGCTGCATGATCGTCTCGACCGGCTGCGTCTTGACTTCGGACGAACGCACGAGCTGATCGTAGAGATGCGCCTCGTTGAGCGAGCCGACGAGCCGCTTGTCGCGAGTGATCGAGATCTGCGAGAAGTCGTGCTCGCCCATGAGCTTCACCGCGACCTCGACGGCCTCGGTGCCTTCGATCGCCAGGAGCTCGCCCGAGACGCCCGACGCCACGAGGTCGCGTGCGGTCAGGCCGCTCTTGTCGAAGAAGCCCTTCTCGCGCATCCAGTCGTCGTTGAACATCTTGCCGAGATAGCGCGAGCCGTGGTCGTGGAAGATGACGACGACCAGATCGTTCTCGCCGAACCGGTCCTTGAGCTGCAGCACGCCGGCCATCGCCGAGCCGGCGGAGTTGCCGGCGAAGATGCCTTCCTCGCGCGCGATCCGCCGCGTCATGAGCGCGGCGTCCTTGTCGGTCACCTTCTCGAAGTGATCGATGACGCTGAAGTCGACGTTCTTCGGGAGGAAGTCTTCGCCGATCCCTTCGGTGACGTAGGGATAGATCTCGTTCTTGTCGAAGACGCCGGTCTCCTTGTACTTCTTGAAGACCGATCCGTAAGTATCGATGCCCCAGACCCTGATCTTCGGGTTGCGTTCCTTGAGATACCGCCCGACGCCGCTGATGGTGCCGCCGGTGCCGACGCCAACGACCAGGTCGGTGATCCGTCCGTCGGTCTGTTCCCAGATCTCGGGCCCTGTCTCCTCGTAGTGCGCGGCGCTGTTCGACAGGTTGTCGTACTGGTTCGCCTTCCAGGAGTTCGGGATCTCCTGCTCCAGCCGCGACGAGACGGAGTAGTACGACCGCGGGTCCTCGGGGTCCACGTTGGTCGGACAGACGATGACTTCGGCGCCGAACGCCCTGAGGGCGTCGATCTTCTCCTTGGACTGCTTGTCCGTCGTCGTGAACACGCAGCGATAGCCTTTGACCACGGCCGCGATCGCCAGACCCATTCCGGTATTGCCCGATGTGCCTTCGATGATCGTTCCGCCAGGCTTGAGCAACCCGCTCCGTTCGGCGTCTTCGATCATCCGGACGGCCATGCGGTCCTTGATCGAGTTGCCGGGATTGACGGTCTCGATCTTGGCGAGCACCGTCGCTTTCACGAGGCCCTTCGTAATCCGGTTGATCCGAATCATCGGCGTGTCGCCGATGGCGTCGAGGACGTTGTCGAAGACCTTTCGGGCTGTGGTCGTGCTCATACCATCCTGTAGAGAAAGAAGAAGAGCGAGGCCGCGACCAACAGCCCGACCGAGCCCTCGAGCATGAGGCCGTTGCCACCGCTGCGGTACCTGCCGGCCGTGACAAGCTTGAGGACGACGTAACCGGCGCCGCGCACGAGATCCCCGACCACTTCCTGGGCCACGTCAGGATCGTAGCATGCCCTTGCGGAGGGCCCGCCGGAACGAGGAAGATCGCAGCTGATGACTCGCGGGGCACACATGCTTTGGCTTGCCGGCGCCGTCTTCGCGGTCGCGAGCGGGCTGCGGGGATTCTCTGTTGCAGCTCAGGCGCCGGCGGTGTCACCAGCGTCTGTTGAAGCCCGAGCTATCGCCTATCTGGCCAGCGAGGTTCCCGCCTGGCGTCAGGCCCATCCCTGCTACTCCTGTCACAACAACGGCGATGCCGCGCGGGCTCTCGTCGCCGCACTGGGCCGGACATCCAACGTCAGGCCGGCCCTCGACGACACTTTGCAGTGGCTTTCGGCGCCGGCGCGATGGGAGACCAACGGCGGCGGCAAAGGCGGAGCGGACGACAAGCGCCTGGCGCGCATCCAGTTCGCGCACGCGACGACGGCGGCTTTCGAAGCGGCGCTGGTGCCGAAGACGGCAGTCGAGGCCGCGGCCGCGATCGTCGCAGCCGATCAGCAACCCGACGGCTCGTGGCGGCTCGACTCCTCCGACAGCATCGGATCGCCGGCGACCTACGGCACCGCGCTCGCGACGGTATTCGCGCGGCGTACGCTCATCGCCTCCGGACTGCCTGCGCTCGCCGATCGCATCGCGCAGGCCGAGCGCTGGCTCGCACGGGTCGAAGCCCACAACGTGCCTGATGCCACGGCCATTCTCTTTGGTTCCGCCGACCGCCCCGACGCACCCGAGCCTGACAACTGGCGCGCGGCCATCGAGCTGCTGAAGAAGGGCCAGGGGCGGGACGGCGGTTGGGGTCCGTACGTGACGTCCCCCGCCGAGCCATTCGATACCGCCCTCGCCACCCTCGCCCTTCACATGCTGACCCGCCAGCCGTCGCGGGCCGAACCTTCGTTCACCGCGGCGACGCTCGCCGACGCGATCGCCAAGGGCCGGGCCTATCTCGTCCGGGAACAACTGTCGGACGGGAGCTGGAACGAGACGACGAGACCAGCCGGGCAAACGAGTTACGCGCAGCGAATTTCGACGACCGGGTGGGCGCTCCTGGCAGTGATGGCGACGAGCGGAGCGAAGTAAGTCCCGCGCCGCGTCAGCGTTCGATCGTGAACGGAAGGGTGCGACGTTCGGGTTCGGGCGTGAGGTCCGTGCGCTCGAAGTTGTCGACTTCAAAGGCGCGGCCGACGCGGTTGCCGGCCAGATCTTCGAGGAACGCGAACGCGACGAGCTCGTAGTTGCCCGCGGCCCAGTCGTCGCGCGGCGTGAAGAGCCAGCGGGTCTCGCCGCTTTCGATCACCGCCTCGCCGCTGACCATGCCGGACACACCCGCCTTCGCGATCCCCAGCGCGCGCCGCAGGAGGCCGTGGTCGAGCGCATCAGGGAACGTCACCGCGACCGGCTCCCGGGTGCCCGCCTTCGGCCGCGTCACCCTCCACGCCGCCATCGACAAGGGACGTTCGATCGCCGGGCTGGCGCGGAACTCGTGCCGGAACTCTTCCTTGAGCGGCAGGCCGTGCCCATCCCGCCACTCGCGCTTGACGAGCAGCGTGTAGCGCCTGCCGGCTTCGAGCGCGCGGCCCATCTGCTTGTTCGGCAGGATGCCCCGCTTGACGCGGCCCGGGTCGAAGAACACCGTGTAGCGGGTGCGATCGTCGTTCCAGAAATCCGCATCGAGCGGCAGGAACGCGTCGGCGACTTCCTGACCGCGATCGTCGAGCAGCATGACGAAGTCGTAACCGCTGCGCCAGTCCATCGGCGCCGAGAAGTGCAGGTACATCCGCAGCTGATTGGCCGGCACGATGTCGCCGCTCGGATAGATGTGCGTCACGACCGTGGAGGGGGAACGCACAACCGCCGGCCTGCCGACCACCGCGGCGAGTGTCTGCGCCCGCCAGGGAGTATTGCCAGGCACTGCGGGCAAGCGGCCGGCGTCGAGGACGACGTCGTACTGACGGCCCTCGTCGAACGGAAACATCGGCGTGAAGCGGAGCGCGCGATCGACGACGGCGTACTGGCCGGCGACGGCGGGTGTGGAGTCTTTGCCGCCGCCGATCTTGACTGAGACGCGCAGCAGCGCCTGCCAGTCCGTGTCGGACCAGCTGCTGCCCGACAGGGCGGCAACCGTCGCGGCCGGCAAGCCCGTGACGTCGATGGTATTGGTTTGCGCGTTGAGCTGAATCTGCGGCGGCGCTGATGAATCGGAGCCGGTGCAGGCGGCGAAGAGCGTGGAGAGCAGCAGGAGAGCGCAGAAACGGGGGCCGCGACGAGCACTCGAACTCACCGCGCCTCCCCCGTCTCTGCCATAAAACCTATTGAACCCGTGAACCTCGTGAACTACGGCAGCGCAACCGCCTGCAGCGCCAACGCCCCACCTTCGCCGCGCATGAGCACGATCGCCCGCTGTGCGTCGAGGAGGTCGAGCTGTTCGACGCCCTTGAGGCTCGCGACCGGCTCGAAGCCGACGCCGCCGGTTTCGCTCGCCACGCGCGCGGTAATGCCGGGCGCAGTCGCGAAACCATCCGTCGCCACCTTCATGACGCCGCGGCTGGTGTTGGCAATCAGCAGGTAGTCCTTGCCGTCTTTCTTGTAGACCACCATGTCGGTCGGCCGATTGCGGTTGCCGAGCTCGGCGATCGTCGTGCCCATCACCTTCGCGCCAGGCGCCAGGCTCGACACCGGGAACTTGACGAGCGGCGTGCACGTGTAGCCGGCGATGAGATGCTCGGTGTTGTTCAGCTTGTAGGGCACGAACGAGATCACGGGTGACCGCGTCTCGAACTGGCCGTGGTTGCCATGGTAGATCTCGACGCTCGTGCCGGCATCCACCGCCGCGAACGGATAGGGCACGGTGCGGAGCTTCGACGCGAACTCCTCGTTCGAGAGGCCCGCGACGACCAGCTTGCCGTCGACAAACGCCATGTCGGTGATCGATTCCATGCGCGGGTTGCGCTGACCGGCGGCGGCCGCCGGGGCGTTGGGGAGCGACGCCTTCGTCATCTTGAGGCCGTCGAGCGCGACGATCTCGATCTTGCCCGCGCCGTCGACGCGCAGGAGCGCCGGCTTGGCCTCGGCGCCCGTGCCGCGCATGACCGACAGGTAGGCATTGCGCGTCTTGGGGTGCACCGCGAGGTCGGTGATCTGGACCTCCTTGGCATCGGTCCCGAGCATCGAGGCAATCTGCGTATCGATGCCGGTCACATCCTTCGCCCCGGCCACGCCGCCGGTGGCCTTGGCGCCGAGATCGATCGCGAAGATGGTGGCCGCCTGCCGGTCGGCGGCGAAGAGCACGCCGTCGGGGCCGAACGCCAGCGGCCCAATCGACTGAAGCGCTTGCGCGGCCGGTGCCGGAGCCTGCGACTCAGCCGTCGAGACCGTCCGGGTAGCCGCCACGGCCACGCCGAGCGTCGCGGCTGCCAGGGTCAACGCCCATGTTTTCAATGATATACGGCGCATTCAAACTCCTCCTGACAAGAAACGGACTTCAGATCAGGTCTAACTACGACGTCCGGTCAGGGGGTGTTTCGATTACTCGGCTCATCGTTCGGCGTTCGGCTGGCCTCGGCGCTCGGTGCTCAGTAGGTGACTCGGACGCGGTACTTGAGCGTCGCCACTCCGTCCTGCGCCACGGGCACGTTGAACTGCGCGGCCCATGCCGCCGTCTTCGTCGAGGCGTGCGACTGCCGCACCATCCTCCAGGTGCCGCCGATCGGCTCGTTGACCTCGACGGTGATCGGAATCGCCTTGTGGTTGCGCAGCGTGATCTGGTACTCGAACTCGTAGACGTTGCTGGCAATCTTCTGGAAGTCGATCTGATTGCGCTCGCAGACGACGTCGAAGGCGTTGCCGATCTTGAGCTTGAGCGTTTCGTCCTTGGGCGTGTGGCCGATGCGATCCTCGCCCGCGAGGTGCACGCCGCCCTTCGAGTCGGCTTGATACACGCGCACCGTGCCCGCCGGCATCGGCATCCCCAGCCCGGCCTTCTCGTCGTTCCTGAACTGGTAGTACACCTGCACGACGTCCTTGATGGGCGCGCCCGGGTGCTGCTGGTTGTGGTAGTAGAACGCCTGGCCATCGACGATGAAGCGCTTCTGCACGGGAACGCCAGTGCCACCGAGCATGCTCACCTGCTTGGTCTCGGCGTTGTTGATCGTCGTCTTGCGGCCGAGCGTGTAGAGGTGGTATTCCGAAAACGCTTCCTGAGCCATCGGCGCTGCCGCGGCCATCTCCAGACTCTTGCGCGCATCGTCGAACCGTCTCTCCGCGACGGCCTGCCGCACGCGATTCAGGTCGCCGGCGACGAGCTGGAGCTTGGCGTTCCTGAACGACGTGCCGCTGCCGTTCTGGAGCGTGACCCAGCCGTCGAGGTCCGCGCTCTTGTCATCGCGGGCGACGGTCAAGACGTAGTCGGCGTTCCAGGCCAGTTTGCCGGCGAGGTACGACGCCTCGACGCGATGTCCCTGCGCACCGCCGTTCTGCAGCGTCCAGATGAGCGTCGGGCGGCTGAAGAGATTGTCGGGCAGCTCGGGGAACCGGATGTGATCGGCGTGCATGCCGGTCACGATCTCCTTGCCGATGCGCCAGACCGGCGCGTTGTTGTAGCTCAGGAGCTCGGCCTTGACCTCTTCCTGCACGGTCGATCCATCCTTCTGCACCGTTCGCACGAGCGTGACCTCGCGACCGACGTACTTGCGCAGCAACTTGTCGGGTTCGAGGAGATCGTATTCGTAGTTCTGTTCGAGGACGCTGACGCGTGCCGGCTCGGTCAGAGACCGGAAGTGAACCGTCGCCGGATTCACGGTCGCGGCGATGTCCATGAACTTCAAATCGAACTCGCCCGTCGGCAGCATGAGCCGGCGCACGTCGCGCACAAGCGCGATGTCCGAGTTGTAGACCGTGACGGAGAGCTCGACCTGATCGTCGAGGGTCGTCATGTCTTGCCCGCGGGCTGTGCGTCGGCGCCGCGTCGGGAGCGGACCAGGACGAGCCAATGGCGATTGCTGCGGCGATCGGGGCGACCAGCAAATATCGGGAACGCATCGAACAGCTCCTTGTCTGAAACAGGTTCTCTGGGGCGCTGTCCTTAGAACGACGACGGCTGGGTTTCTTGCGGGGGACTTGCCGGAAGGCTTTCCTGCGAGGAATCGTACGACCGACGAAAACGTTATCGTCGCGTCCAGGTGCGGCCGCCGTCGGCAGTCGCAAACCGCCGGCCGTCGACGGTGGTCACGGTGGCCGTCCGGGCATCAGGTGCGACGACCGACGCGAGGTCGACTGCGTCGGGAAACGTGACGCGCTGCCAGACGCCGTCGGTTGAGACGACGATCGCGCCCGCACGACCGACCAGCCAGCAGACAGTCGCGGATGGCGCGGTGCCGGCGGTCAGAAACACGCCGCTCGGCGCGGTGTATTGATTCGACCAGGTGGCCCCTGCGTCTGGCGAACGCTGCACGGCTCGCCCCTCGACGACGCGCCAACGAATCGGCGACTGCGCGGCCGCGAGCTCGAAGTCGCCGGCCTTGGCTCGGAGGCTCAACGCGTTGGCGTCGGCGAAGCCACCTGCCGCGCCGCCTCGTCCCCCCGAGCGACTCGCGGCGGCGCTGTCTTCGGCGGCGCGGGCAGCCGGCTTTGTCGGCCACGACGACACGCTCTTCGAGCGCCTGCTGCTGCCGTTGGACGGGCGGACTCTGTGCCGTCGTCTGCACCTGATTCGGATTCGGCGCCTGATTCTGATTCGGCGCCTGATTCTGGCGCCTGGTTCGCCTGCTGTGCCGCGCCCGCAACGACGGGCGCCGGAGCCGGCCGGTTTCCCGCGACGGCCTGCGCGCTCTCGGCGGGCCGTGGCGAGGCCGGAGGCGGCGGTGGCGGAGGAGCGCTGGCAAATGGCGCTGGAACTGCCGCGCCGATCCGATCCGCTCCGGTGACGGCATCCACACGCTTCGCTGCGGACGAGATCCTTTTTCTCGTTGCCCGCCGTCGCCGGGGCGAGAGTCGCGGTCGCGGAGCCGCAGAGGTCGCGCGCTCCTTCCGGGCATCCGCCAGCGTCTGCGGCTCGGCACGCTCTCGTCTCTGAAGAGCGGCGTCACTCGAGGGCGGTGCAACCTTGCGGTCGGCCTCGCCGGCCACGGCAGCTTGCGGCGGCAGCGCGAGCGACGGCGCGGACTCCACCTCGGCCTTCGCCTGCTGCTTGCTGAGGCTATCGATGACGGTCGTCCGAGGACCCTGACCGACCGCGAACCAGAGCGCCACCGCTGCCGCCGCGGCCATGGGCGGACCGAGCATCATCAGCCACTTCCGGATTGGCGATCCCGTGCTCGCGGCCGCAGCGGGCGTCGTCCTGACCATGACCGCCAGCATCGCCTGACAGCGTGCACAGCTCGACGCGTGCGCCTCGGCCGTGGCGCGCTGCGGCGCATCGAGCACGCCCTCCGCCCACGCCGCGAGGATCTCGGCGTCGAGGCAGTCGTCGGCCGGCGCGCCGGGCACGGGCGTCTGGCGGAGCCACTGCTCTACGGATTGATCGCGGTCTCGCTCAGGCATCTCATTGCTTGGGCTCCTACTTTGAACGTCACGCGCTCCGGATCCTTGCGCCCAGCCGTGGCGCTGAAGAGCTCGCCGACGTCGAGCGTTCCCGGATCATCGATCGTACACTCGAAACATCTCGCGATCTCGGCCTCGCTGAGACCCTGGTCGGCCCGGAGGTGGCGCTCGACCTCGGCCCGGATGACCTTGCGCGAGCGGGCGAGCTGGCGCGACACGGTGGCCTCGTGCTCGCCGAGGAGACGGCCGGTCTGGGCGAGCGTCAGGTCCTCGCGGTAATAACAGCCGAGCCGCAGTCGATCGCGGTCCGGCAACAGCGCGAGCGCGCACAGCAATGCGTGCTTGATGAGCGCCACGAATCGCCCAATGTCAGGATCGGCGGCCGGCGCGGTCACGAGCGCGGGCGGCGCTACGCGCATCGTCCTCCACTTCCTCGAGCGGCGTCTGGCGGCGCGTGGCACGCACGCGGTCAACCTGGCGCTGCGCGAGCACGGCGCGCAGCCAGGTCGCCAGGCTGCTCCGTCCGTGGAAGTATCGGAAGAGCGAGCGGCGCTCCCCATCGCGTTCCTGCAGTCCGAAGAGATCGGCGTAAATCGAATCGGCCAGCTCGCGCGCGCCGCCGGCGGGATCGATGGCATCGGCAGAGCGGTAGAGCACCGGGCGGTACTCGCGCACGAAATGATCCCACGCGCCTTCAGAGCCTTCGGCACAGGCGCAGGCGAGCGCCAGGTCCGCGAGGTGCAGGGCCGACAAGTAGCGCTCGAGTCGCTGCTTGTCCTGCGGCCGGTCCGGCAGCGCCTTGGCGGCGCTCTGCTCGAGCGCGGCAGAGAACGCTCGCTCGGACACACCCCATCGCGAGGCCTGAGCCTGTTGATAAAGGCGCGCGACGAGGGTCGCGTCTATCCGAACGGCTGCCGGCGACTGTCTGGACACGATCCTGGCCGCGCACTGGTCGGCCGCCCAATTCTACCGCGCGCAGGCCGAGGGCCGCGGGCGGGCCGGGCACGCGTGCACCGGCCGGGCGCGATTCGGATAGAGTCATGTCTGCATGAACGCCGTGCAGGCCGCGTCCGCGCGCCGCACCCGCCTGTGGCTCATACTCGCCATCGTCACCGCCATCCGGCTGGCGGCCCTCCCCCTGCGCGGCACCGAAGACGTGCTGACGTGGAAAATCTGGGCGATCGCCGCCGCGAAAAACGTGACCGCCGTCTACGGCATCGGCGGCCATCCGCCCGTCCGTGGTGAGGTGCGCTGGTTGCACCACACAACTACGGTCGACTACCCGCCGGTCGCGCTCTACGAGCTTGGTGCCGCGGGGATGTTGTACCGGTTGTTCGACCCTGGACTGGTCGACCGCCCCGCCTTGACCGCCGCCGTGAAGCTCCCGGGCCTCCTCTTCGGCATCGCGCTGACGCTCTTCCTCGCGTGGACGGTCGCGCGCCTGACCGGCGACCGCGAACGGGCGGCATGGGTAGCGCTCGCGTATTGGGCCAACCCGGCGACCGTTCTCAATGGCGAAGTCCTCGGGTATCTCGACCCGCTGATGATGCTGCCGGCCATTGCGTCGCTCGTCCTGCTCCACCTGCGCGCGCCCGAGTGGGCCGGGGCCAGCCTGGCCATCGCCATGCTGACCAAGCCCCAGGCGCTGCTCGTCGCACCAATCCTCGCGCTCGGTGCCTGGCGCACGGGGGGGACGCGTGCGCTCGCGGCCGCGGCCGCCGGAGGTCTCATCACGGCGGGCGTCATCTTGCTGCCGTATGCGCTCGTCGGGGCATTGCCGAACGTGTGGCTGGCGTTCGGATCGTTCTACGCCCGCAGAGACATCCTCTCGGGCTACGCGGCCAACATCTGGTGGATCGTCAACTACGCCTTGCGAGCGTGGTATCAGATTCCGCAACTCGGCTGGATCGGCGCGTTCCTCGCCCCAGTGCGGCGGATCCTGGCCGTCAGCACGTTCCAGGAGCGCGGGTTTCCGAACCCGCGACCGCTGGCGACATCACTCGTGCTACTGACGAGTGCCTGGAGCCTGTGGCGGATCCGGCGCAGCAGCGATCTCGCGGTTCATGCGCTCGGCGCGGCGTTCATCGTCCACGCCTTCTTCGTGCTGTCGGTGGGTGTGCACGAGCACCACATGATGCTGGCGGTTCCACTGCTCGCGCTCGCGGCGGCGCTGAGGCCATCCATCCGGCCGCTCTTCTGGACGGTGAGCCTGATCGTGACCCTCAACATGAACCTCTTCTACGGCATCGGCCTGGGCCTCGGGTGGTCGGTGCCGCGCGGTCTGCTGCTGGTGGATCTGAGCGTTGTGTTGTCGGTGGCCAACATCGCGGCGCTCGTTTGGCACAGCCGGGTGCTCGTGCGCGAAGCAGCGGATGCCGTGGCTCAGCCGAGCGACGATTCGAGCGCGGCGCGATCCCACTTCGCGAGGTCCGCGGCGGCCACGTAAGTCGACTGCAGGAACTCGAGCAGCGTGCGGTCGGGATCGTCCGACGTCCGAACAACGTCGTACGGCAGGATGAACTCGTGCAGGTCAGTGCTGTAGAACGCCTGCGCCGGCGCGACCTTCGCATCCGCAAAACCAGCCGGCTCCGGATACGCGTAGGCGTAGTACGCGGGATAGGCGATCGCCCCACCGCCGGCCCAGAATCCGCAGCTGCTGACCTCGTGCGAGTAGGCCTCGCGCGTGACGCGATCCGGGAGGTGAGGAATGCCGCCCGGGTGCTCCGGTGCGGTCCTCCCCGAGAAACGCGTCACGGCCAGATCGAGCGCGCCCCAGAAGAGATGCACCGGACTGCACTTGCCAACGAATCCCGAACGGAAACGCTTGAACACGCGATCGCTCTGCACGAGCGCGCGCCAGAACCGCGTGACGGCGGCGGCATCGTACGCACGATGCACTTCGTCGCGATCGAAGGGAATCGGTTCGACCACTTCGTTCGGGCTGCCGTGGATGTGCACGTCGAGGTCGAGGCCGTGCAGCGCGTCCATCACCTCTCGATAGAACGTCGCGACCGTCTGTGGTGCGAGCGCGACCGCGTGCGGTCCGGCCGTCGCTGACGGCGACGATGAGCGCGTGATCAATGAAGTCGAAATCGATCTGGAACACCCGCAGCCCGTGCGGGATCGGCGACGTCGTCAACCCGCGCGCGGTGACGTAGAGCGTACTGTGCCAGCCATGGTTGATCGGCGCGCTGCCGCGGAGGCGGATCTTGCCGACGATCTGCGCCCACATGTGGAGCGTGGCACACGTATCGGCCCAGGGTTCGAAGGGAATGGCTGGCCACGCCTGATCGCGCCGCGACTGGTCGGTCATTGCGCCAGTATAGACTCGCGGTCGCCCGGCGAGGTCGGCTCAAACTCAGCCTTTGGTGTGACTATCCGCGCAAGATCTTCTGGAGGGTGCATATGGTTCGAAGAGCCTCGCTCGCGGTGTGCCTCACGGCCGCGCTCGTAGTGGCGTTTGGCGCGGCGTTCCCCACGGCGGCGCCGATTCGGCTGGCGCGTCATCCGGACTACCATCAGGGCAAGGTCGTCTTCAGCTACCTCGGCGATATCTGGATGGCGAACGAGGACGGGTCCAACGTCCATCGCCTGACCGACAACCTCGCCCGCGAGGTGTATCCGCGCTTCTCGCCCGACGGGCGTTCGATCGCGTTCTCCTCCAATCGCTACGGCAACAACGACATCTACGTCATCGCCGCCACCGGCGGGGCGCCCCGGCGCCTGACCTATCACACGGGCAGCGACGATGTCGTCGGCTGGACGCGTGACTCGAGCCAGGTCGTCTTCCGTGCGACCCGCGGGGAAGGCGCGTTTCCCTCCGTCGCCACGCTCTACCAGATCGCCGCGACGGGCGGACAGGAACAGTCCTTGAACCTGGACTGGGGCTACTGGGGCAGCTTCTCGCCAGATGGCAAGTCGCTCGCGTTCAATCGTCATCCGGCCACTTGGTCGCGGCGGCACTACCGCGGCAGCTACGCGGCGGATCTCTGGATTGCGGACGTCGCCGCGAAGACCTATACGAAGCTCCTCGGCGACGAGCAGTACAACCGCTTCTGGCCGATGTGGGGAGCCGACGGCTCCATCTATTTCGTCGCCGATCCGCTGCCAAACGAGAAGAGCGTGAGTCCGGGCAGCCTCGAGGTACGCAAGAGCGTCAACAACATCTACAAGATTCCGGCGAAGGGCGGGCAGCCGACGCAGGTGACCCGGCATACCGGCGGCAGCCTGTTCTGGCCGTCGATGTCGAGCGACGGCAAGGTCATCGTCTACGAGGACAACTTCGGCATCTGGAAGCTGGACGTCGCGTCGGGCAAGACCAGCGAAATCAAACTGGACATCGCCTCGGACGAGAAGCAGAACGAAGTCGAGTACCAGGCGATCACGAACGAGGTCGATACGTTCGACCTGTCGCCGTCGGGGCGGCGTGCGGTGATCTCGGCGAGCGGGCAGCTCTTCACGATTGCCACCGACCGCGGCGACATCACTCGCGTCGCGCCCGACCGGATGGCGTCGCGGAACCAGACGCCGAAGTGGTCGGGGGACGGCAAGTATCTCGCGTTCGTGTCCGATCGGTCCGGGCGCGACGAGATCTGGGTCAGCGATCCCGAAGGCCGCGCGCCCAAGAAGATCACCGACCTCGACAACGAGAAGGGAGCGCTCGTCTGGACCCCCGACTCGACGGCGCTCCTCTACACCGCCGCCGATCGCAAGCTCTATAGCTACAACGCCGCCGACGGCAAGACGGCGGTCGTTGCCTCGAGCGAGGTGGGACGCATCGGCTCGGTCGCCGTGTCGCCAGACAGCAAGTGGATCGCGTTCTCGAAGCAGGATCGCACGCTCCGCTCGCACGTCTACATCGTGCCGATTGCGGGCGGCGAGGAGCGCCACGTCTCCGACGACAGCCTGCTTTACTCGGAGACGAACGCTGTGTGGACCGCGGACGGCCGGTATCTGGTGTTCACCTCGTCGGAGGGCACGACGAGCGGCATCGCGTCGCAGGGCGGCCTCAGCGCAACGATGGAGCTCTGGGCACTGTCGCTTCGCGATCAGGACCGTGACCCGACCAACCGCGACATCGACAACGAAGCACAAGGGCTCGCCGCCGAGGCAGCCGCGCGACAGAACACGGGACGGCCCTCGACCGGCTCAGGCCAGACCGCGCCGCCCGAGGTCCGCATCGACTGGAACGGCCTGGCGCGGCGCGCGCGGCAGCTCTCCGTTCCCGGAACGGCCATCGGCGGCCTCACGCCGGCGCCCGAGGGGCACTCGGTCGCGCTGACCGCGGGCACCCCCGGGGCAGGCGGCGGCCGGGGCGGCGTGCCGGACGCGAACGCGGGGATGTACATCATCAACGTCGAGAGCGGCCAACTGACGCGCGTGCCGGCGCCGCCCGAGAACGCGGGCGCGGGTGCCGGACGGGGCGGACGCGGCGGCGCGCAGGGCGGGCCGGGCGGCGGTGCCAGCATGGCGTTCGCGCGCGACGGGCGGACGCTGTACTTCCGCTCCGGGACCGGCTCTTCGCGGCCCCAATCAACCTCACTGCCGCTGGCGCCGGCGCTGCGGCCGCGGGCGGCGGACGCGCGGGAGGACGAGGTGGACGCGGCGGCGCCCCGGCGATCACGGAACCGGCCGGCAATGCCACGGCGCGTCAGGTGACCTACTCGGTCAACATCGAAGTCGATCGCAAGGCGCTGCGCGCGCAGGTCTTCAACGAAGGCTGGCGGATCATGAAGAACCGCTTCTACGATCCCAAGATGCACGGCGCGGACTGGAACGCCACCAAGGCCGCCTACGAGCCGCTCCTCGACTACCTCGTGGACGACGAAGAGCTGAACACCGTCATGATGATGATGATTGGCCAGCTCAACGCGTCGCACACGGGCGTCAGTGGCGGCGGTCAGCCGAACGACGATCGGCCGGCGCTGCAGACGCGACATCCTGGCTTTGACCTGGCGGCGGATCCGTCGGGCTTCTACAAGGTCGCCCACATCTACAAGGATGGGCCCGCCGACCACGACTACCTCAAGATCAAGAAGGGCGACTTCGTCGTCTCGGTGGACGACCGCGATATCAAGACGAGCGAGAACTACTGGCAGTACTTCACGCTCGCCGCCGGCAGCAAATTCCACTTCATGGTCAACGACAAGCCGTCGAAGGAGGGCGCCTGGGCGGTGACGATCTCGCCGATCGCGGGCGGCGCCTTTGGCGATCTCCAGTACGCGCGGTGGGTGGCGGATCGCAAGGAGATGGTCACCAGGCTGAGCAACGGCGACGTCGGCTACCTCCACATCCGCGCCATGGACGCGCCGTCGCTGCGGCAGTTCCAGCTCGATCTCGCGGCGCAGCGCACGAAGAAGGCCCTCGTCATCGACCAGCGCTTCAACGGCGGCGGCGGTATCGACCAGGAGCTCCTGGCCATCCTGGCCGGACGCCAGTACCAGTACACGATCGGACGTGACGCCGGCATGCAGCTGCCGCGACCGCAGAACTTCTACGGTCCCATGGTGGTGATGCAGAACGAACGCTCGGCGTCGGATGCGGAAATGTTCCCGGCCGGGTTCAAGGCGCTGGGGCTCGGCAAGGTCATCGGCGTCCCGACCATGGGCGCGGTGATCGGCAACGGGTTCGTACACGCTACTGAACGGCGCCGCCATCCGCACGCCGGGCAGCGGAGTCTGGACCGTCACCGGCCAGAACATGGAGAACTACGGCGTGCCGCCCGACATCCACGTCGACAACACGCCGGGTGACTTCATCAAGGGACGCGACGCGCAAATCGAGAAGGCAGTCGAGGTCCTGAAGGCCGAGATGGGCAAGAAGACCTCGACGTCGCAGCAGTAAGCTCGCGGCTGGCGGGGCACGTCATGGACGAACGAGGCGCGAGTCGTAGCCGGCGGCGACGAGCGCCTCGAACGCCGCCCAGACCTCCGGCGGGATCTCCTGCGGGATCTGGAAGCCCTTCTCGGCATACAGCTTCACCCGCTGGAGGTCGCCCACCATGATGCTCACAACCTCGTCAACCGGGAGGTTGTCGTTCGAGTACTTCTCGAGGTACTCGTCGAGCGAGACCTGTGGGGACGTGACGATCGCCTGCGTCTCCGGCCAGAGCTTCTTGAAGGTCGCGTAGCTGCGCCGCTCCATGTACGGCTTCTGGACAAGGATGAACGACTGCGGCGTGAGCCCCCGGTCGGCCAGCAGCTGCTTCGTGAACAGCACGTTCTCGCCGGTATTCGTCGAACGGTTCTCGACGAGGATGCGCTCCCGCGGTACGCCCATGCCTACGGCGATGGCCGCGAACTGATCGGCTTCGGGTTCGGTCCAGAGCTCGCGGGTGATCGAGCCGAGGCCGCCGGAGAAGATGAGGAGTGGTGCCCAACCGTCGAGGAAGAGCTGCGCTCCCCTCTCGGCGACCGCCGTGTCGTGGCTGCAGAGCACCAGGATGGCGTCCGCTCTCGACAGCTCGTGGCCGAGGTGATGGTAGGCCCAGACGGTCTCGACGAGCGCCTTGATCTGCGGCGTCATGCTTTCACTGGGCGCCGTCGCGCACGCGCACGATCGCCAGGCCGTCGTAGCCCTTGATCCCCACGGTCTGGACAGCCGTCGCTTCCACGCGCGGCTCCGCGCGCACCAGGTCGAAGAAGTGGCGCATCCCCTGGACGCTGACGTCGCTCGTGGCCGGGTCGGCGACGGCGCCGTCCCGCACCACGTTGTCCACGATGATGAGACTGCCGGGACGCGAGAGCGTCAGCGCCCAGGTGAAGTACAGCGGCGTGTTCACCTTGTCGGCGTCGATGAAGATGAGATCGAACGGACCGCGGCCCTCCGTTGCCAACTGCGGCAGCGTGTCGAGCGCAGCGCCGACGCGAACCTGCACCATGCGGCCGAGACCCGCGTTCCCGATGTTGGCGCGCGCGACATCGGCATGCTTGGGATCGAACTCGAGCGTGATGAGGCTGCCGCCGGGCGGCAGCGCGCGCGCCAGCCAGATCGTGCTGTAGCCGCCGAGGGTGCCAATCTCCAGAATCTTGCGTGCCCCCTGAATCTTCGCGATGAGATGCAGCAGCTTGCCGTGGTTCGGCGAGACCGCGATATCTGGCAGTCCTGCGCTCGCGCTCGTCGCCAGCGCAGCGTCGAGCGCCGGATCGGCGGGCACGAGCTGATCCGTGAGATATCGATCGACCGATGTCCAGAGATCCTTGTTCATGTGGGCGCCGACTGTCTAGCAGAACCCCATCGCGCGCTACCTCAGCTCGACGTCGCCGCCACGCGTGCGGATGGTGGCGACGAGGGCCGGCGCACCGCCGCGCGCGACCGCCATCTCGACCTCGAGCACGTTCAAGCAGCGCTCGACAGATGAAGGGTCGGGATGCTCCGCGCGCAACGCAACGAGAGCCCCACCGTCGGGCGCCGTAGCCGCCGGATGCGGAGATGTCCCCCAGTCGATGAGGAACGGGACGACGCCGTCACAAACGACCGATGCCGGATCGGTGAAGCGCCAGAATAGCTCGACGCCGTCCGCTCGCGTGCGCCGGCCTTGCCCCAAGGGCCCGAGCCCGATGCCCGCCAGCCTGGCGTGCTTCACCGAAGCCTCGATGTCCGCCGCACCTGCGGCCCACGTCACCAGCCGCGGCTCGGATAGGGAGTCAACACCGAACCATCGCGGCCTGTTCGGCGCTGGCTCGTCGGGATCGGGTCCGACAATCTCGAGATAGGTGCGAGCGCCCAGCGCCACCAGCGCATTCCGCGTGCCCCTGCCAGGATGCTGTCCGCCAGGCGCCGGCTCCACGCCAAGCAACCGGGCAATGTGCGTCACGCCGGCCGGCAGATCGGGAGTCGCGTAAACGAGATGGTCGACGGTCACTGGCGTTTTCGCACCACCCAGGTCGTCATGCAGCGCGCGTCCTGAACGATGGTCGTCTTCAGCGGATCGATCAGCTCGCCGCCGAGCGTGCGCGTCTGCTCGAGGAGCAGCGCCTGGTCGACGAGGTAGCGCTCGGAGCCGTCGGGCAACCAATGCCGGCGGCCGGCGATGCGCTCGACGCGCGTCTCCATGCCGATGTCTGACGCCAGCCGGCAGAAGAACAACCCTCCTGGCTTGAGCACCCGCCACATCTCGCGCACCATGCCATCGAAGTGCGCGTCATCGCGGGCGAAGTGCAGGACGGCGCTGCCGAGCACGACGTCGGCGAACCCATCGGGGAACGTCATCTGCTCGATGGGCTCAGCCCGGAAGTTGGACTCGGGAAGCGCGGGCGCGAGCCGCCTGGCAACGGCACGAACCGACGCGATCGCTCCGGGATCGGAGTCGACGCCGAAGATCTCGTAGCCGTTCCTGAAGAAGTAGACGAGGTTGCGGCCGCCGCCGCAACCGGCGTCGAGGATTCGCATGCCCGGCGCGATGCGTCCGCGGAGCAGCTGATCGAAGACGTAGATGTCGATCTGGCCGAACTCGGACTGAAGATCAGACATGTCGCCTCAGCCCGGCCCGCCACCGAATCCGACGCATCCGCGAGAACGGGTACCCGTTGCACCCCGTCTTCGGCTGCTCGCGCCGCGCAATCTCGGTCGCCTCCGCCTCGCCCGCACTCGACGCCTCGTAGGCGCTCAGGCAGAAAGCCCACTCGAACGGTGGCATGCCCGGAAGCGGCATCCAGTCGATTCGAGTCCACAGGTTCGCCGAACGAAGATTCGACGGCGCGTTCTGAGCAATCGCGTATTGCTTGTCGAGGTTCCACGTCACTATTCGATAGCGGATGGCAGGATGATGAACCCATTCGTCGGCGGAAATCGTAGTAGCGGCTGCCGTAATCGTCCACGAACTCGCCGAGCACGAGGCCCGGCGGTGACGCAGCCGGCGAGACGACTTGCGGCGGCGCAGCCACTGCGCACGCGCTCGTGACGGCGCCAACCAGTACGGCGAAGCCCCTGAGAACTGCGCGCCCTGATCTCGAAGCAATCTTACGCTCCTGGCGTCTCAAGACGTGGAGCTCAAGCATACCGGTTCCGTGGCCGTGATCGCCCTCACAATCCTGTCGTCATCTCTGAGGTGACCCCAGCGATACTCCCTCCGGAGCGCCGGAAACGCCAATCTAACGCGCCGCCAGGCGGCATGAATCGTGCGAAAGCCCCGCCGACCCCCATGGCAAATCACCTCGATCGCCGCACCAACTTCGCCATCCTGGCTGTGGGTGTGTTGTTCTTCCACGCCCCGCCGGCTTCCGCGCAGAATCCTCCAGTCACCATCTCGGTCGACGCCAACGTCAATCGCCGTCCGATTGATCCCAACATCTACGGTGTGGCGCACGCGAGTACCGCCGAGTTGAACGACCTCAACAGCCCGCTCAACCGCAACGGCGGCAACAACACCACGCGCTACAACTGGCAGCTGAACGCCGACAACCGCGGGAACGACTGGTACTACCAGAGCATCCCCGAGAGCAGCGCGACGGCCGGCGAGCGCGGCGACACCTTCATCACCAACGCGCGTGCGGCCAATGCCAAGGCGATGTTGACGGTGCCGATGATCGAGTGGATCGCCAAGGTCGGCCCCAATCGGACCAAGCTCGCCAGCTTCTCGGTCGCCAAGTACGGCGCGCAAACCGGGACCGACTGGCAGTGGTTTCCCGATGCCGGGAACGGCGTACGCACGAACGGTCAGTTCGTCACCGGCAACGATCCGAACGACGCCAACGTCCCCTCGACATCGCTCGTGCAGCAGGGCTGGGTCCAGCACCTCGTCGGCCGCTGGGGCACGAACGCGAACGGCGGCCTGCGCTACTACATCCTCGACAACGAGCCGAGCATCTGGCACTCCACGCACCGCGACGTCCGGCCCACCGCACCGACGATGGCCGAGATTCGCGACAAGACGATCGACTTCGCGCAGCGGATCAAGGCCGTCGATGCGACCGCACTCGTGGTCGGGCCAGAGGAATGGGGCTGGAGCGGGTATTTCTACAGCGGCTACGACCAGCAGTACGGCAGCATCAACGGCTGGGGCTCGCTCCCCGATCGCGCGAGCAATGGCGGTGCCGACTACCTGCCGTGGTTCCTCAACCAGATGCGCCAGCGCCACACCACCTCGGGCCAGCGCCTCCTCGACGTCTTCACCGTCCACTACTATCCGCAGGGCGGCGAGTTCAGCGACGACGTGTCGAGCGCGATGCAGCTCCGCCGCAACCGCTCCACCCGCTCGCTGTGGGATCCGAACTACGTCGACGAGACGTGGATAAACGATCGCGTGCAGCTCGTGCCGCGGCTGAAGAGTTGGGTCAGCACCTACTACCCGGGGACGGCGATCGGCATCACCGAATACAACTGGGGCGCCGAGAACCACATCAACGGCGCGACCACACAGGCGGACATCTACGGGATCTTCGGCCGCGAGGGACTGGACATGGGCGCGCGCTGGACGACGCCCGCGGCCAGCACGCCGACCTACAAGGCGATGAAGATGTACCGCAACTACGACGGGAACAAGTCCACGTTCGGCGACACGAGCGTCGCAGCCACGGTGCCCAATCCCGACAGCGTCTCTGCGTTCGCCGCCCAGCGGTCAGCCGACGGCGCTTTGACCGTCATGGTGATCAGCAAGAACCTCTCGGGGACGACGCCGGCGACGATCGCGCTGGGGAACATCACGCACCGCGGCACCGCGCAGGCATGGCAGCTCACGTCCGCCAACACGATCGCGCGCCTGGCCGATCTCCCGCTCAGCGGCAATAGCATCGTCGCGACGCTCCCGGCGCAGAGCGTCACGCTGTTTGTGGTGCCAGCCAGCGGGACGGCCACGCCGCCGCAGCCGCCGACGAACGTGCGCATTACGCGCGTGCAGTGACGTCGGGAGAGTTCGGAGGTCCTCAGACCGCTGGACTGCTCGCCGAGCGCCATCCGCTCGACAAACAGGCGATCGTGACGAGCAGCAACGACCCCGCCAGCACCCAGCCGGCAGTCGAGGTCCAGACGGCGATTTGCTGTCCCACGGCCATCACCGCCACGGCGCCGAGCGCGACAGCCGTCAGCCTGAGCAAGGATCGCTGTTGTTCGGCGTCCAGCTGTGCGCGGCACCACAGCAGGATGACGCCCATTCCCACCAGCGTCGTGCCGAAAAGCCGGATGAACGACAGCTGAAACCAGAACGCCAGGGACGAGGGATCGCTCGCGCCGGCGACCGCGACGGCGCCCCCCTGCGCCCCGAGCGCTGAAGCCACGGCGCCAGTCGCAAAGAGAAGCACGAGCCCGACCGCCATCAGCGCGGCGCCGACGACTCCAATCACGGTTCCAGGATTCATTGAGCCTCCTCAATAATCGCCACGGACAACACGGACGCGTCCACTACAACCCCGCTTCTTTGCTCTCGGGCCCATCGGTCGACACCGGCGGAAGAGGCGGGCCGGCGGTACCACGCCGCAGCTCGGCGACCACCACAATGCTCACGCCGAGCATGATGGCGACGTCGGCGACATTGAAGATGCCCGTTCGGATGGGGCCAAACCCGATGTTGATGAAATCGATGACGCTGCCATGGGCGACGCGGTCGACCCAGTTCGAGGCGCCGCCGGCGACAAAGAGGGTCAGCCCGAGAAGCGGCCAGCCGGTCCAGCGGAACACGATCGCGCCGGCAACCAGCCCGCAGAGCGCGAGGCCCGTGCCGACCGTAAAGAGCCCGGTGCGAATCGCGGGCGGCAGATCGGCGCCGAGGCTCAGGAATCCGCCGGTATTCTCGACGTAGTGCAGCCGCACGGTGTCGGCCAGGAACGACTGGCTCCCCACTCCGGCGAGGGTGGTCGCGGCGATGTGCTTCGTCGCGCGGTCGCAACTCACCGTCGCGGCTATGGCAAGAACTAACAGAACGCGAACGCCGATCCTGGTCATCAGTATCAACCGTGCAGACGCGATGATGTCACGTCGTCGCCAACCCTCCAACCTCGAAAACCACGGCTCCTCGTCGCTGCCGCGCTGCTCCCGCTCCAACCGGAACGCCCGGTGATTGCCCAGGAGGGCAACGCGCTCGACTCGCGACGGATCACGTTGACGGCAACGACGCAGGTTGCCGTCAACGAGTCGAACACCTTGATCGCCCGCATGTTGCAGGCGCGCGAGTTGACGAGTTGCGGGTCCAGGACGATGCGCAGATCCCGAATCGGCAGATCCAGACGCTGCAGCAAGTTTACCAGGGGATCCCTGTCGAAGGCGGAAGCGTCACGCTGCAAAAGGCCGGTCCAGCGACGATCTCGGTTCTTGGGACGCTCTACAGCGATATCACGGTTGATGTCACGCCGGCGATTACCCCTGTCCAGTCCGCTCGCATCATCGAAAAGGCTGCTGACGCCTTCATCGCAGTCGGCGCGTCCCCGACGTTGGTCATTGTTCCGTCGCCGGTCGGCACCTTCACCGCTGACGTACAAGGCGACGGTGGCGTACGCGATCACCTACTACGTCGACGCGCTCACCGGCGATGTCGTGCGCGTGTTCGATGAGAAGAACTACCAAACCGGCCTTGGCACGGGTACGCTCGGCGATCCCAAAAAAATGGCGACCACGGTTATCGGCGGCACGTACCAAGCAGGGACACGCTGCGGCCGGCGGGCATCAGTACCTACGACACGGGCGGGAGCTCGGCCGTCCCTCAACCGCATGCTTAATGGCAATAGCGCCACCGACAACAATCTCGGGTCGAACCCGACGAACACTTGGACGAACGGCTACGTTGTAGACGCCCACACGAACACTGGGCTCTCCTACGACTACTTCTTCCGCCAGCACAATTGGTCTGAACTCGACGGCAGCAACCGGCCGATAAGCGACATCGTCCACAGCGGTCCCGAAGGGCGCAACAACGCCTTCTTCATCTTCGCCGCCTTTCGGTCCTGATAGGAACGGTGCCATGGTGTACGGCCAGACCACGGGAGGGGTCCCGGTGACGGCTATAGACGTCGTAGCGTCACGAGCTGATGCACAGCGTTACGTACTTCTCGCTAAGCAAGCGGACTGGCAGCGGTTTCGTACCGGTTGTCTATACCGTGCTCGGGCCGACGTCGTTCGCGTACAACGGTGCCACGTTCCCGTGCAGCACGACCGTGCTGACGGACGGCCAGGGCAATCGCCGACCGTTCTTCTGCAGCAACGGCCGATACGTGCTTGGGGCCTCCCACGGCGGTGCGATCAACGAGGCCGTTTCGGATGTCTTCGGCACGAGCGTCGAGTTCTTCTATCAGCCTGGCGGGTCGGGCCCGCTCAAGGCCGATTACCTGATGGGCGAAGACATCACTGGCTTCGGTCCAAACCGGTCCCTGAGCTATCCCGCGTCAATCTCCTATCCGCCATGAGTTCGGGACGATGGGCTACCCCGATCATCTCAGCAAGATGCTGAATTACGCGTTAATTGTGACAGGCGGGACCTCGACGAATCCGACCTTGGTTGCCTTCTCACCCGCGGCCTTTTCGAACGGCAACTTCGTGTCCTTCTTTGACACCGGTTCCACCGATGGCGGCGGCGTGCATCTAAACTCGACCCTCCTCAGTCACGCGTTCTACCTTGCAGTCAAGGGCCGCCGAAACGCGACGTCCAGTCTGTCCGTCAACGGCGTGGGCGCCGCAAACCGTGCGCAAATCGAGAAGGTGTTCTTCCGCGCGGAGACACAGTTGATGCCGAACAACGCTAGCTTGCCGATGGCGGCCGCGGCCGTAGTCCAGGCAGCCATCGACCTGTATGGGGAAGGTGGCGCGGCGACACAAGCGGTCACCCAGGCGATGGCTGCCGTCGGTCTCCGCTAAACACCGCCGCTCCGCGATTCGGCGAGGATGCTGCACTCATGAGACGCTCCAACCGGCAACCCTTCCTGTCCTTCGCTGTGATCATCATGGCGATCGTCGGGCACTACTCCGGCGTCGGCACAGTCTCCCTCTCGACGCTCGTGTCGAGATTTCGGCAAACGTGGGGGAGCAGACCGGCGCGCGCACGTTCACGGCGTCGAACACCCTCGCTTCTAACGGCGGTGAGACGGAGACGATCACCGTGGATCACGACGTCAAGACGGCGCTGGGATTCAGCGTCGGTGCCGCGGTGAGACTCTCTGCCGCGGGTCTGGGTGCGCGCCCAGTACCCGATGGCCGAGATGAAGCCCAGCGCGTCGATTTTTACTTCGCATATCCCCGGCGGGCGCTGATGGTCGCCCTGCCGCTCTTCAGACGGAGATCGAGGGTGTGCCAGCCCGTGGCGGCAACGCCCTGCGGCCGGTACGTGAGCACATAGCGGCTCCGAAACTGCCGCACGATGGTGGAGAAGAGCGCCGCCAGCTCGTCGGCCCGCTCCGCGATGAAGACGTGGCCCCCGGTGATGTTCGTCACTTCGGCCATCGTGGGCAGCATCGCGGGATTCTCCGATTGAGGGCCTGTCGCCCCCGCCCAGAGATCGATCCCCGACCGGTACTCCAGGCGAACATCCCGCCGCGGCTGCCGGCGCGCCACGACGTACACCACGGCGTCACTACGTCTGGCCCGTTCCATCACGGCCCGCGCCGGCAGCCAGCTCGACGTGTCCCCGCCATCGCTGAACAACAGGACGAACGAGCGCCGGCCCGGGAGCTCGTCCTTGATCGTCAGCGCCGCGTAAGTGGCATCGTAGAGCGAGGTGGCCCCCCTGGCGGCCGACGCGGCGATGGCAGCGCGCAGGGGCTGCGACGGTGCGCTCCAGTCGGCCCTGAGGGTGACGGCGTCGGCGAACGTCAGGACCGCGGCGCGATCGTCCTTGGTCAAGGAGTCGATGGCCGCGATCGCCGCGCGTTTCAGATGGCTCAGCGTCGCGCCTTCAACGCTGTTGCTCGTGTCGAGCGCGAGCAACATGCTGACCGGCATCTCGTCGACCGTGACCGAGTCGATCTCCTGCAGGACCCCGTTGTCGCGCAGCTCGAAGTCGCTCGCCCTCAAGCCGCTCAGGGCCCTGCCTCCCTGAGTCACAAGGGCATCCACGGTGACGACGTCGACGCCGCTCAGGAAGCGCTGCGGCGTTGACTGTCCGGCGGCAAGTAACGCGACGATGAGAGTAGCGACAGTCTTCATCGCCACACTTCGGCCCGCAGCTGATCGAGAGAGGGTCCGAGGTCGGTCGCGGGATTGGCCAGGTAAGTCCAGAGCGGCTCGACGGTCCGGCCGCTCGTGATCGTGAAGTGCTCTGCGAGCGCCTCACGCGCTTCCTGCTCACGGCCGGTTCGCATGTAGACATGCGACAGCGCAAGCGGTGCGGACTGGCCCCAACGGAAGGTGTCGAGCGCCGCCCGGTACTGCTTCGCCGCATCGTCGTAACGCGCCTGGCGCTCCGCGATTACGCCCAGGAACATCATCGCGAGGTAACGCACCGGCAGGGTGTCACCGGCGGCGGCCACACGAAGCGACCGTTCGGCTTCGGCATCGCGGCCATCGAGGAGCTTGACCCGGCCCAGGTGGAGTGCCGCTTCCGCGCACGACGGATCGGCGGCGAGGGCGTCCTCGAAGTGTCGCGCGGCAACCCGCAGTTCGCTGCGCGCGTCGAGCGGAACGACTGGCGTCCGCTTCGGTTGCGGCCCGCTCAGGGGACCAGCAACCGCCGCCTGAATCTCCGCCGTGATACCCATCTCGACCGCCGCCAGCGCGCGGAGTTGCGCCTCCGACAGCGTGAGCCACTTCATCCCGTTGGCGGTCAGGTTCGACGCGATCTCAACCGCGCCGAAGGCCTGGAGAAGGCCCGCGACCGTGCCGCGCCAGCGGCGGGCGAACTCGGCCTGCCCGGAACTGCGCTCGACGGCCGCTCGGAGCAGCGCCGTTGCAGCATCGATGTGGGCGCCAGCGTCTGGCTGACTTGCCTTCTTGACCAGCAGCAGGCCCAGGTCGGTGTGCAGCATGGCCGCCGCGGTGAGTTCCACGGGGGACCAGCCGCTCGTCGGCTCGACGATGCGGCCGACCAGGGATGGATCGCTCGTCAATCGGCTGATGTCGGCATCGCCCACGCGGCGACCCGCACGGTATTCGTCGATGAGTTGCCGATAGGCGGCGACATCGGCCGGGCCCTGCGCGTGGCTCGAAATGGCGGCGACGACCAGCAGCGCCACGGCGATCGCGGCACTCGAGCGGCGCCGGCCACGCGGCATTGGGTCCCGGCACATACCGGGGCATTCTAATCCGCCGCGCCTGGAGACGGTCCTACCGCAGGCGCTCGCGAATCCGGCCGACCGTCGTCTCCTTCTGACCCGCCACTTCGACGGTGATCCGGTACTCACCGGCCGGCAACGTGGGGCCAACCCCACCCCTGCCGCCTCGCCCACCCGCCGGTGCCGCACCGGCCCGCATGTTCCATGGCACACGGTTGAGTCCGGCTTCGGCCGGGCCCTTGAGCTGGGCGAGTTCGTTCCCCTTGAAGTCGGCAATCGTCACGCGCGCGCCGGCGGCATCTCTGGCCCGCAGCGCGTAGTTGACGATGAGCGCGTCGGGCTCGTTGGGAACCTCGATGTAGGCATTGCCGAACAGGTGAAAGTTGCCCTGCGCCCTGAAGTTGTAGGCCGTCCGCGGCTCGACGGCGAAGAGGTGAAGCGGCTTGTCGAGCACTGCTGTCGAAAGCTCCTGCAGGTGCGTGATGTCGCCAAGGAAGATGCCGCGGCCGTACGTGCCCAGCACCAGATCGTTCTCGCGCGGGTGGATCGTCAGATCGTGCACCGGCACCGTGGGCAGGTCCGCCTTCAGACGAGTCCACGCGGCGCCAGCGTCGATGGAGACCCACACGCCGAGGTCGTTCCCCACGATGAGAAGGTTGGGGTTCTTGCGATCCTGCACGACGACGTTGATGGGCGACGCGACGAGGTTGGCCGAAATGCTCGTCCACGTCTTGCCGAAGTCTGTCGTCCGATACAGAAACGGCCGGAAGTCGTCGTTGCGGAAGCCGCTCTTCGCCACGAGCGCGGTGCCGGCGTCGTGCGGAGAGGCGAACACGCGGCTGACGTAGCGATCGGCCGGACCACCCGCCGAGGCGACGGCCGCGGTCACGTCGGTCCAGGCCGCGCCGTGGTCACGTGTCACATGCACCTTACCGTCGTCGGTTCCAATCCAGATGACGCCGGCGGTCAGCGGCGACTCGGAGATCGAGGTGATCGTGCAGTAGGGGACATAACCCGAGTTGAGACCGCATTTCGTCGCATCTCCGGTCGTGAGATCGGGGCTAATCTCCTGCCACGCATCGCCGCGGTTGAGGGAGCGGAAGAGCACCTGCGCGCCGGTGTAGAGAATCTGCGGATTGTGCGGCGACAGCACGAGCGGCGTGACCCAGTTGTAGCGCAGCGCCGGAGCGTTCCGCGGCCCGCTGCGGCTGGATGTTCGTCGCCTGCCCCGTCAGCTGATCGAAGCGCCGCTGGCCGCCGGTCTGAAAGCTGTTGTAGACCCAACGCGAGTTCGTCGGATCGATCTGGTTGTACATGCCGTCGCCGGTGCCAACCGTCGTCCAATCCTCGAGCGTGATCATCCCGTTCCGGGAGTTGCTCGGCCCCTTCCACGACTCGTGATCCTGCAGCCCGCCGTAGACGTTGTAGGGATCATCCATGTCGACGCCGACCGCATACACCTCGCCGATGCGCTTGTTGAGGAAGTAGTCGGCAGTGCGGCCGCCGTCGTACGACACGTTCACGCCACCGTCGCTGCCGAGCATGATGCGCTGCGGATCCTGTTCGTCCCACCAGATCGCCCGGAAGTCGCCGAACACGGCGCGAAAGAAGTCGCAGTTCCAGGTCTTGCCGCCGTCACGCGACTCGTACATCGTGTCGCTCGTCACGACGATCTGCGATGGGTCGGCAGGGTTGGTGCGGATCTGATTGAACGAGTACGGCGCCTTCGATCCGGCGACATCGATGTCATCGCCGTGCAGCTTCTTCCACGCCCGCCCGCCGTCTTCGCTGCGGTAGACCTCATTCCCCATCGGACCACCGGCGCGTCCCGCGCGCCCGCCGCCAGCGGCCGCCCCTCGCCCGCTCGTCGCCTGGCAGGCGTCAATCCGCGCCGGCATGCCCTCTTTCCTCGCATTCAGGTTCTCGACGATAACCGTCAACACGTTCGGATTGCGCTGCTGGATATCGAGGCCGATCCGCCCGACGTTGCCGGCCGGCAGCCCCTCGAGCTTGCGCCACTTGCTGCCGCCATCGTCGCTGCGATACACACCGCTGCCGGGACCGCCAAGCACCAGTTGCCACGGCGTCCGGTGCTTCTCGTACATCGCGGCGTACAGCGTGTCAGGCGACTTGCGGTTGATCACGAGATCGGTGGCGCCAGTGCCGTCGTCGACATACAGCACCTTGTCCCACGTCTTGCCGCCGTTGCGCGTCCGGAAGACGCCACGCTCCTCGTTCCTCGAGAAGAGATGGCCCATCGCCGCGACGTAAACGATCTCGGGGTTGGTCGGGTGGATGACGATGCGGGAGATGTGATGGCTGTCGGGCAGGCCCATCGGCTGCCAGGTCTTGCCGGCGTCGGTGGACTTGTAGACGCCCTTGCCGGAGTACGAGCGAGCGCGCGTTAGCCTGATCCCCGGTGCCCATCCAGACAATCGCCGGATTGGAGGGCGCGACGGCGACCGCACCCACCGCCGCGACTTCGACGCTGTCGGAGATCGGGTCCCACGTCACGCCGTTGTTGGTCGTCTTCCAGAGCCCGCCGGTTCTGGTCGCGGCGTAGATCGTATAGAGGTGGTCGCGCGCGGGAGAATCCGGGACGGCGATCTCCGTCACCCACGCGGAGGTGCGAAACGGGCCGACATTCCGAAACGTCGTGGCGTTCAGCAGCCCGTCAAGCGAGGCGCCCTGCCAGGCCGCGGCGGGCAGGATCCACACCGCGCCAACGGCGCACAGCACTAGCAGGTTTCTCCACACGATCGTCAGGCTCACGGCGGCATCCTCCGCGAACACAGTATCCGCGGACCTGGGCGATCGGCAAATAAGCCGGGGTTATGGCGCGATAGGACGCCGGTTCGCTCGAGTGTCACGCAACCGCTCGGGACGAATCCTCCGTCATTCCCGGCAGACCGTCGGCGTGATTCGTCGAACCTTGAAATCCGGCTGTCTGAGCAGGTTCGGTTTCTGGCCGGCCGGGCGTGGGAGCTCGCGACGAATCTTGGGATCGACCTTCGGGTCAACCTGCACCATCGTCAGACCACACGACACCTTGGTGTCAGTGACGACCAGTTCCTTGAGGCGGCGCAGAGCGTCTGGATCTTGCGGCGACGTTGGATTCTGGAAGGTCACCCGGAACGGAGCCTTCGTCGTGGGCGGCACCAGCGGCGACATGTCCTGCGACGGCTGGCCAGTTACGGATGGAGCAAGCGGCGCCTGCGCCAGCATGGCGGTCTGAGCACGCACGGCCGGCAACCCCTGAAGAGCCGCTCCCGTGGCCAAGACGAGTCCGAGTAGCAGCGAGCGAACCATTGCTTCCTCCGTCCTGAACTCATGCCACCTTGGGTCCGAAGCGTGAATCAATAGTCGACCCTTCGGCCGGGCCCCCGTCAAGTAATCCGGAGATCGTCCAAAGGCCCTTCTGGTTCTGGCAGAGCGACGCCAGTCACCCAAGACGCTGGCTTAGGCTTGAGCGGGGCGCCCACCATGGACTCCCGCTGTTCACCGTCGCCGCCCGCCAGACGACGCGGCTGATATCTATAGAACCGCGTCTTGAACGCGCCGCGTCCGGACGTCCGCTCCCTGAGGTCGGTCGCGTAGCCGAGGAGTTCCGCCAGCGGCGCTCGCGCCCGAATCACGCACATCCCTTCGAGATCCTCACGTGAGTCGATTGCCGCGCGACGGCTGATGATGTTCCTCATCACATCCTCGACGTGCGTTTCGGGCACCGTGACCTCCAGGAGCATTACCGGTTCGAGCAGGACTGGCGCCGCTTTCTGTTGTGCATCCCTGGCCGCGAGGAAGCCGGCGATCCTGAAGGTTGCGTTGGTCGAGTGGACGTCGTGATAGGAGCCACCGCAAAGCTCGACCCGCACGCCGCCGGTGGGATAGCCGGCAACGATTCCTCGCGCGAGGGCTTCCCTGATGCCGGCCTCGACCGACTCGATGTACTGCGACGGAATCGATCCGCCCGTGGTGGCGTTCACAAAGAGATAGTCCTTGCCGCGTGGTGCGCCGAGCAGGCGAAGCTTCACGTGCGCGTACTGGCCGTGGCCTCCCACGTGCATGGCGTACTTCATCTCGCCCTCGGCCGGCTCGCGTCAAGTAGCCAGGGGGCGAGGTGCGGACCATGTTTCGCCCGGCTAGGCGCCGCGGGGCGGCACCCGTTTCGAGTCGGCGATGTGCAATGTCCGGTGGTCTCGCAAGTACAGCGCGAGCAGAAACTCTACGGGCACCCACGTCACGAGCACGAGCACGATGACGAGGAGGCCGGGTTTGGCGACCCCGACGTCCACGGCCACCTCGTGGATGATGAGCGCGGAGGCGATGACGATCGCAAACGGCAGCGCCATGAGCACGAGCGCGCCGTCGTATCGCAGCAGCGTCCGGCAGTGCGGGCATCGAATGCGGCTGGGCAAGCCCGCGGCGACGATCGCCCACACGCCGATGTCTTTGCCGCAGGCCGGACAGGTCTTGCCGTTTGCCATCCTGATTCCTGCTGGAGTCTCCCATCGCTGCCAGATGGCCCGCGGCCGGCGCGGCGCGAGGCTGGGCGCCGCACCGCCTGTCCCTCGCCGACTCGTGACGGGACCAGGATGGTACCACGCGGCATTCGGGTCGCCCCCGAACCAGCTCAGCCCGGCGCGGGGCGGTTGAGGAACGCCACGGCGACGCCGAAGAATGCGATCGGGGGGCCTTCGAGAAGCGTCCACGCCAGCGGCAAGCCGGCGTGGAGATCGATGGCGAAGACGAGGGCGCCAAAGACCACGTTCATGACGGCCACGTAGGAAACGATGGTCCGATACCTGACGGGATCTCCGGAGATGATGAGCAGCAAGACGCCATGGAACCCGTACAGCGCGGCGATCGATCTGGCCAGGTAGTCCACGACGGGCGCGCGCGGAAACTCACCGAGCCCCAGCCAGCGGTGCGTCGACGCCATCCATTCGACCGGGAGGAATATCGCCAGGAACGCCGACGCGGTGGCACAGCCCGCGAGGCGCAGCAGGAAGACCAGCATTCGGACGCGACGTTCGTTCGTCAACTGCGTGCCCCGTTGCTTAGCCGCGCTTCGGCTTCCAGATACCCAGCTGTTGCCGCACGAGCACGAGCTGGCCAACGTGATACGCGGTGTGGTCGGCGACGAGCACCAGTTCCCGCAGGTAGGTCTGGCCGGAGCCGTGCGGAATCCTGGCCGTCAGATCGATCTTCGGATTGACGGCCAGCTTCTGCAACGCCCGCCGGTCGGCAGCGAACCGCGCGACGCTCGCATTCCACGCGCGCGCCGTCGGCGGTGCGGCATCAGCCGGCCAGTAGTCGTCTGGCCACTTCTTCTCCTCGTACTGCGCGTTGACGCAGAAATCGAGGATGTCGAACTGCGCGAGGCGCAGGTGCTCGACCAGCTGCCAGAGCGAGTGCGGCGCCCCGGGCGGACGCACACCGCGGAACTTCGCCGGAATGCCGGCGACCGCCGTGTCGAAATCGACGTGCGCATCTCCCCACTCGAGCAGCTTGCTCAGCAGCTGGCGCAAGGCCTTCTCCTCAGTCATGGTCAGCCCCCTCGGCTTCAGTCCAGCTCGCCGAGTACCTGGCGCTCTGGAAGACGCGGCGGTCCGGAAAACGCATGGCGGTCAGCACACCATGCGCGATGGTATCGATCCCGACGGTTGCGCCGAGGACCCTCGGATGCGGCCAACCGTTCGCGTCGATATCCGCGTTGTTGTGGTGTCCGTAGACGACCATGGCCGCGCCGGCGTACGCTTCGGGAAAGTCGCGGGCACCCCAGACCAGGCTGTTGCGCGGATGCTCGTGGGGAGCGGTGGCCGCAAGCCCAGGGTGGACACCGGCATGGACGCAGATGCACTCCTCCGACTGGAAGCACGAACGCAGTCCGGCGAAGAACGCGCGATGCGCTGGCGGCAGCGCCTCGAAGAACAGGTGGTACGGGAGCTGGTACGACCCGGTATGCAGCCTGAGACCCGCTTCTCGGGCCGCCTTGCGGACGGCGCGCGCCGCTTCTGGCGAGTAACTCTGAATGGTGTCGAGCGGCTGCATGCCCAGGAGCCAGGAATGACGGGTGTAGTCACCCATCGTCTGCAGCATCCAGTCCTCGTGGTTGCCGCAGAGGCCGACGACCGTCGCCGGCACCTGACCCGCGAAGGCGAGAATCGCGTCGATGCAACCCTTCGAATCGGGACCTCGATCGATGTAATCCCCGAGCATCACTACCGTATCGCCGCCGGCGACTTCGGGCCGAAGCTGGTCAAGGAGATCGGACAGCGCTCGAAGGTTTCCGTGGATGTCACCAATCGCTATCGTTGCCATCGAGCTCCTGAGACGCGCGCGCTCCGGACGGTCGCCATCTCCATCCGCCGAACCGTTCGCCCACAATCGTAAACCGGTTCGTGGTACTTTCCTTCCATGCACCCGCTCTCCCTCCTCTGCCAGGACCTCCTCCAACGACAGCTGCGCGATGGTTTTCCGGACTTGGCGGGGGCTGACGTCACGGCGACGATTCCGATCTCCGACCGTGCCATCAACGAGCTCATCGCCGGCCTGCTGCCGGCCGGAGGGAAGATTCGAGAGGTGACGATTGAGTCGGAAGCCGGGAACCAGGTGACCGCCAAGATCCGGCTGGCGGGACCAGCCGCTCTGCCGACCATTCCGGTCACCCTCGCCATCGAGGATCAACCCGAGCTGCCCTCTCGACCGGTGCTGGGGTTGCGGCTGTCGCATGCCTCCCGCTTCGTCGCGCTGGCGGCGTCGGCCCTCCCCACCATGGTGACGCTGCCGCCGGGCATCACGATGGATCACGACCGGATCCTCATCGACCTCCGACGGTTGCTCGCCGAGCGCGGACTGGAAGGATGGCTCGAGTACGTGACCGACCTGCGGCTCACGACGAGCGCCGGGGCCGTGGTTCTGGGCATCCGGGCGGGAGTCGGCACGAAGTAGTGCCGTCCCTCGTCACTCCGCAATAAGCTGACCGGGTGTGCTACCGGCGTACGAACTCAATCGACGCCTCGCGGCGGCGTGCCGGTACGGAAGCCGCGCACGTACTTTCGCGATGCGGGGGTCGAGTACTTCGCGGCGTAGGCCTCTTCGATGGCGGCGATGATACGTGCGCTCCGGACCCTGACCGCCCGCACCCGCACGTGCCGCTCACCCACCTGAATCGTGCCGAGCGGGTCGTCCAGAAACGTCCTGTACCAGCCGTCCGCCTTCAACGTCCACGAACGGACGAACACCCGCCCGTCGACGACGACCGGCCAGACGCCGATGAAGCGATGGTCCGAGCGGGCACCGGCGCGAATCCCGAGGATCTTGCTCGCGTCGATGGCGGCGACAACTGGTCGCGGGAGGTGGCGCGCCTGTAACATTAGAAGGAACCTCAGCGGACGGGTCGGCTCGCGGAGACAGTTCGCCGCGGCGTCCGTCCGAGATGAGCGTAACAGGAGAGACCATGCCCCGATCGACCGTCGTGCTCGGCCTGCTGACCCTCGCCACCGTTGCCGCCGTCGCCGGCATGGGCGCCGCGCAACAGGGACCGGGGGGCGCCAGGACGAACATCCGGCCCGGGGAGGAGTGCCCGCCGGGCATGACCGAGACCCGCCCTGGAACCTGTCAGGCGCCCAGCACGCCGGCGCCGAGCATTGTCGACTATCGTCCACGTTCGACGCTCGTCACCGACGTGCATCCCGTGCCCAAGGCAAAGTTCCCGGCGATCGACGTGCACGGGCACCCGCCGTCGTTGACCTCACCGGAGGCTATCGCCGGCGTGGTCGCGGCCATGGACGCGCTCAACCTGCGCGTGCTCGTCAGCGCCGACAACTCGTCAGGCGAGCGGTTGACACGCGCGCTGCAGGCGATCGACGCCAGCCCGCACAAGGACCGATTCCGCGTGCTCGCCGGCATCGACTTCCGCAACGTCGGCCCCGGCTGGGGCGAGAAGGCGGTACGGCAGCTCGAAGCCGACATGAAGGCCGGAGCCATCGGCGTCGGGGAGATTGCCAAGAGCTTCGGCCTCACCACGCGCAAGCCCGATGGCAGCCGGCTCAAGGTGGACGACCCGGAGCTGGATCCGATCTGGGAAGCGTTTCCCCGCCTGGATCTCCCCGTGTTCATCCACACGGCTGAGCCTCAGGAGTTCTTCCAGCCGCTCGATCTCCACAACGAGCGCTGGCTCGAGCTGTCGCTCTTCGCCAATCGCCGCAACAACCAGCCAGGCCAGGTCACCTTCGAAGAGCTGATGACCGAACGCAACAACCTCTTCCGCAAACACCCCAAGACGCGCTTTATCGCCGCCCACTTCGGCTGGCATGCGAACGACCTGAAGCGGGCCGCCGCTCTCCTCGACACCTATCCCAACGTCGTCGTCGAGCTCGGCGCCATCCTCTACGATCTCGGCCGCCAGCCGCGCGCGGCGCGCGAGTTCTTCATCAAGTATCAGGACCGCATCCTGTTTGGGAAAGACTCCTTCCAGCCCGAGGAGTACCCGTACTACTGGCGCGTGTTCGAAACCGGCGACGAGTACTTCGACTACTACCGTGACTACCACGCGTTCTGGAAGCTGTACGGCCTGAACCTGCCCGACGAGGTCCTGAAGAAGATCTACTATCGCAACGCGCTGAGCGTGCTGAAGGGACTGCCGCGCGAGGGGTGGCCGCAGTAGCAGGGGCGGGCCGCGGCCGGCGCGCTATTTCGCCTTCTTCTTGGCCGCCGACTTTCCTCGAGCTTCCTTGGCCCTGAACTTCACGATCCTGTCGATCAGCTTCAAAGGCATCGGCTTGTCGATCGGAAACTGCACCGAGCCCTTGGCGCCCTCGTATCGAGACAGCTCCTGTTTGAACGCCTCGACGCCGGATGGCGTTGGGTAGAATCCGATGTGATTCTTGAACGCCGCGAAGTGCACCAGGTTCTCGTGCAGAACGAAAGTTGGAATTCGGTACTTGAGCGCCTCATCCGCGTCGGGTGCGGCTTTTCTGATCGTGTTTCGTATCTCGTTGAGAACCGCCTGCACGTCGCGCGGAAAGCTGGCGATGTACTCGTCAATGTTGCTGGGTGACCCGCTCGCAGTCTTCATTGCTGTCCTTCCGCTTCCCGCGACGCGTTACTTGTAGTTCGGAACAATCGCCGGCATCGGCTTGTCGATGCGCGGCCGTTCGGTCGCGTCGGCCAGCGTCCAGGCGAGCGCGTAGATCGTTCGCGAGATCGCCTCGATCTTGCCAGGATCGAGGAAGCGCGCTTCATCCGCCGGTCCGTGGTAGCGGGCGTGCATGCCGGTCGTGAAGCCGATGGTCAGGATGCCGCGTTCGAGAAACGGGCCGGCGTCGCTGCGCGGATAGAAGAACTCGCTGCCATCGCGGTCGTGCTCGCGGTTGAAGCGCAGGTTGAGATAGCGGGAATTGACCGCGTCGAGGAGCGCATCCACCTTGGCGCTGAGCACGCCCGGACCGATCAGATAGACCTCGTTCGGACCGGTCGTGCCGGCGGCGTCCGCATCCGGCGAACCTGGGGCGCGGTTGGCGCCGATCATGTCGACGTTGAACTCGGCGACGATTTGATCCAGCGGCACCGGCGGCCGCGACACAAAGAACCGCGTGCCCCAGAGCCCGCGCTCCTCGCCGCTGTCCCAGAGAAAGATGACCGAGCGCTTCGGCCGGGGGCCGGCCGCGAGCGCCTCGGCGATCGCCAGCGTGCCGGCGCTGCCAGACGCGTTGTCGTCGGCTGAATTGTAGATGTCGTCGCCGTTGACGGCGCGCGTGCCGACCGCGCCGTCGAGATGCGATTCGATGGCGATATATTCGCGGCTCAGGATCGGATCGCTGCCCTTGAGGACGGCGACCACGTTGTAGGGCTGATGGTCGGTCGTCGCCTTCGCGGGAAGATCGATGGCGATGGACTTGGTCAGCTGAAACGATTCGGGATAGTCCTGTGCCTCGGCACGCGCCACGAGCGCAGCGCCGGCGACACGCTCCCCCGCCATCAACGCGTCCGTCACCTGCGGCGCGACCATGACCGTCGTGATTGGCACGGCCGCGTAGGCTGACGGCACGCTGGGGTGGAGCTCGCGCATCGTCGTGTTCTGGGTCCGCGCCTGTGCCCAGGTGGGCAACGCGCTGGCTTGGGCGATGAACAGCACGGCGGCGGCGCCGCGGCGCTCGGCCTCGGCGAACACCGTGCTTGCCCCGACGTTGACGCGGCCGATGAGGGGAATCTCCACTCCCTTCGGCAGCGCCCGCGGCCCGTGCGCGACGACGATCTTGCCTTTGACGTCGACGCCCGCAAACGGGTCGATGTTCCTGCCGGGCACCGTCCAGCCGTGCCCGACATAGACGACGGCACGCTTGCCGGAGACCGGACCGGCAAACGCGCGCATCACGAAGTCGTCGCCGAAGCGAAAGCGCCGGCCGTCGATCTCGATCGACGCCGCCGCCGTATCGACCTCCGACTCGCGCATCGTGTAGTGCTGCAGGAACGTGCCGTTGTCGCCCGCCGGTTCGAGGCCCGCCTTGCCCAACCGCCCCACGATGTACCCCGCCGCCCGGTCGAACCCGGGCGAAGGCGTGTTGCGGCCCTTGAGCTCGTCTGACGACAGGTACTCGAGATCGCGGGCAAGCCGCTCGGCGGTGATCCGCTCGGCGGCCTTGCGAACCGGGTCCGGCAGGCCCGCCGGCTGGGCTTGCAACACGGCACCGCCGAGCAACGCGAGGACAATCAAACTCTTCTTCATATGCAGTGAATCATAGTGCCGGAACAGGTGAAGCCCGAACGTGGTCGCGCTGAGCTTGAGGTCATCGTCGTGAGCCGTTCGGGCCGTTTGTGAGCGGCCAGACTCATCGGCCCGCCGCCCACCGGATCGCGCCCGCGATCTGCCGCTGAAATTGCGGATCGGACCAGGTCGAGGCGAAGTGCCCGAGGGCGTTGTAGTACACGCGCCCGGCGCCGTGCGACCGCACCCAGGCCAGCGGGTAGTCGCCCGATGCCCCCACCGAGGCCGCGTCGAGCCGCAGCAGGACCTGGACGCGGCCGCGTGGGTTCTCGCGGAACGTGTAGAACTCCTCGTCGATCGAAAACCTCTCACCGAGCCCCATCGTCGCCGCATGGGCGCGATCTTCCACGATGACCGACGCCACCCGCGTCCAGGGATGCTCCTTGAAGTAGGCGCCGATGAGGGCGCCGTACTCTGGCCATTCGTAGAGCGTGTCGGTCGCGCTGTGCGCCCCGAGAAAGCCCTTGCCGCTCGCGACAAACGAGAGGATGGCGGCTCGCTGCTCGGCCGTGAAGGCGAGCTCGCCGCTCGTCAGCGCGAAAAACAGCACGTCGTAGTTCGCCAGGGTCGCGGCGCTGATGGAGGTGACGTCCTCGGTCGCGGTGACCGAGAAGCCGCTCGCCGTCCCGAGGGTCGTCACGCACCTGACGAGCGGTCGCGATGGAATCATGACGAAAGCCGGCGGTGGCCGTCAGCATGAGCACCCGCACGGGTGCAGACGTCGATTCCGGCGTCTGGCTTGGCGCGGTTGACTGGGGGGAACACGCCGCGCACATGACGAGCACGCCAGCCGTGCAGGCGCGAGACCAAACCGAGCGCCACAACCGCGGCTGGCGCGGGCCCGGCACGTCAGCGCTCCCACTCAAAGGCGGCGATTCGCGGATCGGCCGCGAACGCCTGCCGATCGAACTCGAGCCGCGCCTCGGGAAAGTCGCACAAGGCGCGGGCACCATGCGGGCCGAGGTGCATGCGCCAGGTCTGACGCTCCTCGGGCTGACGTGACAGAAAGGCCCCACACGTCAGCAGCGCGAGGTTCACGCCCGCGGCAATCCTGGCGGACGCATACCTCAGCACGTTCAGGCCGGCTTCCCGCGCCCTATCCGCGAGATCCTGACAGGCCGCGTAGTCGGCGCAATCCAGCCAGCGATCCCGGTCGGCGTTCAACGGAGGCATCGTCAAATCCAGGCCACTGACGGTGCGGAATCGCACCGAGAACACCGTGTACTCGCCCGCGGCCCGCGGCCACGGCGTCGCCGGCGAGTCGGCATAGAAGAGCAGGCGGTGGAACGCCAGCTCGCCTACGGCAGTCGCGGGCGTACTCGATCCGTAGAACACGCCCGCGGTGAAGCCGGCGCGGCGAAATCGCGACCCGGTCGGATAGGGCGCGCCGTACCTGAACGGCGTCGAGAGCAGATAGTGGAGCTCCCGGCACTCGGCCGGGACCGGCGGCTTGGTCCGCTCGAGCAGGTCCTCGAGCAGGCTCTGCTCGGCCAGCGTGTCGACGATCTTCATCGTCGAGACACGGTGCTGCGCTTCGACGGCACGCCAGCACCGGCCCGACAGCCGGCGCTTCTCAGACGAGAGCGCGGCGGGCGTCCAGGTACGAGACCGCGTGGACAAGACCGGGAACCGATTGGATGAGCGCCAGCGGCGTGCCGCCGAGCGCCGAGTTGGCGTTCCGAAGCCACGCGCGCGCGACCGCCTCGTCGCCATGGCCGATCGCGTCGAGCGCGCGAAAGAGCCGGACGAACAGCACCGCGAGGTCGAATGCCTTGTCACCCGGCGCGAGCGTGTACGTGCCCGAACCCATCCGCGAGACGCTCGCCTCAGACAGCCCAATTATGGCCGCCAGCGCCTTGTTCGAGACACCGAGGCACCGGGCAGCGCCGAGGGCTGCCTTGGTCAGCACGGCACCCTCGGAGACAGGCTCGGACCGAACCGCAGGACGGGAACTATTCGGCATTTCCTGTGAACAATCATACACCACTTCTTGCCACGGAAAGACAAGTGGCCCTCGTGCGACATGGAGGCCTACTCAGCCGTTCACTCCGCCCAATCGGGCGCCAACGAGATCGCCCGGCCCTGAAAACTTGAACGACGAGCGAAAAATCAGCCAAAAATGTCTGCCGCCCAGAAATTCGTCCCAACTTGTCCGTTGACCGTCACTCGTCCCAGATCTAGACTTCGCCTTTGCGAGTCAGCAGTAAGGTACGGCTGTAACAACACCAGGGAGGGCATCCGCCAGGGTGCCGGGGGAGGGAGTATGTTGCGTTCGGCCAGCCGCTGGAAAATTGCGGTCATCGTTGCGTTGTTTAGTATCGCGGTCCCGAAGGGGGCCTTGGCGCAAGCTACGGCGTCGATTTCCGGCGTCGTCAAGGACGGCCAGGGAGCCGTCCTTCCGGGCGTGTCGGTCGTCATCAAAGACGACTCATCCGGACAATCTCAGGAACTGACGACCGATGCCGAGGGTCGATACCAGGCCTCGGCCCTGGGAGCAGGGTCCTACACCGTCACCGCCATCCTCGCGGGCTTCAAGACGGCGACGTCGAAGGGCATCCGCGTCGCACCCGGTCAGCCGGTGTCCATCCCGCTCACGCTAGAGATCGGCCAGCTGGAGGAGACGGTCGTCGTCACGAGCAGCTCCGAACTCATCAATACTGAAAACGGCACCGTCGCGGCGACGTTGAACTCGGATCAGCTCACCCGCATGCCGACCGCGACCAGGAACGCGCTGAACGCCGTCGCGTTCCTGCCCGGCGTCAACGTGACCGGCACCAATCGCGACTCGACGATCAACGGGCTCCCGGAAAACTTTCTGAGCATCACGATTGACGGCGTGAGCAACAACGACAACTTCCTGCGCAACACGGACGGCTTCTTCGCGTCCGTCACGCCGCGCCAGGATGCGGTCGAGGCCGTGTCGGTCACTCTCTCCGCCGCTGGCGCACAAGTGGGCGGCGGCGCCGGCGCCGTGACGATGGCGTTCCAGACGCGGTCGGGCGGCAACCGCTTCACCGGCAGCGTCTACGAGTACTACCGGAACCCCGAGTTCAACACCAACTACGTCTTCAACGAGATCAACCATCAGCCGAAGAACGAGGTCAAGCTGCACACGTTCGGTGGGCGCGTCGGCGGTCCGATCACCATCCCCGGCCTCTACGACGGCCGCAACAAGGCCTTCTTCTTTTTCCACTACGAGCAAGTCCGCTTCCCCAACAGCTTCACGCGCACGCGCACCGTCTTCAATCCGCGGGTCTACGACGGCTGGTTCCGCTACCAGTTCGGCACCGAAGTGCGCGAGGTCAACCTGCTGCAGCTGGCGGCCGCCAACGGCCAGATCTCGGCGACCGACCCGACGATGATGAAGCTGCTCGGCGCAAATCGACGCGTCGACGAAGACGACCGGCACGCGCGCCGCCCAGAGCGACCCGCTCTACGACAACTACGTCTGGCAGAGCCCGTCGGAGCTCTTCGAGCATCAGCCGACCGTCCGCCTCGACTACAACCTCACCACCAATCACCGGCTGCAAGGATCGTTTTCCACGATCACGGCCAAGCGGACGCCGGACTACCTGAACAACACGGATCCGCGGTTTCCCGGCGCGCCGAACCAGCGCGACTTCGTCTCGACCCGGCCGCTCATCGCCACCGCCCTGCGGTCCGTGCTGTCCAAGAACATCGTCAACGAAGTACGCGGAGGGTTGACCGCGTATGCGAGCGGCTCGAACTTCGGCTACCCGTCGAGCCAGGCCTCGCGTAACGACCCGAGCACATTCACCGACTCCGGCGGGTTCGCGATCACCACGCCGACCAATACGACCGACTGGTTCACGTCGAACGGCCCGAGCTGGCGCAAGGCGCCGACCTACAGCATCGAGGACACGCTGACCTGGAACCGGGGTGCGCACACGATCCTGGCCGGCGGCAACTTCATGATCTCGAACGCCTCGTCCTCGGGGCAGACGATGGTGCCCGGGATCACGCTGGGGTTCAACACCGACTTCGATCCGGCGGTCGGCTTGTTCAACACCACGAACTTCCCGGGGGCGTCGGGCGATCAGCTGACGGCCGCGCGCGCCACCTACGCCGTGCTGACCGGCCGAGTGGCCACCGTGGCCAGCACGGCGGTCCTGCAGGGCGACACCGGCCAGTACCAGGAGCTGGCGCCGAGCACGCTCGAGGGCGGCTACAAGGTCTTCGGCATGTTCGCGCAGGACACGTGGAGGCTGAAGCCCAATCTCACGCTCACGGGTGGCATCCGCTACGACATCCAGACACCGTTCGCCCCGTTCACGAGCGTCATGTCCTCGGTCACGATGGCGAGCATCTGCGGGATGTCTGGCCTTGGCAACGGCGACCTCTACAGCAAGTGCAATGTCCTTGCCCCCGGTGCCACTGGCGGCGCCGTTCCGCAGTACAACCTGCTCGAAGAAGGGAGCGAGGGCTACAACACGGACCTGAACAACATCGCGCCGTCGGCCAGCATCGCCTGGCGGCCGAACGTGCAGTCCGGGTTCCTCAGCAAGATCCTCGGCGACCCCGATCAGGCGACGCTGCGCGCGGGATACTCCGAAGCCTACGCCCGTGAGGGCCTCACCCGGTTCACCACCCTCTACGGGAACAACCGCGGCGCCTCGGTCTCGCTCAATCGGACCGCGAATACGGGAACGCCCACCTTGGTGCCGGCGGGCGAGTCGTGGCCGGTGCTCCTCTCGCAGACGAGTCGCCTCTACCCCTCGTCCTTCAACACCGATCCGACCTATCCGATCGCCGTCGGCGCGAACCGGGCCGACAGCCTCAACGCCTTCGCGCCCGATATCGAGATCGCGCGCGTGCGCACCTGGACGGTCGGCTTCGCACGCTCGCTCTCGCGCGACATGGCGGTCGAGATCCGCTACGTCGGCAACCGCGGCGACAACGAGTGGGGGGAGATCAACTACAACGCGATCCGCGGCGAGAACCTCGTCGCCAACGGGTTCATGAACGAGTTCAAGCTCGCGATGACGAACCTCGCGGCGAATAACGCCTCGGGCGCTGCGAACCGGGCCGGCTCGTTCGCCTACTTCGGGTCGGGCACTGGCACGGCCCCGCTGCCGATCTACCTGGCGTACTTCAATGGCCGCACGGATGCCACCAACCCGGCCGCCTACGCCAACCCGGGGACGACGTGGGCGAACACGACCATCGCCGGTCGCCTCGCGGCGCCGAACCCGAACCCGACCGGCGCGGCGGGCGACCTCGACGGCAACCTGACGCGCCGCAATCAGGCCGCGGCCGTGGGCTATCCGACCAACTTCTTCGTCCTCAATCCCGCCGTCAACGGCAACAACGTGACCGACAGCGGGGCGTTCAGCAAGTACAACGCGCTGCAGCTCGAGCTGCGCCGGCGGCTGTCGAACGGCTTCTCGGCGAACATGAACTATCAGTACGCGTTCGAAGGCGGGTCGCAGTTCGACGGCTTCAGCTTCGGACGCGCGTGGACCGACATCCCCGTCACCGGCAACCCGACCGTGCGCCACGCCATCAAGTTCCAGGCCGACTGGGAACTGCCCTTCGGCCAGGGTCAGCGCTACGGCAGCAGCATGGACGGGTTCGCGAACGCGCTGGCGGGCGGCTGGAGCGTCACCGCAGTCGGCCGCTTCCAGACGACCGTCCAGGACCTCGGCAACGTGAACCTCGTCGGCATGACGGTTGACGACCTGCAGAGCGTCTACAAGTTCTACCGCAAGGAGAACCCCGCGACCGACATCGACGAGATATGGATGCTGCCCGAGGACATCGTCCTCAACACCCGGCGGGCGTTCAGCACCAGCAACACGACGCTCACCGGCTACTCGGCGAGCCTGGGCGCGCCGGAGGGCCGGTACATCGCGCCCGCCAACTCGGCGAACTGCGTTCAGGTCAAGGCCGGGGACTGCGCGCCGCGCAGTGTGCTCCTGCTCTCGCCATGGTTCAAGCGCGTCGACTTCGGCATCGCGAAGCAGGTGGAGACCGGCGGCACGACGAACGTCAGGTCCGGTTCGACCTGCTCAACCTCTTCGATTCGCCGAACTACAACCCGGTCGCCAATCCCGGTTCCGGCGCGACGATCTTCCGCACGACCGGCGCCTACCAGGATCCGAGCAATACCTACGATCCGGGCGGCCGCATCGGCCAGCTGACGATTCGCTTCAGCTGGTAGTCCGTTTCCAGCCGTCAGCTTCCAGCAACGTCATCGGGCTGGGAGCTGGCGGCTGGCAGCCTCCAGCTGGAACGCAGAAAGCTGGACACTGAGACATGCCCTCGACACGTCTCGCCCTGCTCTTCTCGCTTGCGGGACTCGCGGCAGCCGCCACGAGTCCCGCACGTCTACTCTCGGCACACCAGGCACAGATCGCCGGCGAGCGCCCGGCCGGTCCGACCATCGACTTCGTCGCCCTGGACGCCAACGGTTTCCCGGCGACGGACCTGCAGCCGTCGGACGTCGAAATCCGCGTCGCCGATCGGGTGCGAACGGTACGGACGCTGCGGCGGGTCGCCGCCGCGCCGGCGCCGACTGGAACGCCAGCGCGTTTGCCACCACCTTACGGCACGAACGACAATGTCGCCGCCGGGCGCCGCTTCGTGCTCGTCATCGATCAGGAGTCCTTCATCACCGGCCAGGAACAGCTCTTCAGGGCCGCGATCGACGGGCTGCTTGGCGCGCTCACGCCGGCCGATCGGACGATGGTTGCCGCGCTCCCGTTTGGCGGCGTCATGGTGCCCTTCACGTCGGACACGACGCGCATCAGGCTCGCGGCGAGCCGCGTGACCGGTCAGGGATCGCGCGCCGAGGGCGGTTCCGCTCAGGCCTGTCGCACGCGCCGATTCCTCGAGTCCATCGAAGGACTGCTGCGGAGCCGCGGCACCCTGGACTCCCCGCAGACGCTGGTCGTCTTCACCGCCGGCCTCGCCGGCCCACGCCGGGACGCGCCGATGGGCGTCCAGCCGGGCATGTGCGAGTTGGAGGTCGATCTGTTCCGCCAGGTCGCGAGCACCGCCAGCGCGCGTACGCGCGAACGTCTTCATCATGCAGCCGGCCGACGTCGGGATTGGCGCGGCGCTGCCGCGACCGAGCGTTGCCGGCGACATCGGGTCAGACAACCCGCTCGAAGGTATCGAGCACCTCGCGGGTGTCACGGGAGGGACTCGCCTGCCGCTCGACGCGACCGGGACCGCGTCGCTGCTCCGGGTCGCGAGAGAGAGCTCGGCCTACTACGTCGCCGAACTGGAGCCCATCGCCGGCGAAGTGTTCGGCCGCAGTCGTCGCCTCAGCGTACGCGTCGCACGTCCTGGCATCACCGTCCGGGCACGCCCCGACGTCGTCTTCCTCGATTCGGCGCCCGCCAGGACGACCCGGCTCACGGTGAGCGACATCCTCGGCTCGACCGAAGCCGCGACGGAGCTGCGGCTGCGCATCGGCGGCTTCACCGTGCGCGACCCCGACGGGAAGCTGCGCGTGGGAATCATCATGGAGCCGGTGGACTCGTCGGTCACGCTCGCGTCGGCGGGCGCCATCCTGATCGACGGCGGCGACCGCGTGGTGACGCACTGGCACGCCCGGGACGCGACCGAACGCCCGCTCATCGGCGCGCTGTCTGTCCCACCAGGGCCGTACCGCGTGCGCGCCGCAGCGATCGACGCCGCCGGGCGGCCGGGGGCCGCGGAGATGGAGATCGACGCCGGCCTGACCCAGGTCGGCGAGCTGTCGCTCGGCTCACTGCTGCTCAGCGCCTCGCGCGGCGGCGTCTCGTCTCTCCAGCTGGAGTTTGGATCCGAGCTGACCGCGCGGGCGTCGTTCGACATCTACGGCGGAACCGAGGGTCAGCGGCTGTCGGCAACGCTCGAGGTGTCCCGCACGCTCGACGGCCCTGCCATGGCCACGGTTCCGCTGGCGCTGAGCCGCGCCGACGACTCGCGCGTCGTCGCGACCGGGACCGTGCCGCTCGGCGCCCTGGCGCCAGGCGACTACGTCGTGAAGGGCATCATCCGTCTCGAGAACGGCACCTCCGGCCGCGTGGTGAGGACGCTGAGGAAAGTGGCGAAGTAGGGACACTCAATGCCTGGGCATGCGGACCTCACGCGGATTCAGCGCCTTCTTGCCGTGACGAAGGATGACGCGCGCATTCTGGCCGATGGGAAGCCGGCGCAGAATCGGCTCAACCCGGGCAAACATGCTCTCGGCGTCCGGACCGAAGAAGAAGAGGCTCGTCTCGTCGGCTCCCTGGGCGAAACCGTGGAAACTGTCGTCGCCAGCGGCCGCGCCTAGTTCGCCGATGACGCGCATCGAAATCGAGGTCGGCATAGACCTCATCGGGCAGGCTCGTGCCGTCGAGGAGGATGGCCAGGCATTGCTGCTTGCCGAACTCACGCAACACTCCTTCATCCGACGCTTGAATGAGCTCGGACCCCTGCGGCGCACCGGCTTCCTCGAGCGCCTGGGCCACTATCTGCACGGCCTGATCGAGGTTGGCGAGCTCGATTTCCACGTCTGCGAAATCGATGCCCCCGAACTCGTTCAGCTGTGAGCCTCCGCCTGTGACTCGCCCCAGATTCGCCTTTTCAAGCACGGCGTGCAGCGGATCCTCGTAGCGATTGCCTCGGTCGATGGGTTCGACGTGCTCGTACAGCCTGGCAAGGACCAGATGCGGGAAATCCATGACAGCTCCTTCTACGACTCTTCTTCCGCCGCCCCGCCGCCGGCGCGGACGACGTCCTCCTGACGCACTTTCTCGACGTTGAACTTGTCGGCGTTCTTCTGCATCCGGCCCAGCACGTCGTCGAAATCGAACTCGGTGGACGTCGAAAAGCGAATCGGGTTGATCGCGGCGACGACGAACGGCCGCAGGTAGGGGCTGGTGAAGCCGCGCTTTTTCAGCTTGTTGATGATTCCGTCACCTCGTCGTCGATCTTCAGGATGAGTGCGGCGCGGCGTGAGCGTTCCTTCAACGCCTGCGGCAGCCGCACGTCGAGGAAGTCGTCGATGCGGCGCAGCACCGGATTGTAGGCGCCGCCGCTCAGTCGTGGCCGCTGCTTCGTAGGCCGCACCGAGGGTCAGGAAGGGCGCCTGGTCGAACTCGAAGGCGAACTCGCGCTCCGTCGCCGTGCTCCGCTCGTCGGCGAGCGCGCGCAGCATCCGGATCGTCTCGAGCGACTTCTCCTTCAGGTTGTGGGCTTTCTCGGTATTGAGCGCGAGGATCTTGAAGGCGACGTCCGGCATCGGGCACGACGAGCGCGACGACCGACTTCGCGCCGAGCTTTGCGCATCGCCTGAAGACGATGATTACCGTTCGGCGTCCAATAGATGCTCGTCGCGGCGGACGGCAATGATGGGATCGAGAAAGCTGCCGAGCTTCTCGATGACGTTCATCAGCCGCTTGACGTGCGGCTCCGAAGGATCGCGCTGATACGGCGTCGGCTCGACGCGGTCGATCGGCAATGCCGCCAGAACGGCCGGGCGTGCCGCCGAACGGCTCGCGATAAACGGCCAGCGCCGCGCCGCCGTCAGCCACGATTTGCGACGCCAGCGCACGCGTTGCGGCGTCGTCGACGTCAGCGGTCTCCGGGGCGCCAAGGCCGACCGACCTGGCGGTGACCTTCTTGCGGCGGCGAACGGGCTTTTTCTTCGCCATCCGCGGCATTCTACTCTGCGCTGCCTGCCGGCAACGCTCGCCTGGCACACGCACTTATCGGCCCGAATCGTCCCCTACAATGATGTCGCGCACGTGGTTGCTATTGAATTGCGCACGGCTGGACGCCGTCGTCTGGCCTCGATGACGCCGGACGAGCAACTGGCGCTCGCCTTCCCGCTGCATCCTTCTCGTCAGCGCAAAACGGCCTGCGAGGAATCAGCCATGCTAGGATTTGCCCGCAGTGCCCAGGACCTGGCGGAACGCGGTTCGGCGCGGACTGGCCCTCGTGATGGGCTCGGCCGGCCTACCGACCGATGGGCTGGAACCGCCCCGAGAGCAGTCGACTGACAGCCTCGCGCAACGGGAACTGGAGCTTGCCGAGCACCAGCGGACCGAGGAGGCGCTGGCGAGACGGACGGCTGAGCTCGAAGATGCCCGCAGTTTTCTCGACTCGGTGCTCGAAAACCTGCCGGTCATGCTCTTCGTCAAGGATGCCCACGACCTGCGATTCGTCCGGTGGAACAAGGCGGAGGAAGAGGGGCTGGGTATCGACCGGACGGCGGCGATCGGAAAAAGCGACTACGACTTCTTTCCCGAGGAGCAGGCCAGGTTCTTCGAGGCGAAGGACCGCGCCGTCCTGACGGGCGGGCAGATGGTCGATATTCCGGAGGAAGCCATCCAGACCGGCCATCGGGGTCTTCGCTTCCTGCACACCATCAAAGTGCCTATTCAGGGAGTCGACGGAACGCCGAAGTATCTGGTCGGCATTTCGGAAGACATCACGGACCGCAAGCGGGCGCAGGAGGAGTTGGCCCGGGCGCGCGAGCAGGAGGTCGAGATCGGGTTCAAGATTCAGCAGACACTCCTGCTCGACCAGCCGCCCCGGGATCTGCCGGGGTTACGTGTCGCCGCCCTCACGATTCCGTCGCAGCGCATCGATGGTGACTTCTACGATTTTTTCAAGCACAGAGACACGTGCCTGGACATCATCGTCGGAGACGTGATGGGCAAAGGCATTCCCGCGGCGTTGATGGGCGCCGCCACGAAGAGCCACTTTCTGCAGGCGCTGAGTCGTCTGCTTTCTCTCTCGACCCCCGGAACGCCTCCCGGAACCCAAAGCCATTGTGACCCTGGCACACTCGGAAGTCGCCCGGCAGCTGATTGAGCTCGAGAGTTTTGTGACCCTGTGCTACGCCCGCTTCGATCTCGAGAGCCAACGGGTCGATTTCGTCGACTGCGGCCACACCGCGACGATTCTCTTCGAAGCGAGCACGGGGACGTGCACCATGCTGCAGGGGGAGAACCTGCCGTTGGGCGTCCGCGAACAGGAGATCTACGATCAGATCGCCGTCGCGATACATCCGGGCGACGTGCTGCTCTTCTATTCAGATGGGCTCACAGAAGCGCGCAACAGCACGGGGGAACTCTTTGGAGTCGACCGCCTGGCGGAATGCGTCCGGCGGCATGGCCGACTCGAGCCCCAGGCCCTGATCGACGAGATCCGGCAGGCGGCGGTGGCGTTTTCCAACTCGGAAACGTTCGGAGACGATCTGACGTGTGTCGCGGTCAGGATTGAAGAGAGAGAGAGCCCGCTGGCTCACGCAGAGATGGAGATTTCGAGCGACCTCAAGGAGCTCGCGCGTGCCCGTGCCTTTGTCCGAGAGTTTTGCCGGGCGCTCCCGGGTGCGGCGATGAGAGAGGACCATCAGAGCCAGCTCGAGCTCGCGATCACCGAAGCCGCCAGCAACGTGATGAGGCATGCCTATGGTGGGCGCACTGACCAGCACATTCAACTGGATGCGACGGCGTTCGTCGACCGCATCATCTTGCGGCTGCACCATCTGGGCGAAGCCTTCGACCCGAACGCGGTGAAGACGCCGGCATTTGATGGCACCGAGGACGGCGGTTTTGGCGTATACATCATCGCCCAGTCCGTCGATGACGTCCGCTACGACCGCGACGAGCGCGGGAGAAACTGTATCTCCCTCGTCAAGAGCCGACTGACAGTCTGAAAAGAGGAGACCTTCATGGACCTGACGTTGGAGACGATCGGTGAAGTGACCGTCGTAATCCTGCCCGGCGAGCAGCTCGACGCCAGTAATGCCAAGGAGTTCAAGCGCGACATGGCGCCGCTACTCGAGCCGTGCGGCAAGGTGGTCTTCGACCTGGCCGAGCTGCGCTTCGTGGACAGCTCTGGCCTGGGCGCTATCCTCTCCTCTCTGAGGCAATTGAATGCGAGGGGTGGGAACTTGAAGCTGTGCGGGATGTCGAAGCCGGTCCGCGCGCTCTTCGAGCTCGTGCGCATGCACAAGATATTCGAGATTCACGGCACGAAAGACGAGGCGATCCGTGCGTTTCAGGCGAAATAGCGCAGACCAATCGTCAGGAGGCCCAGGAACGCGAAAAACCCGCACAGATCCGTGCACGCCGTGACGAAGACACTCGAGGCCACCGCGGGATCCGCGCGCATCCAGCGCAAGGTGAGCGGAATCAGGCTCGCGACCAGAGCGGCCACCAGATAGTTGATGAGCAGCGCCAGACCGAGGACGATGGCCAGGAGGGCCTGGCCGTGCAACAGGTAGGCCGACAGACCCGCAGCCAGCCCCAGCGCCATTCCATTGCCACACGCGACCGCGAGCTCCTTCAGCAGAATCGCGCGCGCGTGCACCATGCTGACCTGTCCCAGGGCCAGGCCTCGAACCATGACGGTGAGCGTCTGAACGCCGGCGTTCCCTCCTTGAGCCGCGACGATCGTCATGAACGCAGCCGCAAGCGCCATGGTCTGAATCGTGCCTTCGAAGAGCCCGATGACGCTGGCACTGAGACTGGTCGTCACCAAGTTGAACCCCAGCCACGGCAGTCGCCGGCGGATCGTACGCAGAGGTGTGTCAAAGATGGGCTCGTCCTGTCCCAGCCCGGACAGCTTCGAGAAGATCCTCGCTGGCCTCCTGTTGGAGCACGTCCACGACGTCATCGACCGTGATGCGACCGAGAAGCGCGCCCCTCGGATCGGTGACGGGCAGGGACACGAGGTCATATTTCCGGAAGAGTTGGGCCACCTCCTCCTGATCGGTCTCCACGGTGACGGAGATCACTTCGCGTTCCATCACCGCGTCCACCGTCTCGCCTGCGCGCGCCAGAATGAGCCGCGGAGAGGAAGGACGCCCAGAAGATGGAAGCGATGATCGACAACGAACACGTTGTGGATGTCGCGCACCGCCTCGGCGAGGCTGCGGACGATCTCGACCGCCTCTTCAACGGTGGCGCCTTCCAGCACGGCCGCGTACTCCGATTGCATCAGGCCACCCGCCGTGTCCGCGGGATAGCGCAGGAGTTGTTGGATCCGTGCGGACAGCGGCCCAGGCAGACCCTCCAGGATGGCCTGCGCGCGTTCCTTGGGGACCGAGCCCAGAGATCGGCGGCATCGTCGGAGTCCAGCTCCTCCAGTATCTGCCGCAGACGGTCTACCGACAGATCCTCGACGATGGCGTTGCGGGCGACCGGTGAGACCAGGCTCAAGACTTGGGGGCCGACGTCCGGTGCGAGCGCGCGAAACACCTTGGTCTTCAGGTCGAACCGGTCGAGGACGTTTATCAACTCCGCCACATCGGCCGGATGTCGCGAGGCCAGCAGCGCCTTCATGTCGTCGTCGCTCCCGAACTCCGCGGCGGCGACGAGCTGTTCGAGCGCGATCGGTTCGATCACCCCTGGGTCCGTGTCAGCATGCATGGGCATGCTGCCAGATCGCCCGAATTGACCGAATTGTCAACTGGAATCTGGGAAGTCCAAAGCGCGTTAACGCTGGCGACTACGTGATGCGCGGGCTGACGGCAGGCCGAAGAAAGAAAAAGGGCGATGACCCTTCGGTCACCGCCCTCGAGCATTCCGCCTAGCGTCGGCAGCAACGGAGAACCCGGAGCAATCCGTGTGCTCCGTGTAATCCGCGGCTCTACTCGATCTCGTCGCGCGTAAACGCCTCTTCCGGCTCCACGAAGTACTCCATCTCGCGCTCGAGCTCGAGTTCCTCGGGGGTCGGCGGCGGCGGTGGCGGCGGTTCGTCCGCCGGGATGTGCACGTGCCGGTAGTACTCGAACCCGGTTCCGGCTGGAATCAGCCGGCCCATCGTCACGTTCTCCTTCAGGCCGCGGAGGTGATCCACCTTGCCCGAAATCGACGCTTCGGTGAGGACGCGCGTCGTTTCCTGGAACGACGCCGCCGAGATGAACGAGTCGGTCGAGAGCGACGCCTTGGTGATCCCGAGCAGCAGCGGCCGGCCCGTCGCCGGACGTCCGCCGTTGGCAATCACGCGCTCGTTCTCTTCCATGAACCGGAAGCGATCGACCTGCTCCTCGATCAGGAACTCGGTGTCGCCAACCTCCTCGATCTTCACCCACCGCATCATCTGCCGGACGATGACCTCGATGTGCTTGTCGTTGATGTTGACGCCCTGGAGCCGGTAGACCTCCTGGATCTCGTTGACGAGATACGCGTGCAGCGCCTTCTCGCCGAGGACCGACAGGATGTCGTGCGGGTTGCTCGGCCCGTCCATGAGCGGCTCGCCCGCGCGGACGCGGTCGCCTTCCTGGACGTTCACGTGCACGCCGCGTGGCAGCGAGTATTCCCTCGGCTCGCCCCCGTCCTCGGGAACGATGAGGATTTGCGCTGCCCCTTGACGACGCCGCCGTGCCGCACGAGACCGTCGATTTCCGAGATGACGGCCGTCTCACGCGGCTTGCGCGCCTCGAAGAGCTCGACGACGCGCGGCAGACCGCCCGTGATGTCCTTCGTCTTGGTCGTCTCGCGCGGAATCTTCGCGAGTACCTGGCCCGCGAACACCGCCTCGTTGTCCTCGACCATGAGGTGGGCGTGTGACGGCATGTGGTAC
>CAWKBU010000017.1:0-323487 GCA_963847975.1 uncultured Acidobacteriota bacterium | reverse complement strand
CGCCGAGGGGCTCGGTATTGTCGGGTCGCGTGGTGACTACGACGCCACAGCAGCGCGCGCACCCGGACTTCCCACTGCGCGCCTTCGTACGCTGCGAGTCCTGTGGTCGAGGCCTCACCGGCAGCTGGTCGAAGGGTCGCAGCGGCTCTTACGGTTCGAAGTGGCGCTTCGCGAAGGCGCGGCCCGAGCCGGACTTCAGGTAGCGCTCGAAGCGGATGGCGGTCGGCTCGTCTCGTGAACTCGATGACGACGTGGAGGTGCCATGGACGGCGCCGTGCAGTGTGTGGGCAGCGCCCATCGTTGTGGCTCGGCGACTCTCGCGGCCACATCAGACGTGAGCCCGACGTAGAAGTGCGTGCCCTGCCGCGGTGGATTTCAAGACGTAGACGAAGCGTTTGTCGCCGGACCATGTCGCCCGCCGAAGGCAAACACAGATGCCTCCGAGTGGCCGATCGCAAAATGCTATCGGTTTCCGCGGGAGATCGGTCGACGTGGTGGCAGTTTCTGCGGAGATTCTGGGGCGACGAGTGTGGCGGATTCTGCACCCGTGAGGTCGCCCTGCGGAGCAGACCGTTGCCCGCTCGCCTATCAGAGACTCGGTTGGCTTGCCGAGCCGAAGCTCGTTCGGGACAGATGGAGGCCCGCCTCCGCGTTGCTACGCAACGCTACGGCGCGGCATCCTTCGCCTGCATTTATGAGCGAGGATGGTGGACCAGACCGGGATCGAACCGGTGACCTCATGAATGCCATTCATGCGCGCTCCCAACTGCGCTACTGGCCCACTTTGGGGGACGACCAACCTATTGATTTTAGCCGTCATTAGCGCGAGGGTCAAAGCGTTTCGCAAATGGCACCAATTTGCACCGGCGAGACGCTCGCTCGTTGACGAACCATAAGCGGGATATCTTCCTTGTGGAGGGTGGGTGCAGTTCCTGACTGGAGAAGAGTGCAGATTGTGGGCCTCCGAGCACAAGTATCCGCTTGGCGATCTGGCCACATAGCGTGACGGCAAACGGCCCTCCGTTCGCCCGTCAGTACTTCACGATCCCATCAGATGCTGGCGCACGCGTGGCCTTGGCGCGCGCCGTCTGGACAGGCGTAGCGAGCGGTCAGCCGCAGATGCTGCTGTGGGTCACAGGCTGGAGCGTGTGGCCATCGTCGGAGCACATGCCGTTGGCGGAAGCCGTGCGACGCGGTCTAGGCGAAGATCGGCCTCTCGAGGTTGCTCCAGGCTGCCTCGTGCGACGCGGCGAAGACGACCAGGCTCTCAGCGTTTTGGTCACAGCCGTGTTGTTTTTGTGGGACTGCTGGATCCTCGCCCTGGACGGGGGACTTGCGGCGTTCTTTTCGCACGATGAGCACGGCGTCATCTGCGCGTTGGCCGACGTTCCAGATCCGCTTCGGCGTTCGGTGCCTGCTCTAGGGTTGCTGGAGAACTAGCCTGCCGGGTAAGCCTCTCAAGCTCTTCATGCCAGCTTGAGCACCAACAGATTCTGTGGCCCACTGCTGGAGTAACTCCTCATTGTAGCCGGACGCACGCGCTTCGGTCAAAGGCAGACGCGGCTCCGAATCTCGATCGACTCTGCCGCCGGCTGGGGTAGATTGCGAGACGGAGGCCCGATGTACCCGTCAGGCAAGGCGGTGCTGTTCGCAACCGCCCTCGGCGTGATCCTGAACTCGACACCCACGGTCCACGCGCAGACCGATGGCACCTGCGTGCCGGTCAGCGAGCGGGCCGGTCGCGAGTTCGGCTGCTTCATCACGGCGCGAGAAGAGCTCGGGGCACTGCCCGCGCAGCCACCACTCTACTGGCACCTCGACACGTTCCCGACCGTGGCTGCCGCGCGCGCCGCGAAGGGACCGCGAGGCACGGTCGTCGAGTCGCTGGGCCGGATCTGGCTGTTCACCATCGCCGGCAGCGAATACCGCCCGGCAGGTGGCACCCGCGTCGACCGCATCGGGCCGCTCCCGCTCGTCCGCGCTGAGCGCTTCGCCGCCGTCTACATGGAGGGCGTCTTCAAGCCGGGCATGTCGACCGAGATCCATCGCCACCCCGGAGTGGAAGCGTGGTACACGCTGGAGGGCTCGATGTGCCTCGAGACGCCGAGCGGACGGCTCGATCAGCGGGCCGGCGATCCGGGTGTGCTGGTGCCAGATGGCGTGCCGATGAGGCTCACCGGCACGGGCACCGGACCACGCCGTTCGGTCGTGCTCATCCTGCAGGACACGACGCTGCCGCGCTCGACGCCCGCACACGATTGGACGCCTCGCGGCTTGTGCGACGGGCCCGGCGACTGAGGCGATTGCCGAACCGCTGCGTCTACGACTTGGCCGGCCCCGAGGGTGTCGCGTGGCGGGACTCCCGCTCGCTCAGCTCGAGATGAAAGCGATGCAGGAAATGATGGAGCGCCGGCGCCAGCAGCACCGCGACCATCGTCAGGAAGAACACGCCGCTGAAGAGGGCGTAGACGATCGCGAACAGCTTGCCGGCGGGCGTGACGACGACGTTGACCGGCCCCATGCCGGTGAGGATCATCGTCGCGTTCAGGGCTGCGTCGAGCCAGGGCAGGTCGTCGAACACGTGGTAGCCGGTCGCGCCGATGCCGACGGCTGCGAAGACGAGCGCGCCGACGAGCGTGGCATTGCGGGCGAGCCGACGGGCCAGAATCCGGCGCGATGCGGGGTGCGGCACGGGCCATGGTGGACATGCCGAGGAGTATAGCGACCGATCGGGCAACGGACATCGGGGACTCGACGGGCACGGGACCTGCACTGGACGCGGTCTGACCCTGGTCTGACCCCGGTCTGACCCCGGTCTGACCCCGCACCGTCTGACCCCGGTCTGACCCCGCCGTCCCATCGGCGCAATCCTGCATCCTGGGCCTGATTCCGCGTCGCCTCCCGGCACCATCGTGATTCCCTCGTTCTGACTCAGCCGTTGCGGCTTCTGGCGCTACCGTGGCGAGCCGATCGGCCGACAAAGAGGTGTGATGACGACCCGCGTAATCGCGTTGCTGCTGGCGCTGGCGCACTGACATGGAACGCCCCCTCCTAGAAGTGATCGTGCAGACGCTGACCGACGCGCGCGAGGCCGTGCGCGGTGGCGCCGACCGTCTCGAGGTCGTTCGCTCGCTCGCAGTCGGTGGGCTGACTCCCCCGCTGGCTCTCGTGCAGGAGATTGCCGCCCACGTGTCGCTACCGCTGCGGGTCATGATCCGGGAGAACGCCGGATACACGACTCACGCCGGCGAATTGGCCGCGCTGCGTGAGGCAGCGGCAGCGTTCGCCAGCGCGGGCGTCGACGGCGTGGTCATCGGGTTCGCGCACGCGGGTGAGCTCGAGCTGGACAAGGTGGCGCAGGTGCTGACGACGGCGCCGGACGTCAACGTGACGTTCCACCGCGCCTTCGACCAGCTGCGCGATCCGCTGGCGGCCATCGACGCGCTCGCCGCGGTCGCGCGCATCGATCGCATCCTGACGAGCGGCGGTGAAGGGCCGCCCGCCGTGCGCGCCGAGCGACTGCGCGCGTATCAGGAGCGCGCCGGCACGCGGCCCACGATCATCGCTGGCGGTGGCGTCGACGAGGCGATGCTGGCTGTGCTCGCCCGCATCCCGTCGGTGCGGGAAGTGCACGTCGGCCGCGCCGCGTTCGGCGATGGCGGCGGTGTGTCGGCCGCGCGGGTCAAGCGGCTCAGAGCCCTCATCGAGCCGCGAGGGTAATCCGGCCCGCCGGGCCGGCCGGCGTGATATCGTATGGGGTTGGCTTCGCCTCAGGAAACGGCTTCGGTCTGCCTGCGGCTCCTCGGAAACCGGCCAGCAAGCAGGAGGTTTGAGTTGTCTCAGCGGAATGGTGAGAAATCGCGCTTTCAGATCAATCGGAAGCGGACCCTATTGCGGCGGGCGAAGATTCGCGCGCTGGTAGCGGCCGGAGCCACGGCGGAAAAGCGGCCCGCGCACGCGAAGCCGAAGCCAAAAGAATAGAACTGCGCGCGACCGCTGCTGGGCTGACAGCTGAGGCTGATAGCTGATAGCTGACAGCCTGTTTACGCGTGCACGCCCGGCGCCTCGTGGCCCGTGCGCTGCACGTACTCGATGTAGGAACCGGGATAGGCGTGCAGGCTCGCATCCGTCCCGGTCTCCCCTCCCAGCTCGAGCACGCGGTTGCTCAGCCCGCGCAGGAACATGCGGTCGTGCGACACGAAGATCATCGTGCCGTCGAACTGCGACAGCGAGCTCACCAGCATTTCCTTCGTCGCCAGATCCAGGTGGTTCGTCGGTTCGTCGAGGACGAGGAAGTTGGGCGGATCGAGCAGCATCCGCGCCATGACCAGCCGCGTCTTCTCGCCGCCCGAGAGTGACCGGATCCGCTTCTCGACGTCTTCGCCCGAGAACTGAAACGCGCCCAGCAGGTTGCGCAGCGCACCGATGGACTCGAGCGGGAAGTCCTTCTCGATCTGCTCCCAGATGGTCAGATCGGGATCGAGCAGCTCGGTCGACTGCTGGGCGAAGTAACCCATCTTGACGCTCGCCCCGATGCGGACGCCGCCGCGATCGGGAGTGAGCGCGCCCGCAATCATCTTCAGCAGCGTCGTCTTGCCGGCGCCGTTCCGGCCCATGACCGACCAGCGCTCGCCGCGCCGAATCGTCAGGTCGACGCCGTCGTGGATCACCCGCTTGCCATACGCCTTCGACACGTCCTCGAGCACCGCCACCTGGTCGCCCGAGCGCGCCGGCTGACGGAACTCGAAGTCGACCACCCGCCGCTTCTTCGGCAGCTCGATCTTCTCGATCTTGTCGAGCGCCTTGACGCGGCTCTGCACCTGCGCCGCCTTCGCCGCATGGGCCGCGAAGCGCTCGATGAAGCGCTGCTCCTTGGCCAGCATCGCCTGCTGGCGCGCGTACGCCGCTTCGCGGTTCGCCTCGCGGATGCCGCGCTCGCGCTCGTAGAAGTCGTAGTTGCCGGAGTAGACGTTGATCTCGCCGCCGTCGATCTCGGCGATGCGATTGACGATCCGGTTCATGAAGTCCTTGTCGTGCGACGTCATGAGGAGCGCGCCGGGCAGCGACTTGAGGAAGGCTTCGAGCCAGATGATCGATTCGATGTCGAGGTGGTTCGTCGGCTCGTCGAGGAGGAGCACGTCGGGACGGCCGAGGAGCACGCGCGCCATCGCCACGCGCATCTTCCAGCCGCCGGAGAGCGCCCCGACGTCGCCGTCGATCCGGTCATCGTCGAACCCCAGGCCGTGCAGCACTTCGCGCGCCTGGCTCTCGAGCGCGTAGCCGCCGAGATGCTCGTACTCCTCCTGGACCTCGCCGAAGCGCGCCAGAATCTTGTCCATGTCGTCGGCGCGCGCCGGATCGGCCATCGCCTGATTCAGCGATTCGAGCTCGTGATGGAGGGTGCCGACGCGCCCGCTGCCGGCGATGGCCTCGTCGATCACGCTGCGGCCCGACATCTCTTCGACGTCCTGGCGGAAATAGCCGATCGTCATCCGCTTGGGGACGGAGACGTCGCCCTCGTCGGCGGTTTCTTCACCGGTAATCATCCGGAAAAGAGTGGTCTTGCCCGCTCCGTTCGGGCCGACGAGCCCGATCTTCTCACCCGGGTTGAGCTGAAAGGACGCGTCGACGAAGAGCACCTGGCGGCCGTACTGCTTGCTGATTCGGGAGAACGCAATCATCTCCCACTATGGTACCCCGGCGTCCCCCGATCGCACCTACATCGCGAGAAAACCGGCCGTCGCCGCGACAAGCGCAATCACAATCGCCCAGCCGATGGCGAACCCGGTCAGATCCTCGCGATACGCGCGCCAGCCGCGACCGCCGGCGGCGGCACGGAGACGCAGGAGGTTGACGAGCAGAAGCGGCCGATGGACCCCCGGATGCGCGCCCGCCGCGTCGAGCGCCTCATCGCCTCCGGGCCCGTCGCTCGAGGTCTGCAGGCGCGCGAAGAAGGAAGCGATCTTCGAAGCCGGCTCGGGGGGCGTAAGTAGGCTGAAGACGACCAGTGCCAGGATGCCGGCAAGGAGCGCGGCGAGAAACACGTTGGCGTCCCAGTGATCGAGGCGCTGGCCGGTGACGTAATAAAGAATGAAGTTGGTCGCGAGCGCGGTCAGCAGGCTCGCGAGCGCTCCCCACCGGTTCGCGCGCGGCCACAGAATTCCGCCGAGCACGCTGATGCCCACAAAGGTCGCCAGCGTTTCTGTCAGCAGGAACGTATAGAGCACGCTTTCGATGAGGAACATCGCGTAGAGCACGCCTGCCATCGTGATGACGAAGCCGCTGACGCGGCCGACCCACAGATAGTGGCTGTCGGTCCGGTCCGGAACGAACCGTTGCCGATATAGTCCTTCGGTGAAGAGCGCCCCGCTGTCGACCAGAAACGCCGAGCAGGTCGACATGTTGGCGGCAAGAATCGACGCGATCATGAGCCCGAGCGCACCCGGAAACAGCAGCTGGCGGCACGCGAACCCGAACGCGTTCTCGGGATCGCCGAGCGTCGCCGCGCTCACCTGCCCCTGCGCGACCATGGCCGCCACGATCAGGCCGACGAAGGCCCAGCCGACGGTACACACGCGCTTCACCATGTTGCCGTAGAGCATCCCCTGACGGCAGGTGTGCTCGTCGCGGCCGGTGCCGACCGCGGCCAGCTGGTGCGGCTGCGCCATGATGCCGACGAGGCCGTTCACCGTCAGCATCGCAATCACCCACGGGCCGATGCCTGACGGTGTGGCGAGCGAGAACCGGAACGGCTCGAGCGAGGCCTTCATCCCCTCGAGGCCACCAACGACCTGCCACCCGAGCGGGATGAGCATGAACGACAGGATGATGATGAGGATGCCCTGGAAGAGATCGGTCCAGGCCGCGGCAACCAGACCGCCGACGAAGCTGTAGAGGATGAACATGACCGTCATCGCCACGACGATCTCGTTCACCCCGACGCCGCCGCCCGTCGCCTGGCTGATCACCTTGCCGGCGCCCTTGAGCATGCTGCCGGTGTTGATGATGAAGTAACACAGCGCGAACACGATATAGAGCGCGGCCATCCACGAGCCGTAGCGATCCTCGGTGAACTCGGCCATCGTCGTCCGGCGGATGCGCCGGAAGACGGGAGCCATGAGCCAGTAGAACGGCGTGATGAAGAGGTTCTTCCACTGATACCAGATGGCGGAAGCACCAACGCTGTAGACGGCACCGGCGAGCGCCACCGGCATCTCGGCATGCGTGCCGACGCCAAAGCTCTGCCCGACCATCAGCCACGGCCCGAACTTGCGCCCGCCGAGGAAGTACTCGCCGCTGTGGCGGACGCGGTAGCCGACGACGAGGCCAATCGCCGTGATGATGATGAGGTACGCGACGAGGACCGCCCAGTCGAGGAATGCGATGTTCATAGTTGTTCTGTATCGGGGTCAGACGGGGGTCAGACGGGGGTCTGACCCTGGTCTGACCCTGGTCTGACCCCGGTCTGACCCCGGTCTGACCCCAGGTGGACGGTTAGGCCCGACAGCGCGAATCGCTCCGGATCCCACTCGGCGGTCACGGTGCCGGCGGTCGTCGTCCCCAGGTAACGCGCGGGATTCACCGAGGCCATCGCTATCACGGCATCGATCGGAAGCCCGGTGAAGCGGACGGTATTAGCGACCGCCCGATCCATCGTCAGGCTCGATCCGGCCAGGAACGGCGTGCCCGGCAGCGACACGCGACCGTCGGCGCCGAGCTCGCACTCGACGGCGCCCATCCTATATCGGCCGGGCGGACAGCCCGCGGCGGCGATGGCGTCGGTGACGAGGATCGTCCGCTCGACCCCCTTGGCGCGGACCATCGCCTTGACCGTCGAGGCCGGCAGGTGGTGACCATCGACGATCAGACTGGCGTGGAGCCCGTCGGCGGCCAGCTGTTCCCAGATGACGTTGGGGTGCCGCGGCAGGACCGTCGCGCAGCCGTTGCCGAGATGGGTCGAGAGCGTCGCGCCGGCGCGAATCGCCTCGGCTATCTGCTGCGGGTTCGCCGCGGTGTGACCGAGGGCAACGCGCACGCCCGCTGCCACCAGACGCTCGATGAGCGCGAGCGCGCCAGGGACTTCGGGCGCCAGGGTCACGAGCACGATGCGCCCGCCGGCGGCATGCTGACGGCGATCGAAGTCGTCCGCGCTCGCCGGCCTGACGTGCGCGCGGAGATGCGCGCCGCGGGGACCGTCCTCGGGCGAAAGATACGGTCCTTCCATGTGGATCCCGGCGATGGCGGCGTCCGTGATGCTGGCGAGGACGCGCGCGCTCGCCGCGAAATCATCGAAGGGAGAGGTCACGAGCGTGGGCAGCACGCGCGTCACGCCAGTCTCGCGCATCCGCGCCAGCGCCAGGCTGACGTCGTCGGCGGTCAGCCCCGGCGCGTTGAAATCGACGCCGGCAAAGCCGTTGGCCTGGAGGTCGAAGAGCCCCGGGAACGTGATCCTCATGACTCGTCGCGCTCGCAGACGGCGCCGCGGGTCGCGTGCTTCAGCTGCGCGGCCGACGCCTGGTCGAGGTACACAGTCGTCGCCGCGTGCGTCTGCAGAATCGACGCCGGCGCGAGCGGCGACACCTCCCCTTCGAGGCAGGCATGGACCGCCGCGGCTTTGCGCGCGTCCGGCACGATGCAGAGGATCCTGCGCGCTTTGAGGATCTGGCGCACCGACATCGAGATGGCTTCTGTCGGCACCTCGTCGATCGAGGCGAACCAGCCCTCGCCCACTTGTTGACGCCGGCACGCCTCGTCCAACTGGACGACGAGGTATGGGCGCTCGGTGAGGAAGTCTGCCGGCGGATCGTTGAAAGCGAGATGTCCGTTCTCGCCGATGCCGACAAAGGCGACATCGATCGGGGCCGACGCAATCGCGCTGCCAGCCGCGTCGGCAACCGCCCGCGGGTCCTGTTCGCCGTCGAGCAGGTGGTAAGACGAGATGCCCGCCGGCCGGATCAGCCGCTCGCGCAAATACCGGCGGAAGCTCGCGGGATGTTCCATCGGGAGACCGACGTACTCATCGAGGTGGAACATCTCCACCCGCGCCCAGTCGATCCCGGGCGCAGCCACCAGCGCCTCGAGGAATTCGATCTGCGAAGCGCCCGTCGCCGCAATGATGCGCGCCTGCGGCTGCGACGCGAGCACATCGGTGAGGATGCGCGCCGCGTGCGCGCGCCGCCGCGCGGCTCATCGCCTGACGGTCGACGAACGTCTTTACCTGCATTGACTTGCCGCCCCCAACGCTCGACTGGGGAGTATAAGGTGCCTGGCACCTTCCCAGGAAAGGTGGCTGGCACCTTCCGGGAGAAGGTGCCTGGCACCTGTTGCGGAACAGCCACGGCGGCAAGCGTGCCTCAGGAATGAGCAAAGTCGCGCGCACGCCGACCTTCGCTGAGCAAAATTGGGCGACAGACGCAGTTTTGCGGCCATTTTGACTGGCACGGTTCTGGTGTCTGGTCCTCGCGGGTCGTTGTCCTTTCGGAGGCCGTATTGCGCAATATTGTCTGGGGCGGGTGACCGCCGCGGGACCGGGGTGCCGGCAGGGTATCGCTGCGGCACTCCGGTCTCATTCTCTGCCGATCCTTCCTACCTGATCCGCGAACCGCACGAACAATTTGATACCACCGCGCGTTTCTGGTCTGATCCCTTCCATCGGGAGGGAGCGGACCATGAACGTATTGGCGACAGGCTCGTTGTGTCTGATACTCGGCCTTGGCGGGTGGTGGCAGGGCACGGCCAACCCAGCGAAAGACGAGGCCGCGATCCGCGACGTCGTCAAGGAGTACGTCGGGGCGCGTGAGCGCCAGGACCCGGCCGCGGTCGGGGCCCTCTTCACGAGCGACGCCGACCAGCTCGTCTCGTCTGGCGAGTGGCGCAGAGGCCGCGAGGCGCTCGTCAAAGGCACGCTCGCCTCGTCGGTGCGTACCGGCGGCACCCGCGCGATCACGCGTCGAGACCATCCGCTTCCCCGCACGCGACGTGGCGATCGCCGACGGGCGCTACGAGATCACCGGCGGCGCTGGCGGCGATCGCCGCATGTGGTCAACCTTCGTGATGGTGCGGGACGGCAGCACGTGGCGGATCGCCGCCATCCGCAACATGCTACCGGCACCGCCCGCGCAGTGACCCACGTGAGACTCGTGCGTCTTCGCGGCGTGGCTCGCGTCATTGGCGTCATCGCCGCGATTGGCGTCCTGACGATGCCAGTCGGGGCCCAGGCGCAAGACTGGCCGGAGTTTCGTGGACCGGGCGGCCAGGGCCACTCCACCGAACGCGGCGTGCCGCTCGAGTGGAGCGAGAAGCAGAACATCGCGTGGAAGATCCCGGTGCCGGGGCAGGGCTGGTCGTCGCCGGTCGTCAGCGGCGGACGCATCTGGTTGACGACGGCCGTCGAAGATCGCGGCGTTTCCCTTCGCGCCGTGGCGTTCGACGCCGCGACCGGGCGCGAGCTCGTCAACGTCGAAGTGTTCCGGACGCGCTCACCCGCGGCCCGGCATCCCAAGAACTCGTACGCATCCCCGTCGGCGGTCGTGGAAGGAGACCGCGTCTACGTGCACTTCGGCACCGACGGCACGGCGGCGCTCACGACCGCCGGCGAGGTGGTCTGGAAGACGCAGTTCCACTACGAGTCGCAGCACGGAGCCGGTGGATCGCCCGTCGTCCACGGGGACCTGCTGATTCTCAACTGTGATGGCGGCGACGCCGCGTTCGTCGTGGCGCTCGACAAGCGCACAGGCAAGACGCGCTGGAAGACCTCACGACGTCAGCCGTGGGCGCAGGCCTACACGACACCGCTCGTCATCCAGGTGGGCGATCGCGAGCAGGTCGTCAGCGTCGGCGCGTTTCGCGCCGCGGCCTACGACCCACAAACGGGGAAGGAAATCTGGCGCGTCAGCTACGGCGATGGCTTCTCGAACGTGCCGCGGCCCGTCTTCGGCCACGGGCTCGTCTACATCGCGACGGGATTCTTCCAACCAGCGATCCTCGCCGTGCGGCCGGACGGCACGGGCGACGTCTCGAAGACGCACGTCGGGTGGACGCTCAAGCGGGGCGCGCCGCTCACGCCCTCGCCGCTCGTCGTCGGCGACGAGCTCTATGTCGTCACTGACGCCGGCATCGCCACGTGCCTGAACGCCCGGACGGGCGACGTCCTGTGGCAGGAGCGCCTCAACGGTACGTTCTCGGCCTCGCCGCTCTTTGCCGATGGCCGCATCTACTTTCTGGCCGAGGACGGCGTCGCCACGGTTGTGGCGCCGGGCCCGCAATATCGGCGACTGGCCAGCAACACGCTCGATGGCGCCACGCTGGCGTCGATGGCGGTCGCCGGCGGCTCGATCTACATCCGTTCGGCGACGCACCTCTATCGGATAGGCCGCGAACGAGCCGCGCCGGGTCGATGTCCCGAACGAGCCGACGGTCACAGCACGATGAACGCGATGCCACGATGGACACGATGAAGACGTGGCTCCTGGCGATTCTCTTCGTCGTTCCGACAGCGCAGCCGACGTCCGCCGCACAAGAGCCGGCGCGCGCGCGGCAGGCGTACGATCGCGCCATCGCGCTCGAAGCCGAGGGCAACCAGGGCGCGGCCCTCTCGCTCCTCTGGGAGGCCTCGGGGCTCGCCCCGCGCGACGCCGACATTCAGAATCGCCTGGGTGAAGCGCTCGAGCGTATCGGCGTGCTCGACGCCGCCGTCGACGCCTACCGGCGCGCGCTGGCGGAGCGGCCGGAGTTCCGGAAAGCGTCGAACAACCTGATTCTGGCGTTGGTCAAGTCCGGCAAGGGACCCGAAGCCGTGGCGCGTGCGCGCGCGCTCGTCGCCGAGTCTCCAAAGGATCCGGATCGCTACTTCACGCTGGGGCTCGCACAATCCGAACAGGACGTCGAGCAGGCGATCGAGAGCTTCAGGCGGGCGCTCGAACTGGCACCGCGCCACACGCTGGCGCGCTACAACCTCGCGCTCGTCCTCAGACGCGCCGACCGGCTGCCGGAGGCACTCGCCGAGCTCGAGCGCGCGCTGGCGATCGAACCCCGGCCAGAGGCGCACTACCTGATGGGTGTCATTTACTGGCATCAGGGGGAGATCGACCGGGCGGTCAGCGCCCTGCGCGCAGCGGTGGCCGCCGAGCCGCGGTACGCCGACGCGCACGAGACGCTCGGCAGCGTACTCAAGGAGAAGCGAGACTGGAGCGGTGCGAGCGCATCGTTGCGCCGCGCCATCGCGATCCGGCCTGACGTCCCGGCGGCGCACTATGCGCTCGGCCAGGTCCTGCAGCTGAGCGGCAACGAACCCGGTGCCCGTGCCGAGCTCGACGAGGCGGAGCGGCTGCGGCAACGGGCGGCGCTCGAGCATGAAGCGCTCGTGTGGACGTCGGTCGGCATCCAGAAGGCCAGTGCGGGAGATTTGACGGGAGCGCTGAGCAATTTACGCCGTGCGACGTCGGTCTTCGACGCGTACGCGCCGGCTCACTACCAGACGGGCCTGGTCCTGCAACGCCTCGGGCAGAGGGAGGCGGCGCGCGCGGCCTTCGAGCGGGCGCGAACGCTCAACCCAAGCCTCGTTCCCCCTCCGGATATCCGATAGCCGATCAGCGATATGCCGATAGTCATACGCCGATAGTGATACGCCGATGTGATACGCCGATAAGTCCGACTCACCCCTGCCATAAGCCGGCCGTGGGGTCACTGAGACAGGCTTGTCACCGGAGGGTGTCGGTAGTATAACCACCCCGTCACTACGCGCATGTAATGGGTTACCACTACCGTTGCGCGACGTTTCGCACCTCGATATGCACGTTTTGCAAGTCGATTACGCGCTGGGAGGACGCTTGATATGAGAATAAAGTCGTGTGCGTACCTTTGCGTTGCCGCGCTGCTTCTGGCTACGGCCAGCATCGCCGCCGCACAGGAATTCCGGGCCACCGTCCGAGGTCAGGTACTGGACTCGAGCAAGGGCGCCCTTCCGGGCGCGACGGTTTCGATCACCAACACCGAGACGGGCGAAGTGGCGACGGCCACCACGAATACAGAGGGAAACTTCACACTTCCCTTCCTGCGACCGGGGCAATACACGCTGACCGTCGAGCTCTCGGGATTTCAGAAACACACTCGCAGCGGCATGACGCTCGCGGTCAACGAGACGGCGACGATCAACGTCGCGCTCGCCGTCGGTGGTGTGACCGAGGAAGTCACCGTTTCAGGTGAGTCGCCGCTCCTCGAGACGAGCAACGCCAGCCGCGGCACGGTCATCGACAGCGCGCGCATCGCCGAGCTGCCGCTGCAGTCGCGCAGCCCGATGGCGCTCGTCGTGCTCGTCGCCGGCGTCAACTACAACGCGCAGGCGGTCTACCTCCGTCCGTTCGACAACGGCGCGCTCGCCGCCTGGTCGATGAACGGCGGCGCCGAGCAGCAACAACGAGTTCCTCCTCGACGGCGCGCCGAACAACGCCAACCAGGGCGGCAACAACATCGCCTACGTGCCGCCGGCGGCAGCCGTGCAGGAAATGAAGATCTCCACCAACTCGTACGACGCGCAGTACGGCCGGACCGCCGGCGGCGTCGTCAACATGTCGCTCAAGTCGGGGACGAACTGCTTCCACGGCGAAGTCTACGATTACATGCGCCGCAAGGCCCTGGCCGCCAACTCGTTCCTCCTCAACTCGCGCCAGTCGCCGAAGACCGATCAGTACATCGATCAGTACGGGTTCAGCGTCGACGGGCCCATCTTCAAGAACAAGACGTTCTTCCTGTTCACCGGCGAGAAGTACCGGGAAGGCACGCCCGCGCCCCTGTTCGGCGCGGTGCCGACGCCGGCGATGAAGACCGGCGACTTCAGCGGTCTCGTGGACGCCCAGGGCAACCTGATCCGGATCTACGACCCGGCGACCGGCCGCGACGTCGAACGGCACCTGGACGCGCGATCCGTTCCCGGGCAACCAGATTCCTGCCAACCGCATCAATCCGACGGCGCAGGCGATCATGAAGTACTGGCCGGATCCGAACAATGTGGACCCATCGGTTGCGCCGTGGCAGCGGAACCTGGAGTGGGCCTCGCACTTCAACAAGGACCTGTTCTGGAACTGGGTCGGGAAGGTCGACCACAACTTCGGCGCCAACGACCGGGCCTTCTTCCGCTGGGGCGAGAACGAGCGGAACGAGATCGGCAATCGGGGGACCAACGCCATCCGCAGCGGTCCCGGCCAAGGCGGGCCAGCTTCCGCTCTGGCGCGCCAACCGCGCGCTGGTCGGCGACTGGGTGCACATCTTCGGCGCCGGGACCGTGTTCAACCTGCGCGCCAGCTACACCTACTTCCTGGAGTGGAGCTACTCCGACGAGGCGATCGGCTTCGATTCGACGGAGTTCTGGCCGTCAAACCTCGTCCAGCAGATGCCGAGCCAGGACATCGGCGGCATCTTCCCCGTGGTCAGTGTCGATCAGTTCATCACCCTGTCGCGCGGCTCGTCGCCCAACCGGAATCGCATCTACACGGTTCAGCCCAACGTGTCGCTGAACCGCGGCAATCACAACATCCGCAGCGGTCTCGACCTGCGGTCGACCAACGTCTTCAACGAGAACTACAACAATTCCGGCGGCAACCTCGATTTCACCCGGCAGTTCACGCGCAGCACGATCAACAGCACCGCCGCGCTCGAGGGGAACGCCTTCGCGTCATTCCTCCTGGGCGCGCCGAACAGCGCCTCCGTGGACGTCAACCCGAAGCCGCACTACCAGTGGCTCTTCGTGGCGCCCTGGATCCAGGACGACTGGCGCGTCACCAACAAGCTGACGCTGAACCTCGGCTTCCGCTGGGACATCAACGGTTCCGTGACGGAAGAAAACAACATGCTGAACTACGCGTTCGACCCGACGATCGTCAATCCGGTGTCGGGACGCGTCGGTATGCCAGTGATGGGTGGCATCAGGTTCGCCGGCGTCGACGGCGCCCCGGACCGGCCGTGGAAGCTCGACAAGGACAACTGGCAGGGACGCGTCGGCATGGCCTACTCGATCAACGAGAAGACCGTGTTCCGCGCCGGATACGGCAAGTACTTCCTGAACCCGACCGGTCAAGGTAACAATGCCGGATTCAGCCAGTCAACGAACCTGATTTCGTCGCTCGACGGCGGCCGCACGCCGACCTACGCGCTGTCGAACCCCTGGCCGAACGGGATTCAGACGCCGCCCGGGAGTTCTCTCGGCCCGGAAACGTTCCTCGGGCGCAGTCCGAACTTCTCGAACCCGGACTTCGTCGTGCCGAACGTGCACCAGTTCTCCATCGGCATCCAGCGCGAGCTGCCGTGGAACGTCTCGCTCGACATGACGTACGCGGGAAGCCGCAGCTACGATCTGGAGACCGGCTTCAACGCCTACAACGAGCCGTCGGCGGCGTTCCAGGCCACGTGCGACGTCACCCTCGGCGGGAGCTCGCAACAACTGCGACCAGCAGGTGACGAACCCGTTCTACCAGGTGGCTGGCTTCGAAGGGACGACGAGGTTCACGAACCAGCAGCTCTCGCGCTTCGAGCTGGCGCGGCCGTTCCCGGCGTTCGGCGGCATCACCCAGAACCAGAACAACATCGGCAAGCTGGTGTACGACTCGGCGCAGTTCGTCGCGAACAAGCGCTGGGCGAAGGGCGTCACGATCAACGCCAGCTATACCTACGTGCCGCGATGGACCGAGACCGGCGGCTATGTCGATGCGGTGTCGGGACTCCTCAACGAGGCTCCCTACTTCTCGCAGCGCAAGCACCGCATCACCGGGTCTGGCGTATGGGAGCTGCCGTGGTACCGCGATCAGAAAAGCATCGCGGGCTACCTGCTGGGCGGCTGGTCGATCGCGCCGATGCTCGTCTTCCAGTCCGGCCAGCCCTGGGATATGCCCGGCAACGTCGATCTGGCGCCGGGCGTCAACCTCGCAGACATCGCGCGGGAGGGCAAGAAGGAAGGGCAGTTCATCTACGGCGTCAAGCCGTGCATCGGCCAGCGCCAGGCGAACGGCACCTACAATCTGTTAGCCGTTTCGACGGCCTATGGCTGCACGGAGCCCTACTTCCTGATCCGCGAGAACTTCCAGCGCCGCACCGCGATGAACCGCTACGACGAGTTCCGCCGCCCGTCATTCACGCAGGTGGATGTAAACTTCTCGAAGACGACGCCGATCACGAACGGCGTTCGGTTCCAGTTCGGTCTCGAGGCCTTCAACCTCTTCAACAGCCCGCAGTACGACGAGCGTCAGTACAACCAGGACACCAATAGCGCTGACTTCGGTCGCATCAATCGAAACAGCACCGCTCAGTCGAACTTCCAGCGGTTCATCCAGATGCGCTTCCGGGTGATCTTCTAGCCATCGCATCGGGGAACGCTGCATCGGCGGCGTTCCCCGACTCTTCGGCTCTAGGCTCAGGGCTCAGGGCTCAGGCAAGACCTTCGAGTATGGTTTCGAAGGTTTTGCCTGAGCCTTGAGCCCTGAAGCCCCCCAGCCTCCCCAACTTCCGTCACAATAGCAGCGTGCGCGCGCAGGTCCTCTCGGTGCTCGCCGCTTGTGTGTTCGCTGGCGCGGCAGCTGCCGGCCAGATGCGCCCGACCGCCACGCCCGAGCGCAATGGCGTCAAGCGAATCACGTGGGCGGATACCGCACCGCTCCGCGGGCCGCTCGAGTCCCAGGGGCTGACCGCCACAACCTTCGCCTCGCACATCGATCGCCTGCGGGCGGCCCATGACACCCGCGTCCGCCTGGGCGACCTCGACCACCTGGTCTTCTACCTCCTGCAATCGAACGGCTTCACTCCCCTCCCCCCAATCGAACCGGCGCTCAGCGCGAAGGCCCTGGTTGATGGTCTGGGAGCGGCCGAGCGCGAGGCGTTTCTTCAGAGCGGCGATGCCGACGTTGTCGCGCGTGTCCGCCGCAGTCCGCGCCCGGGCCACGGCCCTGCTGACGGCGCTCGCCAAGCCCCAGGCTGACCCGCGACTCGTGTACTTCGGCGAGCTGGTGAAAGCCACGTTTCCGGACACAAAGACGCGCGCGTCTGGCCTCACCCGCGAGTACCTGCGCGTGATGCGGTTCGTCTACGAGAAGGAGTTCGTCGCGCAGCGTTCGGCCCGACCGGCGGACGCCGTGGCCGATCTCTATCGCACGCGTGGCCTCAGCACCGACACCGCCGTCGAGGCTGGGTTCCTCGTCTCCTTCGGCGTGGGCATCCTGAAGGCGCTCGATCCGGACCGCCGTATTCGCCGCGTCCTCATCGTTGGCCCTGGGCTGGATCTCGCGCCGCGCACGGGGTTCCTGGAGGCGGGCCCGCCCGAGAGCTACCAACCCTGGGCGGTGATGGACGCGCTCGTCTCGCACGGGCTCGCCCGGTTCGGCGACTTGGAGGTGGTCGGAGCCGACATCAACCCGCGCGTGGTCTCGCACTTGCGGCGCGCGCACGACACGCCGCCCGTGCTCAGCCTCATGACCGAGATTCGCGACAGCGAGACCGTGACCCTGTCGCCGGAGTACCGGGAGTATTTTGCCGGCCTGGGCCGCTCCATCGCCGCCGCGGATGCGCCGCCTGCCGCCCAAACGCCCCTCAAGGGGCACCTGCGCCGAACCGTGCGCGTCGGCTCGGCCGCCGCCGGCGCCCTTGACGCCCAGAGCCTCGACATCGTGACGGAGCGCCTCGACGGACGAGCCTTTCGACCTCGTCATCGCCACCAACATCCTGCCCTACTTCGACGAGGGCGAGCTGATGCTGGCGCTGACGAATATCGCGGCGATGCTCGCGCCGGGCGGCGTCTTCCTGCACAATGAGGCCCGGCCGTCGATGGCCGCCATGACGAGCGCGCTCGGACTGCCGTTCGAGCAATCGCGTCACGTGGTGATCGCCACCGTGCGCGGCGCGCCGGCGCCGCTCTTCGACAGTGTGTTTCTGCACCGCAAGGTGAGAGATTAGGGACGATAACACGTGCAGTTCGAGCACCGTTTGCTGCACGACGGCCACGTCACGCGGAGGTCGCGAAGTCACGACGAACACGAGTAGACTTTCATTCGCGTGCTTCGTGCTCCTCGTGCGCTTCGTGAGGCTTTGTGCGAGTATCGTGTCGCGTCGACGCCTGCGAACTCAGGCTGGGAGGAGCATCGCATGACCACTGCGAACTCCAGGCTCATCCTCCCGGCCGCGGCCGTCCTCGCCGCCATCGGCACCGGATTCGCGGCGCGGGCGTGGCTGAACAGCAAGCGAGCAGCCGCGCGCCGGCCAAGGCGGACTGGTCATCCGCCAGGATCAACGCGCGGGCACCCTCTCCGTCTTTCGAACCGGCCGCCGCGATCCCATCCTTACCCAGAACGCCCGGCCCGACGCCCGGCCGTATCTCCATCCGATCGCGACTCCCGACGGCAAGGGCGTGGTCACCGAATTCAGCCCCGACCACCACAAGCACCAGACTGGCCTCTATTGGGGTTTCACGCGTGTGAACGGCCGCGACTACTTCCACAACCCGCAGGGAGACTACTGGCGGCGAGTGTCTTTCACCGTCACGCAGGCGAGCGGCAACGAGGTTCGCTGGCAGACGGTCTACGACCTGCTCGACGAGGCGAAGAACGCCGTCCTGACCGAAACCGAGCGGTGGTCGATGCGCGAAGAGAACGGCCGGTTCCTGCTCGACCTCGAGTGGCGTGGTGAAGCGAAGACCGAAGTGACCGTCGGCAAGTACGACTACGGCGGCCTGTTCCTGCGCATGCCGTGGCGCGAGGGCATGCGGGCCGAGGTCGTCAACGCGGCGCGTCAGCGCGACGCGCGCGCCGAGGGCCAGCGCGCGATGTGGATCGACGTCGCGATGCAGGTCGATGGCCGCAGCGATCTGGCGCACGTCGCGATCTTCGACCACCCCGACAACCCGGGGTATCCCCAGGCCTGGCGCGTCGACGGGCAGTTCGGCGTCGGGTCGGCCCGGACCCGCCTGGCCGACTGGACCATCAAGACCGGCGAGACCGAAGTCGTCCGCCATCGCTTCGTCGTCTATACCGGCACGCTCAACGACGTCGAGTTGACGAAAGCCTGGGGCGAGTACACGCGGCAACCGGTCTACCTACTTCACGGAAGCGCTGTGGGGCATCGCGCAGCGGGAAGGCCGCGCTGAAACGTTCCTCACGCCCGATCAGGCAGCGTCGGCGATGACCATGGTCCCCGGCTACGCGGTGAAGGCGTGGGCCGGCGAGCCGATGATCCAGCAGCCCATGGCGTTCTGCTGGGACGATCGCGGGCGGCTGTGGGTGGCGGAAAACCTGGATTACGAGACGCGTGGCCGCGGCTTCTCGAATTCCGGCAAGAGCCGCATCCTCATCCTGGAAGACACCAACCGCGACGGCGTCGCGGACAGCCGCAAGGTCTTCATGGAGGGGATCGTCTTTCCGTCAGCCCTGGCCGTCGGGTTCGACGGCGTCTACATCGGCGCGCCGCCCAACCTCCTGTTCGTGCCCGACCGGGATAACGACGACCGCGCCGACACGGCGGACATCGAAGTTCGCCTGACCGGATGGGGCATCCGCGATCGCCACGAAGTCCTCAACAGTCTCCACTGGGGTCCCGACGGCTGGCTTTACGGCCTGCAGGGTTTCGCGACGCCATCGAAGATTCGCAAGCCGGCCGGGAAGGGTCGGCTCTACAAGGCCGGCGAACCCTTCCCCGACGACATCCTCTCAGGCGAGGGGATCGACATCGACGGCGGCGTCTGGCGCTACCATCCGACCAAGGATCGCTTCGAGGTCGTGGCGCACGGCTTCAGCAACCCGTGGGGCATCGACTACGACGCCAAGGGTCAGCTGGTCATGAGCGCCTGCGTGATCCCGCATCTCTGGCACGTCGTTCCGGGTGGCATCTACCAGCGTCAGGGCGGCCGGCACTTCAACCCGTACGTCTACAGCGACATTCAAACCATCGCCGACCATCGTCACCGCTCGGCCCACGGCGGCGCGCGCGTCTATCAGTCCGATGCCTTCCCGACCTCGCAGCGGGGCCGCGTCTTCATGGCCAACATCCACGAGCACGCGGTGTTGTCGGACGTGCTCGAGCGGAAGGGATCGGGATTCACCGCGCGTCACGGCGAAGACTTCGTGATGGCGAACAACGCCCAGTGGGTGGGGTTCAGCGTCGAGATCGGCCCCGACGGCGCTCTCTACGTGCTCGACTGGCACGACGCCGATATTTGCGGCGCCGATGTCCTGCACCACGAGACCGGCCGGATCTTCCGGATTGCGCCCACCGAGTCGCACGCGACTGTCTGGCCTGGCCGCTACTCGGACCTGCGGACGATGAGCGACGCCGAGCTGGTGGCGCTGCAGACGAGCCGGAGCGACTGGCACGCACGCCGCGCTCGCGTCATCCTCCAAGGACGAGCCGTGCGGGGAACGCTCGGGACCACGACGCGCGCGGAACTGTTGCGGATGTTCACGAATGACATCAACCCTGACTGGCGCCTGCGCGCGATGTGGGCGCTGCACGTCACCGGCGGCTGGACGGCTGACGAGCTGATCGCGGCGCTGTCGGACCGAGACGAACACATCCGCGCCTGGGCGATTCAACTCCTCTGCGAGGACGGAACGCCGTCGCCGAAGGCCATCGAGTTGTTCGAGCGCCTGGCCCGCGACGAACGGTCCGCGGTCGTGCGGCTCTACCTGGCAGCGGCGCTGCAGCGCCTGGACCATGCCGCCCGCTGGAACATCGCGAGCGCGCTCCTCACCCACGCCGAGGATGCTGCCGATCAGAATCTGCCGACGATGATCTGGCTGGGTGTGGAGCCGCTCGTCGCGGGGAACCCGGCGCTCGCCTTGGATCGCGCCAGCAGCGGCAGCATCCCGGCCGTGGCCCGGTACGTCGCCCGCCGCACAGTGGACGCCGACGCGCTCGACCCGCTCGTGTCCGCCGTCGGCAAGCCCTCCAAGATGCATGCGAGCCTTCTCGAGGGCATGCGAGACGGGCTCGAGGGCCGTGTCGACCTCGCTCCTCCGGCCACCTGGGCAGCGACGTTCGAACGGCTCAAGCGCTCGCCGGACAGCCGAGTCGCGCGGCTCGCGGTCGAAGTGGCGGAACAGTTTGGCGACACCGAGTCGGCGCGCCGGAACCTGACGGCGGTGCGTACGGCGGCGTCTCCCATCGAAGTCCGACGCAAAGCCTTGCAGACCCTCGCCGCGCAGCGGCAGCCCGAGCTCGTGCCGGAGCTGCGGACGGCTATGGACGACCCGGCGCTCCGAGTGGATGCCATTCGGGCCATCGCGGCGTTCGATGACGACGGGCTCGGAAAGCTGCTCCTCACGCGTTATCCGTCATTCAGCAGCGTCGAGAAAGCGGAGGCCATCCAGACGATGGCGTCGCGCGGACGCTACGGGCGCATGCTGACCGAGGCGCTGGCGACCGACGTGATCCCGAAACGCGATGTGCCGCCCTACGTTGCGCGGCAGCTGCGGCGGGTGGTTGGAGTCAGGTTCGCCGAGGTGTGGGGACCGGTCGAGGTGGCCGCCGCCGAGGAACGGGCCTACGCACGCTACCGCGGCCTGCTGAACGACAAGGCGATGGCGGGTGCCAACGCCGCCAGCGGACGGTCGGTCTTTCAGCGCACCTGTGGCCCGTGCCACAAGATGTATGGCGAGGGTGGAGCCATCGGTCCTGACATCACTGGTTCGAACCGCGCCAACCTCGAGTATCTGCTCTTGAACGTCCTCAACCCCAACGCCGAGGTGCAGGACGCTTACAAGATGGTCGTCGTCACGACGCGGGACGGCCGCACGCGCGCCGGCAACGTCATCGCCGAGACCGATCGCCAGATCACGCTGCGGGTGGTCGGCGGAGATCCCGTGGCGATCGCCAAGGCCGACATCCAGTCGCGCGAGTCGACGGCGACATCGATGATGCCGCCGGGACTCTTCGACGCGCTGACCGATCGCGAAGTGATCGACCTCGTCGGCTACCTGCGGACGGTCGAGCAAGTGAAAATACCTTAGACTATCTCTGCAGGAAGCCAGGAGCAGGAGTTAGATCAAAACCCAGAGCTTCTGGTCTCCTTGACTCTTGTTATCTTGTGACACGAATCGCACTGATTCCCGCTCTCGCGCTTGCCGGCCTCGCCGCCGGCAGTATCACGCCCCTGGCCCAGAGCAGCGGCCTCGGGTTCTCGTTCACCAATGTGGCGCAGCAGGCGGGGCTGTCGGCGCGCACGGTCTACGGCGGGAAGGCACACCAACACCTACCTCATCGAAACGACGGGGACAGGCGTGGCGGCGCTCGACTACGACGGCGACGGGTGGCTCGACATCTTCCTCGTCAACGGCACCACGCTCGAAGGGTTTCCCAAGGGCCAGGAACCGACGAACCACCTCTATCGGAACCGCGGGAACGGCACGTTCGAAGACGTGACGGTGCGCGCGGGCCTGGCGGCCAGTGGGTGGGGACAGGGTGCGTGCGTCGGCGACTACGACAACGACGGCCGCGACGATCTGTTCGTCACCTACTGGGGCCAGAACCGGCTCTACCGCAACCAGGGCAACGGCACGTTCGAGGACGTCACGCCCCGCGCCGGGGTCGCCAGCGACCGCAAGCGCTGGAGCTCGGGGTGCGCCTTTCTCGACTACGACCGCGACGGACGCCTCGACCTCTTCGCCGCCAACTACATCGACCTCGATCTCTCCGCGACGCCGCTGCCATCCTCGGGCCTGTGCCGCTACAAGGGGCTGCGCGGTCGCGTGCGGTCCGCCGGGACTGCCCGGCGGCAAGAACCTGCTCTATCGCAATCGCGGCGACGGCACGTTCGCCGATGTCTCGGAGGCCGTCCGGCATCACGCGCGCGAACGGCACCTACGCCCTCGGCGTCGGCACGCTCGACTTCGACGGCGACGGCTGGATCGACCTGTACGTCGCCAACGACTCGAATCCGAGTGCGCTCTACCGCAACAACCGAAACGGCACCTTCACCGACATCGCCACCGCGGCGGGGTGCGCCTACAGCCAGGACGGAAAGGCGCAGGCCGGCATGGGCCTCGCGATCGGCGACTACGATCGCAACGGCACGATGGACATCTTCAAGACGAACTTCGCCGGCGACACGTCAACGCTCTACGCGAACACCGGCAAGGGCCTGTGCGAGGACCGCACGTTCGCTGCCGGCTTCGGCCTCAACACGCGCTGGCTCGGCTGGGGCGTCGAGCTTTCTCGACCTCGACAACGACGGCTGGCAGGATCTCTTCCTCGTCAACGGCCACGTGTATCCCGAGGTCCGCCAGCTCAAGACCGAAGCCGGCTACGAACAGCGCAAGGTCGTCTACCGCAACCTGCGCAACGGCCGCTTCGCCGACGTCAGCGAGCAGCTTGGCGCGCCGGTCACGACGCCGAAGGCCGGCCGCGGCGCGGCGTTTGCCGACTTCGACAACGACGGCGACGTCGATATCGTCGTCAACAACCTGCACGACACGCCCGATCTCTTCCGGCTCGATCAGACCGGGCGAGCGACACTGGGTGACGCTGAAGCTGGTCGGCACGCAATCGAACCGCAGCGCCATCGGGGCCCTGGTGCGGGTCGTGACCGCCGACGGCGAGCAGCGGCAGGAAGTCCGCGGCGGCGGCAGCTACTATTCCCAGAACGATTTGCGGCTGCACTTCGGCCTCGGCGCTGCGCGAGCGATCGAACGCGTCATCGTGCGCTGGCCGAACGGCCGCGAAGAAGCCTGGACCACGCTCGCCATCGATCGCGCGCACACGCTCTGACCGAGGGATCTGGCACGCGTGAGGCTCGTGCCGCGATTATCTCAGGAGGTCAAGAGACCGAGCCTCAATGGTTGCTTCTGAATTCCTAACCTCCTGTTCAAGGCGTCACACATGTCGATGAAGACACGCATCGCTGTTCCTCGCGACGCACGGGCGGTCGCGGCGCTCATCTCGCTGGCCTATCGGGTCGAGGACTTCTTCAAGATCGGCGACCGCACGGACGAAGCCGATGTCCTGTCCCGGATGGGGAAGGGCGAGTTCCTGCTCCTCGAGGACCAGGGCGACGATGAGGGCGGCGCGCTCGTCGGAGCGCGTCTACGTCGTCATCCACGGCGAGACCGGCTACTTCGGCATGCTCTCGATCGACCCCGCGCGGCAAGGGCACGGCCTCGGGCGGCAGCTCATCGCCGCGGCCGAAGCGCACTGCCGCAACGCCGGCTGCCGCCAGATGGAGCTCGAGGTCGTCAACCTGCGCACCGAACTGCCACCCTTCTACCGGCGATTCGGCTACGCCGAGTCCGTCACGCGGCCCTTCCCGATCACGAACGCGCGAAGCTCCCCTGCCACCTCATCGTGATGACGAAATCCCTGCTGCCGGACGCGCTGAAGCACCCGGCTGCCGGGGTCAGGCCGTGAATCGTGATCCAGACCATGATGCCCTGCGACCATCTGCTCGGGTCATCGTGAATCGTGTGTAATTCCCAGACGCACGATTTGCCCGGGCGCGACCGGACGCAATACAGTTGTGGTCGCTCTCTCGGAACGAATCTCACCTCGATCACAAACACTGCGGGAGGATAGATGGCTGCTCGGCGTTGGACGATTGTGTGTGCGGCGGTAATGCTGTCAGGTACGCAGCTCTTTCCGGCATGGCTGCAGGCCCGCGCCGGAACCCGACAGACCACCGCGCAGGCGCCCGCCGACGACAACACCGTTCCGTCCGACCTGCGCCCGCTGCTGGCCGCGCCGGAGAGCGAGCTGCGCCTCGTGACTCAGCGCTACAACACCGACCGGACGACGCTGAACGGCAACTACGATGGCGGACGAGGCCCGGGACGCGGGGGCCGCGGCGGCGACGGTCGCGGCCGCGGGACCGATGCGGCGCCTGCCGCACCAGCACCAGCACCGGTGTCGCTCTCGCCCACCCGGATCGCGCGGCTGAAACGCTTCGACCTGAGCTGGCAGGCAGCGCTGGCGAAAATCGACTCCAACAAGCTGTCCACGACCGCGAAGGCCGACCTCGAGACGCTGAAAGCGGCCATTCAGACCAACCTGGCTGCTCTCGACGCCGATTCCGCTACGGTCGCACAGTTAATGCCGCTTGTGCCCTTCGCCCCGGCGATCGTCAAGCTGAACGAGTCCCGCATCCGCATGGAGGACGTCAACTCGCAGCAATCGGCGGGCGTGCTCACCGAGCTGACGCGGGACATCGCGCGCGTGAAGGCCCGGTCGAGGCCGGGTTGAACGGAGGTGCGGCAAGTGACGCGTTGAAGGTCAGCAAGGCCCTGGCGACACGCGGGGCCGACTCGGTCGACGGCCTGCGCGGCAGCGTGACCACGTGGTTCAACTTCTACAACAACTACGACCCGCTCTTCACCTGGTGGATGGGCATGCCGTACAAGCAGGTCGACGCCGCGCTGCAGGACTACGCCGCCTTCCTGCGCGACAAGGTCGCTCCCGCCGACGCCATTGCGGCACCGGCCGCGGCGGCCGCGGCCACGATTCCGCCGGCACCGGCGACCAAGCTCAACGAGGTGCCCGATCTGCAGGAGATCATCGCGCTCCCGCAGGACGAGATGCGCGCCGTGGTGCAGCGCTTCGTCGCTCCGGCGGGGGCCGAGGCGGCGGCCGCGGCGGGCGCGGCGCGACCAGCAGCCCTGGCGGCGGGCGCCCGCGCCAGGTACTACCTCGACTGGCTCGCGGCGCTGAAGACGCTCGATTTCGACGGCCTGAGCCGGAACGCCCAGGTCGACTATCTGTTCATCAAGAAGACGTGCGAGCGCCAGATCGCGCGCATCGACTTCGTCCCGGAGGCCAACCCGCCGCGCAAGACCGACAACTCCGGGATTCCGGGCGCGGCGCGCGGCCGGGCCGGACTGCTCTTCGATCTCGCGGACGAGATGATTCCCTACACGCCCGAGCAGCTCATCGCGCTCGCCAACAAGGAGTTCGCGTGGCACGAGGAGGAGATGAAGAAGGCGTCGCGCCAGATGGGCTTCGGCGACGACTGGAAGCGCGCCGTCGAGAAGGTCAAGGACATGTACGTGCCGCCCGGCGGCCAGCCGGCGGTCGTGCGCGACATGCTCTTCGAGGCGGTCGATTACCTGCGCGCCAAGGATCTCATCACCGTGCCCCAGATCGCCAGCGAGTCGCTGCACATGTCGATGATGTCGCCGGAAGCGCAGCTGTCGGCGCCATTCTTCCTCGGCGGCTCGCAGATCATCGTCTCGTATCCGACCAACACGATGGAGTACGACGCGCGGCTGCAGAGCATGCGCGGCAACAACATCCCCTTCTCGCACGCCGTCGCCTTCCACGAGATGATTCCCGGTCACAACCTGGTCGGCTACATGAGCGCGCGCTACGGCAGCTATCGCGCCCGTATCGGCGGCAGCACGCCGTTCTTCGGCGAGGGCTGGCCGCTCTACTGGGAGCTGCTGATGTACGATCTGGGCTTCCACGACACGCCCGAAGAACGCGTCGGCGCGCTCTTCTGGCGCATGCACCGTTGCGCGCGCATCATCTTCTCGCTCAACTTCCACATGGGGCATCTGGTCGCCGCAGGAGGCCATCGATTTCCTGGTCGACAAGGTCGGTCACGAGCGCGACAACGCCACGGCAGAGGTGCGCCGATCGTTCCAGGGCGGCTACGGCCCGCTCTATCAGGCCGCGTACCTGCTCGGGCGGCCTGCAGCTGCGCGGGACTGCGCAAGGAGCTGGTCGACTCGCGGCAGATGACGAACAAGCAGTTCCACGACGAGATCATGCGGCAGGGCAGCATGCCGATCGCGCTCATCCGGCTGGGGCTGACCAGGCAGAAGCTCACGCGCGAGATGTCGATCGACTGGAAGTTCTACGGGGATCTGCCGGCGCAGTAGAGAAGCGGCGACGATACGCAGCGAGCATTGACGGAAGCGAATGGGGCCCGGGGCCCTCCCGGTCTTCAAAACCGGCCGCCGGCCGCTCTTGTGGACCGGGCGGGCCACCGGGCCCCATTCGCTTCCGTGTCGGGACTGCGTCTGCTCCTGCCGGTCGCAGCCTGGGGTCAGGCCGTGAATCGTGAATCTGCAGATTCACGATTCACGGCCTGACCCCAGCACTCACAGCAGCCGGCTGAATCCCTCAGTATCTTCCAGCGTTTCAAAGACCACGGTTGCGCCGCAGCCGCGCAGGTCATCGATCGTGTAGCCGCCGGTCGCGACGCCGACGGCCACGGCGCCGACGGCCTGCGCGCACGCGACGTCATTCGGCGTGTCGCCGACGACGAGAATGTCGGCGGGCGCGAACGACGGCATCCCGCACTCGGTGGCGCGGCCGACCGCGACCGGCACCAGCGCGTTGCGGTCCGGCGAGTCGTCGCCAAACGCTCCACACCTGAAGTAACGCCAGAGGTCAAAACGCTCGAGCTTGATTCGGGCCCCATCGCGGAAATTGCCGGTCAGCAGGCCAAGATAGACGTCCTCGCGCGGCTCCAACGCGTCGAGCAGGACCGACACGCCGGGCAGCGTCCCGTTGAACCCTTTTCCGGGCCGCAGGATCTCGTCGCGGAGGTGCGTCACGTAGCGTTCGCGCAACTGCCCGAGGAGCGGCTGGTCGAGCTCCCGCCCGACGCGCGCGAGCGTGTCCTGCAGGATGCTCCAGTCGGTACGGCCGGCCACGGGAATACCGTCGAGCGCTTCCTTCGAGTTCGCACCGGTCAGGCCGGTCGGCGCGCCGATGACTTCGTCAAACGCGCGGTTCATCGCGCGCAGGCCGGCGCCGCCCGTCAGAACGAGGGTTCCGTCGATGTCGAAAAGGACCAGTTTGGGCATGATGGTTCGGATGCGATCTACAATTTCATTTTCAGGAGACGTGCAAATGATGATGAACGGACGAGTGCTGCTGACGGGAACCGCGCTGGCGCTGTCGGGCGCGGTCGCGATGGCACAGGGCGGCGCGCGCGCGCAGGCCGATATCAAAGGCGACGGCATCACCGGCAAGGTCGAGCTCGTCGAGCGCAAGCAGGGCACCGGCATCGTCGTCGACATCACCGTGTCGGCGAGCGGACTGAAGCCCGGACTGCACGGCGTGCACCTTCACGCGGTCGGCAAGTGTGAGCCGGACTTCGCGGCGGCCGGGGGCCACTTCGATCCAGGACCGGCGAGCAACACCGACCCCGACGCCAATCATCCGTTCCACATGGGCGACGTCCCGAACCTCGAGGTCGGACAGGACGGCAAGGGCACGCTCAAAGCGGTCACGACGCGCGTCACCGTGTCGGCGGGCGCCCTCTCGATCTTCGACGCCGACGGTACCGCGATCATCATCCACGGTAACGAGGACAAGGGCATCACCGGCGAACCCAAGTCCGGCGTCAGCGGCGGGCCTCGCATCGCGTGCGGCGTGTTCACGAAGTAACGCCGAGCTCATCGAAACCAGCCCTTCTTGATTGGCGTCAGCGCCCCGGTCGCCGGCTCCAGCCGGAGTGCCCGGGGCGCCGCCCGCTTCGCAAAGTCATCGTCTTTGGTGATGACGAGCGTGGCGGACGTACTCGCGCCGGCCACCGCCGCAATGCAGTCTGCGAATGCGGCGCGCTCCTTCGCCTCGAGGTCCGCGCCCGGGTGCTCGAGGACGAGCAGCGCCGGCGCGAGCGCGACGGCACGCGCGAGGTGGACGCGCGCCTGGATATGCGGCGGCGTTTCTCCGGTCACCCGCGGCAACCATTCGTTCCCGCCCTCCGCCTCGATCCCCACCTGCTGCGCCAGACGAGCGACGCGGACGGCGATCTCCGGCGGCACCGGATCGATCGACAACGTCAGGGGCAGCGCCAGGTTCTGCTCGATCGTCGCGCCTTCGAGCAACACGCCGCGAGGGCTGGCGATGCCGAAGCGGTCGAGCGAGGCGAGCCAGTCGTCACCGCCAGAAATGTCGGCGGTCAGTTGGCCGAGCACGCGGACCTCGCCCTCGTCCGGCAGGCTCGCCCCGGTCACCAGGTTGACGAGCACCTCGGCCGCGCCGGCGTCGAAACCGCTGACCGCCACGCACTCGCCCGCGGCAATCGTCAGCTCTCGCAGGCGAAGCGGCCGCAGGCTCTGGTAGCGCTTGTGAATGCCGCTCAATTGGAGGACGGGCGTCACGCGTGGGGGTTCGCCTTCTGCGCGGGAGCAGCATCCTTCGACGAGGGCCGGGCAGGGACGCGCGCTTCGAGCGCCGCGAAGTCCTCGGCCCCAAGCGTCACCGCGCCGGGAGTCCAATCGGGCCCATCATCAATCGGTAGGCGCGCACGCGCCCCTCGCGCGGGCCATGGAAGTCCGAACCGCCCGACACGGCAAGGCCGAGTGTGGCGGCCAGCCGGCGGTAGCGTTCTTCGTCCGCCGGGCTGTGATCCCGGTGCCGCACCTCGAGCGCCGACAGGCCGCTCGCGGCGTACCCCGGGATCCGATTGTCGGTGGCGAGGAGGCCCGGATGTGCGAGGGACGCGATACCTCCGGCCCTCGTGATAGCCGCGACGACCTGCGCCACGCCGGGGCCGCAGCGCGGGACGAACGCCGGCTGGTCGTTGCCCAGCAGGCGGTCGAACGCATCTCGGCGATCGGTGGCGTGCCCGGCCGCGACGAGCGCGTCGGCGACGAGCGGTCGGCCGATGCTCCGGCCGCTGGCGGCCGGGGTCGCCGCCAGGAGGGCATCGACATCGATGCCGCAATTCAACGCCTGCAACCGCACGGCAATTTCACGCACGCGCTCCACGCGCGCCAGCCGCTGCACCTCGAGAAAGCGATTGAACTCCCCATCGTCGGCGGCGAAAAAGTAACCCAGGACGTGGACGTCGCGCCCGGCGTCAACGGCAGTCATCTCGATGCCGGTGACAACGCGCATGTCGTACGCCGCCGCCGCTTCGGTCGCCTCGGCCACGCCGGCCACCGTGTCGTGGTCGGTAACGCTCATCACGCGCACTCCGTTCTGCGCCGCGAGCGCGACGAGCGCCGAGGGCCGGAGCCGGCCGTCGGACGCGGTGGTATGCAGATGGAGGTCGATCCCGGGATCACTCACGGCGCGTCAGGCGCTGGCGCGCTGCCGGGTCTTCCGCTTGGGCTGGGCGCCGCGCTTCTTTTTCTTGCGTTCGACGAGCACGCGCTGGCGTTCGACGAGCAAGCGATACTCGCGAATGAGGAGGTCGAGGTGGGTCCGCTCCTCGTCGGCGAACTCGAGGAAGATCCGCTTGCCTTCGGAATCCTCGAACCGTTCCCCGTACCGCTTGAAGAACTTGTGCGATCCGCGCTCGCAGCGGATGCCAATCATGAGCGCCTGCTGGTCGTTGACCCCTTTGGACAACTGATCCGCGCCGGCGGCGAAGAGACCGTTGGCCGCGCCCTTGAAGAACAGAAACGTCGGCCGTGACTCGAGCTGGGGATCCTGCTGCAGGAGCTCGCGGTAGCGCGCCTCGAGCGTGCCGAGATGTTCTTTCTCTTCCTCGGCCAGCTTCTGGAACACGCGCCGGCCGCGCGCATCCTTGGTAATGCTGGCGGCTCGGGTATAGAACTCCAGACCGCTGCGTTCGGTGGCGATGGCAATGCGCAGGGCGTCGCGCGCGAAGAGCAGCTCGGTCGTACCATCCTCGGACTCGACCGGGATGCCGGTGCGGCAGGCCTCGCACGTACCGTGAATCTGCAGCACGCTCTGCCGCGGCGTAAAGTTGCGCGCCGCGGACACTTCCTCGATGAGCGCCTCGATATCAGAGCTGAGGAACTCGAAGCTGCGGTTGCAGGTCTTGCAGATCAGGTGAAAGTGACGCGGATGGCGGTACGAGTGCTCGAAGCGAAAACGCCCCTCGCCGAAATCGACCTTGCGCGCGATGCCGGCATCGACCATCCACTGCAGGGTGCGGTAGATCGTGGCCCGGCTGATCCGCTGATCCTCTCGGCGGATGAGATCGACCAGATTGTCGGCGGTGAGATGGCCTTCCTGCCGCAGGAAAACGTTGACGATGAAATCGCGCTTGCCGGAACGCTTGCTCCCGGCGGGGCGCAGACTCTCGACAAAGGCAGTAGGAGTGGATTCCATCGGCGCAGGAAGCAGTCTGCTCGAGGGCTCGGGATCCCCCGACCCTCGAGCCCCGAGCCTCTTGGAGTCTCGCCCTTAGGCGCTGAACGACGACCCGCAGCCGCAGGTCGACTTGGCGTTCGGATTCTTGATCGTGAACCCGCCGCCGGTAATGTTGTCGACGAAGTCCACTTCGGCGCCGCGCAGGTAGCGGGCGCTGATCGGATCGACCAGGAGCTTGACGCCGTTCGACTCGATCACCGCATCGGTCGTCTCGTCCCCTTCGCCTTCGTCAATCATCAATCCATATTGAAAACCCGAGCAGCCGCCCCCCTGGACGAACACCCTCAGGCCCCCAGCCATCTTGTTTTCTTCGACCAACAGCTCAGTAATCTTTGTAGCAGCGGCCGGTGTGACGTTGATCATTCTCGGTATCTCCTCGCCCGAGCGGGCAGATACAAGAATTATAGGGCCTGCTGCCATTTCCCACAAGCCGCTCGAGCTTGGCTCCACGACCGCCGGACGACTACAACGTATTGCAGCGATGCAACTTAGAGGGTGATAAGATGCCCGCCATGTCTCTCGCGTATCCGGCCGCGGCCCGCCTCGTCGATCGTCTTCTGCACGAACGCCTGGTCTCTCGCATCTGGGACCGAGACCCGCGGGCGTGGGGCGCCGCGCCGGGAAGCGCCGACGAGCGCTCGATTCAGACGCGTCTCGGCTGGCTCGACGTGGCCAAGACGATGGCCCCGGACATCCCGCGTACGGTGCAACTCGCCCAGCAGCTCAGCACGGAACGCTTCGACGCGGTCTACCTGCTCGGCATGGGTGGCAGCAGCCTCTGCGCCGAAGTGCTGCGCGCGGTCTGCGGAATCGCGCCCGGCCATCCCGAGCTGTACGTCCTCGACACGACCGACGAGCAGACGATTGCGAGTGCCGCGGCCCGGCTCGATCCGGCGCGCACGTTGTTCCTCGTCGCCAGCAAGAGCGGCGGGACGGTGGAAGTCGCCTCGCTCGAGCGTTTCTTCTGGGAACAGTTGACCGCAGCGGAGGGCAGCGCCGCGGGCCGGCATTTCGTCGCCATCACCGATCCCGGCACGGCGCTCCAGGCACTTGCCGAGTCCAAACGCTACCGCGACGTATTCGTGAACCCAGCCGACATCGGCGGGCGGTTTTCAGCGCTGTCGCTCTTCGGACTCGTGCCCACGGCGCTCATCGGCGCGAATCCCGCCGAGCTCCACGCGGCCGGCGCGGCCATGGCGGACGGGTGCCGGCAGGAGAACCACACCAATCCCGGGCTCACCTTGGGCGCGTTCATCGGCGCCGCCGTGCTCGAGGGACGCGACAAGCTGACGCTGGCGCTCCCACCCTCGCTCGCGTCGCTCGGCCTCTGGATCGAGCAACTCGTGGCCGAGAGCACCGGCAAGCACGGCAAAGGCGCCCTGCCCGTGGTCGACGAGCCGCTCGGCCGCCCTGACGAATATGGGAACGATCGCGCGTTTGTCGCCATCACCACGGATCGCGATGCGCCGGACGAAGCCCGGTTGGCGGCACTCGAAGCGGCGGGACACCCGGTCCTGCGGTTGAGCACGCGCATCGACGGACTGGGGGCCGAGTTCTTCCGCTGGGAGTTCGCCACGGCAGTCGCAGGTGCCGCGCTCGGCATCAATCCATTCGACGAGCCCAACGTCGCCGAAGCCAAGGAGAAGACCAAGGTTCTTCTCGGCACCTACGCGTCGGACGGCCGTCTGCCGGAAACGGCGGCATCGGCCTCGTCTGACGGCATCAGCGCCTTCTCGCCCACGTTCGGCGGGGAGTACGCCAGCCGCGTCGTGCGCGCCGCGCTCGCGTCGCTCGGGCCGAGCGACTACGTGGCGTTTCTCTCCTACCTGCCCGGCACCAGCGATGGTCGAAGTCGCAATCGGCGAAATTCGAAACGCCATCCGCGCGAAACATCACGTCGCCAGCACGTTCGGCGTTGGTCCCCGCTACCTCCACTCGACCGGGCAATACCACAAGGGTGGCCCGAACACCGCGCTCGCGTTCGTCATCACGGGCGACGACGAGACGACGACGGAAATTCCGGAGGCGGGGTATTCGTTCGCGATGCTGAAAGCCGCGCAGGCGATTGGCGACGCCGAAACCCTGGCGGCGCACAACCGGCGCGTCGTCCGCGTCCATCTCGAGGCCGGCGACATCGGCGCGCTGGCGGCGGTCTTCGCAGAAGCGCTAGCTACGCCGAGGCGCTAGCGCTAGCGTTTCGAGGATCTTCCCCGAGGCATCTTCGATGTCCTTGTGGAGGCTCGATCCGTGCGCGTCCATCGTGACGATGGCGGGGAAATCGCGGACTTCGAGGTGCCACATCGCTTCCGGGCGTGCCGAACTCCATCAGCGAGACTCCCTCGACGCGCTCGATGCAGCGCGCGTAGAACTGCGCCGCACCGCCGATCGCGTTGAGGTAGACGGCGCCTGATTCCTTGAGTCCCGCCAGCGTCTTCGCGCCCATGCCGCCCTTGCCGATGACGACCCGCACGCCGTAGCGCTTGAGGATCTCGGCCTGGTAAGGCTCTTCGCGGATGCTTGTCGTCGGGCCAGCCGCGGTGACGCGCCAGGAGTCTCCGTCCTTCACTACGACCGGACCGCAGTGGTAGAGAACGCCGCCCGACAGGTCGACCGGCGGCTCATGCTTCATCAGGTGTGCGTGCACGGCGTCGCGGCCGGTGAACATGCGGCCGGAGATCAAGCACCACATCGCCGACCTTGAGGGAGCGAACCTGCGCATCCGTAATCGGCGCGCGAAGCGCTATCTCGCGGCCCGTCCGTGGGAAGCCGGCCGCAAGGGCTTCCGGCGACAGGAGCGGGACCGAGGGAACCGCGGCGTCGCGGTACAGCCAGGAATTGATCGCGCCGCTCGTCGCGTCGAGCCGTACGCCGAGCCGGCGAAAGGCCCAGCAGTCATAGGCGACCGAGACGAAGAAGCTCGCCGGCAGGCGATTCTGCGCGCCGATTTTGCAGCCGATGAGGGACGTCCGGCCGCCGAAGCCCATCGGACCGACGGTCAGCGTGTTGGCCTCGGCCATGATCGCATCTTCGAGCTCGGCCAGCCGCGCATCGGAATTGCGGTCATCGAGCGTGCGGAAGAGTTGTTCCTTCGCATACGTGTAGCCCGAGGTGCGGTCGCCGCCGATGCATACCCCCACGGCGCCCGGGCTGCATCCCTTGCCCTGCGCCTTCCAGACCGCGTGCAGGATGCACTTGCGCACACCTTCGAGCGAACGGTCGGCGCGTCCGAGGTGATCGAGCTCGGTCGGCAGCGAGTACTGCGCGTTGGTGTTCTCGCACCCGCCGCCCTTGAGGATCAGCTTGATCTCGATCTCCGGGCTCTCCCACTGATCGAAATGAATGATCGGCGTGCCCGGACCGAGGTTGTTGCCGGAGTTCTCGCCGGTAATCGAATCGACCGAGTTGGGCCGCAGCTTGCCGCGTTTCGTCGCTTCCGCGACCGCCAGGCGAATCTGCTGCCGCATCCAGATCTGGTTGGCGCCCAGGGGCACCTTGACCTCGAAGGTGGGCATACCGGTGTCCTGGCAGATCGGGCCCTCGCACGACGCGGCTTGATCGATGTTCTGCGCGATGATCGTCACCGCCTGTCCAGCGCGGGTCGCGGGTGCTTCGGCCGCGACCGCCAGGCGCATGGCCGCGCGCACGTCGGGCGGCAGGTCGGTTGAGGTCCGCGTGATGAGGTCTACGACGCTGTCGAAGAAAGCGGGGAGCATGGGGGAAGTATGTCAGGCTCAGGGCTCAGGGCTCAAGGCTCAGGCAAGAACCTTCGGGTGTGGGGTCCAATGGTCTTGCTTGAGCCCTGAGCCCTGAGCCCTGAGCCGCTATACTTTCGGTATGCCCCCCTACCGCGTCGAACGCGACCCGCTCGGCGACGTCCGGGTGCCCGCGAAGGCGTATTACGGCGGACAGACGGCGCGCGCGGTCGAGAACTTCCCCATCAGCGGGCTCACCGCCCCGCCGGCGCTCGTCACGGCCACCGTCCTGGTCAAGAAAGCCGCGGCGGAGGCGAACCGAACGCTCGGCCGGCTCTCCCCCGGCGTCGCACGCGCGATCGTCAAAGCAGCCGACGAGATTCTCAGCGGGCAGTTCCGCGATCAATTCGTCGTCGACGTCTACCAGGCCGGCGCCGGCACGTCGCACAACATGAACGCCAACGAGGTACTCGCCAACCGCGCGGCCGAGATCCTCGGTGAGCGCCGTGGCACGTACACGCGCGTCCACCCCAATGACCACGTGAACATGGGACAGTCGACCAACGACGTCTACCCGACGGCGACGCGGCTGGCCATCCTCTTCGCCGTGCGCGATCTGTTGTCGTCGGCACGCGATCTGTCGAAGGGGCTCAAACAGAAGAGCCGCGAGTTCGCTACCATCCTCAAAGCCGGCCGCACGCACCTCCAGGACGCCGTGCCGATCACGCTCGGCCAGGAATTTGGTGGCTACGCCGCCAACGTCGCGCACGCGGCTGGCGAGCTCGAGCGCACGGCCGAACAGCTCCACGAGCTGAATCTGGGCGCCACGGCCGTCGGCACGGGGCTCAACGCCGGTGACGATTACACGCGCGCGGCGATCGCCAACCTCCGGCGCTATACCAAGCTGCCATTGCGCGCGGCCACCAACCGCTTCCGCGTCACGCAAAGCATGGGCGACGTGCTCGCCTACTCGGGCGCGCTGCGGCGACTCTCAGTCGAGGTCGGCAAGGTCGCTTCCGATCTGCGGCTCCTGAGCATGGGACCGCGCGCCGGCATCGCCGAAATTCAGCTGCCGGCGGTGCAGCCGGGCTCCTCCATCATGCCGGGCAAGGTGAATCCGTCGGTACCGGAAATGGTCAACCAGGTCTGCTACCAGGTGATTGGGTGCGATGCCGCCGTCCTGGCCGCGGCCGACGCCGGACAACTGGAGTTGAACGTGATGATGCCCGTCATCGCCTGGAACGCGGTGCACGCCACGGTCATACTCGGACAAGCCATGCACGTGCTCGAGCGGAAGTGCATCCGCGGCATCACCGCCGACCGGGAGCGCGCGCGCGAACTGCTGGATCGCAGCAGCGCCCTCGCGACCGCGCTCAGCCCGCACATCGGCTACGCCCAGACGGCCGCGATCGCGAAGCTCTCGGTCGAGACCGGCCGCCCCATCCGCGACCTCGTGCGCGAGCGTCGCCTGCTGCCGGACGAGGCGCTCGACGCCATCCTTTCTCCGCTCGCCATGACATCCCCGGGCCGCCCCGGGCAGAAGAAAGGACGGTCACGCCGGTGAAGCGCACCTCGCCTCCGCCCCGGCTACGTCGCGGATTAGCTCGCCGCGGTCGTGCTCGTCGCGATCGCGCTGCTGCCCCCGGCCGCCAGCACTCAGCAGCGGCAGCAGCACGGCAAGTTGTTTCCGCCCGAAGACCTGCCCCAGCTCGAAGGACCGGACCGCGACGTCTGGCAACGTCCTGATCAGATCATGGACGCCCTCAACATCGCCGAGGGCAGCGTCGTCGCCGAGCTCGGCGCCGGGAGCGGCTGGTTCACGATTCGTCTTGCCCGCCGGGTCGGGCCGAATGGCCGGGTCTACGCCGAGGACATTCAGCCGCAGATGATCGAGGTCATCAAGCGGCGGGTGCCGCGCGAGAACCTGTCGTACAACAACGTCGAGACGAGACTCGGGACGGCGGTCGATCCGAAGCTGCCCATCGGCAAGCTGGATGCGGTGCTCATCTCCGATGCGTATCACGAAATGGAGCATCCGGTGGCGCTGCTGCGCAACGCGGCACTGGCCCTCAAACCCGATGGCCGACTCGGGATCGTCGAGTTCAACATGGCCGGGGGCGGACCTGGACCGGATATGGATGAACGCGTGGACCCCGAGCGCGTCATCCGCGAGGCGAATGAAGCCGGCCTCCGTCTGATCGCGCGGCCCGAACTGCTGCGCTATCAGTACATCCTCGTCTTCGCCAAGCAGCTTGCTCCGGCATCGCGCGGTCGCGAGCCCCGGAAGCAATGAGTCCCGTTCCGGCTTTCTTTGCCGGTTACCAGGCGCGCATCGAGGAGTCGCTGCAGCGCCTCGTTATCATCACCGGCGGGGCAACCGACGGCAGCCCGGTCGAACGCTCGATGGCTTATACGCTCTTCGCGCCATCGAAGCGCATCCGGCCGGTGTTGACGCTGCTCTCGGCGGAGCTGTGCGGCGGCCATGCCGCGCGAGCGCTGGCGGCGGGCGCCGCGATGGAGCTCGTCCACACTTCGTCGCTCATCCTCGACGATCTCCCGTCGATGGACAATGCCGCGCTCAGGCGCGGGCGGCCGGCCAATCACCTGGCGTTCGGCGAAGCGATCGCGATTCTCGCCGCCTTCGGCCTGCTCAACCTGGCGTATGGCACGCTGGCACGCGACTACGACCCTCCCTTGGCCGCACGGCTGGCGGCACTCCTGGACGATGCCGTGGGAACGAACGGGCTCATCGCCGGCCAGGCGGCGGATCTGCTCGCGACCGAACAGGAGATCGGCTTCGAGCTGCTCGAGTTCATTCATCGCGGCAAGACCGGTGCGCTCTTCAGCGCGTCCGCCGTCGCCGGCGCGTTGACGGCCGGGGCCGACGCGGAGGCCGTGGCCGCACTCTCCGCCTTCGCGAAAAACCTCGGGCTGGCGTTCCAGATCATCGATGACCTGCTCGACGTCGAGGGTGATCCCGAGCAGACCGGCAAGGCCGTCAGGAAGGACGCCCGCAAGACGACGTTCGTGTCCTTCAGCGGCGTGGCGGGCGCGCACCAGCTCGCCGCCGAACTGTGCCAGACGGCCGACCGCGCGCTCGCACCGTTTGGCCGGCGTGCCGATCGGCTGCGCGAGCTGTCCGCCTTTGTCGCGGCGCGTAATATCTAACCGAGATGACGTCCCCTCCGAGCGACGACCCACGCGTCGACGAACTGCGGCAGCGCCTGCGGTCGCTTGGCTACCTCGACGCCGGCGTGGATCGGTTCGTGCTCGGACCCGCGCGCGCGACGCGGCGCCCATCGGCGATCGCCCTCCTCGCGAGCGTCCGCGTCGGCACGATTGCGGCGCTCCTGCTCGGCCCAGCCGCGGCGCTCGGCCTCAGCGCGCGCGTACCCGGGCCTCGTCACCGGGCCACGCGACGCCATCGTCGTGGCGATCTATCTCGCCGGTTTCTTCGGCGTGGCGATGACTGCCTGCGCGCTCATCGCGAGCCTCGCTGTCTCGTGGATCTCGCGGCAATCGCCCGGACGTCTGGCGCCGGGCGGACGACGGCTGTCGCGAGCGGCCGGCGGTCTCGTGGCACTGCTCTGCCTGATTTACCTCACGTTGTGGTGGCAAACCGTCATTGCCGGACTGGGATGGTCGGCCCCGCTCTGGACGCTGTCGGCTCTGGCGCTCGCGGCCGCGATCAGCGTCCTCATCGGCCATGCCGTCAGCGTCGCCTCGTCGGCGGTGATCCTGGCGGGGGCGGGAGACAGGTCCGGGAATGGCAGCGTGTCCACAGCAGGTTCGGCCAGCCAGTCCTGGCGCACGACCATCGCCGCCGGCGCACTGGCGTTTGGCGCCGCCGCGCTCCTGCTCACATGGTCAGCCGGCTCGGCGAAGGAGTCTGGACCGACGCGCGAGGCGTTGACGGTGGTGCCCTCGGGGGTGCGACTGCGCGTGATTGCGATCGACGGTTTCGATGCCCGCATCTTCGACGAGCTCGCCGCCAGTGGCGTCCTGCCGGCATTGACGGCAACTGTCCAGGGCACTCGGGCACGACTCGAGTCCCGCCAGGGCGACGCCGGGGATCCGGCGCGAGTCTGGACGACCGTGGCGACCGGCCAGCCTCCCGACGTGCACGGCGTGCAGGGGCTCGAGACGCGGCGAGTAGCCGGAATGGAGGGTAGCGTCGCGATCGCGGGGCCGTCACCGCTCGGCCGGGCGCTTCGGGGCGCGACTGACTTCGTCCGGCTGACGCGGCCGGCGATCGCCAGCGGCTCCGAGCGGCGCGCGAAGACCTTCTGGGAAGTGGCCGCCGAAGCCGGGCTCCGCACGGCGGTGGTCAACTGGTGGGCGACGTGGCCGGCGTCCGCCGACACGGGCATCGTGCTGAGCGACCGCGCCACGCTGCGACTCGAACGCGGGGGCCCGCTCGATGCGGAGATCGCGCCGGCGAGCCTCTACGAGCCACTGCGCCAGCGTTGGCCGGAAATCAAGGCGGCCGCTACGGCCCGCGCCACCGGCGCGCTCGCGTACGCCGGCGACGATACGACGCACGCACTCTTGCGCCGCTCCGCCGAGCTCGACGCGATCCAGCTCGGGCTTCTCACGGAGGTCGCCGCGCCCGGAACCGATCTGTCGGTGGTCTACCTGCCGGGCCTCGACATCGCGCAGCACGCGCTGCTCGGTACCGACCAGGCGGGCCTCGCTGCCTCGACGCTCGCCGCTCGGCTGGACGCGGTGAAGGCCTATTACTCGATGCTCGATTGATTGCTGGCGCCGTTCCTGACGCCGGCCGCCGACGAGCTCGTCATCCTCGTCACCGAACCCGGCCGCGTCGGCGAGAATGGCGCGGCACGCCTCTCGGCGCGCGGAGCGGGCGTACGGCCGCACGACGCCAGCTCGAGCGCCGCGACCGCTGTGGCACCCACGGTGTTGTACGCGCTCGGAATTCCTCTAGGACGGGACCTCACGAGCGCTCCGCTGTTGGAGCTCTTCGACCCGCAGTTCACCGCCCGCTATCCCGTGCGCCAGGTCGCTACGTATGGCCGGCCGTCGACTGCGCCGCCGTCACGGTCGGGACAGCCGCTCGATCAGGAGATGATCGATCGATTGCGGAGCTTGGGGTATGTGAGGTGAGGAGCGCTCAAGAGCCTCTCATCGCTGAGGACGCCGAGTACGCGGAGAAACACTCAGGTAACTCAGCGCTCTCGGCGGCCTCGGCGGTGAGAGGCTTTTGGCACGCGCCGGACGTCAGATTCGCGAACGGCCTGTGAATGTCCAGACGGTCGGCAGCACGGTCGCGGCGAGGAGAATCTTGAGGATGTCGACGCCGATGAACGGATAGAGGCCCAGCTCCAGCGCCTTCGACAGCCCGACCGGCGCGGGAGCGGCGAAGTAAGCGAACCAGGTGAGGCCGAACGCGAAGATGAGCGTCAGACCGGCCGCCATCGCGACGACCGAGGTGAGATATCGGCGATCGAACCCGCGTTCCGCGAGCCATCCGGCAACGAACGCGGCCAAGGGGTAGGCCAGGAGGAATCCGCCGGTCGGTCCGAGCAGCCGGAGAAATCCCTGCGGCAGGACCGCGCTCGCGGCGAAGACCGGCAGGCCGGCGATGCCGGCCATCAAATAGATCACCTGGCTGGCCATGCCGAGCCGGGCGCCGAGCGCGGCGCCCCCGACGAGCACGATCATCGGCTGCAACGTGAACGGCACGGGCGTGAACGGCAGGGGGATGCTGACTTGCGCCGCCACCGCCGTCAGGACCGCGACGAAGAGGACGGCCGCGGCGCGAATGGCAGCCGACATATCGGTGCGCGCGGAAACGGTCGTGAGGAGCGTCGTGCCGGTGCTATAAGCCATGCGTTCTCTGCTGTTTGCTTCGTCTCGTCGCGGGTGGAAATGAGGTTGGCCCGGCCCGTGCCCGCGGGCACAACCGTGACCAGAGATCTTACTGTATGCACCGAGCACTGACAATTGCCGGCAGCGACTCCGGCGGCGGCGCCGGAATCCAGGCCGATCTGAAGACCTTTGCGGCGCACCGCGTGTTTGGCACTTCGGCGATCACGGCCGTTACCGCCCAGAACACGCTCGGCGTCACGATGTGGCGGGCGATGCCCACCGACCTCGTCACGGCGCAGATCGAAGCCGTCGCGGGCGATATCGGCGCCGACGCCGTCAAAATCGGCATGCTCGCCTCGGCGGCCATCGTCGAAGCCGTGGCGGCCACCATCGCCGAGCTCGACCTTCCACACGTCGTCGTCGATCCGGTCATGGTGGCCAAAGGCGGTGATCGGCTCCTCGAAGAGGATGCCGTCGCGGCGATGCGCACCGAGTTGCTGCCCAGGGCGCACATCGTGACGCCCAACGTCCCGGAAGCCGAGGCCCTGTCGGGGCTGACGATTCGCTCCATCGATGACATGCGGGCCGCCGGCGAGCGGATCCTGAAGCTCGGCCCGCGCGTCGGTACTCGTGAAGGGTGGTCATCTGGACGGGCCCGAATCGGTGGACGTCGCGTGCACGTCAAAAGGGACGTTCGAACTGCGAGGACCGCGGATCGCCTCCAGGCACACGCACGGTACCGGCTGCACGCTGTCATCGGCGATCGCCGCCAACCTCGCGCTCGGGCTGGACGACCGGACCGCACTCACCCGCGCCCGCGAATATCTCGAGGGCGCGATTCGCCATGCCCCAGGGATCGGGCGGGGTCACGGCCCGCTCGACCATTTCTGGCGGCTATACTAGGGTGCCCTAGGGATCAGGGTTCAGAGTTCAGGGCTCGGGGCTCAGGCGAAGGCTTTGGAACAGCGCCGAGGCTTTACCTGATCCCTGATCCCTGATCCCTGATCCCGACCACCATGCACCGATTCGCCGTCACCGCCGACTCGCTGAGCGCCGAGGCCATCGTGGCGTCGGTGTCGACAGCCCAATGTGGGGCGGTCGCGACGTTCATCGGTCTGGTGCGCGATCACAACGCCGGGCGGCGAGTGGAATGGCTGGACTACGAGGCCTACCCGGCGCTGGCGGTGAAGACGTTCGAGCGGATCGGGTCCGAAGCGGCGGCGCGCTGGCCGTCCGCGGCGCTCGCGATCCACCACCGCACGGGCCGGATTGCGATTGGCGAAGCGAGCGTCGTCGTGGCCGCCGCCTCGCCGCATCGGGCCGACGCGTTTGCCGCGTGCCGGTACGCAATCGAGCGGGTCAAGCAGATCGCGCCGGTATGGAAGCACGAGCATTTTGAAGGTGGCGTGGTCTGGGTCGAAGGCGCCACTGCCGATCCCGACGATGAGGCGGCGATGCAGGCCGCATACGAGCGCGCATGTTCGTGACCGTTCTCCTCTTCGCCAGGCTGCGCGAGCTCGCGGGTGCCTCGGAGCTGCGCCGCGAGCTACCCGAAGGCGCGGTCGCGAGAACGGCGTGGGAGTTGCTCGTTCGCGAGCACGCGGCGCTCGCCGAGTTCGAGCCGGTGATTTCGTGCGCCGTGAACGAAGAGTACGCGCGGTTGACGACGCGACTCAATCACGGCGATGAAGTCGCGTTCCTGCCGCCCGTCTCCGGCGGGTAGCGCGAGCAGGACGGATCCCGGGACACGAGCTCGCGCCGGACAGGAATGCCGACAGGTTGCACATGCTGGACAAGCTGACCGCTGCAGAATCGCGTTACGAACAGTTGATGTCGGAGATGGCCGACCCGGCCGTCCAGGCCGACACGGTGAAGTTCCGTACGCACTCCAAAGAGCTGTCGGAGATGCAACCGCTCATCGAGCAGTTTCGCGAGTACAAGGACGTCGCCGCGCAGATCGCCGCGACCGAAGAGCTCGTCAAGGACCCCGACATGCGCGAGCTCGCCTACGAGGAGCTGAAGTCGCTCCACGTCCGGCGCGACACGCTCCTGGCCGAGCTGAAGGTCCTTCTCATTCCGAAGGATCCGCACGACGTCAAGAACGTCGTGCTTGAAATCCGGGCGGGCGCCGGCGGCGACGAAGCCGCGCTTTTCGCCTCCGACCTCTTCCGGATGTACACCCGCTACTGCGAGCGCCAGGGTTGGCGCCTCGAAGTACTGAACCTGAGCGACACGGGCGTGGGCGGCACGAAGGAAGTCACGGCGCTCATCGAGGGCAAGGGCGTGTACGGCCGGCTCAAGTACCGAGAGCGGCGTGCACCGGGTACAGCGCGTGCCGACGACCGAAGCGAGCGGACGCATCCACACCTCGACGGCAACCGTCGCGGTCCTGCCCGAGGCCGAGGAAGTGGACGTCCAGATCGATGCCAAGGACCTGCGCATCGACACGTTCTGCTCGAGCGGGCCCGGCGGCCAGAGCGTCAACACGACCTACTCGGCCGTCCGCATCACGCACATCCCGACCGGCCTCGTGGTCTCACAGCAGGACGAGAAATCGCAGGTCAAGAACCGGGCGAAAGCCATGAAGGTCCTGCGCTCGCGGCTGTACGACATGGAGATGCGCCGGCAGCAGGAGGCGATCGCCAAGGACCGCCGCACGCAAGTCGGGACCGGGGACCGGTCCGAGAAGATTCGCACCTACAACTTCAAAGAGAACCGCATCACCGACCACCGTTTCGGCTACAGCATGTATCAGCTCACGAACGCGCTCGACGGCGACATCAACGATCTGATCGATCAGGCGGTCATGCACTTCCAGTCGGAAACGTCCCACTGACCGTTGCGACTGCTGAACTGCTGACTGCTGAAGTAAAGGGCTAAGCCTGATTGACTTCCGTACACGAACAAATTGCTGACGCCCGCGAGGCGCTCGTACGCGCCGGGCTGACAGCCGAGAACGCCAGGATCGACGCCGAAGTGCTGGCGCGACACGCACTCGGATGGGATCGGGCGCGGCTCGTCGCCGACGGCCGCGATCCGATGCCGGCCGACGTCGGCGTGCGCTTCGCGACGCTCATCGAGCGGCGCGCCACGCACGAGCCGGTGGCGTTCATCACCGGCCACCGCGAGTTCTGGGGACTCGACTTCGACGTCTCCCCGGACGTGCTCATCCCCAGACCCGAAACCGAACTCATCGTCGAGGCCGTCTGCGAGCGCCGCGGGCACCGCGCCGGCGTGCGCACGATCGTCGACGTGGGCACCGGCAGCGGCTGCCTCGCGATCTCGCTCGCGCGCGAATTCCCGGACGCCAGGGTCGTCGCCACCGACATCTCCGCCGCCGCCCTGGCCGTCGCCGCCCGGAACGCGCAGCGCCACGGCGTCGACCAGCGCGTCACCTTCGTCCGCGGTGACTTGCTGGAGCCGGTCCAGGGACCGGTCGATGTCATCGTCTCGAATCCACCCTACGTGCCGGCCGGCGTCGAACTGTCGCCCGACATCGTCCGCTTCGAACCCTCCGTCGCGCTCTACTCCGGCCACGACGGGCTGACCCTCGTCAAGCGCCTCGTCGGGTGCGTGGCGGTCGCGCCTGGCACCGGACGGACTCTTCGTCACCGAGTTCGGCTTCGGACAAGACGATGAAGTCATCGCGTGCGCGCACGCCGCCGGCTGGGGCGACGTCAGCGTCAAGGAGGACTTTCAGGGCATCCCGCGGGTGGCGGTGATGAGGAAGTAGACCGGCTGAGAGCTGGAGGACCCATGCCCGACTGCCTCTTCTGCAAGATCGTCAACGGACAGATCCCCGCCGCGATTGTCTATCAGGACGAACGGCTCATCGCCTTCAAGGACATCAATCCGCAGGCGCCGATGCACGTGCTGGTCGTGCCGCGGCGGCACATCGCGAGCCTGAACGATCTCGCCGCTGATGACGATGGCCTGGTGGGCGAGATGGTCCGTCGGGGCGCCGCGCTCGCGGCCAGCCACGGGCACAGCGAACGCGGCTTCCGCACCGTCTTCAACTGCAACGCCGACGCCGGCCAGACCGTGTTCCACATCCACCTGCACGTCCTCGGTGGGCGGACCCTGACCTGGCCGCCCGGCTAGGCTGCGCGACTGGAGCGACGGTGAATCTCCTGCTAGAGATCTTCCTGCGCGGACGGACAGCAAGTACTGTCCCCTGCCTGCGTCGCGCGCGAGGAAGAAATCCACGACCCGGTAGCCGCGCGCGAAGTAGTGTTGAAAAATCTCGCGCGTCGACATCCGCCAGTCGTGCGCGAGCCGGGGATCTCGCTCCAGCATCTCCGAGAAGCCGACCGGAATCTCAACCAGCAGCCGCCGTTCCGCGATCGACAGATCCGCCGGTCCCGGCTGCAGCCACGGTTCCCAGGGCCGCGACGGGTTGACGACCGGCGTGCCGACAATCGAACGATCCCGTATCACCGGACCACCAATAGCTGCGATTCGCCGTTCGACGTGCGGCGCGCTGATGCGCCACTCGGCGACGAACCGGTCGGTCGGCGTCCCGCCGTGCAGGGGGCTGCTCGACTCTCCGTAGATGTTCTCTTCGTACTCCTCGACGACGATGCCGAGCTTGGTGAAGTTGAGGTGAGCGTTGGCGGCCTGGAGCGGGTCGTAGGTCCACTCGATGAGGTCCAGTCCCATGTCGAGCGCGGCCTGGCGCTGCGCCAGCTTCAACCGGGCCCCGAGCCCGGCGGCGCGTACCTCCGGTGCCACGCCCAGCATGTGTGACCACTGCGTCGGCCGGCCATCCTTGATCGCCGGCATGGAGTACACGAACCCGCGCATCCGCCCACCATCGTCGAAGGCACCGAGGAGGATGCCACCGCGCTTGATCGAGACAATCAGCACCGGCGGCGGGACGACGTCCTCGGCGTCGGTGTATCCCCAGACGGTCTTCTCGAGGGCGGCCACGTGGCGGCATTCCTCGAGCGTCGTGAGCGGGCGAATGTGCATCAGAGAAGGGCCGGCAACTCGCGGAGTGACTTGATCCGCGGCACGTCGGCCGGGCAGGCGTCGAGGTGCGCGGACGGTCCGGAGCGCGAGACGAGTACCGCGCGCATCCCCATCCCGACGGCGCCGGCGATGTCGGCCGGCACGCTGTCACCGACCATCATGGCTTCGCGCGCGGTCGACGCCGACTTGCTGCAGTGCCGCCTCGAAGATACTGCGGTGCGGCTTCATGTAGCCGTGATCGTAGGACGAGACCGCGGCCGAAAAGATGCCCTCGAGCGCGAAGTGCGTCTGAAACGCGGTGAGCGACCGCTGCGTGTTCGAAATCAACCCGATCTTCAGTCCCGACGCGTGCAGCGTCCGCAGCACCTCGGGTACGTCTTCGTACATCTCGAAGTGGTGGCATGACGACCATTCGTCGTAAATCTGCCGCGCCGCGCGCTCGACGCCCGCTCCCGTTCCGCCCATGTGCTCGATGATCCGCATCGTGTACTGGACGAAGATCTCGGGATCGTAGACATCGCCGTTCGTGTCGAGCAGCGTCGACGCGGCAGCAACCGCACGCTCGAACGCAAGCGCATCGACGGTGACCTCGTGCCCGGCACAGAACTCACGGTAGCCGACGCCCTGAAAGGCCGGCCCGGGGTAGATGAGCGTGAAGTCGACGTCGAAGAAGACGGCGCGGGTCGTCATGGCTGGCACGCGCGGGCGGTCCGGGTAGGCCACGGCCGTGTCATCCGTGCGATCCGTGGTTGAGTTCCTGGGGCCCTGCGACAGACACAGCCGCGCGATCGGGGTGCAGGAGCTCGACCGCGGCCGCACGTACCTGGTCGAGCGTGACCGCGCGGATGTCGTCGGCGAGACGGCGGTCGTAGTCGAGGCCGAGCCCGAACTGCTCTTCCGACTGCAGGAACGACGCGATGCCGGCGTTGGTCTCGAGCGTGCGCGGAATCGAGCCAATGAGAAACTGCTGCGTCTCGGCCAGCTCCACGGCCGTCGGCCCCGACGTGCCCATCTCGCGCACTTCGTGATCGATGGCTTCGAGCGCGCGCGCGACGTTGCCGGGATCGACGCCGGCGCGCACGATGAGCGGCCCGACGCCGACGCTGGGATCGAGCGAGCTGAAGGCGTAGTACGCCATCCCCTGACGTTCGCGGATGTTCTCGGCCAGGCGGCCACCGAGACCGAACTGACCGAAGATGTTGTTCAGCACGAAATACGCGTCGTAGCGCGGATCGAGACGGCGAATCGCAGTGAAGCCGTAAGCGATCTCGGACTGGGACTTCCCCGGAAGGTCGATCACACGCAGCTCGCGCTCGCGGACGGGGGGCGGCACCGGAAGCGCGGCCGTCTCCTGCGACACCCCCGACCAGCCATCGAGCTCGAGTGACGCGCGCGTGAGCGCGTGCCCGGCGTCGACGAGGCCGACGATCGCCAGCGACAACGCCCCCGGCGTGAACCGCTCGGCGTGGAACGACGCCAGGTCGCCGCGCGCGATGCCCTCGACGGTCTCGATCGTGCCCTTGGCCTTCCGCCCGTACGGATGCGAGGCGCCGTACAAGATCTCGAAGAGCGTCTCGACGGCGCGAACCGACGGGTTGTCCTCGTCCTGACGGATCGCGGAGAGGCACTCGGCTTTGCGCTTGGCTACTTCCGCCTCGGGAAACACCGGCGCGCGCACGACGTCGAGGACGAGCGCCAGCACGTCGTCGAAATCCTCCGACAGGCACGTGCAGCTCAGAATCGTTGCGTGACGCGACGAGGCGATGCGCAGTGACACACCCCGCTCGTCCAGTTCCTCGGCCAGCTGATCCGCGGTCCGATGCTCGGTGCCGCGATCGAGCACGCGCCCGGCAAGGTATGCCAGGCCGGTCCGATCGGAGGGCTCGTGCACACCACCCGCGCGGACGGTGACGTTGATCGTCACGGCCGGAGTCATGCGTGTCTCCTGGACGATGACCACGGCACCGCTCGCGAGCACGGTCCGCACCGGCGACAATCCGCGCACTACTGTCGCCGTCACGCCTGGCTCTCGGGTGCAACCTGGGGTTGGAACCAGCCTACGGTTCGGTTCGCCGGCAGCAGACGCCGGCGCGCGGCCTCGGACACCTCGGCGGCCGTCACCCGCGCGACGCGCGACTGCAGCTCATTGAAGAACCCCGGCCCGGTGACGGTCTCGAAGTATCCGAGCTGATGCGCGATGTTCGTGACGCTGTCGGTCTCGAACACGAATCGAGCGCGCAGTTGACGCCGGGCGCGGGCGGTCTCCTCTTCGGTCACGCCGCCCTCCCGAACGCGGTCGAGCGCCTCGAGCGCCGCCGATTCGAGCGTTGGGAGGCTGACGCCCTGCATGGCCGTCATCGAGATGGTGTACAGGAACGGCTGGGCCGTCGGCACGAGCACACCGGACACGTTCGCGGCCAGCGAGCGCTCGACCAGGCTGGTGTAGAGCCGGGCTTTTCGCTGTGGCGGCGCGCCGCGAAAGCTCGACCAGAGATTCATCCCCTTCGCCCCGGTCAGGACCGCGTCGAGGACCAGCATCGCAAAGAAGTCCGGGTCCGTCGCCGCCGGCGCGTGCCAGGCCAGCTTCAGGTAGGCGGTGGTACCGGGCCTTTCGACGACCACGCGCCGCTCGCCGAGTTGCGGCGGCTCGACGAATGACGCGCGCGGCGGCTCCGGGCCCGGCGCAATGGCCCCGAGCGTCTTGCCGACTCGGCGCAACACGTCGTCGGCATCCACGTCGCCGGCGACCACGAGGGTGGCGTTGTTCGGAATGTAGTAGCGCCGGTAGTGGCCGTAGAGGTCGTCGCGCGTCATCGAGCGCAGGTCCGGCAGCCAGCCGATCGTCGGGTGCCGATACGGGTGGGCACGAAAGGCCATCGCCGTCACTTCCTGATCCAGGAGCTGATCGGGATCGTTCTCGCCGCCCTGGAGCTCCGAGATGATGACCGTGCGCTCGGACTCGCAATCCTCTGGCTCGTAGAGCCCGTTCGACATCCGCTCGGCCTCGATGAAGAGCAGCTGATCGAGCGCGTCGGTCCCCGCCGTTTCGAGATAGGTCGTCTGGTCGATCCAGGTGTAGCCGTTCCACATGCCGCCGAAGCGCTCGACGAGGCCCTTCATCTGGTCGCGGGGAATGTTGGTCGTGCCCTTGAAGTTCATGTGCTCGACCCAGTGCGACGCACCGGTGAGGCCGGGCCGTTCGTCGCGGGAGCCCACCCGGTACCAGCACCAGACCGACACGAGGGGAGCTGTGTGGACCGGGCTGACGAGCACCTTCAGGCCATTGTCGAGGTGTGCCTCGCGGACATCGAGGATCGGCGCCGGCGCGCTCGGTGAAATCGCCACAAGATCAATTATACAGGCCGGTTTTTGGCATGCCCTTCCAAGCTCATCCACAACGCGAACGGGGCGATTGGCTGGCCTCTACCTTGCACTGTAGAGCCCCAAGACGACGAGAAACGGCCGTGAGAGAATCGAGCCGCCCACGTGCTGACACGGCCTGACACATACTGGACGGTAAGGAGCAGAAGATCATGATGAGGAACACGATTGTCGCTTTGTCGCTCGCGGCATTCGCGGCCACGGGCACTGCGTCGGCGCAGGAAAATGCCACGTTCACGATGAGGTCCGGAGAGCGTCAGACGGGCCAGCTGATGGACCTTGGTGGCGTCGGCTTCACCGTCAGGATCAACGGGCAGGAGCGGCAGATTCCCACGGGCGATATCGCCGTGATCGACTTCACCGGCGGTGGGGGTTCCCAGTCGGACTGGGACCGCTTGAACAGTGGACAGTTCGTCGTCCTCAAGGACGGTCAGGTCATCACCGGACAACTGACCGATGTCGGCGGCTCCTCGCCGCTGCGGCTCTCGTTCAGCGTGAACGGCGGCAATCGCGACTTCCCGTCGAACGACGTTGCGCGCATCGTGCTCGCGCGGCCGAACGACGTGACGGCACCTTCCACCCCGTCGACCGGTGGGGGCAACAGCACGACCGACGGCATCATGGTGCCGGCGCGGCAGCGTTGGACGCCAACCGGCCTGACGGTCCGGCGCGGTGAGGCACTGACGGTCAGCGCCACCGGAGAAATCAAGTTCGGCGGGGGGGCGGACCACAAGGCCTCGGCGGCCGGCTCGAACGAGCGCGCTCCCGACAACCCGATTCCGAGCTCGACGACCGGGACGCTCATCGGCCGCATCGGCAACGGCCAGCCGTTCGCCATCGGTTCGCAGATGAACCTGCAGGCGCCCGCGGCCGGTCAGCTGTTCCTCGGCGTGAACGACACGAACCTGGACGACAACGATGGGTCATACCAGGTCCGGATCCAGCGCGGCGTCGCGCGGTCGAGGTAGATCGCGGATTCGAGAGCGCGGATCACGGTTGGATGGGACGCGGATTTACGCGGATCACGGAGTGACGGGACGCGGATTACGCGGATCGCAAGAAGGACGGGTCTTAGTCCAGGCGCTTGGGACAGGAAGAACGGTCCGCGTAAATCCGCGTCCCGTCACTCCCGTTGATCCGCGGAATCCGCGTCCCGTCACTCCTGAAATCCGCGTGATCCGCGTCCCGTCAGCCCCGGCGATCCGCGTGATCCGCGTCCCGTCAGCTCGGTGATCCGCGACCCGCGTCCCGTCCAACCAGCGATGCCCCTCCAATCCGCGATCCCGAACTACAATAAGGGGATACATGGCGGACTGGAAAGACACCCTCAACCTCCCGCGTACCGACTTTCCCATGAAGGCGAACCTGCAGACGGCCGAGCCGCAGGCCCTTGCCCGGTGGAAAGAGATGGGCCTGTACGAGCGGATTCGCGAGGCGCGGCGCGGGCGCAAGAAATTCGTCCTTCACGACGGCCCCCCCTACGCGAACGGCAAGATCCACATCGGCACGGCGATGAACAAGATCCTCAAGGATCTCGTCGTCAAGACGCGCACGATGGAAGGGTTCGACGCGCCGTACGTGCTGGGGTACGACTGTCACGGCCTGCCGATCGAGCTGCAGGTCGACCGCGAGCTCGGCGCGAAGAAGCGCGACATGTCGCTCGCCGACTTCCGGCGCGCCTGTCGCGCGTACGCGTCGCGCTTCATCGACGTCATGAGCGGCGAGTTTCAGCGCCTGTGCGTCTTCGGCGACTGGGATCACCTCTACCTGACGATGGATTTCAGGTACCAGGCGGCGATCGCGCGGGCGCTCGGCAAGTTCGTCGAGCAGGGGCTCGTCTACAAGGGCAAGAAGCCGGTCCATTGGTGTATTCACTGCCGCACGGCGCTCGCCGAAGCTGAAGTCGAGTACCAGGATCACTCGTCGCCGTCCATCTATGTCGAGTTCCCGCTGTCGCCGGCGAGCAGCGAGACCATCGCCGCGCGTGTGCCCGCGCTCGCGGGACGGCCGGTCTCGGTGCTCATCTGGACGACGACGCCGTGGACGATTCCGTCCAACCTGGCGATCGCCTTTCATCCCGACTTCGATTACGCCGCGTATGACGTCGGCGGACGCGCGGTCATCCTCGCCGAAGCGCTGGCGCCACGAGTAGCGCAGGCCACCGGGCGGACGCTCGGCGAGCCAGTCGCGAAGATGAAGGGGGCGGAGCTGGAGCACCTGCGCTTCGAACACCCGCTCTACACGCGCGAGTCGGTTGGCGTCCTCGCCGAGTACGTGACGCTCGAGCAGGGCACGGGCGCTGTGCATACCGCGCCGGGACACGGCAGCGACGACTTCGCGACCGGCGTGAAGTACGGGCTCGAGATCTATGCGCCCGTCGGCCCGGGCGGACATTTCCTCGACACGGTCGAGCTCTTCAACGGCCAGCGCGTGTTCGACGCCAATCCGGTCATCGTCAAGACGCTCGAGGCGCGGGGACGGCTGTGGCACCACGAAGCGTTCCAGCATTCGTACCCGCACTGCTGGCGGTGTCACCACCCGGTCATCTTCCTGGCCACGTCGCAGTGGTTCATCAGGATGGACGGCGAGCTGGCGTCTTCCGGCACCAGCCTGCGCGCCAGCGCGCTCGAGACCGTCGCGCACAAGGTCGAATGGCTGCCAGCGTGGGGCCGCGAGCGGCTCTCGAACATGATCGCCAACCGTCCCGACTGGTGCATCTCGCGCCAGCGCGCGTGGGGAGTGCCCATCCCCGCGGTTGACTGCACGAAGTGCGGCGAGGCCATCTTGACCCCGGCGCTCGTCGAACGCGCGGCCGGAGTCTTCGACGTCCACGGCGCCGACGCCTGGTACGAACGGCCGGTCGCGGAATTCATCCCCGATGGGCTGACGTGCCCGTCGTGCGGCGGCACCGCGTTCGAGCGCGAGCGCGACATCCTGGATGTGTGGTTCGACTCGGGCTCGAGCCACGAGGCGGTGCTGCCCTTCCGGCCCGAGCTGACGTGGCCCGCCGACCTCTATCTCGAGGGCAGCGACCAGCACCGCGGCTGGTTCCAGAGCTCGCTGCTCGTCGGTCTCGGCACGCGCGGCCGCGCCCCGTTCAACCAGGTCGTCACGCACGGCTTCGTCGTCGACGAAGACGGCAAGAAGATGTCCAAGTCGCTCGGCAACACCATCCTGCCGCAGGACATCATCAAAGAGAGCGGCGCCGAGATCGTGCGCCTGTGGGTCGCGATGGTCGACTACCGCGAGGAAGTGCGGCTCGGCAAGCAGATCATCGCGCGCGTGGTCGAAGCGTACCGGAAGATCCGCAACACGCTCAGATACCTGGCGTCGAACCTCTACGACTTCGATCCGGTCGATCGCGTGCCACTCGACCGCATGGAAGAGGTCGATCGCTACGCGCTCGCGCGCTACGCCGTGGCCGCGAACACGGTCGTGGACGCCTACGCGCGCTACGACTACCCGACGATCTTCCAGACCATCAACCAGTTCACGACCGTCGATCTGAGCGCCTTCTACGCCGACGTGTCGAAAGATCGGCTGTACACCTTCGGAGCCGCGTCGCCTGAGCGGCGCTCGGCACAAACGGCGATGTACACCATCGCCGACGGCCTGGTGCGGCTGCTCGCGCCGATCCTGCCGGTGACGACCGACGAGCTCTGGCGGCACCTGCCGGGCAAACGCGAGCCTTCGGTCCACATGGCGGAGTTCCCCCAGGCCGCTGACCTGGCCCGCATGCGCGATGACGCCCTGCAGGCGCGCTGGGACGTCCTGCTCGACGCGCGGTCGGCGGTCAACGCCCGGCTCGAGGGGCTGCGCGAGAAAAAGGTCATCGGCAGCTCGCTGCAAGCCAGCGTGGTCCTCGACGTCAGCGACGCCGCAGCCGCCGGTTTGCTCAAACGCTACGCCGACGCGCTGCCGATGCTCTTCATCGTCTCGCAGGTGACGCTCGGCCCGCGCGCAGCGAGCGCCGCGCCGCGCCGGCGGGCGCCGCGGCCGCGGCACCGGCGGACGGGTCAAGCCGGGAATGGACCATCGAGGCGGCCCCAGCGCAAGGCGAGAAGTGCGCGCGGTGCTGGCGGATCGTGCCCGCGGTCTCTTCCGCATCCGACAGCCTCGGGTTGTGCAGTCGATGCGTGGACGCGATGGCGGCTGGGCGGGTCGCGGGATGATGATGCCCGACCACCACCCCGAGCCGAGCCCAGGCAGGCGGCGCCACTGCGCCTGATGCGTCGGTGGCTCCCCTGGCGCAGGACGTGTCCCCGTCCGCACCGGTCGACCAGCGCCCGCACTTACGCGCGGCCGACCGAGTTGATGATCATGACGGCCATCGTCGTCGTCGATCAGCTGACCAAGGAGATCGTCCGCCGGACACTGCCCCTTCATGGCGACCCGGTGCAGATCATCCCGGGGTTGCTCGATCTCACGCACGTGCAGAACACGGGCGCCGCGTTCGGCCTGCTGAACGCGGCCGACTTCCCTTACAAGGCCGCGGTCATGATCGGCATCGCTGGCATGGCGCTCATCGCTATCGCCGCCTACGCGGCGCAGCTCGGCTTCCACGAACGGCTGGCACGCCTCGGCCTGTCGCTCATCCTGGGCGGGGCCTTCGGGAACCTCATCGATCGCGCCATCTTCGGCCACGTCGTGGACTTCGTCGACGTCTACTGGGGCGCGGCGCACTTCTGGGCCTTCAATGTCGCCGACGCCGCCATTACCATCGGCGCCATTCTCGTCCTCCTCGATATGATCGGCCTCGGACGCAGCAGCCATGTATCCCATCCTGTTTGAGATCGGCGGGTTCCCCGTCTACACCTACGGGCTGCTGCTGGCGGCGGCCTATCTCCTGGGGCTGCAGTTCGCCCTGGTACGGGCGCGGACACGCGGGCTCGACCCCAACCGCGTGATGGACCTCGGCATCTGGATCATCGTGAGCGCCCTCATCGGCGCCAAGCTGATGCTGCTCGTCGTCGAGCGCGACAAGTTCGGGTGGAACTGGGAGGAGCTCGTCAACCTGTTCCGCTCGGCCGGCGTGTTCTACGGCGGCCTCATCGCCGCCGTCGCCGTCGCGCTCTGGTACCTGCGCCGTCACCGCATGCCGGTGTGGACGGTGACCGACGTCTTCGCGCCCGGCATCGCGCTCGGCCATATCGTCGGCAGGCTCGGCTGCCTCTTTGCCGGCTGCTGCTTCGGCCGCCCGACGACGATGCCGTGGGGCATTACGTTCCACAGCGAGTTCGCGGCGCAGAACGTCGGCACGACGCTGGGGATTCCGCTCCATCCGACGCAGCTCTACGAGGCCGGCGCCGAGGGGCTCATCCTGGCGGTGCTGCTCCTGACCGAGAAGAAGGGCCGGCCGTTCCCGGGACGCACGTTCTGGACCTACATGCTGCTCTACGGCGTCTCTCGGTTCATCATCGAGTTCTACCGCGGCGACTCGCGCGGCGCCATCGACTTTCTCTGGATGTCGCTCTCGACGTCGCAGTTCGTGTCGGTCTTCATCGTTCCGGTGAGCCTCGTGATGCTGTTCCTGCTGAGGCGCCAGCTCGGCCCGGCGCCGGCGGACGCCGCGTCGAGACGCGCCCGGGCGGCATAATTGGACCAGGTCGAACCAAGCACCCCGTGACCGTTGACCACCCCGTGTCGCAGACCCGCACCGTTGAAGTCGATCCCGAACACGACGGCGACCGTCTTGACAACTTCCTGACTGCCGTCCTGCCGGAGCAGTCCCGCTCACAGTTGCAGCGGCTCATCAAGGACGGCCGGGTCACGAGGAGCGGCGCCACGCTGCGGCCGAGCACCGCCGTCCGTGCGGGACAGCACTACTCCATCGACATCCCCGAGCCGACGGCCGCGAGGCCCGAGCCCGAAGCGCTGCCGCTCCGGATCCTCTTCGAGGACCCGGATCTGGTCGTGCTCGACAAGCCCGCCGGGATGGTCGTGCACCCGGCGGCCGGGCACACGAGTGGAACCCTGGTCAACGCCCTGCTCCATCACATCACCGACCTGAGCGGCATCGGTGGCGAGCTTCGGCCCGGCATCGTGCACCGGCTGGACCGCGGCACATCCGGTTTGATGGTCGTCGCCAAGCACGACCGCTCGCACCAGGAGCTCTCGCGTCAGTTTCGCGACCGTGAGGTCGAGAAAGAGTACGTCGCGCTCGTCTGGGGCGTCGTCCACGCCGGGCGGCGCATCGATGCCGCCATCGGCCGGGACGAAAAGGACCGGCAGAAGATGTCGACGCGCGCGCGCCGCGCGCGGAGCGCGGTGACGCGGATCACCTGGGCCCGCCACTTCAAGGGCGTGACGCTGCTGAAGGTGGCGATCGCCACGGGACGGACCCATCAGATTCGCGTGCACCTGAGCGCGATCGGCCATGCGATCGTGGGCGATGCCGTCTACGGCGGCGTTCATCGCCGCGTGCCCCCGGACCTGCGTGCGGTCATGCGCCTCGAGCGGCCGTTCCTCCACTCGGCACGGCTCTGCTTCACCCACCCGACCGACGGCCGCCGGGTCGAGTTCGACTCGCCGCTTCCCCCGGACCTCGAGTCGGTCATCGACGAAGTCGCCGAAACACAAGAGGGGCCGCAGGATGAGTAACGACGTAGCGGTGCTGTCGAGCGAGCGGGTCTTCGACGGCAAAGTCTTCGAAATCGACCGCGATCGCGTGCGCATGCCACACGGGCGCGAGGTCACCGTGGACATCGTGCGCCATTCGCGTTCAGTCGTGCTCCTGCCTGTACCGAACCCCGGACACATCGTCCTCATCCGGCAGTACCCGATATGCCGTCAACCGGTGGTTGTGGGAGCTCCCGGCCGGCAGCGTCGATCCGGGCGAGGAACCGGAGGCGGCAGCGCGGCGGGAGTGTCACGAGGAGATCGGACAGGTCCCCGACACGGTCGTGCGCCTGGCGGCATTCCTGCCGACGCCGGGCTACTGCAACGAGGAAATGGTGTTCTTCCGGCTGTCCGGCCTGACGGTCCCTGACGAACCCGCCGAGGCTGACGAAGACGAGGACATCGAACCGCGCACGTTCGCGATCGCTGAGGCGCGGGACATGGTGCGGCGCGGCGAGATCGTCGACATGAAGACGGTCGTCGGGCTCGGCCTGCTGTAGCTCGCCTTCCCCCGCGCTTCGCCGGACTTACTGCACCGTCTGCCGGATCTCGTCGTCGACTGGAATCCCGCTGTGCGTTTGCGCCGCCGAGGGCAGCAGCGCGAGGGCGAGGACTTCCTCGATGTGAACCGCGTAATGGATGGTGAGCTCCCGCCGCAGTTCGTCGGTCAGATCTTCCTTGATGTGCTTCTCGTTCTGACGCGGCAGGATGACTTCGGTGATGCCGTGCCGGCGCGCCGCCAGGACCTTTTCCTTGATGCCGCCGACCGGGAGCACCCGCCCCGAGAGCGTGATCTCGCCCGTCATGGCGATGTCGCCGCGCACCGGCCGGCCGGTCAACTGCGACGCGAGCGCGGTGACCATCGTGACCCCCGCCGAGGGGCCATCCTTGGGGATCGCGCCCGACGGGACGTGCAGGTGGATCTCGGAATCCTTGTAGAAAGCGGGATCGACCCCGTAGCGGCTGGCGTGCGAGCGGAACCACGAGAGCGCGGTCCGGCCCGATTCCTTCATCACGTCGCCGAGCTGGCCGGTCAGCGTGAGGCTGCCGCCGCCCTGCATCCGTGACGCTTCGATGAAGAGAACTTCGCCGCCGGCGGGCGTCCACGCCAGACCCACGGCGACGCCAGGATCCTTGGTGCGATTCTCGATTTCCTCGTCGAGAAACGTCGGGGCCCCGAGCATCTCGACCACCACTTCCGGCGTGATGGCCACCTTGGCTTCGTCTCCCTCGGCGCGGCGGCGCGCGACCTTCCGGCAGAGGGCGCCGAGCTCGCGCTCGAGATTCCTGACCCCGGCTTCGCGCGTGTAACCGCGGATCACGGCGCGAATCGCCGCGTCACTGAACTCGAGCTGCTCGGCCGTCAGCCCATGATTGACGATCTGCTTCGCGACGAGGTGCTCGAGCGCGATCTTGAGTTTCTCTTCCTCGGTGTAGCCCGCGAGCTCGAGCACTTCCATGCGGTCCCGCAGCGGCGGTGGCACGGGGTCGAGCACGTTGGCGGTCGTCAGGAACAGCACCTCGGACAGGTCGAACGGCACGTCGAGGTAATGGTCGCGGAAGGTGTTGTTCTGCTCGGGGTCGAGAACCTCGAGGAGCGCCGACGCCGGATCCCCGCGGAAGTCCGACCCGAGCTTGTCGATCTCGTCGAGGATGAACACCGGGTTCTTCGACTCGGCGCGGCGCAGGCCCTGGATCACCTGGCCGGGCAGCGCGCCGATGTAGGTGCGCCGGTGACCGCGAATCTCGGCTTCGTCGCGCATGCCGCCGAGCGAGACGCGCACGAACTTGCGGCCGAGCGAGTTGGCGATCGACTTGGCGAGCGACGTCTTGCCGACACCGGGAGGCCCGAGGAAGCACAGGATCGGCCCCTTGACGTCGGGGTTCAGCTTGCGCACGGCCAGATACTCGAGGACGCGATCCTTGACCTTCTCGAGACCCGAGTGATCGGCGTCGAGCACGTCCTTCGTCTTCTTGAGATCGATCGAATCTTCGGTGCGCTTGGACCACGGCAGCGCGATGATCCAGTCGAGGTAGGTGCGCGAGACGGTGTACTCGGCCGCCGCCACCGGCATCTTCGACAACCGATCGAGCTCGCGGAGCGCTTCCTTCCTGACCGCCTCGGGCAGGCCGGCGGCATCGAGCTTGTCGCGCAGCTCGTCGATCTCCTTGGCCTGCTCGTCGCCTTCGCCGAGCTCCTTCTGGATCGCCTTCATCTGCTCGCGCAGGAAGTACTCGCGCTGGTTCTTGCCCACTTCCGACTGGACCTGCGACTGGATCTTCGAGCCGAGCTCGAGAACCTCGAGCTCCTTGATGAGCAGCCGGTTGAGCGAATCCATCCGCGCGCGGATGTCGAGCGTCTCCAGCACCTCCTGCTTGACGGGCGTCCCGATGGTCGTGAGGCTCGAGGCGATGAAGTCGGCGAGCTTCCCCGGATCGGTGATGTTGCCGGCAAGTGCCTGCAGGTCGTCGGAGAGGAGCGGTGACAGCGACACGACCTGCTGAAAGTTGCTCTTGATATTGCGCTGCAGGGCGTCGATCTCGAGGTGGTCCTCGTCGCGCAGAACTTCGTCGGCGAGCGACACCGCGCCGCGGAGGTAGGGACTGGTCTGCAGCAGCTTGTCCAGGCGCACGCGCGACAGGCCCTGGACGATGAGCCGCAGGCTGCCGTCGGGCAGCTTGAACATCTTGTGGATGTGGGTCGCGGTGCCGATCGGATAGAGATCTTCCTGCAGCGGCTCCTCGACGGTCGCTTCCCGCTGCGTGAACACGCCGATCATCCGCCCGGACGTGCTCGCTTCGTCGATCAAGCGGACCGACGCCTCGCGTGCAACCGCCAGCGGCATGAAGGAATTGGGAAACAGCACCGTGTCGCGCAGCGGCAGCACGGGCATGTCGTCAGGGATCGTCAGTCGTTCCGCGCTCGGCGCCTCTTCGACGACGACGGGTTCGTCACGGTCGCTCATCGGTGATCCTCCACCACCGAAGATCACTCCACGGGTGGCACTGGCGTTTGTCGCGACGGACAACGCACGGGGTCCTGGGGGCGTCTTGGTTGCGGTGGCTTGGTTGCGGAGAAGGGAGCAGGCCCTTCTCCGAGAGCCTGCGAGACTGTAGCACGTTATCAGGCGCTCGCCCGGCGGGCGGCGCGCTCCTTTGGGGTCGATGGGGCCTCGTGCACGCGGGCACACTGCCGGCGCGTCCCGAGGACGCGCCGGCAGGCGAAGACGTTACCCCTGCACGTCGAGGAAGAGTGCGGAGGTACCGCGGCGTGCCTGCAGCCGTTCGCGCTGCTGAGCCAGCTCGCGTGCTTCCTCGCAGTCCTTGCAGCGCAGCGCAAACGGCAGCGCACGCAGACGACGCTCGGAAATTTCGTCGGCGCACTCGAAGCAGTAGCCGAAGGTGCCCTCGTCCAGACGCCGGAGCGCTTCCTCAATCTTGTGCAGCGTCTCGGCCTTCATCTGGATGAGCGCGAACTCGATCTCGTCCTGGATGTCGGACTCCGACGTTTCCGCCGCGTCGAACACTCCGTGCGACGGGCTGTTGCCACCCTCGGTCCGGACGTCGCGAATCTTCTCGTGCACTTCACTCAGAATCTCGCGCCGGCGCTCTTCGAGAATGCGCTTCAGTTCGGCGTAACGGTCTCGGGCCATCTGTCCGCCCGGTGCTTTATGAACCTTGGTATGAACGCTCATTATGAAATCCGCTCCTTTCCCTACCTGCTCCCCATATTGGCAGGCCTACATGCAAACGATTTGCCAGTATTAAAGCCCCACAGTTTACACCAAATGGAACGTTCGGAGGGAGGTTTTTGAACGGAACTACGAGGAAGGCGGTCACCACAAGTGGACGGTCATCCCCCCGTTCAAGTCCCCCGGCGCTCGTCGGTCGACTGGGGCTTCTGCTTGCTATTCAAGGACTTACACTCCACTGTGCTCCGTTTCCTGGCGGCTGGCGCCCGCTAATGCCCATTTAGACGCCGAAGGCACCCCTTCTGGTTCGTACTGAAATGATCTGCCACAGGAAAGTCACGGTTGGCCGCGGAGGCGTCGCGAAAATGCGGCGCCCGGTGACCGGAAGCTGGACAAGCGCCCAACCTGGCCCGTAGCGCCGCGTCAGCGGGGTACTACTGGATAAAGCGGCGGCCGATGGACTGATTCGGCAGGATGCCCCGCTCCACGAGCCGCTGGCCGTCGCGTTCGCTGCCCGTGCGCAGCCACTTCTCGTACAGCCGCATCACTTCGGTCGCCGAGGCCAGGCTCGTTCGGTCGCTGATGTCGGCGAGGACGTCCATGAAGCCGACGAACTTGCGCGACAACTCGCCAAAGACTTCGGCGAACGCCTCGTCTTCCGATTCACTGAGCGACGCGTACGCGCGCTCGCCGAGGCCGCGATAGTAGTCGATGTCGACCGAGCGCCGGGCGAAGCGGTCGGAGAAGAAGCCGGACATGAAGAGCGACCAGTCGCCCACGCCGCGCAGGCGCACGCGCTGCTCGTATCCGCCGCTCTCGAGCGCCCGCATCCAGCGCAGCCCCAGCGGCTGCTCGTCGTCGACGTGGTTGGGAGATGCGTCGACGCGCACGTACTGACAGAGCAGATTGACGAGATAGACCTCGGTGAGGTCGCCAGCGCGCACGTGCTGGCGCGACAAAGACGACTCGACGAGTTCCTTGAAGTACTCCGTCGGCGTTTGCTTGTGGACAATTGGATGATCCGTCATCGATCCTCCTCGCGCCCGTGCCGGCTCCGGCTGCAACTTGCATTCCCTTCGGAATGTGCCAATTTACCGCCGGTCCCAGTAGGGAATTGACCACTTTGTCTTCCCACCTGTCCCTTTCTATCGGCATTTGGTGACCGCAATCCAGTATGTCGTGGCGGAGTACAATGCCGCGAAGTTCCGTGCACCCCACAATCCTGTTGGGCGCCGGAGGTTTTTGTAACCCTGGGCCGGTTCGTCCACGAATGGGACTACAAAAGTGTCCGGTCTGCAGGGAACGGAAGCCGAAGCGGATGTGCCCGGCCCTCGGCGAGATGATCTGCACGGTGTGCTGCGCGACCAAGCGGCAGGTCGAGATCAACTGCCCGCCCGACTGCGTCTATCTGTCTTCGGCGCGCACCCACCCGCCAGCGGTCGTGCAGCGCCGTCAGGAACGAGACGTCTCGTTCATCCTGCCCATCGTCTCCGAGTTGACCGACACGCAATACCGCCTGCTGCTGCTCTTCCAGTCCGCAACCGTGCAACATGCGGGCGGCGCGCTGCCGAAGCTGCGGGATGAGGATGTCGCCGAAGCGTCGGCCGCGGCGGCGTCCACGCTCGAGACCGCCCGCAAGGGCATCATCTACGAGCACCAGGCGGTGTCGGTGCCGGCACAGCGGCTGACAGCGGAACTGGGAAGGGTGCTGTCGGAACTGAGCGCGCAGGCCGGCTCGCAGCAGGCCAGACTCGAACGTGACGCGGCGGTGGCGCTGCGGCGGATGGAGCAAGGCGCCAGGTCGGCCGGCAAGGCCGGCAGCCCGCTCGAAGGCGACGAGGCCCCGGTCTATCTCAACCTGCTCGCAAGAATGCTGAAAGACAAGCCTGGAGGACCGGAACCAGGAGCGCCCCAGGCCCCGCCGGCCGGCGGCGGCCTGATCATCACTCCTTGACCCATGGGACTCGGTGGACATGGTGAACCCGTGCCCCGGTCGACCGTGCTATAATTCGATGTTTGTCCCGGCCTCTTCCGGGCGTTTCTACGAGTACCAGTATGGCTAAACGCTGTGAAATCTGCGGTAAGGGCCCGGTCGTGGGCCGCAACGTCAGTCACGCGCATAACGTGACCCCCCGCCGCTTCGAGCCGAACCTGCAGAAGGTGCGCGCGCTCGTCAATGGCGGCATCCGCCGGTTGCGTGTCTGCACCCGCTGCCTGCGTTCGAACAAGGTCGTCAAGGCGGCCTAGCCTGCCGATGTGGAAGAAGGATCAGTCAGTGAAGCGCCAGGCGGTATCGACGCCGTCCGCGCCGCCGGCGATTGGTCCGTATTCGCAGGCCATCAGGGCCGGCGGATTGCTGTTCGTGTCGGGGCAGATTCCGCTCGACCCGGCAACCGGCCAGATGGTCGAGGGAGACCTCGCCGCGCAGACCCATCGCGTCTTCCAGAACCTCGGCGCTATCCTCGCCGCTGCTGGGGCCACCTTCGACCACGTCGTGCGCACGACCGTCTACCTGGCGGACATGAATGACTTCCCGGCGATGAACGAGGTCTACGCGACCTACTTCGCGTCGCCGGCCCCAGCCCGCGCGACGGTGCAGGCGGCACGCCTCCCCAAAGACGCCCGCGTCGAAATCGATCTGATCGCTTCGCTCTAGAATTGGCTCTCGGCTCAGGCTTTGGGCTCTAGGAAAGACACACTCGATCTCTTCGACAGCATGCCCTTGCTTGAGCCAGAGCCCAAAGCCAAGAGCCTTCGAGCTATCTCGCCGCCCGCTCCACATCGACGACGCCCGCGACGCTCTTGAGCGACTTGATCACTTTCTGCAGGTGCTTGACGTCGCTGATCTCGACCGTCATGTCGATGCGTCCCATCTGCGAATCGACCGTCGCTTCGACGTTTCTGATGTTGGTGTTGATGCCGGCAATCTTCGAGCTGACGTCGGCCAGGATCCCCTTGCGATCCTCGACCTGAATGCTCAGCCGCACGGTGTAGGGGGCGGCGTCGGTCCCCTTGTCCCATTCGACGTCGATGCGGCGCTCGGGGTCGTAGAGGAGATTGGTGACATTCGAGCAGGTGGAGGAGTGCACCGACACGCCCTTGCCGCGCGTGATGTAGCCGACGATCTTCTCGCCGCGAATCGGGTTGCAGCAGCGCGCCCGGAAGACCATCAGGTCATCGAAGCCGCGAACCTTGATCTTCTCGTCCCCGGTCCCGAGGACGCGCCGCACGACCGAGGCGATCCCGGTCTCTGGCGTCTCCTTGAGTTCCTCCTGCGGTGCCAGCTTGGCGAGCAGAGCCTTGGCCGAGAGCTTGCCGTAGCCGATGGCGGCAAAGAGCTCCTCGGGCTTCGACATCCCGAACTCGGTGGCGGCGCGGCCGAATCCGTCGTTCTCGGCGAGCGTCTTCATGTTCAGCCCGAAGCGCCGCGCGTCCTTCTCGAAGAGCTTTCTGCCAAGCTCGATGCTCTTGATCTTCTCCTCGGCGTGGATGAAGTGCTTGATCTTGCTGCGCGCGCGCGAGGTGCCGGCGATATTGAGCCAGTCGCGGCTCGGCTTGTGGCCCGGCGTGGTGATGATCTCGACGATATCGCCGTTGCGCAGGCGCGTGCGCAGCGGCACCATCTTGCCGTTGACCCGCGCCCCGACGCATTGATGTCCGACGTCGGTATGAATCGAGTAGGCGAAGTCGATCGGCGTCGCATCGCGCGGCAGCGCCTTGACCTCGCCTTTCGGCGTGAAGATATAGACTTCCTCGGCGTAGAGCTCGATCTTCAGGTTCTGCAGGAACTCCTGCGGATCGCGCACCTCCTGCTGCCACTCGAGCAGCTGCCGCAGCCAGAGGAAATGCTGCTCGTCACGGTCCGCACCGACCCGGCCTTCCTTGTATTTCCAATGCGCGGCGATGCCCTCCTCGGCGATCTTGTGCATCTCGGCGGTACGGATCTGCACTTCGAACGGGAAGCCCCGCTCGCTCACGACCGACGTGTGCAGCGACTGGTAGCCGTTCGGCCGCGGCATCGCGATGAAGTCCTTGATCCGTCCCGGCACAGGCGACCACGTCTGGTGGATGATGCCGAGCGCGGCGTAACAGTCGCGGACCGATTGGGTCACGATGCGGAGCGCGACGAGGTCGTACACCTGATCGAGGTCGATCTTCTGCCGCTTGAGCTTCTGGTGGATGCTGAACAGCCGCTTGATGCGCCCGTCGATGGCGATGACCGGCACCTGCGCCTCGGCGAGCTTGGCCGAGACGTTCTTCTTCAGATCCTCGATCATGCCCTCGTTGGTCTTGCGCCGGCTCTCGACGCGCGCCCGCAGGGCTTCGAACGGCCGCGGCTCGAGGTGCTTGAACGCCAGCTCCTCGAGCTCGTTCTTGATCTTGCTCATGCCCAGCCGGTTCGCGATCGGACCGTAGATGTCGCGCGTTTCCTGCGCGATCTTGACCCGGCGCTCCTCCGGCAGGTGGTGCAACGTCCGCATGTTGTGAAGCCGGTCGGCCAGTTTCACGAGGATGACGCGGATGTCGTCGACCATCGCCAGCAGCATCTTGCGGAAGTTCTCGGCCTGACGCTCCTCGCTCGAGGAGAACTGAATCGAGCCGAGCTTGGTCACGCCCTCCACCACGTGGGCCACGTCCGGTCCGAAGAGCTCCTGGATGCGCTCGATCGGCGTCTGGGTGTCTTCGACGATGTCGTGGAGCAGCCCCGCGGCGATGGCGACCACGTCGAGATTCATGTCGGCGAGGAGATCGGCCACCTCGAGCGGGTGGACGAGGTACGGTTCACCGGAATGGCGGACCTGTCCCTTGTGCTCGAACGCGGAGAAGACATACGCCCGCCTGAGCAGCTCTATGTCGGCCTCGGGGTTGGTCGCCCGGACCTTTTCGACGAGGTCCTCGAACCGAATCATGATCCCGGTGTCTAACCTTTCAAGGTGCCTTCGTGGCTCAGAGGTCCCGTGAGGGGCTCTGGGAGAGGGGCCGCCCTCGTTCGTCTGTCGCGGCGGCGGTCGGACCGACCGCAGCCCCCGTCAAGCTCCCGGTGAGCCCCCGTTGGGACCCTATGAGACCCCAATGAGACCCCATTGAGAGTTGACGGGCTGTTTTTGGGTTCACTATACTGGCCCGGTTCGGGCGCCGGCAATCCTTCCGGCTGGGGCCGAGAAACACCGGATAATCGGGTTAGACGCTACTCGGATCATTTTACTGCGTAGGTTTTCCGCGCGACGAGGGCTTTGCCGTCTTTGCGCACGATTCTGAGGGGATGCATGAGGACGCGATTTCGCTCCGTAGGGTTTCTTCCCGGCGTGTTGGGACTGTCACTCCTGGTGACGGGCTGCGGACAGTACTCGTTCAGCGCGCTGGCCGCCAAGAAGTCCGTCATGGAGGCGCACGAGGCTGTACAAGGGGTCCCGCTGGCTCGACGCGGCTCAAAAGTACGAATCCGCGATCAAGGGCGATCCCTACCCTCCGGGGGGCGCACTTCTTCCTGGCCAACAGCTACGATAACCTGTACAAGCCCAGCCGGCAGGGGGAACCCGAGAACGACGCCTACATGCAGAAGGCGATCGAGTGGTACAAGATTGCGGCGGAGAAGGAGCCCGACCCCATCTATCGCCAGCGCGCCATGCAGTACCTGGTGGCGGCATACGGGCCGGAAAAGCTCAACAATCCCGCCGAAGCCGAGCCGATTGTGAAGCGCATGATCGAAGTCGACCCGAGCGAATACCTCAACTATCTCGAGCTCGCCAAGATCTACGAGAACGCCGGCCGGTACGACGAAGCCGAGGCGCAGCTCCTGAAGGCCCGCGAGGTCAAGCCCAAGCAGCCGGAAATCTACGCCGCCCTCTCGGCCTACTACAACCGTCAGGGCGAGTTCGAGAAGACCGTCGAGGCGCTCAACACCGCCGCCGATCTCCAGCCGGAAAACCCACAGGGCTACCAGCTCGTGGCGGTCTTCTTCTGGGAGAAGGCCTTCAAAGACAAGCGCCTGACCAAGGCCGAGGAGAAGGAATACATCGTCAAGGGCATCGAGGCGACCGACAAGGCGCTCAAGCTCAACCCCGACTACATCGACGCCCTGACCTACAAGAACATCCTCCTGCGGATGGAGGCCAACCTCGAGCCCGACCCCAAGAAGCGGCAGCCGCTGATTGATGAGGCCGACAAGCTCCGGAACAAGGCCCAGGAACTCAACAAGAAGAAGGCGTCGACCCTGCCGTAGGGGCCGACGCTCGGGACCCCTTGCCGGGGTCTGACTCAGACTGCAAAGGCCGTCCACGGGCAACCGTGGGCGGCCTTTTGTCCGTTCAGGGGCAAGGTGTGTCCGGCCCTTCGTGTGCAGCCAGAAGCCAGACAGGCCCCAGGGCGGAGCGCTGCTTCAGGCTGCTGCCCAGCCCCCAGGGCTGAGCGCCACTCAGCCCTGTAAAACGTGGCTAAAGCGGTTGGGCACGGCCCTCAAGCGGGTTCCCGGAACGCAGAAAGGCCGTCCACGGGGTAAGCCCATGGACGGCCCTCTGGTGTTTCTCGATCGACGCCGAAAGGTCTACTCGCCGCGGCGCATGCCTTCGGTCACGATCCCGACCTTCTCGACGCCAGCGCCTCGCCCAGCGTCGATGACCGCGATGATCTCGCCGTAGCGGAGCGTCGGGTCGCCAACGATGAACATCGTCTTCTCGCGCCGGGTTTCGAAGATGTCGCGCAGCTTCTCCTGAAGCGTGGCGATGGTGACCGGCTGCTTGTTGACGGCAATCGAGCGATCGGCGTTGTACTCGATGACGATCTGCTCCGATGGCGCCACCTTCGTGTCGGGCTTGTTGACCTCGAGCGGGAGGTTGACATCCACACCCTTCTGGCTGAGCGGAAGGGCCGCCATGAAGATGATGAGGAGCACGAGCAGCACGTCGATGAGCGGCGTGACGTTCATGTCCGAGCTGGCGTGGGGGGTTTCCCCCTTGACCACCTTCTCGGCGCCGAAGTGCTTGTGGGCGTGTTTCATGGCTTACTTCCCCCCCACCGGCGCTGTCGGCGGTGCGTTCGGATCGACCTTCGGGTCGGTGATGAGGCCGATGTCCTCGATCCCGGCTTTCCGGAGGTCGTCCATGGCCGCCATGATGGCCCGGTACGAGGCATCCGTATCACCCTTGATGAGGACGACCCGTTCGGTCTTCTCTTCGAGGGCAATCTTGACGCGATCGGCCATCTCCGCGCGCGGCACCTCGATCGAGTTGACGTAGAACTTGTCACGCGCATCAACGGCGAGCACGGTCTGCTGATCGCTCTCCGGCTTGTCGGACGTGTTCGTCGCCAGCGGCAGCTTCACGTCGACACCCTTCTGCAGCATGGGCGCAACGAGCATCATGATGATGAGCAGCACCAGCATGACGTCGACAAGCGGCGTGACGTTGATGTCAGACTTTGGGCCGGCTTTTGAGCCGCCAGTGTCCATTGCCATGGAAATACTCCGTTAACGACTGGAACGATTGCCGAACAGTCCTACGCCGTCTGCTTGATGAAGTAGTCGACGAGCTCCGACGACGAGTTGTCCATCTCGACGTTGAAGTACTCGATGCTGCCGGTCAGGTAGTTGTAGAACCACACCGCCGGGATGGCGACGACGAGGCCGAGCGCCGTTTCGACGAGCGCTTCCGAGATACCGGCCGACACCGCGGCCAGACCCGCCGAGCCCTGCGACGAGATGCCCTGGAACGCCGTGATGATGCCGACGACCGTGCCGAGCAGCCCGACGAACGGCGCCGTCGAGCCGATGGTCGCGAGGGCCGAGATGCCCTTCTTGAGGTCGTTGGCGGTCAGCGCCGAGGCGCGCTGAATGGCGCGGCGGACGGTGTCGACCATGTCCTCACGACCGAGGTTGCCGCCGCTGTCCTTCTGGAACTGGTATTCCTGCAAGCCGGCCAGGACCACTTTGGCCAGGTGGCTGTAGCGGTAGTTCTTGGAGGAGGAGATGGCGATCGCGTCCTTCAGACGGCCTTCCTTGAGGTGCTTGGCCACCTGCGGGGCGTAGAGCTTCGACTGCTTGCGCGCCTGCGAGAACGTGAAGATCCGTTCAATGGCGACGCCGAACGAAATCATGGACATGATGATCAGGATCACGCCGATTGCCTTCGCGACCCATCCCATCTGTTCCCACATGTGCATCAGATCCATTCGCCCATCCTCCGATATTGGAAAAAAGCCAGTTTCAAGAAGAGTCAGCCTACGGTTCGAACCAACGCGCCGGACGATACTTACCTGCGGTGCTCTCGACTTTGCCTGCGGTGCTCCCACAGCACCGCTTGCCAGCTTACTGCAGCGTGAAATTGACCGTGACCGTCATGATGACCGGCACGGGCACGTTGTTGAGCAGGGTCGGGGTGAACTGCCACTGCTTGACCGCGTCGAGTGCGGCCTGGTCAAGCAAGGGCTGACCGCGCAGCACTTTCGCTTCCTTGACGCGGCCATCCGCGCCGATCGTCGCCTCGATGATGACGACGCCCTGCACGCGGGCCGACTGAGCGATCGGGGGATAGACCGGCTTGACGTCGCGGGTCTTGGTCGGCGGCTTGATGTTGCCGCCAACGCGGACCGGAGCCGTCGGCGGCGGCGGTGGGGGCGGGGGAGCTTCGGGCAGGCCACCCACGACGCCGCCCATCACACCGCCAGGGATGCCGCCCTCGACGCCGCCGGGGACGCCTGATGAGATGCCGGCGTTGCTCGGCGGCGCCTCGGGGACGATCTCCTTGGGGGCCTCGATTGGCGCCGCGTTGGGATTGACGACCTCAATCGGCTTCTGCTGAACCGCCGGCGCCGGTGGCGGCGGGGGCGGCGGCGGAGGCGGAGGCGGCGCCCCGACAAACGCCATCATCGTCGGTGGCGTCGGGAGCACGTCGGCAGCCATCAAGGGGATGATGATGACGCCGGCGAAAAGGACAATGTGGGCCAGGATGGATACCGGTACGGTATACCACGCCTGGGACCCCACCTTGACCGATGGGTTCGTTACGTCGCCGAACATGTCACGCGGCACGGCTCACCACCCTCCTGCCTCCACGCCTTGCTCGTGCAGAGGACGCGAATTATAGTCAGACCCAAAAAGCAGTGTCAACGAAAGTACGCCTTCGGTTGACTTAGACACCATCAATTTCGATTCGGTCCACTCCCAACGCTCGCACGATCCGGGCCGTTCGACCCACGGTCGCGACGAGGCCCAGCCCGTCCGTGGGCCAGCTCCACCGGCTACGCGTGTTTGTCGCCGATCCGCATGCGGTAGAACGAACGCCAGACGAACACGGCCGACCCGAAGAGGAACGCCGCCGACAACACGTGGCTCAACAGCGAACCATATTGGTTCGCCAGCTGCACACCAAGCTCGACGGCCAGCAGCCCGAACAGCGTCGTGAACTTGATGACCGGATTGAGGGCCACCGACGACGTGTCCTTGAACGGATCGCCGACCGTGTCCCCGACGACCGTGGCCGCGTGCAGGGGCGTGCCCTTCTCCTTGAGCTCGACCTCGACGATCTTCTTCGCGTTGTCCCAGGCCCCGCCCGCGTTGGCCATGAAAATGGCCTGGAAGAGCCCGAAGAGGGCGATCGACACCAGGTAGCCGATGAAGAAGTACGGCTCGAGGAAGGCGAAGCCCAGCGTGCCGAAGAACACCGCCAGGAAGATGTTGAACATCCCCTTCTGCGCGTACTGCGTGCAGATCTCGACGACCTTCTTGCTGTCCTCGACCGAGGCCGGGCCCTCACGATCCAGCCGGATGTTCGCCTTGATGAACTCGACGGCCCGGTAGGCGCCGGTCGTGACCGCCTGCGTCGACGCGCCGGTGAACCAGTAGATCATGCAGCCGCCACTGATGAGTCCGAGCAGGAACGGCGGGTGGAGAATCGACAGATACTGCAGGTACTCGGGCTGCAGGCGCTCGGTCAGCACGACGATGATCGAGAAGATCATGGTGGTGGCCCCGACCACAGCGGTCCCGATGAGCACGGGCTTGGCCGTCGCCTTGAACGTGTTGCCGGCGCCGTCGTTCTCTTCGAGCAAGTGCTTGGCGCGCTCGAAGTTGACGTCGAAGCCGTAGTCCTTCTTGAGCGTCTGCTTGATGTTGGGAATCGACTCGATCGTCGACAGCTCGAACACCGACTGGGCGTTGTCGGTCACCGGGCCATACGAGTCGACCGCGATGGTGACCGGCCCCATCCCGAGGAACCCGAACGCCACCAGGCCGAACGCGAAGACGGCCGGGGCGATCATGAGGTTGCTGCCCTGGAGGTCGTAAGTGCTGACGCCGTAGGCCACCGACATCAAGGCGACGATGCTCGCGCCCAGCCAGTAGGCGCTGAAGTTGCCCGCCACGAACCCCGACAGGATGTTGAGCGACGCCCCGCCTTCGCGCGACGAAGTCACGACCTCGCGCACGTGTGCGGACTCGGTCGAGGTGAACACCTTCACGAGCTCCGGAATGATGGCGCCAGCCAGCGTGCCGCAGGTGATGACGGTCGACAGCTGCCACCAGAGATTGGCATTGCCGCCGAGCGTCGGGATGAGCCAGTACGAGGCCACGTAGGTGAGCACGACCGAGACGATCGAGGTCAGCCACACCAGGCGCGTCAACGGCACCTCGAAGTTCATCGTCTTGGCGTTGCCGAAGCTGGCCTTCGCCCACACGTCGTTGAGCAGATATGAGGCCCCGCTCGCGATGATCATCACGACGCGCATCACGAAAATCCAGACGAGGAGCTGCACCTGCACCGACGCGTCGGCCACGGCAACGAGGATGAACGAGATGAGCGCGACGCCCGTCACGCCATAGGTTTCGAAGCCGTCGGCGCTCGGTCCAACCGAGTCACCGGCGTTGTCGCCCGTGCAGTCGGCGATGACGCCGGGATTGCGGACGTCGTCTTCCTTGATGTTGAACACGATCTTCATCAGGTCCGACCCGATGTCGGCAATCTTGGTGAAGATGCCGCCGGCGATTCTGAGCACCGAAGCGCCGAGCGATTCGCCGATCGCGAAGCCGATGAAGCACGAGCCGGCGTAGTCGCCGGGAATGAAGAGCAGGATGCAGAGCATCAGCAACAGTTCGACGCTGATGAGCAGCATGCCGATGCTCATGCCGGCGCTGAGCGGAATCGCGTAAATCGGAAACGGCATGCCGCGGAGGCCGGCGAACGCGGCGCGCGAGTTGGCGAACGTGTTGACCCGGATGCCGAACCACGCGACGCCGTAGCTGCCGGCGATGCCGATGAGGCTGAAGAGCAGGATGATCGTGACCTTCAGCGCGCCCATATGCTGGAGCACGCCAAAGTAGATCACCATGATGGCGCCGATGAAGAGCTCGAGCAGCAGGATGAACTTGCCCTGAGTGATCAGGTACGTCTTGCAGGTCTCGTAAATCAGCTCCGAGATGTCCCGCATCGACTTGTGCACCGGCAGGTTCTTGAGGCGCGTGAAGATGAGGAGGCCAAACGCGAGCCCGCCCAGGCACACGACCAGACCCGCCATCAGCAGGGTGCGGCCGTTGATGCCGTGGAAGTCCACGCTGCCGAGATCGGGAAGCACCAGGTTCGCTTCACCGCCCGCATGGCGAGGGGCCTCCTGCGCGACCGGCGCCGCCGCCACGCCCTGACCTGCCGCAACGCCCGGCTGCAGTGCCGCCGGCGCGGCGGCCCAGATACCGAGCAACAGCACGCTGATGACCGCCGAGAGGCGGACGTGCCGTGAGCACAACATGTCGAACATTGATCTCCTCTTATAGGTTTATGAGTTCGAGCGCGGTCCCGAGGCCCATGGAACGGGGTTGGATCGCCAGCCGAAAAGCACGCATCGTACCACAGAACTTCTGCACCGTTTCCACTCGGACACCGGGTCTCCGCGCCCTGATCTTGTCTTGCCAGGGGCAGACTTCAGGTCGTTCGTAACGCGCCTACGACGAGCAGGTACACCGCCAGAAGCCCCGGACGAACGGGCGCACGCGTTTCTCATCGCGAGACGTCTGGCGATCGCGTCTCGTCCCGAAGCCGCAGCCGGCCAGGCAGCGCCATCCCGCCGGTGAGAAAAATCCGAATGCCCTGCTCCACCGTGATCTCGGGGTAGCTCACCTTGTCGCGCGGGCAGATGATGACATCCCCCAGATAGAGGTGATTCGTCGGCACGTACACGGCCAGCAGCGACTCGGGCCCCTTCCCGCGGTCGACGCTGAACTCCTTGGTCAGGAACCCGAGCACGAACCCGCGGGCGGAATCCTCGACGAGCGCCACGCGCTTGAACCCGTACTCGTTGTCGGGCGAGAAGGCGACGACGAGCTGCTTGACCGGGGCGTAAATGGCGCGGAACACGGGCACGCGCGTCAGGTAGCTCTCGCCGCGCTGCAGGACGCGCTTGCCGATGACGTTGGTGGCGATCGTTCCCACCAGCAGCACCACCAGCGCGGTCGTCAGGATGCCCAGCCCTGGAATGCGCCCGGGGAGCCACGCTTCGTAGATGGGGCCGACCAGGCCGTCGATCAGCCGGAAGATCCAGACGAGCGCCGCCACGCTGATCACGAGCGGCACGGTGACGAAGAAGCCGGCGATGAAGTTGCGCCTGATCCAGTTCAGCATGATCCGGTCGCGCTCCAGAAGCGACTCACAAACCGTCCCTGGCGGTGCATGGCTCTCGGCGGCATGTCCGGTCGAGTCAACGCGCGAACAACCAGACGAAGGTGACGGCCGCCAGCGCCCAGCGATAGTACGCGAACACATCCAGGCGATTGCCGGCCAGGAAGCGCAGGAAATACTTGATCGTGATGTAGCCGACCAGGGCGGACACGATGACGCCGACGATCATCAACCGCGCGTTCGCGGCCGAGACGCCCATGTGCGCGAGCTCGAGCGACTCCTTGCCGGCGGCGGCCAGCGTGGCGGGGATCGCCAGGAGGAACGTGAAGCGGGCGGCGGCGTCCCGCCGCAACCCGAGCAGCAGGCCAAGGCTGATCGTCGCGCCCGAGCGCGAGACGCCCGGAATCAGGGCCGAGGCCTGCGCACACCCGATGAGCACTGCATCGAGCCAGGTCACGGTGTCTTCCGCGCGCCGGTTCGTGGCCAGCCGCTCGGCCGCGAACATCACCGCCGCGCCAATCGCCAGGGCCCAGGCCGCGACCCCCGGCGTCCGCAACGTCTCCTCGATGAAGTCGTTGAAGAGCAGGCCGACGACGACCACTGGCAACGTGCCGGCGACGATCCGCTGGGCCAGCCTGGCGGGCTGACCAGATACCCCGGCAGCGGGCGAGATCAAGGAGGGAATCGCCGCCACCATCGCCGCAATCTCGCTCCGGAAGAACGCCAGGATAGCGGCGAGCGTCCCGATATGCAGCGCCACGTCGAACGCCAGTCCGAAATCGGCGGGCACGTCCCACCCGAAGAAGGCGCGGGCGAGTATCAGGTGAGCCGAGCTCGAAACCGGCAGGAACTCGGTGAGCCCCTGCACGATCCCGAGAAGGATAGCGGCTGCGAGACTCACGATCGGCGGATGGCCCGCCGCCTACGACGCACGACGCCGGCCAGGCTTTCGGGTTTCCGGGCTCGCCGCCACCACCTGCCCCTTGAGCGGCTTGCGGCCCTGCCACATGATGGCGATCGCCGCGGCGATGAACACGGTCGAGTACGTGCCGCTGATGATGCCGACGAGCATCGTGAAGGCGAAGCCCTCGAGGACGTCGCCGCCGAAGAGGTACAGCGCGATGACGCTGAGGAGCGTTGTGCCGGCGGTGATGACCGTCCGCCCGAGGGTCTGATTGACCGCGACGTTGACGATCTGCGCCAGGTTGTCGCGCCGCATGCCGCGCATGTTCTCGCGCACGCGGTCGAAGACGACGATCGTGTCGTTGACCGAGTAGCCGGTGATCGTGAGGAGGCCGGCGATGACGTTGAGCGTCATGTCGTAGCGAAAGAAGGCGAGAAACGCGAGCGTGATCAGGAGGTCGTGCAGCGTCGCCGCGACGGCTCCGACCGCGAAGCTGATCTGGAAACGCAGGGTGATGTAGGCCAGGATGCCCGCGAGGGCGAATACCGTCGCCAGGATCCCCTGGCGCTTGAGTTGCTCGCCGACGACCGGCCCGACGATCTCGGTGCCGACGACCTCGAACGTCCCGAGATTGGCCTGCTTGAGCGCAGCCACGACGGCATCGGCATCCTGACTCAGATTGCCCGTGCTCTGCGCCGCCGTCTGCGCGACGCGCACCATGACCATGTGCTGAGCCGCGTCGCCGTAGTCCTGGACCACGGCGTCGTTCCCAACCCCGTTGGGCAGCGCCGACACGGCCGCTCGGACGCGATCGACAGGGGTCGCCTGCTGGAACTTGACGATGACGATGCTGCCGCCAGCGAAGTCGACGCCAAGCGAGAGCCCCCGGGTCGCGATGGTGGCCGCACCGGCCAGGATCACGAGCAGGGACAGGCCGATGGCGTGCCAGCGCCACCGTACGAAGTCATAATTCGCCGCTTTGAAGATCTGCATGAAGGACCTAGATGCTGACGGTTTGCGCGTTTGCCGGCCGCCGCGACAGGACGAATTCGAACAGCGTCCGTGACACGAAAATCGACGTAAACAAGTTGCTGATCAGGCCGACCGCCAGCGTGGTCGCGAACCCGCGGATCGGCCCGGTGCCGAACTGGAAGAGGAACGCCGCCGCGATGAGCGAGGTGACGTGGGTGTCGAAGAGCGTCCAGAACACGCGGTCGAAGCTCGCGGCCACGGCCGCGCGCGCACCCCGGTTGGCCGCCAGCTCCTCCTTGATGCGCTCGAAGATGAGGACGTTCGAGTCGACGCCCATGCCCATCGTCAGGATGAAGCCGGCGATGCCGGGCAGCGTCATCGTCGCGCCCGCGTAGGCCATCATCCCGAGGAGGATGATCAGGTTGACGACCATCGCCACGATGGCGTTGATGCCCGAGAGCTTGTAGTAGGCGAGCATGAACAGGATGACGAGCACCAGGCCCGCGAACGCGGCGGTGACGCCCGAGCGGATCGAGTCGGCGCCAAGGGTCGGGCCGACGACGCGCTCTTCCAGGTAGGTCATCGACGCCGGCAGCGCACCCGATCGCAGCTTGAGCGCGAGGTCCCCCGCCTCCTGTTGCGTGAAGCTCCCCGAGATGCGGCCCTCGCTCGTGATCCGGCCGTCGATCCGCGGATACGACTGGACGCGATCGTCGAGGACGATGGCCAGCGAGCGCCCGATGTTCGACCCGGTGACCTGGCCGAACTTCCGCGCCCCATCCGGCTTGAGGGAGAACATGACCGCCGGCCGGCTGTTCTCGTCGAGCCCGACGCTCGCGCTGCGCAAGTCGCTGCCGTTGACGGCGGCCACCTTGCGCACGAGGTAATACATGGTGCCCGACTCGCCGCTCGACGGGTCGGCGGCGCCACTCACGACTTCCATATCGGCCGGCACCTGGCCGTTGTGAGCCTGGAGCAGCGCCTCGCGCGTCGGCGCGGGCCCGCCCTCGAGGAGCTTGAGCTCGAGGAGCGCGGTGGATTGAATGATGTCCTTGGCCCGCGCCACGTCGCTGATGCCAGGCAGCTGCACCAGCAGCTGATCCCCATCGTCGCCGTGCTGCGCGATGTTCGGCTCGGCGACGCCGAGCTCGTTGACGCGCCGGTCAATCGTGTCGTGCGCCTGGACCATGGTCTGCTCGCGCAGGCCGCGGGCGATGTTGGGGCGCATCGCGAACTCGTAGGCGCCGCCGCTCCCGGACGACCGCTCGTAATTGACGTTGGTCTGGTCTTCGGCAATGCGCCGGAACTCGGCGTCCTTGTCCGGCGGCACGCCCTCGACGCGGAAGGCGGTTGGCGACGTCACGTTGATGCCACCGACCGTGATGCCGGCGGCCGAGAGCGCCTCGCGCAACTGCTCGCCGACGCCTTCGGTCGAGATGCGCAGCGCATCCTCGCGGTTCACGCGCAGGACGAGGTGCACGCCACCCTTGAGGTCGAGACCGAGTTGCAGCTGTTTGGCCATGAGCCAGGAGGGGGCCGGCAGGCCGAAGCGCTGCGCGAGCATTGGATAGACCCCAACGGCCGCGAAGAGCACGATGACGGCGAGAATCGTGAGGGTCTTCCAGCGAAGATTTTTGTATGCAGCCATGAGTTATTAAGCGTTTCCGGATTCCTGGACGACCGGCTCCTGCCCCTGATACCCACCCACCGCCGCCCGCGCGATCTCGATGCGGACCTTGTCGGCAATCTGGAGTTGGACGGAGGTGTCGTTGACCCGCGTGATGAGCCCGTAGATACCGCCGGTGGTGACGATCTTGTCGCCGACTTTCAGACCGGTCTGAAACTCCTGCACCTTCTTCCTCTGCTTCTGCATCGGCATCAGGATGAGGAAGTACAGGATGGCCAGGACCATCGCAAAGGGCACGAAGCTCATCCAGGCTGGCTCCTGGCCCGTACTGCCCATTGCGAACACGAGTGTCTGGTTCACGATTCTTTCGTCGACGAGTTCAAGCATTCAGTTGTGATCGGCGGGAGAAGGTTTGATGGAACTCCGAGCGGAGCTTTTCAAACGTGCCTAACATTATAGCCTTCCTAATCGAGCGCATAGTGTCAAGGTAAAAGTAGAGGTTATGGACCGTATTGAGCATGGCCGCGGCCATCTCGCCGGCCACGTACAAGTGCCGTAAATAGGCCCTCGAAAAGCGCCGGCAGGTGTAACAGCCACAGTCCGGATCGGGCGGGCTGGGGTCCTCCGCGTAGCGGGCGTTCTTGATCGCGATCGGCCCCGTGCGCGTCAGGAGTTGACCGTTGCGCGCGTTCCGCGTCGGGAGCACGCAGTCAAAGAGGTCGATGCCGCGCGCCACGCACTCCACCAGGTCGTCGGGCATGCCACTCCCCATGAGATAGCGCGGCCGGTCGTCAGGTAACTGCGGGGCGGTATGCCCCACCACCTCGTAGGTGACTTCCGGCGGCTCGCCGACGCTCAGGCCCCCGATGGCGTAAGCCTCGAATCCCAGGGCGACTGTGGCCTGGACGCTCTCGGTTCGCAGTCCCGGGTGCACGCCTCCCTGGACGATTCCGAACTGCACCTGCCCCGGATTGGTCGCGAGGACCTCGGGCACCGAGGCAGGGTCGTCATGAATCCTCTGCCACCTGGCTCGCGCGCGGGCGGCCCACCGGACCGATCGTTCCATCGCCACCCGCGTCGCCTCGTCGGACGCCGGCGTGGCGATGCACTCGTCAAGCACCATGGCGATGTCGGAACCGAGCTGCGCCTGGATGTCGGTCGCGCGCTCCGGGGTGAGGAGATGCCGCGACCCATCGAGGTGCGATTGAAACTCGGCGCCTTCTTCCGAGATGCGGCGGCGGTCGGCCAGGCTGAAGACTTGGTAGCCGCCGCTATCGGTGAGGATGGGCCGATCCCAGCCGATGAAACGGTGGAGACCACCGGCACGCGCGATGAGCGCATCCCCCGGGCGCAGATAGAGGTGATAGGTGTTGCCGAGGATGATCTCGGCGCCCAGATCGGCGCCACGACCATCCCCACGCCCCTCGCCAAGCTCGAGCAGATCGCGGTGGGTGACGCCCTTGACGGCGCCTTGGGTGCCCACCGGCATGAACGCCGGTGTCTGCACGACGCCATGCGGCGTGCGCATCTCCCCGCAGCGCGCGGCACCGTCGCGGGCGAGGACACGGAACTGGAACGCTGAGCCGGACACAGCCTAACAGGATACTTCTCTTGGGGCTCAGGGGGCCGACGGCGTGTGCCTTTTACCTCCTATCTCCTATCTCCTGACTCCTGTATTCTTTTTGCTGTGAAACGACTTCGGATCGGCGTGCTCTACGGTGGACGTTCGGGCGAACATGAGGTCTCGCTGGCATCGGCGGCGGCGGTCTTTGCCAATCTCGATCGTCATCGGTACGAGCCGGTCGCCATCCGCATCGAGAAGGACGGACGCTGGGCGCTCGCGGACAAGCCGCCGATCTCGACCTCGGCGGCCGAGGTCATCGAACAATCGCGCGTCGAAGCCGCGCGGCAGATTCGCTCCGGCCGCGAAGTTCATCTCGTCTCGCGCCCGAGCCAGGAGACGATTCTCTCGATCAAGCGTGCCCCCGAGGCGTCGCCCGAGCCGACCGAGGCGTCGGTGACGGGCCTCCACCTCGACGTCATCTTTCCCGTGCTCCATGGACCGTATGGCGAGGACGGCACGATCCAGGGCTTGCTCGAGCTCGCCAACGTGCCCTACGTCGGCGCCGGCGTCGCCGCGTCCGCGCTCGGCATGGACAAGGCGTTGACCAAAGTGCTCTTCTCGGCGCGCGGCCTGCCGGTCTGCGACTATCGTGTCGTGCTGCGCCGCGACTGGGAGGGGCAACGCGACGTCATCGCCGCCGCGCTCGAACGCGGGCTGGGCTTCCCGATGTTCGTCAAGCCGGCCAATCTCGGGTCGAGCGTGGGAATTTCAAAAGCCAAGGACCCGGCCGGTCTGCGCGATGCGATGGATCTCGCGGGGTCGTTCGACCGCAAGATCATCATCGAGGCGGCCGTACCCAACGCGCGTGAGATCGAGTGCGGCGTGCTCGGCAACGACGAACCACAGACCTCGGTGCCGGGCGAGGTCATCCCGGCGCGCGAGTTCTACGACTACGAGGCGAAGTATCTCGACGAGGGCTCGAAGACGGTCATTCCCGCCGACCTGCCGCCGACGATCGCCGACGAAATCCGCCGGCTGTCGGTGGCGGCATTCCAGGCCATCGATGGCGCCGGGATGGCGCGGGTCGATTTCCTCCTCTCCCGCGACACCGGCGCGATCGTGATCAACGAGGTCAATACGATCCCCGGCTTCACGACGATCAGCATGTACTCCAAGTTGTGGGAAGCGTCGGGCGTCGCCTACCCTGCCCTCATCGATCGCCTGGTCGAGCTGGCACTCGAACGGCACGCCGAGAAACAGCGACTGCGCACCAGCGTTTCATGACCCGCGCGGGGCTGCTCGTGGCGTTGGTCGCGTGGCTGGCGGTCGCACCCGCATCACAGACCCGGCCTGTCCCCCCGCCCGCCAGAAACGTCGCCAGCGGTCTGCGCGGCGAAGCCGGCCTCGTCCGCGCCTACGACCTCATCCTCGACGCCAGATTCGAAGCGCTCGAAGCGCAGCTCCGCGTGGCCTGCGGCCCGGCGCCGGCCGAGGCGTGTCACGTGCTCGCCGCCACCGCGCTCTGGTGGCGCATCCAGCTCGATCCGGACAGCCGCGCGCTCGACGAGGAGTTTTCGACCGCGGTCGAACGCGCCATCCGCACGACCGACGCCTGGACCGTTCGCGCCCCCGACGATGCCGAGGCCTGGTTCTACCTGGGCGGGGCGCACGCGGCCCGCGTGCAGTGGCTCGTGCTGCGCGAAGAACGCTTGGCCGCGGCGCGCGACGGCAAGCGCATCAAGGACGCGCTCGAGCGCGCGCTGGTGCTCGACCCCAACCTCGACGACGCCTATTTCGGTATCGGGCTGTATCGCTACTACGCCGACGTGGCGCCCACCGTGGCGAAGATCCTGCGCTTTCTCCTCCTGCTCCCTGGTGGCAGCCGCGAGGAGGGACTCGCACAGATGCTGCGCGCCCGCACCAACGGGCGCCTGCTCAAGGGCGAGGCGGACTATCAGCTCCAGATGATCTATTTGTGGGACGAGCACGAGACGGGCCGCGCGCTCGAGCTTCTGCGCGAGCTCGCACGGGAGCACCCGCGCAATCCGATCTTCCCCACGCAAGTGGCCGAGATTGAAGACGTCTACCAACACGACGTCATGGCGAGCCTCGAGAGCTGGCGCAGGCTGCTGACGCTGGCCCGGAGCGATCGGGTCAACGCGGCGCCGCTGGCGGAAGTGCGGGCACGTCTCGGCCTGGCCCGACAGTTCGAGGCCGTGGCGCTCACCGACGAGGCCATCGATCACCTCGAACGCATCGTCGCGCAAGCGCCCGCCGCCCCGCACGGGTCGCTGGCTCTCGCGTATCTCCGGTTGGGCCAGGCGCACGATCGGTTGAATGCCCGTGCCGATGCACTCGCCGCGTACCGCGAGGCGGCGCGGCTGGCGCCGACCGCACCGGTGGCGCTCGCGACCTCGTCCGGCGAGCGGGTGAACATCCGGCGCGAAGCGGCCGACGGTTTGCATCGGACTCCCGACGCGCGCCGTGCCGAGGCGTTCCGCCTGTCGCTCGATGGTTGGCGGCAACTCGAGCGCGAGGACATCCCGGCCGCCGCCGACACGCTGGCGCGCGCGCTCGCGCTCAACCCGCAGGACCCGATCGCGCGCTACCGCTACGGCCGCGTCCTTCAGGCCAGCCGGGATGACGCCGGCGCGCTCGTGCAGTTCGAGCAGACGCTCAGCCACGCGCGACGTGCGCCCGCGGTGATTGTGGGCGAGGCCTATCTCGAGGCCGCGCGCATCCACGAGCGCGCGAGCCGGCGCGACCAGGCGGTGAGCGCGTATCGCGCCGCGTCCACGTGGTTCGGCGCGTCCACCGACACGCAGCGCGCCGCCGCGCGCGCGCTGGCACGCCTCGCGCAATAGCGATCGCGGATCACGGACGGCTCACGGGACGCGGGCCACGGATCGTCTGGGGGAAATACTCACGGGACGCGGATCACGCGGATCTCCGAAAAGGGGTTTTGCTCACACAGAACCTTCTTCCCCCGGCGCGAGTCGCCCGGTTGAGCCAGGTCCCAGACCACCGCGCGTCAATCCGCGTGATCCGCGTCCCGTAGATCCCGTGTGTGATCCGCGTGATCCGCGTCCCGTGATCCGTCCGAGACCCGCGCGATCCGCGTCCCGTGATTCGCCCGCGTGCGATCCACATGACCCGCGTCGAGCCCGAGTGTGATCCGCGATGCGTGATCCGATCGGTGCGCCGCGATCCGGATCACCAATCGGTGATGCGACGACAACGATCGTGATCGCATGCCCTATTCCGCCCGCGCGCTCGCGCCGACAAGAAAATTGCGTGCAGGTTTTTGACTTTTCGTGCACTTTATGCTTGACAGTCTATTTTTCTCATCCATAATCTACATCTTGTATGAGGGTGGACCGCTCAGCCCACCTGTTGTAACCCTGGTGAAACGGTAACGAAGCTGAGCTGCCACATTCCAAGGAGGAATAATGGCGAAGAAGGCTGCGAAGGGCGCGAAGAAAAAGGGCGGGAAGAAGCGCTAGTTCTGGTCGCCCACCGGTCCGGGGGTGTCACGCATGGCACCCCCTATTTTTTGGTGCACACCTTCCGCTGACGCGGAAGTTCCTGCAAAGAGGCGACGGGGTGCTGACAGAAGCAGGCCGGCGCGCCGGATGGCCGCGGCGCTGCAATGCAGAGACAGCCCCTCGCGGACAGAATCCCACGAGTGAAAGGGGGGATAACCACAATGGCGAAGAAAGCAGCCAAGGGCGCGAAGAAGAAGGGCGGCAAGAAGCGGTAGCCCTCGCACCCGCTAAAACGACGGTGCATCGTGCTCTGCACGGTGCACCGTCAAGATCCTGAGAATCGTCTCCGCCGCTTCGCGACTCCGCTCGAACTGTCCCCGCCTCAGCAGATTTCCTTCAGCGCGGCTCCAGCCACGCGGTCCCGTCCCAGACTCGAATCCGCTGAATCACATCGCCAGGCTTGATCCGATCGACGACCTCCATGCCGTTGACGACGTGGCCGAAGGCCGTGTAGCGCGCGTCGAGGTGTGGCTGCGGCGAGTGCGTGATGAAGAACTGGCTGCCGCCCGTGTCGCGCCACTCGAGCGCCATGCCCACCGTGCCGCGGAGATACGGCCGCTCGTTGAGCTCGTCGCGAATCGTGTGCCCGGGACCGCCTTCGCCGTCCCCGCGCGGGTCGCCATCCTGGACCACGAAGTTGGCCTCGACGCGGTGCACCTCGAGGCCATTGAAATAGCCTTTGCGCGCCAGCTCCACGAAGTTGCGTGAGGTCTGCGGCGCATCGAGCACGGCGAGCTCGAACTCGATGGTGCCGTAGGCCGTCTCGATGAAGACATGGGGCGAGTTCACCGGGCCGATGAGGCCGGGGTCCTCGTAGGGCGCGATTGGGGCGCCGGGGGCAGGGGCGATCGTCCGCGTCGCGACGGCGGCGGGCTCGAGCTTGCCGAGCAGCTCCTCGGCCCGCACGCGCACGGCCCAGTCCTTGTCCTCGAGGGCCTGCACCAGCGTGCTCGTCGCCTCGGCAGGGCCGTACGCGGCCAGCGCTTCGAGCGCGGCCGTCCGTGCCGTGTACGCCCCGTCGGCGAGCGCGGTCTTGTACGCCTGCCGCAGGAGGTCGGCGCCCCCCTCGGGCTTCAGCGTCCCGAGCTCTCGCGCCGCCGTCGCCCGAACGACGAAGTCCGGATCGTCGAGCCGCTGCACGAGCACCGTGCGCAGGTCGCTGGCCTTCAGCCGCGCGAGCGAGCTCAGCACCGCCGGGATGACGCGCTTGTCCTCATCCTGCAGCATGGCGCGCAGCCGGTCGGTTGCCTGCTCAGCGGGCAGCGTGCCGAGCGTCTCGGCGAGCGCCATGCGGACGCGCCAGTGGCGATCGGGCTCCAGGCCGGCGAGCACAATCATGAAGTTCTCCTGGTCGATGGCGGCAGCGGCACGGAACGCCGCCGCGCGGAGATCCGGCCACTCGTCGGTCCAGAGATCCTGCACCGTCGCCAGCCCCTCGGCCGCGCGTATCCTTCCCAAGGCCTTGACGGCCTCCAGGCGGATGTTGGGGTGCACGGTTGGCGTACCGGCCAGCCGCGCCAGCGAAGCGACCGCATCCGTCGCCTCGAGCTGGGCCAGCGCACGGATCGCCGCGACCGTCAGCTCCAACCCGGCCTTCGCGGCCGGTTCGAGCAGGGCGATAAGCGGCTTCGCCGCCGACGCATCCTTGAGGGTGCCCAGGCCGCGGGCGGCGAACGCGCGCGTGTAGCGCCCGTTGGCTGCAAGCAGTTGCAGCAGGGCGGGCGCCGCCCGTGGATCTTCGACCCGCTGGAGCGCGTACGCGACCGGCCACCACGTCGTCACCGGCTGGCTGCCCGTGATGACGGCCCCGGCCATCGGGTCGTACGCCTTCAGGCGAACGAGCGCAAACAGACCGAGCTTGAAGGCCTCGGCCTCGGGCGCAATCGATGCGGCCTCATCGTCGGGCTGCATTCCGGCGACGGCCGCGCTCCTGGCATATTCGGCCACCATCTGGCCGATCGCCGCCGCCGCCCCTTTGGCACCCATGAGGCCGAGCGCCTCGGCGGCTCGCCCGCGCACGCGGGGCGAGGCGTCGGTCAGGAGCGGGGCCAGCGCGGCCTCGGCCGATCCATCGCCGATGAGGCCGAGTGCGAAGGCAGCCATCGCGCGCACGTCGGGATCGGTGTCAGGCAGCGTGGACACGAGCAGCGGCACGCCAGCCTTGGCCTTGACGCGCCCGATCGCGAGCGCGGCGCGACGGCGCACGCGGGGGTCGCCATCGCGTACGAGCACCGCGAGGTCGGGTGAGGACGTCGGCGGCGGCGGCGTGACGACCGGCAGAGGTTTCTTCCCCTTGACCGGCGGAGGCGGCGGCGGTGGCGCCGGCAGATCGATTCGCAGCAGCCGCTGGTCCTCGAGCTGATGGATCCACGCCATCTTCTGCGGAAACGGCACCTGTGGCGCGTCGGGCAGCTTGGGAGGCGGCGTCGGAACGCAGGCGGTCACGACAACGAGCGAGACAGCGATCGCGGTACGGATCGCGGCCCTGTTGTGGCGGGCGTCGGTCGTCAAACGCGCAACTCCATTTTTTCTTCGGTGGCCGCGGCGACGCGGTCAGCCACGATGTGCACCCCGATCCCTGGTCCGGTCGGCACGGCGATGGTACCGTCGGGCCGCACCACGATCTCGGGATCGATGAGGTCGGGAACATAGTAGCGGCGACTGGCGGCGACATCACCGGGCAGCGAAAAATTGGGCAGCGTCGAGAGGTGAATGTTGTGCGCGCGGCCGATGCCGCTCTCGAGCATGCCGCCGTGCCAGACCGGTACGCGGTGCACGGCCGCCAGATCGTGCAGGCGCAGCGACTCGGCATGCCCGCCGACCCGTCCGGGCTTGATGTTGATCACCCGGCAGGCGCCGAGCTCGATGGCCTCGGCCGCGGCCTTGACGGTATGAATGGACTCATCCAGGCAGATCGCGGTCCGGAGGTCGGCCTGCAGCCGCGCGTGATCGCGGATGTCGTCGTAATCGAGGGGCTGCTCGATCATCATCAAGTCGAACTGGTCGAGCTCGGCGAGCCGCGGCGCGTCCTCGAGCGTGTACGCGGCGTTGGCATCGACCATGAGCGAAATGTCGCCAAAGCGCTCGCGGATGCGCTCGACTGCCTGGATATCCCACCCGGGCTTGATCTTGATCTTCACGCGCCGGTAGCCGGCGGCACGCTCGACCGCCACCCGTTCGACGAGCTCGTCGAGCGAATCCTGGATGCCGATCGAGACGCCGGACTCGATGAACGTCCGCGGGCCGCCGGCGCCGCGGGCATGTCGGTTAGTGCCCAACAGCGTCGACAGGCTGACGCCGCGCTGACGTGCCGCGAGATCCCAGGCCGCCATCTCGACGGCCGCCTTGGCCATCTGGTGGCCGCGGACGGCGGCGAAGGCCGCGTAGATCTCGCGCGGGTCGTCGAACGCCCGCCCGAGCACCAGCGGCGCCAGAAACTCGCTGATGATGTGCCACGCCGTCCGCGTCGTTTCGGCGCTGTAGTAGGGGTTGGCGTCGGCCACGCATTCGCCGACCCCGACCGCGCCCTCTCCTTCGACGGTGACGAGCAGGAAGACGCGCTCGTGCACGCGCCCGAAGCTCGTCTCGAAGTGGCGGACGAGTGGCAGGCGCAAGAGGCGCAATTCGAGGCGATCGATTCGCACCCGACAATGCTATCGCACTGCTCGTCCCGCGCCCGTGTGCAGTTCAGCGCAAGGCGGCGATCCGGGCTGCTATACTCGCTGCACCTTGGACTTCCGGTACATCGCCATCGAAGGTCCGCTGGGCGTCGGCAAGTCAGCCCTGGCCGACCAACTCGGCGCGCGGTTCGATGCGACGGTCGTGCTCGACGAGACCGACAATCCTTTCCTCGCCGACTTCTACGCCGAGCGGCCCGGCTCGGGATTCCAGGCGCAACTGTTTTACACCCTCGGGCGCCACCGGCAGCAGACGTCGCTCCGCCAGCGCGATCTCTTCAGCCAGCTCACGATCTGCGACTACCTGTTCGAGCGCGACAAGATTTACGCCTACTTGAACCTCGACGACAACGAGCTCTTCATTTATCAGCGGCTGTACGATTTGCTGGCGCCAGACCTGATGACGCCCGATCTCGTCGTCTACCTGCAGGCTCCGACGGACGTCTTGCGACGCCGGTTACGCGAGCGGCCGCGCAGCGAAGGCGACCCGCCCATTCCCGAGGACCGCTACGTCCGCGAGCTGAACGAAGCCTACAATCACTTCTTCTTCCACTACTCCGCTTCCCCATTGCTGGTCGTCGAAACATCGCAGTTCGACTTGAGCTGGGGCGAAGACGCCGTTGCCGACATCGAGCGGCAGATACGGGGGATGGGGAAGGGCACGAGATATTACGTGCCACGGGCGTGACAGTCGTCAGTCGACGGTCGGCGGTCGTCAGTCACAATCCCCAGTCGCAGTCGCCAGTTCCAGTCGCCAGGTCCAATCGTCAGTCGAACCCGGGTGCGACCAACGACTGGGACTGCCGACTCGGACTGAAGACTGTGACTGACGACTGACGACTGTCGACTGTCTCAGACATGGTAATCTACCCCCTCACCAATGGCTTGGTTCAAGAAGCAGCGGAAGCCCATTGAGCCGCCCGACAAACAGAGCCGGGTTCCCGAGGGGCTCTGGGTCAAATGCCCGTCCTGCGGGCAGGTCATCTACAACAAAGACCTCGTCGCCAGTCTGAGCGTCTGCACCAAGTGCGCGCATCATTTTCGCCTGAGCGCCACCGAGCGGCTGCGAACGCTCTATGACGGCGAGTGGCAGGAATTCGACCACGGGCTGACGTCCACCGACCCGCTCAAATTCACCGACACGAAGCCGTACCACAAGCGGCTCGACGCCAGCATCGCCGCCACCGGCCTCAACGACGCCGTGATCACCGCGACCGGACGGATCAACGGCATCGAAACGGTCGTGGCCGCGATGGAATACTCCTTTATCGGCGGCAGCATGGGCGTGGTCGTCGGCGAGAAGATCACGCGCGCGATCGAGCGCGCCATCGCTGGGCGCCTGCCGGTCATCATCGTGTCGTGCTCCGGCGGCGCGCGGATGATGGAAGGCGCGCTGTCGCTGATGCAGATGGCCAAAATCAGTGCCGCGTTGGCCCGGCTCGATCGGGCGAAGCTGCCCTACATCTCGGTGCTGACCGATCCCACCACCGGCGGCGTCACCGCCAGCTTCGCGATGCTTGGCGACGTCAACATCGCGGAGCCGAAGGCGCTCATCGGGTTTGCCGGGCCGCGCGTCATCGAACAGACGATTCGGCAAACGCTGCCCGAAGGGTTCCAGCGCAGCGAATTCCTGCTCGAGCATGGCATGCTCGACGCCATCGTGGATCGGCGCGAGATGAAGGACACGATCACTCGCATCCTGCGCTTTGGCGTGCCGGCACAGGCCGGGCAGGGCGCTTCGTCAGGCGCCCCCAACGCCGCCCAGAAGAGCCCCGAGACAAACACCGCCACAAACACAGTCACGAACCCAATTACGAACAACGAAGCCGTGCCTGTCAGCCAGGCCGCTGCCAAGCCCTGACCGCTGTTGCCACTCGAGTTTCTTTTTTCGCTCGAACGTCTCGGGATGAAGTTCGGTCTCGAGAACATGGCGGCGATCTGCGCCGCGCTCGGCCATCCCGAACAGAGCTTCCGCTCGATCATCGTCGCCGGAACCAACGGCAAGGGCTCGGTCACGGCCATGACCTCGGCTGCCCTCCACGCCGCCGGATGTCGCTCCGCCAGGTATACGTCGCCGCACCTCGAACGGATTGAGGAACGATTCGTCATTGGCGAACGAGAAGTCGATGCGAGCGACCTCGAGGCCGCGGGGCTCACCGTACAGAAAACCGTCGAACGACTCGTTGCGGATGGAACGCTGGCCGCGCTGCCGACCTTCTTCGAGTGCGCGACGGCGATCGCCTTCGAGCTGTTTCGCCGCGCCTCGGTCGAGCTGGCGGTGGTTGAGGTCGGCCTCGGAGGCCGCCTGGACGCGACCAACGTCATAAGTCCGATGGCCGCCGTCATCACGTCGATCGACTTCGATCACCAGGATCTCCTGGGAGAGACCCTGGAATCGATCGCTCGCGAGAAGGCCGGCGTCATCAAGCCGGGGATACCGGTCATCGTCGGACCGGTCGCCCCCGGCGCACGTGCCGTCATCGAGGCGGTGTGCCGCGAGCGCGGCGCGACGCTCGTTCCCGCGGCCGAGCGCGTGCGCGTCACTGAGGCGGGCCCGGACGAAGCGGCGATCGGCGCGACGACGGTCTCGCTCGCGGCTGGTGAACACCGGCTCGCCGCGGTGCCGCTGGCGCTTCGGGGTCGGCACCAAATCGACAACGCGAGCGTCGCTTTCTGTCTCATGACTGAGCTCGTCCGCCTCGGTGTACCCCTCGACGGCACGGCGATGCGCGCGGGTTTGACCGGCGCGCACTGGCCGGGCCGGCTCGAGCGGGCCCGCTGGCGCGGCGCTGACGTGCTCCTCGATGCCGCGCACAATCCGGCAGGCGCGCGAGCGCTCGCCGACTATCTGCGCGAGATTGGCTGGCGGGATGTGACGCTCGTGGTCGGAGCCATGCGCGACAAGGACGTGGGCGGCATGTTGACGGCTCTTCTCCCCGCGTGCGCCCGCGTCGTGTGTACGACGGCGCCGAGCCCGCGCGCGCTCGACGCCGGGTCGCTCGCGGCTCTGGCGTCCGAGATCGCCGCCGCAACGCGCCCCGACGCCGTCATTAGCGCCATCGCCGAACCGGCGGCGGCGATGGCCGACGCCTGTCGCGCTGGCGCGCGCGTCGTCGGCGCCGGATCGAATCTTTCTCATCGGTCCCCTGCGTGGTATCCTGCGTTGATAAAGGCACTTATCCTTCTCGCCGTCGTTCTCGCGCTCGTCTGCATGCCCGGCATGGGAGGGGTCGCGCCCGCAAGCGCGCAGACTCCACAGGGCGAGATCGCAGGCTGCCGCACTTCCCTGATGTTCGGCGCGACTCAGGACGCGCTGACGAAGGAAATCGACGGACGCACCGAGCGCGTCCTCGTGCTGACCGGCTCCGGTGCGATTCCCGTTCAGGTGGACTGCGACGATACGCAGTTCTTCGCCGACTTCGCCGAGATCTACCCCGACAGCAACCGCATCGTCGCCACCGGCAACGTCAAGGTCGGCACGCCCACGAGCTTCATCACCGCCGAGCGAGTGGAGTTCGACACCAAGGCCCGCACCGGCATCTTCTACCAGGCTCACGGGATGGCGTCGCTCGGTGACCGCGTCGACAAGAGCATGTTCGGCACGCAGGAGGCCGATGCGATGTTTCGCGGCCGCGAGATCCACAAGCTCGGGCCGAAGAAATACAAGGTCGTCGACGGTGCCTTCACGACGTGCGTGCAACCGACGCCGCGCTGGCAAGTCGTGTCGGGCGACGCCACTATCAGTCTCGACGACTACGCGCTCCTCAAGAACTCGGTCTTTCGGGTCAAGGGCGTGCCCCTGATGTACCTCCCGATCTTCTACTACCCGATTCAGGAGGACGACCGGGCCACCGGCTTTCTGATCCCCACCTACGGCACGTCGACCTACCGGGGCAGTTCCTGGAGCAACGCCTTCTTCTGGGCGATCTCACGCAGTCAGGATGCGACGATCGTCCATGACTGGTTCTCGAAGGCCGGCCAGCAGGTGGGAGGCGAGTACCGCTACATCGTCAGTGGCGGGTCGCAGGGGAACGCGCGCGTCTCTTTCCTCGACGAGAAGTCGACCGACGCCACAACCGGTGAGACGACGGCGGGACGGCGCAGCTATCAAGTTACCGGCGCGATGACCCAGGCGATCGGGGGCGGGTTGCGCGCGCGCGCGAACGCCGACTACGTCTCAGACATCGCGCCCGAGCAGCTCTACCAGCAGAACATCTATCGCGCGACGCGGAGCACCCGCAGCTTCGGCGGCAACGTCACCGGCAGCTGGAGCCAGGCCGTCGTGAGCGGCACGTTCGATCGGACCGACGTCTTCTATCCCGACGGTTCGTACACCACCTACGGCGGGTTGCCGCGCATCAACTTCAGCCGCGGCGAGCGCCGGGTCGCCAAGTCGCCGTTCTATTTCGGCGCCGGCGCCGAGTACGTCACGATGCTCCGGAGCACGACCAACGCCGCCGGCGTGACCGACCCTCGCTATGACCAGGGCCTGACCCGCATCGACGTCGCGCCCACGGTGCGCATCCCGTTCACGAAGTGGCCATTCTTGACCGTGAACTCGACGTTCGGCTGGCGTGGCACGTACTGGTCGGAAAGCATCGTCAACGGCGAGCAGGTGGCGGAATCGGTCAACCGGCAGTATTTCGAGTTCACCTCCAGGGTCACGGGCCCCGTCTTCAGCCGTATCTTCAACGCCGGCGCCACCGAAGGATTGAAGCTCAAGCACGTGATCGAACCGGTCTTTACGGTCAGGCGCGTGTCGGCGATCGACGTCTTTGACCAGATCGTCCGCCTCGAATCATCCGACTACACCGTCGGTGACGTCTGGCAGCTCAGCTACGGCCTGAACAACCGGCTGTACGCGAAGCGGACCTCATCGCGCGAGGTGCTGAGCGTAGCCGTCAACCAGAGCTACTACACCGACGCCACCGCGGCGCAATACGACCAGCAGTATCAGAGCAGCAGCTACGCCGCCGCCACGAGCAAGTACACAGCGGTGGCATTCTTCGCGCGCGCCTCGCCGACCGAGCGCCTGCAGGGCGACTTCCGCACCGAGTGGGACCCGACTTTCAACACGCTCAAGACGCTCGCCGCCAACGGGGCCATCAACAGCGGCCACCTGCAGGCGTCGGCTGGCTGGAGCCGCAGGCGGTATATTCCGGGGTTGCCCGGATACGACAACGAGAATTTTGCCGACCACTACCTGAACGCGTCCGCGAACTGGCACACCAGGACCAACACACTCGGGATAACGTATTCGTTCAACTACGACCTGAAGCGCGATACCTTCCTGCAGCAGCGCTACCTGGGGTACTACAATGCGCAGTGTTGCGGCTTCGGAGTCGAGTATCAGACCTATAACTTCGCGAACTACAGCACGGTGGCCATCCCGCAGGACCGCCGCTTCAACGTGTCGTTCACGTTGGCAGGCATCGGCACGTTCTCGAATTTCCTCGGCGCGTTCGGCGGACAGAACGAGCGCTAGGCCAGCGAGACCGGACAGACTCAGGATGAGCGATGGATATGCAGCAATGGTGAACGTGCTTGTGACCGGCGGCGCTGGTTTCATTGGATCCAACTTCGTCCGCCACGCGCTGGCGGCTCACCCTGACTGGCGGGTGACGACGCTCGACAAGCTGACCTATGCGGGACGGCTGGAGAACCTGAAGGGTGCTGCTCGACCACCCGCGGCACGAATTCGTCAAGGGTGATGTCGCCGATCCGGCAGTCGCGGGGGCGCTCGTCACCGCCTCGGAGATCGTGGTGCACTTTGCCGCGGAGACGCACGTCGACCGCTCACTGCTGAACGCGGGCGAGTTCATCACCACCGACGTCTACGGCACCTTCGTCCTGCTCGAAGCCGCGCGCGAGGCTCCCAAGCTGCGCAAGTTCGTTCAGATCTCGACCGACGAAGTCTACGGCAGCGTTCCGGAAGGCTCGAGCAAGGAGACCGACGAGCTGCGGCCGAGGAATCCGTACTCGGCGAGCAAGGCCGGAGCCGACCGACTCGCCTACAGCTACTGGGCGACCTACCAGGTCCCGGTGGTGATCACGCGGGCGTCGAACAACTACGGGCCGAACCAGTTTCCCGAGAAGGTCATCCCGCTCTTCATCACCAACGCGCTCGACGACCGGCCGGTGCCGCTCTATGGCGACGGCCTGAATGTCCGCGACTGGCTGCACGTCTCCGACAATTGCCGGGCGCTCGACCTCATCATCGACGCGGGCACACCGGGCGAGGTTTACAACGTCGGCGGCGGCAACCACGTGAAAAATGTCGACCTCACGCGCCGCATCCTGCAGCTGCTCGGCAAGCCGGAGTCGTTGATTCAGCCGGTGGCCGATCGACCGGGGCACGACCGCCGCTACTCCGTCGATACGGCCAAACTCCACGCGCTCGGGTGGCAGCCACGCATCGTCTTCGAACAGGGGCTCGAGGACACGGTGGCGTGGTATCGGCAGAACGAGTGGTGGTGGCGGCCGATCAAGGAAGGCGACCCCGCCTTCCAGGCGTACTACAAGACGCAGTACGACGACCGCCGGGGCTAGCCTGCAGTGGCTGGTCTCCCACTCGTCACCGGCGCCACCGGGTTCGCGGGTGGTCATCTCGTCGATCACCTGGTCGCGCTCGAACCGGCGGTCGCCGCCCTGGCCAACCCGCGTGGCGTGCCGGCGACCGCGCGACACCCGAAGGTCGCCTGGCACGCGGTCGACCTTCTGGACGGCCAGGCGGTTCGCGAGGCGATCGCCGCGATTCGCCCCTCGGTCATCTATCACTGCGCCGGCGCCGCCGACGTCGGGACGTCGTGGGCCGATCCCGTCACCCCACTCGCGGTCAACGCGCTCGGTACCCACCACTTGCTCGAGGCGGTGCGGCTCGCGGGATCGACTGCCACCGTCGTCCTGGCAGGCTCGGCCACCGTCTATCGCGCCTCGGCTGACCCCGTGAGTGAAGAGTCGCCCATCGGGCCCTCCAGCCCGTACGGCGTCAGCAAGCTGGCGCAAGAGATGCTCGGAGCGCGCGTGACCTCGTTCCCCGTGATCCTGGCGCGGCCGTTCAATCACGCCGGACCGCGGCAGGCGCCGGCGTTTGTGACCTCCAGCTTCGCGCGGCAAATCGCCGAGATCGAGGCCGGCCTCGCCCGCCCGGAGCTGAGCGTCGGCAACCTCGACGCGCGCCGAGACATCACCGACGTGCGCGATACCGTGCGCGCCTACCGGATGCTCGCGGAGAGCGGACACGCCGGCCGGCCGTACAACATCTGCAGCGGCCGGGCCTACCGGATCGGCGATCTGCTCGAGATGTTGCTCGCGCGCGCGCGGGTGCCAATCACGGTCGTCAGCGATCCGGCCCGCCTGCGCCCGTCGGACCAGCCAGTGATTCTTGGCAATCCCTCGCGCACGGCTACCGAGATCGGCTGGCTGGCCAGGACCCCCATCGAAGACACTCTGAAGGATCTCCTCGAACACTGGCGACTTCGCGTCGCCGCCGCTCGTGTGTGATGGCCGCGCGCCAGCACGACGAACGCAGTCGGAAGATCGTGCACCTCGCGTTCGGCTGCGGCGCGCTCGCGTTGCGGTACCTCTCGTGGTGGCAGGCGGCCATCGTCGCAGCCGCTGCCCTGGCCTTCAACCTGTTCATCCTGCCCAGGGTCGCGGGGCAACTCTACCGGCCTGGCGAACGGCCACGCAGCGTGGGATCGGGCATCGTCCTCTACCCGGCGTCAGTGCTACTCCTCATCGTCGTCTTTCATGACCGACTCGACATTGCCGCGGCCGCCTGGGCCATCCTTGCCGTTGGCGACGGGATGGCCACCCTCGTCGGCAGGCGGATCGGGCGTGGAGGACTGCCATGGAACCCGGAGAAGTCGCTCGCCGGCACGCTCGCGCTCTTCGTCTGCGGCGGCGTCGCGGGTGCAGTCGTCGCGTGGTGGTGCCGGCCGAACGTCGCACCGCAGCCAGAAGTGTGGTTCTCGATCGCCGCGCCGCTAGTGGCCGCCCTCGTCGCCGCTTTCGTAGAAACCATTCCCATCAAGCTCGACGACAACATCTCGGTTCCCGCCTCGGCCGCAGCCGTGCTCTGGGCGCTGTCACTCGTGCGCCCCGAGCTCGTGTGGCCGGCGGTTCTGATGGGGGGCCAGTCGATTGTCCTCGCCACCGCCGCGAACGTCGTCGTCGCGTGGGCGGGTTATCGCGCCGGCATGGTGACAAGGGCGGGTGCCGCGACCGGCGCGCTCATCGGCATCGTTATTACCGCGACGACGGGCTGGTCCGGCTGGACGCTGCTGCTGGCGACGTTCCTGGCGGCATCGATTAGCTCGCGGCTGGGCCTGCGCCGCAAGATGCTTCTCGGCATCGCCGAGGAGCGAGGTGGACGCCGGGGCCCTGAGAACGCCATCGCCAACACCGGGCTGGCGACGGTTGCCGCGCTGCTGGCCGTATCGACGTTACACCGCGACCTCGCGCTCCTGGCATTCGTGACTGCCCTGGCCGCGGGCGGGAGCGACACGATAGCCAGTGAGATCGGCAAGGCGTGGGGCCGTCGCACCTATCTCGTGTCCACATTCAGGCGTGTGGCACCGGGCACGTCGGGTGCGATGTCGCTCGAAGGAACACTCGCTGGCGTGGTCGGTGCCGCCCTTCTCGGAGCGATTGGGGCCGCCGTCGGGCTGATCCCCCAGACGGCGCTCGTGGCGGTCGTCGCCGGAGCAACGGTCGGCGCACTCGCCGAGAGCCTGCTCGGCGCGACTCTCGAGGCTCCGGGTATCCTGAACAACGACATGTTGAACTTCCTCAACACGGCCATCGCCGCGGGCGCCGCCATTTGCGTTGCCGGGCTGGTGGCATGATGGCTGTGTCGCGCGGCGCGCTTTGGTTCGAGTTCTCGCGCCCGTTCACGCTCGTCGCGCCCGCGCTCGGCTTCGCGTCCGGGGCCGTGACCGCCGCCGGAGCAGCGCCACGCGAGGCCTGGAGCGCCGACCTCCTCCTCTATCCCCTCATCGGCCTGACGATGGCCGCGGTGCTCAACGCGGCATCGAACGCGATCAATCAGATCTACGACCTCGAGATCGACCGCATCAACAAGCCGAAGCGCCCGCTGCCGTCGGGACGGTTGACCCTGGGCGAAGCCTGGTCGTTCACGCTCGTCACCTACGTCATCGCGCTGATACTCGCCTGGCTCGTCGCGCCGGGCGGGCGTCACGAGTGCTTCTGGATCGTGCTCGTGGCGACGGCGATCACCCTGCTCTATTCGGTGCCGCCCTTCCGCACCAAACGGCTGGGCATCTGGGCCAATGTCACGATCGCGATCCCGCGAGGCGTGCTGTTGAAGGTGGCGGGCTGGTCGGCGGTCAAGACCGTGATGGCAGTCGAGCCGTGGTTCATCGGCGGAATCTTCGGACTGTTCCTGCTCGGCGCGTCGACCACCAAGGACTTTGCCGACATGGAGGGCGATGCGCGCGGCGGTTGCCGGACGCTGCCGATTATCTATGGCGTACGACGTGCGGCGTGGATGATCTCGCCGTCGTTCGTCGTCCCGTTTCTGATGATTGCAGTCGGAGCCCTTACCGGGATCCTGACCGGCCATTTCGCCCTGCTGCTGGCGCTCTCGGCGGGCATGACCGCGTATGGCCTTTATGTCTGCTATCTCATGCTGAGGCGGCCGGAAGAGCTGGCGGTCGAGGAGAACCACGTTTCCTGGGCGCACATGTACAGAATGATGTTCGTTGCCCAGCTCGGATTCGCCGCCGCCTACCTTTTCTAATGCTGAACCCTGAAAGCTGCCTGCGGAAGTAAGCAACGCTCGAGTCAGGGCGGTTGACATCAGGCTGGGTCAGCGTCGATGATAATAGCGAACAAACAGCGAATGTCGCCATGGATGCACCTCGCCTCTTCGAGTCTCCAGTTTCACCTCCCACCACGCGCGCCATTACCCTGAAAGTTCTGCGCGACGGGTCTTCGGGATTGGACCAGGCTCAGCGGCGGGCCGACAACGCCCGCTACCAGGAAGTCACCTGCCGTTCGGCGCTCAATCCGGTCACGGGGATGCCCTTTCAGTGGACGCTCAATCCCTACCGCGGCTGCACGCACGCCTGCCACTACTGCTTCGCGCGCCGTTACCAAACCCAGTTCGCGCTCGGGCCGGATGACGAGTTCTCGTCGCTCATCTTCGTGAAGGTGAATTTTCCGGAGGTGCTGCGACGCGAGCTGGAGAAACCGACATGGAAGCGTGAGCTGGTCGCGTTGGGAACGGCGACCGACCCGTATCAGCCGATCGAGGGGCGCTACAAGCTCACGCGACGCGCGCTCGAGGCGCTCGTCGCCTCGCGCACGCCAGTCGGACTCGTCACCAAAGGCCCCATGGTGGTTCGGGACGCGGACGTGCTGGCCGAGCTCGGGCGCGTGGCGCACTGCACCGTACACATCAGCGTGCCGACGGTCGACGAAGATGCGTGGTCGGCGCTCGAGCCTGGCACGGCGCACCCTCTCCAGCGTCTGCGTGCGGTTCGCGCGCTGCGGAAGGCAGGCGTCAACGCCGGAGTGCTCCTGGCGCCTATCGTGCCAGGCTTCACGACCGAGCGGCGGCGGCTCGAAGCGACGATCCGCGCGGTGGCGGAGCACGACGCCGCGTTCATGGGCTCGAGCGTGCTCTACCTGAAGGATGGCACGAAGGATCACTTCATGGGTTTCCTGCGCGAGGAGTTCCCGCACCTCGTCGCGGGCTACGAGCGGCTCTATCCGGGGTCGTACGCGCCGACCGCCTATGTCGAGAAGGTGAAGGGCCTCGTCAACGAGCTGCGCCAGCGCTACGCCGTGGGAGCCCGGGCGTCACGCATGGCTGACGACCGGGCGGACCCCGTCCCGACGATGGAGCCCGAGGCCGTGGCGCAGCAGGTGTTCGAGTGGGCTGGCTCGCCGATGGAATCGGCGAGCCGAGCAACGAGGTTTACAGCGGGCCGCGCTGATCGGTGAGCGCGCGGATGCGCGCCTCGGTCGGCGGGTGCGTGCTGAAGAGTGACATCAGGCCAGCACCAGAGAACGGCTTCATGATGAACATGTGCGCTGTCGCCGGATTGGCGTCCATCGGCACACGGCGGGACGCGGCTTCGATCTTGCGCAGCGCGTCGGCCAAGCCGTAGGGATTGCCGGCAATCTGCGCCCCGCCCGCATCGGCGCTGAACTCGCGCGACCGGGAAATCGCCGCCTGAATGAGCATGGCGGCCATCGGCGCGAGGATCATCATCGCCAGAAGCGCGATCGGATTCGACCCCTGCTCGCGGTCGTCCTGCCGGCCGCCGCCGAACATCCCGGCGTACATCGCCAGGCGAGCGGCCATCATGATCGCGGCGGCGAGCGTCGCCGCGATCGAGCTGATGAGGATGTCGCGATGCTTGACGTGCGCGAGCTCGTGCGCGATTACACCCTCGAGCTCGCGCTCGTTGAGAATCTGCATGATGCCCTGCGTGGCGGCGACGGCCGCATGCTCGGGATTGCGTCCGGTCGCAAACGCATTCGGCGACGCATCGGGAATGAGGTAGACCTTCGGCATCGGCAGGCCGCCCTGCCGCGCGAGCCGTTCCGTCATCCGGTAGAGCGGATGGTCGGGGCCGACCTGCTCCGCGCGGTACATCCGCAGAACGATCTTGTCCGAGAACCAGTACGAGCCCAGATTCATCACGGCGGCTGCAATCAAGCCGAACATCAGCCCGTTCGGACCGGCGACCACGTCGCCGATGACCAGGAGCAGGCCGCTCAACGCGCCAAGAAGCAGTACCGTCTTCACCCCGTTGGACATGGTTTTATTTTAATCTCCCCAGCCGGCTCAACAGCCGCGCGAGAAGCGCCGCGCGCCACGCCAGGTCTTCCAGTTCGACATGTTCATGGAGGGCGTGAGCGCCATCGCCGCGAGGGCCGAGACCGTCTAATGTTGGAACACCTGCCGCGGCCGTAAAATTCCCGTCCGATCCCCCGCCGGCGGCGCCCTCGGCCAGGTCGCGGCCGACGTCCCTTGCCGCGTCCCGGGCTAACTCATAGAGACGTTGAACCCCGGGTCCGCGTTCGAGCGGCGGACGGTCGACGCCACCCAGGAGTTCGAGCCGGGTGCCCGCCAAACGCGGGCGCAACGCACGGAGCGACGACTCTACCCTCTCGGCGTCAGCCATCGTCGGCACGCGCACGTCGATGCTGGCGCGCGCGCGATCCGCGACGACGTTGGTGCGCTCGCCGCCGGAGATCCGGCCAACGTTCAGCGTCACCCCGCGATCGGGGTCCTGTAGAGCGGCAACCGCGACGATCTGGTGCGCGAGCTCATGAATGGCGCTGGCACCCTTCCCGGGATCCAAACCGGCATGCGCCGCCACGCCATGGACGACGAGCTCGAAGTCTCCGCACCCCTTGCGGCTCGTCTTCGCCGCACCGCCAGGCAGCGACGGTTCCAGCACGAGCACGGCCTCACATTCCCGAGCGCACGCCTCGATCGTCGGCCGCGACGTCCCGCTCCCGATCTCTTCATCGGTCGTCCACAGCATCGTGACGTGAGGCGCGTCGGCAATCGCCAGCTCCCGCAACGCGCGAACCGCGAGCATCGCCACACCGATACCGGCCTTCATGTCGAAGATACCCGGGCCATGAAGCCGTCCGGCCTCCTCCCGAATCGGCATGCGATCGAGCTGGCCGACCGGCCAGACGGTGTCGAAGTGGCCGAGGAGCAGCACATGGCGCCCTTCGCCGGGAAACTCGGCGCGGATGTGGTCGCCACGGGCACCGCCGTCGATCCGGTGGGTCGTGCCGCCGATCGCTTCCAGGCGCCGCGTCAACTCCGCGCCGCAGCGCTCGACGGCGGCCTTGTCGGTGCTCGGCGATTCGAGCCCGACCAGCGTCTCGATGACTTCGCGCACCCAGGCGGCGCGCGCTTCGCACCAGGCCAGGAGATCTGAGGGGGTTGATGGCGTCACGGGGGTCTTATAATACAGAGATGCGTTTCGCCGCAGTGATCCTGCTGCTCGTGCTTGGCGTCGGGTCTGGCGTGGGGCTCGGCATCGGCCGGCCCGTGCTGGCACAGGTCCCGCAGCCCTTTCCGAAGCCTGTCGACACACAGAAGCCGGCGGCCCAGACCCCACCAAAGGTCGCGCCGCCGCAAAAGCCTGGCACGACGACGCCTCCGGCCACCGCGGCGCCCGCTGCCCAGGCGCCTACAGAGGCAACACTCGGCCTGCCGATTTTCCCGTCCGCCGAGTTCATCGCGTCGTATGACGCCGGCCGGGGACAGCGCTATTACCTGTTCGGCACCAACAGCGCGTTCACGCAGATCGTCGAGTACTACAAGACCGTGCTGAAACAGCGCGGAGAGCTCGTCTACGACGAACCGCCGATCCACATGTTCGAGGTCGGCCGGTTCCGCGAAGAGACGATGGCGTTCATGCCCGGGGTGACGGTCAAGGACTACGGCTGGGCCGGATCGCTCGGCTACCTCAACCCGAAGCGCGGCGCCGAGCCGGCGCGTTTCAAGACCATCATCCAGATCGTTCCTGCGCCCGCCGGCGCGCCCAAGTAGCGCGCGGTCTCGCCACTCCTCCCTCTGGATATATTGACGGCTCCGGCCGGCGCATGTTAGCGTCCGGCCTTCTTCGATCGCCCGTCGGCAGCAACGGCCGCGTGTTCGCGATCATCTCCTCCTGATCGCCTGCCGCCTCCGTAGCCAAAGAACGCCGACTGGTTGATCGCTGCTGGCCGAGAGCTGCAAGCGCCGTTCTGGCGGCTTCGCTCGGCGGGCGCAGTGGAGGTGTGCAATGCGGAACGTACGGATCCCTGCGATGCTCGTTCTGGGAATTGCCGTCCTGTGGGGAATGGCGGGCCCTACCGAGCTCGTGGCGGAGAATGACGGGGACACAAAAGTCGCGCTCGTGGATGATTGCGACCCGACGGACGTCGCGGGCTGGGCACCCGTGGGGTGCCTGCAGGACAAGGGCGACGTAACGGCGGCCGAGTTCGGGCATGTTCCTGCGATCTCCACTCTATGACAACGATGGCAATCCCATGAGCACGGCTGAACAGTTCCTTGTCGGCCACCCATCCTGGCGGAATGTGCCTTCGCACGCCGTGATCGAGGAGGGCAAGAGGCTCCATATCGAGAACGAGGGCGGAAGACCTCACACGTTCACGCCGGTCGCGCAGTTCGGCGGCGGGCGCGTTCCGCCGCTCCTGGTGGGCACGCAACCCGCGCCCGAGTGCGCTCTCGCCGCGGGCGCAACCGATCCCTACCTGGTCGCCCCGGGCGCGCGCCTGAAGTTGCAGGTCACCGCAGAGGGGATCCAGCGGTTCCAGTGCTGCTTCCATCCGTGGATGCGGGCGACGGTCCGCGTGACAGCGGACGAACACCACGAGCAGTAAGTCGTGCAAGGCTGAATGCTGAAGCTGAACGCTGAACGGAGTTCAGAATTCACCTCAGCATTCAGCACTCATCATTCAGCATTGCGTTTGACGTAGATCGCGCTGCCCTTGTCTTTGAACTCGCGCGACTTCTCGTCCATCCCGGCCGACGCCATCTCGCGCACCTGCTGCGTCAACTCCATCGAACAGAATTTCGGTCCGCACATCGAGCAGAAGTGCGCCACCTTGGCGCCGTCGGCAGGCAGTGTCTCGTCGTGATACGCGCGCGCGGTGACGGGATCGAGCGCGAGGTTGAACTGGTCTTCCCACCTGAACTCGAACCGCGCCTTCGACAGCGCATCGTCCCACGCCTGCGCGCGCGGATGGCCCTTGGCGAGGTCGGCAGCGTGTGCCGCAATCCTGTAGGCGATCACGCCGGCCTTGACGTCGTTGCGGTCGGGTAACCCGAGGTGCTCCTTCGGCGTGACGTAGCAGAGCATCGCCGTGCCGTACCACCCGATCACCGCGGCGCCGATGCCCGAGGTGATGTGGTCATACCCGGGCGCGATGTCGGTCGTGAGCGGGCCGAGGGTATAGAACGGCGCTTCGCTGCACCACTCGAGCTGCTTCTCCATGTTCTCGCGAATGAGGTGCAGGGGCACGTGGCCCGGGCCTTCGTTCATCACCTGTACGTTGTACTCCCACGCGATCTTCGTCAGCTCGCCCTGCGTCTGCAGTTCGGCGAACTGCGCCTGGTCGTTCGCGTCGGCGATCGATCCGGGCCGGAGGCCATCCCCGAGCGAGAACGACACGTCGTAGGCGCGCATGATCTCGCAGATCTCGCGGAAGTGCGTGTAGGTGAAGTTCTCCTGGTGATGGGCGAGACACCATTTCGCGAGGATCGAGCCGCCACGCGAGACGATGCCGGTCATGCGGCGGGCCGTCATCGGAATGTAGCGCAGCAGCACGCCGGCGTGGACCGTGAAGTAGTCGACGCCCTGCTCGGCCTGCTCGATGAGCGTATCGCGGTAAACCTCCCAGGTCAGATCCTCGGGACGGCCGCCGACCTTTTCGAGCGCCTGGTAGATCGGCACGGTGCCAATCGGAACCGCCGAGTTGCGGAGAATCCACTCGCGCGTCTCGTGGATGTCCTTGCCGGTCGACAGGTCCATGACCGTGTCTGCGCCCCAGAGCGTCGCCCAGCGGAGCTTGTCGACCTCTTCGTCAATCGACGAGCTGACGGCCGAGTTCCCGATGTTGGCGTTGATCTTCACCGCGAAGTGCCGGCCGATGATCATCGGCTCGAGCTCGGGATGATTGACGTTGGCCGGGATGATGGCGCGGCCCCGCGCCACTTCGGACCGCACGAACTCGGCATCGAATCCTTCCCGGACGGCGATGAACTCCATCTCGGGCGTGACGATGCCGCGGCGCGCGTAGTGCAGCTGGGTCACCGGACCGCTGCCGCGGAGCGCGCGGCCGACTCGCGCCGCCAGCGGCGCCGACATCGACGGCGTGCGCGCCGGGACGATGGTCAGCGACCGCGCCTCGCTCGCGACGTCACCACGCGACTCAATCCAGCGCTGCCGCAGGAGCGGCAGGCCGTCTCGGATGTCGTGGCCTTGCGGGCCGCTCGTGTCGTAGACGCGGAGCGGCGGCTCGCCGCCGCTGAGCGCGATCTCGCGCATCGGCACGCGCAAGTCGCCGGCCTCGACGTAGACCTTGCGGGAGTTGGGAAACGCGGAGGTGAAATCCGACGGCTGAAGCGCCGGGAGCGTCTGACGTGTGGCCATAGAGAACCCCTGAACGTCCACTATAGCGCGGATGGCACGGACATCCGGAAATCAGCTCAGGGATACAGGGGTCAGGGGTCCAGGGTGCTGGGAATTGCCGAAGGTGCGGCCATTCCGGAACCCCTGATCCCTGATCCCCGATCCCCGGGTGTTCCACCTACAGTTTCCTGAGCACAAAGCACTTCAAGTAGTAGGTCTCCGGCACCGTCATGAGCACCGGATGGTCGCGGCCCTGCATGCGTTTCTCGACCACGACAACATCGGCGCGCGCGTCCACCGCCGCCGCCGCGAGGACGTCGGCGAACATGGACTCGCTGACGTTGTAGGAACAGCTGCAGCTGATGAGGAAGCCGCCGGGCTGCAGCAGCTTGAGCGCCCGCAGGTTGATCTCCTTGTAGCCCGAGAGCGCCTTGGCTACCGCGGCCTTGTTCTTGGCGAACGCCGGCGGGTCGAGCACGATGGTGTCGAAGCGTTCGCCGCGCCGCTCGAGCTCGCGCAGCTCGTCGAAAACGTTCATCGCGCGCGCCTGCACGTTGGTGACGCCGTTCCGAGCGGCGTTGTCGGTGATCCGGCGCACCGCATCATCCGAGATATCGACGGCAATCACTTCGCTGCACACGGGCGCCAAGGCCAGAGCAAAGCCCCCGTTGTAGCTGAAGGCATCGAGGGCCCGGCCTCTGGCGTAACCGGCGGCGGCCACGCGGTTCTCGCGCTGGTCGAGGAACAACCCGGTCTTCTGGCCGCGGTACGGATCGACGACATACCGGACCCGCCCTTCGCGAATCTCGATCCCTTCGGGCACGGTGCCGTGCAGCACGGTGACCGTCTGCTCGAGCCCCTCGAGCAGACGGACGCGCGGGTCGTTCCGGGCCAAGTATGCCCGCCGGCTGCACGCGTTCGACGAGCAGGCGCGTCAGGTCCGGCAGCAGCCGATCGACCCCCTGGACGAGCGCCTGCAGCACGAGGTAGTCGCCATAGCGATCGACGACGAGCCCCGGCAGGCGGTCTGCTTCGCCGTGAATCAAGCGGTAGGCGGTGGCATCGATGCCGAGCGACTCGCGATAGGAGATGGCGGCGTCCATCCAGGCACGCCACGTTTCGAGCGTCGGAGCTTCGTGCCCGACGCGCGTCAGCAGCCGTAAGGCGATTTCCGATCGATCGCTGTAGAGCGCGTGGCCGAGGGGGACCTTGCGCCGGCCTTTGACCAGCACGACCTCGCCGCGCCCGGCGTTGACCTCCGCGAGATCGCTGCGGTAGACCCAGGGATGGCCGCTTCGGATGCGGTCTTCGCCCTTCGGGGAAATCGTCACATCGGGCATCGTGTCCGTACCAGCCATCAAACAGGCAACGAAAGCCCGCCTACGCTCTCCGAGCTTCGGCGAGGCCTCGCCGTAGCCCGGGCGAAGGCGGACGTCGCCGGGGAAGCAGCTGAAAGCTAATGGCCGACAGCTGAGAGCTCCGCTTATAATCTCATGTCATGCGTATTGCGATTGGCGCCGATCACGCCGGGTTTGCGCTGAAGCAGCACCTCGTCGGCACGCTCGGCCGTCTCGGCCACGAGGTCGACGACCGCGGGACGCACAACGAGGATCCCGTTGACTACCCCGGGATCTGTGCTGAAGTCGGTCGGCTCGTCGCCGAACGGCGGGCCGATTGCGGCATCGTCGTCGGCGGCAGCGGCCAGGGCGAACAGATGGCCGCCAACAAGGTCCCAGGGGTGCGCGCCGCGCTCTGCAACGATCTCTACACGGCCCGCATGTCCCGCCTGCACAACGACGCCAACGTCCTCGCGATGGGCGGCCGCGTCGTGGGCTTCGGCCTCGCCGATGAGGTCGTCACGCTGTGGCTGGCGACCTCGTTCGAAGGCGGACGACATCAACGACGAGTCGATCAAATCGCGGCCATCGAACGCGCCGCGTGCCTGACCCCAACACCCAACCCGTGAACTCCTGAACGCTGAACCCCTTGAACTCCTGAACCCTGAACCGAACATGCCAACCGAATCCCCGTCACGCTGGCGATCAATCACCGAGACCGACCCTGAGATCGCCGCCGCCATCTCGCACGAAGTGCATCGCCAGAATAGCGGCCTCGAGCTCATCGCGTCCGAGAACTTCGTCAGCCAGGCCGTGCTCGACGCCGCCGGATCCGTGCTGACCAATAAGTACGCCGAAGGCTACCCGGGCAAGCGCTACTACGGCGGTTGCGAGTTCGTCGACGTGGCCGAGTCGCTGGCGATCGCGCGCGCCAAGGAACTCTTTGGCGCTGAGCACGCTAACGTGCAGCCGCACTCCGGTGCGCAGGCGAACATGTCCGTGTTCTTCACCCTGCTCAAGCCTGGCGACACGGTGCTCGGCATGAACCTCGCCCACGGTGGCCACCTCACGCACGGACATCCGCTCAACTTCTCCGGCAAGCTCTACAACATCGTCCCCTACGGCGTGCGCAAAGACGACGAGCGCATCGACTACGACGAGTTCGAGCGCCTGGCTCACGAGCACAAGCCGAAGATGATCATCGTCGGCGCGAGCGCCTATCCGCGGGTCTTCGACTTCGAGCGGCTCGGCAAGGTCGCCCGCGACGTGGCGGCGCCGATGGTGACCGACATGGCGCATTTCGCCGGCCTCGTGGCCGCCAAGGTGCACCCCAACCCGGTGCCGCACTCCGATTTCGTGACCACGACGACGCACAAGACGCTGCGCGGGCCGCGCGGCGGGATGGTGCTCTGCCGCAGTCAGTACGCCAAGGACCTCGACCGATCGCTCTTCCCCGGCGTCCAGGGCGGGCCGCTCATGCACATCATCGCGGCCAAGGCGGTGTGCTTCAAGGAAGCGATGGAGCCGGCGTTTGTCGACTACCAGAAGCAAATCGTCGCCAACGCCAAGCGGCTCGCCGCCGGGCTGCAGGCGGCGGGCTTCCGGCTGGTCAGCGGCGGCACCGACAATCACCTCATGCTCGTCGACGTGTTCTCGAAGGGGCTGACGGGCAAGGTCGCGGAGGCGGCGCTCGGCAAAGCCGGGATCACCGTCAACAAGAACGCCATTCCCTTCGATCAGAACCCGCCGATGGTAGCGAGCGGCGTGCGTATCGGCACGCCAGCGGTCACGAGCCGCGGCATGCGTGAACCGGAGATGGATCTCATCGCCGAGTTCATCGCCACCGTGCTCGCCGCCCCGGAAGACGACGGCGTCGCCGCCGCCGTGCGCGACAAGATTGAGGTTCTGTGCCGGAAGTTCCCGCTATACCCAGAGCCGCGGAGCTGACCGACGCCGCCGTCGAGGCGTTTGCCGCGGATGGTCCGCTGGCGCGAGCCCTCGACGGGTTCGAGCCGCGCGCGGGGCAGCTGGAAATGGCCGAGGCCGTAGCCGGTGTCCTCGCGACGGGCGGCGTGCTGCTCGCGGAAGCGGGCACCGGCACCGGCAAGACGCTCGCCTACCTCGTGCCGGCGATCCTCAGCCGCAAGCGTGTGCTCGTCTCGACCGGCACCAAGAATCTCCAGGAACAGATCTTCTTCAAGGACCTGCCGGTGCTGCGCGAAGCACTCGGCATCCCGTTTACGGCCACGTGCATGAAGGGGCGCGGCAACTACCTCTGCCTGCACCGGTTCGAGGCCTTCCGCGAGACGAGCGCCATCCGGTCCTGGGACGAGACGCTGCACATCCGCATCCTCGAGCGCTGGCTCGCCGAGACCGAGACCGGCGATCGCGCCGAAGTCGAGGACCTGCCCGAAGACCTGCCGTTCTGGAGCGACATCGCCGCGACGACCGAAAACTGTCTCGGCGCCGAGTGTCCGCGCTACAGCGACTGCTTCGTCGTCAAGATGCGCCAGCGCGCCGCCGAATCCGACGTCGTCATCGTCAACCACCACCTGCTCTGTGCCGACGCCGCCGTCAGGCAGAGCAACTTCGGCGAAGTCATCCCGCGCTGCAGCAACGCCATCGTCGACGAGGCGCACCAGCTCGAAGATGTGGCGACGCAGTACTTCGGCCTCTCCGTCAGCAGCTATCGCGTCGATGACCTCGTCCGCGACGTCGACCGCGCCATCGGCGCGCGGCTTGTCACCGACGGCGAGCGCCGCGACCAGATCAATGCCGACGTCCGCCGCATCCGCGACGACTCGCGGCGGTTCTTCTCGGCGCTGCAGATGCTGCGCTTCGACGGGCCGGCGGCGCGCGGGTCGGAGACGCGCGTGCGCGTGAAGCGATCGCATCTCGCGCCGCTCGGCGACGATGGCGCGACGCTCGGCGCGGCGTTCGAGGCGCTCGAAGCGGACATCGCGCTGGCGAAGGACGTGCCGGAAGATGTGCTGGCGCTCGGCCGCCGGGCAGCCGAAATCAAGAACGATCTGCGGTTCCTGCTCCGTGCCGACGACACTGCCTACGTGTACTTCCTCGAGACGCGAGGCCGGGGGGTCTTCCTCAGAGCATCACCCATCGACGTCTCGGCGACCATCCGGGACCTGTTGCTCGACCGGATGGACGCTACGGTGCTGACGTCGGCGACCCTTACCGTCGACGGCGCGTTCGACTACGTCAAGGGCCGGCTCGGCGTCGGCCGGGCCATCGAGCTCAAGCTCGATTCCGAGTTCGACTACGCACGCCAGTCGATCCTCTATCTGCCCCTGGGCATCCCCGACCCCCGGCAGCCGTCGTTTGCGGCCGCCGCGGCGCGGGAGGTCGTCAGCATCCTGAAGCAGACGTCGGGGCGCGCGTTCGTCTTGTTCACGAGCTACGCCAACCTGCGCGAGGTCCATCGCCTGGCGGCCGACGAACTCGAGTACCCGATCCTCGTCCAGGGCTCGGCGCCGCGCTCGGCCCTGCTGCGCGACTTCAAGGCCACGCCGCACGCCGTCCTGCTCGCCACCTCGAGCTTCTGGCAGGGCGTTGACGTCGTCGGCGAGGCATTGAGCTGCGTCATCATCGACAAGCTGCCCTTTGCGTCTCCAGGCGACCCGGTGACGGCGGCGCGAGTCGAGGCGATCGGCGCGCGCGGGGGTTCGCCCTTTGGCGAGTACCAGATTCCGCTGGCGATCCTCACCCTCAAACAAGGACTCGGCCGCTTGTTGCGGCACCGGCAAGACCGCGGCGTGCTGGCCGTGCTCGACCCGCGCCTGAAGACCATGGGCTACGGCCGGCGCTTTCTCGCCTCGCTGCCGCCGGCGCCGGTGACGCACGACGTGCTCGATATCGGGCGCTTCTTCAAGGAATATTCGGACGATGACGTCGACGATGCCCCCCTTGATGACGACCTCTAGCCCGTCACCAGAGGGAGCAGCCATCGTCCGGCCGATTCTCAAGTGGGCCGGAGGCAAGCGGCAGCTGCTGCCCAAGCTTCGGCCGTACTATCCGTCGAGCTTCAGCCGTTACATCGAGCCCTTTCTTGGCAGCGGGGCGGTGTTCCTCGACTGCCACAATCGCGGGCTGCTGGACGAATGCGAGGTGCACCTCTCGGATATCAACGCGGATGTGATTGGGTGCTATCGCATGGTCCGTGATGACGTCGAGGCGGTCATCGAGGCACTGCGCGCGCTCGACGCCGGCCACCGCGCCGATGGGACGCGACATTTCTATGCGGTTCGTGACGAGCAGTTCAATGCGCTCCGGCGTGACATCCACGCCGCGCCCGACCCGGCAAACGCCTACACGCCGGGTCTGGCGGCCATGCTCATTTACCTCAATCGAACGGGCTACAACGGGTTGTTTCGCCTGAACTCGCGCGGCGGATTCAACGTGCCGGTCGGACGGTACGCACGCGTCACGATCTGCGATGCGCCCAACCTCAGGCGACTCTCAGCCGCGTTGCGCCGCCCCGGATTGTCGGTCGAAGTGAGGCGGTTCGAAGCGGCGCTCGGCGACGGCCGGCCCGGGGACTTCGTTTACCTGGATCCCCCCTACGCGCCGCTCAGCCGTACGTCCCAGTTCACCTCCTACACCGCGGCCCGGTTCGGTCCCGAGGAGCAGTCGCGCCTCCAGCAGGCCGTGGTCGGCCTTGCGCGCCTTGGCGCGCGCGTATTGCTGAGTAACTCGACCGCGCCGGACATCCGCCGTCTCTACGCCGACAACGTCGAGGCGAGGTCCGCCGGCCTGCGGGCAAGAACCGTCGATGCCCGCCGTGCCATCAACTCGCGCGCGTCCGGCCGCGGCATGGTGCGCGAGTATCTCATCACGAACATCGTGTAAACTGAGGCGATCACACGAGCTTCGGGCGCGATGCACTTGCTCGAGCCGGATTGGGTTCGACTTGAAATCAGGAATGGGTTCGGTTGCGGCTGCTGCCGAGCTCTCGCTCGGTCGAGCCGGGCCGGACGCGAAGAGAACACAGGTGCTCCTATCGGCAGCGCCTGCGGCCTGAGCGCGGCGCGAAGTCGCCGCGCGAAGCGAGCGGGGGTGGGGCCCCGCGAGCATTAATAAATGGAGGTTCGAATGACAAGGGCACGCATGGGGTTGGCGCTCGGTGCGTTCGTGCTGGGCCTGACGGCCTTGTCGACGATCGGCTACGCGCAGACCGGACGCTTGAAGGGCAAGGTCGTCGACGCCGAAAACAAGCCGGTCGAAGGCGCCGTGATCAGCATGGAAAGCAAGGAGATGAACCGGAAGATCGCCACGAAGACCGACAAGCGTGGTGAGTACACCCAGTTCCTCGCGCCTGGCACGTACATGGTCACTGCCAGCAAGGGCAATCTGAGCGAGACCTTCGAAGTCAGGGTCAGCCTCGACGAGAAGGATCAGAATTTCACGCTCAGGGCAGGCGGCGGTGGTGGCGGCGGTGCGGCATCCGATGCGGATCGCAAGAAGGCGGAAGCTGAGTCGGCCGCGGTCAAGGCCCTGTTCACCGAGGGCGTGACGCTCAGCAACGACGGCAAGTACGACGAGGCCGTCGCGAAATTCAACGAGGTCTTCGCCAAGGCTCCTAAGTGCGTCGAATGCCAGACCAACATCGGAGCGGTCTACCTGCGCAAGAAGGACTACGACGCGGCGGAAGCGGCCTACAAGAAGGCGATCGAGGTGAACGCGAGCTCGTCGGAGGCCTACATGGGCCTCGCCAACGTCTACAACGCGCAGAAGAAGTTCGACCAGGCGACCGAAGCGGGCGCCCAGGCGCAGAAGTTGCTCGCCGCCGCGCCCGGCGGCGGTGCCGCCGGCGGAGCCGCGAACGCGTCCGCTGTCTTCAATCAGGGAGTCATCGCCTGGAATGCCGGCAAGATTCCCGACGCGCAGAAGCTCTTCGAGCAAGCAGTCGCTGCCGATCCGAAGATGGCCGAAGCGCACTACTGGCTCGGCATGGCGATGGTCAATCAGGGCAAACTCCCCGAGGCCGTCAAGTCCTTCGAGGAGTACCTGAAGCTCGACGCCTCGGGGCAATATGCCGAGCAGGCCAAGGGGATGCTGGCGGCGATCAAGAAGTAGTTCAGGGTTCGGGGTTCAGGGTTCCGGTTCTTAAACCTCTGAACCCTGAACCGACGTTATGTCTATCGCCAGCAACCTAGCCGAGGTCCGGGAACGGATCGCGGAGTCGGCCCGTCGAGCGGGACGGCAGCCATCCGAAATCACGCTGGTTGCCGTGTCGAAGACGTTTGCCGCCGACCGCATGCGCGAGGCGTGGGCCGCCGGGCAACGGGATTTTGGCGAGAACAAGGTGCAGGAAGGCCTGCAGAAGATCGCCGACACCGCCGATAGCCCGGCACGGTGGCATCTCATCGGCCACCTCCAGTCGAACAAGGCGAAGAAGGCGGCGGCGGCGTTCGCATGCGTCCAGTCGGTCGACTCGGTCGAGCTCCTGCAGCGGCTCGACGACGGCGCCGGCCAGCGGCTACCGGGCAGCGCGCCGCTCGAGGTTTTGGTACAGGTCGACTTCGCTGGCGAAGCCACCAAGTTTGGCGCACCGCCTGACGTGGCAGTGCAGACGGTTCGAGCCGCAGCCAGCGCGAAGCACGTGCAGCTCGTCGGGCTGATGCTCCTCCCGCCCTGGAGCGATGACCCGGAACAGGCGCGACCCTGGTTTGCCCGGCTCCGCGAGTTCCGGGATCGGCTGGTCGGGGATCTGGCGAAGGACGGCATCCCGGCCGCGCACCTGCTTCGGCACCTGTCGATGGGGATGAGTCACGATTATCAGGCCGCCGTCGAGGAAGGCTCGACGATCGTGCGGGTCGGCACGGCGATCTTTGGCGCCCGACGAGCGCCACAGCTTGCGGCAACAGAACCGAAAAGCCAGTGACAGCAGGCTGCCGTTACTAGAACCCGGCGCGAGCGCAGCGAGCGCTGGCAGGTCGTGGGGGTGGGGCCCCACGACAAACCAAGAGAAGAGGACCCGATGTTCGACCGCACGAATCCGCCAGCCAGCACGTCAGCCGCGAGCGCCGGCTCATCGCCGGCCGAGCGCGTGATGCGGATCGCGCCGCTCGACCTGAAACAACAGCGGTTCCGCACCCAGCTGCGCGGCTTCGACCGCACTGAAGTCGTGGCGTTCCTCACCGAGGCCGCCGACGATTACGAGCACGCGCTCCGCGAGATCGACCGCCTGCGGCAGGATCTGGTGCGTCAGGAAGCGTTGCTCGGCGAGCACCGCGAGCGCGAGGCCAACCTCCGCAACACGCTGCTGACCGCGCAGCGCCTGGCGGACGAGATCAAGGAATCGGCCCAGACCGAATCGAAGCTCATCATCCGAGAGGCGCAGGGACGCGCCGATCTCCTGCTGCAGAAGGCGCAGGGCCGGCTCGAGGAGGTCGAACGCGACATCAACGAGCTGCGGCTGCGCCGCCGCGACGTCGAGGGCTCGCTCGAGGGTTCGATTCAGTCGCTCTACCGCGCGCTCGAGTTCATCCGCGAGCAGGACCGCTCCGACGACAAGGTGCTGCTCCACCGTCCGCGGCAGGCGGACGGCGCGACGGCGGCCGCACCCACGCAGTGGCCCGCCGAAGCGCCGCGGGCGGCTGACGAACGGGGCTAGACCACCGGCCCCGTGCTGGTTCTCCGCCACTGCCGTCAGCTCGTCACCTGTGCCGGACCCGCGCCGCGGCGCGGAGCCGACCAGGGTCGGCTCGAGGTCATCGCCGACGGCGCCCTCGCGACTGCTGGCGAGCGCGTCGTCTTTGCCGGGCCCACCGCCGATCTCGAACGCACTGTCACGATTCCCGGCGACGCGCGCGTCGTCGACGCACGTGAGTGGTCCATCCTCCCCGGCTTCGTCGACCCCCACACGCACGCCGTCTTCGCCGGCGACCGGCGGTCGGAGCTCCGCCGCCGGCTCGCGGGGGAGAGTTACGCCAGCATCGCCGCGAGCGGCGGCGGCATCGTCTCGACCGTGACCGCCACGCGGGCCGCGAGCGAAGACGAGCTGACCGCGCAGGCGCGCGCCCGGCTCGACCGCATGCTCGCCTGCGGCACGACGACGTGCGAAATCAAGAGCGGTTACGGGCTGGACGTCGAGGCTGAGCTGAAGATGCTCCGCGTCGTTCGACGACTCGACGAGTCGCATCCGATCGACATCGCCGCGACCTTCATGGGCGCGCACGAAGTACCCATCGAACACCGATCCGGCCGCGCACGCTACATCGATCTCGTGGTCGACGAGATGATCCCCGCGGTGGCCGCCGCCGGGCTGGCCGAATGGTGCGACGTCTTCTGCGAGACCGGCGTCTTCACCGCCGACGAGTCGCAACGGATTCTGGTCGCGGGCCAGCGCGCCGGCCTGAAGGCGCGCATCCACGCCGACGAGCTCGGCGCGAGCGGGGGGTCGCAGGTGGCCGCCGCGGTCGGAGCTCGGTCCGCCGACCACCTTATCTTCGTGCCGCCCGACGGGATTGCGGCGATGGCGCGAGCCAATGTCGTGGCCACGCTTCTGCCGACGGCGGCGTTCTACCTCAAGCTCGGGCGCTTCGCTCCCGCGCGTGGCTTGATCGATGCGGGCGTCGCCGTCGCCCTCGCGACCGACGTCAACCCCGGCGGCGGGTTCTCCCCCTCGATGCCGTTCGCGATGACGCTGGCGTGCTTTGCGATGGGCCTGACGTTCGAAGAGGCCCTGACGGCCGCGACCATCAACGCCGCGTGGTCGCTCGACCGGGCGCACGAAGTCGGCTCGCTCGAGCCCGGAAAGCTGGCGGATGCCGTGCTCGTCCGCGGTGACGCCACGGACCTGCTGCATGTCACGACCGCCGGCACCAGCGCCATCGCCGGGGTGCTGAAGCGGGGAACCTTCGTAGCCGGAGAGATTGGAATCACCGCATGACGCTGACGAGCAAGACTGTGACCGAGCTGCTCCAGGAATTCCGGTCGCCGGCACCCACACCTGGCGGCGGTTCGGCCGCGGCGCTCGCCGGGGCGGTGGGCGCGTCGCTCCTGGCCATGGTCGCCGGCCTCCCCAAGCCGCGCGCGGAGACCGACGAAGACCTCCGTCGCCTTCGCGACGCTGGCGAGCGCTGTACCGCGCTCGCGATCGACCTCGAAGCGCTGGTGGACCGCGACAGCGAGGCGTACGAGCTCGTGGTCAGCGCCTACCGTCTGCCCAAGAGCACCGAGGACGAGAAGGCTGCCCGCGCGCGGGGAATACAGCACGCGCTGAGGGCGGCCATCGCCGCGCCGCTCGAGGTCATGCGCGCGTGCGGCGCCGGGCTCGCCTGCGGACCCGTGCTGCAGGCGCACGGTAACGTGAACGCGTCGAGCGACGTACAGGTGGGACTGGAGTTGCTGCGCGCGGGGCTCCGGGGCGCGCGCCTGAACGTCGAGATCAATCTCGGCGGCGTGAAGGATCAGACCTACGCCGCCGAAGTCGCCGCCGAGGTCGCCAGGCTCAGTGAATCTGGTGCAGCAGGCGCTCCCAGCGCGTCTTCGTGAAGAAGTGGGTGACGACTGAGACGAGCCGGCCGACCGTCGCGCCGACGCCGCTCTCGGCGAAATCGTCGCGCTCCGACTCGTGCACGACCAGTAGATCATCATCGCCTGGCCCTTGACGTAGTGCCGCGGCAGAAAGCCCCAGTAGCGGCTGTCCTGCGAGTTGTCGCGGTTGTCCCCCATGACGAAGTACCTGGCTCGGTGGCACGGTGACCGGGCCGTAGCGCTCGCGCACGTCCATCGACGTCACCTCGGACAAGTCCGACGCCGGCGTCAGGAAGTGAACGTAGGGTTCGTCGAGGGGCTGGCCGTTGACGTAGACCTTCTTGGCTCGCAGTTCCACCGTGTCTCCCGGCAGGCCGATGACTCGCTTGATGAAGTCGCGCTCGGGCTCCTCGGGATACTTGAAGACGACGATATCGCCTCGGCTGATGTCGCGAACCGGCAGCAGCGCGCGGTCGAGCGTGACCGTGGGACCGAAGACGAACTTGTTCACCAGCAAGTGATCGCCGATGAGAAGGTTGTTCTCCATCGAGCCGGTCGGAATCTTGAACGCCTGCACCACCCAGGTGCGCACGAAGAGCGCCAGGATCACGGCGATGACGATCGACTCGAAGTATTCGCGGAGGGTGGATTTCCGGAAGGTGGACGGCATCTACTCCTGCCCCACTTTGAGCACCGCCAGGAACGCTTCCTGCGGGATTTCGACTCGCCCGACGCGCTTCATGCGCTTCTTGCCTTCCTTCTGCTTCTCGAGGAGCTTGCGCTTGCGGCTGATGTCGCCGCCGTAGCACTTCGCGAGCACGTTCTTGCGCAGCGCCTTCACCGATTCGCGCGCGATGATGCGGCTGCCGACGGCGGCCTGAATCGCCACTTCGAACATCTGCCGGGGAATGAGCTCGCGCATCTTCGCCGCCAGGGCGCGGCCGCGCGTATAGGCGGAATCGCGGTGCACGATGGTCGAGAGCGCGTCGACGGGCTCCTCGTTCACCAGGATGTCGAGCTTGACGAGCGGCGACTCCCAGTAGCCGGTCACGTGATAGTCGAGCGACGCGTAGCCACGCGACATCGTCTTCAGGCGGTCGTAGAAGTCGAGCACGACTTCGTTGAACGGCAGCTCGTAGGTGACGAGCACGCGGTCCGACGACAGGTACTCGATGCCCTTCTGGACCCCACGCTTGTCCTGGCAGAGCGAGAGGATGCCGCCGACGTGCTCGGAGGGCGTGAGAATCATCGCGGTGATGATCGGCTCCTCGAACTTCACGATGCGGCCGGTGTCGGGCAGCTTCGCCGGGCTGTCGATTTCCTGTACCGCGCCATCGGTCGTGGTCACGCGGTAGAGCACGCCGGGCGCGGTCGTGACGAGATCCTGGTTGAACTCGCGCTCGAGCCGCTCCTGGACGATCTCCATGTGGAGCAGGCCGAGAAAGCCGCAGCGGAAGCCGAAGCCGAGTGCGGCCGACGTTTCCGGCTCGAAGAAGAACGAGGCGTCGTTCAGCCGCAGCTTCTCGAGCGCCTCGCGCAGCTGCGCGTACTCGCTGCCCTCGACGGGATAGAGCCCGGCGAAGACCATGGGCTTGCTGACCTTGAATCCGGGAAAGGCCTCGGCCGTCGGACGTGCCGCCTCGGTGATGGTGTCGCCAATCTGCGCGTCGCTGACGGTCTTGATCGCCGCGAACACGAAGCCGACCTCGCCCACGCCGAGTTCGGTCGCAACCGTCGGCTTCGGGGAGAACGTGCCGACCTGCTCGACCTCGAACTCCTGCCCTTTCGCCATCAGCTTGATCTTCATGCCCGGCTTGATGACGCCGTCGAGCACCCGCGTCAGGATGATGACGCCGCGATACGCGTCGTACCAGGAGTCGAAGATCAGGGCCTTGAGGGGCGCGTCCGGAGTGCCCGTTGGCGGCGGCAGCCGCTTCACGATCGCTTCGAGAATCTCGTGGACGCCGGTGCCTTCCTTGGCGCTGGCCAGAATCGCATCACTGGCATCGAGGCCGATGATGTCCTCGATCTGCCGCTTCGCCTCGTCGGGCTGCGCGCCCGGCAGGTCGATCTTGTTGATGACCGGGATGACCTCGAGGTTGTTCTCGACCGCCAGGTAGGCGTTGGCGAGCGTCTGCGCCTCGACGCCCTGCGACGCATCGACGAGCAGCAGCGCGCCCTCGCACGCGGCGAGCGAGCGGGTGACCTCGTACGAGAAATCGACGTGCCCCGGCGTGTCAATCAGGTTGAGCACGTAGACCTGACCGTCGTCGGCCTTGTACGTGAGCCGGACCGCGTGCGCTTTGATGGTGATCCCGCGCTCGCGCTCGAGATCCATGCTGTCGAGGACCTGCGCCTCCATCTCGCGGGCCTGCAAGGCGCCCGTCATCTCGAGAAAACGGTCGGCCAGCGTCGACTTGCCATGGTCGATGTGGGCAATGACGGCGAAGTTGCGGATGTTGCGCGGATCCATGTATTGGGAACAGGTGATTATAGCTTGGCGCTGAGGCTCCGGGGATCAGGGCTCAGGGATCAAGGAACTGGTTCGACTCAGGCAGCCCGAGCTGACTCGCGTCAGCTATGCTCCCCTGGACCCCTGATCCCTGACCCCGAGACTGTGCCGCCTATCTCTGATCCAACGGCACGAACCGCTGCGGGTACGCCGGACCGATGTAATCGGTCCGGGGCCGGATGAGCCGGTTGTTCGCGTACTGCTCCAGGCAGTGCGCCGTCCAGCCGGAAATGCGGCTCACGGCGAAGATGGGCGTGAACAGGTCGATCGGGATGCCGAGCGTGTAGTACGTCGACGCCGAGTAGAAATCGACGTTCGGATAGAGCTTCTTCTCGCCGGTCACGAGTTGCTCGATGCGGCGCGACATCTCGAACCAGCGCGTGTTGCCGGCGCGTTTGCCGAGCTCCTCGGACATGCGGCGCAGGTGGGTGGCGCGCGGGTCCTCGGTCCGATACACGCGATGGCCGAAGCCGGGGATCTTGACCTTGCGCGCGAGTTTGCCGCGAATCGCGTCGTCGATGCGCTCGGGGGTCGCATCCTGGCCGATCTCGATGAGCAGGCGCATCACGTCGGCGTTTGCCCCGCCGTGGAGCGGCCCCTTGAGCGCGCCGATGGCGCCCACGATCGCCGAGTGCAGATCGGTCAGCGTCGCCGCCGCGACGCGCGCGGCAAACGTCGAGGCGTTCAGCTCGTGATCGGCGTGCAGCACGAGCGCGATGTCGAACGCCCGCGTCGAGAGCGCGTTCGGCCGCGTCCCGGTCAACATGTAGAGAAAGTTCGCCGCGTGCCCCAGCGCCGGATCGGGCTGGATCGGTCCGCCACCGGCCTGCAGCCGGCCGTAGGTCGCCACCAGGCTCGCGAGCTGCGCGGTCAGGCGCACCGCCTTGCGATAGTTCGCCTGCTGCGAACTCTCCGAGGCCTCCGGGTCGAAGTGACCGAGGATCGAGGTCAGCGTGCGCAGCGCGTCCATGCCGTCCGAGGGCGGCAGCTGCTTCATGAATCGCAGCACCGGCTCGCCGAGCGGCCGTGCGGCGGCGAGCTGCGACTGCAGATCGCCGAGCTCGGCGCGGTTCGGCAGGCGGCCGTGCCACAGCAGATAACAGACCTCCTCGAACGTCGCCCCCTGAGCCAGATCGTGGATGTCGTAGCCGTAGTACGCGAGCACGCCACGATCGCCGTCGAGATAACAGATGGCCGACGTCGCGGCGACGACGTCTTCGAGACCGGCCTTGGGCTTCGCATCGGTGGACATGGGGGGATTCTATCAAGGCTCTACCAGGCTCTGGGCTCAGGCTTTAGGCTCTAGGAAAAGCATGGAGATCCTAGTCGCACGACTGAGATCTCGAGTGCTTTCCTAGAGCCTAAAGCCAAAAGCCGAGAGCCTGGAGCGCGCCCTACTTCGCGATTTCCGGCTCCTGAATCATGTCCTCGTCGGTGAACTGCTGGAGGATCGAGAGCAGTCCCGTGTAGAGGAAGCCGACCTGGAAGAGCATCAGGAACGGCAGCGTGCCGTAGATCTGATTCGACAGGGCGTAGAAGACCGTGGCGGTGAAGTAGAGGCCGAGCGCCACCTCCACGAGCGGCTGGACGCCGACCGACTGGTGATACTTCTTGCCCGCCCACTCGTCGCCGCTGCGCTCGATGCCGTACTTCGGCGTGCGCGCGAACTCGCTCTGCTTGCCGAACATCGCTTCGAGAACCGCGCGCGTGTTGTTCACGCAGAGACCGATGCCGATCGACATCAGGAACGGCAGGTACTTCAAGCCGCTGCTTCCAGTCCGGGTAGAGCTCGCGCTGCGAGACGATGTAGAAGTTGCCGACCGACGCCGTCGCCGCGAGGAACAGCGGCACGTCGATCAGCATCATCTCGGACCAGCCCATGCTGTAGCGGACCACCATCGCCGGAAACATCAGCAGCGACAGCAGCGACATCAGCAGGTAGTTGAAGTTCGCCGACAGGTGAAAGAAGGCCTCGGCCTTGACCGCGAGCGGCTGCGACGACCGCAGGATGCGCGGCATCAGCTTGATGCAGGTCTGGATCGAGCCCTTGGCCCAGCGGTGCTGCTGCGACTTGAAGGAGTTCATCTCGACCGGCACTTCCGCCGGCGAGACCAGGCCCGGCACGAAGATGAACCGCCAGCCGCGGAGCTGCGCGCGATAGCTGAGGTCGAGGTCTTCGGTCAGCGTGTCGTGCTGCCAGCCGCCGGCGTCGCCGATCGTCTCGCGCCGCCAGACCCCGGCCGTGCCGTTGAAGTTGAAGAAGCAGCCGGCGCGATTGCGCCCGCCGTGCTCGAGCACGAAGTGGGCGTCGAGCAGGATCGACTGAATCCGCGTCAGCAGCGAATAGTCGCGGTTGAGGTGGCCCCAGCGCGCCTGCACCATCCCGACCTTCGGATCGCGCTCGAAGTAGCCGAGCGTCCGCATGCAGGAAGTCCTTCGGCGGCACGAAGTCGGCGTCGAAAATCGCGATGAACTCGCCCGACGCCTCCTTGAGGCCGGCTTCGAGCGCGCCGGCCTTGTAGCCGGTGCGATCGACGCGATGGAGATACTTGATGTCGAAGCCGCGCGCCGCATGCCGGCGCACGGCCAGCTCGGCAATCTCGGTGGTCTCGTCGGTCGAGTCGTCCAGAACCTGAATCTCGAGCAGCTCGCGCGGATAGTCGATCTCGCAGACGGCATCGATCAGCCGGTCCGCGACATACATCTCGTTGAAGATGGGCAGCTGGACCGTGACCCTCGGCAACACCTGCGGCGGTGGCAGCGGCGGGCGGCACGTTGCCCTTGTGTTTCATGTAAAGATACACAAGGTAATACCGGTGCCAGCCGTAGATGGCGAGGATGCTCAGAACGAAGAAGTACAGGACGAGTATCAGCGTCTCAGTGAGCGACATAGGTTAATGAATCCGCCAACCTGCACAATCCTTCATATTACTGCCGGGCTGGCCCAAAGTCAAAGCAGTCAGGCAAATGACCCGCGCCGAGCTGCTCGACGCTCCTCAGCGACGTCCGCTCCGGCGCCGCTCACGCCTGAGGCAGCCCAAGACCGGCTCCTTCAATTTCTGCGCCAGGCGCCGTTCGAGGATCTGGGCTTCGCCCGCGTCGACCACCATCGCGCGCTGCGGCAGGGATGCCCGGAGGTCATTTTTGGGCCTGGGAAGACGCCGGAACAGATCGCCGCGATCGCCGAGCGCATCGTCGCCGCCGGCCACAGCCTGCTCGTCACCCGCACGGATCGGCGCGCGTTCGAGGCCGTTTCGGCGCGCGTCACCAAGGCAAAATTCCACGACCTGGCCAGAACCATTACGCTCGCGCTCGGCGAGCTCCCCCCGGGCCGCGGCACGATCGTCGTCGCCGCCGCCGGTACGGCCGACCTGCCCGTCGCGGAAGAGGCGGCGGTCTCGGCCGAGCTGATGGGCAACGTCGTCGACCGCGCTCTACGACGTCGGCGTCGCGGGACTTCATCGGCTCCTGGCCGAGCACGCCCGCCTGACCGCCGCGCGCGTCATCATCGCCGTCGCCGGCATGGAAGGGGCGCTGCCGAGCGTCATCGGCGGCCTCGTCAGCGTGCCGGTCATCGCCGTGCCGACGAGCGTCGGATACGGCGCCAGTTTCGGCGGCCTGACCGCACTGATGGCGATGCTCAACAGCTGCGCGAGCGGCGTGTCGGTCGTCAACATCGACAACGGCTTCGGCGCCGCAGCGGTCGCCAGCGCGATCAATCATCTGGAGTAGGCCCTGGGCTCAGGGCTCGCGGCTCCAGGCAGATCTGCGACTCAGGGTCGGAGGTTTTGCCAGCGCCTGGAGCCTGAGCCTGAGCCCCGTGCCCCCAGCCATTGTCGCTCGACCGCGTGAGCTATACTCAGCGATTGCCCTGTCGAGCCTGACGCTCACCAGTATTTCTAAGGTCTCATGCACGCCGGTGCCCTGAGGGCGCTCGAATACGACCGGATCGTCGAAGCGGTACGCCGCTTCGCACAGACGCCGCCTGGTGCGGCGCGTCTGGCGAAGCTGCAGCCGCTCGTCGACGCGCGCGCGGTGGCGGGCGCGCTCGCGGCGACGGCGGAGACGTCGCGCTTCCTGCGCGACGGCGACGATCACGCTCCAGGCCCCCGACGATCTCGACGCGCTCCTGATGTCGCTCGCGGTCGAGGGCCGCGTGCTCGAACCGCAGGCGCTCGTCAATCTGGCGCGATTTCTCGCCTCGGTCGATGCCACGTGCGCCTCGGTCCGGAAGGCCCGCAGCGACTTTCCCGCTGCTCGCCGCCATCGCCGAGACCGCGGCCTCGTTCCAGCACGAGATCGGCGACATCCGGCGCAAGATCGGACCCGCCGGCGAAGTCGTCGACGATGCCAGCCCGGAGCTGGCGAAGCTTGCGCGATCGCTTGCGCAAGCAGCGGGCGCGCCTGCGCGGCACGCTGGAATCGTACCTGCGCGGCCGGGACACGTCGAAGTACCTGCAGCAGCAGATCGTCACCGATCGCAACGGCCGCTACGTCCTCGTCGTCCGCAGCGAGCACCGGACGCGCCATTCCCGGCATCGTGCACGGCAGCTCGGGCAGCGGCGCCAGCCTGTTCCTCGAACCCCTCAGCACGGTCGAGATCAACAACGACATCGTCGCGCTCGAGCAGCAGGAATCGGAGGAAGTCCGCCGGATCCTGCTGGCGCTCGCCGATGCGCTGCGGCGGCGAGCCGCCGACTTGCACCGCACGGTCGATGCGGCGACCGAGCTCGACGTGCTGCAGGCGCGGGCGCGCTTCTCGCTCCTCGTCGACGGGATCCAGCCGGCGACTGGCGAGCGACGGCCGACTGGAGCTGCGCGCGCGCGCGTCATCCGCTGCTCATTCCCGCCGTGCGGCGGCATCTCGGCGACGCGGCTGACGACGGAGCGGCGCCGGCGGCGGACAGCCGAGGCCCCGGTCCCGGTCGACGTCCTCGTCATCCCGCCGGTGCGCGTGCTGGTAGTGACCGGGCCGAATACCGGCGGCAAGACCGTCGCACTGAAAACGGCCGGGCTCCTGCCGCTGCTGGCGCAGTCGGGATTGCTCGTGCCGGCGGCCGACGGCACCGCAGGTCCCGGTCTTTCGGTCGGTGTTCGCCGACATCGGCGACGAGCAATCGATCGCGGCGAGCCTCAGCACCTTCTCGGGCCACATCGCCAACATCGTCGCCATGGACCGCGCGCTGACGCTGCCTGCGCTCGTTCTGCTCGACGAAGCCGGCGGCGGCACCGATCCGAACGAAGGCGGCGCGCTGGCGATGGCGATGATCGACCACTTCCGCGTCCGTGGCGCGATGGTCGTCGCGACGACGCACTACGACGCGTTGAAGTCGTACGCGGTCGACCACCGAGGGCGTGACACCGGCCGGGTTTGGCTTCGATCCGGCGACGTTCGCTCCGACCTATCGCCTGAACTATGGCTCGCCGGGCAGCAGCCTGGCGCTCGAGATTGCGACGCGGCTCGGGCCTCCCCGCTTCGATCATCGACGCGGCGCGCCAGCACCGCAGCGTCCGCGAAGCGCAGCTGGCCGAGCATCTGGCAAAAGTCGAGCGCGACATCCAGTCGCTCGAGCACGAACGCCGGCTTGCGGCCCGCGAGCGGGCGTCGCTCGAAGAAGAAGCGACGAAGATGCAGGCCCGGGAGCACGAGCTGCGCAACCGCGAGGAGACGTTCCGCCGCCGCCTCGACGAGCGGATCGACGCTCGCCTGCGCGACGCCCGGCAGGAGATTGACGCCGTGGTCGCGGCGTTGAAGGCGCGCACCGATGCGATGGCGGCGGACGCCGAGCGCCGCGCCGCGCCTCGGCTGGTGATCCCGACCGGCGAAACCGGCGCGGCCCGGGCGGAAGCGCGGGCGGCGGTCGAAGCGATCGGACGAGCGCCTGCGAACGACGGGTGGCGAGGAGCCGCAGGCGGCGCCGGCCGCGCCGGCGGCACCCGAGACGTCCCGGCAGGGCGCCGGCCATCGGCGACCGCGTCAAAGTCGGCGGACTCGGGCTCGAGGGCATCGTCCAGGCGCTGCACGACCGCGACGCGGAGATCGACGTCCGCGGCAAACGTCTCCGCGCCCGCGTCGACGAGCTTCGCGTCCTCGTGCCGGCCGCGGTCGGCCCGGCTCAGCCAGCCAAGGTGCGGGTCAATGTCGAGCTGCAGCCGCGCGAGGGCTCGCTGACCGAGCTGAACGTCATCGGCTGCAATGTGGATGAAGCACTGTCGCGCACCGAGAAGTTCCTCGACGAAGCGCTCATGTCGGAGCTGCGAAGCGTGCGGCTCATCCACGGCTACGGGACGGGTCAGCTGCGCCGGGCCATCGCCCAGTACCTGCACGATCACAAGCTGGTCGAGAACTTTGCAGCTGCTCCGCCCGAACAGGGTGGCGGCGGTGTCACCGTCGTCGAGTTGAAGGAATAGATGGCGCTGTTTCCTCCCAACTTCATCGAGGACCTCAAGTCGCACGCCGACATCGTGCAGGTGGTGCAGGAGCGCGTGGCGCTCAGGCGCAGCGGCGCCACGTGGAAGGGACTCTGCCCGTTCCACGGGGAGAAAACGCCGTCGTTCCACGTCAACGGTGACAAGGGCTTCTTTCATTGCTTCGGGTGCGGTGCCAAGGGTGACGTGTTCGAGTTCGTGAAGCTGCACGACAAAATCACCTTTCCCGAAGCCGTACGCCAGGTGGCCGCGCGGGCGGGTGTGCCCGTTCCCGAGCCGGAGGACGGCAACCAGGACCCCGAGAGCCGGCGCGACCGTGAAACGATCCTCCGCGCCCACGAGATCGCCGCCACGTGGTTTCGTGAGCAGCTGGCGGGTGCGCAGGGCGCCGCGGCGCGCCGCCTGCTTGTCGAGCCGCGGCCTCACCCCAGCCACGATTGAACTTCTGGGCATGGGCTATGCACCTGCGTCGCGCGAAGCGCTCAAAACCAAGCTCCTGCGCGACGGGTTGGCGCCGGAATCGCTGGCGCGGACGGGTCTGGTTTCCGAGCGCGAGGGCGGCATGCTCATCGATCGGTTCCGGAACCGGCTGATGATCCCGATTGCGAGGGACAACGGCGCGATCATCGCGTTCGGTGGGCGTGCCATGGATGAGGGGCAGGTCCCGAAGTACCTGAACTCACCCGAGACGGCGATTTATGTCAAAGGCCGGACGCTCTATGGGCTCCACCTGAGCAAGGCCGCCATCATCAAGGCCAAGCACGCGGTCATGGTCGAAGGCTATTTCGACGTCGCGCAGGCGCTCCAGGGGGGCATCCCTAACGTGGTTGCCTCGTCGGGGACCGCCCTGACGCCGGCGCAAGCTCGGCTGTTGAAGCGTTTCGCGTCGAAAGTCGTCTTAAGTTTCGATCCCGACGCCGCCGGCAAGGGCGCCGCGGTCCGGACGTCGGAACTGCTGGTCGCCGAAGGCTTCCAAGTGAACGTCGCCATGATGCCGCCGGGCGAGGATCCGGACAACTTCATCCGGCGCGAAGGCGGGGCCGCGTATGCGGAGAAACTCCGGTCTTCCCAGCAATATCTCGAATACTTGCTCGATCAGGCCGCCGCGGGGCAGGATCTCCAGCGCGACGAGCAGCGGCGGGAGTTCCTGGGCCGCATGCTCGAAGTCGCGGCGCGGATCCCGGATGCGGCAGCGCGCGACCAGTTTGCCGACCGGCTGGCGCACAAAGCCAGGATTACTGAGGAGGTCGTGCGGGCCGAAATCAAGAAGGCGGCGGCGAAGCGGGAAACTGCGGTCGCCGTGCTCGACCGGCCGAAAGTCGGGCTGGATCAGGTCAAAACCGCCGAAAAAGGCCTGATTTGGGCGCTGATTCACGACCCAGCCGCCGGCGCGGGTGCGGTGGCAGAACTCGAACGGGATGATCTGGTCGGACTGGCGACTGAGCCGATTCTCGAGCAGGCCCGGGCGCTGCACGAATGGCCAGCAGAAGCTTTACCGCATACGCTTCTCGAGCGTCTAAGTAGTATGGAGGCCCGTCTGGTCGAGGAAATCGGCCGGCAAACCCACGCCCCGGGCCCGCCGCTCGACTGCGTGAAGGCGATCAAGCGCATGCGCTACACGCGCGAACGGGCGGCCGTCCAGCGCGAGATCGATCGCCTGCAGGAAGCGGGCGCGGCGACACACGAGTCGGAAATCGTCGCGCTGTGGGATCGGAAGAAAACGTTGTTACAGTTGATTGCGGAATCATAAGCGGCATATTTTGATACGCGCGGAACGAGCACGCTGAGGAGGACACGCCGTTGTCGATCGAAGAAAAATACGACGAAGTAAAGCAGCTCATAGCCATCGGCAAGGAAAAGGGCTACCTGCTCTACGACGAGGTCAATGAACTGCTGCCCGCCGACATCACGTCGTCGGACGAGCTCGATGATCTGTTCAGCACGTTCGGGAGCGCCGGAATCGAAGTCGTCGATTCCGAACAGAAGTACCGCGAAGACAAGCTGCTGGATCGCACCGGTGAGGGGGCCGAGGAGCTCGAGCTCGACCTGACCCCCGGGGCGCTCGACAAGACCAACGACCCCGTTCGCATGTACCTGCGCGAGATGGGCACGGTCCCCCTCCTGACGCGAGAGGGTGAGGTCGAGATCGCCAAGCGCATCGAACGCGGCAAGCTGGCGGTCATCAAGTCGATCTCCCGCACACCCACGGTCGCGCGCGCGATCATGACGATGGGCGATCAGCTCAAGAACGAGGAGCGGAGCATCCGCGAGCTCGTGACGTTTGTCGACGAAGAGCTGACCGACGACAAGATCGACGATCGCAAGCGACAGGTCCTGCGCCAGATCGAGGCGGTCCGGAAGTCGTGGATGGGCCTCGAGAAGTGCAAGGAGAAGCTCGAGAAGACGCCGCGTGGCACGACCACGCGCGACAAGCGCAAGTTCCGGCGCGTGCGCTGGGAGGCGCTGCGGGCCCGAGTCGAGCTGTCACAGCTCATCCGCAAGATCGAGTTCACCGAAGCCGTCAAGCGCCGCCTGATCGACCAGATCAAGGAATCGGTCGAAGCCGTGATGCGCGTCCGGCGCGAGATCGATCAGCTGGAACGGCAGCTCAATCCCAAGAACAAGAAGAGCAGCCGGCTCAAGGAAGAAGAAAAGAAGAATCTGTTCCGGCGCCAGAAAGAGCTCAAGGTCCAGGTCAAGGCGATGGCCGACGAGCTCGAGGAGACGCCCGATCAGCTGATGCGGACGATCGAGACGATCGCGCGCGGCGAGATCCAGGCCGAGCAGGCCAAGAAGGAGCTCGTCGAGGCCAACCTCCGGTTGGTCGTCTCGATCGCCAAGAAGTACACGAACCGCGGCCTGCAGTTCCTCGACCTGATCCAGGAAGGCAACATCGGCCTGATGAAGGCGGTCGACAAGTTCGAGTACCGCCGCGGCTACAAGTTCTCGACCTACGCGACGTGGTGGATCCGCCAGGCCATCACGCGCGCGATTGCCGACCAGGCGCGGACGATCCGCATCCCGGTCCACATGATCGAGACGATCAACAAGCTCATTCGCACGTCGCGCGCGCTCGTGCAGGAGCTCGGCCGCGAGCCGACGTCGGAAGAGATCGCCAAGCGGATGGACATCCCGGTCTCGAAGGTCCGCAAGGTCCTCAAGATCGCGCAGGAGCCGATCTCGCTCGAGACGCCGATCGGGGAGGAGGAAGATTCGCATCTTGGCGACTTCATCGAGGATCGCCAGGTGGTCTCTCCGTCCGACGCGGTCATCAACCTGAACCTCAAGGAACAGACCGACTCGGTCTTGAAGACGCTGACCCCGCGCGAAGAAAAGGTCATCAAGATGCGGTTCGGCGTCGGCGACGGCAGCGAGCACACCCTCGAAGAGGTGGGCCAGAGCTTCGCCGTCACGCGCGAGCGCATCCGGCAAATCGAGGCCAAGGCGCTGCGCAAGCTGCGCCACCCGTCGAGAAGCCGGAAGCTGCGCGCGTTCCTGGAGGGACGAACGTAGGCATCGCAGTCGCCAGTCACAGTCGCCAGTCGACTGTGACTGGCGATTGCCGACCGTCGACTGTAGACTGTAGTGGGCCCATAGCTCAGCGGTCAGAGCCGCCGGCTCATAACCGGCCCGTCCCAGGTTCGAATCCTGGTGGGCCCACATTTCGTAACGCTTGAATACTGAATGTTGAATGCTGAAGTAAGGGGGGAGGGATGAAGGGTCACACGGCTGCCCTTTCGTCTCGCCCTGCCGCCTCGGTCTCGTCCTCGCCTTCCTCCTTTCGTCTTCTCGTCGCTTCACTCTTCCATTCATCATTCAGCCATTCAGCATTCAGCATTTCCCGATGCTTCCTGACCTCAAGCTTCTCATCCAGCTCCAGGACCTCGACTCTGCCGCCGAGCGGCTGCGGCGGCGGATGGCGGACATCCCGGCGGCGCAAGCGGCACTCGACTCGCGGCTGGCAGAGCTGACGGGGACCGTCGCCAGCGTCAAGGAGCGCATCGCCACCTCGCAGGCATCGCGCCGGGACATCGAGAAGGATTTGGCCGCCGTGCAGACCCGCCTGAGCAAGTACAAGGGTCAGCTGATGGAGGTCAAGACCAACAAGGAATACCACGCGATGCAGACCGAGATCACCGCCGCCGAGGAGGTGGTCCGGCGCGAGGAGGACCGGCTGCTCGAGCGCATGGAGGAAGCCGAGACGCTCGCCGCCGCGCTCAAAGCGGCCGAAGGCGCACTCAAGACGGGACAGGCCGACGTCGTGCGCAGCCGCCAGCAGATGGACTCGGATCGGACGGCGACCGAGCAGGAGCTCGAAAAGACCAACGCCGAGCGCACGCAGGTCGCCGCCAGCGTGTCGGCCGGAGCGCTCGCGCTCTTCGAGCGCGTCTCGAAGCACCGCAAGGGCCTCGCGATGTCGGAAGCGCGCGAGGGCCTCTGCACGCAGTGCCACGTCCGGCTGCGCCCGCAGGTTTACAACGAGTTACGCCGCAACGAAAGCGTCATGCAGTGTGAGAGTTGCTCGCGCATCCTGTATTTCGTCGCGCCGGCCGTCGCTGCCAGCGCGGCGGCTGAGCCCGAGTCGGCGCCCGCCGAACCCGGCAACTGATCATCGAACCTCCGCCACGGCGCCCTATCCCCTCGCCCGGATGATCCCGATCATCCTTCCCGCGTTGGCCCCGAGCACGCGATACGAGTGAAAGACGTCGGCGTGGGTCTTCGTGCACAGCTCGGCGACGTGGATGTTCTCCGGCATGACGCCGGCGCCCTCGAGTTGATCGCGCGACGCGCGCCACAAGTCGAGGTGGAACTTCCCTTCCGGCCGCGGCTCGAACCAGCGCTCGAGCACTGATGCATGGTGCCCGGCCTGGCGGAACGTCTGGTAAGTGCTCTCCGCCACCTCGTAGCAGCACGGGCCGATGGACGGCCCGACGGCCGCGATGACGCGTTCGGGGCGCACGCCGTAGGTGGCCTGCAGCGCGCTCACGCCGGCGATGATCGCTCGGCTGGCGATGCCCCGCCATCCGGCATGGATGGCCGCGACGGCGCGGCCAGTCTCTTCGGCGAGGAGCACCGGCACGCAGTCGGCAATCCGGACGGCGATCGCCGCGCCCGGATCGTTGCTGACGACCGCGTCGGCTTCCGGCCGCGGCCACGGACGGGGCCGATCGCCTGACGCGACGGCGACGGTGGCCTCGTGCACCTGGCGCACGAGCAGCACGTCCTCGACCGCGACGCCAATCTCCGCGGCGACGCTCGCCCACTCGCGCCGGATCGTCTCGCAGCGTCAGGTTGCGGCCGGTAAAGAAGTGTCGGCGCCGCGGCCGACAAGGGCACGCACCGGAGAACCGCGCCCCACGCGCGCTTGCGTCCATTCGAAGGCGCGGGTAGGCTGTGGTTCAGGTCATGAACATTCTCGGCATCGGGCTCGACGCCACCGATATCCCCCGGCTCGCCGACGTGCTCGAACGATACGGCGATCGCTTTCTGCAACGCGTGTTTACGGCCGGGGAGATTGCCTATTGTACCAAGCGGCGGAATCCCGCCCCGCACCTCGCTGGCCGTTTCGCCGCCAAAGAAGCGGCGATGAAGGCGCTCGGCACAGGCCACTCACGCGGCGTGCTCTGGAAGGATATCGAAGTCGTGCGCGGCGGCGGGCCACCGCGGTTGCTCCTGCACGGCGGGGCCGCCCGCCGCGCCGAGAGCATGCAGGTCCGGCGTTCGCTCCTGACGATCACGCATTCCGACGCGCTCGCCATGGCGCAGGTGATGCTCATCGGCGACTGACCTGCGTCAACGCCAGTTGTCGGCGGCGCCGCCGCGCCGTCTGCCGCCTTTCCAGGCCCCGTCACTCCGTCACGCCAACACCCTTCCACGCTGGTACTTCGTCGGACATAGCCAGGTGCCCCGCGCCTCGGCCCGCGCCTTGCCTTGTCCTGGCTTCAGACAGCGCCTGCCACCTTCAGCGAAGGAGCGAAGCCGTGACCATCAAGATCGTACCGAACGACAAGGGCAACCCGCCAGGCAAGCTGGCGGACGCCGAGCTGCACTTCCTCTCGGGACCGCTCGAAGGACTGAAGCTGATTGGCTTCGCGATCTGGGAGCGCAAGACCGGCAACGGCCGCAACGTCACGTTTCCCTGCGCGGCAGTTCTCGGTCAACGGCGAGCGCCGCAGCTTCGCTCTCCTGCGCCCGATCGGCGACACCACCGCCCAGAACCGGATCCGCGATCTGATCCTGCAGGCGTATGGAGAGTTCGAAACCGAGGCCGCGCTGGCCTCGGCCGGGTGAAGAGGTGCGGCTCGAAGCCGCACCGCGGCGTCTAGTCGAGCGACCGGCAGCAGCTTGAGGTTCTCTTTCTGCCGCTTGGGCGGCAGCGTCCACTCCTCGCGGAGCGCCTTGCGGAACTCGGACTGGAAGAACGACGTCTTCATGCCGCCGTCGATGATGTCCCACGGCAGCACGGCGTCGCTCGATCGGTCGCGGAAGATGTAGAAGTCCGCGTCGAGGCCCGTCTCGGCGACGGCGGCGCGCCACTTGCCGCCGTTGCGCTCCGCCGCCTCGATGGCGTCGGCGACGCGCCGGTCGCCGAGCGAGAGCAGCGCCTGGTAGTAGGAATGCCGCTCGGACTTGATGTTGAAGTACACGTTGTCGATGTCGGAGAGCAGATGCCGCAGCCGCTTCCCCTTTCGGTCCGTGATCGCCGGATCTTCCATCGGGATCCACTGATACGCCGTGCCCGGCTTGGGAATCAGCGGGTTCACGCTGCCGACGATGCGCCCGACGTGGCCGCGCGGGCGGGCGTGCTTCATCATGATGTCGCGCATGCGCGACCGTCAGGTCGCGAATCGCCTCGAGATCCTCGTCGGTCTCGGTCGGCAGCCCGATCATGTAGTACAGCTTCAGGTTGTCGATGCCGTTGGCGAAGATCAGCTCGGTGGCGGCGAGGATCTCGTCGTTGGTGACGGTCTTGTTGATCACGCGGCGCAGGCGATCCGACCCGGTCTCCGGCGCGATGGTGATCGACTTCTCGCCGCTCTCGCGCAGCCGGCGGACGATGCTGTCGGTCAGGTCGTCGAGGCGCAGCGAGGCCGGGCTGATCGAGTAGCCGAGCGCGAGCAAGCCGTCGAGGATCCGTGTCGATCTCGGGATGGTCGCAGAGCGCGATCGACACGAGGCCGGCGCGGTTGGCGTACTGGCGCGCGGCCGCCGCCAGCTCGAGGATGCGGTCGGCGGGAAACGCGCGCACCGGCAGATAGTTGTAGCCGGCCCAGCAGAAGCGGCACAGGTTCGCGCACCCGCGCACGACCTCGATGAGGAAGCGCGATCCGAACTCGGTGTCGGGCGTGAAGATCGAGGTCGCCGGCGGGTCGAGCCGATCCGCGCTCTTCACCGCCGCCTTCTTGACCACCGCTGGCGCGCCGCTCCCGGCCGCGGTTCGAAGCCGGCGATCGTCCCGTCGCTCTTGTAGTGGACTTCGTACAGCGACGGAACGTAGAAGCCGCGGTACGTCGCCAGGCGCGCGGCCTGCTCGTCGCGGTTCAGGCCTTCGCGCAGCACCGTCACCAGGTCGGGCACGAGCATCTCGCCCTCGCCGGCGGCAATCACGTCGGCGAACGGCGCCAGCGGCTCGGGATTCACGAACGTCACGGCGCCGCCGATCACGACCAGCGGATCGCGCGCGCGCCGCGCCTGGGCCTTCGGCGCCATGCCGGCCAGGCGCAGCATCGTGACGACGTTGGTGTAGTCCCATTCGAACGAGACCGAGAACGCCAGGACGTCGAAGTCCGAGACCGGCGTCTGGGTTTCGAGCGTCAGGAGCGGCGTGCCGCTCGCGAGCTGCGCCCGCAGTTCCTGCTTCGGCGGCAGGAACACGCGCTCGCAGACGACGTCATCCAGGTCGTTGAACAGACGGTAGACCGTCTGGAACCCCAGGCTGGACATGCCGACCCAGTACGTGTTTGGAAACGCGAGCGCGACGCGCAGGCGGCCACCGTGCGGCTTCAGCACGTAGCCCGTTTCCCGGGCCAGAACCTGCCGCGCGCGCTCGCGGTACTCCCACTGCTTCATGTGCTGATGCGCCGGCCGCCTTTCGCGGCATGAACAAATGCGCGGCGTGACGGCAAGCCTCTCGACTCGCACGGCCACGAACGGGGTGGAACTGGACACGCGGCTCGGCGGCGCGGAAGCCGAATCAGCCGGCGCCACGCGCACCGTCGTCAGGCGCCTGCGCCTGTGGAGACGGCGGTCCCGTGTACCGTGGATCTACGCAGTGTACCACGCGCGGCTCGGCCATGGCCCGGCGGGCGCCGAGTCACAGGAGAACTGTCGAGCCGCCCCGGGCCGGTGCGCGGAGCCGCGGATGCCGAGCCGCGACTAGACTCGGCAACCGTCGTTCGCCGACCGGCAGGCGACCGCGTGTGGCCGCCTGTGGCCGCCAGCCCGCCAGTTGGCAGGAGATTGCCGGCCGCTAGCAACCCAGCAGCCGGCCTCGAGCCGTCGTTGCCTACGCCTCGCTCTGCCGGCGGAGGAACGCCGGCACATCGAGTGGCGAGACCGGCTCGAACTCCGCGCCCGGGGCACTGTTGGCCTCCGGCTCGGCGACGGGAGACATCAACGGCAGATCGAGCGCCGGACGGCGCGTGATGCTGATGCGCGAGACACCGCCGCCGCCAGCCGGGCGGCGACCTTCTCGACCGACTCCTGCCGCCAGGAGGTGTAGTTCTGCGAGATCGACCGGCGTCTGGACGGCCGACGGGCTGAGGCTCTTCGCGGCGGCGGGACGGTCGAAGCCGGTCGCGATGACGGTGATCTTGACCTTGCCTTCCATCTCCGGATCGACGACGGCGCCGAAGATGATGTTCGCGTCCTCGTGCGCGGCTTCCTGGATGACGGCCGACGCCTCGCTGACCTCGACGAGCGAGAGGTCGGGTCCGCCGGTGACGTTGATGATCACGCCGCGCGCGCCCTTGACCGACGCGTCTTCGAGCAGCGGGCTCGAGATCGCGGCGTTGGCGGCGGCCATCGCCCGGTTCGGGCCCTCGGAGATGCCCGTGCCCATGATCGCGAAGCCCATGCCGGACATGATCGTCTTCACGTCGGCGAAGTCGAGGTTGATCATCCCCGGCACCAGGATGAGGTCCGAGATGCCCTGAATCGCCTGCCGCAGCACGTCGTCGGCCGACGTGAACGCCTCGCCGAGCGACGTGTTGCGCGCGATGGTCGCGAGCAGCCGCTCGTTCGGGATGGTGATCACGGTGTCGACGCATTCGCGCAGCTCGTCGAGGCCGCGCGCCGCCTGCATCTGGCGCTTGTTGCCCTCGAACCGGAACGGCTTGGTGACGACCGCGATCGTGAGCGCGCCGAGCTCGCTCGCCAGGCTGGCGATGACCGGCGCCGCGCCGGTGCCGGTGCCGCCGCCGAGGCCGGTCGTCACGAACACCATGTCGGCGCCGTCGAGCGCTTCGATCAGCTTCTCGGTGTCCTCGAGCGCCGCCTGCCGGCCGACGTTCGGGTCGGCGCCGGCGCCGAGGCCCTTGGTCAGCTTGGCGCCGATCTGCAGCTTGACCGGCGCCTGATTGAGCTGCAGCGCCTGCAGGTCGGTGTTGGCGACGATGAACTCGACGCCGTCGAGCCCGGCCTGCACCATGCGGTTGACCGCATTGCTGCCGCCGCCGCCGACGCCGACGACCTTGATGCGGGCGCCGGTCCGCGCCTCTTCCGCCAGCTTCAGGCGCAGCGTCGCCTGCTCGGTCTCGCTCGTTTTTCTGTGTCGCATATCACCCATGGTTCCGACCTCCTGTTGCTTCGTCCGAACAAACTCAGAAGAACTCTTTGAACAACGTGCGCAGCCGCCCGGCCACCCGGCCGAACGCTCCTGCGCCCACCGGCCGCGCCGGCTCTCCCGCCTGATTCCGATGCGCATACATCACGAGCCCGACGGCGGTGGCAAACGCCGGGCTGTTCACGTGATCCGCCAACCCGCCGAGCCCGGCCGGCGCACCGCGCCGGATGGGCAGATCGAAGATCTGTTCGGCGACTTCGCCGAGGCCCTCGAGCATGGCGCCGCCGCCGGTCAGCACGATGCCCGAGTTGAGCGACTTCTCGAAGCCGGCGCGCCGGAACTCGTCCCAGAGCAGATGGAAGATCTCTTCCGCGCGCGGCTGCAGGATCTCCGAGAGAATCCGTCGCGACATCACCCGCGGCTTGCGGCCGCCGACGCTCGCCACCTCCATCGTCTCGTCTCTCGTCCACCATCGCCGAGAGCGCGCACCCGGACCGCCGCTTGATCCGTTCTGCGTCCGGGATCGGCGTGCGCAGGCCGACGGCGATGTCGTTGGTGAAGTGGTCGCCGCCGATGGCGACGACGCCCGTGTGCCACAGGCTGCCGCGCTCGAAGATGGCGAAGTCGGTGGTGCCGCCGCCGATGTCGACGAGCGCGACGCCCAGCTCCTTCTCGTCGTTGGTCAGCACCGCGTCGCTCGCCGCCAGCTGTTCGAGCACGGTGTCGAGCACGGCGACGCCCGAACGGTTGACGCAGGCGACGATGTTCTGCGTCGACGAGGCGCTGCCGGTCACGACGTGGACGTTCACCTCGAGCCGCGCGCCGGTCATGCCGACCGGCGCGCCGATGCCGTCCTGCTCGTCGACGACGAAGTCCTGCGGCAGCACGTGCAGGATCTCGCGGCCGCTCGGCAGCGCGACGGCCTTGGCCGCGTCGATGGCGCGGCGGACGTCCTCGCGCGTGATCTCGCGGTTCTTGCCGGCGACCGCGACGACGCCACGGCTGTTGAACGCCTTGACGTGCGCGGCCGACAGACCGAGGTGCACCGAGTCGATCTCGACGCCGGCGGTCAGCTCGGCTTCCTCGATCGCCTTCTTGATCGACTCGACCGCGGCCTCGAGATTCACGACGACGCCGCGCTTGATGCCGCGCGAGTCGGCCAGCCCCATCCCGATGATGTCCAGCCCGCCATCGTCGGTCGCCTCGCCGACGATCGCCGTGACCTTCGACGTGCCCACATCCAGACCGACGAGGTACCGTTCCCTGCGTGCCACGTCTCCCCCTCAGAAAGTCTTGCCAGCGGCTGGCAGTTGCATCGCCGTGCCGGTCGGCACGGCCTCGCGGCTTCACGTAGACGCGTTGCTCGAAGCGAAGATCCACGTAGTCGATGTCCGGGATGCGCGCCCTGAGCGTCGTCGGCAATCTCCAGGTACGACTGGAGCCGCTCGCGAAAGCGCTCCTCGCCGAGGTGCAGCAGCGCCGGATCGTTGTCGAGCAGCACGACGGCGTCGTGCGCGTCGGTGACGTCGATCTGCGAGACGCGTCTTGATGAGCTCCGGTCTCGCTCTGCATGCGCGTCGACCACGCGGGCGGCCAGCGCGGCGCGAGCGGGATCGGCCGTCGGTGCCGGTACGGACCGCGCCGCGCGACGCCGCGCGAGACGCCGCGACGGCTCTGCCGCGGGAACAGGCCGTCGACGATCGGCAGGTCGAACTCGGCGTACTTGGGCCCGAACTCGTCCATCACCGTGCCGTCGCGGGCGACGAGGTAGAGCTGGTCGCCCTGACGGCAGAGCCCGAACGGCCGGCGCTCGGAGACGTACACGTCGATCGTCGACGGCAGCACGCGGCGCAGCGCGACCTCGGCGAGCCACGGCGATTCGAGCAACTCGGCGCGCGACCGGCCAGGTTGGCGGTCAGGATGTGGGCGCCCTGGAGATCGCGGACCATGGCCTGCACTTCGCCGCTCGAGATGCGCACGTTGCCGTGCACGCGCACCCGGTTGACGCGGAACAGCTCGAGTGGTAGACCAGGCTCGCCGCCCGGTATCCCGCCAGCGCGATGAGCGATGACGATGAGCAGCCCGCGGGCCACGCGCCAGGTGAACAGCGCGCGCAGCTTCCGGCGCCGCGCCGGCCTGGCCGCGTGCGCGCGCGGCGGAAGTTCTTCTCCGCCGGTGCCCTGACCCTCATCGCGCCGCCCCCGCTGCCGGCCGGCTGCGTGCGCCGGTGCCGAATCGCCTCGAGGATGCGCTCGCCGGTGCCGCCGATCGATCCGGCGCCGAGCGTGATGACGAGGTCGCCCGGCCGCGCCATCGCTCGCGACCGCCGCCGGCAGGTCCTCGAGCGCCGGGCACGACGCGCACGCCGCCGCGCGCCGCTTCGCGCACCGCCGTCGCCAGCGCGTCGAGCGTCACGCCGGGAATCGGCGGCTCACCGGCCGCGTAGATGTCGGTCAGCACGACCTCGTCGGCGGCGCTCAAGGCCGACGCCGAACTCGCGCAGCAGCTGGCTGGTCCGGGTGTAGCGATGCGGCTGGAACACGACGACGACGCGCCGGTCGATGCCGGCGCGCGCCGCGGCGAGGACGGCGGCGATCTCGGTCGGGTGATGACCGTAGTCGTCCACGACCATCACGCCGTCTTCCTCCCCGAGCCGCTGGAATCGCCGCTCGGCGCCCTGGAACTCCGCGAGCGCAGCCGCAATCGTGTCGAACGGAATGCCGACCTCGAGGCCGACGGCCACCGCCGCCAGCGCGTTCAGCAGGTTGTGCCGGCCCGGCACCTGCAGCCGCAGCTCGCCGAGCTCGACGTCCCGGCGTCGGAGGCTGCCACCGTCGCGGCTCCTCCGGCGTCCAGTAGCGGACGACCGGCGCGCGAGCCGAACGCCTCGAGCGCCATCCCATGTGCGGTCACGCTCGCCGACGCCTGGCCGTCCGCGGTCGCCAGGCCGTAGGTGATGAGACGGCGCGTGATGCGCGGCAGCACGCTCCGCACCGGCTCGTCGTCGGCGCACGCGATCACGGCGCCGTAGAACGGCACCTTGTTCGCGAACTCGACGAAGGCCTGCTGGAGATCGGCCCAGCTGCCGTAGCTTTCCATGTGCTCGTGGTCGATGTTGGTGATGACCGCAATCGCCGGCGACAGCTTCAGAAACGAGCGGTCGCTTTCGTCGGCCTCGACCACCATGTAGTCGCCGCGCCCGAGCCGTGCGTTGCTGCCGAACGCGCTCAGCCGTCCGCCGATGACCGCCGTCGGATCGAGCCCGGCGCGCTCGAGCACCAGCGCCACCATCGACGTCGTCGACGTCTTGCCGTGCGCGCCGGCGATGGCGATGCCGTAGCGCAGCCGCATCAGCTCGGCCAGCATCTCGGCCCGCGGAATGACCGGAATCTGACGCCGCAGGGCCTCGGCCGTCTCCGGGATTGCCGCGCCTTGATCGCCGACGACACCACCACGACGTCGGCGCTGCCGACGTGCGCGGCGTCGTGTCCGACCGACGACGCGGACGCCGAGCCGCTCCAGCCGATCGGTCACCGTCGATCGCTTCGCATCCGAGCCGCTCACCTCGTAGCCGAGATTGGCGAGCAGCTCGGCGATGCCGCTCATGCCGATGCCTCCGATGCCGACGAAGTGAATCCGTCGCGTGCGTCCGAGCATTACTGCTGCTCCAGCGAGCAGCTCGAACGCGCGGTCGACGATCGCCGTGCGCGGCGTCCGGCTTGGCCAGCCGTCGCGCCGCGCCGGACATCGCGTGCCGGCGCGACGGGTCGGCCGGCGAGCGCCGATGATGCGATTCGGCCAGCGTCTCGCCCGTCATCTGCGACTGCTCGAGCAGCTCGGCCGCGCCGGCCGCCGCCAGCACTTCGGCGTTCCTGCGCTGGTGATCGTCGGCGGCGGTCGGCAGCGGGACGAGCAGCGACGGCTTGCCCGCCGCCGTCAGCTCGGCCAGCGTCGTCGCCCCGGCGCGGCAGATCACGAGGTCGGCGGCTTTCATCTCGCGGTCCATGGCGAAGAGGAACGGCTCGACCCTGGCTTCGAGGCCGGCGCGGCGATAGCCGTCCCGGACGCGCTCCAGATCGCGTTCTCCTGTCTGATGCGTGACTGCCAGCCCGCCGGCGTGGGCTGCCAGCCTGCGGCGCCGCCTCCACCATGGCCATGTTGATCGCGTGCGCGCCCTGGGAGCCCCCAAAGATCAGAATCCTCGGCGGGCCATCGAGCGGCGCCGCGGGAGCGTCGGTCAAAGAACTCGGGACGAACCGGATTGCCTGTGACAAAGCCCCTCCTCCCGAAGTACGACAACGTCGACTCGAACGTGACAGCCGCGGCGCTGACAAACGGCGCCAGGCGGCGATTGGTGAAGCCGGGCACGGCGTTCTGCTCGAGCAGGAGCGTCGGAATGCCGCCGCAGCGCGGCGACCAGCACGACCGGACCCGAGCTGTAGCCGCCGACGCCAATCACCAGCTGCGGCCGCCGGCGCGACACGATGTTCCACGCGTCGAGCCCGCTCAGCGGCAGCAGCGACAGCCCGCGCGCCAGCGACGACGAGCGACATGCCCTTCAGCCCGGCGCTGCGCAGCACATCCAGCTCGAAGCCTTCGCGCGGCACGACCCGGCTCTCGATGCCCGCGCGCGGTCCCGGCAAAGCGTCACCGCCATCTCCGGCACGCGGCGCCGCAACTCGCGCGCCACCGCAATCCCCGGATACAGGTGCCCGCCGGTTCCGCCCCCGGCGATGACGATGCGCTGCGGCGTCATGCATCCGGCTTCGCCATGGCCATCGAGATGCGCCCGCGTGACGCCGTTCGACGACGACGTGTGCTGCGACACGTTGAGCAGAATCGCCATCCCGAGCAGATTGATCAGCAGCGACGAACCGCCGGCGCTGACAAACGGCAGCGGAATGCCCTTGGTCGGCGCGAGTCCCGATCACCACGCTGATGTTCAGGAGCGCCTGAAAGGCAATCATCGCCGTCAGCCCGACCGCGAGGAACGCGCCGAACCGATCGGGCGCGCGCGTCGCCGTCCGCAGCCCGCGCCAGGTGATCACGCAGAAGCAGAGCGAGCACCGTGGTGGCGCCGATCAGGCCGAGCTCCTCGGCGATGACGGCGTAGATGAAGTCGTTGTGCGGCTCGGGCAGGTAGAAGAGCTTCTGCATGCCGCCCATCAGGCCGCGTGCCGAAGAAGCCGCCCGTGCCGACGGCGATCATCGACTGGATCACCTGATAGCCCGCTGCCCTGCGGATCGCTCCACGGATCGAGGAACGCCATGACCCGCTGCACGCGGTAGGGCTGACGCCATCACCACGACGATACAGCGCCGGCACGGCGACGAGCGCGAGGCCGAAGACGTAGCGGTAGCTGATGCCGGCGGCGAAGACCATCGCGCCGGCGATGACCAGCACCGACACCGCCGTGCCCAGATCGGGCTCGACGAGGATGAGCGCCGACGATGATGCCGGTGGCCACGCCGATCGGGAGCAGCGAGTAGGACAGCTCGTCGATGCGATCCATGCGCCGCTCGAGGAGCGCGGCCGTGAAGAGGATGATCGCCAATCTTCGCGAGCTCCGAGGGCTGGACGCCGAGCGGACCGACGTGCAGCCAGCGGCTGGCGCCGTTCACCGGGCGCGCGAAGAGCACGCCGACGAGCGCGACCGCGGCCACCACCGAGCCCGGTCCAGATGACCACCGGCTGCCGGTAGCACCGGTAGTCGATGCGCATGACGATCGGCACGAGCGACAGGCCGATGAGGACCCAGGCCGCCTGCTTGAACAGGAAGAGGTAGGGCTCCTGCCACTTCTCCGTCGCGATGACCGCCGAGGCGCTGTAGACCATGACGATGCTGGTGCAGACGAGCAGCAGCGTGGCGGTGAAGAGCAACTTGTCCGATTTGAGCTTTCGCGCCATACTCCGCTGCCTAAAGGTCCCGGGGACTGCTACCGACAAATAGCCTGAGCCGCGCACGGGGCGACCCTGCGCCGGCTCGCAGGCCGCGCGAACAATCAGCAGTCACCAGCCGGTCGCGGGCAAAGACACCACCCTCGCAGACCGGGGCAGCCTGCGTTCCCAGCGGACGGTTCTTTACCGTATCGACCGGCTGATGACTGCTCATTGTTCGCGCGTCACTTTCGCCGAATTTCCTGCTTCTGCACTTCTCTGTCGTGCTCCGACTGCCTTCGCTCGAGCCTCCGAACGCACTCTACTGCTCCCGCGTCGTGCTCCACTCCTCCTGTAGCTTCCGCACCTCCTGCTTGAACACTCGCCCGCGCTCGGCGTAGTCGCGGAACATGTCGAAGCTCGAGCAGGCCGGCGCCAGCACCACGGTCTGTCCGGGCGACGCGGACGCAAACGCCCGCCGCACCGCCGACGACATGTCGTCGGCCTCGTGGAGCGCGACCGCCGACCCGAGCGCCTCGCGGATGAGCGGGCCTGGATTCGCCGATCGACACGACGGTGGCCTGGCGCTCGACGAGCGCGCGGCAGCAGATCGCGGAAGTCGCCGCCCTTGAACCGGCCGCCGAGCACGACGACCACGCCGTCGCCGAAGCTCTCGACGGCGCGGCGCGCCGCCTCGATGTTGGTGGCCTTCGAATCGTTGACGAACCGCACGCCGCCAATCTCGGCGACCGGCTCGAGCGCGTGCTCGAGGCCGGTGAAGCCTTCGACCGCCTTGGTCATCGCCGCCGCGTCGACGCCGACGATCGAGGCGACCGCCGACGCGGCGAGCACGTCGGCGAGCAGGTGCCGGCCGAGCAGCTTCACCGCCGCCAGCGGCACGAGCGATTCTTCGCCGCTCGCCGTCCGGCGCACGATCGCGTCCTGCGACGACGGCCGACGCCCTCGGCGCGCGACGCCGCTCATCGAGAAGAGCAGCCGGTGCGCGCGCGTCGCGGCGGCGAGCTCCAGCGTGCCGGGATCGTCGGCGTTCAGCACCGCCCAGTCCGTCGGCTGCTGCTTGGCGAAGATGCGCGCCTTGGCCGCGGCGTATTCGTCGACGGTCGCGTGGCGGTCGAGGTGGTCGGGCGAGAAGTTGAGCAGCACCGCGATCCACGGCCGGAACGTCTGCGCGCTCTCGAGCTGGAAGCTGCTCGCCTCGATCACGTGGATCGTTTCGTCGGTCGAGGCCTCGACCTGCGCGCTCAGCGCGAGGCCGATGTTGCCGCCGACGAGGACGCGGTAGCCGCCGGCCTCGAGCATCCGACCGGTCAACGTCGTGGTCGTCGACTTGCCCTTCGTGCCGGTGATGGCGACGATCCGGCCGCGCAGCCAGCGCGACGCCAGCTCGAGCTCGCCGGTGACCGGAACACCCGCGCGGCGCGCCGCCTCGATCGCCGGCAGGTGCGACGGCACGCCGGGGCTGAGCACGACGAGGTCGGCGCCGGTGAGCGTCGACGCATGGTGGCCGCCGAGCTCGAGCGCCACGCCGGCGGCGCGCAGGCGATCCTCGTCCTCGATCTGCTCGCGGATGTCGGTCAGCGTGACGCTGGCGCCGCGGCGCACGAGCAGCTCCGCGGCCGCGACGCCGCTTCGGGCCGCGCCGACGACGACCACCCGCTTGCCACGAACGGAGAAAGGCGTATCGCTCATCGCAGTTTCAGCGTGGTCAGGCTGAAGAGGGCGAAGATGATCGCGAGGATCAGGAACCGCGTGATCACCTTCGGCTCGCTCCAGCCGATGAGCTCGAAGTGGTGGTGAATCGGCGCCATCCGGAAGACGCGCTTGCCGGTGGTCTTGAACGAGGCGACCTGGATGATGACCGACATCGCCTCCATCACGAACACGCCGCCGACGATGGCCAGCAGCGCTTCCTGCTTGATGAGGAGCGCGACCGTGCCGAGCGCGCCGCCGAGCCCGAGCGAGCCGACGTCGCCCATGAAGATCTCGGCCGGGTAGCGAGTTGTACCAGAGGAACGCGAGGCTCGCGCCGACGAGCGCGCCGCAGAAAATCGTGAGCTCCGAGGCCGCCGGCGGCACCGGCGTCAACTGCAGATAGCTCGCGAACACGGCGTGCGTCGAGACGTAGGCGAGCGCGGTGAACGTCGCCGCCGCGACGGCGAAGACGCTGATCGCCAGGCCGTCGAGGCCGTCGGTCAGGTTGACGGCGTTGGTCGAGAACGTCAGCACCAGCGCCGCGAACCCGATGTAGGCCAGGCCGAGCGCGGGGACGAGGCGCTTGAAGAACGGAAAGATCAGCTGCGAGTTGAAGAGCGGCGGATGCTGCGTCGCGAGCACCATCAGCGCCGCCCCGACGCTCAGGCCGACGACGAACTGCCAGAACAGCTTGTAGCGCGGCAGGAGCCCGTGATGCGAGCGCCGGACGATCTTCAGATAGTCGTCGGCGAACCCGATCGCGCCGAACGCCGACCGTCGCCAGGACCGCGATCCAGATGAACGGGTTGCGCAGGTCGGCCCAGAGGAGCGTCGGCACGAGCGTCGCGGTCAGGATCAGCAGCCCGCCCATCGTCGGCGTGCCCGGCCTTGGTCCGGTGCGTCGCCGGACCCTCGTGGCGGATGACCTGCCCGATCTGGAACTCGCGCAGCTTGCGGATCATCCACGGACCGAGGACGAGTCCGAGCGCGAGCGCCGTCATGCTGGCCACGGCGGTGCGGAACGTGATGTAGCGCGTCACGTTCAGCACCGAGAACCACGGCGTCAGCGGCGGCAGCAGGTAGTAGAGCATCAGGCGAACTCCGCCTTCAGGCGCGCGACGACCAGGTCGGTCCCGATGCCGCGCGAGCCCTTCACCAGCACGAGGTCGCCGGGACGCATGCGCGCGAGGGCCACGTCAGCCGCCTCGTCGCGCGTCGCGACGTGCACCACCGCGTCGGCCGGCATGCCCGCGGCGATGGCCGCGTCGGCGAGCGCCCGCGCCGCCGCGCCGCCGACGGTGATCAGCGAGATCGAGCCCGGCCGCGGCCGCCGCTCGGCCCGACTCGCGGTGCAGCGCATCGGCGTGAGCGCCGAGCTCGAGCATCTCGCCGAGGACGGCGACCTTGCGCGCGCAGCCGGTGGCCGCGGCCACGCGTGTCGAGCGCCTGCCGCAGCGCCGCCGGGCTGGAGTTGTACGAATCGTCGATGAGCGTGATCCCCCCGGGCAGCCGCAGCAGCTCGCCGCGATGCGTCGCCGGCTGCAGTCGCGCCGCGGTCTCTACGATCTGAGACACCGGAATGTCGAATTGGAGCGCCACCGCCGTCGCGGCCAGCACGTTCGACAGGTTGCCGAGACCGAGGAGCGGCGTGACCAGCGTGGCGCTGCCCGCCGGCGTCGCGAGCTCGGCCGACGTGCCGGCGAGTCCGCGGTGCTCGACGTCGACGGCGCTGACGTCGGCCGTCGGTGTCGATCCCGAAGGTCACGACGCGCCCGAGGAACCACTCCGCTCGTGCATGACTCTCGGGTCGTTGGCGTTGGCGACGAGCACGTCGTCGCCGTCCGCGCCATCGAGGATCTCGGCCTTGGCGTCGGCGATGGCGTCGGCGGAGGCGAAGAATCCCGAGGTGCGCGTCGCCGACATTGGTCCACACGCGGACGTCGGGCTCCGCGATGCCGACCAGTGTGCGAATCTCTCCCGGATGATTCATGCCCAGTTCGACGACTGCGATCTCCGGCCGGGCGCGCAACTCGAGCAGCGAGAGCGGCAGGCCGATGTGGTTGTTCAGATTCCCCTTGTTCCTGAAGACGCGATGGCGCGACGCCAGAAACTCCGCGGCGACTTCCTTGGTCGTCGTCTTGCCCGCGCTGCCGGTGATCGCCACGACCCGCGCGCCCGACCGGCGCCGCACGTCACGCGCGACGTCCTGCAGCGCGCGCGTCGTGTCGTCGACCCGAATCACGACCGCTGCCGGCGGCCGTCTGCTGTCCGCTCCGGCAGGTCGCGCGACACCACCACCGCGCCCGCTCCCCGCGCCAGCGCGTCGGCCACGAAGTCGTGGCCGTCGAACCGCTCGCCGTGAATCGCGACGAAGCAATCACCGGCCTCGAGCGTCCGCGAATCGATCACGATCCGCCCGATCGCCGTCGCCCGGTCGCCGTGGACCACCTCGTCCGCCCGCGGAAGCGGCGACATCGGCCGCGGTCAGCGAGAGCGGTTCCACGCGTTATGACACCCGCGACTCGCGCGCGGCGGCGCGCCAGGGCGCTCGTCGCCACGTCCACGTCGTCGAAGGGCAGCACGCGACCGCCGATCTCCTGGTACTTCTCGTGCCCCTTGCCGGCGATGAGCACGAGATCGCCCGGACCGCGCGTCCTGCACGGCGCGCTCGATCGCCGCCTGACGGTCGACGATCGGCGAGGTACGGCGTCGCCTTCGGCCCGGCCTGGCCCTTCGGCCCGACGCGATCGGCCGGCATCACGATGCCGCGCTTGATCTCCTCGATGATCTGCTTCCGGATCTTCCGAGCGCGGGTTGTCCGACGTGATGATGACCAGATCGCTCAGGCGCGCCGCCACGGCGCCCATCAGCGAGCGCTTGGGGCGATCGCGATCGCCGCCGCAGCCGAACACCGTGATCACCCGGCCGGCCGCCAGCGGACGCGCCGTCTCGAGCAGGTTCGTCAGCGCGTCGTCGGTATGCGCGTAGTCGACGACGACGCGCACGTCGTCCTGCGACTCGGACACGAGCTGGAAGCGGCCCGGCACGAGCGTGAGGGCGGCGATGCCCTTCTGGATGGCGTTGAAGGGCAGGTCGAGCGCCACGGCGGCGGCGACGGCCGCGAGGATGTTGTAGGCGTTGGGACGGCCGACGAGCGGCGACCGCAGCGCGAGCGTGCCGCGCGGCGTGCGCACCTCGAAGGCGAGGCCGTCGAGCGAGAACGTCAACGGGCCCGGGCCGGATGTCCGCGGGCGTGTCGATCGCGTAGGTGACCGGGCGCGGGGCGACGGCGGCGAAGCGCGGCGCCGCGACGGTCGTCGAGATTCGTGACGCCGACGCCGCCCGGCGGCAGCAGCTCGAACAGCCGGCGCTTGGCGAGGAAGTAGTCTTCCATGTCGCGGTGGAAGTCGAGATGGTCGCGCGTCAGGTTGGTGAAGATGGCCGCGCTGAAGTGCAGGTAGTCGACGCGCCGGAGCGCGAGCGCGTGCGACGACGCCTCCATCACGCAGGCGCCGCACCCGGCGGCGACCATCTCGCGCAGCATGCGGTGCAGTTCCGGCGCTTCCGGCGTGGTTCGCGTCGCGGCCACTTCCCGATCGGCGACGTGGTAACCGACCGTGCCGATGCGGCCGCAGCGGATGCCGGCGGCTTCGAAGATCGACGCGAGCAGATACGAGGTCGTGGTCTTGCCGTTGGTGCCGGTGATGCCGACGAGCACGAGGTCGCTGCTCGGATTGCCGAAGAAGGCCGCCGAGAGCGCCGCGAGCGCGAGCCGGGCGTCCGCCACCTGCAGCCAGGGGACCGTCGTGTCCCGGCGGCGCCGCGATCTCGGCGACGACGGCGATGGCGCCGCGCGCGATCGCCTCGCGGGCAAACGCGGCGCCGTCGGCCTTGAGGCCGCGCAAGGCCACGAACACCGATCCGCGGGCGACCTCGCGCGAATCGCTCGTCACCGAAGCGACCGTCGCGGCCGCCGCGCGATCGAGGTGCGGCACGCCGCCGCGTGCGCGTCGAACGGCGCGCGGCCGGCGGTGGCCTGCGAGGAGGTCGCCGAGCGTCATTGCGCCGCTCCGGTCCGTGACGGCGGCTGGCGGCCGAGCGTCAGCAGCGCACGCCGTGCCCGGGACGAGCACGGTGCCGGCGGCCGGCGACTGCTCGAGCGACGAAGCCGTCGCCGTTGAGACGGCCGGTCATGCCGATGCTGCGTCAGCGCCCGATTGGCGTCGCGCGCGCTCAAGCCGCGCAGGTCCGGCATCAGCCCGTCGCGGCCGCGGCTCCGAGCTCGGTTGTCGAGGTCTGACCGGCATGATGGTCGCGTCGACCGGCGGCTCGACGTCGGCACCGCGCGCGCCACGAGCACCGGCGGCGGCGCATTGACGGTCGGCGCGATGCCGAGGTGACGCAGCGACGCCTCGGCGACGCGCTTGAAGATCGGCGCCGCCACGGCCCCGCCCATGTAGCCCTTGCCGTGCGGCGAGTCGATGACGACGATGATCGTCAGCGCCGGCTTGCGCGACGGCACGAAAGCCGACGAACGAGGCGTTGTACTCCGACGGCGAGTACGCCGCCGTTGATGACCTTGTGCGCGGTGCCCGTCTTGCCGGCGATGGTGTAGCCGTCGATCTGCGCGCGCCTTGGCCGTGCCGCGCTCGACGACCGCTTCCATGATCGCGGTCAGTCTGGCTGCCGTGCGCTCGGACACCGTGCGCCGCAGCGCCTTGTGCGGGATCTCCGCGCGCTGGCCGTCCTTGATGATCGCGCGCACGACGCGCGGCTCGTAGAGCGTGCCGCCGTTGGCGATCGAGCTGACCGCCGTCGCCATCTGCACCGGCGTCACGCCGACCTGATAGCCCATCGACACCGACGCGACCGCGCCGGGATCGAGCTGCGCCGGATTCCACACGATGCCGGCGTTCTCGCCGCGGAAGTCGGGCAGGAGGGTCTGGCCGAACCCGAACCGGCTGACGTAGCGCCCGAGCCGCTCGGGGCCGAGCTTGAGCCCGACCTTGATCGCGCCGACGTTGCTCGACTTGACGATGACGTCGGTGAACGACAGCACGCCGTAGCGATGCACGTCGTCGATCTGGCGCGAGCCGAACCGGATCATGCCGGCGCTCACGTCGATCGGATCGTCGGGGCTGATGAGTCCTTCTTCGAGCGCCGCCGACGCGGTGACGATCTTGAACGTCGATCCGGGCTCGTAGAGATCCTGGATGGCCGCGGTTGCGGCGGTGCGGTCTCGGGCGCGCGCGCGTAGGCGTTGGGGTTGAACGTCGGGCGCGTTGGCGAGCGCGAGGATCTCGCCGGTGGCCGGGTCCATGACGACGATCGATCCGCCGACGGCGCCGTATTCCTCGACGCCGTTCCTGCAGCTCGCGCTCGGCGATGTTCTGCAGGTACTGGTCGATCGTCAGCTCCAGCGCCGCGCCGGCCGTGGCTCGCGCTCGACGTGGCTGGTCATGACGCGGCGCTTGGCGTCGCAGCTGGATGAGCACTCTGCCCGGCGCGGCCGCGGATCATCGACGTCGGACGCCGACTCGATGCCCGCCAGCCCGGCGTCGTCGAGCCCGACGTAGCCGAGCACGTGCGCCAGCAGCTCCCGCTTCGGATAGAAGCGGCGGCTCTCCTTGACGAAGCCGATGCCCTTGAGGTCGAGCGCGCGCACGCGCCGCTCCTCGTCGGGCGAGACCTTGCGGGCGACCCACGCGAACTGTCCCTTGCGGCGCAGGCTCTTGGCAATCGCCGGCGCTCGGCCGCATCACAGCGATCGAGCGCTGCGCAGACGCTCGCCGCCACCGTGTCGGCGTTCTCGATCTCGGTCGGGTCGGCGATGATCGAATCGGCGTCGACGGTGTAGGCGAGCAGGTTGCCGTTGCGGTCGAGGATGTCGCCGCGGCGGCCGGGCGGCTCGATCGTGTTCTCGCGCTGCCGCTGCGCGAGCGCCACCATCGTCGGCGTGCTGGAACGACCTGCAGATACAGCAGCCGCGCTTCGATCGCGCCGGTCCACAGCGCGCAGATCACGGCGCCGACGACGAGCCGCGAGCGGAGCGTGTCCGCGCCAGTCGGGGACGGGCGACGGGTCCAGTGCGGCGCCCGCGCGAGGCGGCGCGGCGCCGGCCACGGAAACCGGAATCCTCTGCCAGCCTGTTCGTCCGCCATCGGTCCTCCTGCAGGTGCCGATCCGGCTACCGAGCCGCGACGATGGACTTGGCGGGAGGCGCCGGAGTCGCCACTCGCTCGATGATGACGACGTCGGCCGGCGCCGGCTGCACCATGCGCAGCTTGCGGGTCGCCATGTCCTCGATGCGCCGCGGCGCGCGCAGCGTCGCGATCTCCAGCTTCAGGTGCCGGTTGACCTCTTCTTCCGCCGGCGCGCTCCTGCTGCAGCCGCTCCATGAGGTAGCCGTGCTGGACCAGCTCGAAGTGCTGCCAGGCCGAGAAGAGCAGCACCGCGACGAGCAGCGCGCCGATGCCCACCGCGCGCAGGAACTGCCGCTGGCGCGCCTCGTCGACCTCGCGCACGATCGGGTTGTTGCGCACGTCTTTCTTGATCGCGTACTCGAAGTCGGTCGCGCTCATGCGAGCCTCTCAATCGCGCGCAGCTTGGCGCTGCGGGCCCGGGGGTTGCGTGCCACTTCGTCGTCGCCGGCCTCGATCGGCCGCTTGGTCAGAATCCGGATGGCCGTCTCGGCGTGCGCGAGGGCGCGGAACGTGTGCTTGACGATGCGGTCTTCGAGCGAATGGAACGCAATCACCGCCAGCCGGCCGCCCGCCATGAGCCGCCGCGCCGCGGCGCCGAGAAACGCGTCGAGGCCTTCGAGCTCGCGATTGACCCGGATGCGCAGCGCCTGGAAGGTGCGCGTCGCCGGATCGATGCGCTGATGGCCGCGCACCGGAATCGCCCGCCGGACGATGCGCGCGAGCTGGCCGGTCGTCGCGACCGGCGACACGTGCCGGGCCTGGACGATCGCCCGCGCGATGCGGCGCGAGTAGCGCTCTTCGCCGTACTGGAAGATCACGTTCGCCAGCTCCTCTTCGTCGACGTCGGCCAGCAGATCGGCCGCCGTCGGCGGGCGCGACCGGTCCATGCGCATGTCGAGCGGCTCGTCGCGCTGAAAGCTGAACCCGCGCCCGTCGGCGCCGAGCTGCATCGAGGACACGCCGAGGTCGGCGAGCGCGCCGGCGATGCGCTCGATGCCGCGGCCGTCGAGCACCTGCTCGAGATCGCGGTAGTCGGCGTGCACGAGCTCGACGCGATCGCCGAACGGCGCGAGCGTTCGGCGGCCGCCAGCTCGAGCGCGTCCGCGTCGCGATCGAGGCCGAGCACGCGCGACGCGCCCGCCTCGAGCAGCGCCCGGCTGTGGCCGCCGAGGCCGACCGTGCAGTCGACGAACAGGCCGCCGCGCGACGGGTCGAGCAGCGCGAGCGTTTCAGACACGAGCACCGGTGCGTGGAGCGCGGCCATGGCTCAGATCCCGAACTCGGCAAGGGCGCGCGCGTCGTCGTCGGCGATAGGCGTCGCGCTGCATCCGGGCGACGAACCGCTCGTGGTTCCAGATGTCGAGCGTGTCGATTTGCCCGAAGACGTCGACGTCGCCGGTCATGCCCGCCGACTCGCGCAGCCGGGCGTGGATGACGACGCGTCCCTGCACGTCGATCTGCGCGGTCTGGCCGTAGTAGTTCACGCGGTCGAGGTACTTGAGCCGGGCGGGATGCGTCGACGGCATGCGGGAGAGCTTCTCTTCGAGGGCCAGCCAGACCGGCATGGGGTACAGGCGGACGTACTCCCCCGTCAGGCTCGTCACGAACAGCTCCGTGCCGTGTTGCTTCTCGACGAGGGCACGAAAGGCGTTCGGGATCTTGAGCCGCCCTTTGTCATCAATTTTGGCGGCGTGGTTGCCCCGAAGCACGTCTGGTTACTCCACTTTGCTCCACAAAAGTCCACCGGGATACTAGAGAACCGGCCGCCCCTCTGTCAACCGCAAAATCATGAACCGTCAGAGCTTACGCTTAATTTTCGCCCGGCGAAGCAAATGCGAATCGCCGGCGGCTGACGTGTTACGATGCGCAGATTTGGCTCAGCGGGAAGACGCACCGCTACGGTGCCCGACTCCGCTTGAGCGTCGGTCCCTCGAGTGCGGGACTGCCCTTCACATGCTCAGAGCAGGCCTCTTCGGATTCCCGTCGTCGGGCAAAACGGCGCTGTTTCAGTTGCTGACGAGCGCGCGCGAGGCGCCGCGCCCGGGCGGCAAGGCGGAAGCGAACGTCGGCGTCGCGCGGGTTCCCGACGAGCGCCTCGATCGCCTGAGCGCGATGTTCAATCCCCGCAAGCACGTGCCGGCCACCGTCGAGTTCGCCGACGTCGCCGGCACGGGCGGCGCCCAGACCGGCGCGCAGGCGCTGCTCGACCTCGCGCCGTTCCGCAACGCCGACGCGCTGCTGCACGTCGTGCGGATGTTTCGCGATCCGTCGGTGCCGCATCCGGCCGGCGCCATCGATCCGGCGCGCGACGTGCGGACGATGGAAGACGAGATCATCCTCGCCGACCTCGGCGTCGTCGAACGGCGCCTCGAGCGGCTGGAGCGCGATCATCAAGAAGGGCAACACGCCGGAGCTCGGCAAGGAGCGCGACATCCTGCTCCGCTGCAGGACCGCGCTCGAAGCCGGCCAGCCGCTGCGGGCGCTCGGCCTGTCGGCGGATGAAGCCAAGCGGCTGCGCGGCTTCCAGCTGCTCTCGGCCAAGCCGCTGCTCCTCGTCCTCAACCTCGACGAAGCCGACCTTCCTCAGGCCGACGACGCGGTGCGGATCGCGGGCCTCGAGTCGTTCATGGCCGGGGCGGCGACGCGCGCGGTGCCGATCTGCGCGAAGATCGAGCTCGAAATCGCGCAGCTCGATCCGGCCGATGCCGCGGCGTTCATGACCGATCTCGGCCTGCGGGAATCGGGCCTCGATCGCGTCATCCGCGCCAGCTACGACCTGCTCGGGTACATCTCGTTCTTCACCGTCGGCGAGGACGAATGCCGCGCCTGGTCGATTCCGCGCCACACCTCGGCGGTGCTGGCGGCCGGCGAGATCCACAGCGACATCTCGCGCGGGTTCATCCGCGCCGAAGTCGTCGGCTACGACCAGCTCATCGCGCGCGGAACGCTCGCCGCCTGCCGCGACCACGGCGAGCTCCGGCTCGAGGGCAAGGAATACGTGGTCATCGACGGCGACGTGATCAACTTCCGCCACGCCACGTAGAATCACCACGCATCGTGAAGACGATCCTCGTCTGCGAAGCCCAGGTGCCCTTCGTGCACGGTGGCGCCGAGGTGCACGTCCGCGAGCTGGTGCGCGAGCTGCGTGGCGCGCGGCCACCTGGCCGAGCTCGTGAGCGTGCCGTTCAAGTGGTATCCGAAGAGGAGATCCTCCCGCACGCCGCGGCCTGGCGCCTGCTCGACCTGAGCGAGAGCAACGGACGGCCGGTCGATCTCGTGATCGCCTCGAAGTTTCCGACCTACTTCGTGCGCCACCCGAACAAGGTCGCGTGGCTCATCCACCAGTACCGCGCCGCCTACGAGCTGTGCGGCACGCCGTACAGCGATTTCGGCCACACCGAACAGGACGTCGGCCTGCGCGACACGCTCATCCGCCTCGATACCGAGATGCTCGGCGAGTGCCGGGCGATTTACTCGAACGCGCGGAACACGGCGGCGCGGCTGGCGAAGTTCAACGGTCTGGCGGCGACCGCGCTGTACCATCCGCCGCGGCTCGCGCCGCGGCTGACGCCAGGCCCCTACGGCGACTACGTGCTCTCGGTCGGCCGCATCGAATCGGTGAAGCGCGTCGATCTCATCGTCCGGGCGCTGGCGCGTGAGCGATCCGGCGCTGCGGTTGATCGTCGCCGGCGACGGCACGCAGCGCGAGAACGTCGAGCGTGACGACGCACGCGGCCGGCGTGGCGGACCGCGTCACGTTCCTCGGCAGCGTGCGAAGACGATACGCTCATCGAGCTCTACGCGGGGGCGCTGGCGGTGATCTACCCGCCCTACGACGAGGACTTCGGCTACGTCACGCTCGAAGCGTTTCTCGCTCGCAAGCCGGTCGTCACGTGCACCGACTCGGGCGGACCGAACGAGTTCGTGGTCGACGGCGTCAACGGCTACGTCTGCGAGCCGTCAGCCCCGGGCGCTGGCGGACGCGATCGGCCGGCTGGCGGCCGATCGCCGCCGCGCCGCGGCGCTTGGCGATGCCGGACATGAGGTCGCGCGCCGGATTACCTGGGACGGCGTCATCGAGACGCTGGTCGGCTGATTGCCAAAACCGCGCAGAATAGCCATAATTGCGAAGGTTTCCGGTGCGACCGACCAGGCCACCCGTTGACGAAGCTCATCATCCAGATCCCGTGCCTCAACGAGGCGGACACGCTGCCGGCGACGCTGGCGGAACTGCCGCGATGCCATCCCGGGCATCGACGTCATCGAAGTCCTGGTCGTCGACGACGGATCGCGCGACGGCACGGCCGATGTCGCGCGCGCGGCCGGCGTCGATCACGTCGTCCGGCTGCGCCGCAACAAGGGCCTGGCGGCGGCGTTCGCCGCCGGCATCGACGCCTCGCTCAAACGCGGCGCCGACTTCATCGTCAACACCGACGCCGACAATCAGTACCCCGGGCACCAGATTGCGGCGCTGCTCGAGCCCCTGCTCAAGGGCGAGGCCGACATCGTCATCGGCGACCGCAACATCGCGTCGGTCCAGCACATGTCGTGGCGGAAGCGCCAGCTGCAGCGGCTCGGGAGCTGGGTCGTACGGCAGGTGTCGAGCACGTCGGTGCCGGACACGACGAGCGGGTTCCGCGCCTACACGCGCGACGCCGCGCTGCGCATGACGATCGTCTCGGAGTTCTCCTACACGCTCGAGTCGATCATCCAGGCGGGCAAGAAGCGGATGGCGATCGCGCACGTGCCGATCGAGACCAACCCGCGCACGCGCCAGTCGCGCCTGTTCGACAGCATGTTCTCGTACATCAAGCGCTCGGCGGCGACGATCGTCCGCATCTACGCGATGTACGAGCCGCTCAAGATCTTCACCTACGTCGGCGTGACGATCATCGTGCGATCGGCGCCCTCATCTCGTCGCGGTTCTTCTACACGTTCATGACCGAACGGGTGACCTGGGCCCGACACCTCCAGTCGCTGCTCATTGCCGGCGTGGTCGTCATCATCGGCGTCCAGGTGCTCCTCATCGGCCTGCTGGCCGACGTCATCTCGGCCAACCGCAAGCTGCTCGAGGATCTGCTCTATCGCGTGCGCTCGCTCGAGCTGCCCCGACCCGCCGAGGACTGATCGACGCCGGCGACGACCGCCGCGCGAGCTGTCGAGGACCGGCGTCACGCGGCGCTGGGACCGCTGAGCGGCATGGCGGATCCCGCAGACGTCTCCGTCGTCATCCCGGCCTACAACGAAGGCGCGGTGATCGCGCAGGTCGTGTCGGCGCTCGCCGCGGCGGGCCCGTGGCACGAGATCATCGTCGTCGACGACGGGTCGAAGGACGACACGGCGGCGCACGCCACCAGCCGCGGGAGCGATCGTCGTCCGGCACCCGTACAACAAGGGCAACGGCGCCGCGGTGAAGAGCGGCATCAGGCGCGCCACCGGCGAGTACGTGCTCATCATCGACGGCGACGGCCAGCACAGCCCCGAGGACGCGCGCCGGCTGGTGGCCAGGCTCGGCGAGTACGACCTCGTCATCGGCGCGCGTTCGACGTCGACCCAGGCGACGCACGCGCGGCGGTTCGGCAACACGCCGCTCAATCGCCTCGCGAGCTACCTCACCGGGCGCGAGATTCCGGATCTGACGTCGGGCTTCCGCGCCGCGCGTCGCGAGTAGCCTGCGCGAGTTCCTGCACCTGCTGCCGAACGGCTTCTCGACGCCGACCACGACGACGCTGGCGTTCATCAAGGCGGGCTACAACGTCGCCTTCGAGCCGATCGAGGCGCGCCAGCGCATCGGACAGTCGAAGATCCGCTTCGCCCGCGACGGGGTGAAGTTCTTCATCATCATCCTCAAGATCGTCACGCTCTTCAGCCCGCTGCGCGTCTTCCTGCCGATCAGCCTGGCCGTCGTTCACGCTCGGCGACTGCGTACGCCGCGTGGACGATCGCGACGCAGAGCCACGTGACCAACTCGTCGGTCCTCCTCATCATGCTCGCCGTCATCGTGTTTCTCGTCGGCCTGGTCTCGGAGCAGATTTCGGCGATGCGCTTCGAGAGCCGGCAATAGGGTCCGCGCGATGACTCTCGACGACACGCGCGCGCGCCGCCTCATCCTCGCGGCCGCGGCCGCCGGGCTCGCCCTGCGGCTCGCCTTCGGCTTTCTCTACTGGGTCGACAAGCCGCTGACGCACGACGAGCACGAGTACCTGGCGCTCGCGCGCGGCGTCGCCTCCGGCCTGGGATTCGTCTACGACGACGCCCACGAGAGCGGGACGGCGCAGCGGTTCGGACGGGCGCCGGGCTATCCGTTGTTTCTCGCGGCGCTCGACGCCGGGCGCCCAGTGCCCGACTGCGACGCCCGCGCGCGTCAAGGTCGCGCAGTCGCTCGTCGGCGCGTTGACCGTGTGGCTCATCGGCCTGATCGCGCTCTACTGCCGCCGGCCCGCGAGCCGGCGTGTGGGCGGCCGGGATCGCGGCAGTGTATCCGCCGCTCGTCTCGCTGCCCTCGTACGCGTTGAGCGAAACGCTCTACAGCGCCGTCGCGCTCGCGACGGCGTTCGTCCTTCAGCTGGCGGTCGATCGCGCGCGCCCGGAGGCGGGCGCACTTCCCAGGCGAGCCGCGTCCTGGCGCTGCTCGCGGGCGTGCTCGCGGGCGTCGCCGCGCTCATCCGGCCGGCGATGCTGCTCTACCTGCCGCTCGCGCTCGGCGTGGCTCCTGCTTCGCACGGCGCCTCGCGCTGGCCGTCGCTCTGACGCTGGCGGCAGCCGCCGTAATCACGCCGTGGACGCTGCGCAACCTTCGCGTCCACGAGCGCTTCGTGCTCATCGCCTCGGAGGGCGGCGTGACGTTCTGGACCGGCAACCATCCGCTGGCGCGCGGCGAGGGCGACCTCGCGGCCAACCCCGATCTCAAGCAGCGCCGAGCTGGCATTCAGGCAAGCGCATCCCGGGCTCTCGCCCGAAGCGCTCGAGCCGCTCTACTATCGCGAGGCCTTCGGCTGGATCGCCGGACACCCGCTCGACTGGGCGCGGCTCGTCGCGCGCAAGGCGTTCTACAGCGTCGTTCCGGCCGGGCCGTCGTATGCGGTACACTCCGCCAGATATCGTGTGGCGTCGGTCGCGCCGTATCTGCTCGTCCTTGCCGTTCGCCGTCGCCGGCGCGCGGCGGCTGTGGCCGAGCCCGCGCCGGCCGGTGTCGCTGCTCGCTCCTCGGCGGCGTCGTCGATTCTTGTCGGCCTCGTGTTTTTTCCCCAGGAGCGGTTCCGCATGCCCGTCATCGACCCCGTGCTGATTGTTTCTGCCGCCGCGCTGGCGGGCCTCGACCGTCCCCAATCGTGACCACTCCACCGACCGTCCTCGTCGTCGTCCCGACCTACAACGAGCGCGACAACCTGCCGGTGCTCGCGCGCGGCGTGCTCGCGCACGCGCGGCTTCCGGATGCTGGTCGTCGACGATGGATCGCCGGACGGCACGGGCGCAGTCGCCGACGCGCTGGCGGCCGAGTATCCGGGCCGGGTCGAGGTCATGCACCGCACCGGGCCAGCGCGGGCTCGGGCGCTCGTACATCGACGGCCTGCAGAAGGCGATCGCGCAGCCCGACGTCGATCTCGTCTGCCAGATGGACGCCGACCTGTCGCACAATCCCGAGTACCTGCCGGCGCTCGTCGCCGCGACCGCCGACCACGACGTCGTGATCGGATCGCGCTATCTGAACGGCGTCAGCGTCGTGAACTGGCCGCTGCACCGCATCTTCCTCAGCGCCTTCGCGAACCGCTACATCCGCACGGTCACGAGCCTGACGCCGCGCGACTGCACGAGCGGCTACCGCTGCTGGCGGCGCGAGTCGCTGGCGCGGCTGCCGCTCGAGAGACATGGTGTCCGACGGCTACGCGTTTCTGGTCGAGATGCTCTTCGAAGCCAGCCGGCGCGGCTGCCGCATCGGCGAAGTGCCGATCATTTTCGTCGAGCGGCGTCAGGGCCAGTCGAAGGTGTCGAGCTCGGTGCTCTTCGAGTCCCTGATCACCCCCTGGCGGCTGCTCTTCCGCAAGGCCCCGTGACCCGCCACGTCGTCGTGATGGTGACGAGCTCCTACCCGCGGTTCCCCGGGGACAGCGTCGGCACGTTCATGGAGCCGATCGCGACGTCGATCGCCGCGCGCGGCCACGAGGTGCACGTCGTGGCGCCCTGGCATCCGCTCGTGACCGAGAGCGGACGAGGAGAACGGCGTCCACTTCCATTTCTACAAGTACGCGCCCAGCCCGCGCTCGAACGTGTTCGGCTACGCGGCGGCGCTGCGCGCCGACGTCAGCCTGAAGGGGGCGGCGTACGTCGCCGCGCCGCTGGCGCTCGCGGCCGGCTGGCGCGCGGCGCGGACGGTCGCGCGGAAGTATCGCGCGACGGTCATGCACGGACACTGGGTGGTTCCCGGGGGCGTCGTCGCCGCCGCGGCAGCGCCAGGCCTGCCGCTCGTCGTCAGCCTCCACGGATCGGATGTGTACGTCGCCGAGACGCTCTGGCCGGCGCGCCGCGCCGCGCGGCCTGGTCTTCAAGCGGGCGGGCGCCGTGACGGCGTGCAGCGCCGACCTCGGCACGCGGGCGATTGCGCTCGGCGCCGACGCCGGACCGGGTGGAAGTCGTGCCCTACGGCGTGGATTCGGATCGCTTTCGGCCCGACCCGTACGTCCGCGCGCGGCGCCGCGCGAGCCTCGGCATCGCGACCCACACGCCGCTGCTCTTCGCGGCGGGACGTCTCGTGCGCAAGAAGGGGTTCGAGTACCTGATCGACGCGCTCGCGCAGATCCCGCAGGAGATCGACGTCCAGGCCGCGATTGCCGGCGCCGGCGACCTGGAGGCCGAGCTGCGCGCGCCGCGTGGAGGCCGCACGCATCGGCTACCGGGTGCGCTTCCTGGGCAATCTCTCGCAGGACGAGATCGCGGCCTGGCTGGCGACGGCCGACATGGTCGCGATTCCCTCGGTGCGCGACGACAGCGGCAACGTCGACGGCCTGCCGAACATCGTGCTCGAGACGCTGGCGTCGGGGACGCCGCTCATCACGACGCCGGCCGGCGGCATCGCGTCGGTCGTGCGAGCACGGGCGCACCGGCCTGATCGTGCCGGAACGCGACGCGGCGGCGCTGGCGGAGGCGATTCTCGTGCTCGCGCGCGATCCTGAACTGCGGGTCAGGCTGGGCGAGGCCGCGCGCGCGTCGGTGATGGCGCGATTCGGATGGGAATTCGTCGCCGGACGCTTCGAGGCGGCCTACGATCGGGCGCTTGCCATGACGCAGGCCCGCCGATAACATGCAGCGTCTGTCCATGCCGCGGCCTGCATTGCGGCAGGTCGGGGTCAGCCTGGCCGAGCACACATGACAACCGGATACCTCTCGTTCTATCGCGGTCGCCGGGTCATGGTCACCGGCGGGCTCGGCTTCATCGGCAGCAACCTGGTGCGGCAGCTCGTCGACGCCGGCGCCGACGTGCTGATTGTCGACTCGCTCGATCCCGACTACGGCGGCAACCGGTTCAACATCCACGGCGTCGAGGACCGCGTGCGCGTCAACGTCGCCGACGTCCGCGACCAGACGTCGATGGACGTCCTCGTCGCAGGACCGCGAGGTCATCTTCAACCTCGCCGGACAGGTGAGCCACATCGACAGCATGCGCGATCCGTACACGGATCTCGACATCAACTGCCGCGCGCAGCTCTCGATGCTCGAGGCCTGCCGCAAGTACAACCCGGCGGTGCGCGTCGTCTACGCCGGCACGCGTCAGGTCTACGGCCGGCCCGACCGGCTGCCGGTCGACGAGAGCCATCTCGTCAGGCCCGCCGACATCAACGGCGTCAACAAGGCGGCCGGCGAGTACTACCATCTCCTCTACAACAACGTCTTCGGCGTGCGCGCGTGCTCGCTGCGCCTCACCAACGTCTACGGCCCGCGCCAGCTGATCCGGCACAACCGCCAGGGCTTCATCGGCTGGTTCATCCGCCTCGCCATCGAGGGCGGCGACATCCAGATTTTCGGCGACGGCTCGCAGCTGCGCGACTTCGTCTACGTCGACGATGCCGCGGACGCGTTCCTGCGCGCGGGCGCCACCGACGCGTGCAACGGCGAAGTCTTCAACGTCGGCGGCGACGAGCCGATCAGCCATCGCGATCTCGTCTCGCTGCTCATCGACGTCGCCGGCTCCGGATCGATGCGGTTCGTCGAGTGGCCGCCCGAGAAGAAGCGGATCGACATCGGCAGCTTCTACTCGGACTCGACCAAGTTCCGGCAGACCGTCGGGTGGGCGCCGCAGGTCGGGCTGCGCGAGGGGCTCGAGCGGACGATCGCCTTCTATCGCCAGCACATGCATCACTACGTCGGACGAGCCGCTGCCGGTCGCTGCAGGGAGTCGCGGCCGTGATCAGGTTCCTGCAGCTGACGCCGGGCGAGGACGCGGCCGTCGTCGCAGGAGGCCATCGCCCGGGTCGTGACGCGCGGCTGGTTCATCCTCGGTCCCGAGCTCGAAGCGTTCGAGGCCGAGTTCGCCGCCGCCTGTCAGCGCGCCGCACGCGGCCGGCGTCGGCACCGGAACCGACGCGCTGGCGATCGCGCTTGCGCGCGCTCGGCATCGGCCCGGGTGACGAAGTCATCACGTCGCCGCTCTCGGCGGCCTACTCGGCGCTGGCGATCATGATGGCGGGCGCACGGCCGGTCTTCGCCGACATCGATCCGGATCGCCTCACGCTCGATCCACGCGCCGCCGCAGCGGCCGTGACGTCGCGGACCGCGGCGATCATGCCGGTGCACCTCTACGGCCAGCCCGCCGACATGCGCGCGATCGCCGACGTCGCGCGGCGGCACAACCTCGCCATCGTCGAGGACTGCTGCCAGGCGCACCTGGCGACGTGCGACGGACGTCCGGTCGGCAGCGACAGCGCCGCCGCCGCCTACAGCTTCTATCCGACCAAGAACCTCGGCGCCCTGGGCGATGGCGGCGCGCTGACGACGAGCGATGCGGCGCTCGCGGCGCGCGCGAAGCGGCTTCGCAACGGCGGGCAGACCGACAAGTACCGGCACGACGAGTTCGGCGTCAACTCGCGCCTCGATGAAATGCAGGCGGCGATGCTGCGGGCGCGCCTGCCGCTCCTCCGCGGGTGGACCGAGCGGCGGCGCGCGCTCGCCCGCCGCTATCGCGAGGCGCTGCGCGGGATCGATACGATCGTCGTTCCCGCCGGAGCTCGACGCCGGCCACGTGTATCACCTCTTCCCCGTGCGCAGCGCGTCGCGCGACGCCATGCAGGCGCACCTGCGCGCGGCCGGCATCGAGACGCTGATCCACTACCCGATTCCGATTCCGCACCAGCCGGCGCTCGCGACCGAGCACCCGGCCGAGTGCCCGATCGCGACGCGCGTCTGCGCCGAGGTCTTTTCGCTGCCGCTCTACCCATCGCTCGCCGACGCCGCTGTCGACGAGGTCGCCGCCGCGCTCGCGAGCGGTCCCCGACGAGCGCACGCTGACCGGAGCACGAGCCCGAACGACGAACCAGGTGATGACGATTCGCCACGTGCTGTCTGTTCGTGCTCATCGCCGCGGCGCAGTTCGGGCTCTTCGAAGCCGGCTTGCGCACGTGGGGCAGCTCGGAAGCGGCGCCGTCGTTTCAGGGACTCTTCGAGCACCGATCCGGCCATCGGCTACCGGCTGAAGCCGCACGCGCGGACGCGCTTCACGACGAGCGAGTTCACCGCCGAGATCGCCATCAACGGCGCCGGCCTCCGCGACGACGAGGAGATCGGCCCGAAGGCGCCGCAGGAGCGCCGGATCGTGCTCCTCGGCGACTCGCTGGTCCTCTCGGTGCAGGTCCCGTTCCGCCAGACGTTCGGCGAACTGCTCGAGGAGCGCCTGAACAGCCGGTCCTCGCCGTTTCGCTACCGCGTCATCAACGCCGGCGTGCAGGGCTACGGGCCGGTCGAAGAGCAGCTCTTCTTTCGCTCGATTGCCGGCACCGTGCAGCCGGATCTGGTCCTGCCGGTCGTCTTCGTCGGCAACGACGCCGAGGAAGCGGTGGGCTCGCGCGCACAAGCTCGACGACACCCGGCGGCACGAGCCAGATCGTCGCCGACTCGCTCCTGACGCGCGCTGCGGCGCCTCGTCCGGCGCAGCATGGTCCTGCAGATTCTCCGGCTGCGCGTCGTCTCGGCCACCGACCGGCTGTCGCCGTCGCTGGCGCCGCCCGAGCCGCCGCTGCAGAGCTACGCGGCGCAGCCGGCGCCGCGCATCGCCGAGGGCCTGGCCGTCGCCCGCGCGATCGATCGAGGACATCGCGCGGACCGCATCCGCCGCCGGCGCGGCCACGGCCGTCGTCCTGATGCCGGCGCGCTTTCAAGTCGACGACGGCGACTATGGACGGTTGAAGGAGATCGTGGCGGCGGCGGGCGGGACGCTGGTGCGCGACGCCGCCACCGAGCGATTCGATCAGGCCCTGGCGCCGCTCGGACTGCCGCGGCTGGACCTGCTGCCGGCGCTCCGCGCGCGCGCTTCCGGGGCCTGACCTCTTCTACCAGGAAACCGTGCACCTGACGCCCCGCGGCCACGCCGTCGTCGCCGAGGCGCTCGACCGATTCATCGAGGACCACCGGTTGCTTCCGCGCTGATCGCGTACGACCGCGTCGCATGGTCTTCAACTCCCTCCACTTCGTCTGGTTCTTCATCGTCGTCTATGCCGCCTACCGCGTGCTGCCGCACCGGGCGCAGAACTGGCTCCTGCTCGTCGCCAGCTACTACTTCTACGCGGCGTGGGACTGGCGCTTCCTCGGCCTGCTCATCGCCTCGACGCTCGTCGACTTCACCTGCGCGCGGGCGCTGGCGCGACGCCTCGCGCCCAGGCGCCAGGCGGGCGCTCCTCGTCCTCAGCCTCGGGTTCAACCTGACGCTGCTCGGGTTCTTCAAGTACTTCAACTTCTTCGCCGACAGCCTGCACGGCGTGTTCGGCGCGCTCGGGTGGAACGTCGACTTCGTCACGCTGCGGGTCCTGCTGCCGGTCGGCATCTCCTTCTACACGTTCGTGACGATGAGCTACGTCATCGACGTCTACCGGCGCGAGATCCCGGCGACGCGCGACCTGCTCGACTTCGCGGTGTTCGTCGCGTTCTTTCCGCACCTCGTCGCCGGGCCCGATCCTGCGCGCCTCGACCCTGCTGGCGCAGATCGATTCCCCGCGACGCATCACGCGCGAGCAGATGCGGGATGGCGCCTGGCTCATCGCCTGGGGCTACTTCCAGAAGGTCTTCGTCGCCGACAACCTCGCCGGCCTGGCCAACGCGCCTTCGATCCGGCGGCGCCGCAGACCGGCGTCAACGTCCTGCTCGGCGTGTACGCGTTCGCGTTTCAGATCTACGGAGACTTTGCCGGCTACTCGAACATCGCGCGGGGCACGTCGAAGCTGATGGGCATCGAGCTCATCGAGAACTTCCGCTTCCCGTACCTGGTGCGCACGCCGCAGGCGTTCTGGCGCAACTGGCACATCAGCCTGTCGACGTGGCTGCGGGACTACCTCTACATCCCGCTCGGCGGCAGCCGCGGATCGGAATGGCAGACGCGGCGGAACCTGTTCATCACGATGGTGCTCGGCGGACTCTGGCACGGCGCGGCCTGGACGTTCGTGTTCTGGGGCATCTATCACGGCGCTTCTGCTGATCGCGTATCGCGCCGCCGAGCGGTGGCATGCGTTCCGCCGGCTGGTCGCGGGCCCTGCATCCCGTCGCGCGCGTCGTCTCGTGGGCGGTCATGTTCCACCTCACCTGCTACGGCTGGCTGATCTTCCGGGCGCGATCGGCCGGCCAGATTCGGCGACTCTCACCGCGAGCCTGTTCGCCAACTTCGCGCCGGCCACGGTCAACGTCCACGGCCTGCTGGTGCCGCTCCTGCTCTACACGACGCCGCTCCTCGCCGTGCACGCGTGCGAGGCGTGGTTCGACGACGGGCTGGTCGTGCCGCGGCTGCCGGTCGGCGTGCGATACTCCATCTACGCTGCGACGGGCTACCTCACGCTGCTCTTCGGAAATTTCGGCGGGGCGGAGTTCATCTACTTTCAGTTCTAGTTCGTCCTGGCCGCGGACACTGTCGACACTCTTGCCTTGACCGGCCATCGTACGCTGCTCTATCATCGTCGCTGGCTGCCCGGAGCGGTGATCTTCCGCCTGCCGATCGCCGAGCGCGACAAGCGCGCGGGGCTCGACGCCGAAGAGCGGCTGTTCTGGGCCGTCATCATCAGCGCGGTGGTGTCGCTCGTCGGTCGTGCTCAGCCTGGCCGTCGCGCACCGCTACAGCTTCGAGCGGCTTGCTCCTCGCGGATCTGGGCCTCGCGTTCGCCGCCGCGGCGGCCGGCCGGTTCCGGCTGCGGCTCGGGCGCGCAGGCGCGCCGGCCCGGTCTCAGCGCGCTGCTGCCGCTCGTCGCTCGTCCTGCTTGGGCTCTGGCGCTTCTTCCCGCCGTCGGAATACATCATCGGCGGCAAGGATCCCGGCGTGTACATGAACGAAGGGATTCAGATCGCGCAGCGAGGCGCGATCGTCGTGCGCGATCCCGTCGTCGCGTCGGTGCCGCCGTTCGCGCGCGACCTCTTCTTTCCGTCCTACCAGCGACCTGACTACTACAGCCTCCGGTTCATGGGGTTCTTCATCAAGAACCCTGACACCGGTGCGGTCGTCGGCCAGTTTCCGCACCTCTTTCCTGCGTCCATCGCCATCGGCTACGGCCTCGACGGCCTGACCGGCGCGCGGCGCGCGGTCGGCGTGTGGGCGATTCTCGGCGTGCTCGCGGTGTACTTCGCCGGCCGCCGCCTGGCCGGCGCGCCGGCGGCGTGGGCGGCGGCGGCGCTCCTGACGCTCAACGTCGCGCAGGTCTGGTTCGCGCGCTACCCGAACGCCGAGATGGTGATGCAGGCGCTGCTCTTTGCGGCGCTGCTCGCGCACGCGCGCGCGCACGTCGACGGCGACGGATTCTTCGCGCCGGTCGCCGGCGCGCTGCTCGGGCTGCTGCTGTTTCTGCGTTTCGACGCCGTGCTCGGCATCGCCGGCGTGCTGGCGGCGCTCGCGCTCGGCGTGCTCGCCGGCCGCGCGCGGGTGCGCGTCTCGTTCTTCGTGGCGTTCGCCGTCACGGCGGCGCTCGCCGCCGCGTATCTGCTCGGGCCGATGCGGCACTACGCAGACCTGCCGATCGTCTTCCTCAGCCACCTTGCGTGGTGGCAGTACGCGCTGCTGGCGGCGGGCGCCGCTGCTGGCATCGGTGCGCTGGCCCTCGGCGCGCGCCTGCCGGCGCTCGGCCGCCGGGTGCGGACGATTGCCCCGACGGTGCTGGCCTTCGCCGTCGTCGGCGCCGCGGTCTACGCGCTCCTCCTGCGCGAGCCGGTGCACGGGCTGCTGGCGCCACGAGACGCCTACGCGCTGCGAACGTTTGCGAGCTTACTACCTCACGGTTCCGGGCCTGCTCGCGGCGCTCCTCGGCTTCGCGCTGCTCGCGCGCCGGGTCTTCTGGCGCGCGCCGGAGATCTTCACCACGGTCGCGCTCTTCTCGTTCTTCTTCTTCTACAAGATTCGCATTGTCTCCGATCACTTCTGGATGGCGCGGCGGTTCCTGCCGGTGATCCTGCCCGGCGCGCTGCTCTTTGCCGCGGCCGCGGCGCTGAGCGGCACGCGCGGCGGCTGGGCCCCGACGCAGATTGCTTCGCGGACGACGATCGGCTTGGCGTTCGTCCTCCTGCTCGCGACGCAGTACACGCGCGCGGCAAAACCGATCCTGCCGCACGTCGAGTACGCCGGCGTCATTGCCAAGCTCGAAGCCCTGTCGAGCACGCTCGGCGACCGCGACCTGCTCGTGGTCGAGTCGCGGAACGCATCCGACACGCACGTCCTGGCGCTGCCGCTCGCGTACATCTACGCGCGCAACGTGCTCGTCCTCAATTCGCCGAAGCCCGACAAGACGGCGTTCGCGGGGTTCCTCGACTGGGCGCGGACACGCTACGACCGCGTGCTGTTCATGGGCGGCGGCGGCACCGACCTGCTGTCGCCGGCGTGGGGCGCGCGCGCCGATCGCGAGCGAACGGTTCCAGATTCCCGAGTACGACGCGCCCGCCGACGCCTATCCGCGATTCGTCGCGCCGCAAGGAGTTCGACTACAGCCTCTACGAGCTGACGCCGCCGGACGCCGGCAGCGCGCGACGCTGCCCTTCGATCTCGACGTCGGCGTCAACGACGACCTGCACGTCGTCCGCTTCCACGCCAAGGAACAGACCGAGGGACGAACGTTCCGCTGGTCGCGCGCGCGGTCGCTCGTCTCGGTGACCAACGTCCGCCCCGACAGCCGCGAGATCGTCCTCTGGATGAGCGACGGTGGCAGGCCCCCGGCCGTGGACCGGGCCGACGTCACGATCGCGCTCGACAACGACGTGCTCGGCACCGTGCGCGTGGACACTGGCTTCAAGCCGTATGCCCTGCCGATCCCGCCGGCGCTGGCAGAACGGCTGAGCGGACTCGGCCGCACGATCGAGCTGACCATCACGACGTCGGCGTGGAAGCCGGAGGCCGTGCTCGGCACGCCGACGATCGCGAGCTCGGCGTGATGGTCGACCGGGTCACGGTGAAGTAGAACCACGGCCGCTCGGATAACACGGACCGGCTGCGAGACAGCTGATAGGATTCGGAGAATCACCGCACGCGCGGGGACAACAAGATCTTGCTGCAGATTCCTGACCTCGGTGAGCGCGCGCTCGTGCGCACGGCGGATGCCGCCCTGGCCGTCGCGTCGACGATCGCGAGGCCGTTCACCGGCGCACGCGCGAGCCGCGCGCGGAGCCGCGACGCATCCTGCTGCTTCGCCTCGAGCGGATCGGCGATCTCGTGATGGCGCTCGAGGCCATCCGCGACGTGCGGGCGCTCGCGCCGGCGGCGCAGATCGATCTGGTCGTTGGCAGCTGGAATGCCGCCGCTGGCGGCCGCGATACCCTAGCGTCGACCGCGTCGAGACGCTCGATGCGCGCTGGCTGGCGCGCGAGGGCGAAGGGGTCGGCATGCCAGCGTCTCCTGCGCACGCGTGGGGCTGGCGGGCACGCCGCTACGACCTCGCGATCAACTTCGAGCCCGACGTGCGGAGCAACCTCGTCGCGGCGGCGGCCGGCGCGGCGCGCACGGCGGGCTGGGCGAGCGGCGGCGGCGGTCCGGTGCTCGACATGGCGCTCGACTACGACCCACGGCGCACACCACCGCCAACGCGCGCCGGCTGGTCGAGCGCGTGTTCGGACGGACGCCGCCGGAGCTCGCGCGCCCGCTCCTGGCGATCCCGGATACGGCGACGGCCGCGGCCGCGACCGCGATCCTTCGGCCTGGCGCCGGACGACCGCTCGTCGGCGTGCACGTCAGCGGCGGGCGGGCGATCAAGCAGTGGCCCCCCGAACGGTTCGCGGAGGTGGCGGCGCGACTGGCCGATGCCCGCGGCGCCGTCATCGTGGCCACCGGCGCCCCGGCGATCGGCGCGCTCGTCAGCCGCGCTGCAGGCCGCGCTCGCGCCGCGACTGGTGATCGACGCCTCGACGGCCGATGGGTTGCTCGTGTCGGCCGCGATCCTCGCGCGGCTCGACCTGCTCGTGACCGGCGACACCGGCCCGATGCACCTCGCGTCAGCCGTGGGCACGCCGGTCGTCGCCGTCTTCGGGCCGTCAGACCCGGCGCGATACGCGACCCGCGGGCCCTTCGACCGCGTCGTCCGCATCGACCTTCCGTGCAGCCCCTGCAATCGCATCCGCCGGCCGCCCGAGCGCTGCGTCGGGCACACCCCGGACTGCCTCGCCGGCATCAGCGCGGACGCGGTGTTCGCCGCCGCGACCGCGGTGCTCGATCGCGTCGGCTGCTCGCGCCCGCCCGTGCCCGTCGCATGACTGACGCGGTCTTCGCCATCGAGTGCGACGTCGGGACGCCGCGAGGTCCACCTCGAGGCGTATCTCGATGCGGCGGCCGAGGAGCGCGCGACCGAGTGACGCGATCGCCTGGATCAAGAGCCTTCGCCACGCCCGCGTCGAGGGCCTGCGGCTCCGCCAGCGCTTCACGTTTCGCGGCGATTCGCTGTGGTGGTTCGCGGAGCTGTACCTGCACAAGCAGCAGGTCATCGCCGACCTCTTCCGCGCGCTGGCCGCGCTCGAGGCGCTCGTCGAGCGCGAGCGGCCGCAGCGCGCTGCGGTTCGTCACGGGCGGCGGCATCGTGCAGGGCCTCGCGCCGCAGGTCGCCGCGGCACGCAACATCCCGTATCGACGGCCCGCGAGGATTTCGCCGCGGCTCGGCTCTGACGCTGGCAGCGATGGAAGCGCGGGCCTCGGGCCTCAACGCTGCCGCGCTCGCGTCACGCCTCCGCGCTCGCGTCGTGCTCGCCACCGGCACCAGCCCGGCGACGGCGGTCGCGTTCGTCCACCGCGCCTTCTGGCGTGCCGACGCCGGCGACGGCAGCGCCGAGGCCTACATCGGCCCCGTGCTCACCGCGCTCGAGCGCCGGCTCGGCGACGGAGCGCGTCACCTATGTGAGTGTCGGCCCGGCGTCCAACTTTCGCGCGCGCCGCTGGTGGCATCCGCTTCGTGGCGCGCCCGAACCGGGCGCCGTGCAGCCCGTCGAGGCGTATCGCGCCGCTCGCGAAGCTGACGCGCCTCGCGAGCGCGTGTGGCGCGAGCGCCACCGGATGCGACGCGCGCTCTGGACGAGCGCCGATCTGCGCGCACGCGCGGTCGATCCGGCGGCTGCGACTGCTGGCCGGTCGTCCGCGAGGAGCTCGCGGGCATCGCCCTGCTGCAGTGGCCGTGGTCGGCACGCGCGATGGACGAAGCCGCCGCGGCGCTCGACGCCTGCCGGCCGCGCGTCGTCGTCACCTACGCGGAAGCCGGCGGCTGGGGCCGGGCGATCGTGCTCGAAAGCCGCCGGCGCGGCATCCCGTCGGTCGGCCTGCAGCACGGGTTCATCTACCGCCACTGGCTGAACTATCTGCACGAGCCGGACGAGATGGCGCCCGACGTCGAGCAGCCGCGACGACCGCGGCTTCCCGAGCCCCGACGCTGACGCTGCTCTTCGACGACTACGCGGCGCGTCACCTGACCGAGCAGGGACGCTTCCCTGCCGATGCGCTCGCCGTGACCGGCAGCCCGCGCCTCGATGCGCTCGCGAGCGACGTCGCCAGACTGACGCCGGCCGAGATCGATCGAGCGCGCGCCGCGGCCGGCGCCGGAGCGCGAACGCTGGTGCTCGTGACGACCAAGCACCGCGAGGCGCGCGACGTGCTGGGCACGCTTCTCGACGCGGCGGCGGCACTTCCCGACGTGCACGTCGCCATCAAGACGCACCCGGCGGAGACGCCCGAGGTGTACGCCGCGCTCGTGGCCGGCCGTCCGCACGTGACCGTCCTGCCCGCGTCGGCGACCGCTCGCGCCGCTCCTCCGCGCGAGCCGGGCGGTCGTGACGGTCAATTCGACCGTGGCGCTCGACGCCGCTGTGCTCGGCATTCCGGCGCTCGTCATCGGGCTGCCGAACAACCTGAGCCCGTTCGTCGAGGCCGGGATCATGGCGGGCGCGGCCGGGACGAGTCGCGGCGATCCTGCCGCGCCCTCAGGCCAAATCCTGTATGATGAGGAGTTTCGCCGCGAGCTGGCGCGCGCGCAGCGGGCGTTCCTGACCCAATTCCAGCATCGCCGCCGACGGCCAGGCCGCCGAGCGGGCGGCGGAGGCAATCGTGCAGCTGGCGCGCTAAGCTCGTCGATTGGCCGACGACACGCTTAACTTCAGACTTCACTTCACACTTCCACTTCGCACTTCAGACATCACACTTGAACACTTCAGACTTCACACGTCAGACTTCAGACTTTCCATGCGCGTCCTCATAACCGGCGGCGCCGGTTTCGTCGGATCCCACCTCGCCGAGGCGCTCCTCGCGCGCGGCGACGAGGTCTACGCGCTCGACAACCTCTCGACCGGGTCGATCGACAACATCGCCCATCTCAAGTCGCATCCGAAGTTCCACTACACGATCGACACCGTCACGAACGAGCCGGTGCTCGCCGAGCTCGTCGACCGCTCGGATGTCGATCGTGCATCTCGCCGCGGCCGTCGGCGTCAAGCTGATCGTCGAGGCCCCCGTCCACACGATCGAAACCAACGTGCACGGCACCGAGGTCGTCCTCAAGCTCGCGAACAAGAAGAAGAAGCTCGTCCTCATCGCCTCGACGTCCGAGGTGTACGGCAAGAGCACCGACGTGCCGTTTCACGAGGAAGCCGACCTGGTGCTCGGCCCGAGCCACAAGCATCGCTGGGCCTACGCGTGCAGCAAGCTCATCGACGAGTTCCTCGCGCTCGCCTATTGGAAAGAGCGCAAGCTGCCGGTCATCATCGTGCGGCTGTTCAACACCGTCGGCCCGCGGCAGACCGGCCAGTACGGGATGGTCATCCCGAACTTCGTGCGCCAGGCGCTCGCCGGCCAGCCGATCACCGTCTTCGGCGACGGCCAGCAGTCGCGCAGCTTCACCTACGTCGGGGACGTCGTGCGGGCTGTGGTAGCCTTGATCGACGAGCCTCGCGCCGTGGGACAGGTCTTCAACATCGGCAACGGCTACGAGATCACCATCGGCGATCTCGCCGAGCGGATTCGCACGCTCGCGGGCAGCCAGTCCGAGATCGTGCGGATCCCCTACGATCAGGCGTACGAGGCCGGCTTCGAGGACATGCCGCGGCGGGTGCCGGACATCTCCAAGATCAAGGCCCTCGTCGGCTACGCGCCGACCGTCGAGCTCGACGAGATCCTGACACGCGTGATCGAGCACTTCCGCCAGCAGTAGCTTCAGGATGCCTTCACGCCCCACCGTTCGGACTCGCGCGCGCCAGGCGGCCGAGTCGATCCTGCGCCGGCAGGCCAAGCCCGTACGCCGGCTGCTGCTCGCCACCGGCCGCGATCGCGCGCCGCGGCTCCCCGAGATCGTCCAGATCGAAAGCACCAACATCTGCAACGCGAAGTGCGTGTTCTGCCCGCGCGACGAGATGCACCGCCGGCAGGGCATCATGACGTTCGATCTCTTCCGCAAGATCGTCGACGAGTGCGCCGAGCTCGGCATCACGCACGTGCGCGTGCACAACTACGGCGAACCGTTCGTCGATCGTCAGCTGGTCGAGAAGGTCCGCTACGCCAAGCAGAAGGGCATCCAGGAAGTCGGGATGATCAGCAACGGCTCGCTCATCACCGAAGACGTCGCCCGGGGAATGATCGAGGCGGGCCTCGACGCCATCAACATCAGCGTCGACGCGTCGGGCAAGGAAGTGTTCGAGTCGACGCGCATCGGCCTGAAGTACGACAAGGTCATCGCCAACATCGAGCGGCTGGTGCGGATTCGTGCCGAGCTCGGCAAGCGGCGCCCCAAGCTGATCCTGTCGTTCGTCCGGCAGAACAACTCGCTCGACGAACAGGCGTTCATCGAACACTGGCGCGGCATCGCCGACAAGATCCACATCACCGACCTCCACAACTGGGCCGGAACGCTCAACGTCGAGTCGGACGTCAACTACCCGTGCTACCGCCCCTGGCTGACGTTCACGGTGCTCTGGGACGGGCGCGTCTCGCTCTGCTGCGCGGACTTCGACGGCCGCACCGTGCTCGGGGATCTCAACACCTCGACGCATTCAGGAAGTCTGGAACGCCGAGCCCTACCGCGACGCGCGCCGCGTCAGCACCTCGAGAGCGGCGGGCCGGACATCTGCCGGTCGTGCGATCTCCCGAAAAAAGACTCGCCGCTCTGGATCACGAAACTCCTGTAAGGAGAACAGCCTTAGCCGTTTGGCAGCTCGGCGCGGCCGAGCTCGCCGGCGGCCGCCGCCGTCCAACCGCTCCGCTCGCCCCGACGTCCAATGAGGCGTATACTGAAATCTGTAACGTCAGGGTGACCTTATGAAGAAGCTTGGACTCGTCGCTGTTCTCGGCGCTGCTCGTCGTGCCGGCGGCGACGGCCGGCGCCGGCGATCTCCGCCTGTCGATCGCCAACGGCCGCGTGACGATCGTCGCGCAGGACGTCTCGATTCGACAGATCCTCGACGAGTGGGGACGCGTCGGACAGACGAAGGTCGTCGGTGCCGAGCGGCTGACCGGTCCGACGGTCACGCTCGAACTGACCGACGTCCCCGAAGGCCGCGCGCTCGAGACGCTGCTGCGTTCCGCGAGCGGCTACATCGCCAAGCCTCGCTCGGGAACGGTCGGCGCCTCGTCGTACGATCGCATCCTGATCATGCCGGCGAGCCGGCCGCCGGCGATGTCGGCGGCGGCGCCGACGTTCAACAACCCAGGCCGCAGCCGCAGGTCGTGATGCCCAACGTCGTGATCGACGACGACGGCGAGCCGAACGGCATCATGCCGCCGGGCACGCCGCCGCCGCCGCAGCAGTTCCCCGGTCAGCCACCGATGCAGCCCGGCATGCAGCCGGGCCAGGCGATGCCGACGCTGACGCGTCCGGGCATGCTGCCGCCGCCGGCGCCGAACGTCCCCGGCAATCCGTATCAGACCAACCCGCAGCAGCCAGATCATCCGGCCGCCGGGAGTGCCTGGCCCGGGCGGTGGCGGTAAACGCAATCGATCGCCGCACGCGTGCGGACGTCCGCCGCGATCGACTCACAAAAAGCCCGAGCGTCCCTCGGGCTTTTTTAATGGACTAGAATCACTCCCATCATGAGCGCCAGCCCGCCGGTGGTGCGCGGGGGCGAGTACGCCGCGCGAGGCGACTACCATCGGGAGCCGGACCCGTCGTGGGACTACTATCCGACCTACCTCGCCAAGCTGGCGGCCGTCCGCGCCTGGCTCGACGCGCTGCCGCGATCGACGCGCGTGCTCGACGCCGGATGCGGCGAGGGCGTGCTCGTCAGCGAGTATGCCGGACCGGCTCGCGATCGAAGGCGTCGACGCGCACTACTCGTCGGAGCGCGTGCATGCCGGCTCGGTGACGGCGCTGCCCTATGGCCGCGGGCGTCTTCGATCGCGCGCTGTGCCTCGACGTGCTCGAGCACCTGACGTTCGAGGAACAGCCGGTGGCGCTCGCCGAGCTGCAGCGCGTGCTGCGGCCCGGTGGCGAGCTGCTCGTCTCGGTGCCCAACCTCGCGCACCTGCAATCGCGCGTGCACTTCCTGCTGCAGGGACGGCTCATCCGCACGGCGTCGGAGCTCAAGCACCCTGGCGATCGCCCGGTGGCCGAGTACATCCAGCTGGCGCGAGCGCGCCGGCTTCGTCCTCGTCGCGCGCACGCGGAATCTTTCCGACCGTTCCCGTGCTGACGCGCCTCATCCGCCGGCACCCGCGCGCGCTCCTGCCGCTCCACCGCTGGCTCACCCGGCTCATTCCGGTGCCCGGCTGGTGCTTCCTGAACCTGCTGACGTTCCGGAAACCAGCCACGGACAACACGGACATCGCACGGACACGCGCTTCGTGAGATAGCCTCTCCACCCGAGCATCCCTGTTGTTTCAAAACTCCGCGAGCTGTCGAAGAACCTGGCCATCTACGGCCTCGGCGACGTCTCCATCCAGATCGTCAACTTCGCGCTGCTCCGCGTCTACGTCCAGTACCTGTCGACGGAGGACTACGGGATCCTGGCGCTCCTCGGCAGCGTCGAGGCGGTCACCAAGCTGTTCTTTCGCTGGGGCGTCGACGGATCGTTCATGCGCTTCTGGTACGACTGCGCCGGACGACCGCGCGCGCCAGCGGCTGGCGAGCACGCTGTTCTTCTTCCTGCTCGCGACCAACGGCCTGCTGCTCGCGGCCTCGGTCGCGGTCTCGCCCTGGCTCTCGGCGTGGCTCGGCGCGCCGGGCTACACGCTGGCGCTGCAGCTCGTGCTGCTGAACACGTTCGCGATCGGCTTCACCTTCATCCCGTTCCACGTCCTGCGCATGCAGCAGCGCGCGCGCGAGTTCAGCCTGCTCGCGTTCGCGCGCTCGGCCTCGACGCTGGTGCTCCGCCTCGCTGCTCGTCGTCGGCTTCGGCTACGGCGTGATGGGCGTCGTCGTCGCCGATCTCGTCGTCACGGCGGTGCTGCTGGTGGTGATGGTGCGGTGGTTCGCGCCGCTCATTCGGCCGGTGTTCTCGGCCGCGGTGCTGCGCGAGTCGCTCGCGTTCGGCCTGCCGCGCGTGCCGCACGGCTTCGCGCAGCAGGTCATCGCGGTCGGCGACAAGTTCATCCTGACGTTCTTCGTCTCGCTGCCGCAGATCGGTCTCTACGCGATGGGCGTCAGCGTCGGGCTCATCCAGAAAGTCTTCCTCGCGGCGTTCGAGTACGCGTGGGCGCCCTTCTACTACGCGACGGTCAGAGAGCCGGGCGCCGAGCGCATGTTCAGCGCGGTCACGACCTACGGCGTGGCGATCCTCGCGCTGATGACGGCGGGGCTCTCGGCCATCGCCGCCGATCTGCTCACGTCGTCACGCACGGCCAGTACACGGCCGCCGCGGGCGTCGTCGCCTGGACGTCGCTCGGCGTGTTCTTCCAGGGCGTCTACCTGATGACGTCGATCGGGCTGAACATCACGCGGCGGACCGAGTACTATCCGGTCGCGACGGCGATCTCGGCCGCCGCTGAACATCGGCCTGAACGTGCTGCTCATCCCGCGATACGGCATCATGGGCGCCGCCTACGCCAACGGCGTCGCGTACGCGGCGCAGGCGGCGATCGCCTATCACTTTTCGCAGCGCTTCTACCCCGTCCGCTACGAGACCGGCCGGCTGGCACGCGTCGTCGGGGCGGCGATCGTCGCCTACGCCGCGGGCCGGGCGCTGCCGGCGATGGACCCGGCGCTCGGCGTGCTCGTTCGGGGAACGACCGTCGTCGTCGTCATGGCCGCGGGGCTGTGGCTTGGCGGGTTCTTCCGCCCCGAGGAGCTGCGCGTGCTCGAGCGGTTCCGCCGGTCGCGCGCGGCGCGCCCGCAGCCCGCTGACGCCGACGGCCGAGACGACCGAGTTCGCCGGCGAGATCGTGGCGACCGATCTGCCAGACGAAGCCGTCGTCCCGCCCGCAACGCGGGAGCGCAGCGACGTGACGGCGCCCTCGCGAACGTGGCTGGCGCTGGCCGCTCGTCTGCCTGCTCGCGTTCGGCCTGCGCGTCGTCGGCCTGCAGTACGGCCTTCCCGCGGTGTACAACCCTGACGAAGTGTCGATCATGGCGCGGGCGCTGAGCTTTGCCCGAGGCACGCTCAACCCGCACAACTTTCTCTATCCGACGTTCTACTTCTACGTGCTGTTCGCCTGGGTCGGAGTGTATCTGGCGTGGGTCTGGCTGAGCGGCCGCGTCGCGTCCATCAGCGCGCTGCAGCAGCTCTACTTCACCGATCCGACCGGCATCTACACGGCCGGCCGCGCGCTCGGCGTCGCGGCGGGCACGGCGACGATTGCCGTGCTCTACCGGCTTGCCGCGCGCCTGACCGATCATCGGACCGCGATCGCGGCGGCGGTCTTCCTCGCCGTCTCGCCGCTGCACGTGCGCGACTCGCACTACGTCAAGCACGACGTGCCGGCGACGCTGGCCGTCGTCCTCGCCTACCTCGCGATGACGCGCGTGTGGCCGTGCGCGCGCGCGGACGGCCCGCGACAGCGCGACACGCTCCTCGCGGGCGCGGCGTGCGGCGTCGCCTTCTCGACGCACTACTACTGCGTGTTTCTGGCGATCCCGCTCGCGCTCGTCATCGTCCAGGGCTGGAGAGCGACGCGGCGCGGTGGCCTGCCTTCGCCAACTCGTCGTACGGCGGGGCGGCGAGCCTCGTCGTCTTCTTCGCGCTCTCGCCGTTTCTGCTCGTCGAGCCGCTGACGGCCTGGCGCGACATCACCGCCAACCGCCAGATCGTCATCGACCGCGCCGTGACGTCCGGCGCGTTTGCGCCCGCGGTGCGGTATCTCGAGATGTTGTGGGCCGACGCGGTTGGCCAGCCGGTCGCGCTCCTGGGCCTCGTCGGCGTGCGTGTGGATGCTCGCGTCGGCCCCCGCGCGCGCGATCCTGCTGCTCGCGTTCCCGGTTCCGTTTCTGCTCTTCATCGCCAACACGGCGCCCGCGAGCCGTTACCTCAACCCGGTGCTGCCGTTCCTGGCGCTCTTCGCCGCCTGGGCGCTCGTCGAGCCTGAGCCGCGCGTCGCCGGCGATCGTCCGGTCGTTCTTCTGGGTCCTCGTGGCGCTCGCCGCGGCTCCCGGCGCGCTGCGCCAGCGTCAGATCCGATCTCTTCCTGCGCCAGGACGACACGCGGACGCTGGCCGAGCGCTTCATCGAAGCCCATGTGCCGCCGGGCGCGACGATCCTGACGCAGCCCTACTCGGCCGTGCTGACGCCCTCTCGAGAGGGGCTGACCGAGGCGCTGACGCGCAACCTCGGGAGCGCCGAGGCGGCCTCGACCAAGTTCCAGCTGCAGCTCGTCGCTCGATCCCTATCCGTCGCCGGCGTATCGCCTGATTTATCTGGGCCGCGGCGGGCTTGATGCCGAGAAGATCTACGTGGATCCGGCGCAGCTGGGTGGTAGCGCCGGGCTGGAGCCGCTGAGGCGGCTGGGCGTGACGTATGTCCTCGTCAAGCGTTACAATAGACCGGATCCAGAGACGTTGCCGTTCCTCACTGCGCTCTCTCGTGAAGGACGGCGGATCGCCGCGTTTTCGCCGTACCGGCCTGGAGTCAGCGAGGCCGAGCAGGCGCGGATCGATCCATTCCTGCACAACACCGATGCCCGGATCGACGACGCGCTCGAGCGTCCCGGTCCACCACTGGAGATCTGGCAACTGAATGCCCCTGGCACGTAAGGCCGCCGAAACGGTCGCCAAACTTCGCGAGTCGATCGCGACGCGCGCGCGCGCCGTCCCGCTGGCGAGGCATGCCTGGGCGCGCTACCGGCGCCGTCGCTACGAGCACCGGATCGAGCGGTTCCTGCGCGACAAGGACGGGCGCGCCGATCGGCTGCCGATTGGCGCCGTCTACGAAGCGACGATGCGGTGCAACCTGCACTGCGAGTTCTGCTACGTCATCGACTTCCTCAACATCGAGGGCGAATGGCGTCAGGAGATGACGGTCGAGCGGCTGCGCCAGGCCTTCCCCGATCAGCCCGGGTTCCAGGTCAGCCTCACCGGCGGCGAGATCTTCATGCGCAAGGACATCATGTCCGTGCTGGACCTCTTCCGGGAGAAGGGCTACTCTTGCGGCTACCTGACGACCAACGGCACGATCATCAACGAGGAACGGGCCGAGGCGCTGGCCGATCTGGCGGCGGCGGGCTTCCTCAAGCACATCAGCGTGTCGGTCGACGGTCCCGGGGAGCTGCACGATCGCGCGCGCGGGTTGAAGGGCACGTTCGAACGCACCTGCGCCGGCCTGCGCCGCCTGCAGGACGCGGCGCGGCGCAAGCACGCGCCGCTTCGCGTCAGCATCAACACGACCGTCGCGCAGGAGAGTCTCGAGGCGCTCGACGCAGATGGTCGACGTGGCCGACGAGCTCGGCGTCGACGCCATCGGGCTCAACCACCTGATGTTCAGCACGCCGGAGGAAGTCGCCGAAACCGTCCGGATGATCGGCGCCGACGATCCGTCGGTGATCGCGACGTTCATCACGCCCGATCCCGGGCCTGAACATCGCGCGCGTCAAGCAGCAGGTGGCGGCGCTCGCCGAGAAGTGCCGGCAGCGCAACGTCCTCTTCGACTACCGCCCGAAGGTTCATCCGCAGCTGATCGAGAACTACTACACGCCTGGCGCGAAGCTGGAGGGACGGTGCCTGTATCCCGTTCCTGCACGCCCGGGTGGGCTTCTCGGGCAAGGTCTATTTCTGCCCGTTCATCCGCGTCGAAGTCGGCGACCTCGCGACCGTCATCGCTCGAGGAAATCTGGAACGGACCGACCTACGTCGAGATGAGGCGACGGCTGCTCGAGCACGGCATCTTTCCGGTCTGCCGGCGCTGCTGCAAAGTCGAGCTGTCGCCGGAACCCGTGGCTCAACCCTTCCCTGAAGGCGTCGCCCCGCGGCGCGCGATCCCTTTGACGGTCGTTCAATGACGGCAGCAGACATCCTCGGACGCCAGACGCTTCTCATCAACCCGCCGCTCATCAACGGCGTGGCGTTCACCCGTCAGGGCCGATGCCAGGAACGCGAGGACGTGCTCGGCACGACCAAGCCGCCCTACACGCTCGCCCTGATGGGCGCGCTGCTGCGCAACGCCGGCTGCCAGCGTGCGGCTGATCGACGCGACGGCGGAGCGGCTGTCGATCGACGAGGTCATCGCCCGCCTCGAAGGCGAGGGCTTCCGGCCGTCGCTCATCGTGTTTCCGAGCACGACGCCGACCCTCGACGCCGACGTCCTCGAGCTCGCGAAGCTGAAGCGGCATTTCGGCGCGCCGATGTTCTGCTTCGGCCCGCACGCCTCGACGACGCCCGGCCGAGTCGATGCAGCGAGCGCCGGAGGTCGACGGCATGTTCGTCGGCGAGCCGGAAGAAGCGCTGACCGCGCTCGCCGCGCTCGATTCGCTCGACCGGCTGCACGAGGTGCCGAGCCTGACGTTCCGGCGCAACGGCACCGTGACGCCGCATCGCGCCCACGGCCAGTTCACCGCCTTTCAGCAGACGCCGAGCCCGGCGTGGGATCTGCTCGCCCTCGAGCACTACGCGCTGCCGATGGTGAACAAGCCGTACGTGCTCGTCGAAACCAGCCGCGGCTGCCCCTACACGTGCGACTTCTGCGTCGCGCCGATCCACCAGGGGCACAAGTTCCGCGAGCGCAGCGCCAAGGTGCTCGTCGACGAAATCGAGAAGGCCCACCGCGAGCTCGGCGTGGACTTCTTCTACCTCTGGGGCGACACGGTCACGCTGAACGTCAAGTCGTTCACGGCGTTCTGCGACGAGCTCATCGCGCGCAACCTGCCCATCCAGTGGTTCGGGAACGCGCGTGCCGACAACCTCACCGATCCGGCGTTCGTCCACCGCCTCAAGAAGGCCGGGTGCTGGATGCTGGCGCTCGGGATCGAATCGGAGTCGGAAGAAGTCCGCAAGGACATGACCAAGCGCCTCGAACGCCAGAAGATCCAGACGGCGTTCAAGAACATGCGCGATGCCGGCGTCAAGTCGTTCGCCTTCTTCATCTTCGGCTATCCGGGCGAAACGGTCGCAGACGATGGAGGCGACGACGCGCTACGCCATCGAGCTCGATCCCGACTTCGCCAACTTCTATCCCGCGGTGCCCGTATCCCGGGCACGGCGCTGTACGAGAAGTGCGTGCGCGAAGGCTGGCTGAAGCCCGAGGATGCCGAGTGGACGAAGATGGAGTACTGGTACTACATGCTCCACGGCAATGGCCTCGACGAGCGGATCGTCATGGAGGCCATCAACCGCGCCAAGCGGCGCTTCTTCCTGCGCCCGTCGTACATCACGCGTCATCTGGGCGATGTCGCGCGCCTCGCGCTGACCAAGCAGGCGATCGTCTGGCAGGTGCTGTCGCGGACGATTCTCGGCGCCCGAACCGTCGATACGGCGGTCGCGCGCCGGCCGTCAGTTCCCGCCGACGGCCTGACGCGACAGTGACGCGAGCTCGGCGGCCGAGATGCGCTGATGGCGCTGATTGAGCGGCGGGTGCTGACGCGTGAAGGCCCGGAGGTCGCGAAGCTGCTGCAGAAAGCCCGTCGCCTCCTTGACGTTCATCTTGCTCTCCCCGGCGGTGCGGCCGACGAAGACGTACGGCACCTCGACGATCGACGCCGCCCGGCCGCGCACCAACAGCTCCAGGCAAATCTTGAACCCGCCGGCCGAGATCTTCACGCCGCGGGCGAGGTCGCGCCGAATCAGGAAGAAGCCCGAGGTGGCATCGCTCACCGGCGTCAGCACGTGCGCCAGGACGCAGGCCAGGCGGGAGAGCACGAGGCGGCCCAGCGGCCAGTTCTTCGTGCCACCGCCAGGGATGTACCGGCTGCCAATCACGACGTCGGCAGAGGTGCGCTGCATGATGAGCAGCATCGAGGGGAGCAGATCGGGCGGATGGCTGAGATCGGCGTCGATGACCCCGACGATCGGCGCCCGCGCCGCCTCGAACCCTTCGATGACCGCCGTCCCGAGCCCGAGCTTGCCGCGGCGATGAATCACCTGGATCCGGTGCCGCGTCGCGAGCTCGTCAGCCAGCGCCCCGGTTCCGTCCGGCGAGTTGTCGTCGACGATCACGAGCTCGCCGTCGAGGCCTCGCTTCGCGTACGCGGCAAACACGGCGTCGACGAGATCCCCGAGCCGATCGCGCTCGTTGTAGGTCGGGACGATGATGGACAGGGCTGGGGCCGGGCGGCAGACAAGATGCGCAGCGGACAAAGGATGCGGCTCGAAAGCACTATAACCCAGCCGGCTTGGGCTTTCCTACTCACCGTCTCGCCACGAGCGTCATGAGTGCCCGGCTGACTCTGGTGCTCGGGCTCGCGCTCCTCGCTCTGCGCTTGCCGTCGCTCGTTCAGCCCATGGGCGCGGACCAGTCGCTCTACGCCTACGTCGGCGAGCGGGTTCGGGCGGGCGGCCTTCCCTACCGCGATGCGTGGGATCAAAAGCCGCCGGCGATCCATTTCCTGTATGCCGGGTTGCGGACGGTCTGGGCGCACGATGCCGTCGTGCCGGCAGCCGACCTCGCCGCGGCAGCCGCCATCGCCGTGCTGCTCTACCGGCTGGGCGGGCTGACCGGCCCCGCCGGAACCGGCGCCGCCGCGGCGCTTGTCTTCCTCCTCTTGTCGAACCCGGCCTTCACACGCGTCGGCGGCATCCGCCTGCGATCGCAGTGCGAGACGTTCATCGCCCTGGCCGTAACTGCGGCCATGGTCCTGCTCCTGCGCAAGGTCAAGCGGCCCAGACCGGCCACGATGATCGGCGCCGGCGTGCTCTTCGGCCTGGCCTTTGCCCTCAAGTACAACGCGGCCGTCTTCGCGGTCGCCGGCGTCGTCGCGCTGTGGCTGCACCGTCGTCTTACCGTGCGGCGATCTCCTCAGGATGATCGCCGGCTTCCTGCTGCCGGCGCTGACGATCCCCGTCATCTTCGCTGTCGGCGGCGCGCTGCGCCCGCTCATCGACGCCACGCTCCTCTACAACCTCGAATACTCGGGCGAGACCTATCGGAGCCCCCTCGATGTCGCGCGCTACCTGATCGCGTTTCCGATCGAGCGCGCGCGCTTCGACGCCCTCTGGACGGTCGGCGGCGCGGGCTGCCTGCTGCTCCTCGCCGGCGCCCTGGGCGCGCGGGAGCGCCTCGTGCCGGTCGTGTGGGTCGCCGCCGCGTGCGCGTCGATCGCCATCAACGGCAGCCGCGGCTTGCCGCAGTACTTCATCCAGGCCAATCCCGGCGCTCGCGCTGGCCGCCGGATGGGGCGGGATGCTCGCCTGGACGCTGGCTGCGCGCCGCAACAGGCCAGGCGGCGCGGCTCATCGCCGTGCCGGTGGCGCTCGTCGTCATCGTCGCGGTCGTGGCGGGTGAATCAGTTCGACAAGCTCGCCGAGCAGACGATCTTCGACGCCCGTTACGCGCTCGGCGCGATGTCGCGCGAGGCCTACCTCGCGCGCTACGACGACGACCGCAAGTATTCGGCGCTCGCGGGCGACACGCTCGGCAAGTACCTGGCCGCGCACAGCCAGCCTACCGATCGGGTGTTCGTCTTCGGCTTCACGTGCGCGGCCTACGTCGAAGCCAAGCGCGCGAGCGCCTCGCGGTTCTTCTGGAGCCGGCCGGTCATCGTCGGCTTCAACGACGGCCGGCCAGGATACGGCACCGAGGGCCTGCTCTCCGACCTCAACGTCAATCGTCCGACGGTGATTGCTCTGCAGTTGCGCGACTGGGCGCCAGATGTCGACGACTCGGCGGCGTTCTTCATGAAGACCCCGTCGCTCTCCGGCTGGCTGCGCGCCCATTACGTGCAGGCGACCGGCCCCGACGGCTACGACATCTGGCTGCGACGGGGCGGCACACCGTGATCGCTCCCCGGCCCCTCGACGCCCGCCGCTTCGCCGGGTGGTTGCTGCTCATCACGCTCGCGGCGCTCGCCCTGCGCCTGTCGTTTCCCACGGCCGATCCTCCGTGGACGACCACCGTCGGCATCGTCTGGCATGACGAAGGCGCGTGGGTCCACAACGCGCGCAACCGGGCGCTGTTCGGACGATGGAGCGAAGACGCCTGGAATCCGATGTTCATCGCGCCGGTGTTCACGGGCCTCGAGTTTGTATCGTTCGCGCTCTTTGGCGTCGGCGTCTGGCAGGCGCGCCTGGTCTCGGAGCTCACAGGCGTTGCCTCGGTCGTGCTGCTCGCGCTCGGGGTGCGGCGCATCGCGGGCCGTGAAGCCGGGCTGATTGCCGGTGCGCTTCTGGCCACCAACTACGTCTACGTCATGTGGAACCGCGCCGCACTCATGGAGGCCTCGATGGTGGCCTTCATGGTGGCCGCGTGGTACTGCTACGTCCGCGCCCAGACGCAGCCGCTGTGGGGAGCGATGGCCGCGGCGTGCGCGCTGCTTGCCTACTTCACCAAGGCCGCGGCCATCTTCTTCGTCGCTGCCCTGGGCGTCGAGGCGGTGCTCATCCTGGTTCGACCCACGGCTGCCGATACGCCCGCCAGCCGCAGGGCGGCTCTCACCACGCTCGCGGGCCTCACCGTTTGCGGCATCGTCGCGCTCGCGATCTTCGTGGTCCCCAACTGGACTGACTACCGCTTCTACAACTGGCAGATGTCGGTGACCCGAAAGCCCAGCTACGACCTGCAGTCGCTGTTGAACCGGGTGACCTGGTTTCCCATCGTCCACGACATCTTCACGCGCATGTGGTTCACCGTGGCGATCGGCATCGTGGGACTGGTTGCGGGCTGTGTCCCGGTGGCGCACCGTGGCGCCCGCGGAGCGACTGCTCGCGCTGTGGATCGGGCTCGGGGCCCTCGAGCTCCTGCTCCATGATGTGGGGAACGAACGCCGTTTCGTGTTCTTCATTCCAGCGCTGGTGGCGTTCACCGCCATCGTGCTCGGTAGAGAACGTCGCCTGCTGCCGGTGGAGCTCCCGGCAATGCCGCGCACGACGGCGCTCGTCGGCTTGCCGATCGTCTTCTACGGCCTGTACGTGGTCGCCGGCGCGTTGACGCGGCTCGTCGCACTCTACGAGCCGCGGCCGGGTGTGCGCCTCGGCGCCGCCGTCGCGCTCCTGTGCACGGGCGCTGGTGTATCTCACGTGGCCAACACTGCCGAAGCTCATGGCGGCACGTCAGTGGAGTCCGGCAGCGGCACTGCTCGTCGCGGCGCTGGTGTCAGCCGGCCAACTGGTGCAGTTCGCGCAATGGGCGAAGGACCGGACCTACAAGAACTACCTGGCCTCGGTCGAGCTCGGTACGCTGCTGCCGCGGGGGACGCTCGTGCACGGCAAGCTCGCCAACGGGCTCGCGCTCGAGAACGGCATCAAGCCGGTCTTCGTCGGGCGCGGCTTCGGTAACTACGACGATCGGAAAGCAGCGCGACGATGTGCGGTATATTTTGACCTACGTTGCGCCATACATCGGGTACGAAGGACCAGTCATTCGAGACGTGCTAGCGGCCTACCCGAATCGCACCACCATCAAGACGTTCGACGTCGCCGAGACCGCCACCGGCCACGACCGGGCCGCGCTCATCGACAAGTTCGGGAACAAGGTTGGCAGGATAGGGATCCGTGAGTCGTGCGCACTATTGACGAGCGCGCCATCAAGGCGCACGCCGACCTGAGGTTCCGATCCGAGTACGACTACGCGCTGTTCGAGTACTACCGGAGCGCGAAGGTGATCGCGTTCCTCGAGCGCGCCGGCGTCACGATTCGTGGGCGGGTGCTCGACGCGGGCTGCGGCGGCGGCGGGATGCCACTGTCGCTCGCGGAAGAGGCGGCGTTCGTCGTCGGTATCGATCCCGCCGATCGGTTCCAGGACGCCGGCGTCCGGCTCGGCCGCGAGCGGAACCGGGGCAACCTGGCCTTCGCCCTGGCCGACGGCATGTACCTGCCCTTCCGCGATCGCACGTTCGACATGGTGCTGTCACACGCGGTGATCGAGCACGTCGCGGACGCCCCGTTGTACCTGCGGGAGTGCGCCCGCGTGCTGGCGCCGGGCGGGCATGTCTTCCTGTCGACGGCGCCGTACCTCTCGTTCGCTGGCGCGCATCTGCCACGGCTGAAAGTACAGGTCCCGCTGCACCTGCTCGATCGGACGGCGCGCCGCGTTCGGGACGTTCCGGTTCCTCGCCCGGCATGCGGCCTGGACGCTCAAGGAGCCGGCGCACGAGAACTCTTTCATCCGGGCCGCGCGACGGGGCGAGGTCAAGCACGACGACCTGCTCGAGAAGGTCAGGGTGACGCGGCTGAGGCGTCAGATCGCCGAAGCCGGGCTGCGGATCGTGCGCGAGGAATTGCACGTCACCTCGACCGTCCGGCGATTGCCCGCCGCCGTCGGCCGATGGCTGCGCGACAGCCCGCTGACGCAGGACGCGTTGATCAGTAACATGGAGTACGTGCTGACTCGAGGGTCGGCGACAGCGTAATGGCCGAGATCGATCGCTATCGAGCCGAAGACCGGCGCGTCGTCGACGCCCTCTATCGTCGTGTGTTCGGGCACGACGCCGCCGAGGCCAGCCGGCTGCGCTGGGACTGGCAGTACCTCCGCAACCCGAACAGCCCGCGCGGCGAACCCGAGATCTGGATTGCGCGTGAAGGCCCGGCCATCGTCGGCCAGTACGCGACGATGCCCGTGCAGGTGATGATCGCCGGGCAGCAGGTACGCGGATCGTGGGGCATGGATGTCATGGTCGCGCCCGAGCGCCAGCGCCAGGGTCTCGGCGAGGTGCTCTTCCGTACCTGGGACCGCAACGTCGGCGCCTCGCTCGGATTGGGGTTGTCGGAGTCGTCCTATCGCCTGTTCAACAAGCTGCGTTGGCCGGACGTCGGACCGCTGCCCTGCCTGGTCAAGCCGCTCACGCGGCGGGCATTGCGGATTCCGACCTGGCCGGTGAGCGTCAACCGGCTGGTGTCGGCCGTCACCCTCCCGGTCGTGAAGATCGTCGCGCGCACGCGTCCGCTCGGAGCCGAGGTGCGGCTCATTCAGCGCTTCGACGACAGCTTCACCGAGCTTTGGGAATCCCTCGCGCCGAAGTTCAATTTCGCGGTAAGGCGCGACGCCGCGTATCTCAACTGGAAGTTCGTGACGGCGCCGCACATCCGCTATGTCATCGCCGCGCTGCGCCGGGATGACCGCAACGTGGGCTATGCGGTGTACCGGCACTTCGGCGAGCCGCGCGGCCGGGTGACGGTGTTGGTGGATTTTCTCGCCGACCCTGACGATACCGCCGGCCTCGGGACGCTGCTCGGCTGGGTGGACCGGGAGGCGCGCCAGGCCGATTCCGACAAGATCCGCACGTTCGCGATGCACGCGGGATTTCGGCGCGTGCTCAAGCGGGCCGGCTACTTCCAGGTCAAGTCGACGGTGCAGTTCGTCGTCAAGGTGAACGGCATCGACGTCGCGCCGTCGTTCTATGAGGATACCGATCGCTGGCACGTCACGCTCGGGGACTCGGACCAGGATCGGTAATGCACCTGCTCGTCGGCATCGACACCGAAGGCGACAACCAGTGGGACGCGGCGGCTCGAATCAATCAGACGTTCGAGAACATCTACGCGCTGCCGCGGCTGCACGCGCTCTTCGCCCGTCACGGCGTGCGCCCGACCTACGTCATCACCCACCCGGTCGCGACCGATGCGCGGTCCGCAGAAGTGCTGCGGCAGCTGCAGGCCGGCGGTGACTGCGAAATCGGCGCACACCACCACGTCTGGGAAACACCGCCGTGCACGGCCGACGACGTGCGGCGGCACGCGTATGCGTCGACGCTGCCGCGCCGTCAGTTCGAGGCGCAACTCGCGGCGCTGACCGAAGCGATTGCGGCCGCCGTCGGCACGCGTCCGGTGTCGTACCGGTCGGGCCGCTTCGGGTTCTCGGCCGATCACGTCGCGGCGCTCGAGCAGCAAGGGTACCTGGTCGAATCGAGCGTGGCGCCGCTCTTCTACGAAGCGCACAAGGGCGGCCCCGAGTTCGTCGACGCTCCGCTGACGCCATACTTCCTGGCCTACGACAGCGCCACGCGTGCCGGGACCAGCAACCTGCTCGAGGTGCCGGTGAGTGCCGGGCTGAACCGGTGGCTCCCCAAGCGGCTGCAGTATGCCTACGCACGTGCGCCGCGACCGTACACGACCAAACGTCTGCTGCGCGTCCTCGGTCTCTTGCGCCTGCGCTGGCTGCGGCCGTCGTACTCATCCCTCGACGACATGAGGGCGCTCGCCCGCGACCTGGCGCGCGCGCAGGAGCCCGTGCTCAACCTGCTCTTCCACTCGAGCGAGGCGATCGTCGGCGGCAGCCCTTACAACCGGACGCGAGGGCGAGCTCGACGCCTTCTGCGACCGGCTGGAGAAATTCCTGGCGTTTGCCACCAAGGAGATCGGCGCCAAGCCAGTCACCTTCGCGGAGTTCCGCGCACGTTACTGCGCATGAACATCGCGAATATTGTTGGACGAGGAACTGAGAGCGTTTCTACCATCGCTCCGCGTGATCCGCTCCCGTGATCCGCGTAATCCGTAATCCGCGTGATCCGCGTCCCGTGACGCGTGATCCGTGACCCGGAGGCGAATCCGAGTTGCACATCGTTCATGTCACGCCGCACCTGCCGCCGGATCAGGCAGCCAATGCGCTGCTTCCCTGGCAGCTCGGGCTCTGGGCGGCCGAGGCCGGGGACACCGTCGAGTACGTCGCGCATCCGCCACGGGCGGGGCACCCGGCGACGCTTCCCGGACCGGCGGTGTGGATTCCGCGCCGCACCGACGGCTGGGTCGCGCGCACGCTGCGCGTGGGAGGGGTCATCGCCGCACGGCGCGTCCAGCAGGCGCTCAGGCCGGCGATCGACCGCGCGGATGTCGTGCACGTTCACAGCAACGGTCTACTGGCCGAGCTGGCGGTACTGCTGTCGCGCCGGCGCGGGAAGCCAGTGGTGCTGACGCTCTATGGCACCGAGATCTGGCACTATGCGCCGAAACGGTTCGGGCCGGACCTCTTCACCCGCGCATATCAGGCTGCCTCGGCGGTGACGTTCTACAGCGAGCGCCTGCTCGGCCGCGCCGGCGAGCTCGGCCTGACGCGGCGGCACATGCAGACGATCTATCCCCCGGTTGGCCCGCAGTTCGCGTGGCATGACGACGCTGCGCAGGCCAAGGCACGCGAGTCGCTCGGAATCGGCAACCGGCATCTGCTGGTAAACGTCAAGCGTCTGCATCCGCTCGCGGGTCAGCGTTTTCTGATTGAAGCGATGAACGAAGTGATCCGCACGCACCCAGACACGCGGCTGGTGATCTGCGGCACCGGCGCGCTCCTCGCGGAGCTCCAGGCCGCGGCGCGGTCCGCCGGCGTCGAACGTCACGTCACGTTTGCCGGGCTCGTGGATAATGCCGTCGTGGCTCGTTACTGCGCCGCCGCCGATCTCTTCGTGCTGCCGTCGATCCTGGAGGCGCTGCCGACGGTCGCGGTCGAGGCGCTCGCCTGCGGCACACCCGTCGTCTCCGCCGACAACCCTGGCGGCCTCGAGCTCAACGACGTCTTCGGCCGCGATGTGTCGATCGTGCCGCGGGAGCAGCCGCTGCCGCTCGCGCGCGCGATTGTGGCCTCCCTGCTGGAGAAACGCCGGACCGACCGGGAGACACGCGACACGATCGAGCGTGACTTCAGACCGGGCGGCGTCGCCGGCAAATATCGAGCGCTGTACGCGGACGTGACGGCGAGGGCGCATTCATGATGCGCGACCTCGGACGCGCGCTCGCCGCGGCGGTGCTGGCGGCCTTCGGCGGCGCGATCGCGCTGGCGCTCTTCTACGGTCGATCGCCGGCGCTGCACGTGGACTTCGACGTCACGCCGCCGCGCGGCATCATCGATGGCGTCTACGCTTCGGAACTCGACCCGGTACGGGCCGGACGTTTGCGTGGACGGGGGAAACGCTGACGATCGATCTGGCCGATATCGATCGGCAGGTGGACTGGCGCCTCGACGTGCGTGTGCGCGGCGCCCGTGCCGGCGGCGCCCCCAATCCGGATCTCCTCTTCTACGTCGACGGCGTCCTCGTCCTCACCCACGCGACCAGCGTCGACTACGAGGACGTCCAGGTCTCAATCCCGGCCCGGCCGGCGCAGCAGGGGCTCGCGCTCTCGATGCGCTCGTCGTCGACGTTCGTCCCCGGGCCTTCCGATAAGCGGGCGCTCGGCGTGATGCTCGACGCGCTGACGCTCGCGCCGAACCGCATCGTCCTGCCGCCGCGACCGGCCTTGACCGGCGTGGCGCTGGCGTCAGCCGCGCTCGGTGCGGCGGTGGCGCTGTTGGGGGTCACACCGGCCACCGCGGTTGGCACGGCGCTCATGCTCAGCGCCGCGCTCGCCGCGCTTGTCGCCCGCGGCTTCGGCCCTTACACCGACTTTGCCGATGTCGTGGCGCGCACGACTCTCTGGACCGGTGCCGTGACGACGCGTGCTGGCCGTGGGCGTGGCGCGCCTGCGCGGCGAGCCGTACAGGAACACCGCGAAGTTCGCGATTGCATGTGACGGCGGCGGCGTTTCTGCTCGAGCTGCTCGTGCTGCTCCATCCGGACATGCCGATCGGCGATACGCTCTTCCACGCGCATCGCTTTCAGGACGTGCTCGGGGGACGGTACTTCTTCACGTCAGTCGCCCCCGGGAACTATCAGTTCCCATACGCGCCGGGCTTGTACGTCTTCGCGATTCCGTTTGCCGGCCTGGTGCGCCGCGGCGTGGCCGACATGACGGTGCTGCGGACGATCGTCTGCGCCGCCGACGCGCTCGCAGGGCTCCTGCTCTACGGCATGGCCTCGCGCATGCGCGGAGACCGTCTGGCAGGAGCCCTCGCGGTCGCTCTGTACCACCTCATCCCGCTCGGCTTCGGGGTCATGGTGGCCGGCAACCAGACGAATGCCTTCGCCCAGTCGCTATCAGTCGCCGCACTCGCGCTCATCGCCTCGGCTGCCGTTCGCTGGGAGCACCGGGCCGCCGTGGTTGGCCTCACGGTCGTCCTCGCGGCGGCGTTCCTCTCGCACACCGGCACGTTTGCGATCGGGTCGGTCGCCGCGGTCATCATCGCGTTCCTTTTCTGGTGGCGCGGCGGGCCCGCACTACGGTCGCCGGCGGTCGCGGTGCTGCTCGCCGCGGTCGCCGCGGTCGTCATCGCGGTGGTTGTCTACTATGCGCACTTCCTCGAGACCTATCGCACCGAGCTGACCCGTATCGGCGGCGAGACCGCGGCGGCCGCCCCTGATGCCGGCGGACGGGGCATCGGCGACCGGCTGGCTTCGGTGCCCCGCTACCTGAACTTGTACTTCGGCGTCCCGGCGCTCGCCCTCGCAACCTGGGGCGTGGCGATCCTCTGGTCGCGAGGTGCGCGCGACCGGACGACGCTTGCCACGACGGGATGGTTCCTGACCTGCGGGCTGTTCCTCGTGCTGGGCATCCTCACGCCGGTCGACATGCGGTACTACCTGGCCGTCCGTGCCGGCGCTGGCGATCTTTGCGGCCACGAGCAGCAGCATCGCGTGGACATCGGGAGGATCGTCGCGCATCGTCGCGCTGGCACTACTCGCTGGAACGGTTTTCGTCGCAGCCCGTGCGTGGTGGATACGCTTGGGTAGACAGGGCTCAGGCTCAGGCTAAGGCTCTGGAACACTTAGTCGAACTCTTGCCTGAACCCTGAACCTGAGCCAAACCGAAATATGACCTTCATCGAACGTATCAGCAGGACATCGCCAACGCCATGCGCGCCAAGGACGCCCTGCGTCTCGGCGCACTGCGGATGGCCAAGGCCGCCCTGATGAACCAGGAAGTGCAGAAGGGGCGGCCGCTCGAGGAAGCGGAATCGCAGCAGGTGATGACCTCGCTCATCAAGCAGCGGCGCGATTCGATCGAGCAGTTCCGCAAGGGCGGGCGCGACGATCTGGCGGACAAGGAGGCGGCCGAGATCACGACGCTCGAGGCCTACCTGCCGGCGCCCATCGATGCCGCCGGGCTCGAGCGGATCGTCGATGAAGTCGTGACCGAGCTCGGCGCGAGCGGCCCGAAAGATCTCGGCAAGGTGATGAAGGGCGTCATGCCCAGGCTGGCGGGACAGGCGGTGGACGGCAAGCTGGTCACCGAGCTCGTAAGCGCCGCCTGGGATGAGAATGCGCGCAAACTTTTCCCGTTTCCCGCCGTCTAAACAGTTTGAAAGGCTCGCACAAGCCTCTCATCCATCCTCCATCAGGCTTCTGCCGCAAGGCAGAAGCCTTTTTTGTACGCGCGTGTCATTTCCGACACGCGGCCTGCCCAGATCGTCCGCATTCGAACGGCTGTGGTGTACGCTCATCTAGCTCATGCGCGCCTTGAACTGCCGGTTCACGGCACCCTCGCCGAACCGATGAGCTCCCGATTGGCCCGATCCGCGGGCCTCATCGGTATCGCCACGATGGCGAGCCGGCTGCTGGGGGTCGTCCGCGAAATGGTGTTGGCGAGCTGTTCGGGGCCTCAGCCACGCCGGCCATGGACGCCTTCAACGTGGCGTTCCGCGTCCCCAATCTCGTCCGTGACCTCTTTGCCGAAGGGGCCATGACCGCCGCCTTCGTCCCGACGTTTACGAAGACCCTCCAGACACGCGGCCGCGAGGCGGCGTGGCGCCTCGGCAACCTGGTCATCAATACGCTGCTGGTCGCCACCGGGGCGATCGTCGTCCTCGCATCCTGTTCGCGGCGCCGATCACCAGTGATCACGTCCGGCATCTCGATAACGCGATACGATTGCGTTCGGGCGCCGAGTTCGCGGCTTTGCCGGGGAAGCTCGCGCTCACGACGCAGCTGACCCGGATCATGATGCCGTTTCTGACGACCGTCGCGGTCGCGGTCGCGGTGATGGGGATGCTGAACGCGCTGCACCGGTTCTTTCTGCCGGCGCTGTCCCCCGCGATGTTCAACGTGGTGACCATCCTGGGCGCGTTCCTGATCGTCCCGCTGATGGAGCCGATCGGTCTGCCACCACATTGCGGGGATCGCGATCGCCACGGTCCTTGGCGGCCTGGCGCAGATCGCCATCCAGTGGCCGGCCTTGCGCAAGGAGGGCTTTCGTTACCGGCGCGACGCTCGACTTCCGCGATCCCGATCTGCGGCGGATCCTCGCGCTCATGGGTCCCGCGACGCTCGGTCTCGCCGCGGTTCAGATCAACGTGCTCGTCAACACCTCGCTCGCGACGACCGAGCCCCAGGGCGCCGTGACCTGGCTCCAGGTGGCGTTCCGCCTGATGTATCTGCCGATCGGGCTCTTCGGCGTCTCGGTGGCGACGGCGGCTCTGCCGGACCTGTCGAAGCACGCCGCCAACGACGATCGCGAGTCGATGCGGCGCACGGTTTCGACCGCCCTGCGGATGATGTTGATGCTCAATGTCCCCGCCACGATTGGACTGGTCGTGCTGGCGCATCCGATCGTAGAGTTGCTGCTCGAGTACAACCAGTTCGGTCCCACGGACACGACCGCGACGGCCGCAGCGCTGATGTTCTATGCGCCTGGGCTCATCGGCTACTCCGCGGTCAAGATCGCCTCGCCGAGCTTCTACTCGCTGGGCAACAGCCGCACTCCCGCGACCGTCAGCGTCGTGAGCATCGGCGTCAATCTCGTCTTGAACATCATGCTGGTCAAGGTCCTGGGATTCCGCGGGCTGGCGCTCGGCACGGCAATCGCCGCCATGTTCAACGCCAGCACGCTGCTCTTCCTGCTCGGCCGGCGCCTCGACGGGCTCGACCGCCGCCGTATCACGGTCTCTTTCGTCAAGATCCTGATCGCCTCGATCCTGATGGGCGCGGCGTCGTACTTCGCGGCCCAGTGGTTGATCGAGGTACAGCCGTCGCGGGAGTGGTACTGGCGGGCGGTGCGCGTCTCGGCCGCGATCGGCGCGGGCGTGGTCGTGCTGATGGGGTCAGCGCGGGTGCTCGCCATCGCCGAATTCAATGATGCCCTGGCCAGCGTCACTCGCCGCCTGGTCCGCCGCTGACGTGCCGCGCTTCAAACTGCACCCGACTATCCTGCTGATGGCCAGCGCCCATGTCATGGTCGATGGCTACGGGAACATCTACGCCCCGCTGCTGCCGCTCCTCATCCCGAAGCTCGGCCTCTCGCTCTTCGCGGCGGGGCTGCTGACGATGTGCTTTCAGATGGCCGCTTCGGTGGCGCAGATCGGCTTCGGCCGTCTGGCTGACCGGTGGCGTCCGCGGCTCCTCGTCATGGTCGGTCCGATCGTCTCGGTGTCGGTGCTCAGCTTCATCGGCGTCGCGACCACGCCGGTGATGCTCGCGATGATCCTGGTCGTGGGCGGACTCGGCGCGGCGGCGTTCCATCCGCCGGCGGCGGCCCTCGCCCATCGGCTTGGCGGTGAACGGCCGGGGCTGGCGATGTCCGTGTACATCACGGGCGGTACGCTCGGCTTCTCGTTCGGCCCGCTGATGTTCGCGCCGTTTGCCGAGCGTTTCGGGCTGACGTGGACGCCGCTCCTGGCACTTCCCGGCCTCGCCGTCGTCGCGTTCTTTCTGACTCGCGTGCCGCCGATGCCGCTGCATCCTTCGTCGAGCGGCGGGCTCCGAACGCTCCGGCCCTATGCGAAGCCGCTCGGCCTCCTCTATCTCATCGTCGTGCTGCGCACCATGACGGCGATCTCGTTTGCGACCTACATGCCCGTGATGCTCACCCGGCGTGGATTGAGCGTCAGCCAGGCCGGTACGGCGGTCGCGATCTACCTGTTTGCCAGCGGCCTCGGCGGATTCTTCGGCGGGCCGACGGCGGATCGTTTCGGTGCCCGGAAGGTGATCGCGCTCTCGCTGGTCCTCGCCACGCCGTTTCTGGTCGTCGCGCCCTTCCTGTCGGGATGGCAGTTCATCGTCGCGCTCGCGCTCGGTGGATTCTTCCTGCAGTCAACGCTGCCGGTAAACGTCACGTTCGCGCAGGCGCTCGCACCGGTGAGCGCGGCGACCGTCTCGTCGATCATGATGGGCTTCGGCTGGGGCACGGGCGGCCTGAGCGTGCCGCTCGTCGGCATGATTGCCGACCGGGTCGGCATCGAGCCGACGCTCTCCGGTCTTGCGCTCGTGCCGCTCGTGGCGGCCGCATTCGCGCTGCCGCTGCCGTCCCGCGCGCGCACGTCGAAACGCCTATCAGGCCGGCGGATCTGGCTGTGGCCGAAGCGGACCACTGAAGCCCGTGTGGTACGATAGTCGACGGAACGCCGGCTGATGTCCCGCTACGCGAACTCCTCGCCGATCAGTTACTCCTTCGGTCCCGGACCGATTACCTTCGCCGTCAAGTGGATCATCATCATCAACGTGGTCGTGTTCGTCCTGACCACGTTCGCCTCGTCAGCGTTCGAGTACTTCGGGCTGATTCCTGAGCGGGTGATCGAGCGCGGCTGGATCTGGCAGCTCGCGACCTACATGTTCCTGCACGGCGGCGCGCTGCACATCCTGTTCAACATGCTGGGCGTCTGGATGTTTGGCGTCGAGCTCGAGCGGCGCTGGGGCACACGCTTCTTCATCCAGTACTACGCCGTCAGCGGCATCGGCGGCGGGCTCACGTTCCTGATCATCTCGCTGCTGCCGTTTCAGGCGACCGCCGTCACTTACGTGACGCCTGCCGTGGGTGCGTCCGGTGCGCTCTTCGGCCTGCTCCTCGCCTTCGCGATCTACTACCCCGAGCGGCCGATAATGCTGCTGCTCGTGTTCGTGCCGGCCCGCATCTTCGTGATGATCTACGGCGGCTTCGCGCTGCTCAATACCTTCCAGCCCAGCCGCGGCGTCGCCGACGCCGCCCACCTCGGCGGCATGATCTTCGGCTACCTGTATCTGAAGGGCGGCCGCGGGCTGACCGCCGAGATCAAGTACCGCTATCTCAAGTGGAAGATGAGCCGCCTGCGCCGCAAGTTCGACGTCTACTCCGGCGGTCGATCGGATTCGAAGGGCCGAATCCACTAGCCGCAAGCGCTACTTGTGAAAGTACGTGTCGGTGTGATCGAGCCAGTCCTGGCGGATGGGGCTGAAGACATCCAGCTCGAACGTGTCGTCGAGCGCCTCGGCCTGATGTTCGACCCACGACGGGATGTGGAGGACTTCACCCTCCCGCAGCGTGATCTCTTCGCCTCCGACGAGGAACTTCATCGCCCCCTGGAGCACGTAGGTCATCTGCTCGCTCTCGTGTGAGTGCATGGGGACGAGCGCCCCCTTCTTGAGGTAGATCTGTGCCAGCATCTCACGGTCACCGGTGACGATCTTGCGCGAGATCATCTCGGTCACCTTCTCGAGCGCGATCTCATCCCATCGGTGCAGTCGAACCGTCGGCGTGGTCATCTGGGGTCCTTCCGGGCGGGAACGGAACTGAAAGAACCGGGATTATAGCACCCGGAATCGATGGCCAGCGGGGCCCGATTCCCCCTGTTTCCGGCCGGAATCTCCGGTCTCGACGGGAGTAGCCGAGGTGGCCGGAGGGCGCGGGCCGGATGCTATAATCTGGCGTTGGCCCAGACGACGGGACGCAGTGAAGGGGGGACGCTCCAGGCATGAAGGGTTCGGCCGTCTCGAACGGCAGGAGCACTGAACTACAGCGCGGCGCGGCCAGCCCACTCGACACCCACGGGCTCAACCGCGAGGACCTGCTCCGAGCCTATCGGACGATGGTCCTTTCCCGCCGCATCGACGACAAAGAAATCCAGCTCAAGAACCAGAGCCTGATTTTCTTTCAGATCAGCGGCGCCGGCCACGAGGCCGTGCTCGTCGCCGCGGGCATGCAGCTCAAGCCCGCCCACGACTGGTTCTACCCCTACTATCGCGACCGGGCGCTCTGCCTGGCGGTCGGCATGACGGCCTACGAAATGCTGCTGGCCGCGGTCGGGTCGAAGGACGATCCCGCCTCAGGTGGGCGGCAGATGCCCTCGCACTGGGGACACAAGCAGCTCAACATCGTCTCGCAGTCGAGTCCGACCGGCACGCAGTGCCTCCAGGCCATCGGCTGCGCGGAAGCCTCCCTCCTCTACGAGAAGGTCACCGCGATCGAGGGCCGGGAGTCGCGCTTCCATCGCGACGAGGTGACCTACGTGTCGGTCGGCGACGGCTCGACGAGCGAAGGCGAGTTCTGGGAATCGCTCAACTCCGCCTGCCTCGGTCACCTGCCGGTCGTCTACGTCGTCGAGGACAACGGCTACGCGATCTCGGTGCCGGTCGAAGTACAGACGGCTGGCGGCGATATTTCACGCCTCGTCTCCTCTTTCCCGGCCTCTTCGTCCAGAGCATCGACGGGACTGACTTTCTGGCGAGCTATCGCGCCATGTCGGAGGCGATTGCGTACGCCCGCGCCCGCAAAGGCCCGGCGCTCGTGCACGCCCGAGTCACCCGGCCGTACTCGCACTCGCTGTCGGACGACGAGAAGCTCTACAAGACGTCCGTCGAGCGGGCGGAAGAGTCGACGCGCGATCCGATCGTCAAGCTTGCCGAACTGCTGAAAGCCGAGCGGCTCGCGACCGAGGAGGATCTCGCCGCGATTCGCCACGACGTCGACCGCGAGGTGAACGACGCCGCCGAGCGAGCCGTGCTCGCGCCCAAACCGACCCCCGATACGGTCACGCTCTACGTCTACTCGCCCGACGTCGACCCCACTTCGAGCGCCTTCGCCACCGAGGCGGCGCCAGAGGGTCGATCCGATACGATGGTGGCGGCCATCAACCGCACGCTCAAGGACGAGATGGCGCGCGATCCGCGGATTGTCGTCTTCGGCGAGGACGTGGCCGACTGCAGCCGGTCGGAAGCCCTGTCGAGCGTGTCCGGCAAAGGCGGCGTCTTCAAGGTTACCCACGGCCTGCAGCGGCGATTCGGCAACGATCGCGTCTTCAACTCGCCGCTCGCCGAAGCCAATATCATCGGCCGCGCCACCGGCATGGCGACCCGCGGGCTCAAGCCGGTAGTCGAGATCCAGTTTTTCGACTACATCTGGCCGGCGATGATGCAGATCCGCGACGAGCTGACGATGTTGCGGTACCGCTCCAACAATACGTTCTCGTGTCCGATCGTCATCCGCGCGCCGATCGGCGGCTATTTGCGTGGCGGCGCGCCGTACCACAGCCAGTCGGGCGAGAGCATCTTCGCGCACTGCCCCGGCATCCGGATTGCGTTTCCGTCGAACGCGCAGGATGCCGCCGGACTCCTGCGCACGGCGATCAGGTGCGACGACCCCGTGCTCTTCCTCGAGCACAAGCATCTCTACCGCCAGACCTACAACAAGGGTGAGTATCCGGGCGCCGACTACATGGTGCCGTTCGGAAAGTCCGCCGTCCGCCGCGAGGGCGAAGACGTCGTGGTCATCACCTGGGGTGCGCTCGTGCAGCGCTCTCTTCTCGCGGCGCAGCAAGCCGAAAAAGACGGCATCAGCGTCATGGTGATCGACCTGCGGACGATCATGCCCTTTGACTGGCAGACGATTGCGTCTGCGGTGGCGGCGACCAACCGCGTGGTGATTGCACACGAGGATCAGATGACGTGCGGATTTGGCGCCGAGCTGGCGGCGCGCATCGCCGGCGATCTGTTTCCGCACCTCGACGCGCCGGTGCGGCGCGTGGCCGCGCTCGATACGCCGGTCGCGTACTTCCCCGACCTCGAAGAGGCCATCCTGCCGCAGTCCGCTGACATCCTCAAGGCGATCAGGGACACGGCCGCGTACTAGTGCTGACGGCTGAAGGCTGAAGGAGATGCTCATTCAGCTCTGCGTCGTGGCGGCGGCCGTCGCCACGTTGGCGGCCGCCACACTCACGCTCCAATCGGTCGGCGGCCTCCCCGCACACGTGGCCGGCCGGTTCACCGAGCTGACGCTCTGCCGGCAAGCGGCGGCCGGCGCATTCCTCGTTTTTGACCGCCGGTCACACACTGTCTTCAGCGTCGCCCCCGGTGTCGACGAACCGCGGGAGATCGTCCAGATTGGCGCCGAAGCGGGCCGCATTCTCCGTCCCTACGCGTTTGACCGCGCGGCCGACGGCTCCTTCGTCATCGCCGATGCGCCCGGGGGACGCGGTAGGGTCCAGTTCTTCTCGAGCAGCGGCTCACGACTGGGTGGATTCGCGCTGCCCGGACGCGAACGTCCACTGGTGACGTTCGACGGGCTGGTCCTGAGCGGAGTGGGTTCGCTCGTGTACAACGGCCGCTCGATCTTCATGAGCCAGCCCGACGGCGGCTCACTCATCACCGAGCTCGGCGCCGATGGCGTATCGGCGCGCACGTTTGGCGAACTGCGCGCGACCGGACACGAACAGGAACGCGATCTCCACCTCGCCCTCAACAGCGGCCTGGTCGTGATCAATCCCGAGGGCGGGTTCTACTTCGTCTTCGTTGCCGGCATCCCGATGTTCCGCAAGTACGACCACTCGGGAGCCCTGCTCTTCGAGCGCCACATCGAAGGCGCCGAGCTCGACGAGTACATGCGGAATCGTCCAACGACCTGGCCACGAAGAAAGACGGCCGACGGAGAGCTGCCCGCCGTCCGTCCCGTTGTCCGCGCCGCGGTGGCCGACGCAAGCGGAAGCTTGTGGGTGTCTCTCGATGTCCCCTACACCTACATGTACGACCGCGGAGGCGACAAGCAACGCGTGGTGCAGTTTCGCGCCGCAGGCCTCATGGCCCCAACCAACCTGTCGCTGACGCCGACAGGGCGGTTGCTGGCGACTCCAGGGTGCTACGCGTTCGACCCACGCGCTGCCGCGGAGCGCAAGTAGCTGCTCGTGCGCTGACGATCGCTAGCTAATCAGGACTGCGGCCCACCCGAGATCCCGGCGCCGCCCACCGGGTCCGGCGCCGAGGGCCGGGCTGACAGCATGCGCTGGATTTCGGCCACGAGCGCATCAGGAAGGCAGGGCTTGGTGACGAAGGAGTCACAGCCGGCTTGACGGGCGCCTTCAGCGTGTCCGGCCAAGGCGTGGCCGGTGAGGGCGACGATGGGAATGTGGGCCGTCCGCTCGTCAGCCTTCAATCGCCGCGTCGCTTCCCAGCCGTCCATCTTCGGGAGTGCGAGATCCATCAGGATGATGTCGGGCAGGAGCTCGCGCGTCTTGTCGAGCGCTTCGAGGCCGTTTGCCGCCTCAGCCACACGAAAACCGGAGAACTGAAGATACGCCGCGTACATCTCGCGGGTATCCTGGTAGTCCTCGACGACGAGCACGAGCGGCATCTGTGCGTCCCCCATAAGTACTATCCGAAACGGTACGACATCCTCCCCTTTCGCGCTGACATCGGTCCTAACGGCGATTGAACGTTCGCAGGCCCATCCGAGCGTGAAGATGCAAGCGTTGCAAGGTCACGGCCAGGTGAAAAAGTGGCCAATTTCGCGCATCCCAGCGCTACCGCGACCCGGCTTGTGAATGGAGCTGATGCAGTGGACTGTCAGCCGGTCGGCGGTCGGCCGAGGGGCGTAGTCGCAGACCATCAGGCAGATACGAGGCGGGAAAGCGCGCGCTCGAAGGCGGCATCGCGAGCACGGATTCTCAGCTCTTCTGTCAGGAGTCCGGTCAGTGTCTGATCCCTGAGGGACACGAGCCGAGACGCGCTCCGGTGACCCTGCACCGAGACTTGCGTCTCGAGACAGGTTCGGTGCGGCGACAGGCGGATCACGAGCTCCTGCTCATGATCGGCGAGCCGAACCTCGTCAATCAGCGACTTCGTCGACCCTTCGGCAAACTCCACCGTAAAGCCCGCGTTGAACTGCAGGGACGACTGCAGCCAGGCGGCGAAGAGGCGTGCCGACATACGGTCCGACCCGGCAATCGTGAGCTTCGAGAAATCGGGCGTCGCCGCCAGTACTTCCGGAATGTCGAAAAAGTGCGCCATGAGCGCGCGCCATTGCGTGAGGCGCGCCCAGCGCAGGTCGCTGAAGGCGCTCCCTTCGAAGAGGCTGACCGCCCTCGACCAGATCGACTCGGGCTCATCATCGTCGAGCACAATCCGCTCGGCCAGGCCTGCCAGACCGTCGAGCGTGTCAGGGCGGCCGCCGCGCCACCAGACCACTGTCGGCAGGCTCGACAGGCGAAGTGCTCCCACGGCGTTGTTGAAGTACGACGGCGTCAGACCGTGAAGCGCGACGGTATTTCCCGCCACCCGGGCGGGCGGCGCCGGATTGTCACCCTCCGAGATCAGGATGCCCCTGACTGTGCCTGCGTCCCCGAGAGACTGCAGGGCTTCGGCCGCGGCGCCAAGCCGCTCGATCGGCCCCACAGCCACGACCGTTGCGACCAGCGCCCGCATGGGCGTCGCGCCGTTCGACTGGCACGTCCCCATCGCCATGGCCTCGCCAATCTTGTTGAACGAGACCGCAGCACCGGCCGGCAGGAGTTCGGAAGGCGATGTACTCACAGGATCCTCTTTGTTTGGCGCGCGAGCGGGCCCCGGCGCTTCTCGATGCGGGCGCCGCTACAGGCTTCGCCAGCGCCGGCCGTCACGTGCCATCAGCTCATCGGCCTCGGCCGGTCCCCACTCTCCAGCTTCATAGGTTGCCATCTCATCCTTCTGCGCGCGCCACGCGTCCAGGACTGGGCCGATGAGCGACCATGAAGTCTCGACGAAATCGTGACGGGCAAAGAGTGTGGGATCCCCGAGCATCGCGTCAAGGAGCAGCGTCTCGTATGCTTCCGGCACTTCGCCCCCGAACGTTGTCCCGTACCTGAAGTTCATCATCACGGGTGCAATCTGCATGCGCGTGCCCGGCAGCTTGGTCTCGAACCGCAGCGAGATGCCCTCGTCGGGCTGCACGTTCACCACGAGCAGGTTCGGAGCGACCGACACCTGACTCGCGCGCCTGAAGATCTCGAGCGGAGGCCGGCGAAATTGGATTGCGATCTCCGTCGTTCGTTTCGGGAGCCGCTTGCCGGTCCGGAGGTAGAAGGGCACGCCTGCCCACCGCCAGCTGTCGAGGTGGACGCGGGCCGCCACGTACGTCTCGGTAGCTGAAGCCGCAGCGACGCCCTTCTCGGCGCGATAGCCGGGGACTTCGCTGCCGTTCACCCACCCGGCGCGATACTGTGCCCGCACGACCGGGCTGGCCGCAGCGCTCTTTCCATCGGCGTTCGACAGAAGCGGTTGCACCGCCAGGAGCGCGTCCATCTTGCGGTCCCGCACGCTCTCGGCGGTGAAGGCAATCGGCGGCTCCATGGCGACGAGCGACAACACCTGCATCAGGTGGTTCTGCACCATGTCGCGCAGCGCGCCTGCGCCCTCGTAGTACGCCGCGCGGTGCTCGACCCCGACGGTCTCGGCGGCGGTGATCTGAACGTGGTCGATGTAGCGCCGGTTCCAGACCGGCTCGAACATGCCGTTGGCGAAGCGAAACACCAGCAAGTTCTGTACGGTTTCCTTGCCCAGATAATGATCGATGCGATACACCTGATCTTCGTCGAAATGCTGGTGGGCGAGCCGATTGAGCGCGCGCGCACTGTCGAGATCGGTGCCGAACGGCTTCTCGACGACGATGCGCCGCCAGCCGCGAGACGGCGGATCGGCAAGACCCGATGCGCCGAGCTGCTCGATCACCGTGGCATAGACGGTCGGCGGAATGGCGAGATAGAAGAGCACGCCCTCGGCCCCGTTGATCTCCGTCAGCCGCGACTGCAACCGCTGGTACAACCCGGCGTCGTCGGTCTCGCCGGACACGTAGTACATCCGGCTGGCGAGCGACGCGGCGACTTCGTCGCCGTGGGCATCGGTCCCGGCGAATTCCTTCAGGCTGTCGCGGAACTGGGTCCTGAATGCCTCGTCGTCCATCTGGCTGCGGGCGATGCCGATGACGGCAAACTGCGCCGGCAGGCGGCCGCGACGAGACAGGCGGTAGACAGCGGGAAGAAGCTTGCGTCGGGTGAGGTCGCCAGACGCACCGAAGATGACGAGCGTCGTCGGCCCGGGAGTCGGTTCGAGCCGAAGCCCATCATGAAGGGGATTGGCAGACATCTCCCGCGATCATACGACGGGTTGCGGCCCACGACGCCGTTCACCGCGAAGGGCGGTGAGCGGCGCGCGAATCTCCGATCAGATTGCTGCGTCCGCGACGCCGATCACTTGCGCGCCGCGAGGTACGCCGAGATCGCGTCGAGCTGCTCGGGCGTGAGGCGCTTGCCGAACGACGGCATGTCGGCGAGTGGGTCGATCGCTTCGGGATCTTCGATCCAGGTGCGAATCGTCGCCACGTCCTGTGGCTTGCCCTCTTTGGTGCCGGCGTGCGACAACTCGGGACCGTCCTTGCCGCCGTCGCCGTCGATGCGGTGGCAACCGACGCAGTACCGCGCCCACACGGCCGCGGCAACTTCCGTCTGTGCCGGGTAGCCCGGATACGGCTGACGTGACACGCGCCGGACGTAGGCGAGGATGGCCGCCACTTCGCGTTCGCTACGCTGGGCCGGCGGCTCGCGCAAGCCGGGCGCGATCATCTCGGGATCGCTGACGTGTCCTGACACCCACTCCGCCCCACGCGACAGCGCCACCGACTCGAGGGGATCGGCAAGACCAGTATCGGTGTGGCACTTGGCGCAGCCGCTGTAACCGGCGATCGTTCGTCCGCCGATCTCGCGGAGCGACCACGCATCACCCGCCGCCGAGATCGGCCGGTCACGCCAACCGAGCGTTGTCAGCCCGACGACGGCCACGAAGCCTGCCGCGACGAGCGTCATCACCAGCCGGCGCCGGCGCGGGTCGCGCTCGGGGCCACGATCGATCCAGGGGAGGAGCGCCAGAAACGCCGCGACAACGCCCGGGATGACGATCGCGCCGACGACCTCCCACTTACCGGGAAAATACTTCAGCAGTTGAAAGAGGCCCAGGAAATACCACTCGGGCCGCGGGATGTAGTTGGCGTCGGTCGGATCGGCGGGACCCTCGAGCGGCGGCATGCCGTTCCACGCCATCGCGAAGACCGCCAGCAGGACGATCGACACGACGACCGTGTCGCGGAACGCCTGGTATGGATAGAACGCGAAGGGCTTGCCCTTCGGGCGCAAGGGGCCCGAACTTCCCTGCAGCCGCATGAGCACGAGGTGCGCGACGATGAGTCCGACGAGAAGCGCCGGCAGGAAGATGACGTGGGCCGAGTACCACCGCGTCAAGGTGAGCGCCCCGATCGTCGAGCCGCCCTGCATCACGGCCGCCATCGCTTCACCCGCGACCGGCGCCAGCTTCGAAATGTTGATCGTCACCACCGTCGCCCAGTACGCGCGCTGATCCCACGGCAGCAGATACCCGTGAGCGCGAACGCCAGAACGAGCCCCATGAGCGCGAGCCCCGAGAGCCACGTGATCTCGCGCGGCGGCTTGTACGAGCCGAGGATGACGACGCGAAGGAGGTGCAGGACCAGAAAGACGACGAGAAAGCTCGCACCGAAGTGATGCAATCCCCGGACGAGGCGGCCAGACGTCGTGCTGCTGATGAAGCGGACGCTGTCGTAGGCGTGGTCGGGCGTCGGCGCGTAGTAGAGCGTGAGGAAGGCGCCGGTGAGGAGCTGAATCGAGATGAGCGCCAGCAGCACGCTGCCGAGCGTGAAGGCCCATCCCGTGCCCGCCGGAATCTCCTCGTCGAGCAGGACATGGCGCGCCGTGCGGAAGCCGGTCCGCGCGTCGAGCCACTGCAGCAGCCGGCTCATGCCACCGCCGCCCGTCACACCCGCACCAGCACGGCTTCGTCGGTCCCCTCGACCCTCGCATCAATCGTCGTCAGCGGCCGCGGTGGAGGTCCGTCGAGGACGTTGCCGCTCACGTCATACGTGCCGCCGTGGCAGGGGCAGTTGAACTTCTTCGCCTCGCCGTCCCAGAGCACCTGACAACCGAGGTGCGTGCACGTCGCGGAGAAGACCTTGACCTGCTTCGCTCCGTCCCACACCAGGAACACGGTCTCGCGGGCGCGGGCCCGGTACCAGCCGTCGGCACGCGGCACCGAGAGCACGCGGGGGACGGGGACGTTGGGAGTCAAATCGCCGAGCGTGCCGGCACGAATCCAGCGCTCGGTCGCCGCGCCTCTCGCCGGTCGCACGGCGAAGACGCCAAGCAATCCCGAGAACGCCGCGCCAATGCCGGCGACGGCCGTGTTGACGATGAGGGCGAGAGTTTTGCGTCGGCCCGGTTCTGGAGGAGCGGCGGCAGGTGTCGGCATGATCTCCGAATGTGTCTGCGAACCCGAGGCCATCAGCGCATATGCGCTAACCGTCTCCGCGGCTTGAGGTTACGCCTTTCCGCCTGCGGATTATGGTTCCGGGATTCGTAAAACGCTTTCGGATGTTACCGCTTTTCGCTGACCTTCTGAAGATACTCCTTCGCTTTGGGGGTGCCGAGGAGGCGCAGGCGTTCGAGCGCCTCGCCGCGAAGCTCGAGATCGCGCTCGGCCTCGGCGATGCTGATCAATTCCCCGTCGGCGCGCGCACTGAAGAGGCCGATGATAATCGGCCGCTTGCCCTGCGGGCTGGCCGACTTGTATAGCCTGGCGAGCTGCATCGCGCCACCCGCCTGACCGAGGCCCGCAATCGCGCTGAAGCGCAGCGTCCCATCCTTCTCCGATTCGACGATGCGGACGAGCGCGAGCGTTTCCGCGCGCTCGCCAAGCGACTTCACGATCTGGATCTTCAGCGGCTCGTTCACGGTGGTGTACAGGCTCAGGAGATCCTTTGACGCGTCCGGACCACCGAAGCGGCCGAGATCGCGGACTGCCGCGACGCGAACGATCTCCGGCGCCGTCTGTGCCCTGGCGACCTGCATCACGGTCTCGCGCGCCTGGGGGAGCGAGGATTGCGCCAGCATGAACACCGCCCGCGCCGCGGGCCCAGGATGTTCACTTTCAAATGCGATCTGGCCGAGGATCGGGACGGCCCGTTCGGCATCGATCTGCATCAAGGCACCGAGTGCCTGGACACGCAAGTCGGCGTCGGGATCGTACTTGTCGGGATACCAGATGGGCAGCGGCCGCGGCGGCAACACCTTCGGCGCCCGCCCGGCGGCGGGCGGCTGGACCTTGATGGGAGCCGGCGGCGCCGGCGGCGGAAGCGCGGTCCACCACAGCACATCGCTGCGGTTGAGCCGCACGGCGATTTCGATCCGCAGCGAGCGCGCCGGCTTAATCCACATGCTCGCGGGAAAGTCGCGCTCGAGCCTGCCGATCGTCTCGACCGACGAGGCTTGATCCCCCGATTGATTCAGGCTGTGCGCGAGCCAGTAGAGCGCCTCGTCGCGTCGCGGCTCCTTGGCATCGGCCACCGCCAGGCGAAGTTCCTCGATCGCGCGCGGCCACTGCTCGTCGGCAATGTAGTCCTTCGCGCGACCCATCCGCTTCGACTCGGGTGCGCGTACCTCCGCGCCCCAGGCGTCGGCACCCGCCGCCGATCCGAGCGCGAGGGCCACCAGCATCACGAGCCGTATCGTCCGTCGCATCTGTCTGTGCATCACTGAACCTTGGTGAACCTCTGAACCTTGGTGAACCCTACGATCCCGATGCGCCCGCGGCCGAAGCGTCCATCTTCGTCACCAGGTCGCGCTTGTGGATCAGCCGCTGGATCTGCCCGAGCGCCTCGGCATCGGGCGCCTCGGCGAGCGATGTCTGCAGGAGCACGATTTCGAGATCGCCCATCACCCCGGCGAGCGTGCGCAGGCCGCGCGCCTCCGCGGCCTGGCGATAGAGTCGCGTGTCGCTCAACAGGTTGGTGGCGAGCCCGCGCTCGTACGCCCAGTCGGCCTCGCCGGCGCGCCGCGGATCCTTGTTGGCGAGACCCAGCACGACGAGCTTCGAGCGCTCGAAATGCTGTTCGCTGAGCGCTGCAAACGCGGCGTCAGCGGAGCGCTCGGAGGGCGGCACGAGCGGCGCCGACGCGGGTGCCGTGTGCTGCGCCACGTCCGTGACCGGCGATGTCGCCGGACGCGACGCCACCCGCGCGACGTAGACGACCCCGGCGGTCACGAGCGTGAGCAGCGCGGCCATCGCGAAGTAGGACCGGTAGCTCGCACGAATGGGATGCGGCCGGGCGGGAATTTCGAAGGCGAGGACGGTCGGCTCTGGCGGGCGCAGCTCACTTTGTCCGTCGGTTGCCGATTCGACTGGCGATCCTCCGCCCAGCCGTACCGGTTGGCACGCGTCGGCCAGCCGCTCCATGAACGGCGTCCAGTCGCCGTTCGGCGGAGAATCGACACTGGCCCTGGTCGAGAGCGCTGCCCGGATCGTTGCCAGCTCTTCGAGGGCCAGGCGGCAGTCACCGCATGAGGGGAGGTGGCTCCTGACGGCAGCCCGCTCGTCGAGCCCCAACTCGTCATAGAAGTAGAGTTCGATTTCCCCCGGCGCCAGATAAGTGCACGGTGTCATGCTCGTCCCCCAGCCGTCACCTTCGCGTGCGCCAGCGCGGCCCTCAGCCGGTGCACCGCGGCGTGCAGCTGGCGCTTCACGGTGCCCTCAGCAAGCCCCAGCGCGTCGGCAATCTCCGCGAGCTTGAGCCCCTGACGATGCCTCATCACGAAGACGAGCCGCTGCCCCTTGGGCAGCCGGGCAATCTCTTCCTCGAGCACCAGTCCCAGCTCACCGCCATAGGCGCGGTCCTCGGGCCCCGGACGCTCCTCGGGCGTATTGAGCAGGCACCGCTCGGCCTCTTCGCCGAAGGGGACAGCGGCAGCGGAAAAGTGTCGCCGGCGGTGATCGATGCAGGCATTCATAGCGATACGGTAGAGCCAGGACGTGAGCTGGGCGTCCTGCCGAAAGCGGTCGAGGGATCGGTAGACCTTGAGGAAGACCTCCTGGGCGATGTCCTCGGCGTCGAAGTGGTTGCCGGCGAACTGATAGGCGACTCGATAGACCATGGCTCGGTGCTGCTCGACGAGCGCCTGAAAGGCGGTCGAGTCGCCGCCCGCCGCGCGGGAAACCAGGTCCGAATCAGCCATTCAGCGACGTGTCGGATGTATGACGGGGCACGGGGGCATACGGTTGATCCGAAAGTTTGAAGTCTGACGTTTGAAGTCTGAAGTGAGGAAATTTGAAGGGGGAAGTTTCAAGTAGAAGTTTGAAGTGAAGTGCGGAAGTTGGAAGTCTGAAGCTGGGACATTTAGCTCCAACTTCAAGCTGTCGTGGGACTTCGGCTTTCATTTCATCCGGGCCTCCACCGCTCGAACGCCCACTTCAGACTTCCACTTCACACTTCAAACGTAGACTTCCCAACTTCGGACTTCCCCACTTCAGACCTCCCACTTCCGACTTCTCCCTTCAGACTTCAAACGTCAGACTTCAGACTTTCCGGAGGTATACTGTTTAGATGTCTGTGCTCCAAAAAACCGGTCCTTCTGTGGCCAACGCTCTTCGGCGAAATGTCGCCATCATCGCCCACGTCGACCACGGCAAGACCACCCTCGTCGACGCCATGCTCAACCAGAGCGGGCTCTTCCGCGCCAACGAGCGGGTGGCCGAGCGGATGATGGACAACACGGACCTCGAGCGGGAACGGGGCATCACGATCCTCGCCAAGAACACCGCCGTCCACTACCACGACATCCTCATCAACATCGTCGACACGCCGGGCCACGCCGACTTCGGGGGCGAGGTCGAGCGCACGCTGGCCATGGTCGATGGCGTGCTTCTGCTGGTCGATGCGTCCGAGGGCCCGCTCCCCCAGACGCGCTTCGTGCTCCGTAAGGCGCTCGAGCGCCGGCTGACGCCGCTCGTGGTCATCAACAAGATCGACCGGCCGGACGCGCGCCCGCAGGAGGTTCTGAATGAGGTTTACGACCTCTTCATCGACCTCGACGCGGATGAGGAGCAGGTCGAGTTCCCGGTGGTCTATGCGAGCGCCCGGGCAGGGACCTCGAGCATGAGCATCGCCGAGCCGGGCGAGGACTTGCGGCCGCTCTTCGACGCCATCGTCAACAGCGTGCCGCCGCCCCGGGGCGATGCCGATGCGCCGCTGCAGATGCTCGTCGCCAACCTCGATTCGAGCGACTATCTGGGACGCATCGCGATTGGCCGCGTGTTCAACGGGCGGGTCAAGGTCGGGGACCCCATCGCCGTCTGCAAGCTGGACGGACGCGTCCAGGAGACGAGGGTCACCAAATTGTTCGCCTTCGAAGGCCTGCGCCGTGTGGACATCACCGACGCGGCGGCCGGCGACATCGTCTGCCTGGCCGGCATCGAAGACATCACCATTGGCGAGACGATCGCCGACGTCGAGCACCGTCGCGCGCTGACGCCGATCGCGGTCGACGAGCCGACGGTGTCGATGATCTTCGGGGTCAACACGTCACCGATGGCCGGCCGCGAAGGCCAGTACGTGACCTCGCGCCAGATCAAGGATCGCCTCGATCGCGAGCTCCTCGGCAACGTCTCGATCCGCGTCGAACCGACCGACTCGCCCGAGCAGATGAAGGTGCTCGGCCGGGGCGAGCTGCAGCTCTCAATCCTCATCGAGATGATGCGCCGCGAAGGCTTCGAGCTTCAGGTGTCGCGGCCCGACATCGTCACCAAAGAAGTGAACGGCAAGATCATGGAGCCGGTCGAGGAGCTCATCATCGACGTCGCCGAAGACTTCCAGGGCGTCGTCATCGCGCAGGCCGGGATGCGGCGCGGGACGATGACGAAGATGGTGAACCACGGGAGCGGGCGGGTGCGGATGGAATTCCGGATTCCGGCGCGCGGCCTGATCGGATTCCGGTCGCAGTTCCTGACCGAGACCAAGGGCACCGGCATCATGAACCACATCTTCTCGAGCTGGGAGCCCTGGCACGGCGCCATCGGCACGCGTCAGGCGGGCGCGCTCGTCGCCGATCGCACCGGTCCGGCGACCGCCTATGCGATCTTCAACCTGCAGGAGCGCGGCGAGATCTTCATCGAGCCGGCGGTCACGGTCTACGAGGGGATGATCATCGGCGAGAACGCGCGCGCGAGCGACATGGACGTCAACGTCACCAAGGAAAAGAAGCAGACGAACATGCGCGCCTCGTCGGCCGACGAGGCCATTCGACTCATTCCGCCGCGGAAGCTCGGCCTGGAACAGGCCATCGAGTTCATCAACGACGATGAATTGGTGGAGGTGACGCCGACCAGTATCCGCCTGCGCAAGCGCGTGCTGGCGGCCAATCAGCGTCCCAAGCAGAAGAGCGCGGACCAGTAGGTCCGCGCCTCCCGTCGGATTCGGATATCGTTCAGTTCGGCCGGGCGGCCTGGATCTCGTTGAGGGTGTCGGCGATCAGGCGCTCGTTGTCTTCCTTGGTCAAGTTGCGCTGGATGATCTTCGACGCGATCGCGACGGAGAGGTCGACCGCTTCCTGACGCACCTTCTGCAGCGCGCGCGACGTCTCGAGCGCGATCTCGCGTTCCGCGTGCCGCACCATGTTCTCGGCGTCGGCGCGAGCTTTCTGCTTGAGCTCCTCCCCGGCACGGGCGGCGTCGGCGCGGGTGCGCGAGATGATCGCGTCCGCCTCGGCCCGCGCCTCGGCGAGGGTGCGCGCCGATTCGTCGTTCAACCGGCTCAGCTCCTGCCGCGCCTGCTTCGCTTCGTCGAGCGACTTGCGGATCGCCTCCTGGCGGCGATCGAGCGCGTCGAGCAGCGGACGCCACGCGAACTTGCCGAGCAGCGCCACGAGGATGAGAAACGTCACGATGGTCCAGATGTAGAGCCCGGGATCGGGCTGGACCAGCGGATTATCCATTGCGCAAATCCTTTCGCTAAGAGTTCACACCACGCTGACGCGACGGCTCAACGCACGCTGCGAGAGGCCGCCCCTCGCTCGTCTGAGGACTGACCCCGCGCTTGCGGAGGGCTCTCCGGAGCCCTCGCCCGATCAGAGTGGCTGACGCCCGCGTCTACTTCAGCAGGACGATCAGCAGCGCGAAGACTTCGGCAAGAATCGCGACGCCTTCGAGCAGGAACAGCGGAAGGTTCACGGCGCCGGTGATCTGCGCCGCGGCACTCGGCTGGCGCCCAATCGCCTCGGCCGCACCGGCCGCGAGCTTACCGATACCGAGTCCCGCCCCGATGACAATGAGGCCGAGCCCGAGTCCGGCGCCCATGAACGCAATTGCATTACCTTCCATTCGTCTATTCCTCCGTCAGATGGCTCAGTGATGAGCGTGAATCGCCATGCCGATGAACACGGCGGTCAGTAGAGTGAACACGTACGCCTGCACCAGGACCACGATGATCTCGAGTCCCGAGATACCTACGGCGAGCGGCAGCGACAGCACGATGCCGACGCCAACGCCGGCGGCGGCGCTCGCGAAGAGCTCCGTGAAGATGAACACGAACGACAGGATCGCCAGGATGGCGATGTGCCCGCCCGTCATGTTGGCCGCCAACCGCATCGTCAGCGCGAACGGCCGCACGAACATGCCCATGATCTCGATCGGGATGAGCAAGAAGTAAATCGGCCAGGGGAGCCCCGTCGGCACCATGTTCTTCCAGTGCTTGACGAAGCCATGGGCGCGGACGCCGGCGATGATGATGGTCAGGAACGTGACCGTGGCGAGCGCCGCGGTGACGTTGAAGTTCCCGGTGGCCGTCGTGCCGCCGTGCGTCACCTGGGTGAGGAACGAATCCTCCGGCAGGTGCAGCACCGTGTGATTGAGGAGCGCCAGCACGTCGAACGCGGGGATGAGCCCGATGAGGTTCCCGGCGAGGATGAACAGGAACAGCGTGAGCAGCAGCGGCGTCCACGTCCGCACCCATTTGCTGCCGACGTTGGGCTGCACGATGGAGTCGCGGATGAACTCGACCAGGGCTTCGAGGGCGTTCATGACGCCGCTCGGCACCGGGTGTTCCCGCTCGTTGCGGATGTAGCGGCGGACGACCGCAGTCACGATGAGGAAGAGGAGCGCGGCAACCAGCCACACCATGAACACGTGCTTCGTCACCGAGAAGTCGATGCCGAGGACCTTCGGCAGGTGAATCAGCGGGTGATCGATGCTGCTGTTCGCGACGTGCGAAATGATGGTCTCGCCGGCGTTGAACCCTTCGCTCGCGGCTTTCGGAGCGACATGCGCGGCTTCGTGCGGTTGAAACATCGTAGTAATCGACAGAGGCGCGGATTCTCTTACCCGCGCTACGTAAGTCGGCCGTCTCCCGGCCATCGGGACACGCCAGCAGCCAGCAGTCGCCTCAGAAACAGCGCCTCGACGACATGCAGCCCCACATAATAACCCGTGAAGCTCAACATGAACGGCTTCGGACGCATTCCGAGGCCCGCGAGGATCACGACGACGTAGGCGGCAAAGAGCAGCACCTTGACGCCAAAGGCCGTAATCATCACCCCGGTCAGTCGTTCCGGCGTCGCCGACTGCGTCCGTTCGAGCACCAGCCAGGTCACGACCGCGCTGACGAGCGGCCCCACCATGCCGAGCAGCAACTCCGGCATGAGCCGCGAACCGGTGGCAAAGACGACCACCAACCACGCCCCCACGCTCGCGCCGACCATCCAGACAACGGGCGCGGATACTTTCAAGAGCGTCATTTACCCCAGATCGTCTTCACGAGCTCGTAAAACCCGACAACGATACCCAAGAGCAGCCCGACGAACAAACCCCAGGGCGCAGTCCCCTGCCAAGCGTCCACGGCGTATCCGATGCCGCCGAGCAGAACAATGGCACCGATGAGCGTATAGCTGGCGGACGCGGCAGGCCCCGCCCGCGTAGCGTTATCTTGCAGGGATTTAGCCGACTTGGTGAACGAAAACGGCCGGATTGGCTTTGCCATAGTGCACCGACCGGAGTAGCGTACGCCACATTATACCCGGCTTTGTGAAAAACTTCACGAGCAGCAGCGGCGGACTACGCCAGCTTCACCCAGGTCACGACATTCCCCCGCCACGCCAGAAAGCGCTCGAGATCGGCGCAGCTGACGGCGACGCTGGCCGTATTGATGTTGGGGTGAAAGATCAGACGCCGCGCGCCACGCAGCTCCGCGTCGATGACCACCCGTACGCGGCGATCGGTGTCGTGAATCAGACCGAACGGCGAGACCGATCCGGGCGTCAGCCCCAGTGTCGCCATCAGCCGCTCCGGCGATCCGAAGCTCAGCCGATCGTCACCAACCACCTTGACCAATTGCCGCAGGTCCGCCTGCCGCGAGACCTCGAGGATGACCAGATAGTGGCGGTCGCCCTTCTTGTTGCGCAGGAACAGGTTCTTGACCTTCGTACCGTCGATGCCCGCCCAGTGCTCGGCCACGTCCTCGCTCGTGAACACCGGCGGATGGCGGTACTGGTCGTAGGTGATGCCGAGCGCATCCAGAGTGGCATACACTGGCACGGCGGGGTCGGGGGGTGGGGGCACGAGGTTCAAGGTTCAGGGTTCAGGAGGTTCAGGGTTCAGGGTTCAGGGTTCACGTGGTGCAATCGGCTTCAGGTTAATTCCGCTGCGCGCTTCTCCGACGAGGCATGACGAAACTCACCACCAGATTCGACGAGGCCTTCCGCTACGCGCACGAGGTCCATCGCGCGCAGACCCGCAAGGGCACGGGCGCACCGTACGTCGGCCACCTCATGGGCGTCGTGTCGATCGTACTCGATGACGGGGGCGGCGAAGACGAGGCGATCGGGGCGCTCCTCCATGACGCGGCCGAGGACCACGGCGGACGGCAGCGCCTCGAAGACATCCGGACGCGCTTCGGAGACACGGTCGCCCGCATCGTCGAAGACTGCACCGACTCATGGTCGCAACCCAAGGAACCGTGGCTCGAGCGCAAGCAGGCCTACATCCAGCACGCGCGGCGGCTCTCCGGTCCCAGCCTGCGCGTGTCGGCCGCCGACAAGGTGCACAACTCCTACGCCATCCTGCGCGACCTGCGCAACAGCGGTGAGCGCGTCTGGGAACGGTTCAAGGCAACACCCGACGACGTGCTGGCGTATTACGAGTCGCTGGTCCGCGCTTACCGTGAGGCTGGAGGCGGATTGCTGGTCGACGAACTCGACCGGATCGTCCGCGGGATTCAGCGCGAGATGGGGTATTGAGGTATAACTCTAACCCGCACTGCGAGAGACAGAGGAGAGGAGTCGAATGCTAATGCGAGTTCGTTCTATGGCGTATGCGATGCTGCTGGCGGTCGCCGCTCTGGCCCTGGCTACCCCGGCCGTGGCCCAGACCGCGCCGGCGTTGAGAGAACCGGACGTCATCTTCGTTCCCACGCCGCCGGAAGTCGTGGACACGATGCTGAAGCTGGCGGGGGTGACGGCCAAGGATGTGGTCTACGACCTCGGCTGCGGCGATGGGATGATCGTGACCGCCGCCGCCAAGGACTTCGGCGCGCGCGCCGTCGGCATCGACATCAACCCAGTCCGCGTGAAGGAAGCCAACGAGCGCGTCACCAAGGCGGGCGTCACCGACAAAGTGAAGATCCTCAACGAAGATCTCTTCACGACCAACATCAGCCAGGCGACCGTCGTGACGCTCTACCTGCTGCAGTCGCTCAACGAGAAGCTCATCCCCAAGCTCAACAAGGAGCTCAAGCCGGGCACGCGGATCGTGTCGCAGACCTTCTCGATGGGCGACAAGTATCCGCCGGAGAAGACGATGGAAGCGGCGGGCCGTTCGGTGTACCTGTGGACGGTACCGATGAAAGAAAAGAAGTAAAAGTCTGACGTCTGAAGTGTGACGTCTGAAGTTCAAGTACTAAGCACGAAGTTGGAGGTAAGTTTGAAGTTGGGGCTGAAGACCTTTGGTCTTCAGCCCTCTCTTTTTTCCGCCGCCAGCCGCGTCAGCGCACGATCGATCATCGCGAACCCCTCATGCAGTTGCGCCTCGGTGACCGAGAGCGGCGGGTTCGTGAAGAACGTGTGCCACCGCACGAACGTATACAGCCCTTCCTCCCGCAATAGCGTCGTCAGCCGTCTGGTCGCGGGCGACGTCTGGCCGAAAGGCGCTAACGGCTCCTTCGTCGCCGGGTCCTTGACGAGTTCCACGAGACCGAACAATCCGATCGAGCGGTGCGCGCCGATACACGGGTGCTTCCGCGCCAGGTCCGTCAGCAGCTGCGTCAGGACCGGACCGAGGCGCCGGGCGTTGCCGATCAGATCGTCTTCCTCGTAGACGCGCAGCGTGGCGAGCGCCGCAGCGCAGCCAAGCGGGTGGCTGTTGTAAGTGAGTCCGCCCTGGAACACCTTGTCGCGGAAGTGGTCGGCAATTGGCTGCCGCACGCCGACGGCCCCCATCGCGACGTAGGCGCTCGTCAGGCCCTTGGCGAGCGTGATGATGTCGGGCACGACGTTCCAGTGGTTGACGGCAAACCACTCCCCGGTCCGCCCGAACCCGGCCATCACCTCGTCGCACACCATCAGGATCCCGTGCTTGGTGCAGAGCGCGCGCACCCCTTCGAGGTAACCGTCAGGCGGTATCAGGACCCCGTTGGTGCCGCTCACGGTCTCGAGAAAGAACGCGGCGATCGTCTGCGGGCCCTCGAGCTGGATGACCTCCTCGAGCATGGCGAGCGCGTCGGCTGCGGTGTCCCAGCCGCGCGCCATGCCATGGTACGGGTCGAGCACGTGCACGACGCCGGACATGCCGGGCTCGGTGCTCCAGCGCCGGGGATCGCCGGTCAGCGCCATCGCGCCATGCGTTCCGCCGTGGTACGAGCGGTAGCGCGCGAGGATTTTGTGCCGGCCAGTGTAGGCGCGCGCGATCTTGATCGCGTTCTCGTTGGCGTCAGCGCCGCCGTTGGTGAAGAAGAACACGTCAATGTCGCCGGGCGCGAGCTCGGCGAGCTTGGCTCCAAGCCTCCCGCGCACCTCGGTCGCCATGAACGGGTTGGCGTACGCCATGGTCGCGGCCTGCTCCTGGATCGCCGCGATGATGCGCTCGTCGCCGTGGCCGGCGTTGACGCACATCAACTGACTGTTGAAGTCGAGGTAGCGCTTGCCATCGGGAGTCCAGAAGTAGACGCCTTTCGCGCGTGCCATCGCGATCGGATCGACCGCCCCCTGGGCCGACCACTCGAACATGGTGTGCTTGCGGCAGAGGTCGATGACCTCGGCGTCGGACAGCGTGGGGTTGGTTGTGGTCGTCACAGGTTGATCCCTTTCGAGGAGGACGCACCGACGCTGCCACTCCGGCTCGTCATTGAATTCAGTGGGAGTGCGGCGTCGGCGCAGTCACGGGCCGGGGCCGGCCCTCGCCCGCTTCCGGCTGGCTCCAGTCGGTGTGCGGAGCGCGATTCTCGACCAGCCAGCCGTACACCAGCCGGCCGTAGGTCATCCACCGCATCTGCTTCTGCTCGAAGAACGGCGTGAGCGCTCGCTGGAGTGCCGGCAAACGATAGAACGGCACGCCGGGGAAGTAGTGGTGCTCGAGATGGTAGTTCGAGTTCAGGTACGCGAAATCCCAGAACCAGTGGCCGCGCATCAACGTGCCCCACTTCGCGGGATCGTTGGGATCGATGTCGTAGTGCTGCCCGAGCCGGTTCAACGTGAAGGCGATCGGGAAGATGAAGAAGACCGGGATGATGCTCGTCCGCAGCGCGGCATAGAAGCCGAAGACATACCAGAGCCCGGCGATGGCCAGAAGATGCGCGGCAATCGATACCTTGCGCTCGACGCCAATAGTCCGCTGCAGCTCGGCAGGATAGGTCGCCGTCTCCCGCCTGGCGGCGCGAAAATAGATTGGAAACAGCGCCGGCGTCGCATACAGCAACTTGTACCAGCGGGCATTCACCTTCGGCGACAGATGATGGCGCTTCGGATCGTCCTCATCGGACCCAAGCTCGGCGTGATGATCGAGGTGCCAGCGCGTGAACTGGCTCGCCGAAATCCCGCTCGGGGTCGCATACAACAGGCCCAGCACCCGCGTCGCGAACGGCCGCGCCCGTTCGAACACGTTGTGATGCAGGACTTCGTGCAAGAGGATGGTGAAATTGAAGATCGTGAAGCCCTGCACAAACGCGAGCGGAATCCAGACGAGCGGGTTCTCGACCCGGATGAGCCCCCAGGTCGCCAGCCCCAGAATCGCAAACTGCCGGATCGCCACGATGAAGTGACGCATCGCCGACTTGCGGTGAAACGCGCGCAACACGTCGCGCGGAATCGCCTGGCTGAGCTCAGCCTTCAGCGCCACTGCATGCTCCGCGTAGTAATGGGACACTTTCCGCGATCTTAGCAGGAACGGGCATCGTGATCCCGGGATCTGGGATCAGGGGTCCAGGGATCCGGGCTTGCTCGACGACGGGGTGTTCCCGGCTCCCTGGATCCCTGAGCCCCGATCCCTGAATCTACGGCTCGCACGGCTCCGCCGGCGCCACCTGGGGCGCCGTACGCGTCAGCGCCACGCCGACGAGAACCGCGGTCGCACCGAGAACGTTCGTCAGGCGGAGTGGCTCGCCGAGAAAGACAACGGCGGTCGCCATCGCCACGATCGGAATCACGTTCGAGTAGACCGACGTCCGCGCGCTCCCAATCTGGCGCACGCCGGCATACCAGATCGTGTAGGCCACGCCGAGCGCGAAGATCGACGAATACACGATTGAGATCCAGGTCCGCCAGGTGACCGCGTCCCAGGCGGCGGCACGCACGTGCGGCCACATCACCGGCACGTACACGAGCGTCCCGATGGCCATCGACAGGCCGGTCACGCCCACCGGTGAGTGACGCGAGATCAGCCGTCGCGACCCGAGCGTGTACACCGCCCAGCACACGACGGCCGCCACCATCATCAGGTCTCCCTTGAGCCCTTCCCCGCCGATATCGACGCCGCGTCCGACGACGATGTAGATACCAAGCAGTGACAGGGCCGCACCCGCCCAATGACGCGCCCCAACGCGCTCCTGGCCGAAGACGGCGCTGATGAGAGCGATCACGACGGGCGTCGTCGCGAGCATCAGAGAACTGTTGGAGACCGTGGTGAGCGCCAGCCCGCCGATGAAAAAGTCCTGGTAAAGAAAATGCCCGACGATGCCGAGCGCCGCGAGCTCGAGCGCGTCGCGGGCCGTGACGCGTGCTGGGGTACGGAAGATACTGTCGAGGCCACCCGTGTCCTGCGGGCTCGACGCTGGCACGCCGGCGCGGAAGCGCAGGACGCTGATGATCGTCAGGAACACCGCCGAGGCGATCGCCATCCGTGCCGCATTGAACGCCTGCGGATCGAGCTCCTGGAACGCGAACTTGACGATGGAATAGTTCGTGCCCCAGATGACCGCCATCAGGAGCAGCAGCAGGTCAATCATGATCGGCGAACGTCAACGCTTCTGCTCTTGCGCAGACGGTAGCGAAGGCGCGCTACCTGTTCCGTCGGCGCACGGCGCCGCGAGGACCATGCCCGCTGGCAGGCCCGTGTCGACGGGCGGCGGCGGGGGCTGTGTCAGGCAATCGGCAACCTGAGGGGCGAACTGCGGGCTGACCCTCAGCACGACACGCGCGACCGACGTCTCGACCCAGGACAGCAGCGGCGCAGGCCGAACGCCGCCCCAGATGACAAGCACCACGAGCGGTACGAACACCAGGGCTTCGGTCACACGCAGATCCTTCGGTGCGCCTGCGGCCGGGGTCCTCAGCTCGCCGAGCATCGTCCGCGAGAAGAGCCACAGTAACGCTACGCCGCTGAGCGCCATGCCTGCTGTCGCCACGACCGACCACGCTCTGTTGTCGGACCAGGCACTCTCGACAATGAGACGCATGCCGATGAAGCCGTTGAGCTTCGGGACACCCATGAGCGACAACGACGTCAGCAGCGACACGGCGGCGACGAGCGGCATCGCATTCAACAACCCACCGTAATCGGCGAGTGCGGCGCCTTGCACGCGGTCAGCTACCAGTCCCGCCACGAGGAACAGCGCGGCAATCGAGATGCCGTGATTGATTTGATGGACGGCGCTGCCGGTCAGCCCGTCGGGCGTCAGAGCGAACGCGCCCAGCAGCACCAGGCAGAGGTGGCTGAGGCTGGCGTACCCAAGCACGCGGGTCCAGCTGGTCTGCGCAAACGCGGCTACCGCGGCCAGGACGATGCCGATCGCCGAGACGGCCATGAGCGCGGGCGCGAAGGCGCGCGATGCCTCAGGCAGCAACGGAAGACTCAGTCGGAGAAACCCGTAGATCCCCATCTTCAGGAATACCGCGGCGAGAAGCACGGGCACGGCCGCCGCCCGACCATCGGCAGCAACGGCCACCCACCAGCGAAATACGCCGAAGAGGCCAGCGCCAAACCCCACGGCGAAGGCAATGAACACCCATCGCTGCACCGCGAACGGGAGCGAGAGGTGCTGGAACATGCGAAGGTCGAATGTCTGCGCTCCCGTCAGCGCCCGCCCCTCGACGTGCAGCACGAGCATCCCGGCCAGAATCACGAGGCCCGGCGCCAGTGCCATGGTGGCCAGGCGGATAAGGGTGCGGCGCCTGCCACAATCGATTGCCGCCGGCGACGCTCCCTGGCCGGCCCAGCCGATCAGCAGGCACATCGACGAGGTAGCCAGCACCCAGCACAGACAAAAGAAGAGGAGATCGAGCGCCATGTAGACGCCGAGCATCCCCGCTTCGAGCGTGAGAACGGCGATGTAGAACGCCTTGAGCCGCACCGCGACCCGCGCCCATGGCGCGAGGACAGCGATGAAGGTCAGGAATGCCGTCAGGAGAATCAGGACCATGCCCAGGCCGTCGACGCCGACCGCGTAGCTCGTGCCGATCGACGGCAGCAAGTCGAAGCGCTCGGTGAACTGCCACTCCGGACCGCGCGGCTCGAAGCCGAAGGCGAGGCGCGCCGCGAAGGCAAAGACGAAGGCCGTCGTGACCCACGCGATGGCGCGCAGCAAGCGGTCACGATCGCGTCCGACACCGGCGAGCAGGAGCGCGCCAGCAAGGGGGACGAGAGTGATGATGGAAAGGAGATGCCGTGTCACGCGGGTTCAATCCTATTCTGAACCGACATCGGCCGGAGCGGTACGCGCCCCTGTCGAGGATCCGGTCAGGGACCAGAACCCCCTTATTTCGCAACGGTTTTCGTCCTGGCTGATTTCTTGACGCTCCCTCGAAGCGCGGCCTATACTGCGGTATGGCGCACCTTTTCGCAGCGCTCACCATTCCTGCCGTCCTGATGATCTCGGCTGTGCTGCCCGAAGCGCAGACACCGCCGCGGCCGAGCGATCGTCGCACCCGCGAGGTTTACGTCAGCGTCGTCGATAGCAGCGGCAAGCCCGTGACCGGGCTGACGACCGCCGACTTCGTGGTGCGGGAAGACAACACGCCGCGCGAGGTGCTCAGCGCCGGTCCCGCGACCGAACCGCTGACGATTGCCGTCACGGTGGACGACAGTCAAGCGGCGGTGAGGGCCATCCAGTTCATCCGCGACGGCCTCGGCACATTCTTCAAAAAGCTCGACGGCAAGGCGCAGATTGCCCTGTCGACGTACGGCGAGCGGCCGACGCCGCTCGTCGAGTACACCGACAGCACCGCTCAGCTTCAGAAAGGCATCGGCCGGCTGTTTTCCCGGACGGGCGCCGGCGCTTACCTGCTCGAGGCGCTCGTGGAACTGTCACGCGGGATCGAGAAGCGTGAGGCGAAGCGCCCGGTCATCGTGGTCGTCGCGGTCGAAAGCGAGTCGGAGTTCAGCAATCTCTACTACACGAAGGTGCTCGACGCGTTGAAGCGAAGCGGCGCGACCCTGCATGTGCTGTCGATCGGCTCGCCTGCGCAATCGAACACGGACGAGATGCGCAACCGCAACATGACCATCGCCGAGGGCACATCCCTCACGGGCGGCCGCCGCGATCAGGTCCTGGCCGAGAGCGGGCTCGCCGACCGCATGGCGCAGCTCGCCGACGAGCTGACGAACCAGTACGTCGTGACCTACTCACGCCCGGAGCAACTGATTCCGCCCGAGAAGCTCGATGTCTCGGTCACCAAGTCCGGCCTCACCGTGCGGGCGCCGAAGCGCCTGCCGACGCGGTGAGTCTCGCTGATGGTTACGCTGCGCAGCGTGCACGTGATGGTCGCCAGCACCGCCCTGGCGGCGGTGTGCTTCGCGGGCTCCTCGGCGCAGGAGTCCAGGCCACAGGACATCCCACCACTCCCGGTCGGCCCGGGCGCGAAACCGTCCGTCGCCCCGGCCCAGGAGTCCAAGCCACCGGCGGCGCCGCCCCAGGAGACCAAGCCACCGGCGCCGGATCCCAAGCAGCCGCAAACGCGGCTTCGCAGCGGCGTCGATCTCGTGTCGTTGAGCGTCACGGTGATGGAAGGGACGCGCTACGTCAGCGACCTCGAGGAGTCGGATTTCGAAATCTACGAGGACGGCGCGAAGCAGGCGATCACGTTCTTCTCGCGCGTGCAACAGCCGATCGCGCTCGCCATTCTGCTCGACACGAGCGCGAGCATGAACGAGCGTCTGGCAACCGCCCAGGAAGCCGCGGTCGGGTTCGCGCGGCGGATGCGGCGTGAAGACGTGATGGAGGTGATCGACTTCGACAGTCAGGCGCGCATCCTCCAGACCTTCACCAACGACGTCAACGCGCTCGAGAAGGCGATCCGGAGCACCGACGTCAACGGCTCCACCTCCCTGTATAACGCGATTTACGTCTCGCTCAAGGAGCTCAAGCGCGTCAAGGCAAGTTCCGCCGAGGAGATCCGGCGGCAGGCGATTGTCGTGCTGTCCGACGGTGACGACACGTCGAGCCTCGTGCCGTACGAGGAAGTGCTCGATCTGGCCAAGCGGTCGGAGACCGCGATTTACGCCATCGGCCTGCGACCGAGCGGTTCGTATCGTTCGGAGTTCAAGGAAGCCGAGTTTGTACTGAAGCAGCTGGCGCAGGAAACGGGAGGACGCGCCTACTTCGTGCTCACCGCCGCCGAGCTGCCGAAGATCTACGAACAGATTTCGGAAGAGTTGGCCAACCAGTACAGCCTCGCCTACTCCTCCAAGAACCCGATGCGCAACGGCGCCTGGCGGCGCGTGATCGTGCGGGTGACCAAGCCCGGGTTGTCGGCCCGTACGCGTCAGGGCTACTACGGACCGAACCCCGTCCGGTAGTGTCATGCATCTCGTTCCGCTCGTTTTCTACGCCGCGGCCGCCGCCGCCTACCTGACGCACTTCGCGTGGCGAGATCCGCGCGTCGGCCGTCTGGCGACCGCCATCCTCGGCGGCGGCGTGCTCGCGCACACGTTCCTCATCGGCATGCAGACCGTGCACGTTGGCCACGCGCCGCTCGTCGGCACGACAGCGGCGCTGTCGGCGTTCGTCTGGCTGCTCGGCCTGTCGTACCTGTACATCGAGCTCACGACCGACGAGCGCGCGATGGGCGTCTTCGTCGCGCCGCTGATGGTCGTGCTCGACCTGATTCCGGCGCTCGACCCGATCGCCAGCCCGCGTCCGCCGCTCCTGCAGAGCTCGCTCTTTACCCTGCACATCGTCTCGATGCTCCTGGCCTACGCGAGCTTCGCGCTCGCCTTCGTGCTCGGCATCACCTACGTGCTGCTCTTCAACGAGATCAAGGCCAAGCATCTCGGCTTCTTCTATGCCCGCCTGCCGTCGCTGCAGGTGCTCGACGGCATGAACGCTCGCGTCGTATCGATCGGCTGGCTCTGCCTGACGCTCGGCATCGCCGTCGGCGGGCTGTGGGCGACGCAGATCCAGACGTCCACCGACCCCCGCGCGCAGGCGATGTCGATTGGGGATCCCAAGATCCTGGTCGCGATCATCTGTTGGGTGGTGTACGCGTTTGCGCTCGTCGCGCGCCGCGCCATCGGCTGGAGCGGCCGGCGGGCCGCGTGGCTCTCGGCGCTCGCGTTCGTGATCGTGCTGTTGAACTTCGTGCCGATCGGCTATTTCCTGACCAAGAGTCACAATTTCTAGAGAGTGATGCGCCTCCTCGCAGTTGGCCTCAGCCATCGCACGGCGCCCGTGGAGTTGCGCGAATCCGTCGACTTCGGACGGGCGGGCCTCGACGCGGCGCTGCATGCGCTCGCCGCGCGCGGGATCAGTCCCGAGACGGTCGTCCTCTCGACCTGCAACCGGGCCGAGGTCTACGCCCTCGGCGACTCCGACGCGGCCGCCGACGCCCTCACCCGCTTTTTCTGCGACTACCACGGCCTCGAGCTCGCGCACCTGCGCGAGCACCTCTACTGCCATCGCGGCCTCGACGCCGCGCGCCACCTCTTCCGCGTGGCGGCAGGCCTCGACTCGCTCGTCGTCGGCGAACCGCAGATTCTCGGCCAGGTGAAGACGGCGTACGCCACCGCGAGCGACCTCCACTTCACGGGCACCGTGACCCATCGGCTGTTTCACTCCGCCTTCGCGGTCGGCAAGCGCGTGCGCAACGAAACCGGGCTCGCCGAAGGAGCGGTCTCGGTCAGCTACGCCGCGATCGAGCTCGCCCGCAAGATCTTCGGGGACCTCTCCGGCCTGAGCGTCCTCATCCTCGGCGCCGGCGAGATGGCCGAGCTCACGGGCGTCCACCTGCGCGCGCAGCGCGTGCGCGAGATCACGATCGCCAGCCGGACGCTGGCGTCGGCCGAGAACCTGGCGCGGCAGCTCGAAGGCCGCGCCGTGCCGTGGCACGATCTGCGCCCCGCGCTCGCGGCCGCCGACATCGTCGTCACCGCCACCGGCGCCGCCGAGCCCGTGCTGACACGGGCGACCGTCGACGATGCCATGCGATCGCGGCGGAACCGGCCGCTCTTTGTCATCGACATCGCGCTGCCGCGCGATGTCGAGGCGGCGGTGGGGGATCTGGAGCAGGTCTTCCTCTACCACATGGACGACCTGCAGTCGATCGTCAGCGAGAACCTGGCACGACGGGGCACGGAACTGGCGAGCGCCGAGGCGATCGTCAACGAGGAAGTCGCGCGGTTTGCGTCGTGGCTGCAAACGCGTGAGATCGTGCCGACGATCGTCGCGCTCCGGCAGCGCTTCGAAAGCATCCGCCAGGCCGAGCTCCAGCGGCTCGAGCCCAAGCTGGGCGGACTGACGCCGGAGGCGCGCGCGAAAGTGGACGAGGTGACGCGCCTGCTGGTCGAGAAGTTGCTGCTGACGCCGACCGAGCAACTGAAGACCGTCGGTGACGACACCCTGGTCGTCGCCTACGCCGACGCGCTGCACCGCTTGTTCACGCTCGCACCAGTCGCGAAACCGGACGAGAAGCCGCGCGGATCGCGACGAGCCGCTCGCCCCCGGAGCCCGGCGCCGTTGAACCCGCCACGAGCGCTCAGGATCGCCACGCGCGGGAGCCGGCTCGCCCTGTGGCAGGCGCACGCCGTCTCCGATCGGCTGCGCGCGGCCGGCACACGGACCGAGGTCATCGTCATGACCACGACCGGCGACCGGTCGCAGCACGCATCAGTGCCCGGCGACGACAGCAAGCGTCAGTTCGTGAAGGAGCTCGAGGACGCGCTCCTCCGTGGCGACGCCGACGTGGCGGTCCACAGCGCGAAGGATCTGCCGGTCGAGCTGCCGGAGGGCTTGACCGTCGCCGCCTGTCTCCCGCGGGAAGACGCCCGGGACGGGATCGTGCTCCCCGAAGCTCTCGGCCCGGTGACCCTGCCCGACGCACTCGCACGGCTGGCAGAGGGGGCGACCATCGCTACCGGCAGCGTGCGACGGGTGGCGCAACTGGCACCGCTCCTCCCCCGCGCCACCTTCGCGCCCATTCGCGGCAACGTAGATACGCGCCTGGCCAAACTCGATGCCGGGGCATTCAGCGCGCTCGTGCTCGCCTGCGCCGGCCTCCGACGGCTGGGCTTCGGCCATCGCATCTCCACCGCGATTCCAGTCGATCAGTGCGTTCCGGCCCCAGGTCAGGGTATTGTTGCCACTGAGATTCGCCTTGACGACGAGTCGGCCCGGGCAGCGCTGACCGTGCTGCACGACGAGCCGGCGGGCCGGGCGCTGGCGGCCGAACGAGCGCTCGTCGCGGCGCTAGGCGGCGGGTGTCAATTGCCGCTCGGCGCCTTCGCCAGCGAGCACGACGGCGTACTCGACCTACTGGCCGTCGTCGCGTCGCTTGATGGGATCCGCGCCGTGCGGCATTCGATGAGTGGTCCCGCAACCGATCCCGGCGGACTCGGCCAGCGGCTCGCCGCCGCGCTGGACGCGGACGGGGCGCGGCAATTGCTCGACGAAGCTCGATAAGGGACGTGCGCGCGAAACAGCCCGGGATTCAGCGTCGGACCGACAGGAACCATGAATACTCCGTGTGTCTACATCGTTGGTGCCGGACCCGGTGACCCGTCGCTCGTGAGCGTACGCGGCCAGCGGTGCCTCCAGGCAGCGGACGTCGTCGTGTTCGACCATCGCGTGCACCGCCGCCTGCTCCGCCTCGCGCAGCCGGGCGCGGAGCTGATCGACGTCGGACCGGCGGCGCCGAAATCGCTCGATCAGGACGCCATCTGCTTTCTCCTGGCCGAGAAAGCCCGCGAGGGTCGGACGGTCGTGCGGCTGAAATGGGGAGACCCGTTCGTATTCGACAGCGGCGGGAAAGAGGCGCTCTTCCTGCACGAGCAGGGCGTACCGTTCGAGGTCGTTCCCGGCATTCCGGCGGCGATTGGGTGCCTCGCCTACGCCGGCGTCCCTGTGACCTACCCGGGTGCCGGCGATACGCTCACCCTCGTCAGAGGCCACGAAAGCGAAGTGGACGCGCCGCCCGACGTCGACTGGGCGCGGCTGGCGGGCCTTGGAGGCACGCTCGTGTGCTTCGCCGGATCGCGTCAGATTGGCGCGATCACGAACGCCCTCCTCTCCCACGGGCGCCCGGCGGAGGAAAGCGCGGCGCTCATCTACAACGGCACGCTGCCGTCGCAGGAGACGATCCAGGGGACGCTCGGCGACATCGGCGCCCGTGCCCGCGAGGGCGAGGCGGCGCTGCTCGTCGTCGGCGCCGTCGCCGGGCTGCGCGAGCACCTGCGCTGGTTCGACGAACGGCCGCTCTTCGGCAAGCGCATCGTCGTCACCCGGTCGCTCGAGCAGGCGGGCGAGCTCATCGAGATGCTCGAGGAACGGGGAGCCGAGGCGATTCCGGCGCCGACGATTCGGATTGCGCCTCCCGAGGACGCCGACGCGCTGGGCCGCGCCTGTGACGATGCCTCGACGTTCGACTGGATCGTGTTCACGAGCGGCAATGGGGTCGAGTACTTCATGGAGCGGCTCCTCGCCACGAGCGACGTGCGGGAGCTGAAGGGCGTTCGCATCTGCACCATCGGGCCATCGACCGCGTCGCGGGTCGCACGCTACGGCATCCGCGTCGACCTGACCCCGCCCGAGTTCAGGGCCGAAGCGGTCGTCGAAGCGCTCAAGGCGACTGGTGCCATCAAGGGCAAACGCTTCCTGCTGCCGCGGGCGGATATCGCGCGCGATCTCCTGGCCGACGCACTGCGCGAAGCCGGCGCATTCGTGCTCGACGTCGCGGCGTATCGGACCATCCCGGCGCGCGTCGATCGGGACGGCGGGCCGGATATCTACCGCATGCTGCTCGATCGCCAGATCGATGCGGTCACGTTCACGAGCGCGTCGACGGTGAGGAATTTCGTCGCCATGCTCGGGCTCGACCAGGCAGTCGATCTCCTTGGCTCGACGGTCGTCGCCTCGATTGGACCGGTGACCGCGGAAGCGGCACAGCAGCTCGACATCGCGACCAACGTCATGCCCAAGCGCTATACCATTCCGGATCTGGTCGACGCGCTGGTCGAGCATTTTGCCGCCGCGGCCGCGACCGCGGCAAGGTAGCGCGGATTCGACGAGCCACGGACAACACGGATAACACGGACAAGATTCGCGAGATCACTCACGTGTCTACTCGAACGACCACGCCCGTCACGACTCCTGGCGCCTCCGATCGCGCTCAGCTCGACCTGCCCCGCCGACTGCGGCGGCTCCGCCGGTCGGGCGCGCTCCGCGCGATGGTGCGCGAGACACGGCTCAGCCCGGACATGTTCCTCTACCCGTTGTTCGTATGCACCGGGCAGGGGCAGCGGCGCGAAGTCACGTCCATGCCGGGGGTGTTTCAGCTCTCGGTCGATGAAGTCGTGAAAGAAGCCGCGGCGGCCAAGGCCGACGGGGTTCTCGGTGTATTGCTGTTCGGACTGCCGGACGGCAAGGACGCGACCGGCTCGGCGGCCTGGGCTGACGACGCGCCGGTGCAATCCGCGATTCGCGCGCTCAAGCAGGAGCTCCCGGACCTGCTCGTCGTGACCGATGTGTGTCTGTGCGAGTACACCTCACACGGCCACTGCGGCCTCCTCGTTGATGGCGAAGTGGTCAACGACGCCACCGTCGAGCTCCTCGCGCGCTCGGCGCTGTCGCACGCGGCTGCCGGCGCCGACATCGTCGCCCCCTCCGACATGATGGACGGCCGCGTGGGACATATTCGCCGGGCGCTCGACGGCGCCGGCTTCTCGCAGGTCGCGATCATGTCGTATGCGGCGAAGTACTGCTCGGCGTTTTACGGACCGTTCCGCGACGCCGCCGACTCGGCCCCTGCCTTCGGCGATCGGCGGTCGCACCAGATGGATCCGGCGAACGTCGAGGAGGCGCTGCGCGAGGTCGCGCTCGACATCGAGGAGGGCGCCGATATCGTGATGGTAAAGCCGGCGATGACGTATCTTGATGTCATCGCCCGCGTGAAGGCCGAGTTCGGCATGCCGACGGCTGCGTATCACGTCAGCGGCGAGTACGCGATGCTCAAGGCTGCGGCCCGTAACGGCTGGATTGACGAGCCGCGCGCGATGATGGAGACGTTGACCGCTATCCGCCGCGCTGGCGCCGATATCATCATCACCTACTACGCCCGCGAGGCCGCCCGTCTGCTGTCAGCGCACTGAATCGAGCGGCGCGTGGCGCCTCGAGGGTGCGTTCGGCGAAGATCTCAGTTACGCCGGTTCTGTGCCGGCATCGTGGCAGTCCTGCCGCGCACCCACACGAACAGATCGTCGTCGTTCTGCAGATCCTCGCTGCCGGTTGGATGCCGCGATGCGAACACCAGGATGCAACCCGACGCATCGAGCGACGGCGCGCGGCCCGACGCCATCCAGTCGCTGCCGCCCGCGACGCTGGCGCGGACCGTCGTGCCAGAGAGACGGTCGTGCACGAACAGGTCCGACAGCAGGTTGATGTCGAGCAGGGAGGCGCAGTCCTTCGTGCACACGAGGTCCGACGCCAACGACTGGAACGCGATCGTCTGTCCGTCTCCCGAGATCGCTGGCAGGCTGCTCGCGCCGTTGGCGGCCCGGCCGTCAGGCCGGCGGCTGACGAGCTCGGTCGTCCCCGTCGATGTGTCGTAAAGGAAGACGTCGGTCCGCGCGTTCCGGTCGCCTCGCGCAAGGTTCGTCGCGTCTGACACGAACGCCACGTAGCGGCCATCGCCGCTTATCGCCGGCCAGGAGCTCGGCCCATTGGGATCCGCCCCGATCGAGCTGAGGCTCACCCGCGACGTGACGCCGTCCGCGGTATCGCGCCGGTAGATCGCCGGCACGCGCTTCCGCCCGCGCGGCGCCGCATCACAGAGTTGCTCGCCCGGGCACAGAAGATCGGCCGTCGACATGAACGCCACGTAGCGGCCATCGGCGCTAACAGCCGGCGTCACACTATGGCCGGCCACCGGTTGCGAGCCGTCGCTCGCCACGTTTACGCGCGTCACCGCTCCTCCAGACACCCGGACCATAAGAATGTCCGCGCTGCTGCCATTGGCGTCGCCGGACTCGATGAGGTTCGTCGCCAGCGACTCGAACACGATCGTCGTTCCATCGGCGCTGATCGCCGCCTGCGTGCAGTGCCCGTTCGCCAGGCGTCCCTGAGCATCTACGCTCGCGACCCTGGCGGTCTGGTCGCGCCGATCGAGCACCACTACCTGCCACGGAAACGACGGCGGCCCATCCTCCACGACCGCCTGAAAGACGATGAACCGCCCCCCCACGCTGATCCGCGGATACAGGATGGGATGATAACGGCTCGCCCACCCGGGCGAAGGCGATTCGAGCGTGGTCGTGCCGTTCTGGAGATCCTGAACATACAGGTCCAGGTCGTCGTCTTCGTCGGCGGGCGCCAGCCTGACCCCCGAAGTGAACGCAACGAAACGGCCGTCGGCGCTGATGCTCGCCGATGCCGGGTCGAGTTGCCCCCCGGGCTGGTCGCGTTGAGGGAGGCTCATCACGACCCGGCCGCGCGATTCGCGCACTTCGCGCGCGACCACCCGGCCGACACGCGCCGCTCGGTCGGACTCATAAGCGACACCCGCCGCGTGCGTCGTTGTCGAGGATCGGCGATCCCTGACGTCGACGCCATCCAGTTGTTCGATAACGTGCTCGATTTCGTGCGCGATGAGCTCGGTCGCATCCTGCGCCGAGAGGATGACGACGCGCGCGTTGCTCAGCGCACCGTCGCGGCGCGACATCTCCGTCCAGGCGCGAAGGTTGGAATGGCCGCGGGAGGAGTCAACGAGCAACCGCACGACGAGCCCTGGCGCCATTGCCAGCCGCCGGCATTGCTGTTTGAACGTGGGCGACGCCTGCCACATGGTGTGGACGACGGAGCGAAACACGCCGCTCTGGAGGTTGGGCGGGGGACCCGTTGGCTCGACCGAGGCTGAGCCGTCATGAGATCCCGCGGCGTTCAGGGCCCGTGGGCCCGCGACAGCGCCGGGAGAGGAGGCCGCTGCCGCCGACGCCCCTTCCAGCACCACGATGAAGATGCAGACGCTCGAAAACCGCGGACGCACTGCCATTGCCGCCTCCTTGGTAGCACCGACCCGTCTAGCCGTGATTATTTCGGCGGTGATAGGCCCAAGTCCTGACGACTAACTTCGGGGATCTTGAAATCGGGCCGCTCGGAGATGAGGGACAAGCTGAGCCGCGTGCGCTTCAGAGGATGAAGGCCTGATGAGCTTCAGGGAAAATCAGTTTCCTCGCAGGAACTGCGTGACCTCTGCGACGAGTCTTGGTCCGGCAGCAAGCGCCTCGTCGTTGTGGTCCGCGCCCTGAAGGATAAGCAGTCGCTTCGGCTCGCGCGCGGCCCGGAACAGCTCTTGGCTCTGGGACACGGGGACAACCGTGTCGGCGGTGCCGGCGATCACGAGCACCGGACAGCCGACCTGCGCGATGCGGTCGATCGACGGAAACCGATCGCGGAACATCCAGGTGGGAAGCTGACTGAAGAAGTGGTGCCGGCCCATGTCCGCAAACGACGTGTAGGGCGAACGGAGAATTAAGGCCTGCGGCGTATGCTCCACGGCCAGGCGCACGGCAACGCCCGAACCCAGCGACTCGCCGAAGTACACGAGCGGTCTGCTCGCATCATGGCGCGACAGAACGTATCGCCGGGCGGCGCGGGCATCAAGCGCGAGGCCTTCCTCTGTTGGCGAGCCCGCGTTCTCACCGTAGCCGCGATAGTCGAATAGCAGGACGCCCAGTCCGCGCGCGGCCAGCCGTCCGGCCAAGTCCGACCGGTAGGCACGATTGCCGGCGTTGCCGTTGAAGACGATGACGGTGCCTGCTCTCGGCTCTTGGCCGGGCACGAACCATCCGTTCAAGGTCAAGCCATCCTCGGTCGCAAATGTCACGGCCTGCGCCTGCGGCAGTCCGGCCGCCGCTGGCGACGGAACATCTCCCGCCGGGAAATACATCATCCGGCGCTGAGTAAGCCAGAGGACCGCAGACACGGCGAGGACCAGGACGACCGCGTATGCGAGCAGGCGTACCATGGCCCGAATATACCGTGTCTCGGCTGCTCGGCCGCGGCCGCGAATGCGGGGCGTATGCTATCGTCGAGGGTCTATGTTGCGGAGAAAACGCTCCCGGTACGCTCGCTCCCAGAAACTCTTTGCCGCCGCGTCGAAGATCCTCCCGGGCGGTGTCGATAGCCCCGTGCGGGCGTTCAAGGCCGTCGGCGGAACGCCCGTGTTTGTCGCGCGCGCCAGCGGCGCACACCTCGAGGACGTCGACGGCAACCGCTACGTCGACTTCGTGATGTCCTGGGGTCCGCTCATCCACGGGCACGCGCCGAAGGGCTTGCGGAAGGCCCTGGCTGCTGCCGCCACCCGCGGCACGAGCTTTGGCGCCCCGACCGCACTCGAAACGCAGCTGGCCGAGCGCGTGCGCACGCTCATGCCCTCGATGGAGCGCGTCCGCTTCGTCAGTTCGGGCACCGAAGCCGCGATGAGCGCGGTCCGCGTCGCCCGTGCCGCCACCGGATGCGATCGCATCGTCAAGTTCGAAGGGTGCTATCACGGCCACGCTGATGCGTTCCTCGTGCAGGCGGGATCGGGCGCGATGACCCTTGGCGTGCCGACCAGCCCCGGCGTGTCGGCGGGCGCGGCGCGCGACACCCTCCTCGCACGCTACAACGACCTGGCGTCGGTCGAGGCCCTGTTCGCGCAGAACCGCAAGCAGATCGCGGCGGTCGTCGTCGAACCGATTGCCGGCAACATGGGCGTCGTACCGCCGAGCGCCGGATTCCTCGAGGGCCTGCGCACGCTCTGCGATCGCGAGCACGCGCTTCTGGTATTCGATGAAGTGATCTCGGGATTCCGCGCCGCGATGGGAGGCGCGCAGCAGGTGGCAGGGGTGCGGCCGGATCTCACCTGCCTCGGAAAGATCATCGGTGGCGGCTTGCCGGTGGGCGCCTACGGCGGTCGCGCCGACGTTATGGATCTCGTGGCGCCAGCCGGTCCCGTGTACCAGGCAGGCACGCTCTCGGGCAACCCGCTTGCGATGACGGCCGGCTTGTGGTCGCTTGAGGCGCTATCGCCCAAACTCTATCGCCATCTCGCGAAGCTCGGCACGATGCTGGCCGCGGGACTCGCGGACGAGGCGAGAAACGCGGGTGTGCCGCTGCAGGTGAACGCGTTCGGGTCGGTGTTGACGCCGTTTTTCACCAGCGAGGCCGTGACCGATTTTCAGTCCGCGCTCAAAGCCGACACCGCCGCCTACGGCCGCTTCTTCCATGCGATGCTCGACCGCGGCATCTATCTCCCGCCGTCGCAGTTCGAAGCCTGGTTCCTCTCGGCGGCTCACACCGAGCGTGATGTCCGGGCCACACTCAAGGCCGCCCGAGAGGCGATCGCGATAGCGAAAACACCGTAACGTCCGTGAGCCTCTCGGCCGCGGGCGCCGATCACGGAACGCTGCTAATCTCGGGCGGCGTGTCCAAGCGCACGCGGAGAATGGTGCCTGCGGGCAGCGTCACGTCCTTGCCCTCGGTGGCCACCATCGTGCCGCCCCCGCCGACGAGCACGCCGATGAGCGCACCTTTCACGCCGCCGATGATGCCACCGATAATCGCGCCGACGGCCGAGCCCGCGCCGATGCGGCCGGCTTCGCCCTTGATACCAGAGCTCTCGATCGCTTCCGTGACCGTTCCCCGCATCGGGTAGCTGCGACCGTTGACCGTCACCTGGTTGAACGCGACCGTCAGACTGCCCTTGCGATCGGTACGCGAGGCACGATTGACCGACGTCACCAGGCCACGCATCACTGACCCCGCAGGAATGAGCACGCGATTGCCCTCGTACAGGTCGACGACCGTCGTCGCCTCAAAGCGATCCTCGACCTGGGCGGTGTCGGACGTCAGCTCGGTCTGGATCCGCACGTCAATCTCCTGGCCGACGGGAATCCCTCTCGATGCCGGGCGCGTGGTGCTCTGCCGCGGGCGGTCATCGTAGACAGGCACCGATTCGACCGGCGGCGGCGGCGGTGGAGGCACCGTCCCTGCGCCGGCTCGTGGCGCTGGGGCACGCACGTCACCGCGCGCGCGAGCGCGCAGGTCGGTCAACTGGTCGCGAACCTGTCCGTATTCCTGCCGGCTCACGGCGTTCTCCTTGCGGAGCTTGACCTTGAGGTAGATGACATCCTCGCGCAGCGTATCGAGCTCGTCCTGCAGCCGTCCTGCCTGGAGCGCATCGGTTGTCCTCAGACGTGACACATCGGTGCTGGCCTGATAAACCTCGTCCTGCAACCGCTGGATGTCCGCCGATCGACACCGCGGCCTGTTCCGCCGGGGCCACTGCGAAAGACGACAGCGGCGCGGCGGCGCAGAGCGCCATGGCCAGGGTGATTCTGGCGATAAACGTCGAAGTTCCTCTTTGTACGGTCATCGAATTCCTCAACTGATCTCCACGAGTGCCTCTCTCACTAGACGAACAGACCGCCCCAACAGCCGGTAGTGGCGCTGTCCGCCCATTTTCGAGGCCCCTTCCCAACGCCTGCCTAACCTGCAAAATGAGCGCCGCCGTGGCCGCCCCAGCCAGCCGGCTCGTGGCCAAGCCCGGCCGCGGCCGCAGGAACTTGCTATGATCAATGGAGTATCGACATGGCAGTCCTCAAGCTTCATAGAACAGTCGGGGTCCGCGTCGGCTCGGTGCAGGTCGGTGGCGGTGCGCCGGTCGTCGTGCAGTCGATGACCATGACCGACACGGCCGATCCCGAGAGCACGGCACGACAGTGCATCGAGCTCGCCGAGGCCGGGTCCGAGATGGTGCGCGTCACGGTCAACCTGCCGGAAGCGGCGGCCGCCGTGCCCGAGATCAAGCAGCGCATGCTCGACGCCGGCGTGACGGCTCCCCTCATCGGCGATTTCCATTACAACGGGCACTTGCTCCTGACCCGGTATCCCGATTGCGCCCGGGCGCTCGACAAGTACCGCATCAATCCCGGCAACGTCGGCACCGGCCGGCGGCGTGACGAGCAGTTCGCCACCATCTGCGCCGTGGCGCGCGACAACGGCAAACCCGTCCGCATCGGCGTCAACGGCGGCTCGCTCAACCAGGAGCTCGTGCTCGCCAAGATGCAGGAGAACACGGACGGCGACCTCGGTCGGTCCTCGGAAGAGATCATCAACGAGTGCATGGTGCTCTCGGCGATTCAATCAACCGAGCTGGCAATCGAGTCCGGCCTGCGCAAGGACCAGATCATCATCTCGTGCAAGACGTCGCGCCCACGCGACTTGATCGCCGTTTACCGCGATCTGGCGCGGCAGACGGATCAGCCGCTGCACCTCGGCCTCACCGAGGCGGGTATGGGGATCAAAGGGCTGATCTGGTCGGCGTCGGCGATGGGCGTGCTGCTGAACGAGGGGATCGGCGACACGATCCGCGTGTCGCTCACGCCGCGGCCAGGGGGCGATCGCCGCGACGAGGTCTACGCCGCCTGCGAGCTCCTGCAGTCGCTCGGCTTGCGCTCGTTCGCCCCGAGCGTAACCGCCTGCCCCGGGTGCGGCCGCACCACGAGCTCGACCTTCCAGGAACTGGCCGAGCGCACGCAGGACTACATCCGCGAGCGCATGCCGCACTGGAAGACGGAGCACGAGGGCGTCGAGGCCATGACGCTCGCCGTCATGGGCTGCGTCGTCAACGGCCCGGGCGAATCGAAGGCCGCGAGCATCGGGATTAGTCTCCCGGGCACCGGCGAAGCGCCGAACTGCCCCGTCTACATCGACGGTCAGCACCACACGACGCTCCGCGGCACCTACGAGGAACTCGCCACTGCGTTTCGCGCGCTGGTCGACGACTACGTTGCGACGAGGTACCCGCGGAAAGTTTGAAGTCTGACGTGGGAAGTCTGAAGTGGGGAAGGCTGAAGTTGGAAGTGGGAAGTGGAAGTAAGAAGTGGAAGTAGGAAGTAGGCAGCGCGAAGAACAACCCGAACTTACTTCGAGCTTCACCCAACACGTCAGACTTCTACTTCAGACTTCTACTTCAGACTTCCACTTCCTGCTTCGCACTTCAAACTTCCCCACTTCAGACTTCCCACGTCAGACTTCAAACTTTCATGAGCGCTCCACCGAGCGCTCCACGCAGGCGCGAATTCTCCGCGCCCACACGCTCAACAGCGCCGCCCCGCAGATGATGAGGCCGATCGACAGCCCCCACCAGAGTCCGACGACGCCGAGACCCAGCACGAAGCAGAGCACGTATCCGCTCGGCAGCCCTACGAACCAGTGGCCGACGAGATTCCAGAGCATCGGCGTGCGCGTGTCGCCGAGGCCGCGCAGCACGCCGGTGGCGACGCCCTGGATGCCGTCGAACAGCTGAAAGACTGCTCCGACTGCAAGCAACGAGACGCCGAGCTGCAGCACGCGTTCGTCGCGGGTGAACGCGCCCATGAGCACCCGCGGGATCAGGATGAATGCGGCCGCGGTACAGGCCATGAATCCGGCGCCGAGGAGGATCGCCGTCCAGCCCGAACGTTCGGCCGCAGCGGAATCGGCACGGCCGACGGCGTGCCCCACTCTCACCGCACCGGCCGCCGAGATACCGAGGGGGACCATGAACGACAGCGCAGCAATGTGAATCGCGATCTGGTGCGCGGCCAGCGCGATCGGTGCCAGCCGCCCCGCGAGCGCGGTCGAAGCCGCAAAGACCCCGACCTCGAGCGTCAGCTGTGACGCCGCGGGCACGCCGAGCGCCAACAGTCGCCGCATCCAGGCCGGATCGATGGCCAGTGAGGTCTCGAACAGTCCGGGCCTGCGCCCGCGCTCACGTTGGAGGATGACGACGAACAGATACCCCGCCATCATCACGCGCGAGAGGACGGTGGCCCACGCGGCGCCGCGAACGCCCATCGCCGGCGCACCAAGCTTGCCGTAGATAAGCACCCAATTGACGAACACGTTGACCAGGTTCGCCGAGACGAGCGCGATCATGACCGGCCGGACGATGCCCATGCCCTGCAGGTAGCGGCGAAAGGTCGCGTATAGCAGGAGCGGCAGGACACTCCACACGACGACGTCGAGGTAAGGACGCGTCAAGAGAAGGACGGTCGGATCGAGCCCCCATCGGTCGAGCAGGCTGGTGAGGAAGAACAGCAGGAGCGTCACCGGCACCGCGACGCACAGGCTCAGCACGGCACCGTGCACCAGCCACCGGTGGCAGTCGTCGATACGCCCGGCGCCGTAGGCCTGCGATACGAGCGTGTCGAGTCCGAGCAGCACGCCCATCCCGAAGATCACGATGCCGATGAAGACGGAGCTGCCGATGCCGACCGCGCCGATCGCTTCGGGTCCGAGCGGGCCGACCATCAAGGTGTCGACCAGCCCCATCGCGACCCACCCGATCTCGGCCACCACGACCGGCGCCGCCAGCGAGATCATCGGCCGGAATTCCTGTTTGAGATCGCGAAACGAGGGCAGCATGGGGGACGTCCGGATCATGCCACAGATGTACAATCGCGACCGTGGGAGGACTCATGCGCGCGCTCGTGATGCTGCCGATCGTTCTCATGACGATGGCGACGGCCACACCACAGGCGCCGCCGGAGGCCACCTCCCTGCTCGGCAAGCCGCTCGTATCGGCACCGCCAGCCGACGCAGTACGGCAGCGCAACGAGGACAACCTGGCCCTCGCGAAGGCGGCCTACGACAAGGACCCGGCGAGCGCGGATGCGATCATCTGGCTTGGCCGGCGTACCGCCTACCTCGGGCGCTTCCGCGACGCCATCGCGATCTTCTCGCAGGGCGTCGCGCGCCACCCTGCCGACGCCCGGATGTACCGGCATCGCGGCCATCGCTACCTCACCGTCCGCGAGCTCGATCGCGCCATCGCCGATCTGACGCGCGCGGCGGAGCTCGTCAAGGACCGGCCGGATGAAGTCGAACCCGACGGCCAGCCAAACGCGCGTAACATCCCGACGAGCACGCTCAACACCAACATCTACTACCACCTCGGACTCGCGCACTACCTCAAGGGGGATTTCGCGCCTGCGCTGCAGGCGTATCGGGAGTGCCTGCGCTACTCGAAAAATGCGGACATGCAGGTCGCGACCACGCACTGGCTCTACATGACGCTGCGCCGGCTCGATCGCGCCGCCGAGGCAGCGGCGGTGCTCGCACCGATCTCGAGCGACATGGACATCATCGAGAACGGCTCGTACTACAAGCTGCTGATGCTCTACAAGGGTGCGGAGACCGAAGAGCGTCTCATGTCGTCACCGGGCGGGCTGGATGCGGTGACGATCGGCTACGGCGTCGGCAACTGGCACTATTACGGTGGCCGCCGCGACCACGCCCGGAAGATCTTTACCGGGATCGTCGAAGCCAACGCCAGCCAGTGGCCCGCCTTCGGCTACCTCGCGGCGGAGGCGGAGCTGGCGCGCGCGCGCTGAGCGAGACAGGTCATCAACCTTCCAATGGCAACCACGCTTTGAGTATCCTCTGCGCCATGCTCAATCAGCCCTCGCGCATCCGCTGCCTCCTGGCGATCCCGGTCGTCGGTACTGCTGGTGGCCGGCGTATCGTCCGGCCCGAGAGCCCAGTCTCCGGCCACTGCCGATCCGGTGTCGGTGTCGTTTCTAGCCGTCGGGCGCGATGGACGTCCAATCCTCGACCTCAAGCCGGAGGAAGTGCAGCTCCGCGTGGACGGCCGGCAGCGGACCGTCAAGTCGCTCGACCGCATCGACGCGACCAGCTCGGGCGACGCCGTGAAGCCAACCGGGCCGCCACTGCCAGCGCCGTTTGGCTCCAATGTCGGAGGCGCGGGCGTCACAGGCCGTACGACGTTCCTGATCATTGACGACGGATCGTTCAGGCCCGGCAACGAGCGGCTGATGAAGCAGGCCATCGAATCGTTCCTGGGCACCGTCCCACCCACAGACCGCGTCGCGCTCCTCACAACGCCCCTGAGTTCGGTGCGCACCGATCCGACGACACCCGCCGCCGTCCGCGAAGCCCTCGCGCGCGTGGCCGCGCACGGCTCGGCGGTGCCCACTGACGACGCGGGGCTGGCACGCTACCAGAACGACGCCGCCTGTCGCACGCGGGAAGTCCTCGAGGCCATGCGGGGCCTGCTCTCGAACCTGGCCGGCTCCAGCATTCCTCCGACGGTGATCTTTTTCTCGAGCGGGATCTCGGCCGCGACGCGAACGACGGGGAACCTCGGCACGTCCAATTGCGACCTCTCGATCGACGCCTACCAGAACGTCGGCGCCGCTGCGGCCGCGTCCCGCGCGCACGTCTTACGTCGTGCAGGCAGATCTCACGCCGCTGCAGAGGAGCGAGGGCCTCGAGAACCTCGCCGGCGTCACCGGATCGCAGGTGCTGGTCCTGGCTGGCGCCGGCGAGAACCCGTTGAGCCGCGTCACACTCGCAACCGCCGCGTCCTATTTGGCCGCCTTCGACCCCGAACCATCGGAACGGAACGGACAGCTGCACCGGTTCGAGGTGCGGGTGACGCGTCCGGACGTGGTCGTGCGCGCCGCGACGCAGATTCCGATCGCCAGACCTGATGCCAGGAACGCGCGCAAGCTGAACGCGCGCGACATGCTGCGGGAAGCGACGGTCTACAGGGACCTGCCGCTGCGGGTGGCAGCCTTTCCCTCACGCGAAGGGGCCGACAAGGTGAAGATCCTCGCGCTCGGAGAGGTCGCCGACCCTGCGGCCAAACTGACGGCCGCGGTCGTCGGCGTCTACGACGCCAAGGGGAAGCTCACCGCACAGTCGACGGCGCCACCCGAATCGCTCGCCACCATGCCGCTCATGTTTGCCATCGTCGTGCCTCCGGCTGCCTACCGGATTCGCCTCGCCGCAACCGACGCCGCAGGCCGGAATGGAACTGCTGACTACGAGCTGACGGCCGATCTCACGTCGGCCGGCGCGCTGAAATTGAGCGCGCTTCTGCTCGGCTCTGACACCGGCGGCTTCAAGCCGCTGCTGCAATTCGGGAACGAGCCATCGGCGATGGCGACCTTCGAGCTTTACGGCAAACCACCTGCGCAGCTCCCGCTGAAGCTGGAGCTCGCCGCCACGGCCGACGGGCCGGCGATCCTGCAGGCAGCGCCCTCCGGATCGGGCACGAAGGATCCCGATCGCTTCATTGTCAGTGGAGTCTTTCCGATCGCATCGCTGGCGCCCGGCGACTACGTCGTGCGCGCGATGGTGGGGACGCCGGAATCAGGTGAGGGTCGGGTGACGCGGACGCTGCGGAAAACGAAGTCGCCTTAACGCGCTCAACGGGGCGCGAATCGCTTCGCGTGGCTCTCGACGAGGCGGCGAAGCTCCTTGAGCGGCTCCGCGCTGTCGTCGACCTGCAGGCGCAGCACAACGTCGTTGTGCAGCCAGACGCCGCCGTTCTTCTTCACGATCAACATCGCCGCCGATTGCATCCCGCGGGTGTCGCCGCCGCCGGCCTGCCCGCCGTCGAGCGCCGCCATGAGTCGCAGCGACAGGGGCCCGGGCGTCTTCTCGAAGGCGTCGATCATGTTGGTGACGACGGCCTCGCCGGCGAGGATGTTGCCCTGGGCAGTGCAGAACTTACCGCCCTTGTTCCCCGCCCACGGCGTGGCCTTCGGGCCGGTGAACGCGGCGTAGTTGCCCTTGGCGTCCATGACGGCGAACTGCCGGCCGGCCTTGGGCCAGGGGTTTCGCCCGAGACCGGGGTCGGGATCCCCATCCCAGATCGTCTTGACGATTTCTGCGGGCGACATCCCTTTCTTCAGAAGCTGGAGTCCTTGCGGCCCGTAGCTGACGTCGACTATCGCCTGCGTGGCGACCATGCCGACTTCCGCCTCTCCCCACAGCACGCCGTTCCCGACCGAGAACACGCGCGACTGCACGGCCCCGCCCACCTCACCGGTCGCGGGGTCGTAGCCGAGGATCGAGAAGGTGGCGACCGGATCTGGAAGACGTTCCTGCGCGCGCGCGAACGGCGTCGTGGCCACACCCGCAGCGAGCGCGAGCGCCATGAAGAGGCGACGACGCCTCGAGCCTACCGCCAGGGAACGAAGCGCTCGATCCACTGGATGCGCATCAGGTCGTTGTAGATGACCGTCACCATCAGCGTCAGCAGGAGAACGAAGCCCGGCGAGCAGCATCTTCTCTTTGACCCTCATGCTGAAGTCGCGGCGCGAGACGCCTTCGAGCGCGAGGATGGCGATGTGGCCCCCGTCGAGGACCGGAATCGGCATGAGGTTGAGCAACCCCAGGTTGAGGCTGATCATGGCCATCAGGCTGAAGAGCGGAATCCAGCTGACCTGCTGTGCGGCCTCGCCCGACAGGCCCGCGATTGCGACCGGCCCCATCAGCTGCTTGACCGATGTCTGGCGCGTGAACAACCCGCCGAGCATGTCGAAGATCTGCGTGGTCCATTCCCAGTTCTGGTTCGACGCTCAGCTTGACGGCTTCGACTGGCCCCGGCTCGACGGTCTTGAACTCGAGGGGCGTGATCTGGGCGCCGATGCGCACCACCCCTTCGACCTTGCGCGGCGTGACAGTGACGGTGAGCCGCTCTGTTGCCCGCAGCACATCGAGCGCCAGGGGACGGCCCGTCGTGCGCCTGAATCGCTGCGATGAGCCGCGTTCGCGCGCGGTCGGCCGCGAGGACCGGCAAAGGTGATGTCGAACGTCATTGCGGGAGAGCTCCGCCAGTTCCTCCGGCGCGACGCGCAGGGCTTCGGGCGACACCGGCGGCAAGGATGAAGTCGCCCTTCTGCAGTCCGCCTTCCTCGCCGGGCTGGCCCTTTCTGGAGTGAGTCGATCTGCGGGTGCATCACCGGCAGCACGCCGACGGCTCCGGTTTCGTAGCGGTCGATCGGCACGGGCACGAGCTGACGCTCGATGCGCTTGCCGTCGCGCTCGACGACGAGCCGCACGGGACGGTTCGCGCGCGCGGCCGTCGCCATGTAGAACTGCTTCCACGTCGAAATGTCCTTGTCGTCGGCGCTGACGATGCGATCGCCGGGCTGGAGGCCGGCAGCCTCGGCCGGCGACCTGGGCGCCAAGCCCGCCGACGACGACCGCATGGTCGTCGAACGCCGGGAGCTTCGCGCCCTGCAGAAGGACGAGCGCCATGACGATGATCGCCAGCGCGAGGTTCATCACCGGTCCCATCACGAGCACCTGGAACCGCTGCCACTTCGACTTGGACAGGAACTCGTCCGAGGACCCCGTGCGGGCATCTTCCGGTGTCTCGCCGGCCATCTTGACGTAGCCGCCAAGCGGAATCGCGCTGACGCAATATTCGGTGTCGCCGCGCCGGAAGGACAGGATCTTCGGCCCAAAGCCCAGCGAAAACGTGATGACGCGGACCCCAATCCGCCTCGCCATCATGAAATGGCCGAGCTCGTGGACGAAAATTAGTACCCCGAGTACAAAAAGGAAAGCGAGAATGCTGGTCACACGCTTGATTTTACCTTACCGGCCAATCGGGCCGCGACCTTCGACGGCGCTCAGGTTGCCCTGAGCTCGTCCCAGGGCGAACGCCCGCGCCCATTTATCAACGGCCCGCACATCGTCCAGGCCGGAAATCGTGGCCGGACCGCTCTGTTCGTAGGCTTCCATCGCGTCCCGGATGACCTCGGGGATCGACGTGAATCCTAGTCGAGCCTGCAGAAACTCTGCCACTGCGACCTCGTTGGCGGCGTTCAAGACGATCGGCAGCCCGACGTCACCTTCGAGCGCCCGGAACGCAAGCGCCAGGCAAGGGAACCGGTCCATGTCCGGAGGCTCGAACTCGAGCCGGCCCGCGCGCGTCAGGTCGAGCGCTTCGAGCGGCGCGCTCCATCGTTCCGGATACGAAAACGCATACTGGATGGGTAAGCGCATGTCGGTCACGCCGAGCTGCGCGATGATCGATCCGTCGACCAGTTCGATCATCGAATGGACGATCGACTGGGGATGCACGACGACGTCGATCTGACGCGGTCCGACGCCGAAGAGCCAGTGCGCCTCGATGACTTCGAGCCCCTTGTTCATCAGCGTCGCCGAGTCGATCGTGATCTTCGGGCCCATCCTCCACGTCGGATGGCGCAGGGCATCGTCAGCCGAGACGTGCGCCAGGCGAGAGGCCGGAAGCTCGCGGAAGGGACCACCGGAGGCGGTGAGGATCAGCCGGCGGATGTCACGCGGGTCGCGGCCATGCGCGCACTGGTGGATGGCGTTGTGTTCGCTGTCGACTGGGAGCACGGCTACGCCCCGGCGGCGGGCGCGTTCCATGACGATCGAGCCGGCCATCACCAGGATTTCCTTGTTGGCGAGCGCGATGGTCTTGCCGCAGTCGATCGCCGCCAGCACCGCGTCGAGCGCCGCCGTCCCAGACGAGGCGAAGAGGACGACGTCGGCGTCGGGATGTGTGGCAACGGCAATCAGCCCCTCCGCCCCGCAGGCGGTAGTCGGCGGGAGCGGAGCGCCCTGCCGGCGAAGGGCGGACTGCACTTCGGCGAGACCTGCGGCCGACGCCATCGCCACCGTGTCGGGGGCGTACTGCGCCACTTGTTCGGCCAGCCGAGGTACGTTCTCGCCGGCCGAGAGCGCGACGACGCGGAGCCGCTCGGGATGAGCCGAGACGACGGCGAGGGCGCTCTGGCCGATCGACCCGGTCGATCCGAGGATGGCGACGCGCTTCATGGTGCCTGCAGGTAACGCGTGAATACGTAGAAGACCGGTGCGGCAAACAACCAGCTGTCGATCCGGTCGAGCACGCCGCCATGGCCAGGGATGATCGTGGACGAGTCCTTTACGCCGGCGCTGCGCTTGAGCAAGGACTCGAAGAGATCCCCAATCATGCCGAACACGACGACCGCGATCGACGTACCGACGAGCAGCCAGATGTTCACGCCCTTGAAGACCTCGAGTCCTCCGAGCGTCATGGCGGCGGTGCCAAAGATCAACCCTCCGAGCGCACCCTCGACCGTCTTCTTCGGGCTGATCGACGGCGCCAGCTGATGCCGGCCGAAGGCGCGGCCAGTGTAGTACTGCGCCGAGTCGCTGACGACGATCGTCGCCATCAAAAGGAGCGTCGCATCGCGCCCCCCGATGGACCGGATGGCGGCCAGGGTGCCGAGGGGCACGCCGATGTAGAGCAACGGAAAGAGAGAGGCGGAGGCGTCACGCAGGATCTCCGGTCCGGGTTGTCCGCGGACGATCGTGAGCACGCCGACGCACAAGAGCGCGGCGAGACAGACGAGCGCGAGCGGCGGCTCGTCGCCGCCGACAGCCACGCACGCGGCCGCGACGGCGGCGCCGCTCGGAATCGTCGGGACTTTGCTGCCGAAGGCGGCGGCAAGGTCGGCGTACTCGGCGAAGGCGACCGCCGACGCGAGCACCGCGAGGAGCAGCGTCGCCTCCGGCGGCAGAAAGCAGACGACGCCGAGGACGAGCGCCGCGAGCACCGTGGCGCTCAGAACGCGTGTCATCAGCGGCCGGCAACCACGGGCTTGTTGATGCCGCCGTAGCGGCGGTCACGCTTCTGATACGCGAGCACGGCTTCGAGCAGATCGCGTTTCCGGAAGTCGGGCCACAGCGTGTCGGTGACCCAGATCTCTGCGTAGGCAATCTGCCAGAGCAGGAAGTTGCTGACGCGCATCTCGCCGCTCGTCCTGATGAGGAGATCGGGATCCGGCTGCCCGGCCGTATAAAGAAACCCGGCGAAGCGTTGTTCGTCGAGCTCCTCGGGCCGGGTGCCGGCAGCGAGCAGCCGTCGCGCGGCCTCGACGATCTCCGCGCGCCCGCCGTAATTGAGCGCGATGTTGAAGAGCATGCCGGTGTTCGCGGCCGTCTTGATCTCGGCAGCCTGCAGTTCGTCGCGGATATCGCGAGCCAGTTCCTCTTGCCGGCCGATGACGCGAAAGCGGATGTTGTTGCGGAGCAGCGTGCTCAACTCCAGCCGGAGGTAGCGCTTGAGCAGCGACATGAGGGTCGAGACTTCCATCGCCGGGCGCTTCCAGTTCTCGACCGAGAAAGCATAGAGCGTGAGCACCTCGATGCCGAGACGCGCCGAACTCTCGACGACGTCGCGGACCGAATCGATGCCGGCGCGGTGGCCCTCGACGCGTGGCAGGTGCCGCTGCGCGGCCCAGCGGCCGTTGCCGTCCATGATCACGGCCACATGTCGAGGCAGGCGGTCGAAATCGACCTGACGGGCGAGCGCCTCTTCAGGAGAGCCGGACGTCAGAGCGGTCAGGAAGTCGTCGAGCGCCATCGTGTGAGCGGGGCAAGTAAACCCCGATGATACAGAGTCTTACGGGGCCATTCAAGGCACGGAGCCAATACTTTGCATTATAAAGCAAAACGGCGCGCCGCGCGAGATCGAGCGAGCAGGGGGCCCCGCGAGCATTAATGCTCGTAGTCGACGCGAACCAGGCAGAGGCCTGCGGCCGGAGCGGCGCGGCCGGCGCGCGCGCGGTCCCGGCCCGCGAGGATCTCCGCCACCTGGCTCGCCGGCCAGCGTCCCAGCCCGACGTCGACGAGCGTCCCGGCGATCGAGCGGACCATGTGGCGCAGAAAGCCGTCGCCGGTGACGCGGATCACCAGCGGGGTCTGACCCTGGTCTGACCCCGGTCTGACCCCGGTCTGACCCCGGTCTGACCCAGGCCTCACCCCGGCCTGACCCCGGTCTGACCCCACCGTTATCGACAAGATGGTCCGCTCGGTGGTGTGGACGTCGCCGCCGGTCGATTGAAACGCGGCGAAGTCATGGCGGCCGAGGAGGGCCTCTGCCCCGCGGCGCATCGCCTCGACGTTGAGGGCGCCGGGCACGTGCCAGGCGTAGCGGTACTCGAACGCGGAGACAAACGGCGTGTTCGCAATCCGGTACTCGTAGGTCTTCGACACCGCGTCGAAGCGCGCGTGAAAAGCGGGGGGCGCCTCCTCGACCGAAACGAGGCGCACATCGGCAGGGAGGACGGCGTTCAGCGCCCGCTGCAGCGTCGCGACGCTGTGTTGGGTGCGCGCCCGGACGCTGGCGACCTGGCCGAGCGCGTGGACCCCGGCGTCGGTTCGCCCCGCTCCGTGAACCGTAGGCGGCCCGCCCTCGAACGGGCCCAGCGCCTCTTCGAGTAAACCTTGAATCGAGATGCCCTCGGCCTGACGCTGCCAGCCGACATAGTTCGTACCGTCGTACTCAACGGTCAGCTTCAGCGTGCGTTCGTCCACGGGCTCCTATGACGCCCTCGACCCCGGCTTGACGACCGGAATCCCCTTGGCGCAGAGCGGACAGTCCTCGGCAGCGTAGGTCGGCACCTCGAGACGCACCAGCGCCTGCATCGGCAGGTTGAGGCGAGCCGGGTCGGAGCCGCGGTCGACGATTGCGGCGGCCCCGGTCACGAGCGCGCCCAGGGCTTCGGCGGCGGCAATCGTCTCGCGTGTGGAAAGACCGGTCGTGATGACGTCTTCGACGACCAGCACGCGGTCCGAGGCATCGAGCGTGAAGCCCCGGCGCAACACCAGCTTGCCATCCTGCCGCTCCACGAAAATCGACCGTACGCCCAGCGCTCGGCCCACTTCCTGACCGATGACGATCCCGCCGAGTGCCGGTGACAGGACAACGGTCGGCTGCATGTGGCGCGTTCGGTCGGCCAGCGCGTGCCCGAGCGCGTCGGCGAACTCGGGAAACTGCAGCACGAGCGCGCTTTGCAGGTACCGGTCGCTGTGCAACCCCGACGACAGGCGGAAATGCCCCTCGAGAAGCGCGCCCGACTTCCGAAAGAGATCGAGCACTTTGTCCTGGTCCATCAGCTGCTCGCCTTTGCGCCCTTGCGCCGCAAATTGTCCTCGAAGAGCTTGAGGATGCGCTTGTATTCGTCCGCCCAGCTCGTCTCCTCGGTAAAACCGTGGTTCTCAACCGGGTAGGCGGCGAGCTCCCAGTTCTCCTTGCGCAGCTCGATGAGCCGCTGGGCCAGGCGAACCGAATCCTGGAAGTGCACGTTGGTGTCGACCATGCCGTGGCAGATGAGGAGCGCGCCTTTCAATCCCTCGGCGAAGTAGATCGGCGAGCTCTTGCGGTACGCCTCGGCATCCTTCTGCGGACTGTTGAGGATATTCGACGTGTACCCGTGGTTGTAGTGCGCCCAGTCGGTGACGGGCCTCAAGGCCGCACCGGCGGCGAAGACGTCCGGCGTCGTGAACATCCCCATCAACGTGATGAAGCCGCCGTAGCTCCCGCCGTAAACGCCGATGCGCTTCGGGTCCACTTTCTCCGCCGTCGTCAAATACTTCGCTCCGTCGACGATGTCCTCGAGGTCCTTACCGCCCATGAAGCGGTAGATGGCCGTGCGCCAGTCGCGGCCATAGCCCGAGCTGGCGCGATAATCCACGTCCAGGACGACGTAGCCGCGCGCGGCGAGCAGGTTGTGGAACATGTACTCGCGGAAGTAGGTCGACCAGTACTTGTGCGCGTTCTGGAGATAGCCGGCGCCGTGCACGAAGACAACGCCCGGCCGCGACGTGTCGCGGCGCGCCCCCACCATTTCCGGCGTGAAGAGCCGGGCGTAGACATCCACGCCGTCGCGGGCCTTGAACGTGATGACCTTGGGATCGATCCACTTGAACGATCGCCAGGCCTCGGTCGGGGTCGTCGTGACCTGCACCGCCTGCGCGCCTGCCGCGTTCGGCATCACGTAGACCTCGGGTGGCTTGGTGCTATACGAGAAGACGAGCCCGAGCGTGGAGTCGTCGGGGGACACTTCGGCCTGGTTCGAACCGACCATCGCGGTGATCTTCGTGCGCACGCCGCCGTCGAGCGGCAGCGAGTACAGATGCCGCTCGCCCGGATGCACTTCGCTCGTCGTCAGATAGAACTTCCGGCCGTCGCGCGCGACTTCGGCCGACGCCACTTCCCACTTGCCCGACGTGAGCTGCACGGGCTTGGCGGACTCGACCGAGACGTCGAGCGTGTAGAGATGCATCCAGCCGTCGCGTTCGGACAAGAACCAGATTCGCTTGTTGTCGGGCAGGAATTCAACCGCGGCGCCGCCGAACCCTCCGCCCCCAGCCTCACGCACCCACGCCTCGTCGCGCAGCAGGTCGAGGACCCGGGCCTTTCCGGATTCGGGGTCGAGTGCCACGTGCCAGCGGTCCTTGTTGTCGGCCGAACGGGCGGACGCGATCACGTACTTGCCGTCATCGGACACGGCCGGCATCGACCACCGGATGTCGCGTTCCGCGCGGCGGGCGGGCCGGCCCTCCGGCGCGGGCGTCCCTGGCGCCTCGGCGGGTTTCTCACCCGCGGTGTCCGGGAGCGCGGGCGCGAAGCTGCCATCGGCGAGGACGCTCTTGCCGGTCTTGAGGTTCAGCACGCCGAGCAGCCGGCGGTCCTGCGTGTCGCCGACGTTGGACCGCGCCGGAATGTCCTCGGTATAGGCGGTCTCGGTGATGTAGTTCGGCACGATCGTCGGCTTCACGCCGACGGCCCGCTCGGCAATCACGATAAAGACGTGCGTGTCGTCGGGAGAAAGCATCAAGTCGGCGGCCGTCTGTCGCTCCTGGAGCTCGAACGTCGGCAGCCGGTTCTTTTTCTGCTCGTCCTCGGTCTTCTTCTTCTCGGCCTTCTGCTTCTCGACAAAGTCGATGAGCTTCTCTTCCTCGTCGCGCAGGAAACGCTGGCTGTCGGTCAGGCGCGGCTCGGGCCGTCGTGGCGCGACGTCGGTCAGCTGCGTCAGCAGCGCCGGCCCGCTGCCGTCAATCGGGGCGATGAAGAGGTTGCCCTCGCGCGTCCACGTGACGTGGGTGTCGTTGCGCGCCCATCGTGGATTGGACTCGGCACCGGTCGTCTTCGTAATTTGGCGCCGGATACCGGACATTGCGTCAACCATGACGACGTCGCCGCCGTCTACAAAGAGGACGCGGCGGCGAGCCTTGTCCCAGCGCCCGCCGGTCGCCGGCGGGATGTTCTTGACCTCGTCGTCGGACAGCTTGCGTGGCACCCCGCCCGAGCGGCTGACGGCATACGTCGATGCCTTGTCCTCGGCGGGCTTGCGCCAGTCGAAATAGAGCTGCTGGGAGTCGCCCGCCCACCGGAGGCCGGTCGGGGGATATCCGACAAGGTCGGAGCCGCGCATGATGTTGTCGACGGTCAGCTCGAACCGGCCGTCCGGGACCTCGGCGGACCCGTTCTGGCCCGCAGGTGCGGGACCTGAACTTCGCTTCGCCTGGGCCTGGGCCTGGACCTGCTGGCCTGGGCTTGGGTCTGTCCTTGGGGCTCGGCCTGGGGGGCGGCCCCCGCCAGCAGGAGCAGGGCTACCGCGAAACCAACACTATTTGCGCGCATCGACGTCTAATCCTTGGAAACAAGCATCGGCAAGGGGAGCTCGGGCCGGCCGTGGCGGTCCGAACGAGCAGTATACACTCGGGAAATCGCCCTTTTCCGCTACGTGCCCGGTTCTTGCAGCGTCAGAGGCTCGGTCCCTCTGGTCATCAATTTTGGAGAGAGTGTAATGCGTGTGAAAGCCCTAGTTTTTGCCTGTGTGCGCGTGGCGGTGGCAGGCGCGGCGGCGGCGTGTATGTTCGCTTCCGGTCCTGTGGTGTTCGCTTCCGGACAGACTCAGACAACCCAGCCCGCCAAACCGCTCAACGCCTCGGCAGCACCAACGGTCCTGAAGATTACGCCCGACGAGGCCGTGCGGATGGCGCTCGAAAACAACCTGGGAGTGCAGGCGGACAGGTTGGGCCCACAGATCCAGACCTACGCCGTCGCCGAGGCCCGGGCCGCTTACGGATTGAACCTGACGTCGACAACCCTCAACCGGAGCGCCACCTCTCCTCCAACCGACTTTCTGACGACCGGCGCCGACAACAGTATTCTCTCGTCCGACAACTTCCGCACCGGCGCCGGCATCCAGCAGGCCGTGCCGTGGGGCGGCGGGCGCTATACGGTCGGCATCGACGCCTCGCGGTTGACGACGAACAACCCGACCAACCCGTTCAATCCGCAACTCGACTCCAGCCTCGCCGCCTCCTACACGCAGCCCTTGCTGAGAAATTTCCGCATGGACGGCGCGCGGCAGAATCTGCTGCAGAGCCAAAAGGGGCAGGAAATCGCCGACGTACAGCTGCGGCAGACGCTGACGCAGACGTCCCGGAGCGTTCGCAACGCCTACTTCAACCTGGTGAACGCGATCGGCCAGCTGCAGGTGGCCAACAAGTCGCTCGAGCTGGCGCAGACCTCGCTCAGGAACAACAACAAGAAGGTCGAACTCGGAACGATCGCCCCGATCGACATCGTGCAGGCGGAAGCCGAGGTCGCACGAACCGAGGAGCAGGTCATCGTGGCCGAGGGTCAGATCCAGTCGGCGGAGGACGCCCTGCGCGTGCTCATCATGAACCCCTCGCAGCCGGATTTCTGGACGACCAAGCTGGAACCGGGCGAGCAGCCGACGCTCGCGCCGCAGCCGTTGAACGTCGACGCCGCGATCGCCAACGCGCTCGCCAATCGCACCGATCTCCTCCAGACACGCAAGCAGATGGAACAGACCGACATCACCATGAAGTACCTGCGGAACCAGAAGCTCCCCGCGGTCGATGTCATTGGCAACTACAACGTGCAAGGGGTGGCGGGCACGCAGTTCCAGTTCGACCGCAACTCGGCGACGTTTCCCCCGCCGATTCTCGGTCAGTCGCAGCGGAGCTTCAACGATGCGCTCCGGGACGTCTTCGCCAACGACTTCAAGACCTGGAGCGTCGGCGTCAACGTGACCTACCCCATCGGGACCAGCGCCGCGGATGCCGGGCTGGCGCAGGCGCGCTTGCAGCGCGAGCAGCAGACGACGAATCAACGCGATCTGGAAACGATCGTCGTGGCGCAGGTCCGCGATGCCGCGAGGCAAGTCACGACCGCGCTCAAGCGGGTCGAGACGACACAGAAAGCGCGCCAGCTCGCCGAGCAGAACCTGCAGGCCTACGAGAAGCGCCTCGCAGTCGGCTTGTCGGACACGTTCCTCGTCATCCAGGCCCAGCGCGACCTGACCGGCCAGCTCAATAACGAGCTCGCCGCCATCATCGCCTACAACCGGGCGCTGATTAACTTCGAGGCGGTCCAGGTCGTTCCGCCCGGAGGCGGCTTCTAAGAAGAGCGCCAGAGTGCTTGGAGCGCGAGGGTGCCTGGCACTCTGGCCTCCAGCACCAGGCCCAGCCCCGAGCACCCTGGCCCGCCAAGCACCAGGCACCCAGGCCCGCCAGCACCCTAGCCCCTTTCAAGGTGGTACACTCCCCGTGTGAAGCTGACCGTCACGGTCATCACACGGAACGAGGCCGCCAATATCGAGGGCGCGCTCGAATCCGTGAAGTGGGCCGACGAAATCGTCGTCGTCGACTCGCACAGCACCGACGAAACCGTCGCGCTGGCCGAGCGGCATGCGACCCGGATCGTGACCCATGACTGGGCCGGATACAGCGCGCAGCGGAACCTCGCCGCCGAGGTCGCATCCCACGACTGGATCCTGGCGCTCGACGCCGACGAACGTGTGCCGCCGGAGCTCGCGGCCGAAATTCAGCGGATCATGCGCGAGGGATCGAACGCGGGCGGCTACCGCATGCCGCGCATGTCGTACTACCTCGGGCGCTGGATTCGGGGCACCGACTGGTATCCCGACTATCAGCTCCGGCTCTACGACCGCCGCGTCGGCCGCTTCAACGGCAAGCGCGTCCACGAGTCGGTCGAGCTGAAGAGTGGCCGGCCGGCGACACTCGCGCACAACCTGCAGCACTATCCCTACCGCGACATCTCCGATCACGTCACGAGCATCGATCACTACACGACGCTCGCCGCCGAGGAGTGGTATGCCGAGGGCCGCCGCACGAACCCGATCGAAGTGGCGATTCACCCGCCGGCGGCCTTCCTGCGAAACTACGTCGTCCGGCGGGGCTTTCTCGACGGGACGGCGGGGTTTCTGATCTCGATCCTCAACTCGTACTACGTGTTTCTCGAAGATCCTCAAGCTCTGGGAACTGCAGCGCGGCTTTCGCACGCCGGGCCCGGGCGAGGCGCCCGGCGCGAGCAGCGCGCGGCGCCGTCCTAAGTTCGCGCGCACACCCAACATCGAAGGCCGAAGTAACTCGCAGGCGGCAGCCGATACGCCGTCCGTCGCCATGGAGGCGACGGGTGGTGCGCCGGCCGCCCCTCCACCCGCCTACGACCACCGGCAGTAGATGTTCTCGCTCCACATCGACACGGCGCGAACGTGGCGTGGTGGTCAGAATCAGGTGCTCGTCACCGTCCTCGGGCTGCGATCCCTCGGGCATCGGACGATGCTCGTCGCGCATCCCGGAGGAGAGCTTCGCCAGCGCGCGCAAGAAGGCCTGGACCTCATTCCGCTGGCGCCCAGGACCGAGATGGATCTCAACGCGGCCTGGCGCCTGTCACGCCTTCTCAAGCAGCTCAAGCCCGACATCGTCCATGCCCACGACCCGCACGGTGTCGCCATGGCCGGGCTGGCGCTCTCGATGAGCACGCAGCTCGCCAAGCCACCGCTCGTCGCGTCGCGCCGCGTCGACTTCCACCTGCGCAACAGTTCCCTGTCGCGCTGGAAGTACCGGCAGGTCGACTGCTTCATCTGCGCGTCGGAAGCGATTCGACAAATGCTCGTGGCCGACGGCGTGCCGGCGGCGCGGACGGTGACCGTTCACGAAGGCATCGACCTCGAGCGTATGGCGTCGGCGCCGGCCGTCAACCTGCACGAAGAGCTGTTCCTCCCCCATCAGGCGCCGCTCGTCGGCAATGTCGCCGCCCTGGTGCCGCACAAAGGTCAGCGACACTTCATCGAAGCCGCCGCGCTCGTCGTGCGCAAAGTCGCGGACGCGCGCTTCGTGATCGCGGGCGAGGGCGAGCTGAGGCCGGCGCTCGAGCGGCAGATCAAGGAGCACCGTCTCGAGAAGCATGTGCTCCTGGCGGGATTCCGGCCCGACGTGCTGTCGCTGCACAAGGCCTTCGACATCTTCGTGATGAGCTCGATCACCGAAGGCCTGGGGACGTCGCTCCTCGACGCCATGGCGGCCGCGCAGACCCATCGTCGCCACCACGACCGGTGGCATTCCAGAAGTGGTCGTGGACGGCGTGACCGGGTTCCTCGTGGCCCCGCGCGACGACGCGGCCATGGCGGCAGCCATCGTGAAGCTGCTGAAGGATCCCGACCTGCGGCAACGCATGGGACAAGCCGGCCTGGCACGGGCGAGAGAACTGTTCAGCGCCGAGCGGATGCTGAAGGAAACGCTGAGAGTGTACCAGCGTGTGGCGCTCCATCCGCATGTGGAAGACGAATCTGGAGCTGGGAGCTAGGAGCTGAGCAGAGCTAGCGTTCTAAGCTCCTTACTGCGGCACCCCGACCACGCCGGCGCGACAGCCTGAATGCGCGCGCGGGCAATCGTCGAAGGTCGCGGCGCGGCCGTTCTCGGAGAACGTGATGCCGCGTGCGACGCGAGTCACGCTGGCTTCCGACGTCAGGAGCCTGACGGTTCCTGCGAGCTTGGAGGTCTGCGCGTCGTAGATCGCCATCTCGCCGACCGTCGATCACGAACGCCACGCGTTTCCCGTCGGGCGTCCACGCGATCTCGCCGCAGGACCTGTTGGTGAGCGACGAGACGACCGTGCTCGCGTCTTCCGTGGGACCCGCCAAGCCGCAGTTCCTGGCAGAGGCCGTCGGCGCACGGCAGCCTCGAGCGCCACGGCCACGCGGGATTTGTCGGGCGAGACGTCCGCGCCGTCACGCGGCGCCGGGAGGCATCGGTCGCACGCGCCGTCACGAGGAGCGCGCCCGCGGCGCCGAGCGCGACGCCGAGGAGGAACGCCGCGATCAGGCGGAGCGTCGTGCGCGGCCGATCCGCGGATGACAGAGCCCTTTGAGCGGACATTGCGAATCTCCCTGCTGGCGGCCGAAGCCGCAGGCGTTCATCATGCCGACGTGGCAGATGGAAAAATCGAAGCGGACGGGATCGGTCGCGTCGAGTCGCCGCAGCGACGCCGTGATGTCGGCCGCCATTTTCCAGCCGGGACTGACGTAGCGCGTCAGCCGCAGGCAACGTCCGAGGCGGATGACGTGCGTGTCGAGCGGCACGATGAGCCGCGCCGGCGAGAGGCGCGTCCAGACGCCGAGGTCGATCTCGTCATGCCGGACCATCCAGCGCAGGAACAGATTCAGGCGCTTGCAGGCGCTGCCCGCCGACGGCCGCGGAAAGAAATAGCACACCCCGGGACGTTTCGGCATGCGGCCGTAGGCGCGCCGGACGTCGAGCGCGAGCGCGCGGGTCGAGAAACTGTCGAGCGCCGCCGCCACGTCCGGCGCGGCCGGGATCATCTCCGGCGAGAAAGAAATGCTTCGATCGAGCCGGAGCGATTCGAGCATCTGCCGCAGCATCCACAGGAGCGCGGCGATGTCCTCGCCGCGCGTCCAGCGGTGCACCATCGCCCGCAATTCGGGATGGCTCTCGCGCGGGTCGAACTGCCGGACGTACTCGGCGGGCCGCGGCCCCATGATGCGCAAAGAGCGTGTCGATCGTGTTGAGGACGCTCGCGACGCGGCCGAACGCCAGCGCCGCGGCGCAGAAGCCGGCGACCTCCCGATCACGCGGATCGGCAAAGGGCCTGACGCGGTGCACGGGATCGCTCGCCGACTCCTCGCGGTTGTAGTCGCGGTAGAGAGCGTCGAGAGAGGTGGCGAGAGTCGGACTGGCGCACGGCTCTAGGCTCAGGGCTCAGGGCTCTAGCAAAATCTTCGAGTATGCATTCCGAGGGTTTTGCCTGAGCCCTGAGCCTTGAGCCATGAGCCCTAAAACGCCGTCACCGGCTCCCCTGCCTCGCACATCGGGCACTCGGCGGCCGGGTAGTTTTCGGGCGCGGGGTATTCGACCAGCGCGTAGTTGGGCACGCCGAGGTCGACGATGGCCTCGCAGCGGTCGCAGATCTCGACCGTCGCCAGCACGGTCCCCCCGGCTTCGCTCACCAGCTCGGCGCAGCGCTCAAACGTCTTCCCGGTATTGCGCACGTCGTCGGCGATGCAGCACGCGCTTGCCGCGAATCAGCTGGGCATAGAAGCTTCGCAGCGTGAACTTGCCCTCCCCGGGCGTGAACGGCGCAAAGCTGCAGGCCGGATGCGTGAGCGCGCGGCGGCCGTCGAGCAGGCCCGCCATCGTGTGGGCGAGCAGCGCGCCCCGGTGGCGGGTCCGGCGACGATGTCGGTCGACTCGAGTAGCTGCGGCGGCAGGACGTCGAGGAGATCCTGCGCCAGGCGCCAGATCGTCGACGGGTGCCGGAACAACTGATGCGGATTCAGGTAGACGCGGCCGTGGAACCCGTTGTGGTAGTCGAAGTGCCCATCCCGCATGAGCACCTCGAAGGTTTGCTAGTTTCTTGCAGCGCCAGCTCGCGCGCATCCTCGAGTCGATTCACCGTTCCTGACCTCGTTCCCCTCAGCAAGACGCGTTGCGGTAGACCACGCGGCCGCCGACGATCGTCGCGGCCACGCCGCCGCGCAGCTCCCAACCGTCGAACGGCGTGTTCTTGGACTTCGACTTGAGCGCCGCGGCGCTGACCGTGACGCGCGCGTCCGGCGCGATCACCGTGATGTCGGCCGGTGCCCCCTCGGCGAGCGACCCGCCCGGCAGGTGAAACACGCGCGCCGGATTGACCGACAACAACTCCACCAGCCGGCCCACGAGATCTTGCCCGGCGTGCAGCAGGCGATCGCAGACGATCGGCACCGCCGTCTCGAGCCCGACGATCCCGAAGGGCGCGCGGTCGAACTCGAGCATCTTCTCGTCCGCGTGATGCGGCGCGTGATCGGTGGCGATCACGTCGACGCTGCCGTCGGCGATGCCCTCGAGCATGGCGTCGCGGTCGGCGGCTTCGCGCAGCGGCGGGTTCATCTTGAGGTTGGTGTCGTACTTCGGCGGCCCCTCGAGCGCCTCGTCGGTGAGCGTGAAGTGATGCGGCGCGACCTCGCAGGTGACGTGCACGCCGCGCTCCTTGCCGGCGCGCACGGCCCGCAGCGACTGCCGCGCGCTCATGTGCGCGATGTGGACGTGGCCGCCCGTCAGCTCCGCCAGCGAGACGTCGCGCTCGACCATCAGCGATTCGGCCACGCCGGGAATCCCGCGCAGGCCGAGTGCCGAGGCGTGGTAGCCCTCGTGCGCGACGCCGTCACCCTTGAGCGACGGATCCTCGCAGTGGTTGACGATCGGCACGCCGAGCATGCCGGCGTACTCGAGCGCGCGGCGCATCAGCAGCGCCGTCGCCACCGGGCGGCCGTCGTCGGTGAAAGCGACGCAGCCGGCGGCCTTCTGCTCGCCGAGCTCGGCGAGCTGATCGCCCTTCGACCCGAGCGACACGGCGCCGATGGGATAGACGCGCGCCAGCTGCGCTTCGGCGGCCTTCTTGAGGATGAACTGCGTGATCCCGGCGTGGTCGTTGATCGGGTCGGTGTTCGGCATGCAGGCGACGGCGGTGAACCCGCCCGCGACCGCCGAGGCCGCGCCGGTGGCGACCGTCTCCTTGTGCTCCTGCCCGGGCTCGCGCAGGTGCACGTGGATGTCGATGAGCCCCGGCGTCACGACCCAGCCGCGCGCGACCTCGAACACCTCGGCGCCCTCGGCCGGCAGATTCTTGCCGACGCGCGCTGATCACGCCGTCGTCAATCAACACATCGAACTCGCCGTCCCGGCCGTTGGCGGGATCGACCACGCGCCCGTTCTTCAGCAGTAGATTCATCAGAGACTACCGACCCTCCACGAGCGACTCGTCGTCGCGTCCTTCCCGCCCCGACAGCAGATACAGCACGGCCATCCGCACGGCGACGCCGTTCGAGACCTGCTCGAGAATCACCGAGTAGGGACCGTCGGCGACCGCGGAGTCGATTTCGACGCCGCGGTTCATCGGCCCCGGGTGCATGACGATCACGTCTTCGCGCGCGCGGCGCACGCGCTCGGGCGTCATGCCGAACAGCGCGAAGTACTCGCGCACCGACGGGATGAAGTGGCCCTGCATGCGCTCGTGCTGGATGCGCAGCAGCATCACCACGTCGGCGTCCTCGACCGCCTCGTCGACCGACGTCGTCGGGCGCGCCCCGAGCCGCTCGAGGCCCGGCGGAATCAGCGTCGCCGGGCCGCAGGCCCAGACCTCGGCGCCCATGGTCTTGAGCAGCAGGACGTTCGACCGCAGCACGCGGCTGTGCAGCAGGTCGCCGACGATGGCGACCTTCAGGCCGGCGAGGCGGCCCTTGTGCGAGCGAATCGTGAACGCATCGAGCAGCGCCTGCGTCGGGTGCTCGTGCATCCCGTCGCCGGCGTTGATGATCGCCGAGCGGCAGATGCGCGCGAGCAGCTCCGGCGCACCCGACGAGGCGTGGCGCATCACGATCATGTCGGGCGACATCGCCTCGAGGTTGCGGACGGTGTCGACGAGCGTCTCACCCTTGGTCACGCTCGAGGTCGCGGTCGCGATGCTGAGCGTGTCGGCGCTCAGGCGCTTCTCCGCGATCTCGAACGACGTGCGCGTGCGCGTGCTCGGCTCGAAGAACAGGTTGACGACCGTGCGGCCGCGCAGGGTCGGCACTTTCTTGATGGCGCGGCCGCCAATCTCCTTCATCGCCTCGGCGGTGTCGAGGATGAGCGTGATCTCGTCGGCGTCGAGGCCGGCGATGCCCAGCAGGTGCCGCGACTTCAGTCTGCGCGGCCGCGGCTCGGAGGCGATCGGGGCGGCCCGGCAGGCGCTCGGCGCTGTCGGGCCGATCGGCGGCTCGCGTGGTCATGGCTCACCCTCGATGACAATCTCGTCGGTCCCGTCAATCTCCTGGAGCCGGACCTGGACGCTCTGCTTGAGCGACGTCGGCAGGTTCTTCCCCACGTAGTCGGCCTTGATGGGCAGCTCGCGGTGCCCGCGGTCGACGAGCGCAATCAGCTGGATGACGCGCGGGCGGCCGAAGTCGATCAGGGCGTCGAGCGCGGCGCGGATGGTGCGGCCGGTGTAGAGCACGTCGTCGACGAGCATGATCTTGCGATCGTCGATCGAGAAGGGAATCTCGGTGCGCCGGACGAGCGGCTGCGGCCCGACAGGATGGCGCATCAGGTCGTCGCGATAGAGCGTGATGTCGAGCGCGCCCGGTCGGCACGTCGTCGCCGTTGATCTCCTTGAGCGCGCGGGCGAGCCGGCGCGCGAGCGGCACGCCGCGCGTGCGGATGCCGACGAGCGCCAGCTCGTCGAGCCCGCGGTTGCGCTCGAGAATCTCGTGCGCGATGCGCGTCAGCGCGCGCGACATCCGATCGGCGTCCATTACCTGCGGCATGCAGGCCTCCGGCCACGAATGAACGAGACGCGATGCAGGAGACTGAGCGCGGACGGGGAGTCGTGTGGGCAGTCGTCAACGTGATACCTCTTCGCGACCTCACAGGGACGCGCTTAAAGAGCTGAATGAGTCTAGCACGAGTCGCAGTCGACAGTCGTTCGAATCGCTAGTCACGAGTTCGCAGTCGATGGCCACGAGTGGCACGATGGTCACGATGCACGAGTCGACGCCGAGAGCATTGCATCGTGCCCATCGGACTGACGACTCGTGACTGACGACTGGACTGACGACTGGCACGACAACCGTGACTGACGACTGCACTATTCACCGATTGTGCGTCGGCACGAACGCGATCGGCCGCCCGGTCGTGAACGCGCTCTTGAACAAGTCCGGCCGCGCGTAGCCGTCCATGTCGCGGCCGACCGGCAGGCCGAGGAAGTAGAGCACGGTTGGCGTCACGATCGACGATCGAGCCGCGCTGGTGACGGCCGGGCTCGACGGCCGTGCCGTACGCGAGCAGGAAGCCGTCCGGCGCGCGCTCGTGCGTGCCGCTCATCGGATCCCCGAGCACCCGGGCGATCAGGCGCTTGACGGCGTTGCGGCGCCTCCATGCCGAATCCCGAGACGACGAGCAGCAGGTCGCCGGGGAGAAGGCCGGCGAGCGCCTCGCCGATCTCGCTGTCGATGTAGCCGTAGTAGCGATCGATCACCTGGAGCGCGCCGCCGGCGCTCCTCCTCGCTCGACTCCGCCCACGTCGCGCGGCTGCGTGTAGCGCAGGTTGTAGTGGCCGACGGTGTCGAGTCCCTGATACCGCACCGCCGACAACTGCACCGGCCACTCGGCGCGCAGGTTCGCGCATCGCGCGGCTGTAGAACAGGTCGCGCAATCCGGCCGACGCTTCGGGCGACGCCGATGCGCCGTCGCCGGCGACCGGAGATGGCAGCCACTCGGGCGTTTCTCCGGGGTCGGCAAACGCGTCGCTGGCGACGGGCAGCACCTCGACTGGATACGCGGCGCTCGCGTCGAGCTCGAGGAACGATCCGAGGAGCTGATGAAAGCGATCGCTCAGCACGAAGCCGTGCACCGGCGGCGCCGGGAACGTCAGCGGCCAGCGCACGACGCCGGCGGTGATGCCCGCCGTCGGCCAGGATGCTCCAGAGCGGACGCGCGCGCAGCGACGCCGAAGAGTTCGGTTCGCGGCGCAGCAACCCGAGGTGGACGAGCACGTGCGAGAAGCAGTAGTCGGGCAGCAGGGCGAACGGCCGGGTGTCGCCGCGCACGTAGTACTCGGACGGCGACCGCACGCCGTTCTTCGCCGGATACATGCCGGTGGCCACCGCGGCCCACACCGGGTCCGGACCAGTCGGCCGCACGGTCGCCAGGTCCATCGACGCCCCAGTCTCGAGGAGCCGCGCGAAGTTCGGCAGCCGGCCTCCGGCCGCGCGCGGCCACACGTAGTCGAGCGACGCGCCGTCGAGCAGAAGCATCACGACGCGCGGGCCCGAGACCGGCACGGCGTGCCGGCGACTGCCCGGACGGCGGTCGGGCGGCAAGCGCCGCCACCGCCGGACCGCGGGCCGCCACCGGAAGCGCGAGCGAGCCGAACACCGCGATCGCCAGCAGCGCGGCGCCGACACGGCTGCCGCGGCGGCCAAAGGAATAGTGCGCCGCCGCCAGCCCGAGCAGGACGATCGCGGTCGCCGTCGTCGCGGCCGCGCCCGCGGTCATGCGCCGGACCGCGGTCTCGCCGAGCGCGGCCGACAAACCCGCGCCACGTTGAGCCACATCAGCACCGACGCCACCGCCGAGAGCGCCGCCGTGAGCCAGGCGAGGACGCGGACGCTCACCCACCCGGGCGACAGCGCGTAGAGGCCGATGAACTCGCGTCCGACCATCAGCAGGTAGAACAGCACCGCGAGGTGCACGCCGTAGAAGAGCGCCGAGCGCCACGAAGAGCCGCCACGTCGTCGCCGAGAGCGAGCGGCACGCTCGGGTTGAGCTGCAGCACGATGATGGTGAGGAACGCCGCACCAAGCGCGCCGGCGAGCAGCGAGTTGGTCAGCATCCGCAGGAACCGCATCACTCGAAGTGTATACTTCGGGTTGTGCCTTGCGACATCGACGCCGTCGTGCTGTCCAACACGCGGCTCTCCGACGACTACAGCGTGCTGGCGCTCGACGCGCCGGAGATCGCGGGACTCGCGCGGCCGGGACAGTTCGTCATGGTCAAGCCCTCGCGCGGCATCGATCCGCTGCTCCGGCGGCCGTTCTCGATCTTCGAAATCCTGCGCGACGCGCAGCGGCCACCCGACCGGCATCTCGATCCTCAACAAGCGCATCGGCGTCGGCACGCGTCTCGTCTACGACGCGGAGCCCGGCGCGCGCGTCGCGTGCCTCGGACCGCTCGGCCGGCCGTTCGAACCGGTCGACCCGCCGGCGCAGGCCTGGATGGTCGCGGGCGGCGTCGGGCTCGCGCCGTTCCTGACGCTCGCCGAAGCGCTCGCCGCCCGCGGAACGCCGGCGACGCTCTTCTACGGCGCGCGCCGCGCGCGCGACCTCTACTACACCGGACGTCTTCGAGCGACCTCGGCGTCACGGATCGTTCGCCGCGACCGAAGATGGCAGCCTCGGCGCGAAGGGATTCATCACCGGACCGCTGAACGATGCGCTCGCCGCGCTCCGGCCCGGGGCCGGCCGTCAAGCTCTACGTCTGCGGCCCGACGCCGATGATGCGCGCGGTGGCGACGATCGCCGACTTCCACGGCCAGCCGTGCGACGTCTCGCTCGAACAGGTCATGGGCTGCGGGCTCGGCGGCTGCTACAGCTGCGTCGTCCTCACGCGCCAGGTCGGCGCGCCGCCGCATTTTGTGCGCTCGTGCCTCGAAGGGCCCGGTCTTCGACGCCGGCCGCATCGTCTGGGAGGCGTTGGCGCATTGAGGCACGGCGCGTGACCATCCCCGCAACCACCATGGACCTCTCGGTTTCCATCGGATCGCTCCGGCTCCCGAACCCGCTCATCGCCGCCAGCGGCTGCTTCGGCTACGGCGTCGAGTACAGCGACGTCGTCGATCTCTCGACGCTCGGCGGCGTCGCGGTCAAGGGACTGTTCCTCGCCGAGCGCCAGGGCCATCCGCCGCCGCGCATCGTCGAGACGCCGTCCGGCATGCTGAACGCGATCGGACTGCAGGGGATCGGCGTGCACCGCTTCGTGCGCGAGAAGCTGCCCGAGCTGCGCGACCGCCGCGCCATCGTCTTCGTCAACATCTGCGGCACGACGATCGACGAGTACGTCGAGCTGGCGCGCATCCTCAGCGACGCCGAGGGCGTGGCGGCGCTCGAGCTCAACATCTCGTGCCCCAACATCAAGGAAGGCGGCATCACGTTCGGCTGCAGCCTCACCGGCACGCACGCCGTCGTCAGCGCCGTGCGCAAGGTCACGACGCTGCCGGTCATCCCCAAGCTGACGCCGAACGTGACCGACGTCGCGTCGTTCGCGCGCGCGGCGGAAGAGGCCGGCGCCGACGCCGTGTCGCTCGTGAACACGTTCCTCGCCATGGCGATCGACGTCGAGACGCGCCGGCCGAAGCTCTCGAACATCGTCGGCGGACTCAGCGGCCCGGCGATCCGTCCGATTGCGGTGCGCATGGTCTACGAGTGCCGGCGAGCGGTGAAGCTTCCGATCATCGGCATGGGCGGCATCAGCACCGCGGCCGACGTCCTCGAGTTCATGATTGCCGGCGCCACGGCCGTGCAGGTCGGCACCGCCAATTTCGTCGATCCCTTTCATCTGGCGCACGCTCGTCGAGGGGCTGCGCGCCTACATGGATCGCCACGGCATCACGCGCCTGGCCGAGCTCACCGGCAGCCTCGACACGACCCGGCGGGAACAGGCGTGGATCAGCTCCTAGTTGCGCTCGATGTCGAGGACGGCCCGGCGGCGCTCGCGCTGGCCGACAAGCTTGCGCGATGTCGTCGGCGGATTCAAGGTCGGCAGCCGCCTCTTCACCACCGAAGGCCCCGATATCGTCCGCACGCTGTCGCGCAGCGGCGGCCGCGTCTTCCTCGACCTGAAGTTCCACGACATCCCCAACACCGTCGCGACCGCGGTGGCGGCGGCCACTTCGCTCGGCGTCTGGATGGTGAACGTGCACGCGTCGGGCGGCACGCGCATGATGCAGGCGGCGCGCGACGCCGCGCGCGAGACACGGCGGCACGCGAAGCGGCGGACGCCGCCGCTCGTCATCGCCGTCACGGTGCTCACGAGCATGAACGCGGCGATGCTCGACGAGACCGGCGTCCACGCGCCGGTCCTCGATCAGGTCCTGCGGCTGGCGGAGCTCGCGCAGGCGGCCGGACTCGATGGCGTCGTCGCCTCGCCGCAGGAGACGGCGCTCATCCGGCAACGATGCGGACCGGATTTCGCGATCGTGACGCCGGGCATTCGTGGAGGCAGCGCGCGCGAGCAACGAGCACGAGGCAAGAAGACGATCAGGAGCGGACGCTCGGGCCGGCCGAGGCGATTGCCGCCGGCGCGAGCTACCTCGTCGTCGGCAGGCCGATCATCGCGGCGGCCGAACGCGCGAAAGGCGGCCGAAGAGATTGCCAGGGCCCTGAAGCCTGAACCCTGGCAACCTCGGGCTTGCGTCCTGACTTCGCGGTGAAGACCTCTATTTCGCGGTGAAGACGAAGAAGCCGACGCGGTTCTGCTGCCAGCAGGCTTCCGTCTCTTCCTTGCAGAACGGCTGTTCTTCACCCTTGCCGACGGTGCTGACGCGATCCGCCGCCAACGCCGAGGCTGACGAGGTAGTCCTTGACCACGGCGCGCGCGGCGCTCGGTCAGCGCGAGGTTGTACTCGTTGGTGCCGCGCGAGTCGGCGTGTCCCTCGACCATGACCTTCGCGCTCGGGCGCCTCTTCAGGTACTCGACGTTCTTCTGCAGGATGCCGCGCGCTTCCTCGGTCAGCACGATCGAGTCGTAGGCGAAGAACACCGGCTTGAGCACGCCGCTCTTGGTGAGCTCGTCGGTCGTGGCCTTGGCGAACAGCTCGTCCTCGGTGAGCGGCTTGTCGACGGTCGGCGTCGGGGCCGGCGGCGGTGTCGGCGCCGGCGGTGGCGGGGGCGTCGTTGCCGGCTTCTCGGCAGGTGGCGGAGGCGGCGGCGCGGGCGTTGCCGCCGGTGGCTTCTTTCCGCACGCGCCGGCCGCGAGCGCACACACGAGCAACGCCACGGCACCAGTTCGAAAGCTCGGAATCATCACCGTCGTCTCCTCAGGGTAAGATGTCGCTTGCCGTCCAACGGCAAGCGCCGTCAGTTCTCTCACACACACTTTCCATGGACCGATTGCTCGAAGCCACGGCGCGCGCCGAGCGGGACCACTTCTGGTTCCGCGGATTTCGCCGCTTCGTCGCACCGCTGCTCGAACGGGCGACCGCCGGCCGCCGCGATCCGCTCATCCTCGACTGCGGCTGCGGCACCGGCAACAACCTCACGATGCTGCGCCGCTACGGCCGCGCCTGCGGCATCGACATCACCTGGAGTGGGCTCGCCTACGCACGCAGCCGCGGCGAAGTCGCGCGTCGCACGCGCCTCGGCGACTCAACTGCCGTTCCCGGCCGGCCAGTTCGACCTCGTCACCTCGTTCGACGTTCTCTACGCCTTCGACGACGAGATGGAGCGGGACGCGCTCAATGAGATGTATCGGGTGTTGCGGCCAGGAGGACAGATCATCATCAACGTTGCGGCGTTAAAAGTGCTGACCGGCAACCATTCCGTCCTCGGCGGCGAGGTCCGCCGCTATCACCGCAGCGAGCTCCGCGACCACCTGGCGCGCACCGGCTTCACGGTTCTGCGCATCACTTACACGAACTTCACACTCCTGCCCATCGTCGCCGGCGTCCGCTTCGCCCAGCGCCTCGCCGGCCATCAGGAATCGACCTCCGAGATGACCGTGCCCTCCGCGCCCGTCAACACCGCGCTCTCCGGCCTGCTCGCCGTCGAGGGCGCCGCGCTGAAGCTCGTCAACATGCCGCTCGGCAGCTCGCTGCTGGCGTTGGCGCAGAAGCCGGGTTAGTCGGCCGTCGACTATTTCCCCTCCACCATCGACCGAATACACCCGAATCGCCAGCCGCCGGCGATCGGCCGTGCCTTCCTTCTCGCCGGCGACGAAGCCGCGATCCGAGGTCAGGACGATGCGGCCGTTGGCGGCGGCGAGCGCGTCGGCGGGAATCGCGACCTCGGCGTGAAATCGGCGGTGGGCGCGATCTCGGACAGCACGCGGTCCCCGACGCTGACGCGAATCCGCGGCGCCTGGTCGAAGTAGCGGAGCGGCGACTCCCCCGTCAGCCGCATCACGACGGCGCGACCGGCCGTGATGGACCCGGACGACCGCCCGCTCGCTCATCCAGCGCCACGATTGCGCCGTCCGCGGGTTGTACTCGGGCTCGTACCAGCCCTCGTCGAAGCCGAACTGCACGCGATCGGGCGACTGCAGGTTGAACTGCTCGATCGCGACGGGCGGCGTCGTGCCGCCGGCCGAGCCTGAGCGCTGACCGTCAACTTCGCGTACCGACCATCGCCCGCCAGCGCCGCCGCCGGAACGTTCGACGAAATCAAGAAAGAACCCGGGACGCACCACCATCGTCGTGAGCGGACGGTCGTCGAGGCTGACGACGAGGTTGACCGGCGGATCACCGCCGAGGTGGCGGCCGCCGATCATCATCGATCGCGTCGTCGGCGCGCCGCCGCACCCAGCCGATGCTCGGCCGTGCGGTGCGGACCCCAGCCGTCGCGTTCCGCGATGCCCGCCGTCTCCGGCGTCAGCGCCCAGCCCTGCTCGAGAAACCACCCGGGCTCGCTGAGCGACGTGCCAGTCCATTTCGTCGGGCCGGGCGCCGCCGACGTAGACGCGCGCCGTTGAACGGCCAGCGATAGGGGCGCGTGCGCGCGTGCGCCTGATCGACGAGCGCGAGATCGGTCCGGCGCGGATCGGCGACGAACCACGTTTCGCCGTCGTGGCCCTCGCGCCAGGCGCGCGTCAGCTCGAGCCACTCGTAGTCGCGCGGAGTCGGGCAGCACCGTGCCCGGCACGTCGCCGGCGTACAGCCGCGCGCGCCTGGACTCGGTGAACACGCGCCGGTGCATGCCGACGACCGGCTGTGCGCCTCGATCCTGCAGCATGCGCATTTCCGAGAGCAGCGCGAAGATCGGGCTCGGGGTGCTGGCCGTACGCTGCACGCGGCCGGGCACGACGCAGACGAGGCTGGCACCGGCGAGCGCGACGGCCGCGATCGCCGACCGCGCGGGCGTCGGCCTCGGTCGAGCGACCACGCGGCGAGATAGCCGACGAGCGGCAACGAGCGGCAGGGCGTAGCGGATGGTGTGCGTCTCCTGGAAGAGCAGGTGGAAGACCGCGTACGGCCCGAAGACCACCGCGAGGATGCGCCAGCACACGCGGCGATCGCACGAGCAGCACGAGCAGCGCCCGCGGCGGCCAGGACCAGCATGACGCCAGCCAGGATCGGCGAATCCCAGGGACGGACGAACGTCTGCAGGATGGCGGCGACGGCGGCGCGCGGCGTCGGGTGCGTCCAGAGCATGACGACGCCGGAGAAGTCTTCGCCCGCCTGGCTGCCGAGCGCGTCCAGGTACCGCCGCGGCCCGCCGCTGAACCAGACGAGCGGCACCGCCCACGCGGCGACGCCCGCGGCTGCGGCCGCGATCGCCTGCGACGCGGACCCGCGCCACGGCGACGAACGACCCACAGCAGCAGCGGCATCGTCAGGATCGCCATCTGCGATCGGAACCCGATCGACAGCCCGGCCAGAAAGGCGCCCGCCACGACCCACGTCGGGGTCAGATCTCGATTCCTTCGACGGCCCATGCAAAGTCGAGAAGCGCAGACCCCTGCGCCCAGCGCGGCCAGCGCCGCCCACGCGGCGGCGAGGCCGGCCAGATCCGACAGCGGGCGCGCGGCGGTGAACCAGAAGAGCGGGCTGCAGACGATCAGCACGCGTCGCGATGGCCGCGCGGCGGTCGGCCGCTCGCCGCTTCCTCGCGCAGCAGCATGCGGAAGAACGCGAAGAACAGCAGCGGCAGCACGCCAGCGGCGAGCGCGCTCCAGATCGCCAGGCCGCGGACCTCGGGCGTCGCGACGCCCGCGCGCGCGAGCACCGCCGTGCCCAGCTTGCCGAGCGCGATGAAGATCGGGTAACCCGGCGGGTGGGGCTGATGCTGGGCGACGTCGAAGTGCCGCACGCCCAGCGCGAAGTTGACCGAGTCCAGATCCTCGAGCGTCGGGGGCAGCACGGCCAGATGCGCCGCGAGCGAGACGACCGCGAGCAGGCCGACGAGTTTGCGCGCCAAGTCAGACTGGGCGGAGGCGAAGCGCGTCGTTGAGGCTGCCGAGGCGGTAGCCGCGCAGGTCGAGCGTCACGTGGCGATAGCCGAGCGCGCGCAGCGCAGCGTCGATCGCCTCGGCCACGTCCGGCGTCGAGCGCCCGCGCCATCTCGTCGCGGCCGATCTCGAGCCGCGCGATCGGATCCGCGTCCCCATGATGCCGGACGCGGCACACGCGAAAGCCCGTGCTCCCGCAGGACCGCTTCGGCCTGCTCGATCATCCGCAGCTTGGCGTCGGTGACCTCGCTGAAGTACGGAATGCGCGAGGACAGGCACGCCGACGCGGGCTCGTCCCACGTCGGCAAGCCCGGCACGGTGGGACAGCGCGCGGATCTCGGCCTTCGTCAGGCCGACCGCATCGAGCGGGCTGACGACGCCGAACTCCTTCGCCGCCTGGCGTCCCGGGACGATAGTCGCCGCGATCGTCGGCGTTGCTGCCGTCGGCGATCGTCGGGAATGCCGCGCTCGCGCGCGATCGCCGAGAGGTGCGTGTAGAGCTCGTGCTTGCAGTAGTAGCAGCGGTTGGCGGGATTGGCGCGGTACTCGGGCCGGGCCATCTCGTTGGTGTGGATGACCTCGTGCGCGAAGCCGAAGTCGGCGGCAATCTGGCGCGCCAGCGCGCGATGGCGATCGGGATAGCTGGGGCTGTCGGCGGTGATGCAGAGCGCCGCGCGTCCGAGGACGCGCGTCGCGGCCCAGGCGAGGTAGGCGCTGTCGACGCCGCCGCTGTAGGCGACGATCAGGGCCGGCCAGGCCGCCAGGGTGTCGAACAGGGCCTGCTCCTTGAGGTCTTCGTCGTCTCGAGGTCGTGTTCGAGCTCGGGGTCTGGCTCGACGGCGTCCTGACGCTCGCAGCACGAGGCTTTCAAGCTCACGGACCAGCGAGCTCAGAGCCTCGGGTCACTCTTCCCAGTCCTCCCCGTTTGCATCGTCGTCTACGTCGTCGTCGTCGTCGAGCTTCGGCGTCGTCGTCGTCGTCTTTCATCGTCGTCGTCGTCATCCTCGTCGTCGTCATCGTCCTCGTCGTCGACCGCTTCGAGCTCGACCGGAGACGTGGTGGTCACTTCGAGATTGGAGCCGCAGTCGGGGCAACTAATCAGATCGCCCTTGTCGACGTCGAACTCGTCGATCTCGATTTCGGCATCACATTCAGGACAGGTGGCCATACAAACTCCTCAGACTCCTCAAGCTCAATTCGGGCGCAGCTTCAGGCTCGGCGCTCACGATCTCGATTCAACGCACCGACTGGCTCGACGCCAAGCGATCGCCGCAAGGTTTCGAATTATAGCGAGAACCTGATAGATTCTGCAACGAGCCTAACGCCCGGAAACGCGACGACCGATACGTCCGAGCGTGACGGCTACCGCTGTGACGACCAACAAGACCGTCATCGTCGCCGACGACACTGCGTTCGTGCGCGACCGTTTCGCGACGGCGCTGCTCGGCGCGGGCCACACGGCGCTCACCGTCAAGAGCGCCGTCGAACTGCTGGCTCGCGTGCGCGCCGATCTCGCGCGCATCGATCTCATTGTCCTCGATCTTCGGCTGCCGCACGCCGGCGGCGTGGATCTGGTGCGCTCGATTCGCAAGCTCGACGGCGGCAAGCTGCCGATCCTCGTCTTCAGCGGCACGATTGCGACGGCGGAAGAGGTGCGCGACCTCGCGGCGCTCGGCGTCTCCGGCTACGTGAACGAGTACAGCGCCGTGCAGCACATCCTGCCGTCGCTCGCGCCGCACCTCTTTCCGGACAACTTCAACCGCCGCGGCAGCCCGCGCGTCGTCCTCGGCATCCCGATCAACTACCGCTTCGGCAACACGATTGCCGCCGCGCTGACGCTCAATATCAGCAAGGGCGGGCTCGCCATCCGCACGATGAGCCCGCTGCAGCAGGACGCCAAGCTGCGCGTGCGCTTCCGTCTGCCGGGATCGAAGCGCGACATCGAAGCCGAATCGCGCGTCGCGTGGAGCGATCGCCGCGTCGGGATGGGGCTGCAGTTCGAGAAAGTCGATCCCGCCGACCAGGCCAAGGTCGACGAGTTCGTCGATCAGCACTTCTTTTCGAATCGGAAGGCGTGATTGGTTCGAGGTTCGTGGTTCGCGGTTCGGGTTCGGCGAGCGGCTGCGAGCCCGATCGAACCCGAACCGCGAGCTGCCACGACTACTCCCGCAGCAGCCTCAGCGCATTGCCGATGACGATGAGCGATGCGCCCATGTCGGCGAGGACGGCCATCCAGAGCGTGGCGTTGCCGGTCAGCGCCAGCACCAGGAAGGCGGCCTTGAGCGCGAGCGAGAAGCCGACGTTGACGCGAATGTTGCGGACGGTCGCGCGGCTGAGGCGCAGGGCGTAGGGAATCTTCGCCAGCTCGTCGGCCATCAGCGCGACGTCGGCGGTTTCGAGCGCGGCGTCCGTGCCGGCGACACCCATCGCGATCCCGACGTCGGCCGCGGCGAGCGCCGGCGCGTCGTTGACCCCATCCCCCACCATCGCGAGCGCGCCGTAGCGGGCGCGCAGCGCCTCGACGGCCGCGAGCTTCTGCTCCGGCAGGAGCGCCGAGCGGTAGTCGGAGATGCCGACGCTCTCGGCGAGCGCGCGCGCCGCGAGCTCGTGATCGCCGGTCAGCAGCACGACGTGCTCGATGCCGTGCCGGCCCGAGCATCTCCACCGTGTCCTCGGCGCCCTCGCGCACCTCGTCGGCCACGCCGATGACGCCGAATCGCCTCGCCGTCGGCGGCGACCACGACCGTGCTGTCGCCACGCGCGGCCAGCGACTCGGTCGCGCGCTCGACTTCCGGTCCGGACCAGCCGCGCTGCTCGAACAGCCGGTGGCTGCCGACGACGACCGCGCGCGCGGCGACGTGCCCCTGCGCGCCGAGCCCGGGCAGCGCCTCCACGCGATCGACCGGCGTCAGCGCGACGCCGTCGGCCGCGGCTCGTTCGACGATCGCGCGTCCGATTGGATGTTCGGAGCGGCTTTCGAGCGAGGCCGCGAGCGCGAGGATCTCGGCCGGTTGCGCGCCGTTGACCGGCACGATGTCGGTGACGCGCAGGCGGCCCTTGGTCAGCGTCCCGGTCTTGTCGAACGCCACGCAGCGCACCGCCGCGAGGCGCTCGAGCCGCGCGCCGCCCTTGATGAGCACGCCCTTGCGCGCGGCCGCGGCCAGCGCCGAGACGATCGATACCGGCGTCGAGATGACGAGCGCGCACGGGCACGAGATGACGAGCAGCACGAGCGAGCGATAGATCCAGTCGCTCCACTGCCCGCCGAGGAGGAGCGGCGGCAGCGACCGCGATCGCGACCGCGAGCACGAGCACGATTGGCGTGTAGACGCGCGCGAAGCGATCGACGAACGTCTGGCTCGGCGCGCGCTGCGCCTGCGCGCGCTCGACGAGGTGGATGATCCGCGCCAGCGTCGAGTCCCGGCGCAGCCGCGTCACCGCGACGTCGAGGACGCCGCGGCCGTTGATCGCGCCGCCGAACACCTCGTCGCCGGGCGCTTTGTAGACCGGCAACGACTCGCCCGTGATCGGCGCCTGGTTGACGTGGCTCTCGCCGGCCTGCACGCGCCCGTCGAGCGGGAATCTTCTCTCCCGGCCGGACGATGACGATGTCGCCGACGGCAACCGAGTCGATGGCGACCGTCGCGCTCGGTGCCGTCGCGGCGGACGAGCGCCTCGGCCGGCGCCAGATCCATCAGCGCGCGAATCGCCCCGCGCGCCCGCTCCATCGCGCGCGACTCGAGCACCTGGGCGAGCGCGAACAGAAACACCACCGACGCGCCCTCGGCCCACTCGCCGAGCGCGATCGCGCCGGCGACGGCGACCATCATCAGCACGTGGATGTCGAGGCGGCCCGCGATGAGCGACGTCCACGCGCGGCGCGCCGTCTGCGTGCCGGCCAGCACGACCGCCGCGACGTAGGGCAGCAGCCAGGCGACGCGGCGCCGCGCCCCAGAGCTGCAGCGCCAGACCAAGAGCGAGGAACGCCGCCAGACAGAAGGACCAGCCGTTCGCGCCAGAGAGAAGCCGAGGCGGGACGCGGCTCCTCGTGCTCGAGCCAGGCGCGCATGCCCGTCTGGGCGACGGCTTCGGCAATCCGCGAGTCGTCAGCTTCGCGGCGTCGTACTGGATCCGCAGGCGCTGGCCGACCACGTCGGCGTCGAGCGCCTCGAGCCCGGTGAGCGTCTTCAGCCGGTGCTCGAGGATCGCGACTTCCTCGTGGCAGTCCATTCCCTCGATCTTGAAGACCGATTCGGCGTGCAGTTCGCAAACGGGACAATCAGCCATGGCCCGACTTACTCCTCGACGTGCGTCAGCGCCTGCTTCAGCAGCTCGATGATGTGGTGATCGTCGAGCGCGTAGAAGACCAGCCGGCCCGACCGGCGCGGGCGCACGAGACGCATGCCGCGCAGCAGGCGCAGCTGATGCGAAACGGCCGACTCGCTGATGCCGACGAGCGAGGCGATGTCGCAGACGCACAGCTCGCCGCCCGACAGCGCGTCGAGGATGCGCACGCGCGTCGGATCGCCGAGCACGCGAAACGTGTCGGCCAGCGCCTCGACGGCGTGCGGGGACATCAGCAGACCGCGTCGCGCCTCGCTCGGTGCCAGATGGATGGCGGCGCACGAATCATCCTGGCGGCTCTCAGCCACCTCGACCCTGCCGCTCGTGGGCAACCGAAACGGCTGCTGATGAGTCTGAAGCGGAGGGGCCAGGACCGTTCTTGAGAGCTTGAAACATATGAATATCTGAGCAGATGTTCATATATAGTATAGCGCACTCCTTGACACCTTTTTCCGCGTCTCGCTAGGATTCCGAGGATCGGTCTGTAATCGGCTTTTCTGACTACATGTTACGCAAGGTGACTCGGGCTCCCAGGCCCCTGAACGGCCTCGCGTCCCTCTTCCGCTGGAGTGGTTTGTGATCGAGGTCCAACACGTCTCGAAGAGGTACGGTCGCGTGACCGCCGTCGACGATGTCAGTTTTCGCGTGGAACGGGGCGAGATCCTCGGGTTTCTCGGCCCGAACGGCGCCGGGAAGACCACGACGATGCGCATCCTGACCGGCTACATGCCGGCCTCGGAGGGAAAGGCGCTCGTCGCCGGCTTCGACGTCTTCGCAACTCCGCTGGACGCCAAGCGGCGCACCGGCTACCTGCCCGAAACGCCGCCGCTCTACCCGGACATGACGGTGCGCGAGTACCTCGACTTTGTCGGCCGCATCAAGGGCGTGCCGCCAGGCGAGCGCAAGTCGCGCGTCACGAGCGTCATGCAGAAGACGCACGTCGCCGACATGGCCGACCGCCACTGCTCGAAGCTCTCCAAGGGCTACAAGCAGCGCGTCGGCCTGGCGCAGGCGCTGATTCACAACCCCGAGGTCCTCATCCTCGACGAGCCGACGGCGGGCCTCGACCCGAAGCAGATCATCGAGACGCGCCAGCTCATTCGCAGCCTCGCCGGCAACCACACGATCGTCCTGAGCACGCACATCCTTCCCGAAGTCGCGCAGACCTGCCAGCGCGTCGTCATCATCAACAAGGGCCGGGTCGTCGCGGTCGACACGCCCGAGAACCTGACGGCGCGGCTGACCGGCGCGGAGACGATGTTCGTGCAGATTGATGCGCCCGGCACGGATATCGGCGCCGAGGCGGGACCGGCGCTCGCCGCCATCCCCGGCGTCACGCGCGTCGTCGCGTCGGACGGCGGCGGCTTCGAGGTGGAAAGCGAGCACGGCATCGACGTGCGCCGGGAGCTGGCGAAGACGGTCGTCACCCACGGCTGGGGCCTGCTCGAGCTGCGGCCGATGCGCATGAGCCTCGAGGAAGTCTTCCTCCAGGTCACGACCGACGAGAGTGCGCCGGACGCCGCCGTTCCGGTCCACCGACGACATTCGACCGAGGAGGCGCCTCGTGACTAGCGTTCGCAACACCCTCGCGATTGCCGGCAAGGAACTGCGCGGGTACTTCGCGTCGCCGATGGGCTACATCCTGATCGGGCTCTTCGCGCTGCTCTTTGGCGCCTTCTTCCGCGTCTACCTGACCGGCTTCGCCGAGCAGAGCCAGCGCATGGCGATGGGCGGCGGCGGCAACATCAACGTGAACGAGTACCTGATCCGCGGCGTGCTCCACAACGTCGCGATCATCATCCTCTTCGTCATGCCGCTCGTCACGATGCGGACCTACGCCGAAGAAAAGCGGTCGGGCACGATGGAGCTGCTGCTGACCTCGCCGATCACGGACCTGCAGATCATCCTCGGCAAGTTCCTCGGCGCGATGGGCCTCTTTGCGGCGATGCTGCTCGTGACGGCGATCGACATCGCGATCCTCTTCAGGCTCGGGCAATCCCGAGCTGAAGCCGGTCCTCGCCGGCTACCTCGGGCTGCTCCTGCTCGGCGGCTGCTTCCTGTCGGTCGGCCTCTTCCTCTCGAGCCTGACCAAGAACCAGATCGTGGCCGGCGTGATGACGTTCGCCGTGTTCCTGATGCTCTGGATCATCAACTGGTTCGCCGACTCGGTCGGCCCGACCGGGCGCGTCGATCGTCGGCTTTCTGTCGATCACCGAGCACCTCGACGACTTCACCAAGGGCATCATCGACACGAAGCATCTCGTCTATTACCTGAGCTTCATCACGTTCGGCCTGTTCCTGACCGCCAAGTCGGTGGACTCCGAACGCTGGCGCGGATAGATCGACTCGACTTACCAGAACTGACGACATATGTTGAAACGACTTCTCGGACTCCTGGGCTGGCTGGGCGTCGCCCTCGTCTTCGCCTCGGTCGCGATTCGGAACCTGCGGCCGGAATGGGGATGGTGGTACGGACTCGCCATCGGCGGCCTCGTCTGCGTCCTGCTCTACGTGCTCAGCCAGTGGCGCGAGATCGCGCGCGATTTCTCGGGCCGGCAGGCGCGCTACGGCACGCTCGCGGCGCCGAGCGTGCTCATCGTCCTGGCCATTCTGGCGGCCATCAACTACCTGGCCGAGCGGCACAACAAGCGGTGGGACCTGACGGCGGCGAGCCAGTACACGCTGTCGGACCAGACCAAGAAGGTGCTGCAGGGCCTGACCAAGCCGGTCAAGGCCACGGTCTTTGCGCGCACCGAAGACTTCGAGCGCTTCCGGACGCGCCTCGAGGAATACCAGTACGTGACGCAAACAGCTGCAGGTCGAGTACATCGACCCGGAGAAGCGGCCGTCGCTCGCCGAGAAGCTGAAGGAGAACGCGCTCGGCACGATCGTGCTCGAGTACGACGGACGCGTGCAGCGCGTGACGTCCGACGCCGAGCAGGATCTGACCAACGGGCTGATCAAGGTCGTGCAGGGCCAGCAGCCCAAGGTGTACTTCGTCACCGGGCACGGCGAGCGCGACATCGCCGGCTCGGACGGCGCCGGCTACGGCGGGCATCGCCGAGCAGCTGAAGTCGGACAACTTCCTGACCGAGCCGCTCGTCCTGCTGCAGCAGGACATTCCGGCCGACGCCGCGGTCGTGGTCGTCGCCGGACCGAAGTCGGATCTCCTCGAGCCGGAAATCGCCAAGCTCAAGGCCTACCTCGCCAAGGGCGGCAAGCTCATGGTCCTCATCGACCCGCCGGAGAACGCCGGACGCGCCGCCGCTCGCCAACCTGATCGCGCTGCTGAAGGACTGGTCGGTGGAGGTCGGCAACAACGCCGTGCTCGACCCGATGAGCCAGTTGCGTGGCACGCAGGCCGACGTGCCGGTCGCCGCGCAGTATCCCGTTTCACCAGATCACGAACACGTTCCGCCTGCTGACGGCCTATCCGTACAGCCGCTCGGTCAAGCCGATCGAGGGCGCGCCGGCTGGACGCACGGCGACGTCGTTCGTCATGAGCGGCCGGAACAGCTGGGCCGAAAGCGACCTGAAGACGCTGACGACGAAGGGCGAGGCCGAGCCCGAGTTCGACAAGGGCGACGTGCAGGGACCGATCTCGCTCGCGGTCGCGGTCAGCGCGCCGGTCGAAGGCGCGACGCCGCCGCCGCCCGCCGACGGGCAGGACGCGAATCCGAACAAGCCCGAGACGCGGCTCGTCGTCGTCGGCGACTCGGACTTCGCCGCCAACTCGGTCGCCGGCATGGCCGGCAACCGGGACATGTTCCTGAACATGGTCAACTGGCTGGCGCAGCAGGAGAACCTGATCTCGGTGCGCCCGCGCAACCCCGAGGACCGCCGCATCACGCTCACGGCCGGTCAGGACCGGATGATCTTCTGGTTCACGATGGCGATCCTGCCCGGCCTGGTGTTCCTTGCGGGCATCCAGACCTGGTGGCGGAGGCGGTAGCGATGCGCGGGCTTCCGATCGTTCCTGCTGCTGCTCGTCGTCGGCGCCGGTCTCGGCGCGTACCTGTACTTCGTCGAGTCGAAGCGCGATCCGTCCGACGCCGACAAGAAGGACAAGGTCTTCACCGTCGAAGCCGGACAAGATCGACGAGCTGACGGTCAAGTCCGAGTCGGGCGAGCGCACGACGCTCAAGAAGACCGGGACCGAGTGGCAGATCGTCGCGCCCGTCGCCGCGCCGCCGGACGGCGCCGCGGTCTCGGGGCTGACGAGCAACCTGTCGACGCTCGAGCTCCAGCGCGTCATCGACGAGAACCCTCAGGACCTCGCCGAGTACGGTCTGGCGCAACCGCGCATCGAAGTCGCGTTCAAGTCGGGCGGCAAGGAGCACCGGCTGCTGATCGGGCGCAAGACGCCGGCGGCGACCGACCTCTACGCCAAGCTCGGCGATTCGAAGCGTGTCTTCCTGATTCCCGGCTTCGTCGATACGACGTTCAACAAGACGACCTTCGACCTGCGCGACAAGACCGTCCTCAAGGTCGATCGCGACAAGATCGACACGCTCGTCGATCACCTCGCCCAAGCGCACGCTGCAGTTCGCCAAGGCCGACGGCGAGTGGAAGCTGACGGCCCCGGTCAAGGCGCGCGCCGACTTCACGACGGTCGACGGGCTGGTCAGCCGGCTGAACACGCTGCAGACCAAGTCGATCGTCGCGCCGAAGCGACCTCGCTCGCCGAGTACGGGCTCGACAAGCCCGAGACGACCATTCAGCTGGGATCGGGTTCGTCGCAGGCGACGCTCCTCATCGGCAAGGCGGCCGGGCGAGGCGTCGGTCTACGCGAAGGACCAGTCGCGGCCGGCCGTCGTCACCGATCGAGTCGACGCTCCTCGCCGACGTCGCCAAGGACATCGGCGACGTACCGGCAGAAGGACCTCTTCGACGGCCGCGCCTTCAACGCCACCCGGCTCGAAGTCACGCGCAACGGGCAGGCCGCGGTCTTCGAGAAGACCAAGACCAAGAACAAAGACGGGCAGGACGAAGAGAAGTGGAAGCAGTCCGCGCCGACCGCGCGCGACGTCGATCAGACCGACGGTCGACAACCTGATCTCGGCCGTCACCGCGGCGCGCGCCGACGAGCTTCGTCGACAGCGCGGCGAAGACCGGCCTCGACAAGCCCGAACTCGTCGATCACGCTGACCTCGGATGAGGGCAAGCGCGTCGAGAAGGTCAGCCTTCGCGCGAAGCGGCGCCGAGGGCTACGGCGCGCGCGACGGCGAGGCCGGCATCGCCAAGGTCGACGCCGCCACGATCGACAACATCGTCAAGTCGCTCGACGGCATCAAGTAGAACCACTGGACGGCACGGATCCGACCACGGAGACATTCACGACGCCACGGACAACACGGACAACACGGATCGGCCGGGCGGCGGCCGCGCTGGTCGCGCTCGCGCTGTCGGCGGGCTGCGCCGCGGCTCCCGCGGCGTCGCTTCCCGGGGCGCCGGCGCCCTCGGTTGCTTCCGCAGCCAGCCACAGAAAGCCTCGCCGGCGGTCGACGCGACTCCGCGCCGACCTGACACAGGTCTTCGCCGCGCCGATCATGGCGCGCGGCGTCTGGGGCGTCGACATCCGGTCGCTCGAGACCGGCGAGCATCTCTTCGACCTCAACGCCGGCCGGCTGATGATGCCGGCGTCCAACATGAAGATCGTGACGCTCGCGGCGGCGGCGGACATCGCTCGGCTGGGATTACCGGTTCACCACGACGCTCGAGACGACCGGCACCATCGAGGCGCGGCGTCCTCAAGGGCGACCTCATCGTCCGCGGCGGCGGCGATCCGACGATCAACACGCGCGAGGGGCGCGCCGCGGCCCGCCTCGACGAGTGGGCGGCGGCGCTGCAGGGCCGCCGGCATCCAGCAGATCGACGGCCGCATCATCGGCGACGACCAGCACTTCGACGATGAAGGCATCGGCGCGGGGTGGGCGTGGGACTACCTGCAGTTCGGCTACGCCGCGCCCGGTCGGCGCGCTGCAGTTCAACGAGAACCTGGCGACGCTCAACGGTCACGCCCGGCAGCTCGAGGCGGGCGACGCCGGCAACGGTCGACACTGACCGCGGGGGCCGGCTTGCGGACGATGACCCGCGTCGCACGGCCGCGGCCGGTGCGGCGGCGACCATCGACTACCGCCGGCGGCTCGATCAGCCGGTGCTCGAGGTCAGCGGAACGATCGCAGCGGGATCGGCGCCGCTCGAACGCACGGTCGCGGTCGTCAACCCAACGATCTTCTTCGCGCAGTCGCTCAAGGACGGACTGATCGCGCGCGGCATCGCCGTCAGCGGTGAGGCGGTCGACCTCGACGACGTCGCCGGCGAGTTCGCGGCCGCGACCGCCGAACGTCGCACGATCGTCGAAACGAAGTCGCCGCCGCTGCGCGAGGTCGCAACCGTGCTGATGAAGGTCAGCCAGAACCTCTACGCCGAGACGCTGCTCAAGGCGATCGGCGCGTCACGCGGCGGCCTGGGCACGTTCGAAGGCGGCCTGAACGGCGTGCGGAGCGCGCTGGCCTCGTGGGGCGTGCCCGCCGATGGCTACGTGAATGCCGACGGCTCGGGCCTGTCGCGCTACAACTACCTGACCGCGGCGACCGTCGCCGCCATCCTCGAGCGCGAGTACAAGGACGACCGGCACCGCGAGGCGTTCGTCGCCACGCTGCCGATTGCCGGCAAGGACGGCTCGCTCGCGACGCGCATGCTGCGCACGCGCGCCGAAGGGAATGCCGTCGCCAAGACGGGATCGATCTCGAACGTGCGCTCGCTCTCGGGCTACGTCCGGACGCGCGACGGCGAGATGCTCGTGTTCTCGATCCTCGCCAACGACTTCGTGATTCCGTCGGCGACGGTCAACTGGATCGCGGATCTCGCGGTCGAGCATCTGGCGAATTTCACGCGGAAATAGCGTCGCCGATCGGCGATTGGTCTGACGGGACGCAGATTTTCGCTCACGGGACGCGGATCAGGCGAATTTCTCCAACGGGACGCGGATCACGCGGATCTCATCACGACGCGGATCTCGCGGATTCTGGTTGCGGTCGCTTTTACGGCAGCCCCATAAGTGCGCGGCCGGCACGAACCACGTCGTCGGTCGGTCCCTGCAGTCCTCCGCCTTGCGCGAGCTCCGGCCGGCCGCCGCCCTTGCCGCCGAATGTTGCCGTCAACTGCTTGAGGATCTGCGGCGCAGTCGATCGCGACGTCCGGTGCGCGCGCGACGACGATCGCCGACGGCGCGGGACCGCCGACGAGAAGCGCCAGCGTGGCCGGGCCGTGCGGCGATCGCGGCGGCAATCGTCTTGAGGCCGTTCGCGTCCCATCCTTCGAGCGCCGCCACGACCACCCGCGTCGGCCCCGCGGGCTCGGCGGCGTCGGCGAGGGCCGCGGCTTCGTGGCCGGCGAGACGAGTCTGAAGGTCCTTGACCTGCCGCCGCAGATCGCGCGCATCGCTCTGCTGCCGCTCGATCGCGGCGGGAAGCTCCGCCGGCAGCACGGACAGCAGCCGCACGCTCGCCGCCACGCTGTCGCCGAGCGCGTGGAAGCCCGCGAGTGCCCGGCCGCCGCACAGGAACTCGAGCCGGGTGCCGCCCTTGAACTTCTCGGATCCGGCGACCGCGATGATGCCGATCGCGCCCGTGCGTGCCACGTGCGTGCCGCCGCACGCCGAGACGTCGAACTCCTCGACGTCGATCAGCCGCAGCACGCCTTCGCGCTTCGATTCCTTCCGCAGCGGCAGTTTCGCCGCTTCCTCCGGCGTCGGCGAATCGAATGGTGACCGGACGGTCCTCCCAGACGACGCGGTTGGCCTCGAGCTCGGCGCGCGCGATCTCGCCCGCCGTGACCTCACGCGCCAGATCGATCGTCGACGAGGCGGTCCCGAGATGGAAGCTGACCGTCCGGACCTGCAGCAGGCGGTCGAACGCCGCCGACAGCACGTGCTGGCCGGTGTGCTGCTGCATGTGCTCGAAGCGGCGAGGCCAATCGATCCTCCCGCGCACCGGACCGCCCGGAACCTCCCCTTCGACCACGTGCACGATGCGGCCGTCGTCTTCGTCGACGACGTCGACGACGCGGGCGCCGCCGAGCGTGCCGGTATCGAACGGCTGGCCGCCGGACGTGGGATAGAAGGCCGTGCGGTCGAGCACGACGGCGTGACGTGTGGCGACGCCGGCCACCGGCTCGGTCGTCACGACCGTGGCGTCGAACTCGGCGGCGTAAGGGTCGGTGTAGTAGATGCGCTCGGTCACGGGGTTATCTGCGCTCTCCAGTCAGCGGATCGGCAATACCCGCCTCTTCGAATCCCTTGGCTCGCAGGCGGCAGCTGTCGCAGCGGCCGCAGGGCGCGCCCGAAGCCGCCGGATCGTAGCAGCTGTGGGTGACGCCATAGTCCAGCCCCAGCGCGACGCCGCGTCGGATGATGTCCGCCTTCGACAGGCGCAGCAACGGGGCGAGGATCTGCAGAGGGGCGGCCCTCGACGCCTGCCTTGGTCGCGAGCGCCGCCATGCGCTCGAAGGCTTCCAGATATTCCGGCCGGCAGTCGGGATAACCGGAGTAATCGAGCGCATTGACGCCGATGACGATGGCGGTGGCACCTACGACTTCGGCCCAGGCGAGTGCCAGCGACAGAAAGACCGTGTTGCGCGCGGGGACGTAGGTCGACGGGATGCTGTGGTCGCTCTCGAGCGCACGATCTTTCGGGATGGCACCGTCGCCGACGAGCGCGGAGCCGCCGAAGGCAGCGAGGTCGACCGCCAGCTCGAGGTGCCTGGCGACGCCGAGCACGCGGGCAGCAGCGCGCGCCGCCTCGATCTCGCGCGCGTGGATCTGTCCGTAGCGAATGCTGAGGGCGTAGAGCTCGTAGCCGTCCGCCCTGGTCATCGCCGCAGCGGTGAACGAATCAAGCCCACCGCTGAGCAGCACGATCGCCCGCCGATTACCCGAAGTCATATCCGTGTTGTCCGTGTTGTCTGTGGCGATCCAATCCGTGGTGCCGCTGGCCGAGTGCTCCGCGGTCAGACCCCGCGGGTATCCGCGCTCCAGATGTACTTGTGCGCCTGCAGCTGCAGCCGCACCGGCAGGCGATCGGCGAGGATCCAGGCAGCGAGGTCCTTGCCCGGGAGGACGCCGTGCACGGGCGAGATCAGAATCGCGGCGCAGCGGCCCTCGAGGGCGTGGCGCGTGATGACGTCCTTGGCGAACTCGTAATCCTGTCGATCCTGAACGACGAACTTGACCTCGTCGGTCGCGGTCAGCAGGTCGAGATTCGACCAGTCGTTCTTCGCTGCCTCGCCGCTCGCCGGGCATTTCACGTCGATGATGCGGACGACGCCCGATGGCACCTGCGCGACGCTGCGATGGCCGCCCGTCTCGAGCAGGACCGTATGGCCGCGCGCGAGCAGTTCGCTCATGAGTGGATAGACGTCAGGCTGCAGAAGCGGCTCGCCACCGGTGATCTCCACGACCGGGCACTCGAACGCCGCCACGTCCGACACGACGTCCTCGATGCTCATCTTCCGGCCTTCGTGGAAGGCGTAGGGCGTGTCGCACCAGGAGCAGCGCAGATCGCAGGCCGTCAGGCGCACGAACACGCACGGCCGGCCGGTATGGGTCGACTCCCCCTGAATCGAGTGAAAGATTTCGTTGATCGTCAACATCGGGGCGTGACTGCAATTGTACCGCGTCCGAGACATACAATACGGTCATGGCCAAGCCAATCCTCTACCTGAAGCCCACGTGAACGACCTGCCGAAACGCCAGAAGTTTTCTGGCAGAGCAGCAGATCGACGTGGAAGAGCGTGACATCAACCGCAATCCGCCGGATCGAGCGTTTCTCGAGAAACACATCGATGCCGAGCGCTTCCTCGAGTTCGTGAGCACCCGCAGCCCGGTGTTCAAGACGCGGCCGCTGCCGAAATCCAAGAAGGAAGCGATCGACCTGATGATGGAGCAGCCAAACCTCATCAAGCGGCCGATCCTGATCCGAGGCTCGAAGGTGACGTTCGGGTTCAACAAGGATGCCTACAAGCGCTAAGGCGATCAGAATCGGCACGTCCGGCTGGAGCTACCCCTCGGGCAAAGGCACCTGGAACGGCATCTTCTATCCGGCGCAGCCGCGCGCGCGAGGGCGCGGGAAGTTCGATGAGCTCGCCTTCTATGCCGAGCATTTCGACACGGTCGAAATCAACTCGACGTTCTACGGCGTGCCAGCGGCCGCGACGACGAAGAAGTGGGCCGAGCGTACGCCGCGGGACTTCGAGTTCTCGCTGAAGCTCTTTCAGAAGTTCACGCACCCGGAGATGTTCCACAAGGCCTCCGGGCGGGACCCGCTCGATCTCGGCACGAAGGATGTGGACGAGTTCCGGCGCGCGATTGATCCGCTCGCGTCAGCCGGCAAGCTCGGTGCGCTCCTGGCGCAATTCCCGCCGAGTTTCATCAACGAACCCGACGCGCGCGGGTATCTCGAGTGGCTGCTGGAGCAATTCAAGGAATACGACGTCGCGGTCGAGTTGCGGCATCGAAGCTGGAGCGACGAGCCGGTCGCCACGCTCGAACTCCTCGGGACGTTCGGCGCCGCGTGGACGCAAATCGACGAGCCGAAGTTCAAGACCTCGATCAGGCAGGACCTGCGCCCCAACGTGCGCTCGTTCTACTATCTCCGGCTGCACGGCCGCAACGCCGCCGAGTGGTGGAAGCACGAGAAGTCCGAGGACCGTTACAACTATCTGTATTCGGCCGACGAACTGAAGCCTTTTGCCGAGGCCGCGGGCGAGGCGTCGCGCGCGGTGAAGAAAGCGTATCTCTACGCCAACAATCACTTCTCGGCCAAGGCCGTGGCCAATGCGGCCATCCTCAAACATCAACTCGGACAGCCGCTGCCAGGCGAGTACCCGGAGGAGTTCGTCGAGCGCTATCCCGACCTGAAGGGGCTCGTGAAGTTGCTGCCGCCGTCGCTCATTCCCTCACCGAAGCCTTCTTGAGCACGTCGGTCTTCTGAATCTTGGCCGCGACATCCAGGCCCTTGATCACTTTGCCGAAGACGGCGAACTTGCCGTCGAGCGTCGGGGCCGCACGCAGCGTGATGTAGAACTGGCTCGCCGCATCCTTGGCCGAACCGCTGTGCGCCATGCCGACGGCTCCCGGCCCATGCCGCCGCTTCTTGGTGATCTCGGCGACGCCGACCGGCGTGCCGCTGTTGCCGGTGCCCCACGACGCCTGCTTCGTCATGTCGCGCGTCTGCGGATCGCCAATCTGAATCACGAAGCCCGGCTCGGCGCGATGGAACCGCAAACCGTTGTAGAAGCCCTTCTTGATGAGCGCCAGGACGTGCGCGACGGTCTTGGGCGCCTCCTCGGGGTAGGTCTCGATCTCGATCACGCCCTTGGCCGTCTCGAGCACGATGACCGGCCCAGCGCCCGGAGACGTCTGCTCGCTACGGACGGCCATCGGGACGAACAGCAGAACAACCAGCACACAGCTAAAGAGCTTCATAGGTCCTCGCAGACACTCGACGACTGGCTCACCGCTTGACGGCCTTCCCCACTCTGCTGACCCCGATTCTGGGACAAAGATCGGCGATGGCGCAACTCTGACACAGCGGGTACACCGGACGGCAGACGTTCTGGCCCCAAGTCACCAGGTACAGGTTCACAACCGGCCACCATCGCCGCCGAACCACGGCGTAGAGCGCCTGCTCGGTCTCCTCGGGCGTCCGGGTCTTCACCCACCCGAGCCGCTGCGAGATGCGATGCACGTGCGTATCGACGCAGATGTTGTCGCCGCTGCGGTGCGCGAGAATCAGCACCAGATTGGCCGTCTTGCGCCCGACGCCCGCAAGCGTCAGCAGATCTTCCATCGTCCGGGGCACGACGCCGCCGAACCGGTTCAGGATTTGATGGCAGGCTTCGACGATGTGAGCGGCTTTGTTGCGGTAGAAGCTCACCGGATAGATCAGGCTCTGGATTTCCGCGACGGAGAGCTGCGCCATGGCGCGCGGCGTGCGCGCGACGGCGAAGAGACGCCGCGACGCCGACGAAGTGACCGCGTCGCGCGTCTGCGCCGACAGCAGCGTCGCAATCAGGACCTGAAAGGGATCTTCCTGCTGCTCGTCGGCGATTTTCTCGACTGCCGGCTCGTCCAGCCCGTCGATCGCCTTCGCCAGCCGGCGCATGACGGCAGCGATCCGTCCGCGAGGCACTCGTGGCTGGGGTGGCAGCGGCACGAAGCCTACTTCGGGTTGACGGGGGTGAGTGCCGGTCTGCCGTGAAGGACGGCAAGCACGTTCGCCACCGCCAGCTCCGCCATCGCCGTACGCGTCTCGCGCGTGGCGCTGCCAAGATGCGGCGCCAGCACGACGTTCTCCAGATCGAGGAGACCGGCGAACACCTCGGGCTCGCGCTCGTAAACGTCGAGTGCCGCGCCGGCGATCAAGTGCTCCTTGAGCGCCCAGGCCAGCGCCTCTTCATCCACGACCGGCCCGCGCGCGGTGTTGACGAGATACGCCGATCGTTTCATCCGGGCGAGGGCGCGCTTGTCGATGAGGTGCTTCGTTGATGGCGTCAACGGCGTATGGATCGAGATGACGTCCGAGCTGACGAGCAGCTCGTCGAGCGACATCTCGACCAAATCCGTGCTGGATCGCGATTCTCTCGCCGCGAACACCGCCTTCATGCCGAAGGCGGGCGCGCGGGCGGCGACGGCACGACCGATCCGGCCGCGGCCGATGATCCCGAGCTGCTTGCCCCCGAGCTCCATCCCGAGCATGAAGTCGAGCGCCCACCCCTTCCACCCGCCGCGGCGGACCAGTCGCTCGCCTTCACCCAGGCGGCGGGTCACCGCCAGGATGAGCGCCCACGTCAGCTCCGCCGTGGCCTGCGTCAGGACGTCCGGAGTGTTCGTGACGACGATCCCGCGCGCCTGCGCCGCGGCCACGTCGATGTTGTCGTAGCCGACGGCGATGTTGGAGACGACCTTCAGGTCGGCAGCGGCGCCGAGCACGTCCGCCTTGACCGGATCGGTCAGCACGCACACCAGGCCCTGCTTGCCCTGCAGCCGCCGCCCCAGCTCGTCGGCCGTCAGCGGCGACGGGCCGTCATACAGCTCGACGTCGCAGCCAGCCTCGAGCTTCGACTGGACAGACGCGGGAATCCGGCGGGTCAGCAGAACGCGAGGGCGGGAATCAGTGCCCGTGGGATTGGCAGTAGCCACAGTGGTTGCAGGGAACCGTCGGTTCAATCAGGCACGGTCCGTCAGACTCCGGGAGCACGTAGCGGACATGGCTCACGTGCGCGGTGAACGTGGCGGGGCGCTGACCCGGGAGCGGATCCGCACCGGCGCCGCGCAGGCGCGTCGCGATCGCCTCGCGCACCATCGCGCGCACTGCCTGTTCATCCATGGTCACGCCTGCAAGGTGACGGTATCGACAATGCCGATGATCGCGGCATCGACGGCCGCGGCCTTCTTTCCGAGCGCGTCGCCGGCGGCCTTGCCCTCGATGACGACGAGCACCCTCTCTCCAACCCCCGCTCCCACCGAGTCGATCGCGATGAGCGCCACGCCGCGCGGCTCGTCGAGCGTCTGGGGGTCAATCGAGACCGGCTGCACCAGCAGCAGCTTGGCCCCCTCGAGCTTGCGGTTCTTCTGCGTCGAGACGACCGTGCCGACGACGCGGGCGATCTGCATGGGGCTAACCGCGCACCTTACCGTCGGAGGACTGCCAGTGGTCCACAATCCCGACGATGGCGGCATCGGTGGGAGGCTCGGCGGGATAGAACGGGAACGCGGCTTCGCGGCCGCGGACGAAGAAGACGTTCTCCCCCACCCCGGCGCCGACTGAATCGAGCGCTACGAGCGTCCGCCCGACCGGCTCGCCCGACACGGCCAGCGGCTGCAGCACGAGCAGCTTAGTGGCGTTGAGGTTCGCGTCCTTCACGCTCGCGACGACGGAGCCGATGACGCGTGCGAGTTGCACCCTGGTTCGCTCCCTCTAATCCTTGATCTCGATGGCATCGACGATGCCCACGATGGCGGCATCGACCGGACAGTCCTTCAGGCCCGACGCCATGCGCGCCGAACTGCCGCTGACGATGAGGACCGTCTCGCCCACACCGGCATCCACCGTGTCGATCGCCACCAGGTAGTTGCCTTCAGGCTTGCCGTGGGGATCCATCGGACGCGCGACCAGCAGCTTGCTGCTGACCAGCCGATCGTCCTTCCGGGTCGCGACCACGGTGCCCACGATCTTCGCGAGGATCATTTCGCGTTTGCGGTCGCCTTCCCAATCGGCAGCGCATCCTCCAGATTGGCATGCGGCCGTGGAATGACGTGCACCGAGACGAGCTCGCCGACGCGCCGCGCGGCGGCCGCGCCGGCATCGGTTGCCGCCTTGACCGCGGCGACATCGCCGCGCACGATCGCCGTGACGTAGCCGGCGCCAATCTTCTCCCAGCCCACCAACGTGACCTTGGCGGCCTTGACCATGGCGTCCGCGGCCTCGATCATCGCGACGAGACCTTTGGTCTCGACCATCCCGAGCGCCTCACCCATCTTGTGCCTCCACAAAGCTCATAGCTGCCAGTAGCTGAGAGCTACTTCAGATTTCTGACGGCATCCTCGATGAGGGCCGTCAATTCGCTGTATGTTAGCCGAATTTCCTCGTCCGGACCTACGCCCGCACCCGGGCGCGGCGGCCGCGTCTGGCCACCGCCCGCGCCTTCCGCGACCAGCCGCTCGCCCGAGGACGAGATCGGCGCCTGCACCACTTGACAATCGACCGGATCGGCGGCCGTCGGATCGGCGCAGATCGGCGCCGGCGCGGCTATGCCATACGACCCGCGCAGCTTCTCGAGCCGCGTGACTTCGGCGCGCGAGAGCAGGCGCTCGCCGCCGAGCATCCGCGCGACCAGGCTGATCTTGGCGAAGTGCTCGATCGTCTCCATCTTGTAGTACGCGGCGAAGACGTCGGCGCCGAGCGTCAGCGCGCCGTGGTTGGCGAGCAGCATGCCATCGTGCGCCTTGACGTACTTGCGGACGGCCTCGGGCAGCTCCTTGGTCGAAGGCGTCGCATACTCCGCGATCGGCACGCTCCCGAGCGTCGTGACGACCTCGGCGAGGACGGCGCGATCGAGCGGGATCCCGGCCACCGCGAAGCCGGTCGCAATCGGCGGATGGGCGTGGACGACGGCTTGAATCTCCGGCCGCTGACGGTAGACCTCGAGGTGCATCTGCATCTCGGATGACGGATTCCGGTCGCCGGCAATCTTCTTCCCGTCGAGATCGGTGATGCACATCATCTCGACGGTCATGAAGCCCTTGCAGACGCTCGTCGGCGTCATGAGCAGGCGCGAGGCGTCGAGCCGCAGGCTGATGTTGCCGTCGTTCGAGGCCGTATAGCCGCGCGCGTACAGCCGCCGGCCGACTTCGACGATGTCTTCGCGCAGCTGCTGTTCCGATCGATCAGCCATGAACGGCGCTCGGCAAGCTGGCCGACGTCACCGGCGCTCCCACTGGCGCCGGCACTTGTCGGAACAGAAGTAGATCGTTTCGCCGCCGACCCGCAGCGCCGGCGCTTTGCTGGGAGACACGTACGTGCCGCAGACCGGGTCACGCTCGAGCTTTACACCCACCTTCACCGGACCGTCGACGCGGCGATAGCCGGCCCCTTCGAGCACGCCCTTGCCCAGACGCCACACGGCGCGGACGACGGCGAGAATCAGAAGGAATTGGAGGATGCGAAGCATGGCCCTCGGTCGTCGCTGCGGTCGATGGTTCCTAGTCCGGTGAGCCCGGAGGTTTGGCGGTGGTCGAGCCTCCCTGCAGGTTGGGGTGCGCGTTGCGCAGGCTATCGAGCGCCTGCTTCGCGCGCTTGCCCTCGGGCGAATCCGGCGCGTACTCGACCACGCGCTGCCACGCCTGCGCCGCTCCGGCGAGGTCGTCTTTGCCGAAGGCTCGGACGATCCCGACGTTGAGGAGCGTCTTGGTGTGGCGCGAGTCGAGGGCGAGCGAGCGATTGAACTGCTGCAGCGCCTTGTCCGGCTGGTTCATGTAGTAGTAGCTGATGCCGAGGTCGGTGCTCGCGCTGACGTTGCCGGGCTCGATCTTGAGTGCCTGCTCGTACCAGCGGGCGGCATCTTCGAATCGCTCCGAATCGAAGTAGAGGTTCCCGAGATCGAGGCGCGCCTGCACGTCGCGCGGGTTCTTTTCGGCGGCGTTCGCGAGCGCCGAGGCTCGGGCCTCGTCGAGGGGCGCGGCTGTCGACCCCTGACCGGATGTCGCCGCCGGGGCCGCCGCGGGCTGAGCCGCCAGGCGCGGTGCCCCGCCCTGCTGGCTGCCGATGATCCAGCCGACGAGGATGCCGAAGAAGACGCCGGCGACGCCGAAGATGACTGAATCTCGTGACACTGGTTGAACGTTCTCCCGGAATCTGGAACGAACGGTCCTCGATCATAACAGCGTACGTCGGAACCACTCCAGCAGGCGGCGGACGAGGTCTGACTCGCCCCCCAGCATGGCTGTCCCGTGACCGGCGCGCACGAGGATGGCGGCCTCGCGAACTCCGCCGCCCGACTTCTCCAGGTCTCGCACCGTGCGCAGTGAATACCCGTCGTCGTCGCTGGCGACGAGCAAGGCCGGGCGCGCGCCGTACTTCTTGAGCGCCTGGTCGAGGCGCAGGCCCCGATAGTCGAGCGATGGCGACAGGAGTGCGAGGCTGACGACTGCCGGGTCGTCGGACGAGGCGAGGGCCGCAAGCGTTGCCCCGATCGACGCGCCCGCAATCCCGATGCGCGACGGTGCACCCTCGGCGCGCGTCGAGAGGAATCGGCGCGCCGCGCGCACGTCCTGCACCATCCCCGTGTAGTCTTGCGGACTACCCGGCGATTCGCCGTGCCCGCGCAAATCGATCGCCAGTCCGCCGATGCCCTCGGCCGCGAACTGTGTGGCGACCTCGTCCCAGTCGCGCCGCGACTTCTGCAGCATGTGGACGTAAATCACTGCCGGCGCGGGCCGCGACGGCGGTTCGTACCAGGTCGCGACCAGGGTCAACCCATCGTCGGTGCGGAACGTGACGCGCTGCGAGGCCGCGCCAGCGCCAGTGGTCACCGCGATGAAGAACGCGACGAGAACGGCCACCGCCAGAAGGGCCAAAGGGCCGGATTGGCGTGTCGCCGGACCTGCGCCGACGGCGGTCGCGGGGGGCAGAAGGGTCAAGGATGTCAGTATACAGGGCGACTTCTTTGATATAGTCCCTCCCGGCATGCTCGACGACATCACCCAGGCGGTGCTGGCGCGGGAAGACGTAGGGCGCTACCTGCGGGGAGGGCACGGGCAGTCGGAGCTGGAAGCCCGGGAGCGGATCCACGCCTACCTCGACGAGCTGCGAACCACCCAGCGCTACCCGATCTACCGCGCCCTCAAACATCCCCTCTACCCGATTCTGCGCAAGATCGAGCGCATCGACGAGCACGTGCGGATCGCCCAGGACGCCACGCGCCGGGGCCGCGTCATCTACATCTCCAATCACAAGAGCCATCTCGACTACCTGGTCGAGCCGCTGGTGATCGACGACAACGGGATCAGGCCGCCGGTGATTGCCGCGGGAATCAACCTCTTTGGTGGTCCCCTCGGGTTGATTCATCGTCATGTGACGGGGGCGATCCCGATCCGCCGCAACGCCAAGGATCCGGCCTACCTCGTCACCCTGAAGGCCTACGTCGCCGAGCTGCTGCAGCGCCACGATCTGCTCTTCTATATCGAGGGCGGACGGAGCTACACGGGCGAGCTGAAATCACCCAAGACGGGCCTCCTGCATGCGGCGGTGCAGGCCGAGCGCGCGGATTCCTCGATCCTTCCGCTCGCGGTGTCCTACGACCTCGTGCTCGAAGACCACATCCTCGCCCATCAGGGCTCGAAGCGGCGCCAGCGCCCGTTCGCACGCGAGGTCGCCGAGATGGTTCGGTTCGCAGTCGGCTACCAGTCTCGCGCATTCGTGACGTTCGGAGCGCCGATCGGGCTCGACGGCTACGATCCCGAATCGAGGCGCGATGTCATGACGCTCGCGCATCAGATTCGTGACTCGATTGGCCGCTTGTACAAGGTGCTGCCGACGGCCGTCGTGGCGGCCGCCATGCGGCCGTCGATCACCCGGCGGGAGCTCGAGTCGCGGGCGGACGAACTCATCGAGACCCTGCAGGCGGCAGGCGCCAACATGGGGGTCGAGGATGGCCGCCAGGCCGTCGAAGAAGCCGCCGGCCCGCTCGAAGCGCGGAACATCATCGTGGTGGAGCGCGGCGGGCGCTTCCGCGTGCGTGAGCGGACGGTCCTGCGCTACTACGCCAGGACGCTCCAGCACCTCCTAACTGGCCCGAAACGTCCTCCCCGGACGCACTAAAACCTCCCATACCGCAGAGCTTAGAAGTCCTCTCTTCAGGCGACAAATAGCGCCCTTTGAGGCGTTCATAGTCTTTGCTCCCGCGGACTGAGTATTCGTCGTTCGTCTGAGGGTTTGCGGAGGGTTTGCATGAGGTTGCACACTATCCACCCCTCCGAAGCGGACCGCTGACGGAAGTCGGTACTTCGCGGCCCAAATGCCTATCTAAACTATTGATAACAGGCCGCATACCCACAGGTCATCAGGCGTGGCATACGTATTGAAGTGCTAGGGGCTGCCCACGTTGGCGAAACGGTTCCAGGCGGGCCGGAGTCATATAGAGCAGGGCAACGGGAGGCTACAGGGAGACGCCCATGGTTACGAACTATCCCCAGCAACTCACGGCGACGACAGAAGTTACTACTCAAGCAACCCCGGCGGCGGGGCTGATGGCGCGGATGGCGACTCGCTTCGGGCAGGTCGTCTGCGGGCTGCACGGCCACGACACGTTGCTACATTTCGAGGGCAACCGCGTCATGATGCGGTGCACGTCCTGCGGGCACGACACCCCGGGCTGGGAAATCAGCGGTCACGGCCCGCGCATGCGGTACGCCGGAGATGCCCGTCGTCACACGCTCAAGCCGCGTCTGGTCCTGCGCAAGAGCGCGTAAGCGCTCAAGGCTCAGCAAAGACCGCGTAGAGCGCTCGAGGCTCAGCACCAGTCCAACGCGAGGCGACTGAGCGCGTCGCGACACGTCACGACATCCTGTGTCGTGACGTACTCCTGGCGGCTGTGAAGGCCGGCACCGCCTGGTCCGAAGAGGACCGACGGGATGCCTGCCGCACCAAGCACGGCCGCATCGGTCCAAAAACTCATCCCCACCGTCGCGGTTCGAGTCCCGAGCGACTCGACCGCGTCGACGAGCAGACGCGGCAGCGGGTGCTCGGGCGCCAATTCGTACGGCGGGCGCGAAAACATCAGTCTGGCGGTCGCCTCGAACTCCGGGTCCTCACGTGCGAGGTCGGCGAGGATGGCCGTCACTTCCTCGAGCGCCGTGGCACCGCTTTCGGCGCCAATCGTCCGGCGCTCCATCTCCAGCCGGCAGCTCTCCGGATACGAGCTGAGCTCGCGACCACCCTGGACGATGGACGCGTGCAACGAGCCCGGCCCCATGACCGGGTGCGGCGGCCGCGACTGCAGCGCGCGATCGAGGCGCTCGAGCCGATGCAGCACCCGCCCCATGCGCAAGATGGCGTCGCGCCCGTCCCGCGGGCGACTGCCGTGCGCCGCGCGGCCGCGCGTCTCGATTTCGATCCACGCGAACCCTTTGTGTCCGATCGCCACCTGCAGATCGGTCGGTTCAGTCACGACCGCGCCATCGGCCGTCCAGTTCCTGACGAGCGCATCGGCGCCGATGCTGGCGTACTCCTCGTCAACGACGGCGGCCACGATCAACCGCCCTCTCGCCAGGCCGCGTTCCGCAACCATCGCGCGCCGCGTCAATCATGGCGGCGACGCCGCCCTTCATGTCCTGGGATCCGCGTCCGTAGAGGCGGCCCGATCGCATCTCGGGCGTGAACGGCGCCTCCATCCCGTCGACGCCGACGGTGTCCACGTGGCCGCAGAACATCAGCGCACGTCCAGGAGCACGCCCTTCGAGTACCCCGATGACATTGGGACGGCCTGGCGCGACTTCCTCTATCTGCACATCGAGCCCGATGCGTCGCATGTGCGCCGCAATCGCCGCCGCGATCTGCGCTTCGCCCGCCGCACCGGGGACCAGGGACGGGTTCACCGAATCGATGGCCACGAGATCGCGAAGGAGATCGATGGAGGGATCCACAGCAGTCGCTAGTCGTCAGTCGGCGACGTCGATCGAGTCGGGAGTCGACCGACGACTACAGTATCATGCGACCATGGACCTGAAAGGCGCGGTCGCGGTCGTCACGGGCGCGTCATCCGGCATCGGTCTGGCGGTCGCGGAGGAGCTCGCGCGGGAAGGTGTGGCGGTCGTGCTCGGCGCGCGGCGCGTCGATCGGCTCGAGGAAGCCGTCGCGCATATCAGGGCGGCCGGCGGACGCGCCGAGTCGGTGACGATGGACGTGACGTCCGAGGCCGACGTGGCCGCGCTCGTGGCGCGCGCGCAGCAGGCGTTTGGCCGTCTCGACATCATGATCTGCAATGCCGGCTTCGGCTATTACGGCGCGGTCGAAGAGATGGACTCCGAGGTCATGCGCCGGATGATGGACGTCAACTTCATGGGGACGTTCTACGGCGCGCGCGCCGCGCTGCCCGTGTTCCGGCGGCAGGGGCATGGCCATCTGATGTTCGTGTCCTCGATCGTCGGCAAGCGTGGCATCCCCTTCATGAGCGGCTACAGCGCCACCAAGGCCGCACAAGCGACGTTCGCCGAATCGCTCCGATCGGAATGTGCCGGGACCGACGTCCACGTGAGCGCGGTGTTCCCGGTCTCGACGACCACGGAGTTCCGCGAGGCGATGGAACGTGACTTCGGCCACCAGGTGTCCGGGCTCGGACCCAAGCAGCCGGTCGAGCGTGTCGCGCGGGCGATCGTCGAGTGTTTCCGCAAGCCAAAGGCCGAGGTCTATCCGCACCGCGCCTCGCGTGGCCTCCCGATCCTCAACGCGATCGCGCCGGCGTTCACCGATCGGCTGATGCGCAAGTACGGCCGGCGTCGGGTGGTGGCGCCGGCACCAGCGGATCCCACGCGAACGCGCGCCCGATGAGCATCGAGACCGCGACGGGAATCGCGCGCCTCGTCCACGAGCACGGCGGCCGGGCGCTCGTGGTCGGGGGCTGGGTGCGCGACCGGCTGCTCGGCCGGCCGGGGAAGGATGTCGATCTCGAGGTCTACGGGCTCCCCGCACCGCGCCTGAAGACGCTGCTCGCCACCCTCGCCCCCGTCAACACCGTCGGCGAGAGCTTCACCGTCTACAAGGTCCTCGACGTCGACGTGTCGCTGCCGCGGCGGGAATCGAAGATCGGCCGCGGCCATCGGGCGTTCGAAGTCAGCGGCGATCCCGACATGGCGCCCGACGAGGCGGCGCGCCGCCGGGATTTCACGGTGAATGCGATCGCGTGGGATCCACTCACCGACACCTATCTCGATCCGTTCGGCGGCCGGCGCGACCTGCTCGAGCAGCGCGTACTGCGCGCTGTCGATCCGCGGACCTTCGGAGACGACAGCCTGCGCGTCCTCCGCGGCATTCAGTTCGCCGCCCGCTTCGAGCTCGAGATGGATGCGGACACGAAAGCGATCTGCCGCACCATCCCGCTCGACGATCTGCCGGCCGAGCGTATCTGGGGCGAGATCGAGAAACTGCTCCTCCTTGCCGATCGTCCCTCGCTCGGCTTCGCGCTGGCGCTCGAGCTCGGGGTCATCGACCGGCTCTTTCCCGAGCTGAAAGCGCTCGTCGATTGCCCGCAGGAGCCCGAATGGCACCCGGAAGGTGACGTCTGGGTACACACGCTGCTCGTGATCGACCAGGCGCGCCGGCGCATCGACGATCTCGACCGCGCCGCGACAGCTCACGGTCATGCTCGGGGCCGTTTGTCACGACCTCGGCAAGCCACCGACGACGGCCTTCGTCGACGGGCGCATACGGTCGATCGATCACGAGCAAGCCGGCGTCGCTCCGACCGGCGCGCTCCTCGCGCGACTGAATGTCCAGACGATCGGCGGTTACGACGTCGCCGCGCAGGTCACCGGCATCGTCGCCCACCACCTGAAGCCGCACGCCTTCTCCAAGTCCGCTACGCCGGTGAGCGACGGCGCCTTCCGGCGGCTGGCGCAAAAAGTCGACCTCGAGCTCCTGGCGCGGGTCGCGATGTCCGACTGCAACGGCCGAACGGGCACGTTCGACTGTTCGGCGATCGAATCGTTTCCTCGAACGCGCGCGCGCCCTCGGCGTCGAACATCGCGCCCCGGAGCCGATCGTGCGCGGCCGGCACCTGCTCGAGCTCGGCGTCGAGCCCGGTCCGCGGATGGGAGAGATCCTGCGCCGCGTGTACGAACAGCAGCTCGATGGGCATGTGCCGTCGCTCGACGAGGGGCTGGCGATCGCCCGCGCGATCGTCGCCGAAACTACTGACACCGAAAGGTCCAACTCGAGATGAATCGTGTGGGTTCCGTAGTACTCGCCATCCTCTGCCTCAGCCTGACTTCGGCGATCTTCGCGCCAGCAGCGTCCGCCCAGGGGCCCGACCCGGAACCGATCGGCCGATTCGCGGCCGATGTCCGGGTGGCGCTGCCGAAGTATCCCGACGATCCGGAGACAGCAACGGCGCTCGCGGTGACGATCGACAACCTGCCGAGCCGCGGCCTTGGGCTGGCGACGGGCGTCAACTTCTATCCCGCCCGTCTCGGAAAGCACGTCGCTCTCGGCGTCGGCGCCGAGTGGCTGATGTTCAGCCGCGGCCGCAAGACCCTCGATCCGACAACGGAAGGCGGGCCAAGCAGCCCGACGGTCACCACGCGCTTCTCGGTCCTCTCACCGCAGGTCTCGCTCAACTTTGGTGGGCGCGACGGCTGGAGCTACGTGAGCGGCGGTCTGGGATGGGCCTCGTTCACGACCGAGCGCGAAGCCACGCCAGTCGCCGAAGCGGATGGCAGCACGCGGGTCGATCAACTACGGCGGTGGTGCGCGCTGGTTCGCGCAGGAGCACCTGGCGTTTGCGTTCGACCTGCGGTTCTATCGGATCGATCCACAGGACGCCGCGCCGGGAAGGCCCGCGTACGGCGGCCGAAAAATGATGACCTTCAGCGTCGGGATCAGCGTGAAGTAAGGACGGCTCGCGAACCGCCGCTAGGCCGCCTCGCGGCCCCGGCGCCACTCCTCGAACAGCCTCGCCGCATTGCGCGAGACGGCGTGGAGCGACGGCGTCCAGCCGAGGGCGCGGGCGCGCGGGCTGCGGACGATCTGGTCGAGGGCGAGGGCGTCGGCGTAGGACCCCATCTTCTTGTGCGCCTCGGGCAGCGGGACTTTGCGGATGCTCGGCCGGATCGACACATGGCCGGCGATGGCCGCGACGACGTCGTTGACCTGCTCGTCGCATTCGTCGTTCGCATGGAACACGCCGGACGCCGTGGTGTTGGCGGCCAGCATCAGATACAACTCGCCGAGGTCCCGGTCGTAGATGAGCGGCCAGTGATTCTCGCCCGTGCCAATCACCCGCACCAGGCCGTTGGCGGCGGCCTTGAAGAGATCGCCCACTATGCCGCGGCAACCGCCGTAGACGATGCCGGGCCGGACGACCACCGTACGCAGATCGGAGCTCGCCGCCGCGAGCACGCGTTCTTCGTGCGGCACGCGCCAGGCCGATTTCTCTATTGGGTTGAGGGTCGCGGCTTCGTCAACCGGCGTCGGCGCCGCGCCGAGCACCCAGATACCTGAGGTGTAGACGAAAAAGCGCCCCGTGCGCGCGGGCAGAGTCAGGAGCGTATCGAGCGTCAGCGCGTCGAGCGCGGGCCCGCGGGGTGAGTCGTCCATCGCCGCGTGGATCGCCCCGTCGGCGGCGGCCGCGACGGCCGCGTACGTCTCCGGCCGTCCGAGGTCGCCTACGACCGGGTGAGCGCCGCGCGCCTGCACGTCGGTGGCCTTCTCGCGATTCCGGACGAGCGCATCCACATGGTGCCCGGCGCGAACCAGCGAATCGAGAACCGCCGATCCGATGTAGCCGGTGCCGCCCGTGAGAAGGACACGCATAGGTTTCGAAAGCCCCCGCCGGTAGCTGAATTGCCGACGGCCGAATCTTACTTCAGACTGCCTGCCCGACTGACGACTAACGACTGCCGACCGTCGACTGTCATATGTCCCAGATCTTCTCCTGCCGGTCGTAGAAGGTGATGAGCCCGTCTTCACTCACCTTGAGGACCGCGGCGTAGCGGCCGGCGGCCATGGCGGCCGTGGTCCGGGCGCCCTCGACGGCGAGCGTGGAGTGCGGCTCGACTGGCTCGGTGTGCATCAGGATGGCGCCGACGGCCAGCAGGCGCCCGGTGCCGTCCATGACGGTCGCGCCATCGGTCTTCGCCAGGCCCGCGAGGACCGCCGGATCCAGGTTGACCGCGCTGCGACCGCGCAGCATGTGGAGCAATTGGACCCGATCGGGTGCGTCGGCAGCCTTACTGCGCGGGGCGTCCAGCCGGTCGCCCGGCGCCACGAGCATCGGCAGCGAGGCCGCCGCGTCGCGCAAGACGACAAACAGCGCGCCCTGCCGGCTGTCGGACAGGTCGAGCGCGGTCTGGAACAGCCGGCTCGCCAGCGGCACGTCCTCCACCGCGCGCTCCCACATCTCGTACTTCGCCTGGACGTCGAGCAGGTGCCAGCGCGCGTTCCGGAAGCTGAACACCTCGACGCCCTGCGCGAACACCTTGATCTCGTGCGAGGGACTGAGCACGAGACAGATGTTGCGGTTGTTCCCCGTCGCCTTGGCGTGCGCGCGATACGCCGTCGGGCAGGCCACGTCGAGAATCACCGGGCTGACGCGACTCGCGGAGGTCACATACCTTGCCACCTCGACGATGTCGAGGACCGTGCCGTCCCGGTTGACGAGAAACAGCGTCTCGATGCCGTCGCTGAGGCGGTAGAAGCTCTTGATCCCGGTCAGCGCGGGCGAATACTTGTAGGACTGGCCACCCGGGCCGGTTGCCGCCAGCGGCTCACGCCCATCGTCGTCCACGAGCAGCACGCCCGAGGAGATCGCCTTGTTCTCGTAGCTCGAGAGCGCCGCGACGCGCAGGATCTCGAGTGCCGTGGCGACGAGATCGGCGCGCGCGTGCGCGGCGTCGTTCTGTTCCTGCGCGTTCAGGAACGCGCTGATGTAGCGGTCCTCGATCGCGCCGCGGAAAAGGTCGCCGCGTTCGAGCATCTGCTTGGGATCGAAGATCGCGCGGTAGCGCAGCGCGAGCACGCTGCCGATCGCCTTCGCGAGCCGCACTTCGTGGGGCGTAAACGGCCGCCGGGCGGGCACGTGCAGCACATGGCGGGACCCGAACCACCGGATCGACAACACCGAGGGATCGTTGGTCGGCTCGATCGCCAGCCGTCCATCCGAGGACAGCGACGGGATGGGCTCGGTTTCGAACGTGGCGCGCCCGAAGAACTGCCGCAGCGCCGACTGCAGAAGGTTGTCGTAGAGCGCACTGGCCGCGAAGACAGGCGGAAGTGCCATGAGGTTTTAGATCATAATTCATCTCGGCATGGCCCGGCGCACGCTCATCGACTTCTTCGACGATCTCGCGCTCCTCGACGGCGAATTCCTCGTCTACGACGATGGCTACCGCACGTGGTCGCTGACCTATGCCGAGACGGCCGCCGCCGCCCGCGCGTTCGCCGGCCGCCTGCGCGAGGCGGGCATTGCCAAAGGCGACGCGGTCGCGATCTGGAGCGAGAACCGCCCCGAATGGATCGTCGTGCTCTGGGGGTGCCTCCTCGAGGGCGTCATTCTCGTCCCCATCGACTACCGTGCGTCAGCCGCCTTCCTCGGCCGTGTCGCCGAGATCGTCACGCTCGCGCGCGATCCTCGCCGGCGAAGTCGTCGATACCGCGCCGCTGGCCGATTGTCCCGTCTGGCCGCTCAGCGAGCTCCGATCGCGCTCGGCGGCACGACTTTTCAACATTCGGACCCAAGCCGTGCCCGGAAATGGTGCAAGCCAGATCTGGACCCCGGCGCTGACTGCGGACGATACGGCGGAGATCATCTTCACGTCCGGCGCCACGGCCGACCCGAAGGGGGTGGTCATCACCCACCGGAACCTCCTCGCCAACATCGTGCCGATCGAGCGGGAGATCGCGAAGTACCGCCAGTGGGCCAGGCCCTTTCTCCCGATTCGATTCCTCAACCTCCTCCCGCTCAGCCACATGTTCGGACAGGCGATGGGAACGTTCGTCCCGCCGATGCTGCCCGGCCTCGTGGTGTTCACGCGCAGCTACTCGCCCGACGACATCATCCGGCAGATCCACGATCGGCGCGTGTCGGTGCTGGTGTGCGTGCCCAAGATCCTCGAGGTCCTGCGGGACCATCTAGTGCGCGTGGCGCCGGAGACGGCCGAGGCGCCGCCGAAGATGCACTGGACGGCGCGCTGGTGGCGGTATCGCGCTGTGCACCGCATGTTCGGATTCAAGTTCTGGGCGATCGTCGTCGGCGCGGCCCCACTCGATCCCGAGCTCGAGGCGTACTGGGGACGCCTGGGCTTTGTCGTCATTCAGGGTTACGGCCTCACCGAGACGGCGCCGATCGTCACGCTGAACCACCCGTTCCATGCGACCAAGGGCGCCGTCGGCAAGCCGATCGCCGGCGTCGAGATCAAGATCGCCGACGACGGCGAGATCCTCGTCCGCGGCGAGAATGTGACGCGCGGCTACTTCAACGCTCCGGAAGAGACGCGCAGCGCGTTCCGCGACGGCTGGTTTCACACCGGCGACGTCGGCGAGCTCGACGCCAGCGGACAACTGCGCATCCGGGGCCGCAAGAAGGAAATGATCGTCACGCCGGAAGGACTGAATGTCTTTCCCGAAGACGTCGAGCAGGCGTTGAACGCGCAACCGGGGGTGCGCGAGTCCGCGGTCGTCGGCGCCTCGAGCCCGGGCTCCACCGCCGAACGCGTGCACGCCGTCCTCGTCCTCGACCCGGGGGCGGACGTGGACGACATCGTGCGTCGTGCCAACCTGCAACTGGGCGATCATCAGAAAGTCCGCGCCGCGGCGGTGTGGCCGGCAGGCGAGCTGCCACGCACCGAGGGCACGCGCAAACTCAAACGACGCGAGCTGAAGTCCTGGCTCGCCGGCGAGCACGGCCGGGGGACGGCGACGAGTGGCGGCGACGCGCCGCTCCGTCGCCTCGGTCCTCGCGCGCTTTGCTCCGGGACGGACCCTGGCACCCGAGACTACGCTCGACGCGCTCGGGCTGAGCTCGCTCGAACGCGTCGAGCTGATGATGGCGCTCGAGGAAGCGTTTCAGGTCACGGTCGACGAAGCCCGCTTCAGCGCCGCGAGAACCGTCGCCGACCTCGACGCGCTGACCCGCCCGCTCGAGGCCGCAGGTCCGGCCACGGTCGCCGCGACCGAGGCCATCGAGTTCCCGGCGTGGAACCGATCGCTCCCCGCGCGCGCCCTGCGGCGCGCCAGCCTCCCGACGTGGATCCTTCCGCTCGGACGCGTCTTCGCGCGCGTCGAGGTCCGCGGGCTCGATCACCTCGAGCGATTGGCAGGCCCCGTCATCTTCGCCGCCAATCACCAGAGCCACCTCGACACGCCGGTGATCCTCGACGCGCTCCCCGCGCGCTGGCGTTACCGCGTCGCGCCCGCGATGGCCAAGGAGTTCTTCAAGGCCCACTTCTACCCCGACCAGTACGGCCGCAAGGCGTACATCCAGAACAGCGCGAACTACTATCTCGCGTCGCTCTTCTTCAACGCGTTTCCGCTGCCGCAACGCGAAAGCGGCACGCGTCAGACGCTCCGCTACATTGGCGAGCTGATCAGTCGGGGTTACTCCATCCTCATCTACCCCGAAGGCAAGCGCACGCAGGCGGGCGAGATTGCCCGGTTCCAGCCTGGCGCAGCCATGATTGCCGCCCGGCTCGACATACCGGTGGTTCCCGTCCGTTTGGAGGGTCTCGACCGAGTCCTCCACCAATCGTGGAAATTCCCGCAGCGGGGCCCCGCACGCGTGACGTTTGGTGCGCCTATCTCATTGAAAGGAAATGACTACGCTGAGATGGCCGGGCGACTTGAAGCAGCCGTAAACGCTTTGGATCAGCCGTCTGGACCGCCGTCCCACCCCTGACCTATCCGTGTAATCCGTGCTATCCGTGGTAGTTCTCGTCGATCCGAGGCAAACGAACGGCCCACCGTCTGTGGATGTGTTTGCGGATCGACGGCATGATGTGGCACAATCTTTGATTGAAAGGATTCAATAATAGTTGAGCAAGGACGATCTCATCGATGTACAGGGTACCGTCGTGGCGGTTCACAGCGGCGGTCTCTACCGCGTGCAGTGCGACCAGGGCCATGAGGTACTGGCACAGCTGAGTGGCCGAATGCGCCGGTTCCGCATCAAAGTGGTACCAGGCGATCGCGTGACCGTCGGCGTTTCCCCCTACGATCCCGTGCGGGGCATCATTACCTTCCGCGCCCGCTAAAGAAATCACTGTTTTGAGCGCCAATACCAGTCAACCGAACAGCTCGCGTGGACGACGCAGACGGCGACCAAGCGGTCGCGGTGGCGCGCCACGTCCGGCCGGACCGCGAGGTCACCAAACGACGCATACATCAGGGCCCCACCCGCTTCCGCCCCCAACGCGGCAGCAGGCGGAGTACGACCCACGCCCGGTCGCATTCGAGACCCTCGGCCTCGAGTCATCGCTGATTGAAGGCATCCGCGTCCGCGGCTTTACGAGCACGACCCCGATTCAAAGCGCCGTCATCCCGATCGTGATGGACGGCTGCGACCTCATCGGCTGCGCCGACACGGGCACCGGAAAGACCGCCGCCTTTCTCCTGCCGATCCTCAACCGCATGCTCAGGGCGCGCGCGACCGCGCCGGAAGAACGCGGCTTCACCCGCGTGCTCATCCTGGCCCCGACGCGCGAGCTCTGCAGCCAGATCGAAGACGACGTTCAGGGATTCACCTATCACACCGACCTGACGAGCATCGCCGTCTACGGCGGCACGCCGATGGATCCGCAGGAGCGCGCCCTCAAGTCGGGCGTCGACATCGTCGCGGCGACGCCGGGACGCCTGATGGATCACATGCGCAACGGCGCCGTGAAGTTCGACAAGCTCGACACGCTCGTGCTCGACGAGGCCGACCGCATGATGGACATGGGCTTCTGGCCCGACGTGCGGCGCATCGTCTCGGCCCTGCCCGACACCGCGGCGCGGCAAACCCTGCTCTTCTCGGCGACGATGCCGGAAGAAGTGATGAAGCTCGCCGACGAGGTGGTGTGCGACGCGAAGTTCGTGCAGGTGGGCTCGGCCGGCGGACCGGCCAAGAGCATCACGCACACCATCGAGAATGTCGCCGCGGCGCAGAAGACCGAATGGCTCGCGAAGTTCCTGCGCCGCGCCGATGGGCCGGTGCTCGTCTTTGTCCGGACCAAGTCCGGCGCCGAGCGGCTGGCGCGACGGCTGGCCGCCGGCGGCCTCAAAGCGGCGTCGCTCCATGCCGATCGCACGCAGGAGCAACGGATGCAGGCGGTCGAGGGATTCCGCAGCGGTCGCTTCCGCGTGCTCGTCGCCACCGACGTGGCCGCGCGCGGCCTGGACATCGACGGCATCACGCACGTCGTCAATTACGAAGTGCCGTCGAACCGCGAGACCTATGTTCACCGCGTCGGACGGACGGGACGCGCCGAGGCCACCGGCACGGCGCTCACCCTCGTGGCCCCCGAAGAGCTGCGCGCGCTGCAAGCGCTGCAACGGTCGTTCGGAATGGAACTGCAGGGTTGACGCCTTCGCCCTGGCGCAGGCAATAGTGCTTCCTTTTAAGCAGTGATGCTTTCCTTTCAAGACTGATGGACGACAACAAGTTTGGGCCGGGGTACGGACACGCGCCGGGTTCGAGTTTCTCCCCCGGCTACGCTCCTGCATCGGGCCCGGCAGCCTCGCTCCCTGAACCTCCCGCCGACGACGACACGGGACCTGCTGGCGACGAGGTCGCGGCAGCGCCGGTGGCTGACGAGCCCGGTGTGGACCCGTCAGTCGAAAAGTTCCGCTCATGCCGGTGGCGCGCCACGCCCGACGCCGGTGACTTCTGCACCCACCGCGACGTGCTGCCGTTTGCCGGGAAGGAAGGCTTCAAGCCCGAGTCGTGGTGTCCCGAGTGCGCCTTCTACAAGCTCCGGCGCACGCCCAAGAAGCGGGACCGCAACGATTACATGTACTGAGATCAGGGATCAGGATCAGAAAGTCAGGGATCTGGAATTCTGGGATCTGCCTTCGGGTTTGTCACTATCCGCCTGATCCCTGATTCTCCGATCCCTGCCCCCGCTACTCGCTGAATTCCCTTGCTAGATCCGCCCACTCGCCGTCCGGCGCGAGTTCCTGATACGCCCGCCAGTGCGCCTTGGCCTCGGGTGAGTGTCCCGTCTTCTCGAGCGTGACCGCCAGGTAGAAGTGTGCGTCCGGATACGCGCTGTTGAGGCGGACCGCGCCGCGATAGCAGCGCAGCGCGTCGTCGTAGCGGCTGAGATCGTGGTGGATGTTCCCGAGGTTGAAGTAGGCCTCGAAGCAGTCGGGATCCAGGCCGATGGCGCGCTCGTAGAGCGCCTGTGCCTCGATCATCTCGTCGCGCGCGTAGTGGATGTTGGCGAGGTTGACGATCGCCGGCACGAGATCGGGATCGATGACGAGTGCCTTCCGGTAAGCCGCGGCCGCCCCCTCCATGTTGCGGTCCTCGCCATCGTCCAGGCGGGAACCTTCGATGAAGTACTTCGCCGCGAGTGCGGTCTGCGGATCGCTGAACGGGAACGACTGATAGGAGCTGTCCCGGACCATCGACGCGTCGGCCGGCAGCGGCGGCGCGCTGGCGACGCCGGCGGGGACCGTGCGGCGCCCGTGGAGCACGACCACCTTGGCGCGCGGCGTGTCGGGCGCGGCGTGAAAATCCAGCGCGAGCTGCCCCTGCCGTTCGGCCAGCAGGCCGCGCAGGATCACCTTCAGCGGCGTCCCGCGATCGAGCTCGATGGCGACCTGCTTGATCGTGAGGAGGTCCGTGAACGAGTACTCGCGCTCGGCGCGCGGACGTCCGTTCTGGCGGAGCAAGCCCCACTTCTCGAGATAGCGCAGGTGATTCTCGCTGACGGCGGGATAGAGGCTGCGGATATCCCGGAGGCCATACGGTCCGCCGGGCCCCGAGAGATCCCGCGGGGATGTGGGCAACGATGGCATCGTTTCCGCGAAGATGCGCGAGATGGCGCCGAAAGTCAAGCGCGAATCCGTGCAGATGGCGCGTTTCCCCGCTAGAATATTGCGCCATGTTACTGGCGAGCGATATCGGTGGCACCAAGACCCTGCTCGGGCTGTTCGCGCCGGATCCAGATCGCCCCTCGGCGATCGAGGTCGGCGAGTTCGTCACGCTCGACTACGACGGCCTGGTGCCGATGGTGCGCGAGTTCCTCGGCGCCTGGAAAGTCGACCCGCGCTCGATCACCGCCGCGTGCATCGGCGTCGCCGGCGCCGTGACCGACCAGGTGGCGCGGCTGACGAACGTCCCCTGGCTCGTCGATGGCGAAGCGGTGGGGACAGCGCTCGGCCTGAAGCGCGCCGAGGTCATCAACGACCTCGAAGCGCTGGCGTACGCCGTTCCGGTCCTCGAGGCGAGCGAGCTCGCGGTGCTGCAGCAAGGGGTCGCGGTGCCGGGCGGCAACGCGGCGGTCATCGCGGCCGGAACCGGGATGGGCATCGCGATGCTGCACAACGTCGACGGACGGTTCGTGCCGTTTGCGTCCGAGGGCGGCCACGCCGACTTCGCCGCGCGCACGCCGCGCGAGCTCGAGCTCGTCGCCGATCTGACGCGCGTGTTCGGCCGGGTGGGCGTCGAGCTCGTCATCTCCGGCCCTGGGCTGGTCAACATCTACCAGTTCACCCATCAGTCCTTCGGGACGGGCCCGGCGATCACCCCCAACACGCCTCGCGCCGGCCACGCTCTGCGCCGGCGTCGAGGGCAGTCGAGACTATCCGGGGCTGCCGGGACGGATTTACGAGTCCGCGCGCGAGGGGCGGTGCCCGCACTGCGTGGAGGCCTTTGACATGTTCGTCTCGGCCTACGGCTCGGAAGCTGGTAACCTCGCGCTGCGCGCGCTCGCCACTGCCGGCGTCTATATCGGCGGCGGCATCGCGCCCAAGATCCTGCCGGCGCTCGAGTCGGGGCTGTTCCTCGAAGCGTTCCGCGCCAAGGAACCGATGGCCGACCTGGTCGCGACCATTCCCGTCTCGGTGATTCTCAATCCCGATTCCGGCCTCCTGGGCGCGGCGGTGCGGGCGATGGCGCTGTCGCTTTCCCGCTAGCCACGCCGCTCTCGGCCATCAGCTTCTCGATCTCGGCGACCTCGACTGGGGCGAAGGCGGAGAGGTTCTCGTAGCCGGTCGGCGTGATGAGAATCATGTCTTCGAGCCGCACGTAGACGCGGTCTTCCGGGATCGTCAGCGCGGGCTCGATGGTGAAGATCATCCCCGGCTTGAGGCCATCGGGCGTCGGCGGGTTCACGTCGTGCACTTCCATCCCCACCATGTGGCCGAGCGACGAGCGTCCGGATTGCAGCGACTTCCGGTAGCCGTCCACGAACCGCACCGCGGCGTCGCGGTACTTCGGGTTGGCGAAGGTGAACGACGCCATGACCGCGTCCATCTTGGCCACGGCGTCGCGCAGGATATCGGCGACGCTGCCGGGCCGAATCGACGTCATGAGGGCCTGATAGAGCCGGAGATAGATGGTGTAGAGCTCGCGCTGGTCGGCCGTAAACCGGCCGTTGGCCGGAAACATCCGCGTCACGTCGGCGGTGTAGTACTTGAAGTCGGGCGCGTAGTCGAAGAGGACCAGGAGTCCGTCGTCGATCCGGCTCTGGGCGGCGTGATAGTGCGGCCAGCTGGCGTTCTTGCCCGCGGCGACGAGCGCGAAGTAACCGATCCCCTGCGCGTTGTGCTTCTTGAACACGTAGTCGGCCACGGCTTCGAGCTCGTATTCGTACATGCCAGGCTCGGCCGAACGCATGGCTTCCATGATGCCGAGGCCGGCGATCCGCGTCGCCTCGCGGATGAGGCCGATCTCGCGCGGGCTCTTGACGAGCCGCATCGCGTCGAGCACCGGATCCAGATCCTTGACCGGCGACTTGGGCGCCTTCTCCTTCACGCGGGCGATGAAGGCCGCTTCGCGCGACAGCCGGCCGTCCCAGGGATCCTCGAGCGAACGCTGCGCATGCGCGAGCGTGTAGCCGGGCGTCGCCGCGCCGAGCGCCTCCGGCCGATGCGGCATGAAGAGCGTGCGCCCCTCCCCCGCCAGTTGCGCGAGCACGGCGGCAAACTCGGCGCGCGCGGCCGGACGCTCGTCACGCCGGTGATCTTCTCCGCCTCGGGCCCGGGCGTCAGCACCGGTCCTTCGGAGCGCTCCGCGCGCTCGTCGCGCGGGTTGAGGAAGAGCGTCGACGACTTCGCCCGCCCGTCGATGACGAGAATCGCGCGCGGAACCTCGACTCCGGTCAGGTAGAAGAACTGATTGCTCTGCCGGAACTTCAGGTACGTCGGGAGCTCATCGGTCCCCTGCATGACGACCGCTGCCTCGCCAATCTGCTCCATCACGCGCGCCCGGCGCGCCGCGAACTCGGCGGCTGGAAGCGCATCGGTGAAGAGCGGTGGCTGCGCGAATGCGGGAGATGCGAATGTCAGGGCGAGGGCAATGCAAGCGAAGAATCTGGGTTTCATGTCAGGTCTCATGTCCAAGTAATGCCTGTCCGAACTCCTGCGCAGTGGCGAAACGGTCGGTCGGAGACGGGCGCAGCGCGCGCAGCAGCGCCGAGCTCGCCGAGGCCGGCATCGTCGGCTGCCGCGTGCGCGGGTTGGCGGGCTCGCCGCGAAGCATGTTGCCAAGAAGATCGGGCATCGACGCGCCGTCGTACGGCAGCGTGGCCGTGGCCATCTCGTACGCCAGCACACCCATCGTGAAGACATCCGAGCGCACGTCGGCGTTGCGGCCCGTCAGGAGCTCCGGCGACGTGTAACGGAGCTCAGCGTCAGCGAGCGCGACGCCGCGGAGCGTGTCGTCCTGCAGGGTCGCGAGGAGGTCCTGCGCCTGCCAGACGCCGGCGCTCGAAATCAGCAGACGTTCCCCGTCGTCATCGGTGGTCACCCGCATGATGTCGGGACTGACGCCACACAGCAGCCCCTTGCGGCGATGGAGCATCCGCGTGGCCTCGACCAGGTGCGCAAGCAGCCGCGACAAGCGTGGCCACGGCATCGGCCCGGCCGCAGTCATGACCTCGCGCAGGCTCTGGCCCTCGATGAAGTCGGTGACGAGATAGACGAAGTCGGACTCTTCGCCGTAGTCCCGCACCTGGATGATCGAGGGGTGCGCGACCTGCAGGGCCTGCGCCTCGCGCATGAAGCGGGCGCGCGCCCCCTCCCAGTTGCGCTGGGTGTCGCGCCGGAGGAGCCGGATCGCCACCGGGTGGCCGAGCGCGCGGTGCGTCCCTCGATAGACAACGCTGTCGAGACGGCCGGGACCGATGCGTTCGCCGAGATCGTAGGTCGACAGCAGACCACCCGGCGCCGACGCCGTCCGAATCACCGTCGTCGAGCCGCCGGCGCCGGCGAGCAAGGCGTGGCCGAAGTCGGCAATCGTCGCCCAGCGCTCGGCCGGATCCTTTCGCGAGCGCCCGGCTGACGGCGATGTCCACCCACGCGGGCACCTCCGCGATCACTTCCGACACCCGGGGCACAGGTGAGTGCAAGTGGGCGCTCAGCATCGCCATCGCGTCCGGACCGCCGAAGGGCGCCCGCCCCGTCAGCATCTCGTAAACCACGGCGCCGAGGCTGTAGACATCCGACCGCGAGTCGATCGCGGCGCCGGTCAGCTGCTCGGGCGATGCATAGGCAATCGTGCCAAGGAACTCGTGCGGGCCGGTCAGCCGCGTTTCCTCGGTGTCGCGCAGGTTGGCCAGGCCGAAGTCCACAACCTTGTAGACGCGCTGCCCGGGCGAAAACTCGTGCGCGACGATGTTGGCGGGCTTCAGGTCCCGGTGCACGATGCCGAGATCGTGCGCAAACTGCAGTGCCGTGCAGAGGGACGGGACAATCGCCTGCACTTCGGCGAGGGTCATCCGGCCCTTGGTCGCAATCTCCTCTTTCATGGAGGGGCCGTTGAGCAGCTCCATGACCAGGAACGGGTGATCCTCCTCGTCCACGTTGAAGTCAAGAATCGAGACGATGTAGGGATGGCGCAGGCGCGCGCTGGCCCGGCTCTCGCGAAAGAAACGGTCGCGCGAACCAGACACGCCGTGCTCACCGCGAACGATCTTGATGGCCACTTCGTCGCCGAGGAGCGTCCGGCGCGCCCGGTAGACCGTACCCATCCCACCTTCGGCAAGCAGCGCCAGAATCTCGTAGCGATCGTCGAGGATCTGCCCGGGGGAGAACACGGGTTAATTAGACCATATCGGTCGGGGTTCGGGGTTCGGGGTTCGGCGTTCGGGGTTCGGGGTTCGACGTTCGGCGTTCGCTTCACGCTTCAGCTAGCCGTGTTACTGTCAGCCTTCAGCGCCCATGTTCGCTTTCCTGTGTCGTCTGTTCTCGCTGCTTCGCCCCCCTTCAGGCGCCCGGCGCCCGCCCAGCCGCAGCCCGTCGTCTGCTCCAACGTCTGGCAGAGCCGAGCCCCGGAGTTCGAGGAATACCTCAAGGCGGCCAAGGTCGAGAAGATTACGAACATCCCGATCGGCGTCACGCGCCCCCGGCGGGCGTATCTGCCGCCCGGCGGACTGATCGGCTCGTTTGCCTGGAAGCCGATCCGGCCCGGCGTGCAGAACGGCTACTTCGAGAGCTACAAGTCGGAGATCGCCGCCTACGAGCTCGACAAGCTGCTCGGCATGAACATGGTGCCGGTGACCGTCGAACGGCGCGTCGAAAACGATCTTGGTGCCGCCGTCATGTGGGTCGAGGGTGTCCGTTCCTGGGAAAGCGTGCAGCCGCTGCCGAAACCCGCGACGTGGGGGTTTCAGCTGGCGCGGATGAAGATGTTCGACGACCTGATCAGCAACAGCGATCGCAACAAGGGCAACCTAATCGTCGACGCCGACTGGCACATCTACCTCATCGACCACTCGCGCGCGTTCGTGACCGAGACGAAGCTCCCGCAGGAACTCCAGAACATCGACCGCAAGCTGTGGGACCGGATGCTGACGCTCGACGAGGCAGGCCTCAAGACGGCGATGGGAGCCTGGCTCGATACGCGCCAGATACAAGCGCTCATCCGGCGGCGGGATGCGATGAAGAAGAAGATCGACGCGCTCGTCGCGAAGAGCGGCCAGACGGTATTCTTTTAGTTGCGCGCTCGTGCCTTCTTCCTCCTTCCTCCTAGCGCGCTAGCTCCACGCTCGATCTAGGCCTGCTGCAAACCTAACACCTCCAGAAGCCGTCTAAGCCTTCGTTCATGACGAAGGTTTTTCTCGTTTCATTACTGGTCATCTGTCCGCTATTGAACACTCGTGCGCTTGCACAGTCGGAACGGGCCGGCGCTCCGTCGGTTGCCGCCCGAACCGCGCCTCCCGTCAGTTCGGCAGCGATTGTCGAAGCCGTGGCGGTGCGGGAAGCCACGGCGCTCAAGCTCGACGGCGAACTCACCGACGAAGTGTGGTCGCGGGCGCCGCGGATTGATGGGTTCGTTCAGCGCGAACCGAAAGAGGGCGCAGCGCCGAGCTTCGCGACCGAGGCCCGCGTGGCCTACGACGCCCAGCACCTCTACGTCGCCATCCTGGCGCACGATCCGGAGCCGGCCAAGATCACCGGCTTCCTGACGCGCCGGGACACGCAGTCGCCGTCGGACTGGGTCGCCATCCTGATCGATTCGTATCACGACAAACGAACCGCGTACGAGTTCTCGGTGAATCCGGCCGGCGTGAAACAGGACAAGTACTACTTCAACGACGGCAACGAGGATCAGGGCTGGGACGCGGTCTGGGACGTGGTCGTGGCCGCGCGCGCGGATGGCTGGAGCGCCGAGTTTCGGATCCCGCTCTCGCAGCTGCGCTTTCCGACGTCGGCGAAGCCGACCTTCGGCTTTGCGCTGTCGCGGCAGATCGCGCGCCTGAACGAGACCTCCACGTGGCCGCTCATCGCGAAGAGCACCAACGGCATCGTGTCGCAGTTCGGCGAGCTGCACGGCCTCGAGCTCTCGAAGTCTCCGAAGCGGCTCGAGCTCGTCCCGTACACTGTCGGCGATCTGTCGACCGAGCCAGACGAGGGCAACCCGCTCGTGAAGAGCGTGAATCCGGGGGCGTCGGTCGGCCTCGACATGAAGTACGCGATCACCCCGGCGATGACGCTCACGGCGACGGTCAATCCCGACTTCGGCCAGGTCGAGGCCGACCCGGCGGTCGTCAACCTCAGCGCCTTCGAGACCTTCTTTCCCGAGCGCCGGCCGTTCTTCGTCGAAGGCTCGGGTGTCTTCCGCTTCGACATGGACTGCAACGACGGCAGCTGCACGGGCCTCTTCTACACCCGCCGCATCGGCCGCCAGCCACAGCTCTCGGCCGACGTTCCAGACGATGGGTTCGTGTCGGCGCCGTCGAACACGACCATCATCGGCGCCACCAAAGCCACCGGGAGGATCGGCGGCTTCTCCGTCGGCATCCTCAACGCGATGACCGCCGAAGAAGAGGCCCGCGTCGCCGTCGGCACGGTGCAATCGACATCCCCCATCGAACCGTTCGCGAGCTACACCGTCGGCCGCGCGCGCCGCGAGTTCGCCAACCAGTCGGCGATCGGGGTCATGATGACGGCCACCAACCGCAACGTCGGCGACGAGCGCAGCCCGATGCGCCTGCTCGCCAATTCTGCCTACGCGGGCGGCGTCGACTGGGACTTGCGGCTCGCGCGCAACCGCTACGCCATCGCCGGCTACTTGGCCGGCACGCGCATCAACGGCACCGAAGCGGCCATCGCGCGCCTGCAGGAGAACAACGTCCACAGCTTCCAGCGGCCCGATGCCACCCACGTCGAGTTCGATCCGACGCGGACCACGCTCTCCGGCCAATCCGGGTCGCTTGCCTTCCGCAAGATCTCGGGCGCGCGCGTGCGGTTCGAGTCGAACGTCTCCTTCAAGACGCCAGGCTTCGACAGCAACGATCTCGGGTTCATCCGGCGCGCCGACCAGATCACGCAGAGCAACTGGCTGCAGTGGCGGCACGACCAGCCGGGCAAGTTCATCCGCAGCTTCCGCTTCAACCTCAATCAGTGGGGCGGCCACAACTTCGACGGCGACCGCCTCTACTTCGGCGGCAACGTCAACGCGCACTGGACGTTCAAGAACAACTGGAGCACGGGATTCGGGATCAACCGCGAGCGCGACAGCTTCGACGACCGCGCGACGCGCGGCGGGCCTGGCGCCAATTACGAGGGCAACTGGAACTTCTGGAGCTACGTCAACACCGACGACCGCGAAGATCGTCGCCTTCGACACATTCTTCGGTGGCGGCTCGTCGGAGTTCGGGCCACACTTCTTCGACGTCAACCCCGGAGTCACCTTCCGGCCCGATGTCGTCGCTCTCGGTGAGCGGCGGGCTGCGCTTCAACCGCTTCGACCACGATGCGCAGTGGGTAACCAACGAGGAAGCCGCCAGCGCACCGACCCATTACGTCTTCGCGCGGCTCGATCAGAACACGGTCGCGCTCACCGCGCGCGTCAACTACACGATGTCGCCGACCTTGTCGCTGCAGATCTACGCCGAGCCCTTCGTCTCGGCCGGCGCCTACACGAGCTACAAGGAGCTCGTCGATGGCCGCGCGGAAGACTGGCAGTCGCGCTACGCGCCCTACGACTATCGCGGCAACGCCGACTTCAACTACCGATCCTTCCGCACCACGAACGTCCTGCGCTGGGAGTACCGTCCCGGCTCGAGCCTGTTCGTCGTCTGGCAGCAGGGACGCGAGGATAACGTGCCGCGGGGGGACTTCCGCTTCGGCCGCGACTTCAGCGGTGTCTTCGGCGTGCCGGCGAGCAATGTGTTCCTGGTGAAGTTCTCGTACTGGCTGAATTACTAGGCGAGCTCCCAGCTGCCAGCTCTCAGCTTTCAGCTCTCTCCTAGCTCCTTACAGAGATAGATCATCTGTCCGGCGTGATGGTCGGCGTGCGCGGCGCAGCGGACGAACATGCCGAGCCTGTCGGTGATGTCCTCGGCCCCAACCGCTGAGTACGGCGCCTGCCAGTCGGCCTCGCGCTGCGCCATCAAACTCTCGATCACCAAATCCACGGCGCGATTGAAGTCGCGCACCACCTCGTCCTTGGATCGTTGCGACGTGTCGGCGAACTCGAGCGGCCGGTCGCGCACGTAGCCCGTGCCTGCGATCTGGGTGCCGATGTAGTAGTTGAGGTTGCCGGTCAGGTGCAGGAGGAGATGCCCGACCGAGTTGCCGAACGGGAAGGGCCGAGTCCACATCTGCTCGGTCGACAGCGGCTCCACGAGTACCTGAATCTTGCCCCGCACGCGGTTGTAGTGCGCCGCGAGGGTGTGGCCTATCAGGTCAGACAAGACCTTCATGCGCTCTCGCTTCCATTCCTACGGTCCTCGTCGTCGGCCCGCCCGTCAGCGTATGATAACGGTCCCATGAAATCCATGACATGCCTCGCGACGCTCGTGGCGCTGGCCGCGGCCCTGCCGCGCCAGGCGCCCGCGCCACCTCCGGAGAAAGCACCGATGCAATCTGTAGCGATTGACTGGCAGGCACTCGTGCCGACACCGACACGAAACGGGCAGCGACGCGACGTCTTCGACGCTCGAACGGCCACGCTCGATCGTCTGCACGCCCACATCACCACGCTCAATCCCGGCGAGAACACTGGCCCTCTCCATCGTCATCCGCAAGAAGAAATCGTTGTCATCAAGGAAGGCACGATTGAGGTGAACATCGACGGGCGCAAGAAGGTGGTCGGGCCAGGCTCGGTGGTCTTCTTCAGTGCCAACGAGAACGAGAACATGACCAACGTCGGCACCACGCCCGCGGTCTATACCGTGATCCAGTGGTTCACACCGCTGACACCGAAGAGCTGAAGGAACGTCTCACTTCTCGAACAACTTGCCGGCGTCGACGTCGTTCAACAGTTGCTTGAGCAGCCGCACGGCGTCCTCGGGCAGGAGAAACCGCTGCTTGACGAGCGCGTCGGCCTGAGTCATCGCGGACGACACGTACGACCAGTAGCTCGGATATCGCTCCTCGATGGACGGCCGCGGATCGCCAGCGGCCAGGCGCTCGGCCTTCGCCTTCGCGAACGGCACGTAGCCACCGGCGAGCGAGCGCTGCCGACCCTTCAACGCCCCGGTCGCAATGGGATTCCAGCCGGTGTAGGTGCCAAGCGGCATGCGCATCAAAAGGGACCGCACACCCGCGATCTCGTTGCCGTCGCTGTCGACCTTGGGGACAAGCGTCGGAATCACGCCTCTTATGGGCGGCGGCACGTTGGCGACGACGCCGGAGTTGTCGTTGTAGCGAAACGCCGGACCGTAGTCGTAGTCGAGCACCGGATTGACGACGCCGTCGGGCCGCGGCGCGTTCGGAATGGCGGGCCATCCCATCGCCGCCGACGTATTGGGCACCAGCGTGCCGTCGCTCAACCCGCGGATACTCGCTTGGTGGTGGCAGCGTGTTCTTGACGACCCAGTCAACGAGCGCAACGTACAGGGCACGATCCGTCTCGCGCTGGGGATTTGGATTGTTCGCCATCACCCCGGCTGCTGTTGACGGCGCACCCAGGCTGAAGCCGCCCGGGCCGCCGCCGTGCGTCGTGCCGGGATGGTAGTAACGACGGACGTTGTCGGGAAGCGGCAGATCCTCCGTCCCGGCGGTCCCGGCGATGCCGACGCTGCCGCGGCTGTACCAGAGCTCGGGCCCGCCATAGGTTTCGGTGATCTTCGGGCAGGTCTTCGTCGCGGTGCAGCGGTGGAGCAACCCCCACGCGGGCCGGCCGCGCGCGCGATCGACGTAGTCGCCCCACCAGAGTGGACCCTCGGCACCCAGGTCGTACAGCTCGGCGATGTCGCCCGGCTGCGCGAAGCGCGCGTTGAAGCTTCCGAGCATGCCGGCAATCCGCGCGTTGAGCCCGTCCCACACGATGCGGCCGCGCTCATCCTGGTTGAAGCCAAGATTGAGGAACGCCTTGGCGAAGCGACCCGACTGCGAGTTGCCCATCGCGACGACGTGCGGCACGGCCCCGGCGATCGGGTTGGCCGTCCCGGCCGAGTCCGCCGCCGCGTAGCGGAAGAACGAGACGACGTCGCGCATCGCCGCCATGCCGACGCCGAGCACGTAGGGATCCTTGGCGGTGTAGACGAGCTCGTACAGGAGCTCGGGATCGAACTTGCTCTTGAGGCAGATGCGCGTCGGATTGGGTGTGCCGGGAAACGGCACCGTCCGGCAGTCGGCGAACGCCCAATCGGAGCCGGCGATCGCGACCACGCCGCTCTTCACGCCCGCAGGCGTTTCGGACGCAACCGAGACCATCGTCGCGCTCGCGGTGTCGAGCGACGCCGGCATCCGGCCCGCGGCGCCAGGCAGCGGCATCGTGTTGACCCCGCCTGCGACGCTGACAAAGCGCGCCCAGACCCGGCCGGTGACTGCCGCCCCATCGGCACGCTTCGCGACCGGCACGTCGATCCCTTCCCGCACCGCGCCCACCGAGGCGATGGGCAGGTCGCCTTGCCAGCCGCTCCACAGCACCGCATGTCCCAGACGATAGAGAAACCCGTCTCCGGGATCGCCGCCGACGTGCCAGACGTTGGGCGCGGTGTGATTGCCACGATTGACGATGTCGTAGAGGAGCACGCCGGCCGACCTGGCCATGTCGACGGGCTTGCGGAGCGTGAACGTGGTCCGGTATTCGACCATGCCGCGGGCGTTTCTCGGCGCCAGCTCGATGTCCGTGATGACCGAGTTCTTGGGGTCGCGCGGGTCGAGCTCGCCGAAGGCGACGCCACGAATGTCCTCGTAGGGCCCGACCGCGCCGAAGGACTGACCGTCGAAGACCGGCGCGCGCGAGGAGATGGTGATGCGCACGACCTCCGCGTGGAGCGGTGTCGCCAGCACGAAGGCAATGCCGAACGCGAGCAGCGCTTTCACGGTCCTACCATTCATAGACATCTCCAAACGCCCGGACGAGGACTCGCCTTGCTGGTTCCGTGTCTCGCTCGACATCGGATCCCGAGACCGCCAAGGCTAGCGACTCTCCCATTGCAGATCCCGAATCTCGGGCGCGGACGCGAGAACAGCGTCGAGCGCGCGCACGGCGGCCTCATCGATGCCGTGCCCCCGTCTCCCGAGAATCGATCCCAGCAGCCCGCGGCTGCGCTCCAGCCAGAGATGCCACACGCCTTCTGGCTCGTCCTCCTGGTATCCCAGGATGCAGCAGTGCGGACCGGCCGGGACCTTGAACTCGAAGTACCAGCCAAAGTCCTCCTGGCCCGGCTCGTCATCTGTTTCTACGCCAGCTTCACGAAGCCGGCCGATCATCCACTTCGCGAGGTCGTCGCCGAAGCAGCCCTCGTTGATGAAGTAGTCGCGGGCCTCGGACGTGTTGAAGGCAGAGGTCCGGAATGTTGCTTCCTTGCGCATGCCAGTGCTCCAGCGTCAGTCAGAGTCCCAGATGCGCTCGACACCGATCAGCCGGCGGCCATCGAGCGTCAGCCCATAGACGTCGGGAAAAGAAAGCCGGCGCCAGAACTCGTATCCGTACGACGGGTCCAGCCCATTCATCACCAGCGCCAGCAGGTTCCCATGCGTCGCCAGAGCGACCTGATCTCCGGGATGCCGATCGGCAAGGCGAAGCACGACGGCAGTCCCGCGCGCTTGCGCCTCGACGTTCGACTCTCCGCCGGAGGGCGCTTCGTCCGGACGGCGCCAGGCGTCGCGCACCAGGGCTTCGAATGCATCTGCGGGTACGACTGGAAGCTCGCGCTCGCGCAGGTCCGCGATCAACTCCGGCTCGAGGCCGAGACGATTCGCGAGCGGCGCCACGGTCTCGACGGCGCGTCGGGAGGGGCTCGAATACACCGCCGCGATAGGCCTGGATGCGAGCCGTTCCGCGACCAGCTGCGCAGATTCGCGACCGGTATCCGACAGCGGACGCGCCTCGTCATCGCTCCAGTGGGCGTGTGCGTGACGAATCAAGTAGATCGTGCTCGTTGCCATCGGTGGCCGCGTGCGTCGCAGGCGCAAGCGTTGCTGCGGGTCACGGCCGGTAGCTACTCAGAACCAGGTCGTCCTTCTTCCGTTTCTCATGACACTCGAAACACTGCTGCGGGGTCGGCGCCGCGGCGCGTTCGGTCTTGCTGTCCTTGACGAAGCGCTGGAATCCCCACCCGCCCGTCTTGGCGAAGCGCTTCGAGTCCTTGACCATCACGTCCACCTGTCGCCGCGCGGCTTCCTCGAAGGCGCCGTTGTTGTCGCGCATCTCGAGCCAGTCGAATACCACGATCGACCCCTCGGGGAAGGCGCGGGTACGATAGCCGACCATCCCCTGCGGATTCGCATAGATGTGCTGAAAGCCGCCGTTGGTCGCGAAGCTCTGGATGCGCGGGACTGACGAGCGCGCTCTTGACGTGTGCCCAGTCGCGATATCCCTCGGGATAAGCCACGGCATCCGCGGGAGCCGACAGCTGCCACGCAAGAGCGCTTGCCGGGAGGACAAGCAGTAACACACCGGTTGCGAGTTTCATGAAAGCACCCCGTGACTAGCTGCGGTCAGGATATTCCGTTTCCAGCTACCTACTGCGGTAAGAACAGCGCCGCGTGCCCCCATGCCGGGCCAGTGGCGCCGTGCGGCCATGCCTGATTTCTCAGGCTCAGATAACCGGCATGGCCCTCGCCGTTGATGGCCGAATCGAACGCCAACTGTCCGGTCTGCGCATCGAACCGCAGAACGTAGAACCCTTCCTCGCCGCCAAGCTCGGCGCCCAGAACGACTCGGTTCGAACGCGGGTCGCGCGCGAGCCAGTGTGGGTTGAACGTCGCCGGGGTCGGCAAGCGAGACACTTCGCGGGGAGCCGCAGGGTTGCTGATATCAATGACGACGACGGCGTGCAACTGGCCGGCGGGCATGAGCCAGTAATGTTCGAAGACGATGGGAATCCCGCAGGAACCGCGGATGTGTTCGGGACCGGATACCTCTGGCGAGTCGAGCGCGAACACGGTGTCGAGGCGCGGATTGTCGCTGCCGATGTCGCTCAGTCGATAGAAGGCGCAGCCATACGCGTTGAGGAACACCGACCCGTCGGGAAGAACGCGCGGACCGAAGCCCGCTCGCTGCGAGCCGGCGATCTCGCGTCCGTCAGCAAGCCGGCCCGGCAGAAGGTCGATCGTCTTGAGGAGCGTGAAGTCAGAATACCGGTAAATCTGCACGACATCAGCCGATGTTGACTCCATCATCGGCGCGCTGGTCACGACGACCCGGTCGAGATCGGGCAGGAAGGCGAAGGCATAGGGCCGGATCGGTTTCGATCCATGTGTTCCGGCCCTCGCGGTGCGCAGTAGCACCCCATCGGCGGTGTACTCCGCGATGCCGCCGTAATTGCCGGGTGAAGTGGTCTCGCCAGGACCGGGGCTCGGCCCCTCGCTGCGCAAGAAGCCGACCAGGCGCGTCCCCTTGGGCGTCCGCGAGTAGTCGTGAGGGTAGCGCAGCGGCGCCGGCGGCGAAAACGTCTTCGCCACGCGCACAGCGCGGGGGTTTGAGACATCGACGAGCAGGGTCTGCTCGTGATGATGCGCATTCACGAACAGCAACTCGCCCGCCGGCGGCAACGCATACTCCATGTGGTGCGGCATCGAGGATTTCATGCCGATTGGCGTCGTGGCGATCGCCTTGCCGACATCGGCGCTGTCGGAACGCAGGTCGACGACCGCGAGGAAATCGCTGCTGGCTTCGTCCTGATCCCCGGCGAAGATCAGCAAGTACGGCGATGCCGGACTGCTATTGATCGGCGGCTTCGCGTGGCGGAGCGGCGCACGACACAAAGGCCGCGCACGCAGCCAGGACAATCAGTCGCATCGAGTCTCCGGAATGTAGAGGAGGAGCAGACCGGGTGCGGTCATCAAATCCCCCTTGTCATTGGTAGATTACCCCGCGCCGCATCCGCCAGAGAAAATGTGCGGCCGCAATCCACAACAACGTAGCAGTGATCCACGCCACCAGCGACGTGCTGAGAGCGAAAGGATTGGTTGCCCCGGGCACAGCCGAAGGCACGATGTCCTTGGTGTTGTTGGTCGCCGCGTGCAGCAGCATCACGAGGAGCAGGCTGCCGCCGGTGCGCCAGTACAGCCATGCCGCTGCCACCGACAACGCCGTCACCTGAATCACGTAGACGGGAATGATTGTCCCAGAGTATCGGCGGCAGGAACGAAAAACAGCGGCAGGTGCCAGCCGGCCCACAAGACGCCGAGGATGACGCTCGCGGGCGCGAGGCCGACGCGGGCTGCCAGTCGCGGAAGAGCGTAACCCCGCCAGCCGATTTCCTCCCCCGCCTGCACCCAGGTCGAGAACACGATGGCGATCGCCATCAGGTACCAGGCTTCGTCTCCGAAACGGGGCCATCCCCCAGTGACGAACCGGTACACGAGCGCAACCGACAGCTTGACCGCCAGCATGTAGCCGACGGCGAACACATACCACCTGACGGCGACATTCCACAAGAACACGCGATCGAGCAGCGCCCGGGTCGCTGCGCGTCCGCCGGCCCGCTCCGTCAGTGCCAGCGCAACCAGTGAAGGAGCGATGGTGCCGAGAAGAAACAGGGCGCCTGCGAGCGCGGGACGGACAGCATCGCCCGACGTGCTACCGCGGGAAACCGCCGCTGCCGCGGCCCAGCACGTCCAAGTGGCTGCGTAGGTGAGCGAGAAGAAGGCGAGGATAGGACGCGTCATCCGTCCCGCCTGTCCTTACCGGAAAATGCCGCGGATCCGCTTCCCCACGCCTGACAACAAGCCCTCGAGCGCGCGCCGGACCTGCTGCTTGATGCTGCCGCGGTGGATCGTGCAGAGGCCACTCGGTACCTTGTCGTCGGGCTTGAGGTACTCGGTGTAAGTCGGACACCCTTCGACCGGCCGCTGATACGAGATGCGGCAGAGCATCGCTTCCTTGAGACCAGCCGGCGCGTCGAAGGCCTCGGGCGGGCGCGTGCGGGCGGCGCGGCGCATGAACTCGGTCCAGATGGGCGCGGCATAGCGCGACCCGTAGGCGTCGCGGCCGATGGTCTTCGGTTGATCGAACCCGACCCAGACGCCGACGACCAGGCTCGACGAGAACCCGACGAACCACGCGTCCTTGAAGTCGTCGGTCGTCCCGGTCTTGCCCGCGACCGGAAAGCCCAGCCCGGCGCGCCGCACGACCTGACCCGTGCCGCGATCGACGACGTCGCCGAGCATCGACACCATCTGGTAAGCGGTCTGCACCGACAGGACGCGCTCGCTCTGCATCGGGTTGTCGAGCGCCACGCCGCCGTCGGCGTCGAGCACGCGCACGATCCCTCGCGGTGCGATGAACAGCCCGCCGTTCGGGAACGTCGCATACGCCGCCGTCAGCTCGAGCGGGCTGACGAGACCAGTGCCGAGCGACAGCGACGGCACATCGGGCATGTTCTCGAGCCCGACGTGCGACGCGAGCCGCAGCACCGGCCGCGACCCGACGCGCTGCTGCAGGGCGCTCGCGGCGCGATTGTTCGACTCGAGGAGCGCCGCGCGCAGCGTCAGCACGTCAGGCGTCTCGCCATTCGCGTTCCTCGGCGCCCACTCGTCCGGCCCCTGCGGCGCGATCGTCGTCAACCCCTCGATGAGCGAGACCGGCGAGTACCCGTTCTCGAGCGCGGCTGCGAACAGGAGCGGCTTGAACGCCGAGCCCGGCTGACGCCGGCTGCGGCTGCCGCGGTTGAACTGTGACTGGGCGAAGTCGCGCCCGCCGACGAGGGCCAGGATGTTGCCCGTGCGCGGATCGATCGCGACGAGCGCCGCCTGGAGATCGGGCTCGTTGAACCGCGCGAGCCCGCTGCGCACGACCTGCTCGGCCGCATCCTGCAGCGTCGGCACAAACGTCGTCCGGACCTCCCAGTCCGGCGGATGGTCGCCGCCGAACCGCTCGCGGAACGCCTGACGCAGGAACTCCTTGGCGTAGCCGCCGCGCGGATCGCTCGTGCCGGGATACGGCCGGATGCGGATGCTCGTCCGTCGCGCCTCCCGCTCCTGGGCCTCGGTGATGAAGCCCTCCTCGCGCATTCTGGTCAAGACGACGTGGCTGCGCTCGAGCGCCCCGTCGAGGTTGGACCACGGCGACAGCGTCGATGGCGCGCGCGCCAGGCCGGCGATGAGCGCGCACTCGGCGAGGTTCAGCTGCTTGGCCGGCCGGCCGAAGAGGTGGCGCGACATCGTCTCCACCCCGTAGACACCGGCGCTCAGATAGATGCGATTCAGATAGAGCTCGAGGACCTGCTCCTTGCTGAGCTGACCGTCGATCATCAGCGCCAGCGCCGCCTCACGAATCTTGCGGCCGTAGGTCCTCGTGTTGGACAGGAAGAGCGTCCGGGCGAGCTGCTGCGTCAGCGTGCTGCCGCCCTGGACCGTGCCGGGCGAACGGACGTTCTTCATTACAGCGCGGCCGAGGGCGATGGGATCGACCCCGGGGTGCGCGTAGAAGCGGTGATCCTCGACCGCCACGAACGCGTGCTGCAGGTGCTCGGGGATCTCGTTGAGCGGCACATCGCGGCGGTGCTCGTCCATCCGGAACCAGCGCCGGCCGTCGGCCGAGAGAAACCACGTATCGCCGACGCCGCGGGTCAGGCGGTGCACGGCCCAGCCCTGCCGCACCAGCCACGTCACGGTAAAGGCCGCGGCGACGACCAGCACCGCGAAGAAAAACGCGGCCGCACGGTCGCGCCACGGTCCCTTCGACGCGCGTGGACGCGCTCGCGCAGGCCCGGCGGCTTCCGCAGTGCTCATGGTTGCGCCCGCAGCGGGCGGCGCCGGTGAAACGCGTGCAGCACGAACGACAGCACGGTGTAGTAGACGGGGAAGATGAAGGACGCGGCGAAGAGCGCGCCCGGGACGCGCGGGAGCGTGAGGATCATGGCCACGACCACGACGCTCCAGCACACGGCGAGCGCGAGGGTCAGCGGGCGCAAGACCGGGGTGCGCGATGGATAGACATAGCCGACGCGCCAGAAGACGAGGGCACAGAGGACGAGGACGATGACCGCGTTCCACGCCGACGGGAGCGCGGCGATGTGCAGGTAGAGGGCCACGATGTTCCAGTATGACGGGAAACCCGAGAAGAAATGGTCGCTCGTCTTGGCATCGTCTCTGGCAAACCCGTAGGCGCTGCTCAACAGCACAATCGAGGCGATGCCGCGACTCCAGCCCACCGGCAGCGCACCGGATGCGTGCATGAAGAGCACCGGCAGAAACACGAACGTCAGGTAGTCGACGATGTCGTCGAGCCGCGCGCCATCGAACCCCGGTAGCCGCTCCTTGACCTGGACCGTCCGCGCCAGCCACCCGTCGGTGGCATCGACGACCGTCGCGCCACACATCCACAGGAGCGCCTGGCGGTAGTCACCGGCGAAGACCGCGAGCACGCCGAAGAACGCGGCGAGCGCGCCGGAGGCAGTGTAGAGGTGGACGAGCCAGGCCGAGAAAAGGTTCATGCCCTTGCCGGCCGAGGTTGGCTCGTGTAAGATGAGATGAGCATTCCAATCCCCAGCGGAGTGTCCTTTACCTCAATCTAAGTCAGTTGTGCGGCCAGCGGTGCGAGGCGTGACGCCTCCGCGCGCGGATCGCTTTGCGAAAAAGGGACCTCTTGTTGGATCTCTCGCATTTCCGGAGACCTCGCGTCGTGCTCGTCGCCGCCGCACTCTTGCTGAGTGTCGTGAGCGGCGCCTATCTCTTTACCAGGACCCCCACGCCGCCTTCCCTGGTTTTCTCGGATTTTCTCAAGGCCGTTGACGCCGGCAAGGTCACCGCGGTGACCTTCGAGGATCCGGTCATCACCGTCGGCTTGCGCGACGGCAGCGTGGCGCAGACCGTCGCGCCGCCCGAGTTTCTGGCGGCGAATGGCGCCTTCGTCACCGATCTGTATCGCCGGGACATCCGCGTCGACGTGATTCCCGCGCCCGAGCCGGGCTCCCTCAGCTGGGGAGCGACGGCCACGGTTGCGGCGTTTCTCGGCCTCCTCGCCTTTACCGTCTATCGGACCACGGCCGGACGTATTCCGTCCATCTCCGGGCGCGCGCGCGTCGCCGAGCAGGGCGAGCACGTCATCACGTTCAAGGACGTCGCGGGTGTCGACGAGGCCAAGGACGAAGTCAAAGAGATCGTCGACTTCCTGAAGGAGCCGGGCCGATTCGCGGCCATCGGCGGGCGGATTCCCAAGGGCGTGCTCCTGGTCGGACCTCCGGGGACCGGTAAGACGCTCCTGGCGCGGTCGATCGCCGGCGAGGCCGGGGTGCCGTTCCTGTTCGCCAGCGGGTCGGATTTCGTCGAGATGTATGCCGGCGTGGGCGCGTCGCGCGTCCGCCGCCTGTTCCGCGATGCCCGCCGCCATCCCTCATGCATCGTGTTCATCGACGAGCTCGACGCCGTCGGCCGCAGCCGCGGAGGCAGCTCGCTCAGCCATGAAGAGCGCGAGCAGACGCTCAACCAGTTACTGGTCGAGATGGACGGCTTCGAGGCCCACCGCGGCATCGTCGTCATCGCCGCCACCAACCGCCCGGACATCCTCGACCCGGCGCTGCTGCGGCCGGGCCGGTTCGACCGGCAGGTGACGGTCGGCAACCCCGATCTCAAGGGCCGCGAGGCCATCCTCCGCGTCCACACCCGCAAGATTCCCGTCGATCCCGAGACCGACCTGCGGACCATCGCCCGCGGGACGCCTGGGTTCTCGGGCGCCGACCTCGCCAATCTGGTCAACGAGGCCGCGCTCCTCGCCGGGCGCGCCGGGCGAACCACCGTCACCGACGCCGACCTGAACGCGGCGCGCGACAAAGTCCTCATGGGCGTGGAGCGGCGGTCGGTCGTGTTGAGCGACATGGATCGCGTCAACTGCGCCTATCACGAGGCTGGCCACGCGGTCGTCGCCGCGCTCCTGCCCGACGCCGACCCGTTGCACAAGGTCACCATCATCCCGCGCGGCCGGGCGATGGGCGTGACGATGCAGCTGCCGGAAGCCGATCGCCACACGTACACGAAGAGCTTCCTCGAGACGCAGGTCGCGGTGTTGATGGGCGGGCGCGTGGCGGAAGAGATCTTCATGAACCACATGACGAGCGGCGCCTCGAACGACATCGAGCGCGCCACCGACATCGCCCAGCACATGGTGTGCGAGTGGGGCATGTCGGAGCTCGGTCCGCTCGCCTACCGCAAGCCCGGCAACGCCTTCGAGGCCGACCGGCCGCACGGCATCAGCGAAGCCACGGCGCAGCGCGTGGACGACGAGATCCGGCGCGTGATCATGTCGGGCTACGACCGGGCGCGCGGCGTCATCGAGGACAATCGCGACGCCGTCCGCCTCCTGGCCGAAGAGCTCCTGCTGGTCGAATCGCTCGAAGCCGACGAAATTCGCGCGGTTCTGGGCAAAGCGGCAGCGCTGAAATCCAACACATAATACGGGGGCGCATGGCCCCTGCCTCGGAACCTGTCCGGCTCGAGCGACTGCCCGCGTTTGCCTGGGCCGTCATCGCGGTCGTCGGGCTCGCCGTTCTCTACACCGTCGTGCAAGTCGTGCTCGTCAGGCCATACCTGTGGCCGGCGGGCACGGGCGCGACGCTCGCCGGGGATCCCACCGCACAGCTGCCGCTCAAGGCGCGTCCGCCGGATGTCGCTGCCTACTTCACCAGCCCGCCTGAAATCGCGCGTGTCGCGCCGGGTAGCCCCGCGGACGCGAACCAGGTTGTCCCGCACAGCACGCTGCTCGCGCAGGCGCTTGCCGGCGACCCGCAACGCACGGTGCGCTTCGACGAGCGACTCTCGACTGAAGCCGGCAGGATCGCCGCCTGGCGCGACCTCTACTGGGTGGGTGTGCGCGGTCCGGTCGTCTGGACTATCGCCGCGCCCGACGGTACGGCGCGGCAGCTCACGATGGATCGGCCAGCGGCACTGCGCTCGCCGACAAGCGGGTGGGCGCGACGTCACCTGGGCATGATCGTCCAGATGATCGTGTTCACTGGTGCAGCGGTGCTGCTGCTCCTGATGCGCAGCTACGACCTCACCGCCGGATTGTGCGTGCTCGCGCTCGCGTTCAGCGCCGTCGGCGGTGGCGGACCGATGCTCGGCGAGGAGCGGGTCCTCCCCTTCCTGCACCAGGTGCTCACCGTCTTCGCGTGGGTCGCGAGCCCGCTGGCGTTTCCGACCATCGCGCTCGCGATTCTCTACTTTCCCACCCGCTCGCGGCTGCTCGACCGCTATCCCTGGATCCACGCCGTGCCGCTCCTCGCCGCGGCGCCGCTCGTCGGCCCGGCGCTGATGACGGGTCTCTATCTGGCGGGTGTGAACTCCGCAGGCTCGCTGGCGGTCTGGGATGCGACGCATCCAGGTGTCTACTACGCCGCGTTCGCTTCGGCGCTCGGGCTCAACGTCCTCGCCGTCGCGGAAGGTGCGTATCGCTACCGCTTCAACCACAGCGCGAACGAGCGCCGCCGCATCCGCATGGCGCTCTACACGGCCGTCCCCGGCGTTCTCGCCTACGCCGTGCGCGACGGCATTCCGATCGTGGCGCAGCTCTTCGGCACCGACGGCCCGGAGTATTCGGGCACGCTGCGGGTCCTGCTCGATGGCCTCGTGCTCCTGCCCGCATTCGGCCTGGTCTACGCCGTCGGCGTCGCGCATGTGCTCGGACCACGTATCGTGCTGCGGCGCAGCCTGCAGTACGCACTCGCGAACCGCACGCTGACGCTGCTCATCTCGCTCCCGGCGATCGCCCTGGTCTTCTCGCTCGTGCAGGAGCGCAACCGCACGCTCGCCGAGATTGCGACCAGCAGCTCGGCGCTGTACGCCCTCCTCATCATCGCCTCGGCCGTCACGTTCATGAACCGCGTGCGCGCGCGCCAGTGGCTCGACCAGCGCTTCTTCCGCGAGGAGTACGACGCGCGCAAGATCCTCCTGTCGCTCGCGAGCCGGGTGCGGTTCGAGACGGATCCGACCGACCTGGCCACCATGGTCGTCAATCAGCTGGACGAGGCGCTGCACCCGGTGATGGCGGCAATTCTCGTCAGCGGCATCGACGAGGGGCGGATGTCGCCTGTCACCGTGCTGCACGGCAGCGCCGAGCCCCTCCCCCTCGACGGCGGCCTCGTCTCGATGCTGCGGTGGTCCGACGACCCGCTGGAAATCGTGCTCGCCGATCCGCGCTCACCAGCCCGCCGGCTGCCCCCGGAAGAACGTGAATGGCTCGAGTGCACGGGCGCCGTCCTCCTCGTCCCGGTCGTCGGCGAGGACCGCTCGCTCATCGCGCTCATCGCGCTCGGCGAGCGGCGGTCGGAAGAGGCCTACACCGCCGAGGACCGGCAGCTGCTCGCCAGCATCGCCGCGCAGATGGCGCTCGGCTTCGACGTCGCCCGGCTCCGCCGCCGGGTCGGCCGCGAGACCGCTGACGACACCGACCGCACGCGCGTCATCAGCGCCGTGGCGCCACCGGTCGAACCGATGCGGGAATGCCCGAAGTGCGGGCGTTGCGAAGAAGCCGGCGTCGCACACTGTCCGGCGGACGGAACGGTGTTGAAGCCGGTGACGGCGGTGCCGCGCACGGTCGACAACAAGTACCGGATCGAGCAGCTCCTGGGACGCGGCGGGATGGGAGCCGTCTACCGGGCGCGCGACATGCGTCTCGATCGCCTCGTGGCGCTCAAGGTCGTGCGCGCGGACCTCCTGCACGACCCGGAAGCCAGGCGCCGGTTCCGGCGCGAGGCGCAGATCGTCGCGCGCCTGCAGCATCCGTCGATCGTCGCCGTCTACGACTACGGCACGTTCGCCGACGGTGGCGCCTATCTGGTCATGGAGCTCGTCCGCGGTGAGGATCTCCGCCACGTGCTGCAGCGCGAGGGCCGGCTCGACACCGCCGAGTCGATGAGCATACTGACCGCCGTCTGCGCCGCGATTGGCGCCGCCCACCGCGAGGGCGTCCTGCACCGGGATCTCAAGCCTGAGAACATCCTGCTTCCTGGCGGTGGCGCGGCCGCCAAGGTGCTCGACTTCGGGGTCGCCAAGATCGTGACCGAAGGGCTGCCGAAAGAGGGGGACGAAGATGAGGGCCAACCCGAATCCGAGGCGCAAACCGCGCTGACCGCCGCCGGCATGATCATCGGGACCCCCGCGTACATGGCGCCCGAACAGTTTCACGCCGTCGAGGCCGATGCGCGCACCGACGTCTTCAGCCTCGGCGTCGTCGCCTACGAGATGCTGTCGGGCGAGCTGCCGTTCGGCCGCGGCACCCTGGCCGATGTCGTCCTCGCACAGGCACGCGGCGTGCCGGCGCTGCCGTCCGACCTCATCTCCGAGGACGCCGAACGCGCCATCCGCTCCGCGCTCGACGCCGATCCCGATCGCCGGCCGCCGACGCCGCAGGCGTTCGCGACCATGCTGGCGGCCGCGCTCGACAACGAGCGCTGATCGCTGGTTCTCGGCCGACGCTCGTCGGTCACGGGTCGCGGATCACACGGGACGCGGATCACTACTGGATCTCACGGGACGCGGATCCTGCGGATCTTGAAGTCGTCCTCTCAGGACATGGCTTTCCAGTGTTGTCCGTGTCATCCGTGGCCAGTGTCGAGCAGAGACTACTCACCTCTTTAGCTCAGCCGCGATTGTATGCGGTGCTGCTCGGGGCCTTCGCGGGTTGCGCGGTGGTGATTGCGGCGGTGGGACTCTTTGGCGTGCTGTCGTATTCGGTGTCGCAGCGGACGCGGGAACTCGCGATTCGCACCGCGCTCGGCGGCGGACGAGGGGAGATCGTGCGGTTGGTACTTCGTCAGGGGCTGAGCGTCACGCTCGGGGGCATCGCGGCCGGCATGCTGGCGTCAGCGTGGCTGACGCGGGTATTGTCGACCCAGCTCTACGGCGTCACGGCGCACGATCCCCTGACCTTCGTCCTGGTACCGCTGCTGCTCCTCGCGGTCGGAACCCTGGCGTGCGTGCTGCCGGCGCGACGCGCGGCACAGCTCGACCCGCAGAGAACGTTGCGCGGAAGCTAGAGCGCGAACGAGCGGAGCGAGTGAGCACACGCGCCTCGGAGCGGGGCGGCGGGGCCCCGCGAGGGCGCGTGTGGCGGGAGTCCGAGGGGCAAACCGCCCCTCGGAAAGGATCCGCGATCAGCTGGCCGCGAGGCGCTTGTCGATCTCGGCGAGGGCCGCCTGGATCTGCTGCTTGCGCACGGGATGCGTCGTCGCCGTGGACTGCCGCTCGAGCTCGGCCCGGGCCAGCCTCAGCGACTCGATTGCCCGGGTCCGTTCGGGGTCCGGCGCCGGCTGTGAGTTGGCGCGGCGGCGCCGTTCGGCTTCCCGCTCTTCCATCTGCTCCTGGATTCTCGCGTCTGCGTCGACCAGGCCTTCTCCAGAGTCACCCATAGTCAAAAATTCTGAAAGCTAAATGCCGATAGCTGAAGTCAATGTCCGCCGAAGCGAAGGTCCCAAAGATCAATTCTGCATGAATCCCGCGCGCGCGGCAATCATCTTCGTGCCCGACGAACTGACCGTTTCTCCCAACCCGGGTAGTACCGCTTCAGCGGATACGGTCCACTAGAATGGAGATGTGCTTCCTACGACTGACGCCCTCGGCCTGTTTCACCCGGCGGTCGTGGAGTGGTTCGAAAATGCGTTCGCGGGACCGACACCACCTCAGGCGCTCGGATGGCCGGCGATCGCGCGTGGACACTCGACCCTGATCCTGGCGCCGACCGGCAGCGGCAAGACGCTGACCGCCTTCCTCTGGTGCATCAACCGGCTGATGTTCGACGCGAGTGCCCGACCGGGAGCGGCGGTGCCGGGTGCTGTATATCTCGCCGCTCAAGGCGCTGGCCGTCGACATCGAGCGGAACCTGCGTGCCCCGCTCGCGGGTATCGCCAACCGGTCCAGTGCCCGCGGAGACGCGCACCATGTCCCGTCGATCGCCGTCCGGACCGGTGACACGCCCGCGATCGAGCGCGCCCGGTTCCAGCGCGACCCCGCCGACATCCTCATTACCACGCCCGAATCGCTGTACCTGCTCCTGACGTCGAACGCGCGCGACGCGCTGCGCGCGATCGACACCGTCATCATCGACGAGATCCACGCTCTGGTGCCGACCAAGCGCGGGGCGCACCTCTCGCTGTCGCTCGAGCGCCTCGAAGCGATTCGTCCAGCGGACGCGGCACCACTACAGCGCATCGGCCTCTCGGCGACGCAACGGCCGCTCGATGAAGTCGCGCGCTTTCTCGGTGGCGCCACGCCGTCGCCTGCCTCCTCCCTCCTGTCTCCGACCTCCTACCGAGACGTCGCCATCGTCGACACGTCGGAAAAGAAGCGGCTCGATCTGACCATCGAGGTGCCGGTCGAGGACATGGCGCGGATTGGCCAGATCGAGGACATCCCGAGCGGACCGGCGGCACAGGGGCCCGTCCGCACGACCATCTGGACGGCGATTCACCCGCGGCTGCTCGAGCTCATCCGCGCCCATCGCTCGACCCTGATCTTCGTGAACAGCCGCCGCATTGCCGAGCGCCTGGCGAGCGCCATCAACGAGCTCGCCGGCGAGATGCTCGTGCGCGCGCACCACGGCTCGGTCGCGCGCCCGCAGCGGATCGAGATCGAGGACCGGCTCAAGGCCGGCCTGCTGCGCGGCCTCGTGGCCACCTCGTCGCTCGAGCTGGGCATCGACATGGGCGCGATCGATCTCGTCATCCAGATCGAGGCGCCGCCCTCGGTCGCGAGCGGCATGCAGCGCATCGGCCGGTCGGGCCACACGATCGGCGAGGCGAGCCGCGGCATCATCGTGCCCAAGTTTCGCGGCGACCTGGTCGCGTGCGCAGCCGTCACGCGCGCGATGCACGAGGCGCAGATCGAGAGCACGCGGTATCCGCGCAACCCGCTCGACGTCCTGGCGCAACAGATCGTCGCGATGGTGTCGCTCGATCAATGGACGGTCGATGGCCTGTTCGACGCGGTGCGCCGCGCCGCGCCGTTTGCCGAGCTCGCCCGCGGCACGTTCGAGGGCGTGCTGGACATGCTGTCGGGACGTTATCCGTCGGACGACTTCGCCGACCTGCGGCCGCGGCTGACGTGGGACAGGCTCGAGAACGTGGTCACCGCGCGTGAGGGCGCGCGCCGCATCGCCGTGACGAACGGCGGGACGATTCCCGATCGCGGACTGTATGGTGTCTTCCTCGCCGGCCAGCACGGCCCCGGTGCTCGCGTCGGCGAGCTCGACGAGGAGATGGTGTTCGAGAGCCGCGTCGGCGAGACGTTCCTCCTCGGCGCGTCGAGCTGGCGCATCGAGCAAATCAGCCACGACCGCGTGCTGGTCTCTCCGGCCCCGGGTGAACCGGGGAAGATGCCCTTCTGGAAGGCCGACACCATGGGCCGTCCGCTCGAGCTCGGCCGGACCGTGGGCGAGCTCGTGCGCACGCTGGTCGCGATGCCCCCGGCGGCGGCCATCGATCGCCTCGTGCGCCACCACGATCTCGACGCCCAGGCCGCCGAGAACCTGCTGCGCTATCTCGCCGACCAGATGACGGCCGCGGGCGTCGTGCCCGACGACCGCACGGTGCTCATCGAGCGCTGCCGCGACGAGATGGGCGACTGGCGCGTCTGCGTCCTCTCGCCCTTCGGCAGCCGCATCCACGCCCCCTGGGCCATGGCGGTCGTCGAACGCGTGCGCGCGGAAACGGGTCTAGACGTCGAGACGATGTGGACCGACGACGGATTCGTGGTGAGGTTCCCAGAGACCGACGAGCCGCCCGATCCCGCGGCTGATGGTGCCCGCCTCCGAGGAAGTCGAGGCGCTGGTGCTCAACCAGCTCGGCGGAACGGCGATGTTTGCCGCCAAGTTCCGCGAGGCCGCGGGCCGCGCGCTGCTCCTGCCCAAGCGCCGGCCTGGCGGCCGCAGCCCGCTGTGGCAGCTGCGCAAACGATCGGCCGATCTGCTCGCCGTCGCGTCGCGGTTCGGGTCGTTCCCGATCGTCCTCGAGACGTATCGGGAGTGTCTCAGGGACGTGTTCGACATGCCGGCGCTCGTCGAGACGCTCGGCAAGATGGAACGGCGGGAGATCCGGGTGGCGACCGTGGATTCGACGGTGGCGTCGCCTTTCGCCGCGGCGCTGCTCTTTGGATACGTCGCCAACTATCTCTACGACGGCGACGCCCCGCTCGCGGAGCGGCGCGCGCAGGCGCTCTCGATCGATCAGGCGCAGCTGCGCGAGCTGCTCGGCGATCTCGAGCTCCGCGACCTGCTCGACGCGGACGCGATCGCCGACGTCGAGGCCGAGTTGCAGCAGCTGCAGGACGACCGCCGAGCGCGGACGGTCGACGGTGTGCACGACCTGCTGCTGCGCCTTGGTGACTTGGACGTCGTCGAAATTGACGCCCGGACGCAGCTCGACGGCCGGCGCGTCGTCGATGACCTGACACGGGCCCGGCGGGCGATCGCGGTCACGATCTCGGGCAAGGCGCGGCTCATCCCGGTCGAGTACGCGAGCCGCTATCGCGACGCTCTCGGCGTGCCGCTGCCACCGGGATTGCCGGAAGCGCTGCTCGAGCCGGCGCCACACGCTGCGCTGGACCTCGCCCGCCGCTACGCGCGCACGCACGCGCCGTTCACGACCGAGGCGCTGGCCGAACGGTATGGGCTTGGACGATCGACCGCCGAAGCCCTGCTGAAAGAGCTCGTGAACGGGGGCCGACTGCTCGAAGGCGATTTCCGGCCCGGCGGAACCGGACGCGAATGGTGCGACCCGGACGTCCTGCAGACGATCCGCCGCCGGTCGCTCGCCAAGCTGCGGCATCAGGTCGAACCGGTCGAACCCGCCGTCCTCGGACGCCTCATCACCCACTGGCAGGGCGTGGTCCGCCGGCGATCGGGGCTGGACGCGCTGCTCGATGCGATCGAGGGGTTGCAAGGGGCGCCCCTCATCGCGTCGATTCTCGAGACCGAGATCCTGCCGGCGCGCGTCGAGGGCTATCAGCCATCCGATCTCGACGCGCTGACCACGGCCGGCGAGGTCGTGTGGGGCGGACTCGAGCCGCTTGGCGAACACGACGGGCGGCTCGCGCTCTACCTGACCGATCACGTCGGCAAACTGCGCCGCGAGCCCACGCTGAGCGAGCTTCCCGAACGGGAACGAGTCATCCTCGCGCATCTCGAGCAGCACGGCGCGTCGTTCTTTGCGACGCTGCACGAAGCCGCGGGCGGCGGCTACCCGGGTGATACCGTCGACGCCATCTGGACGCTCGTGTGGGCCGGCGCGATCACGAACGACAGCCTGCATGCGGTGCGCGCATACACGCGCCCAGCCGACCACAAGAGCCGCAAGCCGAGAGCGAGAGCCGCGCACCGGACGTTCAGGAGCCGCCGCATGGCGCCGCCGACCGCCGAGGGCCGCTGGTCGCTGATGGCGGCGAGGGCCGGAGCGAAGGTGTCCGCGACGGAGTCCGCGACCGCCCTCGCGCAGCAGCTCCTCGCCCGCTACGGCGTCCTGACCCGCGAGGTGGCGGCGGTCGAGAACATCACCGGCGGCTTCAGCGCCGTCTACAACATCCTGAAGGCGCTCGAAGACGCCGGGCGGATACGCCGGGGCTACTTCGCAAGCGAAGTCGGCGCGACGCAGTTCGCGCTGCCGGCCGCGCTCGACCTGCTCCGGTCGCTCAAGGACATGCCGGACGAACCGGAAGTCGTCGTGCTCGCGGCCACGGATCCCGCCAATCCGTACGGCACGATCCTGCGCTGGCCCGAAGCTCAGTCCGATGACGACCGCGGGCGAGGCCCGACGCGCTCGGCCGGCTCTCTCGTGGTGATTGTCAACGGCGCGCTCGCCGCCTATATCAGCCGCGGAGCAAGGCAACTCCTCGCGTTCCTGCCCGAAGACGAGCCCGCACGCTCAACCACCGGGCGCGCGCTCGCGGCCACGCTGGCGCGGCTCGGCCTGCTCGTCCACGAAGTCAACGGCCTCCCGGCGGCCGAACACCCGCTGTCGCCGTACCTCGTCGAGGCGGGCTTCAGTCCCTCGGCGATGGGCTTCCAGATCCGCCACGGCGGCTTCGGACGAGGGGCGTAGCGGTGCCCGAAGGCGACACCATCCATCGCGCCGCGGCGGCGCTGCACCGCGCGCTCGCCGGCCACGACATCGTCCGCTTCGAATCGGTGTTCCCGGCCCTGACGCGCGTGCACGACGATCATCCGCTGACGTCCATGTCGGTAGAGCGGGTGCAATCGAGCGGCAAGCACCTGCTCATGCACTTCTCCGGCGGATTCGTCCTCCGCACGCACATGCGGATGCACGGCAGCTGGCATATCTACCGGCCCGGCGAGCGCTGGCGGCAGAATCGGCGCAATATGCGAGTGCTGGTGGCGACCGCGGACTTCGAGGCGGTCGGGTTCAACATTCCGGTCGCCGAATTCATCAAGGTAGACCCGAAGCACGCTCTGGCGAAACACCGAGTCCTCGGGAAACTTGGCCCCGACGCGCTCGCCGCCGACTTCGATCGCGACGAGGCCATCCGGCGCCTGCGCTCGCGGCCGGCCGCGCTCATCGCCGATGCCCTCCTCAACCAGCAACTGCTCGCCGGGCTCGGCAACGTCTTCAAGTCGGAAGTGCTGTTCGCGTGCGGGATCAACCCGTTCGTGAATGTCGCCGCGCTCACCGACAGCGAGCTCGCGCACCTGGTGGACACTGGGCGGAAGCTGTTGCAAGCCAACGTCGGCGGTTCGTCAACGGGCCTGGCGACCTACACTGGTTCCCGGCGCACGACCGGCCGCGACAACCCCGCGGAGCAGCTCTGGGTCTACGGCCGCGGCCGGCTGCCCTGCCGCCGCTGCGGAACCGCCATCGACGTCAAGAAACACGGAGCGGATGCGAGGTTGACCTATTGGTGTCCGGAATGTCAGAAGTCCTGATTTGGCTCGCGCTTCTCGGCGGGACTGCCGCCGCGGCGGCCGCGTTGTACGGCCACTACTATGTCCTGCCAGGCTGGCTGACGGGGCCGGATATCTGCCGGCTCGAGGACGGCGGCTGCGGCGTCCTCTTCCGCAGTCCTCGGTCCGCGCTGCTTGGTATCCCAAACGCAACCCTCGGCCTCGCCCTCTATGCCCTGCTGGCCGCAGGTCTTCTTCTTCACGTACCGTCGTGGCAGCTCTGGACCATGACGCTCCCGGCGGTCGCCATGAGCGCCTTCCTCGGCCGGAGCCTCATCGTCAACGGCCACCAATGTCGAATCTGCTGGACCGGACACATCTCGAACGCGGTGCTGTTTGTAGTCCTGCTCGCACGGGTGCTGCGGGCCGCCTAGCAGCCCGTGACGTCAAGTTGCGATTTGCAGGCGACCGGAACGACAAGCAGAAAGTGAGCTTAACGGCGCTGGAGGCTATGCGAGGCGCCGACACCGGAGAGCGGATCGTCATCAGAGCAGAGCACACGCCCCAGACTGAGAGGACTCGCATATGCCCGCTGAGGTCGCGGCACTTCAAACGTCAAGCAGGCAGTGCCCTTCTTCAACGTCACCGACATCGAGGCTTCTCTTCGCTTCTACGTTGACGGCCTCGGGTGCGCTGTGACCAACGAATGGGTCCCAGAGGGGCGTGTACGGTGGTGTTGGTTGCGGCTCGGCGACGCAGCATTGATGCTCCGGGAGTATTGGCGCGACGGCCGACCGGCGGGTGCACCGGACGCGCCGTTCGGGGCCAGGCGTCTCTATCTGCTTCATGTGCGCTGACGCAACCGCGATCTACCGAGAGCTCATCTCCCGGGGCATTGCCGCGCAACGCCCGTTCGTGGGAAATGGCCTGTGGGTCACGTCAGTGTCGGACCCCGACGGCTACCGCCTTCATTTCGAGAGCCCCACCGATGTGCCGGAGGACACCGTCTATTCCGACGTGCTCGAGCGATGACGGCACCCGTGCGGGACTTGCGCCACGGCTGCCAGGGTTAATCGTCCTCGGCGCGAAGTGCGGCCAGTGAGCAGCCCGCTTCAGACTACCTGCAGTCGAGCCAGGTGAGTGTAGACGTTGAACCCTCCGTCGCGCGCGAAGCCGAGAAGCGTGATGCCAGCCTCGTCCGCGAGGTCGATCGCGAGGCTCGACGGTGCGGAAACCGCGCACACCAGGCCAATCCCGGCGAGCCAGGCCTTCTGCACGATCTCGAACGAGGTTCGTCCGCTGACGGCCAACGCGTGCGCGGCGATCGGCAGGCGATCCGCGAGCAGCATCTCGCCGATGACCTTGTCCACGGCGTTGTGTCGGCCGACGTCTTCCGCCGACGCCTCACAGACGCCGGCCGGGGTGAAGAGTCCGGCGGCGTGCAGCCCACCCGTCCATCGAACACGCGCTGCCGTTCGCGCAGACGATCGGGCAGGCTCGCAGCCACGTTCGCCGTCATCGTCCAGGTCACGGGCAGCGCCGAGGCGCGCGTCTTCAGTGAGTCGATGGTGAGGCGGCCGCAGAGACCGCACGAGGAATTGGTCAGCGACCTTGCGCCGATCGGCCAGCATGGCGTCGAGCGCGGCCCTGGACTCACCGAGCAGGTAGACATCGACGACGTTGTGTCCAACGGGACGATCGGGATGCCGGCAGTGTTCGACGGCGCCGAGATCGTCCGCCGTCCGCACGACACCCTCCGACAGCAGAAACCCGGCGGCAAGGGCGCGATCGTCGCCAGGCGTTCGCATGATCACCGCGAACGGCTGCCCGTGCAGACGAACCTCGAGTGGCTCCTCCACCGCTGCGAGGTCGTGCGTCGCACCATCCGGCCCGCGAGAGGCGCGGCCGACGACCGTGACCGGCACGGACACATAAGGCCGGCGCTCCGGGCGAAATCTGCCCTCGGGCGGAGCGCCGGGCACGGGCTCAGACATGGTTGCGGAGCATGAGCTCCCGCGGGTGGGGCTCGAGGTAGGTCTGTCCGGCCAGGTACGCGACGTCATG